>CAVUHR010000021.1:0-354420 GCA_963741245.1 Nitrospirota bacterium | reverse complement strand
GGGACCATGCGTCTGCGGATGATGAAAACGATTGATAACATAGACAGGCTCTTCCGCGTGGTGGTGGGACTCGTCTGGCTGCTCAGCCTCTGTACCCTGTGTGTGTCCGAATCCACGGCGATGGACATTGCCATCCTGCAATCTTCCGACATTCCCGCGTATCATGAGGCCGTTGCAACCTTGAAGTCCACCGGCCCGATTGGAGCGATCTATACCGAATATGATGTGCAAGGCGACCTGGAGTATGGGAAAAAGCTCGCGCGCAAGCTGCGGGCATCGAATGCGTCACTGGTCGTCGCCGTGGGGCTCAAGGCCGCGTTGGCAGCGAAAGTAGAAATTGTGGATATTCCGATCGTCTATATGATGATCCTGGACCCCTTGAAACATCAGCTCACAGCTGCCAACATGACCGGCACGCTCCTGGAGGTCCCCGTCGACCGACAACTAAAAATAATGCGCACGTTTCTGCCGACCCTTCACCGGCTCGGCACGCTCTACGATCCTGCCAAAAACTCCGTTCGGGTGAAGGACGCGGTGCTGCAGGCCACCATCTCCGACTTTCAATTGAAGACCCTTCCCGTCGAGAGTGAAAAGGAGGTGCCCCAGCAATTGCGCGCGCTGCTCTCGGACGTTGAGGCCCTCTGGCTCATGCCGGATTCCACGGTATTGACGAACGAGTCCCTACAATTCATCCTTGATTCAGCGCTCGCACATCAGATACCCGTGATCGGCTTCTCACCGGAGTTCACTCGCCTGGGAGCGCTGCTCAGCATGTCCGTCAACTACGGCCAAGTCGGTCGAGAGACCGGACTGCTCGCGAAGCGCATTCTCGACGGGGAACAGCGGCTGCCGCTCAACCCCGTGCCGATCGAGCGATTCAAGATCACCGTCAATCTCAAGACCGCGAAGTTCCTGGGCATGACGTTTCCGAAGGAGCTGATGAGTTTCATCGATGAAACCTATTGATGTGGACAGGCCATTGAATCCTCTTTACCCGCCAGAGGAACCCGGGGCTTCCATGGCATTACCCTCGAAAGGGTTGCCCAACCTGCGCACAAAGTTCGTGCTGCTTTTCAGCGTCATTCTCGCCATCGCCTGTTCGACCTTGAGCTGGTTCTACGTCGAAGAGAGGCGATCGGCGATGGCCGGCACCCTCGAGCAACTGGGAACGATCCTTCTCACGAGCGTAGCGGGCAATGACACGTTTCGATATGCGGGCCTCGTGGCGGGAGATCGCGCCACGCTCCAACAATTCATGGAAGGCCTCATGGATGTCCAGGATGTGGTGTATGTGGTGATCACCGGCTCGGACGGCACCGTGCTCGCCAAGCACACGAAGGGGTCACGCCAATCGTCTGCCAGCCTTGTGCGGTCCCTGGATCATCCGCTGTACCCGGAGCCTCGGATTGCGAAAGAGCTCTTCCAGTCGTCAAGCACTCATACTCAGATGACACGTATCTCCGTCTCCAACCAACTCAGCAATCGATTTGCATGGGAGGAGATCGTATATGACTTTGCCATGCCGGTGCAGCGAATGGCAAAAGGAAAGTCCTCGCCGCCTCCTTTCTCTATTCAACTGGAGGAAGGAGGCACCAGCGCATCCCCAACTCAGTCGGCACTCGTGTCCGGTGTCGTCCAAATAGGATTGACCGACGCACACCTGAAACACGAGCTTGAGACGATGATCAGAAACATTCTCCTCCTCACCGCCTTCCTCATTGGCGCAGGCGCGTTCAGCGCCTACCTGCTCACCCTCCGTGTCACAAAGCCGCTGCTACAGCTTGCCGGTGTGACTCAACAAGTAGCTGAGGGCCAAACGCCTGGGCCCCTCAAACCCTCCACCCGCGACGAAGTCGGCCAACTGACGAACATGTTCAATCTCATGACCCACTCATTAGAGGAAAGGAGCCGCGCCATTACAGCAAACATGGCCACCATCAAACACCAGGTCAGTCAATTGACCACGTTACATCAAGTCAGTGCGTCCATCGCCCGGACGCTGGATCTGAACCAGATTCTCAACACCGTCCTGCAGCTCCTGACCACAAATCTGGGTTTTGCGCGGATGTTTTTGACGCTGCGGGATCGCGAACGAGACACGGCGTATGTGGCCAAAATCGTCGGTGTCTCGCCGGACATTGCGGAGGCAGTTCGCCATCTTAATATGCCGATCCAGAATGATGGCGGCATCCAAGCCGACCTGCTGATTCATGGAAAGTCCTTGCTCATCCCGAGCATTGAGGCCGTGGCCGATCGCATACAGCCACCTATACTGGAATTGGCTCGCCGCGCCGGGGTGATATCCTTCGTCGCGGTACCGCTCCAGAGTCAGAACCAGATACTCGGGTACCTCGCTGCCGACCGGGGCGGACAGCCCTGCATGGACGAGGATCTCCATATGCTGTCGACGATCGCCGGCCACGTGGCCGCGGCCATCGACAACGCTAGAGCCTATGCCCACCTCGAAGAACTCACACAGCATCTCGAAAAGCGTATTGCGGAACGCACGCAGGAATTGACCACCGCCAATGAGCACCTCCTGGAACACGATCGGCGGCGGTCGCTGTTTCTCTCCGTCGCGTCGCATGAATTGCGCACCCCCATGACCGTGATTCGCAGCTTTGCAGACAATATGCGCGACGGTATTGCAGGGCCGGTGAACGAACAACAATTGACCTACCTCACTCGCATCGGACATAACCTGAGTCGGCTCACCAGAATCATCAATCAATTGCTCGATTGGTCCCGCCTTGACAGCAAAAAGGAAGTGCTCTGCCTCACACAGGTCTGCGTCGAAGCCATGGCCCTCCAGGTCGCCGACAGTCTACGCGCCGTCGCGGCTGAAAAAACGATTACCCTCGAGATCGTGCATACGGAAGGGCTTCCAGCTGTCCAGGGGGACCCGGATAAACTGGAACAGATTCTCTGGAATCTCATCGGCAATGCGATCAAGTTCACGCCGCCAGGCGGCCGCATCGCCGTCGATTTCCAGACGACCCCCGAGGGCTTTGTCCAAACCTCAGTCGCCGATACCGGCTGCGGGATTGACCCGGGCCACATCAACAAGCTCTTCCAGGAGTTCTCGAAAGTGCCGTCTGCCAACCCCACCGCTCAGGGGGCGCAGCTTGGCCTATTCATTACAAAAAACCTGGTGACGATGCATCGAGGAACCATCTGGGTAGAGAGCACGCCCGGAGCCGGCACTCGCTTTTATTTCACAATGCCTATCGCGCCTTCGCGAGAAGACTCACCGCAACCGGCGCTGCAGCGGGACGGGCAGAGAAGTTCTGAGTGCTGAGTTCTGGGTTCTGAGTTAGAGCCGACGGAAAGGGCGGGACGGGTGAAGAAGTTCTGGGTTCTGAGTTTTGAGTGTAACCTGGCTATGACAGACCTAACTCAAAACTCCTCATTCAGCTTTTCCGGCCAACTCAGAACCCAGAACTCAAAACTCAGAACTGTTTTCCAGTTCTGCCATTGAGAGGAGTGTATTTTGATGCGCGCCAAAATTTTAATCGTCGACGACGACCGCGATATTCTTCTCGGACTCGAGAATCGTATCACCTGGATGGGGCACGAGCCTGTCACAGCCGACAACGGTAAGGATGCGCTGCGTCTGATTGAACAAGGAGACTTTGATCTCGTGCTCCTGGATTTGGAACTACCGGTTCTGTCCGGTCTGGAGATCCTGGAACGGGTAAGAGGCACCTCGCACAGCGAGCGGCGCACCGAAGAGGACACCAGCGCAACTTTCACCACACCGCTCATCATCATCCTGACCGCATTCGGCACCATCGAGCGTGCCGTGCACGCCATGCAGCTTGGCGCCTTTGATTTCCTGACGAAACCGTTCAGCGCCGACCACCTGACCGTCGTGGTCAAAAAAGCCCTGGCCGCCGTGGCGCTACACCGTCAGGTCGACGTCCTCCGTCAAGAAGTCGACGATCGGTTCGATCACCTCGTCGGGGCCAACGCCAAGATGGTCGCGCAACTCACGATCGCCAAGCAAGCGGCGCAGTCCGACGTGACCGTCTTCCTGCTCGGTGAAACCGGCACGGGAAAAGAAGTCGTGGCCCGCGCCATTCATCGTTGGAGTCCACGCCGCTCGAAACCTTTCGTCGCGGTCAATTGTGCGGCTCTCCCGGAGCAACTGCTCGAGAACGAACTGTTCGGTCATGAAAAGGGCTCCTTCACCGGGGCGGTCAAACGGGAACCAGGCAAGATCGAGGTGGCGGAAGGAGGAACGGTGTTTCTTGATGAAATCGGGGATATGCCGCTCCCGTTACAAAGCCGTCTGCTGCGGGTCCTCCAGGATCAGACCTTCTATCGTGTGGGCGGGACCCAGCCGGTGCGCACCAATGTGCGTTTCATTGCGGCCACGAACCAAGACATCCGGCGCGCGATCCAACAGGGCACGTTTCGTGAGGATTTATACTACCGGCTCGCGGTGATCACCGTGACGCTCCCGCCCCTGCGTGATCGGTTGGACGATGTCCCTGCACTCGCCCGGCATATTCTCAATCGCGGGGTCGGAATGGGGATTCATCGCCCCTGCGCGCTGAGTGACCAGGCCGTACAGGCGTTGCAACAGTATCAGTGGCCTGGCAATATCCGCGAACTGGAAAATGTGCTGACGCGTGCGCTCATCTTATGTCCCGAGGACACAATTGAGCTCGCGTACCTGCATCTGACAGATTCACCATTCCCCTCGGCGAACGAGGCCGAGACAGGATCTCCTTCCCGTCAGTACCATGAGTGCATGGAAGTCTACAGTCGGAAAATTATCGAAGAGGCGTTGCGCAGAAATGAATGGAACCAAACCAGAGCATCCGAAGAGCTCGGCCTTCAACGGACCTACCTCACGAAACTGCTCCGTCAGAAAGACATCTCCGGCAGACCGCCCCATGAAAACAGTGGTGAGACTTGAGTTTTGAGTTTTGAATTAGTTCCAGACAACTCAGAACCCAGAACTCCTAACTCAGAACTTCTTCCCTGGCCCGTCGCCACACAGACCGTGGCGCGTGAAGCGCTCATGAATACTGCGGGTTAGATCCAGTTTTCTACATGCAAGCCCGGCACGCGCTTGAATTCGCGCTCATTATTGGTAACTAACGTCACGCCCAAACTTCGTGCATGCGCAGCAATCAGCAAATCCATGCCCCCAATGCGTTGACCTTTTTTTTCTAGATTCACTCGAATCTGCCCATAATGGAGGGTGGCTTGGCGATCGAAAAGCGCAATATCCAATGCGTCAATGAATTGCTCAAGCGCCTCACGATTTCTCTTGGGATGGCTGCTTTTTTCAGCCCCATACTCGAGTTCGGCAAGAGTAATCATTGAGATCCCAATATCGCCAACGACACATGCCTCGAACCGTTCCCGAATGGCGTGTGGTTTCTGTCGAATAATAAAAATACAGCTGTCCGTATCAAGCATGCATTTCATGGGAAGAGCCGCTTTCTCTGTTGAACAGGGAGCCGCTTTCTGCCTGTTGCCATAAAATCATCAGAAAATTTTCCCAAGCTCTCGAAAAAAGTAGCCCAAGATTTCTTCTTAGGGCGCAGGATCAACACTTCCCCCCTTTTTTGAATCTCGACCTCGCCCCCCTTGAGGTGAAATTCTCTGGGGATCCTCACGGCCTGACTGTTTCCGCTCTTGAACACCTTTGCCGTTTTCATCGTCAACCTCCCATGTATATCCATCATGATATACAAATGATATACATAGGTCAATCCACAAAGATTCGTCTGGAAATACCGCGCGACGGCAAGGGTTCGAAGTCCGTCTCGCACGGCTAGTTCTGCACCAACAATCCAACGAGAAGAAAACGCGCCTCGATCACGTCGAGAATATGTCGCCGAAGCTCATCACGAAAGGGCGCGAGACTCTCATCGTGAAGATACCGATCGACCGTGCGAGGCAGCCTCCGTCTCCAGGCCTGTGCCGCCTGTCGCGCACCGTCAGCGGCAGGACCTCCATGAACAAGCATGGCACGGACTTCCTGTTCGAAAAACCCCACATGCACTTCTTCATCTTCCAAAATCGAGGCCAAATCCGGCCGCAAGCGGACTAACAGCTTTGCGAATTCCAATCCCAACGTTTCGTACCCGTAGAGATGCACCGCGAGGACCCTCCATTGACTGGGCATACGAGGCAATGCCGTCTTGCCGTGCGAACTCGTTCCCAGCAGCAGCTCAAACTGCTTGAGATGCTGCGCTTCTTCTTCCTCATGACGACGCAAGAACGGCAACACCGCGGGCGGAACGTCCTGCGCTTGCGCAGAGCGTACCGCCCACAAGGCCATGGCCTCCGCCTTGAGGAATTGTTCCAGGATCGCCCGTTCACAGGAGGAAGGAAGCGGATGAGTCATGCGCCGAGTTTACAGAAACGGTGGGGCAGAACCAACTTGTTGGGGACAGGCACCCTTCTTCTTGGTGTCTGTCCCCGTCTCAGGAGCGGAACTGGCACTGCCGCGGCTCGACTGAGCTCGCCGAAGTCAGACGGCAGAGCCAGTCCCCGGCCGCCGAGTGCCCGTGTCGCGCCCCCTCCCTCACCCTCCCCCATAAATATTATCTGGGGGAAGGATGGGTGGGGGACGACGAACCTTCATGAATGCCGAGCTGTAGACACTCTTTAGAGCATTCCTGTACCATACCGCCCGGTTGCGTACCATCCCTTCTGGCGGTGTAGCTCAGTTGGTAGAGCAGCGGACTCATAAGCCGCGGGTCCCCCGTTCAATCCGGGGCACCGCCACCAAACCAACCTTCGGTTGACCTGCCGACTCTCTATCGCTTTATCGTAATTGACGGCGGCGGATAGACACCTCCCAGTGTCTCCTTTCCCCCATCTTTATTCAAGAAGACTGCTGGACTGCGACTTATTCGTCTAACAGCGCGCGACGAAAATCTGCAAGAAATTCCGCGGGGGTCACGATGTGGAAGGAGACGAACTCTTGGACGGGTTTCTTGTGAAAATGCCTAGTGTTCCAGGTAATTAGATAATCAACACGTGCCGCTACGGCTGCGGCCAGGATGGGCGCATCGGCATGGTGAATCACGTTCATCGCGCGACCGACCGCCTCACGACCGGGATCCTCCACAATATTCGGCGACAGGCGATAGAGAAAGTCATGGTATGCATCGAGGAGAGCCGGTAATTTGGCCGTCAGATTTCGATCAGCTTCAACCAGCACCTGGCGAGAGACAATCAGCTCGACCACGCCGATCTCGAACAGTCGCAGAACTTCGTGCGCACCACCGGTTGGAGACAGCAGACCTGCGATCAGCGCACTGGTGTCGAGGAACGCACGCCAGGGTCTACGTGCCATACCGATCTTTGTTATATCGTGTCCGCTGGCCCTTCAGATCATCGATCACATCATCTACACGGAGGCCGCGTTTCTTCAACTCCCGATGCGCCTCTTTCGCAAAGGTATCCACTTGTAACGAGCGTGGCGTCATCAAGAGCACATTACCGGCCTTGACCACCGTCAAGATCGCTTCCTCGTCGAGGTGCAATTCTTTGCGCAGCGACAGCGGAATTGTCACTTGCCCTCGCCCCCGTACTTTGACCACCGCCATACGTCACCTCATTCTGATTAATTCTGAAAGTAAGAATAGATCAGAACATTGCATTCTGTCAACCTGTTGATCGTCAGCGAGAGAATCTTACATGGAAGCCATGTTGTCTCTGCTACCGCTCGCATACCACCCCCTTCTCTACCCGCAACATCCGTCTGCGAAGACCTGCCGCTGCTGAGAGGCACTCCAGCAGCGCTCACAGAGTTCGACGGTTGAATGGGTTACCCCGTCGACGCAGGCAATTCGTCGCTGGACCACCGTCCCACAGTCAGAACAGGCGCCGACGAGTGGCCTGTCCGTCCTACGCTCTTGGGTCAGCATGGGTCACCATCTTTCTGTTCGGACGAGCGCGCCGATTGCAGACGGCTGACATGAACTCCTGCCCGCCTTTGAGACTCGCCAGATTCCGCCACAACCGAACTGGTAGCGGCTCCGCCTTGGCCCGATACAACTCCCCTTGCATCTCGCGCAACCGGCCATTCAAGGAATCCACCGTTCGTTCCAAGTCAACGAGCCGGTCTGTCCGAAAGGACTTTCCTATTGTGAGCATGATGTCCTCCTTTCTTTCATTAACAGGATGGTGAGTTGTAGTTAGTTCCAGATAACTCAGAACCCAGAACTCCTAACTCAGAACTTCTTCCCTAGCCCGTACAATGCCGAATCACGCCGATGAGAATGCCTTCGATATGAAACGTATCTGACGGTCGCACGATAATCGGCTGCATCGCCGCGTTCGCAGGATGCAGCTCTATGTGTGAGTCTTTCTTGAAGTAGGTCTTGATTGTCGCGTCATGATTGACCAGCGCAACGACGGTCTGCCCGTTCCTGGCCGTCTCCTGTTTCCGCACCACCACGAGATCGCCGGGGAGAATGCCATCATCTTTCATGGATTCCCCTTTGACGCGGAGTGCAAACGTATTTCCACCACGCAACATGCTGGGCGGCACATCGATTAATTCGGACTGCTGCACCGGTTCGATCGGCGAACCGGCTGCCACCATCCCCGCCATGGGAATTTCAGATGATCGCCCTAATTGATCCAACGTGACCTGGACCATCCCAGGAATGCGCCGCATCCCCGCTTCATAACGCGCCACTGACACGCGCGTAGTCCGCAAGGCATCAGCCATTTGCTGTTGCGTCAGCCCCAGTTGCTCTCGCACTCGTTTGAGATCCGCCGGCTTCATGGTGTAACCAATGGTTACATATCTACGAATCCCCTGTCAAGCCTCAAATTCTGGACTCCTTATAATGGAGCAGAAATCCCTTTCTGGCGTGGAGTCTGTGCATAACCAAGTGCGAAACACCGCAGCAGGATGGGCAATCCATCGCACCAACCCAGCAAACGACAATGGACATCTAGTATTTGTAGTTTCTGCTGGGTTTAACCCTTAGGGCCACCATATGTTGTGGTGCTATCCACAACGAAACCAATGCCTAAAATCTAGGCAAAGACGTCTTGGAGGTGAAGAAATGGGTAGTATTGGGGTGGCAGGGCGACCTTATTAACAGACTTATCCACAGAAGCTGGGGAGAGGGTTTCGTGAACATTTTTCTTGACCTTTTTCACATGACAAGGACCTCACGTTTCACGGTTTCTAGCCCGATCGCGGTACCAAATGCACGGCACCGGCTTTGATCGCCGCCACAACCACTGAACCTGTTTCGAGACCAAGTTCTTCTCTAGCCCCTCTCGTAATCACCGCCCGCAGGGGAAAACCGCAATCGACCGTGACCGTCACCAACCGACCTTGCGGCAGCATATCGGTCACCAGGCCAGACAGGTGATTACGCGCGCTGGTGACGCCACTCCCCGCCTGCTCGAGCAAGACATCTTCCGCGCGAATGCAGACGTAGACGGCCGAGCGCTTGAAACCTGCGCGGTCACAAAAAAAGAGGGCCACTTGCGTGGCCCTCGTGAAGCGCCGCTGCGTAGCTTGTTTATTTCATCAACATCACTTCGGTCGCCTTCACCACCGCTGTCACCTGATCGCCTTGTTTCAAACCCATCTCGTCGATGGCTTCACGCGTGATTGCCGCGCCGAGATGGAATTGTCCCATTTTGACCGTCACCAGACCCATAGCTTCGCCTTTTTGAACCGATTCGACCTGACCAGCAAAACGGTTCCGAGCGCTAAACGTGGCCTGGCCTCCGCCCTTCATCAGCATGACCTCGGTTGATTTGATTACGGCTGTGACCTGGTCGTTTTGCTTCAACTTCAGCTCCTCAACGCCTTGATTGGTGACAGCGGCTACGATCTTTGTTCCCTGCGCATCGATGGTTACGAGGGCCATCGCCTCGCCTGCCTTAATCGCAGATACGCGTCCCTGCAACTTATTTCTTGCACTGATCGCCATTATCTGACCTCCTTGGGTTATCGTATTCTTCATCATAGAACGTACGCTTAACAGCGGCTGGCATGCAAGCGAGCGCGGCACCGAAACTGAGGGATACGTTGAGAAGGTTAGACCTGGTTGAGAGACTTTGCACTGACGCCGGAGGTACTTTGGGGGCTTAATCTGCCCGGCAATGGACATTGTGGAAGGAGAAAAATAATTTTACGCTACAAAAACAAGTGCAATGAGAAAAAAGCCACTAGTCTCTGAGTGTCTTTGCACTGAGATACCTCGTACTTGAAATCTCTTGTTAACTCTCCTTAATCACCATCACCTCCGTTGCCTTTATCAGGGCAACGGCGCGATCCCCCACCTTCAGACCAAGATCTTCAAGAGCATCACGAGTGATAACTGCGGTCAGCTTGTTTTCACCTACGTCAAGATTCACCTGGGCCATGATGAGATCGCGCTTAATCGCCGAGACAATGCCGACCAGTTTGTTCCGGCCGCTGACCTCTTCGCCCTCCGGCTTCTTACCAAGCCAGCGGTCCAGAATCGACCTATTGAAGCGGTAACGTCCGCCGATCTTGGAACTCGGAATCTTGCCTTCCCACATATATCGATAAAAGGTAGGCAGCGCGAGCCGAAGATACTTCGCTGCCTCCCGTGCGGTCAGGACCGCGTCAGGCCCGGGCCTGATCTGCTTATGCTTTGCCATAATCTCCTCCTACGCAGCGGGTGCTACTCCGGACTGATGATCAATGAGACCTCGCGGCGTTTACTTGCCGACAGCTCAATCCAGTACGAATGACCTCTTGCCAACGCAAAGCCGAGACTCTTCTGGATCTTGCCGCAGTGGAGCCGAGAAGTATCTCTAGCCCGCTCTCTCGGTTGGTCCCCATCCAGGACATCCAACCACACGGTCGAGTCAGCTGAAATGCGGTATAGACCATCGGCAGGAGTCCTGAGTCGGATAAATCCACCAAAGACGCCGTCGGGATTTTCTCCTGCCCTAACCTTACCGGCCACAGACTGGACAGCGGACATCGGCTGCAGAACCAACTCCAACCTTTTCATGCCGGGCTCAACCGCCGGTGCCTGACCTCGCTGCTCTGCAACCTGCACAGTCACGCCAGGCGCTTCCATAGTCGCCACAATGACCTGCAAAGGGGCCGGCAATGTCGAACAATCATCAGACGCTCCAGGGGGATGCATATGCTCAGTCTGAGCGAGAGCGGCAAGAGCTGGCAGTGAAATCACAATGGCCCACAGCAAGCGTTTCATTCGCTTCTCCGCGAGTGAAACTGACCTCCGGCCAGGCCGATCAGCCCTCCGAGTACGCCGACTCGCAATCCATACAGAAAAGCTTTCGTCATTCCGTCATCTCTTCATTCAGCGCCACTGCTTTGATATGCGCAAATACCCGCTGGTTTGGTTTCAAGCCGAGGTTAGCAAGCGATTTTCGGGTGATGCTGGCGACGAGCGGCGCCCCGATATCCAATAGCACGTCTACCGAGGACTGATCCATTTCCCGGATCTCAATGATCGTCGCCTCAAGAATGTTCAACACGCTGGTCGGAGAATTGGTCCGGCCTACGACAAGGCTGACATCGCTGGAAAGGATGTGCACACGTACGGGCTGCCCAACGGCCACGGGCTGAAGCGGCACAAACAAGAACTGGCCCTTGAATTCCAGCTGGGTGAGACCGTACTGCGGTTCGTGGCTTGCCACACAAGCGTCCAAGACCGCGCCGACTCGGAGAGATCCAAAACTCCCCCGAAACTCCAGGGAAGTAAGCACCTCATTGAGTGCGCCGGCCCCCACGAGTTTGCCCTGTTTCAAGAGGACGACACGATCTGCAAGCTGGAGGATCTCGCTGATCGCATGGCTGACATAAATCACCGGGATGTGCAGTACCTCATGAAGCCGGCGTATGAACGGGAGGATCTCTTGCTTGCGCTGGATATCGAGCGAGGTGAGTGGCTCATCCAGCAGCAGCAACTTGGGGCTCGTGAGCAGTGCTCGGCCGATCGCCACACGCTGTTGCTCGCCGCCGGATAATTTGTGGATACGGCGATCCAGAAGATGCCCGATTCCCAGAATATTGACCACCTGTTCAATCGAAATACGGCGTTCTTCCATACGGATACGCTTGTAGCCGTAAAGAAGATTTGACCGCACACTGTAGTGGGGGAACAATCGAGGCTCCTGGAATACGTACCCGATCGGGCGGGAGTAGAGCGGCAGACACAGGCCTTTTGCTTCGTCCTGCCAGACGTCGTTGCCGAACTGCATGAATCCATCGGATGCGCGCTCAAGTCCCGCTAAGCATCTCAATAATGTTGTCTTTCCAGAACCTGAAGGCCCGAACAGCACCGTAATGCCCGATGCCGGCAAATCCAAGTCGACGCTCAGATGAAAGCTCGGATAGAGCACATCAAAGCGTGCAACCAAGCGGCTCATGACACGTGTATGGGAAATCGACGGTTCGCGACGTACACTCCCAGCAGCACTAAGAACGAAAAGATCAGCATAAATGCAGAGATCGCATGCGCCTGAGCGTATTCCATCGCTTCCACATGCTCAAAGATGGTCGTAGACAGGACTCGCGTCTGTCCCGGAATTGACCCTCCGACCATGAGAACCACCCCGAACTCTCCCATCGTGTGCGCAAAGCCGAGCACCATAGCGCTGATGTATCCCCGCAGAGCAATCGGAGATATCACCGTCAGAAAGGCATCCAATTTAGAGGCGCGGAGCGACCAGGCCGCTTCCAACGGAGCTTTGCCGGCGGCCTCAAAGGCCCCTTGGAGCGGCTGGATCACAAACGGCATGGAATAAAAGACTGAGGCGATCACGAGTCCCGTGAAGGTGAACGCCAAAGTGAGATTCGTCAGCCGACCTAGCGGTCCATAGGGACCCAGCGCTACGAGGATATAAAATCCTAGGACGGTGGGAGGAAGCACAATCGGCAGCGCGACCACGGCCTCCACGATCGGCCTGAACCGGGAGCTGGTATGAGCCAACCACCAAGCGAGAGGCGTACCCACGATCAGCAGTACGACCACAGTCATCGCGGCCAGTCGCAAGGTGACCCACAGCGCGCTAAGATCCATTTCAGTCATGGTCCTAACACTTGCTCTCTAGAGGATCGATTTGTTCGACGCAACCCTGTTACGGCTCTTGATAGTGTTACGGTATTTTTCTGTTCGATCTTACTGTATACCTCTCAATTTTTACGGAGATTCTCATCAGTTGTCAACTATTCAAGAGTGCCTCCTCCCTGGTACCGCTCATGCCAGGGAGGAGCGTGCGAAAGGGCACGGGGGGCTATAGTCGACGGGGGACGCCGGGGACCGCTATTTCAGTTCATACCCATAACGCTCGATGATCGCCTTTGCTTGCGGACCACCCATGAACTCCATCAAGGCTTTCGCCGCAGGATTTTCCTTTCCCTTCGCCAGCAAAACCACGTCCTGCTGGATCGGTTCATGGAGATTGATCGGCACATCCCAGCGACCTCCCTTACCCTTCATCTTCGGATCCATGACCTGGGACAAGGCCAGAAAGCCCAATTCGGCATTGCCGGACTCGATGAACCCCATGGTCTGACCCAGATTCTCCCCCATTACAAGCCGAGGTTGTACACTCTCCCATAACCCCAGCGTCTGCATGGTCTGCATGGCCGCCACTCCATAGGGAGCGGTCTTGGGATTCGCGATGGCAAGATGTTTGAAGCTCTCGGAGCGTAGCGTGTCTTCTCCCTTCACCAGGTTGGGATCGGGACTCCAGAGCACGAGACGCCCGATAGCATAGGTGAACCGGCTGCCCTTGACTCCCAACCCTTCATCCTCCAAAAGCTTCGGTCTTTCATTATCGGCAGAGAAGAAGACGTCGAAAGGCGCCCCGTTCATAATCTGAGCATAGAAATTTCCGCTGGAGCCCGAGGCGACCTGAACGTTATGACCTGTCGCCTTTTCAAATTCCATAGCCACCTCTCGAAACGGCGGAACAAAATTTGCCGCCACCGCCACCAGCACCTGATCAGCCAGAGCAGGCGTCACGGCCAACGAAAAGAACACCAATAACAGCAAGAACCTTTTCATAATAGACCTCCTGAAATTCCCGCTGAAAGGCGGAGCTTCTATATTCTGACCCTCATTTGAAGATAAAAATAATCCGAATCTTTGTTTCCACCTGGGGGCATTTGGGCAAGGATGGCGGGGCTGTCAAAATAGGATCCCTTGAACCAATGCACGTACCCGAAGTCAAAGTCCATGTTTTGTCTCATAGCCCATAGCGGGGCCCATTGCGCACGAAGTTCCAGATCATGCCCTAAATAGTTTCCTGATCCTCCTGTGACATCTTGTACGATGCCACCCGTATACACCCCGCGCGCTTCCGCCAAATACCAGAACCGTTGCTTGATTGTTAGGATCAAATTTTCGTCAGGTTGGAGGATCAGCCTCCAACCAGGAGAACTGATGTTGGACCGGAAAAATGGTCCCCAAATTCCCGTGGGGTTCAAATCAAATCGACGGGCGCCAAACAGGGGATCAAAGGTTCCGTCCTGACCTCCTCCTGGGTTGCGAGTGCCGCTGGCGTAGGTATACTGCGCCAAAAACCGAGGAGTCCAAGGCAGATTAAACGTATACCCGACTTCCGCGTTTGGGTTATAGGCAAAATGATCGACGGTGCCTAAGTGTCCTGTTTGAATAGCCCCCTCGAACTCATAATCGAATTCATTGATCGCGGGAGACTTGAATAGGCGAAGGCCATACGTATTGAAAGTACGGTGAAGATTCTTATTTTTGGGTTGTTGATCGTTCAACCCGAAATAAAAAGCATTCACGTTGAACCAGGGGAAGTGCTCGCTCTCCGCGTAGGTCCCCCAGAACACACTCTGTGTGTTCTGAGCATCGAGTTGCGCCATATCTCGAAAGACCGGATCCACCAAAAAGGCCCTGAACCGCCAGGTTTTGCCTTGGCCGATTTGCCAATGGACCCCATCGAAGGCATTCGTGGTATTTCGGAAATCATTTCGAGCGATGTACCGGCGCTTTCCGAAATCCAGGGTCATACGACCGAAATGCAAGTCCGTTCGCAATCCGCTCCCCCCAACATTCTCCAGGGTCAATGACCCGAATAACTGCAAAATGTCCCATTCGTTGACCGTCGTGTTATTCACGAAATCCCCCGGGTCATTGTTCGAGTAGGCCCGTGCATCCTGCCCTTCAAAGAGAAACCGGAAGGGGCCATTGCCCAATCCAACGCGCACCCTGGATCGGAGTAACACCTGAGAATCTGTTTGCCCGTTTCCACTTTTTTGGGTGGATCGCCAGGGATGGTCGTACGATTCACCTCGGGTCCGATTTTCGATGCCTAGGTCCAGCCAATCTGGTAAGTGCATTGCGGTTTTCACGTATCGGTTCCATTCAAGTTCCCTCCGTTGATTGAGGACCGCATCGGCAGGTTCGATCCAGTTTTTTCCGGTTTGTGCTGAAACTTTTACGTATTCCTCGTTCGTGATCAGCCCCTTCGTGAGCATGAGTTTGAGCACAGGGTCTTCGGTCGATTGAAATACCCACTCTCCGTTCCTCTGCACCATTTCACCATACTCGACGGCCCTCACCGAGCCCGCTCCTATAACAAGGAGCAGGACGCTCAGGAAGGCGCACCACCAGCTTCTGTTGGCCATAGACCCTCTCATTAGACGCAATCGAAATTCGCCCAGATGATCTATTTATGGTACATGATCGGGTCGGAACAATAATATACATACTGTTATTATGTCAATACTATATGTTGTATATCATAGAGAACATCGTCGATTAAGTCATGTTCGTATCTGTTGCTATTACGAGTGAAGCTAATTTTGGCTGCGTGAAATCCATGAACGGCCAAGAACTTTGGTGGGACAGTCGCGACGACACAAATGACATTTGAAAAGCAAGTCGGCTGGTAGATCAAAGGTGCGAGATCGCTGCTTTCACGTCGACTATTTCGATATACGATTCGCACCAATACCGCTGTTTCGAATAGTTGGATCATGCGTCGAGCAGGAAGCGAGTCGCCAAGACAAAAGGAGGTTATCATGTCGCATGTGGACCATGGGTTCTCAGAAGAAGAGCAGATCCACAATGGCAGGTCGTCCATCTCCATTAATGAAACGACCTCGCCTTCGCTTATTTCGAATGTTCTGATGGGAGTCGTGATCTCCAAAACCGAAGGACTTACGCGGACCACGCTGCGCATTCGCGTTGGTGAACACACCGATCTGCGCGTGCGTTGGCAGGCTACCCTTCCCAAGCGCAGCACAGCGAATATCGGACAAAGGGTCTGCGTGACCATTCCTGAGGAAGCCGTACACCTTGAAGCCGGTGGCTTTCGGCGTGGCAAACAACGATGGAACCGATGGATTGGACGGGTCGTGCTGGTGAATCGGAATGACGAGGATCCCGTCACGACCGTCAAACTCCATTGGGAAAGCATCACCTTAAAAAGCGTCGGTCCCGTGCTGGGAGCACGCACCGCTTTGTCCGTATGGGACACGGTCAATATTGTGGTCGACCCACAACAGGTGCGACTGGTTCCAGTACGTCGCCCAGGCTCGCAGGTAATGCCGTCTGGCATGATCGCAAGGCCACTCCGCTCGTCTATAATAAATGGATGTGTTTGTGGTTACTTGGCTGTACCATCAACCCTTCTTCCCAGGTTGCGAACTTGACGACTGTGAATTCACTTGTGAATTAATCACTTTAAATTATAAGTCATTGAATATAATAGATTAATACTGGCAACTATTTTTTTAATATATTTATTGACAAAGTATATCAACATAGTTTATTAACAAGATAGCGATACTTGATCGGATATATGTACATTGAATGGATTGTGGAAAGGAGTCTCTGAACATGAGTACCCAGCAGCAAGAGATTCAGGGGCAACAGCACAATCAGGACATCGCACACAAGATTCTGCTCGCCATCAAGGACCTTCGCTTCGGATCGGTGGAAGTCGTCATTCATGATTCAAAAGTGGTCCAGATCGAGCGCAAGGAGAAGATCCGCATCGACACAGATTCTTCACGAGCCACCTAATGAGCAAGGTGAATGTGACCACATCGTACTGTTGTCGGAGCTAAAGGAGGACACCGTGCCGTCCAGACAACTGGAGGCATAACACTTCACATTACATCCATTCAATTTAATTGGTCACTGACCGGACAACCGGAAGTTCCCATCACGAGAAGGAGGTTCTCAGATGAGGAAGTCATGGTTGTTCGTTGGAGTAGCAGCAATGATCAGCGCAACCCTCGGATTCGGGTCGCCGGCGCGAGCAGAGGAGGCAGGGCCGCCCGATAAGTCCATTGAGCAGCGGTTTGAGGAGTTGGATCAGGAAATCCGTATCTTGAAACGGAAAAACGAACTGGCACAGGAAGCGGCAGAAACCGCGAAAAAATCAACGGCAGTCGTTAAGGCCGATAATACCGGATTTTCATTAGAGTCCGCTGATGGCCAAAACGTCATCAAACTGCGCGGCTTGTTGCAAGTCGATTACCACTACTATTTCGAAGGCTCCAGAGACGTTCGCAACCGCTCCGATCAACGTGCGGGTGATCTGGATTCCAATGGGTTCAGCAACACCGGCGACACATGGCTGTTACGCCGCGTCCGTCCGATCATCCAAGGCACGTTGCTTGGGATCTATGACTTCCGCTTTACCCCTGATTTTGCCGGCAACAGCGCAACAGTGGTTGATGCCTACATTGATGCCCGCTTCCATCCGACCTTTAAGGTTCGCGCAGGTATATTCAAGAGTTTTGTTGGGTTAGAGCGATTGCAAAGCGGCGCAGACATCAAACTCATAGAAAGAAGTTATGTCACCAATGCCATTCTGCCCAATCGCGATTTAGGCATTGCAGTACACGGCGATGTTTTCGGGGACACATTGAATTACGCATTTGGTCTGGTTAACGGCGTGAACGATGGCACCATCATTGGTACAGGCACTGCGTTTGACGGGCACCCGGAAGGGACCGGGCGTTTATTCGCCACACCATTTAAAGATTCCGACTCACGGTTGAGAGATTTAGGCTTTGGTGTTGCTGCCACTTACACTAATTTTCTTGGTGAAAGAAACCTGAACTTTACCGACACAACTGCGGCAGACGGGACAAGAAACGGTCTGCCAAGCTATCTATCGGATGGTCAAAACACGTTCTTTAGATATAACAGCACCGCGATTGCGTATGGGGAACGTTGGCGCATTGCGCCCCAGGCCAACTATTACAATGGTCCTGTGGGCATCATTGGGGAATATGCGCTCGAAAGGCAAGCCGTCAGCTTAACCACCGGCGGTTCGCCTCCAGCAGGTGGGGCAGGTTCGAACACAGCAATCCAACCGAATTCAAACAAAAACCTGAATCATAATGCATGGCAAATCGCAGTCTCCTATATCCTGACCGGGGAAGATGCCTCCTTTCAGGGTGTCAAACCGAAACGCAACTTTATCTTTGGTACAGGCTGGGGCGCCTGGGAACTGGTTGCACGGTATAGCGAAATCAATCTTGATGAGGCCACGTTTAAGAACCCTGCCGGCACTTCATACATTGGCGCTTACGCAGATTTGTCGACAAGTGCCCAGTCAGCTCACTCCTGGACTGCAGGTGTGAACTGGTACCTCAATCCAAACGTCAAAGTTGCATTGAATTACTCACATACGACATTTGATGGTGGCGCTGGTGTCGGCACTACACCGATCAACGCAGCAGGAACAAATGTGCGAGATCGTGCAGACGAAAGCGCATTTTTCACTCGCTTACAGCTCGCGTATTGATTCAACACAGTTTCACCAACCCATAGATAGAGGAATGTCCCATGCAAATCAAGACACTCTGGAAAGCGCTTATCGCGCTGAGCGCTCTACTGGCCTTTACGAACCCGCTCACCGTCCCTGTCGCTATCGCTGAGGATACGATCCGTGTTGGGACACTTTCCAAACATCACGCATGTCCAAGGCCTGGTGGCCCAACATCTCTCTCGCACCGGCCACGGCTGGTTTGAAGAACGGTTGGGAACCGACGTCAAGATCGAGTGGTACATCTATAACGCGGGACCCAGCGCTATGGAAGCGATCCTGGCTGATTCCATTGACCTCACCTACGTGGGTCCCAGCCCGACATTGAATGCCTATGCAAAATCCAACGGCGAGGAAGTCCGAATCATTGCCGGCGCAGCTGCCGGCGGCGCAGCCCTGGTAGTCCAACCGGACTCCGGATTGCAGCAACCTGCCGATTTCCGCGGAAAAACTATTGCCACACCGCAGCTCGGCAATACGCAAGATATTGCCTGCCGCGCATGGCTGGCCAATGGGGGGCTGAAGATCACGCAGACAGGGGGAGATGCCTTTCTCGTCCCCACCCCCAACCCAGATCAGATCACCCTGTTTCAGCAGAAAAAGGTCGATGCGGTATGGACGGTGGAACCGTGGGTCTCACGCCTGGAACGCGAAGCCGGAGGTAAGGTGCTCGTCGAACAGTCGCGCGAGAGCATCACAGTCCTGGTGTCGAGCGTGAAGTTTGTCAAGACCAAGCGGGAGCTAGCCAAAAGGTTTGCGCAAGCCCACCGTGAACTCACCGAGTGGATTCTCGCGCATCCTGATGAGGCCAAGCAGATGGTCCGGCAGGAATTGGCTGCCGAGACACGAGCCGAGGTGTCGGCAGATCTTGATTGCCCAAGCATGGAAACGCATCGTGCTGACCACAGACGTCTCCCCGGATGAGTATCAGCATTTCATCTCTAATGCCCAGCAGGCAGGATTCCTGCGCAAAGCACCCGACTTGTCACGGCTCATCGAAAGGCTGAACTGAGATGGCCGCGATCTGAAGTCACTTCGGCAAATACCGTATCCTCCAAGCTCGTTCTCGAACATGTCGCGAAATGGTTTCGAACCAGTACGCTGACGGTCCATGCGCTTGACGATGTGACGCTCCGCATCGCTGAAGGAGAGTTCGTCTGTCTCGTCGGCCCCAGCGGCTGCGGTAAATCGACGTTGCTCAATATCATTGCCGGATTGGAGCGACCCGATCGCGGCCTGGTCCAGGCCGATGGAAAAACCATCGTTGGACCCGGGCCACACCGCCTCGTGATGTTTCAGGAAGCGGCGCTGTTTCCATGGCTGACCGTCCTGGGAAATGTACTCTTTGGCTTGAAGCTCAGCAATGGGCTGAGTGCAGCGGAACGCCGGGAGAAGGCCGAGTATTTTATTGAACTCGTCGGCCTCAAGAAGTTCATGCATTCCAATGTTCATGAATTGTCTGGCGGCATGAAACAACGCGTGGCCTTGGCTCGGGCCCTGGCGCCAAACCCCAGTGTCCTCCTGATGGATGAACCCTTCGGCGCGCTCGACGCCTTGACACGCGAACAACTGTACGGTGACATCCAACGAATCTGGAGCCAGCATCGTAAGACCATCGTCTTCGTCACTCACAACGTGCGTGAAGCCGTCTGCTTGGGTGACCGCGTCATTTTGTTCTCTCCAAACCCTGGACGTATTCGCGAGGAATTCGCAATTCCTCTGCCTCGGCCACGCGACATCAACAGTGTGGACCTGGCTCGCTACTCGACCGAAATCACCCGTGTCCTGAAAGGCTATGTGCAGACCGAGGTAGCGGGATGATCGCACGGTGGCTGGCCGCAGCACTGTTCTTTGTACTCCTCGTTGCCGCGTGGTATCTCGCCGTCAAAGCACACATCTGGTCTCCCATTCTGCTCCCATCGCCCATCAGTGTGGCCGACTATGTGAAGTCCGCAGTGGAAGACGGCACTCTCTGGGAAGCCACGCAGGTCACGGTTCGAAGGCTACTCATCGGATACGGGTTGGGAATTCTCGTGGGTCTTCCATTAGGCCTTCTCACCGCGTCTTCACGCTGGTGCCAGGACACGATCGGCGTCCTTGCATTAGGACTGCAAACTCTCCCGAGCGTCTGTTGGGTACCGCTGGCCCTGCTCTGGTTCGGTCAAACAGAAGCCGCCCTTCTGTTCGTCGTCGTGATGGGAACCCTCTGGTCGCTGATCATTGCGACCGACAACGGCGTGCGGACCATTCCACCCATTTATACGCGCGCAGCCCGCAGCATGGGTTCGACCGGATTGCACACGTGGACCCATGTCGTCTTGCCGGCGGCGCTTCCATTTCTTTTGAGCGGCATGAAACAAGGTTGGGCCTTTGCCTGGCGATCTCTGATGGCAGCGGAAATCTATGTGACGATCCTCACGGGATTTGGCCTCGGGCATTTGCTACACTATGGCCGCGAGCTGAATGCGATGGACCAAGTCATCGGCGTGATGTTGATCATCGTAGTGATCGGTCTGGCCGTAGACAAAACGCTGTTTGCTCCGATAGAACAGTTTCTCCATCGCCGCTGGGGAACCGCACGCCAGTAGATTTTCCAACAAAGGGGAATTGCCATGGCAACTCATCAAAGTACGGCTGCACCGTTAGTTGCTTCAACAGTGGTGGCCATGGCACTGATGTTCGTGCCCGCTGCTATTGCGGGGCAGTTCGGCACGCCAAAAGAAAACGAAGGAACCAGGATTTTTCAGCCCACTGAACATCCGTACTATAGTGGACAATTCCACCTTTCCGGGCAGAGAACCACTCTGATCGGAAGCGTGAACGATCGCGCACCGTGGGACCACCTCGACTATGCCGGCAAACACCTGATATCAGTGCAGGGCTCCATCGACATCGAGGTGAACGAACTCACGAACAGCGGCCAGGTCATCGCTGAATTTATCGAGGGCGCCGATCGGTATCGGATCGTCTTTGACCGGTTTGCCGCGAAAGCTCCGTTCCAGGATGGAGGCATTGCGACCAGAATCTATGAACATGGTGACTCCGGAAACGGCGATCCGCTGTATCCGAAAACCTGGCTCTATCTCGGTGGCTGGGGCAAGGCCACGATGTACAAGAACGATCAGGTGCTCTACAACGATTACGATGCCCATTTCATGGTAATGGAACGATCCCGTGATCCCAAGACCCACGAGGTCCACTATCCGGTCAAGCGGACTCTGCCCGGAGGGGAAACCGATCCGGCCGGAATGGAAATCGATCTCTGGGTCCGGTCGAAGGAACAAAACACGAACAACTTTCCACCTTTTGAAACCTTCGTCCATCTCTGCTGGGAGGAAGTGACCTGGCGAAGCGCTCAATGAAGGTGCTGGCCAATACCTTCCTCAGTGTGATGATCGCGGTTTCTCTGGGATTCATGACTATGTCGGCTCAGGCGGAGACCGCCTCCTCTGCGCCTGCGTGGGACTTTGATCGTGAGCAGCCAGGCACCCTTCCCAGCGAATTTTCAATTGGAACATTGTTTGATGGACGGCCCGCGGGCGATTGGCAAGTCCTCGCGACTGATCGAGCCAAGAGTCCTCCACATGTGCTCGCCCAGCTCATGGCTAAGGGAGCAGAACATGCCTACAAGGTCACGCTGGTCAAGGGCACCGTCGCTTCCGATCTGACTCTTCAAGTTTCGTTCTTGCCCATTCAAGGGAACGCGGACATGGGTGGTGGTCTGATCTGGCGGGCAACGGATGATCGAAACTACTATCTGGCAAGGGCCAACCCGCTGGAACAAAATATTCGAGTGTATCGGGTCGTGAAAGGCGTTCGACACATGTTAGAAAACTTCGACCAGACGATTGACGTGAGGCAGTGGCACACACTGCGGGTCACCCATCAAGGCTGTCGCGTGAACATCTTCTATGACGACAAGCAGGTCTTCGATCTCTGTGACAAGACGTTCCACGACGGGATGATTGGGCTATGGACTAAATCGGATGCGGTCACATACTTTGACGATCTCCAGTTGCAGCATGTGAAATGAACGCAAATGAGACAATGAACCAGCCGCAATCTGTGTCCTTCACTAGCAGGAAGCTGAAAAAGTCCGCCAGCTGCGTTCTCGCATCGTTCAGACCCTCAACGTACCGACGAAGATGCTCGGAAGGCGGAGTGGATGAAGGGGTTTTTCCGTTCGCCAAGATCCATTCTAGGGGCGAACGGCCCACACGAAGTGCGGTATGTACCTCCTCGGACCTTCACTCGCTGCGGCCTTGTTTGGGAAAAGGCGCGTCTCGGCGCGCGGGGGTTGGGCGGGTGAGAAGGACGAACTTTTTGAGCATCCTGCAGGGGCGAGGCGTGCGGTCATTGCTTGACTTTGCATCGTGGGCAAAAGAGGATGGGGTCATTGTGAACGACCAACCGTCATGAGTAATGCGGGCTGAAGACAAGCCGTACGGCTGACACCCCTCAGTGCGCTGTGCTAGGCTACGCCATGCCTGCCAGTTGGCTCAGTCGCCTCTCCATCGGCAAGAAACTCGCGCTTTCGTTCAGCCTTATCCTCATCCTGCTCATCGGGAGTCTCGGCGCATCGTTCTTCTATCTCTCCCGTGTGAACAGCTACGTCGAACGCCATCAGCGGATCATCATTCCCGGCGTCATCACGGCGGCGGAGATGCTCCGCAACCTCTCCGACATGCAGACCCACATGCACCACCTCCTCGAACATCAAGACACTGCAGAGCAGACCATCAGCCTGAAGGCCATCGCGGAAATCGAGCACCGAACACTCACGGCACTGGACACCTATCAAGCCACACATGCCGCCCGCACGCATCCCGTCTTGTACGGCATGTTGCAACAGCATGGACGGGGCGACCTGGCCGATCAGGAAAACCTAACGATCGTCGCCATCGCCGACGGAATGAGTGCCTTACGCGCTCAGCGGGAAGATCTCGAGGCTGCGACTCGCCTGCGCGCGAAGAATCTGTCGAATGCAGAACCGTCGTACGAACAGACCGCAACCAAGACCGCAGATGCGATCGCCTCGCTCATCGTGCTTCACCGCAAGATCGATGTGGAGATGAAAATCGAAGGCGATCGCCTTGTCGAGCAGGCACGGTTTATCGTCATCGGCGTCGTCAGTCTGCTCGGATTTCTAATCGTTTTGATCTACCTCATGATGAAGCGGCTCGTGGCCGCACCGCTTAAACGGCTTGCCGCCACGGCAGATCGCGTCGCGCGCCATGACCTCACGGCCGAGTTTGAACCCTGGCTCACACGAGACGAAGTCGGCATCCTGGCGAATTCTCTGACGACCATGCTGGCAAATCTCCGTGAGCGTGGCACCGCTCTCATGCGCAAGACCAAGGAACTCGAAGCCTTCACCTACTCCATTGCGCACGACCTCAAAGGACCTCTTCGCGAAATCGAAGGTTTCTCGTCGCTTTTGGAAAAGCGATTTGAAGAAACTGAAGACCCCCAAGTAAAACACCACATCGACGTCATCAGGAAGTCCTCGTTACGCCTCACACACATGATCGACGCCCTGCTCAAGTATTCACGACTGGAACAGCAGGATCTCCCACGAACCCGTTTCAACGTGTTGGAGATGATCAGCAGCCTGGTCATCGACCGACAGAGCGAGCTCACCGGCATCACACCTCAGATCAAGGTCAATCTCCCCTTCACCGATCTGTATGGCGAACCGGTCAGCATCCGTCAGGCCTTGGTCAATCTGCTCGATAATGCCATCAAGTTCTCCCGCCATTCCCCAGCTCCGACCATCAGCATCGGGGGGCAGCAGACATCGACCGAACGTATACTCTGGATAGAGGACAACGGCATCGGTTTCGACGCTGACCAGAAGGAGAAACTCTTCGGTCTCTTCGAGCGGTTGCACAATGCCCAGGAGTACGAAGGCACCGGCGTAGGCCTGGCCATCGTGAAGATGGTCGTGGACAAACACGGGGGCCGCGTCTGGGCAGAATCGTCGCCCGGCAAAGGCAGCACGTTTTTTCTGGCATTCCCGGATGGCCAAGAAGCTGTCAGCCTTCAGCTCTCAGCTTCGGCCCTGAGACAAGACTGAACGCTGATAGCTGAAAGCTGATTGCTGAGAGCTAAACCCATGCGCACACTCATCATCGACGACGAAGAATACGTTCGTTTGGTGCTGGAGCAGGCACTCCGCGAGGAGGGCTGTGAGGTGACCGCCGTCACTCACGGGGCGGCAGGCATCGAGGCATTGCAGACCACAACTTTCGAATGCGTCATCACAGACCTCCGTATGCCGGGCCTCGACGGTCGAACCGTCTTAAAGTGGGTCCGCGAGCATCAACCCGACGTGGATGTCCTTATGCTGACCGGCCATGGCGACGTCAAAGACGCGGTCGAGGCGATCAAGCAGGGGGCCTGGGATTTTTTGGTCAAGGATACGCCCTTCGACGCCGCAGCGGTCAAAGCCGCATTGGCCAGACTGAACACCGTGCGCGCCCTCCGCAAGGAGAACCTCGCGGCCCGGCATGGAGGCTTCACGCGCGATGTCATCATCGAAGGACCAAGCCAGGCCTGGCAGAAGCTCAAGACCCAGATCACGCAGGTTGCCCCATCCAATGCGCCAGTCCTCATTCAGGGAGAAACCGGATCGGGCAAAGAAATTGCGGCGCGGTTGCTCCACGACCTCAGCCAGCGAGCCAGCGGACCGTTTCTCGCCGTAAACTGCGGAGCCGTGAGCCGAGAACTGTTGGAGAGCGAACTCTTCGGCCACGAAAAAGGCTCGTTTACCGGCGCGACCGCCGCGAAACCTGGACTCATCGCGGCCGCCGAAGGGGGCACGCTCTTCCTGGATGAACTGGGCGAGATGTCGGGTCCGATGCAGGTGAGTCTGTTACGCTTCCTGGATCGCGGCGAGTACCGCCCTGTCGGCAGCACACGTACGCTCCAGGCCAACGTTCGTGTTGTCGGAGCCACGAACCAGGACATCCAAGAACTTGTTCACCAAGGCCGCTTCCGGGACGACCTGCTCTACCGCATCAATACCGTCACCCTGCGCGTGCCTCCGCTCCGCGAGCGGAAAGAAGACCTTCCGAATACTTGCAGCACACATCCTCTCGACCCTGCGCATCCCCGGAACCACGAAACGAACCATCTCACCTGAGGCCGTGCAGGCGCTTACCGCCCACAGTTGGCCCGGCAACGTGCGTGAACTGCGCAATGTTCTTGAGGGAATTGTGCTGATGAGCCATGGAACGGGTCCGATCGGTCGAGAAGAAGTCCTCGCGCTATTGCCGAAAACCCGAAGCTCGTTTCAGACGGGAGATCACACGCACCTATCCCTGGAAGAGATCGAACGGCTCCACATCCAGCGCGTCCTCGACGCCAGCGGCGGCAACAAGACCCATGCGGCGAAAACGCTCGACATCGATTACAAAACACTCCTCACGAAGCTAAAGAAATACGGGCTCGCCACATAACATCGGGAATGATGCGGACAAGAGACCGCCTCACGTAGCATGTGGCGCCCTCCTCTGATTGGAGGCTTCATCACGAAACACCCCTGCACAGGACGAAGGACCACAGGCCATGAAACGCCCTGCCTCATTAGCAGAACAGCGGCTCAACAACGGTTCTGCACCAGTACCAGCGCGGCGCGCGTTTTACGCCAATCAGATGCTGGATTAACTGAATCCCCTGGCAGAAGTTCATCGCACGGCAAAGTCAATACTCATGCCTGACCCAAAATCCCTGAGGCCTAACGACTGAATTCAGCGGGCGATAAGAAGTACAGCTTCTTGATGGTCTGCTGGAATGATCTGTTGGGCAGCGTTTGGGTACCATCAAGACACATCCGTCCCTTGCGAATGCTCCTCGACCTATAACCTAGGCCACCGCTGCGGGAACGCGCCATTTGATCATCGCTACCTTCACGGCGTCGTTCACGACCAGACACGAGACCATGGCATAGAAGAAAATCCCGAGCGTCTGCCACCAAGGCAACGGCATGAGTCCCGGGAGACCCACGAACGTCAAACCGGTGCCGATGACCGCATCTGCCATAAGGGCCCCCACAAGGGTTTTGCTGGGCATCGTCGCCCAGAACGACCGCCGTTCTCTCGCGGATACTATGGAGAACACGGCAAAGTAGAGCAGCGTTAGAAAGCTGAAGGTGTAGAGAGCAGCGTCGTTCGTTGCCAGACCGAAACGCGACCAGCCGATCCACAAGAGGAGGAGCGTCTCCGCGACCATCGCCACGCCCAGCACCACGGACACGGTGATGAAGCCCCCGATGTTCCACGTCTCCGGTTTCTTGGACGATCGAACGTGGTCGGTGGCCAGGGCGATTTTCGCGAAGTCCGTCATGAAGACCAGTAGCAGCATCGCAAAGGCGGAGACAACGAACTTGCCAGTCACCACGAACGCGATGGCCACGAAGGCCGCCTTCAGGATCGTTCGGCTGATCTTGTTGATAATCCACGTCAGAATGCGCTGGTAGATCGTTCGCCCCTGCTCGACCAAGGCCAGAATGTTCGTCAGCCCTGGTTCCGTCAGGACGACACTCGCGGCGCCCTTGGCCACGTCGGTCGCGGTGCTGACAGCGATGCCCACTTCGGCTTGGCGCAGCGCGGGTGCATCGTTGACGCCGTCGCCCGTCATGCCGGTCACATGCCCCGCGGCCTGCAGATGCTGCACCACGATGTATTTGTCCTCCGGATACACTTCGGCGAAACCGTCGGCGCCCGCCAACAAGTCGACCGCTTCGTTGCCGGCCTGAGCGCTCGCGGCTTTCAGGTCCGCCACGCGCCTGATGTTGGTCAACCCGACTCCGTGCGCGATTTCACTCGCAACCGCCAACGCATCGCCGGTGAGCATCTTCACCGGAACGCCAAGATCGTGGAGTGCGGCGATGAGTTGCTTAGCGTCCGGCCGAGGCGGATCATACAATGTCACTAATCCGACCAATGCTGGGACACCCGTCTCGGAGCCGCGCGCCACCGCCAGGGTTCGATATCCCTTCTGTGCCGCTTCGCCGACCCGCGCCTCCAACGCCTCGATCGCCGAAGGCTGGAGACTGCAGGCCTGCGCAACAACTCGCACGGCCCCTTTCATCACACGCAGTCGCTGCCCGTTCTGTTCGACCACGGCTTCCGTCCGCCGGGTTGTCGCATCAAACGGCGCGAAGGAGATTGGCGTGACGGCAGGCGTGCCATCGAAGCTGTGCCGCTCGTTCGCTGCGGCAAGGAACGCCAGGTCAATCGGATCTTGGTTGGCTTCTTGAGACGCCAGTGCGCCGGCGAACAGCACATCGGATTCCGTTGCCTGCTCCAGCGGGATCACGCCAGTGACGGACAGTTGGTTCATCGTGATCGTGCCCGTCTTGTCCACACAGAGCACGTCCATCGTCGCGGCATCCTCCGCGGCACTGAGGCGTGTGACCAGCACGCCGCGCTTCGCCAGCTCCTTCGACCCGATAGCCATGCTGACCGTGAACATGACGGGGAGGGCGACCGGCACCGCGCTCATCAACAGAACGAGCATGAGCGGGACCATCTCAAGGAGTGGCGCACCATGGATCAGCGACATCACGACCACTAGGCCTAACAGCGCGCCGACGATGACAAAGAGCCAGCGGACTACCTTGGCTACCACTGCTTCAATGTGGAGTTTCGGACGCGCCTGCTGCACCAGTTCCGTGGTGCGGCCAAAGTAGGTCTTCGCCCCGGTGAGCATGACCACGCCGTTGCCTTCGCCCCGGCGAACGACAGATCCCGACGTGAGCACTCCGCCGGGGGCCTTGTCGGCATCCCTTGACTCGCCGGTGAGGGCCGATTGGTCAACGCTCAACGCTCCGGCCAAAAGCTTCACGTCCGCAGGAATGATGTCCCCCGGGCGCACGCGGACGATGTCGCCGGGAACCAGATCCCGTGCGGGAATGAGCTGCCAACTTGCCTCGCGCTGAACGCGCGCACTGACCTGCAATCGTCGCCGCAAAGTTTCGACCACGCCGGCGGCGCGGCGCTCCTGCATGAAACCCAACACGGCATTGACAACCAACAGCACGCTCACCACCACGAGGTCCGAGTATTTGCCGAGGACGGCCGACAGAACAATGATCAGTTCGAGCATCCATGCCGACACACCCCAGAATTTCCCGAGAAATCTAAGGACCGGATGCCCCTGTTGTTCGGGCACTTCGTTGTAGCCGTGCTCCTTTCGACGAGCGTCCACCTCAGCGTGCGTGAGCCCTGTCTCGGGATTCACCTGGAGCATCGCGAGCGTATCGGGAACCGACGCGGCCGCGATGTCTGGTTCCTTCTTATTTGACGGCACCGAGTGCGACACATGCACCTCCAGTATTTGGAGCCGTCCAATTATTACATCCGCCGTAGCCTTCCCGTGCAGGATTGCAAGGCAGGCTCAGCAATCGGTTATGGGCGAGTCTACTGTAAAGTCGTACACCTATTCATCACTCCGTTATCCAGTCCATTCCTTGGTCGTGTATCGAACGACAACGGCTGTATTGTGGGGGCCTTGTGTGAGGGAGGGGGCAAGGTATGAAGAGAAGAGCTGATGGCATATAACGGGAGAGAAAAGTCTTTGACTATGGCAAGAGCGTGAAGCGTATCTCGTGGGATAGAGGACCGGCTGGTTTCTCTGGTTTGTCTGATTCAACCAGACAAACCGGAAGAACCAAATAAACCAGATGAACCAGAGCAACGTAGCAAAGCATAAACGACGAGAGACGAACTCAGACGCGGTGGGCGGCTGGCGAGGCTGAGGTCTTCCGAATAAGTAGCCTGTCCTCTTTTCTTATCTCAAATCTTCAATTCAGGCGTAGGCGCTTCTCAAGCAGGTCCAAAAGCTCTTGGAGCGCTGCATGTGACGTGTTCCACAACTCAATCGGCAACTCTTGTTCCGCACCACGAGCTTCATATTTCTTCACTCTCTGCAGAGCGACCGGCATTGAACCCCGATGACCCTGGCGTTTGAGTTGCTTCCAGGAGATGAGCAGTCGCCATTGTGCATTATTAAGATAGTAGCCTGCCATCCATTCACGCGTTTCACGATCCTGCGGGTAGGCAACAGCGTTGTCCCTTACCAGTCTTTCGAGAAGTTGCGTGGCATCCTTAAGTATCCTTGTCCACTCTCTCCGAACGTCACTGAGAAACGCAGCCCGCCAGAGCGAAAACCCTGCACCAATGAGAAGCGTAAACAGTGATCTACCTATTTCGTCGCTTTGCAGCTTTTCAGAATTCTCCTTCCCCAGTCTGTAGAGTCGTAGTAACGCCTCCTGATTTGAAGCGCGTGCTTTGACCAGCCAGTTGAAATTGTCTAGCTTTGCCATTCTGATGCTCCCTGTCTGGTCAGACTACGCTAACTCTGCAGCACAACAAGGTCGCCGCAGTGACCAATTGCGGGCAAGTCTACTTCAAAATCAGCCTTGTCTCCAAATGCATTAGGCTAGGTATTGCCGAGTCCTCCAGGCATGGCCCAATTAGTCTGCGTATCGAACGACTACTCTAATGCTCCCACCATGCTTGCTCGTGTTTCCATATAAGGGGTGGCCCGATTAGTCTCCTACTGCGCGCGTCCAACGAGGGCCTTCTGAGGCCGCGCGTTGCGCGAGCAATGGAGACTAACGGGCCACCCTTCTCCTCCTACAACGGGCGGGGTGCGAAGCCGGCTGGGCTGATCAGCGACAGGACCCGCTCTTTTCCTCTCTGGAATTTTTCCATTCCTCTCTGGAATTTCTCCCCACTCCCCTTTCCTCTATCCCCTCATCAATCACATCATCTTTAGTAATCGAACTCACTGTTATTGCTCATGGCTAAATAATTCCTATTTTCATCTTCGAGCCCGGCACATTCCCTGCTGATGTCCCCTTATATAATGGTGACGCATCCCTCCATCCTCTTGATCGAAGACAGCCCAGGCGAGTGCGAGCTCTTTCGCCTCGCACTGGCGCGAACCAGCATCGATGTTGCCCTCTATACCGAGCATGACGCAGAGGCAGCGTTCCATTTCCTGGAGGACCGCGTCCACCACCACCCTCTCCTCACTTTGATCCTTCTCGATCTCAAGCTTGGCCGACGGAATGGCTGCGACTTTTTGATTCGACTCCGGGCCGATGCCCGCTTCGCTGCAATCCCCGTCGTCGTCTTCACCACGTCGGATGACCAGACCGACCTGGCGTACTGCTATGCCAGCGGCGCGAACGGCTATGTGGTGAAACCAGGAACCTTCGACGAACTCATTCACTGTACCGGCGACATCTGCCGCTATTGGCTCAAATGGAATCGATCCCTCTTAATGGCTGACACCCGATGCTGACCCGCGCTTCGCTCAAGAATCCCTACGCCGTCTTTGCGATCTGCATGATCGTGCTCGTGCTCGGAGCCGTGTCCTATCAAAATATGCGGGTGGACATTTTCCCTGAGATCAAGATTCCGACGATTCTCGTGACGACGTTCTACCGCGGCTTGAGTCCCAGCGAGATGGAAGGGGCGATTACGCTGAAGATGGAGCAGCGATTAGTCGGGGCGAACTTGCCGGTCGGGCTCCTCTCCGTGAGTCGCGAATCCCTTGGCCCCAAAGAGATTCGCGACCTGGCCTATTTCACCGTGCGCCAGCAGATCGCCACCATTCCAGGCATTTCTTTCGGCCCCCCGCTGGGCGGGAAAGTCCGGCAGAACAGCGTATTCATGGATCCGCAACGGATGTTCTCGCGCGCACACGACAGGACTGGTGTCGTATGACTTCTGGAAAACGTGTTCAACTCGTCATGATCACACAGAATGGTGCCACCCAATGAAGATGCTTGTGTTGATCTATCGGAACTCCTTGCAGGAGGAAATCTTGTCCCTCCTCAAGAACGAAAAGATTCAGGCGTACACGATGATTCCCAAGGTGTATGGCACGGGAGAAACCGGAGCGGCCTTCGGTTCGTTTATGTCCCAGGGAGAAAATTCGCTCGCGCTGTTAGCATTGGAGAACGAACCGGCGCATCGGATGATCGAGGCGTTTCGGGCACTTCGAACTCGACTTTCCCAGCACCAGCAGGGCGCAGCGGTTCCCATGAAACTGATGGTGATGCCTTGCGAGGAGATCATTTGACGAGGCGCATTGACCTCGCGACATCTCCTCATGTCGTCCGGGTGGAGGATTCCCCCATCTCATGATTCGCGCCGCCATTCGTAACCCTTACGCCATTTTCGCCATCAGCCTCATTGTGGTGATTCTCGGCGTCGTATCCTTTCAAAAAATGGAGGTCGACGTCTTCCCGGAGATCAACCTTCCTGTCGTCGCCGTCGCCACATTCTATAAGGGGATGGGACCGAGTGAGATGGAAGGGGCGATTACCCTCAGGCTCGAACAACTGTTTCTGCAAGCCTCCTACGTCGAGCATATCGAATCCCGCTCGTTGCCCGGTGTCAGCCTGATCAAGATCTACTTCCGGCCTTCGTACGATGTCAACGCAGCGGTCGCGGAGATTACCAGTCTCACCTATTCGACGCTCAAGTACCTTCCTCCCGGAGTGTTTCCTCCCATTATCGTCAAGTTCGGCGTGGCGAGTCTTCCCATCGGCGTGCTGACGGCCAGCAGCGAGGGGCTCAGCGAAAAGGATGTTCGGGACAAAGCCTATTATAATGTCCGTCCACAACTCGCCACCGTCCCCGGTATTTTCGTAGCGCCAAGTTTTGGAGGCACGGTCCGCCAGGTTACCGTATTTCTCGATCGCGAACGTATGCTGGCGCGAGGCATTGCGGCCCAAGAGGTCGTCGCCGCCGTCAACGAGCAGAGCCTCTTGCTGCCGGCCGGTAACGTGAAGATCGGCGACTTCGATTACAACGTCTACACGAACAGCCTGATCCAAGTTGTCGATCGCATGAACGAGATCCCGATCAAGGTGCAACACGGCGTCCCGATTCGTCTCGGCGACGTGGGGAAAGCGGTCGATTCCACGATGATTCAGGGCAATGTCGTCCGCGTGAACAGCAAGCGGGCCGTGTACTTACCGATTCTCAAGCAGGCTGGCGCCAATACAATCGCTGTGATGGACGGCGTCAAAGAAGGCCTCCCCAAACTCATCGGGTTGCCTGCAGATTTCACCGTCAAACTCCTCTTCGATCAATCGCTTTATATCAGGCAAGCCATCCATACGTTGCAGGATGAGGGGTTGATCGGTGGGGGATTGGCCTGCCTCATGGTGCTGCTATTCCTGGGAAATCTGCGCGCCACACTCATCATTGCCCTCGCAGTCCCCCTATCGATTCTTGCCGCCTTCATTCAGTTGAGCCTCGCAGGCCAGTCGGTCAACGTGATGACTTTGGGTGGCTTGGCACTGGTGATCGGCACGCTACTGGATAACAACATCGTGGTGCTGGAAAACGTGTTTCGGCACCTCAGTATGGGGAAGTCGGTTGCGCAGGCGGCCGGCGACGGCACCAACGAGGTGGCGCTCCCCATGCTGGTGGTCACGATCAGTATTTTGATCGTGTATCTCCCGATCATGTTTTTTACCGGGATCATCCGCTTCCTGTTTGTCCCCTTGGCGCTCGCCGTCGCCTTTACGATGTTGGCCTCCTACGTGGCATCGATGACCGTGGCCCCGGTCACGATAAACGCCCTCATTAAGGCCGGCATCCATCACGACACCTGGTTCGACCGGCTCTTCAATTGGTTCGTCGATCGATATACCGAGGTCCTGTCCTGGTGCCTTGGGCATAAGACTGTCGTCGTGATCCTGTCGTTGGTCTTGCTGGGCGGGTCCGTCCTCTCCGCCGCCTCACTCGCAACGGAGTTTTTCCCGAAGGTCGACGCCGGGCAATTCGTCGTGAATCTCTCAGCTCCGGAAGGGACCAGAGTCGAGAAAACCGAGGCGATCATCGAGCGTGTCGAGACGATCGTCAAAGAAGAGGCACCCACCGGCGAGTTGGACCAGATTGTCGCCAACATCGGGCTCCCCCAAGGGTGGATGGTCATGTTTACCCCCGTGAGTGGACCTCATCAGGCCTTCCTTCTGGTCAGCCTCATGCCCCAGCACACTATCGGAACCGACACCCTGATCGACCGGGTCCGTACTCGGATTGCGAGCGAAATGCCGGGCCTGAAAGTATCGTTCCAATCCGGCGGCATCATCAGCGACGTCTTGAACGCCGGGCTGCCCGCCCCGATCGATTTGAAACTGCTGGGCCAGGATCTCAACGACCTCAAAGACGCCGCTCTGCGTATCCGCAATGCGGTCGCTGCGGTGCCGGACACGAGCGACGTGGTGATCCGACAGGGCATGGACTATCCTGAATTACTCATGTCCGTCGACCGGTCCCGCGCGTCGTACTTCGGCCTGACCGAAGAGCAGATCGTCAGGGAGGTCGTGACCGGCCTGAGTTCAAATGTCCAGCTCGACCCTGGGTATTGGATCGACCCCAAATCCAACAACGCGTATTTCGTGGTCACGCAGTATGCGGAACAGAGCTTGACCCACTTCGACGATTTCTTGAATACGCCCCTGGTCGGAACCGCCCGCGATTCTTCAGGCACGATGAGCGCGGTCAGCCAATCAGACCGTGGCAGCTCGATGGCGCTGCAGCAAACACCGTTTGCCGAGCACGCCACCCTTCCCCAGGTCGGCCGTAACGGAGCGGCCCCGGTCTTGTTGCGCGATGTCGCCGAGGTGGAGCGGCGTGCCGGACCAGAGACGGTGGACCACTACAACCTTCAACGCAGCATCGACGTCCTGGTCAGCGTGAAGGGAAATGACCTTGGCCGGATCGCCAAGCAGGTGGAAGAAGTGGCCGCAAGAGTGCCGCTTCCCAAGGACGTACAGATCAAAACCCAGGGGGAAGCCGATAGTATGAGAGCCGCACTCAGAGGATTCGGGGGAGCCTTGCCACTGGCTATCGTCTTGGTCTATCTGGTGATTGTCGGCTTGTTCCGGTCATTCATCGATCCGTTTATCATCCTGGGCGCCGTGCCGCTGGGATTTATCGGGGTCATCGGGATGCTGCTGCTGACCCACACCTCGGTGAACGTCGAATCCCTCATCGGGAGCTTGATGATGATTGGCATCGTCGTCTCGAACAGTGTCTTGCTGGTCGATTTTGCCAACAGACGGCTGCGGGACGGTCTGCCGCTCCAGGAGGCCCTCATCGAGGCTGGACAACTCCGGATCCGCCCGATTCTCATGACCGCGCTCGCCACTGTGCTTGGGCTCGCCCCGATGGCGCTTGGTCTGGGAGAAGGGAGTGAGATGAATGCACCCCTCGCACGGGCCGTAATCGGAGGGCTCCTGGTCGGAACCCCCATCACCTTGCTTGTGATCCCTGTGCTCCTTGCCATCGCCCGACGCCGGCATGTCGCAGCGCCAGTGGAAGGATTCCGCTGATGCGTCATACCAGATTGGTCGTGGTCGTCATGGCCTTGGCTGTCCTGCTGGGAGCCATTGCCCTGGTGATGCTGCGGGAGGAACAGCCGGCTTCTTCGAAACTGAGGCACGGAACACCCCCGCTGGCCACCTCTTCACCATCGTCTGCCGCCCTGCCGGTGCAGACCCTGTCGGTACAGCGTCGCGATCTGGCCCGCACGCTGACACTCCCAGGGAATGTGTCTCCATGGCTCCAAGCCACTTTGTACGCCAAGGTGCCCGGCTACCTGAAATCGATGAACGCCGATAAAGGCGACGTGGTTAAGAAAGGCCAGTTGCTGGCCGTCCTCGATGCCCCGGAAGTCGAGCAACTGTTCCAGCAAGCCGATGCCGACTATCAGATCAAGCAAGTCACATTCGAACGGATGCGGAACGTCTGGAGAGAGAATCCCGATGTGATTGCCAAGCAAGACGTCGATTTGGCCGAAGCCGCCGCCAAAGCAAGCAAACATTTGCGCGACAGCCGCCGGTCCATGCTGGAATACACCAAGGTCTTCGCTCCGTTCGACGGCACGGTCACCGCGCGGTTTGCCGATCCCGGAGCCTTCATCCCGGCCGCGACTGGCTCAGCCACCCAGTCGATCCCGTTTTTCACTTTGATGGATCTCGATACAGTTCGGATCTATGTGAGCGTTCCACAAGAAGCCGCGTTGTGGGCGAACCGGGGCGTTCCCGCTGTCTTGACAGCGAGGGAGTTGCCGGGCCAGGAATTCAGGGGCGCCATTACCAGGACGACCAGCGCCCTCGACCCTTCGACCAGAACCTTGCTCGTGGAGATCGATCTGCCTAATCCGAACCATCGGCTGAGACCTGGCATGTTTGTGACGGCCACGCTCATTCTCGAAGAGCACCCGCAGGCCTTGGCCCTGCTCCCGGCCGCGTTGGTCAGCGACAATACCGGCGAATCGGTGTTTGTGGTTGAAGGCGGCACGGCAAAACGGGTCGCGGTGAAAACCGGGCTGGACGACGGGGCGTGGGTGGAGGTCATCGAAGGGCTTCAGGAAAACATGGATGTGGTCGTCGTCGGCAAGACCGGCTTGACCGATGGTCAAGCCGTGCATGCATCACCTTACAATCTTCCCACCGGCAAGCCAGCCAGCCAGAAACTCTAGGTGCCCTCAAAAGAAAGGAGACGTGTGATGCGTCGCCAGACTTCTATTGCGATTCACTTATTTTCCGTGTGTCTCTACTCATTGTTTCTCTTCACACTCACGAGTCCTGCGCTGGCTCAAATGGAGAAACAATCAGGCATGCTCTCTCCGAAGGAAAGCCTCGCACAGGGCCAGTTTCTCGGTCTCAAGAACGCCGTCGAATTGGCGTTGCAGAATCATCCGGCTGTCCAAGAAGGCAACGCCAACTTGAAAGCGTCCGAGGCGAGAACTCAGCAGACGCGTTCGCTCTATTATCCCCAAGTCTCTGCGAACGCCGACACCACCGCCGGGGTGGGACGCCCCAACCCTCGCTTTCTCGTCGGCGGAGCGTTGCTGCAGGAGAACCAAAGCATCTTCGCCGCGGGGGTGATCGCCAACCAGCGCATTTATGATTTCGGGGTGACGAGCAACCTGGTCGAATCATCACAACTGGCCGAACGCGCGCAGGGACAGGATGTGAATGCGCGGCGCGCCCTCGTGGTCCTGAACGTTCAGCGCACCTACTTGAACAGCCTCAAACGTCGCAAGCTCGTGCAGATTGCGGAAGAAACCGTTCGTGAACGAGGGCTGATCGCCGGCCAGATCGAAGCACTCTACCGCCAGCAGCTTAAATCCAAGCTGGATTGGAACCTCGTGCGCGTCGAGCTCGTCAATGCGGAGTCCTTCCTGGTTCGAAGCCGCAACGATTTGAAGTCCAGTTACGCGGACATCAACCGAGCCATGGGAGTAGTGGGGCAAGACGAATACGTGTTGGAAGACATTGCCATCGACGTCAAGCCGACCCGTCCGCTGGACTCGCTGATCAGCGACAGCTTGTCCCATCCGGAGCTCCAACGTCTCAAAGAGCAAACGGCCTCGGCGGAAGCAAAATTGCGGGCCACGAAACAGCAATATTTCCCGACGATCTCGGCTCTCGCGAGCGGGGGAACCTTCGAGCCGTTCGATGCCAGGCAGAATCAGGCGACTGGAGGCTGGTGGACGGCGGGAGCCTTCGTGTCGATGCCGCTCTTCACCGGTTTTCTGATCGAAAATCAAATCCATGAGGCGAGAGCGCAGAAAATCGCATCGGATGCGGCCACCCTGAACGTCGAGCAGGCTCTCACGCAACAGGTGACCAACTCCTATCTGGATACGCTCACCTTCGTGCAACAGATCAAGTTGGCAGAGGAACAGGTCAAGACGGCGCAAGAATCCTTGCAGCTTGCGAAGCAGCGTTACAAGCTCGGCCTCGGTACGGTGGTAGAAGTGACGCAGTCGGAGGTCGCCGTCACGGCGGCGCAAACCAGGCTGGCGGAAGCCCAATATGACTACAAGATTGCGGAGGTGACGCTCGCCTATTCAGCGGGAGGACGGAGCGAGCTTGAGATCGATTCGACGCTGCGATAGGGGCCTGTCCGGCATTACCTTTGTGACGAAGCAACGGAAGTACGGCCAGATGCGAAAACTCTTTTTCCACCACGAGGCGGCCTGTCTTAACCCCCTCTGTGAGCTGCAGCCAGCAGTCGATGACGGGGAGCCCGATACCGAAACTCATCCTCCTCGCCTCAGGTCGCCGCCAGGAAATCGACATAGCCCCGCAGCACCCGACCATGAATTCGAATCAATCGGCTTCCTCCAGGTAGGACAGAACCTGTCCACAGACTTGAGCTCGGCCTTCTTCAACTCCAATTCCTACCGGATGACGTAGTCCTGCCAATCCTCTCGTTTTTTCGCCTGATTCTCCAGGCGCTTGTCGTAGACTCGAAGCAGGGTTTGACTCTGCGGACTCCCGATATAGACGGTCTCTCCGCTGGGCGTGTCTTTATGGATGGGCTTGGACGAAATGCGCTGCATCCGGTCAGCCCGCGTGACACACTGACCTTCCTCAATGGCCTGCCTGATCGTCGAGAGCGGCACGCAGCTGTTTCGATCGTCTAACGCACAATCGAGGGGCGTCAGGTGACCGTCTCGCTTTACGATCCATTGGGGGACCTTGCGGACCTTCACTGACGGCCAGGCGGCCTATGTTGTGCCTCGCGTGACATTCTCTCGCATCCGCATACTCGCATATTGAGAACAACAGCCACGACGTTTTCAAAATCCCACCTAAATAGAGGAGGGATGATGCACGTGAGTTAGCGTAACTCATCAGGCCTTGACAGGCCCACACGAACAGGGGATCCACCCACGTCTTTCACTAGTCAAAGGGAGCAATCATTTCGCGGTGCTTTCCCCCGTCCGCGCCAGTCACGCAAGTGGGCTTCTTGGCTCTACCCATCAGCAGGGAAACAGGGCGATGGTCTCAAAAATGATAGCTGCCCCCGAGGGAATAGATCGTGTCGTAGAAATCTCGCGTCACAACCGTCGAGACTCTCTGAGTCTGTTGGAAGGAGGCCGAGAGGGTCGTCGCAGCGGTGAGGCGATAGCGTAACTCAGCCACACCCTGGTGGAGATCATCATGTCGGTTGAGATGCGTATCCCCAAGCAGGTCACTGGTGAAGTCCTTGCGCCGGTAGATATACCCCAGATGCAGGGAGAGTGACTCGACCAGCGTGAGATCCGTTCCAACCGAGACTGCGTGCAATCGGTACGAGACATCATCATTGAATAGAGTATTGCCACGGCCATCGGCCAAGCCCCGTTCATAGAGGTAGCCCAGCGACACCGCCATGCGCGGATTGATGACGTACTGTAGCTGTGAACCGATGGTCCAGAACTTCGTGTCACGCTCCGCGAAAGCATCGTTATACGAACGGAGGCCATAGCGCCCGATGAGCGTCAGCGTCCACGATTCGTTCACTCGATGCTCAAGCTCCGTACGCCACGTCTGCGTGGAGACGCGCTCCTCTTGAATCAGATTGTTCCCGGTGCGACGCTCGATATTGGGGCCTAGGAACTGGTCGGGCACATTCCGGTACCGGAGGAGGAGCGAGGTGTCAGGGGAGAGTCCCTGCTTGAACTGTAGGCGGTAGTCGCCGTGGTTGAAGATCGGATTATTGGTATAGATGAACCCCTGGGCTTTGACAGAGAGCTCGTTGGGCCCGAGTGTTGACGAAGAAGAGCGGATCACTTCGAGCGAGGGATCCCAGATAACATCAGATAGCTGACTCGGAAGGGCGGTCGGTTGGCTCGGGTCTTCGCTGAATTTCAGGCGACGGGCCGCAGAAAAATTGGTCACATTATTGGTATACGAGACCTTGGTCTCGGCAATGGCGGACCAGTCCGCCATGACGTTGTGCGGGAAACAAATCAGGACTACGACGCCGAGGGAAAAGAGGGGGACGGTAGGGAAAGAACATCGGGCCATAAAGGCCCAAATTTGGTTAACCGAAGGAACGCACATATTGCAGTACCTGCCAGGCTTCTTCTTCCGTCAGTACGAGCGGAATAAAGGGAGCCATCGCCGTTAAGAAACTAGTGCTTAACGGCGTCACGCGAGTCTCGCTCCTCACCCTTGGCTCACACCACTCCGTCATTTTGCGACAAACCGTCATGAATAATGCGAGCTAAAGACAAGCCACGCGGCTTGCTACTTCTTCTGCTTGGCGCACGCCAGCGCCATGGCCATTGTGCCAACTGGCTGTGGCTGGCGATCAAAGCATGCTGGGGGGCTGGCGGACGCCGCCCGTGTCGCTCGCATACTGCTCCCACTGAGACCGCTGCAGGGGCACGGCCTGAGGGGGAGGCACTGCCATTCGAAGTGAATGGTTCACAGCAGCGGTCTATGTCGGGGACAAGAGGCGGTAGTATCTAGTGATGAGAACCTACACGTCAATATCAGGTGAATTGCTGAGGACGGACCGGTGCTGGCACTCCATTCACGGATATTTCAATCTGGATCTCCCTCCAAGACTTCGCTACACTTCTCCTTGCACCGGAGTACTCATGCGCGACGGACAGACAACCAACTATTACACGCTCCTCGAACTTTTACCTACCGCCACGCTTGCCGATATTAAGAAAGCCTGGCATGAACAGCTCCAAGTTTGGCATCCGGATCGCTTTAATCATTCACCGACATTGCACCGCAAGGCGGAAGCCCGGACACAGCTCATCAATCAGGCCTATCAAACCCTCAGTGACCCCATCGCACGCACCGGCTACGATGCCAAGACGACGCAACCCTCGTCCTCCACCAGGCCACCCGCACGGCCCGCCCCTCCATCAAGCCCATCTTCCGAATCGTACGCCTCCCCTCACACGCGTCCGCAACCAGTCCCGCGATCCCGGCAGGACCCACGCGGGCCTCAATCGCTCCTGATGCTCTCCCGGCAAGGCCAGCCCAAAACCATGGTGCCGGCCATTACGATGCTGGTCGACAATCACGAGCATCTCCCCTACGAGTTTGAGAGTCTCGTCCGCATCGCCGGAACCATTCGACAGACATTGCCGGCGGGCGACTATGCCATTGCAGAAGCGCCTGAGATTTTCTGTGTCGAACGCCGGCGCGTGGAAGAGTTCAACACGATCTTCTCGAATCCCTCCGACAACCGCTCGCCCTTTCTGCAAGAGATCGAAGCGCTCTTGGACTACCCACATCGGTTTCTGGTGATTGAAGGAACGATCCAATATAGCAAAGGCGGAGGACGGTTAGGTCAATATCACAAGAACGGCATGATGGATTTCTTGGATGGCCTGACAACGAGATATGGGATCAAGATCATTTATTCGGATAGTCGGGAAGAGGCCGAAGAACGAGTCGCCAATCTCGCGGCGATGCACTATGCCTACTACTTCGCTGAACAGCAGGGACTCGGCCGCTGCCTTAAAGAGGATGACCTCTAAGAGCTAATGGCGTATGGCTTATCGCACAAGCAAAGAGAATCCCGTGCATTACTGTTTCGTGCCATAGGCTATACGCCATATGCTATCAGCTCTGCTCTCCCCTACACACCCGTTCCAAATGCAAGCTGCCGCCACGCTTCATAGATGACCACCGCCACGGTGTTGGAGAGATTGAGACTTCGGCTGTCGGATGTCATGGGCAAGCGGATTCGTTGTTGCTCGACAACCGCCCCGAGAATCTCAACCGGCAACCCACGGCTTTCCGGACCAAACACAAAGACATCGCCGGCGACATAGTCCACCAAGTCGAACCGTTGAGTACCTTTGGTTGATACGGCAAACAGGCGGCGATCCGTGAAGCGCTCCGCGCACTTGGCCCAGCTGTCGTAGATAGTGATCGTGGCAAATTCGTGATAGTCCAGTCCTGCCCGCAGCAATTGCTTGTCCTCCAGCGAAAAGCCCAGGGGCTTCACGAGATGAAGCCTTGCGCCGGTATTGGCGCAGAGTCGGATGATGTTGCCGGTGTTCGGGGGAATTTCCGGTTGATACAGAATGACGTCGAACATGGCGAAGATCGGAGCCTATGGCTGATAGCCTATGAACTATAGCACGAACAAAGAGAACCCTGATTGCTTGTGCCATCGGCCATTTCCTCTTGTTTGACGCCATACGCTATTAGCCATATGCCATAAGCTCTTCAAGTTCGGATGCGGTGGTTCATTTCACCATCACATGGCTTCTTGGTATAGTGAACCTCGCAAAGAATGGCTATATGTTCGTGAATAGATATTTGCGATTTCCCATGCACAACACTTGCTCCCAGCCACGATATCACTCCATCGCCATGCTCCTTGGCGTGCCACTGGTGTTGACGTTGACGATGGGTCCCTTCGCGTTCGCGGAGGATCCATCGTTACGTTCAGAGGAGCAAGTCGCTGAACATGCGAAAGCTGTATGGGAGAGTGGCGCCATACCCGCTGCCATCGAGATCCTTGACCAAGGGATTCAAGACCACCCTCAGGCACTCACGCTCCAGAAATTACGCGCCGATATTCTTGCCACATCCCGAGGCCCCCGAGAGGCGGTGGAGGCCTATGAGACGGTCCTTGCCAGGACACCAACCGCGTTGGATGTTCGATGGGCCAAGTGGAGTGTATTGACTCGGTCCGGACAGGGAGAGGAGTCCATCGCCGAGTTAGGACGCATCGCAAAGGTCGATGTTCAGAATCCCTTGGTTCATCTGCGGCTCGCGCAAGAACTTCGAAAACTCGATCGCCTTGAGGAATCGCTCGAATCGTACAAGAAGGCCGTAGAACTCGTTCCGGATTTGCTCGGCTGGCGATTAGCCTTGGCCCGCGCGCGGTTCGACGTCCTGGATTATCAAGGCGCGGACGCTGACGTGCAATACGTGTTGCACAAGGCTGCCGCCTGGTTCTCCGCTGGAACTCCCTGCCAAGAATCTGCTCTCACAAATCAATGGAACCTCCATCGATCGAGGCCGGCGCTTCGATCCCGTTCTGACCAAAGACATGACAGGAGCACAACGCAAGGAATGGGCCTCCATTCGCGCAGAGGCATGGAGACTCTTCTCTACGGGACGATATCAGGAGGCCGAACCGATCTATCAAAGGCTGCTGGCCCTCAATCCCAATGATGCTCTAGCCAATTATCAATTAGGACTGACCCTCATGCAGCTTGGCCGGTGCAAGGACGCGCTGACCGTGTTTGGGAAAATGTCCAACCTCGATCCCACCGACGAAGACTATGCGGATACGGTGTTTCGGATGGGCCAATGTCTCGTGGAGTTGGAACAGTGGGAGGACGCGTTCGTTCATTTTCAAACCCTCTATGACGCGGCCGTCGAGTTTGAAAAGAACAACAAAGATGTTCAACTTCCACCGGGCACTCGTGTGTTAGATAAAAATAAAATTGCACGGTGGCTCGAGAAGGTGCGCCCCCATGTTCCCGAATTGGCAAAGCTGAAGGCTGATGAGGCAATGGACAACATCCCCTCCGGCGGTTCGTCTCCTGCCGCAGCCCTTCCGGAGGAAGACCTGTATGCAAAAGCCTTCGAGCGGTTTAAACCGCAACAACCATTGGACCAGCGGGCGTCGCTCATGGGCAGAGACGCCGACTTCAGTTGGTTTCGATTTGTGATCCCGGCGAGCAAGGTCGTGCGGGATGATTTTCCCACCGGCGCCCATGAATTTATTCCCTTGAACCCGGGGGACAGCTTTCCCACCACACAGCCAGAGATCTACTTGGTCTTTGGACTAGTGTCGGCCTCATTTGATGCGGTGCCCCTCACAGCACGCTGTTTTTTGGAAACATCCGAGATGACTGGAGAGCAACGCGCCGTCGCACAGGACCACGTCCTGACATCCATGAATGACCAGTCCGGCTATTTCATGTTGACCCCTCCAAAAACTGGATGGACAGCGGGCCTCTACAACTGTGGGTTGTTCGCAGGAGAGCGGACGTCCGCAGATACCCTTGTGGATGAAGTCAGATTCCGTATCATTGCGCCACCCCGGTCCTCGTAACACATGCAGCCATATGAGTACGTACCTCATGAAACGTACCCAGGAAGATCACCGTATCTCGTGACGCGTATCTCGTATCTCGTTTCAGATCAGACCCACCGAAGAGACGAACGACGCTTCACGAACGACTAAATCCTAGTTTCCCCGATTGAGCAATTCTGGCGATTCGCTTCTGCCCGAACGGGTCTTCAGCATGTGGATGAGTTCAATTCGTAGAGTGCTATTCAGACGTTGCCGTGCCTCCAGCGGCAGGCGAAGAAACTCCACCCCGAAATGATGGTCCTGGACCCATTTGATCGTGCCGAGCTCAATTGACAACGCCGGCGTCTGATTTGGGAGCAGGACACTCACACGCACGTCACTGCCGCAGAGAACCTCTCGATCGCACATGACGGAGCACCCCATCAGCGATAGGTTAGTCAGCCTGCCTTCGCCGACAAATGGAGCCCCACCGAAGATGACAGGATAGAAAAGCGGGAACCGATGATAGGTTCGAGAATAGTGACGTGGCGCCATCACAGCCTCCGGGACGTCGGATTGTACCGAGGCAGGCAATGTAAGCGGTATCCTACCTTAGGAGGGGGACCCTTAACTCGTGAAACGTGAAGCCCAGCTGGTTGCTTTTGTTTGTTTGGTTTATCTCGTTTATCTGGTTGAATCAGACTAACCAGATAAACCAGACAGACCACAAACGACGGGGACCGGACGCGGTGGGCGGTGGCAGAGCAGAGACGTACAGTCTACAGCAAATCCCTGTTCGATCAGGCGACCGAGTCATGTCTTGGGAGATTCGCCCGTGAGCGCAAGGTATGCCTCTTCAATTGGCTGACAAGGTAGAGCACAATGACCAGATTCAACAGCAGCACGCCGACCCGAAGAATCGACACCTGTTCAATGACCTCGTAGAGTTCGAACGGAAGCAGCAGGCTCGTCGACACCACCGTCAGATACGCGGCCCAGGTGAACTCCAGCCACAGCCCAATGCCCTCCACCAACAACATCCCCGCATAGCCCAGACTGACGAGCCCCGCCAGCAGCACACTATGAGGTTGCAGCGCATCTACTTTCAGAACCAGGGCATGGATGAGGCGCGAGTCGGTATTCAAATGAAGCGCTTCGATCAGAAGCGAGAACAGAGTGGCAATCTCAGCATGTACCAATTTCAGAAGGCCCAACCCGAGCAAGAGTAACAGCAAACCCTTCACCACCTTGAACACCGCAATCACGGCCAGGCCGGTATGGTGCGAGCGTGCGTCATCAATTCAAGAGAGTATCACAATCAACGAGGACCGGACGCGATGGCGGCTGGCGGGCTGAGGCATCAGAACAATAGATGTTCCGTTATCCCCACCATTATCTTAGTCCTCCTTTTAGCTCATGCCATAAACAATATTTTCCTTTGGAGGAGGCAGGTAACGTCCTACACTGACCATACACAAACCACATCTTGTCATCAGAGGAAACCACATGGCGAGCCAAAGAATACAGCCTGGTGTTGTGGACGTGATCGTGGGTTGCGCCGTCAGCCTGTGGTTTTTCTTACCGGCGGGGCCCACCGGCGCCTCACAAGCGATTATGGGAAGCAACGAACCTCCGACATTTGTGACATGGCCCGAGAAGGGCCTGGGACTTTCGATCGACTTATCAGGTTTCAAGAAAGACATCGACCAGGTAAAACCCGACGGTCGCCGCTATCTCATGGCCTCACATCCCAAGACAGGACTCCACGTGTCTGTCACCCTTGAGAAAGTCCCGACCCAGGCTTCGGCACAAGGGTGCAGGGAACAGCTTCAACTGATACAGAAAGGCCCGATTGTTACCCGTGGGCAGGACATCAATCTCAACGCCGACGGCGAGATACCGACCCTTGAATATACCCTTCACAAGATCCAGGGTGTCCGGCTGGATCAAAAGACTGTGTATGCGTGCATGGCACAAGATAACGTCTATGCCGACATCCAGCTTTCGAAGGTGCAATACACCTCAGCCGATGCGCCGCACTTTCAATCAATTCTCAAAACCGTTCGCTTGCAGCCGCTCCCTTCAGAGACAAGACAAACCCCGGCACCAACACCAGCGCCGGTTCTGGCGCCGGTGCCGGTGCCAGAACCACCGCCCGATAGCAGGCAATTGCTCCATATAGGAAACGCTCTCTACATGGAAAGCAAATACGCCCAGGCTATTCCACCCTATAAGAAAGCGTTCGAGCTTGAAAAAGTGGAGCCGCAACTCGATAGAACCCTTTGGCGCGCCCTGATCGACAATCTAGGTATGGCCTATGGGATGACCGGTCATCTCAAGGAAGCAAAGGTCACGTTTGAGCAAGGGATACAGGCCGACCCCACCTACCCAATGTTCCACTACAATTTGGCCTGTACGTTCGCCGAAATGAACGACCTCAATCATGCGATGCAATCGCTCAAGACGGCGTTTATCCATCGCAAAAACCGGAATCCTGGCGAAGGGGGGATGCCCGATCCACGCCAGGCCTCGTCCTTTCAGCGCTTCATGAAGAACGATACCTTCCGTAACTTGGTCAACGACCTAACCGCCACAAAGAGCTAGATTTGGTTTCTTGCAACGACCACGCTACACTGATGCCGTGAAAAAGGGAGCGAACTAGCATGCGGTACGCCATTGTGATCGAGAAAGCACCTGCAAACTACGCAGCGTATGTTCCCGATTTGCCGGGTTGCATTGCCACCGGCGCCACCGTGGCAGAAACCGAATCCCTCATCCGAGAAGCCATCGAGTTTCATATCGAAGGTCTCAAGTCAGATGGCCTTCCTATCCCTCCATCCAGCAGCCAAGTCGAATACGTCGACGTCCCAGCCTAAATCGGATCGCAAAGCGACCCTCCTTTTCCCTCCATCAGCCATGAGCTATCGGCTTATGCGCCATGAGCTCTTCTATTCCGCAGACGCGGTCGACGGCTGGTCGGGGTCTCCACTGCGCGCGTCGAACGAGCCTTCTCGTGGCCGCGGGTTCCGCGAGCACAGGAGACCAATCAGGTTACCCTCCCCGTCCCTCTGGAATTTCTCCATTCCTCTCTGGAGTTTCTCCCCAATTCTCGTCGTCATCCGTACAATCACCAATCGAATGAACTATCGCATCTTAACTCATTGTTCTTCCTGCATTACATCCTCAGACTCTTCATCTTCGAGCCCGGTACATTCCCTGCTGATGTCATCTTATATATGATGACGCACACCTCCATTCTATTGATCGAAGACCGCCCCGGCGAGTGCGAACTGTTTCGCCTCTCGCTGGCGCATACCAATCTCGACGTCGCCCTCTATACCGAACATGACGCCGAAGCGGCGCTGCATTTTCTGAATGACCGGTATCACCAATCGTCCATCCAAGCTCGCTCGTATCTCCTCCAGGAGGGTAGCCTGAATTGGTCTCCCACTGCGCGCATCGATGGAGCACATTCTGATCGTGCGCCCTCTGCGAGCACAGGAGACCAATCAGGCCGCTCTCCCATCCTTCTGTGAATTTCCCTTCAGTCCTCCCAATACCCTCCTAGCGAGGCGGCTGGTGTGGTCTCCATTGCGCGCGTCGAACGAGGGCCTTCTGAGGCCGCGCGTTCCGCGAGCACAGAGACCATGCCAGCTGCCTCGCCACATCCTGCTAGTAGTGACCCGAGCCGGGAGTCTGTATAATCCGGCACCGGCATCCCGATGGACAGACTGCACGACTCAACCTTGTGAACACACTGACGACTCGCCCCTCACGGATTCGCTGGCTCATCCTCGCCTTGCTGTTTCTCATCAGCGTCGTGACCTATATCGACCGCGTCAATATTTCAGTGACCGCGCGTCAGATGATGCCGGCCTATGGGATGACCGATCAAGAGATGGGCTGGGTCTTCTCGGCCTTCGTTGTCGGCTACGCCCTGTTTCAGATTCCCGGTGGATGGCTGGCCGATCGCTGGGGAGTCCGAGTGGTGCTCACCGTCGCGCTCCTCTGGTGGTCGATCTGTACGGCGTTGACGGCCATGGTCGCCGCATCCTCGCTCGCGAGCCTCGTCGGGATTATCGGAGCTTTGATGCTCGTGCGGTTCTGCCTGGGGATGGGAGAAGCCGTAGCGCTGCCCGCCTTCAATCGCGCCGTCACCAACTGGTTCCCGGCTGACGCGCGAGGCTTCGGCATCGGGATCGCGATCGGAGGCATCGGATTAGGTTCCGCCATGACCCCGCCCATTGCCGCCTGGGTGATGGTGAACTGGGGATGGCAGACCGTGTTCTATCTCGCGAGCCTGCTTGGAATAGGGATGGGACTCCTCTGGTGGCTCCTCTCGCGCAACCACCCGCACGAACATCCCTGGGTGAATGCAGGTGAACAGGCCCTGCTCAAGCGTGAGCCGACCGCCGCCACCACCGCCGTGCCCTGGCGAACATTCGGTCGGACCCCCACCATCTGGTGGTTGGTGATCAGCTACAGTTGCCTCGGCTATGTCGCCTATGTCTATCTGTCCTGGTTCTACCTCTATCTCGTGAATGTCCGGGAATTCGACGTGCTCCGCGGCGGAATCTATGCCTCAGCTCCCTTTCTAGCCATGTTGGTGTTTTGTCCCCTGGGCGGCTGGGTGACCGATCGACTCGCAGCCCGCTACGGTCTCACCACCGGACGGGCTGTGGCCGGCATGACCGGCATGGTCCTGGCTGGGTGCGCGATTGCACTGGGTGGCGTCGTCGATTCTCCCTTTATGGCGATCACCAGTCTGTCATTCGGCGCAGGCTGGCTCTATTTTACAGTCGGCGCCTTCTGGGCCTCCACGACCGATCTGTCCAAAGCCCATGCAGGGACCTTGTCGGGGCTCATGAACACCGGCGCCAATATCGGCGGCGCGATTTCCCCGACCCTGACGCCATGGCTGGCCCATCAGTGGGGCTGGCCGGTCTCGTTAGGCGTGGCCGCAACCGTGGCCATCGTGGGCGGGCTCATCTGGTTCAAGATTGATCCTGGTAAGGGACTGGAACAAGAAAAGTGCTGAGTGCTGAGAAACGAGTGCTGAGTTGGTGGAAGATTTCACCGCAACTTCCAATCGGACAAACTCATAACTCAGCACTCATAACTCAGAACTCCTTCGGAGGTCTTGCCTCCGAAGGAACTCCCTTGCTAGGTTGATAGGCCATGCAATTTAAAAAAATCGATCCGCGCGTCACCATTACAACGAAGTTCGGCGAGATCAAGATCCGGTTCTACCCGGACGACGCTCCGCGTCACGTAGAGAACTTTCTCAAGCTCGCTAAGATGGGGTTTTATGATGGAACCACCTTCCATCGCGTCGTTCCCGGATTCATCATTCAGGGCGGCGATCCGCTGAGCAAGAATCCAGACCGTTCCCTGCACGGTTCTGGCAGTCCCGGCTACTGGTTGAATCCGGAAACCAGTGATCGGCCGCATAAGCGAGGCGCGATCGGCATGGCGAAGGTCCCACGCGAGAGCAACAGCACGCGGGACCCCAACGATAATGGCTCGCAGTTCTATATCTGTGTCGCGGACAGCAGCGGGCTGGACCGAACCTACACCGTCTTCGGCGAGGTCTTCCGGGGCATGGAGGTGGTGGACAAGATCGTCGCCGCCGCCCGAGACGACTGTGACAATCCCCTGGAGCCGATTACGATGACGGTGACGGTCAAAGAGTAGCCGTGTGGAACGACACCCGTGCTACTCCCCTGCTCCCGGAGCGCGCGCCCTCAGAAGGGCCTCGCTCGACGGCCGCAATGGGACCAGCACGGGTGCCATTCCACGGGAGTGCGATACGAGCGAGCTTGGAGGGATCATTTGTAACCTCGTTCGACGCGCGCAATGAAGCCTGCTCAGTCCCGCTGCCTCGAAGGAGTACGGCACGAATAGGCTGCTCAAACAGACTATTCAGCAAGGCCGCAACGAACTATCACTTCCTAAGGGGTGGCTGGGATGATTCCAACTGCGCGCGTCCAATGAGGGGAGTCCGCGACCGCGAGTTGCGCGAGCAAGGGGATCGTCCCAGCTACCCCGCTCCCTTTTTTAGCAGACGTCAATAGAAAGCCATCGTGGCGTACGTCACCGTCGAGTTGAACTGATCGGTAATCCCGCGGTCATAGCGTAAGACCTGCCCACTCTCCGCCTCGATCAACCGCAGCAAGGAATAGATGGGTGAGAAGCCGGAGATCCGGCGCTGGTCCTGTTCTTTCCTGATGTAGTTGGCGAATTCTTCCGGCTGTCGCTCCTCCACCGGCTTCAACATTTCCAGGTCGAACTGCATGCAGCGATGAAAGGAGAAGTCCGTCGGAGGCGCCTTGTCTCCGTAACGCATGCCCAAATGAGCCAGATCTCCCGCTGCAATCACGCAGTAAGCCCTGCCCGATTGCGCGAGTACCTCTCGAAGCCCGGTCAAGAACTGGTCGACCGATTGGCGAACAGTCGGATCCTCCAGGCTCGCCGCGGAGAAGGAACTCAAGATCGGTACGATGGTGAACGACTTCTTGCTCCCCACGATCTCCTGAAGAAACGGGAGCTGAAACTCCACGGCCTGCTCCGCTTGATGGCAAAGATCCTCTTCAAAGAAGATCGGGAGCTTGGCCTTGAGCTGACTCAGGATCGGTTGGTCGACGGAGACGACACCGAGAGGCGTCTCGAAATCCTTATCCGTCACGGCAAACACATAGTCCAATCCGGCAGAAGCCGTGCCGATGATAACGAACAGATCCGGCTGCTCTGCATCTTGCAGCTCTTTATAGGCCCAGGCATAGATCGGCCCTGCTTGCTTCAAGTCGTAGGTCGGTGCGACGAGGCCTTTGATCTGTTTTCTCGCATGCTCTGATGGTTTGAAGTCCGGTCCTTCTTTCGACGTAAAGAATCCGTCGATCTGTTTTTTCAATTTCGCTCCGTCTGCTTCATACCCCAGCCCGGCAAACGATGCGCGGCGCAGCGGGCTCTTCCGATAGGCCTCCCGAGCCAGGCAACGAGCGTCCTCAGCACGCTGACCCTCCAAGAACAGTTTCTCATTCAGGTCGGAGACCAGCTGATCCAACTTGCTGGGAACGAAAAATTCACCGAATCGTTTGAGATAGAGCGCCCCGATTTCAGTCAGCGAATGTTCACCGTCGAAATGCTGAATGATGAAAAAATAGTTGAGCGGCAGAACGAGCTTTTCCTTACTCAGTCCTGTCGGGTCCCAGAGGACCATGTACTGCTCCTCACCTTCTTTTATCGGCGAGAATTGCAGATTTCGAAGAGCGGGGTACTGGTTGGGGTCTTTGGTGGTACTGGTTGTGGTAGTCATAACGCTCCCTATTGGAGTGTCATTGTAACGGCGGGAATGCGCTCGCTGCAACGGCTGAGCTGGTTGGTCTGGTCTATCGTGTCTATCTGGTCTTTCGGGTCTATTCGGTCTGTCTCGTGTGTTTGGTTGAACGAAACTAACCAGATAAACCAAATAGACCAGATAGACGAGATAAACCAGCCAGACTTACTCTTCTTCGGGCTGCTTGCTGCTGGATCGGCGGGCCATCACCACCAATGTAAGGATGGTCAATCCCAAGAGCCAGAGGCTCGGCCAGCCATAGGAAGGATCGGTGAACTCGATGAGATCGGTCAATCGCCCAATCAAAAGCGACATGCGGGCCATCACTGTGTACCCGAAGGCCGCGCCGAACGCGATCATCAGGAACAGGATTCCTGTCCGGGCCACGACCTTGCCTGGCCCCGTGTGCTCGACGGAGAAAAAGAAGTAGAACAACACGGAGCTGACACCAACCAGGATGATGATGGTGTTCAGGCTGCTGGCGGGGTTCAAGAGGCTCCAGGTAAAGGTGACGCCTTCTCCCGGTACCAACGTCATTAGCGGGCGGACCGTATCCTCGATCTGTTTCAAAATAAAGGAAGAGATCGTTCGCGGAATGGCCAGCCCAGATCCCACCCCCACGATGAAGGCGAATGCATAACGTGACAGCCAGGCCGCCTTTGGTACATAACGCGTGAGCATGAGCAGACCGATGGCGACGGGAATCAAGAGTGTCCACTCCCCGTTCTCGATGATCGGCTTCCAGATGAGCTGCACGATCACGGTGTCGTAGGTCTTGACGATCGTGTACCCGACCGACACGCCGACGTAGAGATTCTCCGCCAGCTTAAAGAGCGGGTTGTCCTTATACAGAAACGTGAAAATGAAGAGGGTCAACCCCGTCGCCACCCACGCCCCGATGATCGTTTCAATCGGCATCGTCCGTTATGCCCCCGCCTGGCCCTGTTGTCGTGCACGGTTGCGCAACGACAGATAGAACAGGTTACAGATGATGACCAGCACGATGATCGCAAGATGGGTGGCCGATTGCGCATCCATGCCAGCGACGGCCTTGCCCTTCTGGCCAATGAGGCTTTCGTATTCCGCCGCGCCCCGCAGGCCACCGATCAGGCCGTTGATCTGCCCGCTCCGCAACAACGGATACAGCCCCGGCGCCATGACGCCCGTGCAGCCGCCGCCGAGTTCGAACTTGTATTTGTCCTTGCCGAAGACATACCAGGCTTCCACACCTGGATTGCCGGCGCCCAGGCTCACGGCATAGTTCACATCGCGCAGGTTGGCGATGCCTTGCAGTACTGGTAACCCCTTCGTGGGTTTGCCGTTGTAGTCGGCTGGGAAAGCCTCATAGAGGTCCTGCCCCATGTTGATGATGACGGCGGTCCCGCCGGGGCTCCACCCGAGAAACACATAATCCTTTCCACTCTCCTTGCCCATCTCGCGGGCGACCTGTGTGAGGACCTGGTCGGCCATGCCTGTGCCGGAGACCCAGAGCGTCATCGCGATCACGCGGAGGTTCTTCCTGAAGGCATGACGCAGCAGCGAAATCGCTTGGGGATGCAGCTCGGGCTTCGACGCCGGATCGAAGTCAAGCGAGAGCAGGAACACTGACCCCTCAGGGAGCGACTCGATGTAGTCGTATACCCCGCGCACCTCCGGCGAAATCTTGATCGGCAAACCAACCGGGTAGAGCAGCGGGAGAAGCGTACAGAAGCCGATCACCAGAAAGATGATCCGCCGGTCGATCTTCAGCATGCGTTCAGCGAAGCTCATGCGACAACCCGTGAGGCGTTAGGCGTAAGGTGGGAGGGATACGTGGATGTCTCATAATTTTCTTTTCTCACCTTACCCCTTACGCTATTCTTTTCCTCCTCCGAGATACGACCGTTCCATGCTGAAGATAATCTTGATGGAGAGCGCGACCGTGCCGAGGCTGACACCGATCAGGATCGCACGACGCACCGACGCGTTCAGCACGTTCAAGATCCACTGAGACAGGTCGCCGCTGAGCGGGACCAGATATTCTCCGAGCGGGACGCGGCCCATCATGACGATCACCGCCGCAATGAGCAGCACCGCCGCCTCGCGACTCCGTGCGCGGAATGACCGATAGGCTGCCGAAGCGATGAAGAACGCGAGGATGGCGAACATGGTCCCCTGCAGCGGGACCATCATGAAGTTATAGATCCACCCAAAGGCCGTCATGGTGCCGTCGACGGCTTCCTTGCCGTTCGCCCACAGGCCGACCGCAATGGTGCCCAGCATGCTGACATAGAGGACGAAGCTATAGCCCCATCCCGCTTCTTTGCGCCGGATCTTGATGGCATGGACGTGGAACAGGCTGCTGACGCCCAGCACCAGCGCGAACCCGCCGATGATCTGGAGCCACTTGGTGACGGAGGTCAGCATCTGCTCCGATGCCGGGTGCGGCACATAATATTGCGCCGCAAATACAATGCCGGTGATGAGCGTGATCAGGAGCGGGACCTGTCGTCGAAAGAAGATCATTTCACGTCTTTGAACAGGTCCAGAAATAATTGTGGCCACTGCGCATCGAGCATGACCCCGAGGGTAGCCAGTATGGTCCCGATGCCGAGGACGCCGAGGATGAGCGCCTTGCCGATGTCTTGTCCGCGGAGCGTGCCGACCTGAACCGGTTCTCTGGAGAGATAGGCGCTGGCGGCGTAGAGCTCCTCCCCGATCAAGGTGTAGTCACAGGTGGTGACGAAGAACGGGAGCTGGTGATCGGAGTCCGTCCCGGCGATTTGGATCGCGCCGGTGCTCGCGCCTGTTTCGGTCAACAGCAACGCTTCGGCGAAGTACGCCCCCATAAAGAAATTCGCTGCCGGTTTTTTGCGCAGCATGATGCCGTCCACTGCCGCGGTGTAGCTGAATTGATCCGACGTAATGAAGAAATTCGAATCGTCCTTGTAGAGATCGGGCTTGCCTGCTTCCAAGTAGGCCTGTTTGGTAATTTCCTGGCAGACAGCCATGGTAATCGGATCGCGATGCGGCACGAGCAAATCGGTCTCATAGGCTGCCGTGCGTTTGGCCACGCGCCCGAGAATGACCGCCGCGGCAATGGTTGAGGGATCACTCATGTCATGGGCGCCGGTCAGGTAGAGAATCGGCTTGCCCAACTCGGTCGCGCGGCCGATGGCCTCATCCACAGCATCGAGGCCCGGAATGCGCCGGAGGAAGATCTCCCGCTTTCTGGCTGTACTAATGGCGTAGAACACGATGCCGCCGAACAGGAGCGCCAGCAAGAGATTATTTATCTGATTCCAGTTCATCCAGTTCGGTTGCGGCGTCGCCTGCACCGGCGTGGCGATTACACGTTCGTCATTCAGCACGACAGCCACAGTGATGCTGTAGACGGTCCCGTCCTTGAGTTCGATCCCCCGCCCATTCCTCAGCGTGAACTGGTGCTGGTCTCCAGTCGTCGGACTCGTCCACCAGGGCCACTTGGATTCACGGACATAGTGCTGGTTTACAGGGAACTCCGCCACGACTTTCATCGCAGCCGGATCCTGCACCGTGGTTTCCTCGCTGAGTAAGACCTGATACTTGGTTGCGGCACTATCGTAGGGAGCGGGCGACCAGATTAAAGTCAGGCTGCCGCCTCCATCGCTCGGTGTATCGAACGCACGAACATCTTGCGGGGGAGCGAGAGTCTTCTTCGTCTGCGCGTCAGCTTGAGCAAACACCGTCAACCATGGCTGACTCAGAACAGCCACGAGCAGGACGAACGCTGCCACTCGGACCTGACCTCCTCGGCGTATCACGTTTAACGTTTCACGTTTCACGCGCACTAGGCTCCTTCGATCAATTCGATATTCGCGCGCGGGATCATGGCCGTGCTGCTGTCGGCAAAGCGGACTTCCATCACGCGCACGACACTCTCGGTCGGAATCTTCTGGAGATCGGACGGCAAACTCGCGACTTCGCCGATCTTCCCAAACAACGGGTCTCGAATGACGCGAACCTGGTCGCCGATCCGGATGCCTTCCCGCTGTGGAACGGTTGCCACGCCGTGACCGCCCGATGCGCCTGCGCTTTTGGGAATGATGATCTCCGGTCGAATGACGCCGGCTCGAATTTGCGTGGCGCCTGAAATAGAAGCCGGTTGTCCTGCATGAGCGGAGAGAAGTGCGAATGTTTTGCCGGCCATGGGGATGGCGCCGAACCCTTCGGTGAGAATCAGGGTCAAGCCGACCTGTTCCGTGCCCGTGATGGCCACACCCAGGTCGTAGCCCAGAAGTGCGCGCAAATCCTTATCATGAATGCCGCCAATAACCAAGCCCGCAACCCCCACCTCTTTCGCGCGAGCCAGCGCGTCCGAAGAGATAGAGGAGCCGCCTACGACGACCTTGCCTTTCATGTCTGCGGTGAGGTGACGAGGCGTGAGCACTTCGTCCGGCGACGTCACCGCGATCACAATCTCGCCCCAGGTTTCACCGCCGATGCCGAAGATGCCCTGCACCAGACTGCAATCCGTCTCGACCACGACACCTTGCTGCGGAATCACCTCGACAATGCGCCCGTCGACATAGCCCAACAACTCCAGCACGCGCGGCGGCTCTCGCAACAGAACCTGCCCTGTGACGGGAGACACAGATTCCACGACACCGGTGATCGGCGAGAGGACTTCCGTCTTCAGCCACTTGATGAGTGGCTTGTTCTCGGCCAGGATCTCGTCCTTCTGCACCGGGTCGCCGGCCTTCTTGATCAAGTATTCATGGATCTCGTCCGGCGCTACGCCCAGCTGATTGGCGAGATTCAGGGGATAGACCTTCCCGGGCAATTCCGCACGAGCCACCGCCTGATTTGCGCGCACGGTCTCCCCGGTTGTGACCAGCACGCTGCCAGGCAGCGACAACATCCGTCGACGACGGACCACGGCCTGCTCTGTGACGGTTAAGCCTGGGGTGTAGGAATGGGCCATATATACATAAATGATAAGTTCTGAGTTCTGAATTATGAGTTTTGAGTTTAGTGCTGAATTATCAATTGCTGCCCGTAACAGGTCCCCTAGAACTCAGCACTCAGAACTTAGAACTCAGAACTGAGTGTCAGGTCGTCGGGTACAATCCGACGGCCTGATACCATTTTGTGAGCGCCGCCACTCTGGCCGCGTGGTCGGTCGGCAACTGCAACGGACGCCCGCGCCCATCGAGCAAGAGTCCCACCACACCGCCTTGCACCTCTCGCGTGATCGCGACTCCCGCCCCTGCCCCGAGGTTCACCTGTTTTGCCGGCTGGATTGTGATCGAAGCCTTCTGCCCACTGGCCAGTGGAACCAGCCGCAGATCGCCGAACGAGAGTAGCCCTTTGTCCACTCGACCATCCGGGAAGGTGATGGCATAGTCCGCGCACCGTTCCCCGTCCTTCCCCTGCCCGATCGGTGCGACACAGGTCCCCAGGTAGACCATGCAATCACGGACGAAGACATCGGTCGCCGCCTTCTCATTGATCGTCGAGAGCAAGCCCAGATGCGGCATCATGAAGATACTATCCACCGAGAGCCTCGTCACCCCGAGCGGTTCATAGGCATCCACCATCATCAGCATCGATTGCACGCGGCGCGGCGCATGGGACAGAATCCCGCCGCTCCCGACAATCAAATCGAGCTTGAGCATATCGATCAGCGTCTTGCCGGACTGCTGCTGCTCGAACACATCCGAGATCGTGCGCTCCTGCTGTACCCCCTTGAGGGCCGTCGCCAGGGATTTGTGATGGATCAAGGCGAGCCGGAGCGCCTCGCGGGCAATCGCATGTTCGATCTGCAGCTCATCCAACGTCTGCGGAATCGTCGTTGGCCGGACCATCTTATTCTTGATCCGGTTGCGGAGCGTCTGTTCGTCGATCGAGAACGGCACCCAGCGCATGATATTGGCGAGCCCTGCCTCCGCCAGCACATTGGAAATACTGTACGACATCCCGAGATTCGCGCTGACGGTCCGATTGAAGAGTCCCTCGAAGACCGAGAACACGTCCGTGGTCGCGCCGCCGATATCCACCCCGATCAAGTTCAGATGCTCCCGCTTGGCGATCGTTTCCATGATCACGCCGACCGCCGCCGGCGTCGGCATGATCGGCGCACCGGCCATCTCGATCAGTTTCTTGTAGCCCGGCGCTTGCTGCATGACATGTTCGAGAAACAGGTCGTGAATTTTGTTTCGCGCGGGCGCGAGATTCTCCCGTTCCAACACCGGACGAATGTTATCGGTCAGCACCAGCGCGGCTTTCTCGCCCAGGATCTTCTTTACTTGCGGCTGCGCGTCTTTGTTTCCCGCGTAAATCAACGGGAGCTTGTATGTGGCCCCGAACCGGGGACGTGGCTCCGCTGCCGAAATGTACTCCGCCATCTCGACCACATGGGTGACTGCCCCCCCGTCCGTCCCGCCGGACATCAAGATCATGTCCGGTCGCATTGTACGAATGCGCTCGATCTTTTCATGCGGCAGACGGCCATCGTTCGACGCCAACACATCGATGACAATGGCGCCCGCCCCGAGCGCGGCCCGTTGCGCGCTTTCACCCGTCATATTCTGCACCACCCCGGTCACCATCATTTGCAAGCCGCCACCCGCGCTGCTGGTAGAAATATAGATATCCACGCCCGTCTTCGGATCACCCTGGGCCGCACGGTTGGGCGTAAGAATCTTGTCACCATCGAGGATTTTCCGGCCGGAGAGTTCTTCAATTTCCGCAATCGCGTTCAGCACCCCGCGCGTCACATCTTCGAACGGCGCTTCCACCGTCGTCGGTGCTTCACCGCGAGAGGTTTGCCGGTATTCGTCGCCGACCTTCTCGATCAGAATGGCTTTGGTCGTGGTGCTGCCACAGTCGGTGGCCACGATGACATTGAGGGGATGGGTGATCACCGGCTTGATGGGTGCTGGACTCGCCACACTCATCGAGCGGAGGCTCCTTGAGGAGCCTGGGGGGCAGACTTCGTGTCAATGATCGTGATGAGACGGGAGATCGTCTCGCGTCGTTCAAGCAACCGAGCCACTTGCTCGACCTCCTTCGCGTTAAACGCCCATTCAACGATCGGGGTCAGGAAATACAGCGCCTGACTACCGAGAAAGTTCATGGGACCGAGAGATTCCAGAAATACCGTGGCAGGAGCAGTCATGCCCCGTTTCACCACCGCATCAGCCACCCGTTCAAGCAGCGCGAGGTCTTCGATCGTGAACACCTCGACCCCGGATTTGGTCGAAAAGGCATGGGAAATTTCCGCACGGACCTTATCCCATTTTTCCGACAATGATGCCTTGGAGAAAGAAGTCATAACTGTGTGGAAAGGCAGTCAAAACCTACTGTCGGGCGGCATTATATGGAGGGGATAGGGAGGAGTCAATGAAGGTGCGTCGCAATGACGTGAGGAGCTTTCTTTGCTCCCGGAGCGCGCGCCCTGAAAAGGTCAAACCTCAAGCGAGGCCGCGTATCACGATGTGTTCTTCCCTCGGAATCGATATTGGCAACGACGTCACTCACCAGTCATGAGAACTTGCTTGGAAACTGCTTCACCAACGCCGTCGTCAACGTATCCGCAATGACATAGACGTGTTGTCGCATCATCGGCCAGGTTGCCCCTAGGTGCGCATACTCCTTTCCCTTATACTGGTTGATCTGAAGGACATGGTGGGCTCCATGCGCCGCGATCAGGCCCCGAACAGTGTCTTTCGGCAGGTAGGGATTGAGATGGCTAAAGAAATCGGCGAAGTTGTCTGCATTGGACGCCAGGCGGGCAAGCGCGGCATCCTGCTGACGCTTATTCCCCGCGACTGTTGCTTCCGAGTATTCTCTAACTGCGCCAATGTTGAGGTCCAGCAGACTGAAGAGTTTCTCCGACGCGGCTTCACCGTAAAACGGTGTCATGGTGCTTGCGATCTGTTTCGTATTGGCCACGACTTCCTTCTCGGCAGCATCTCGCTCCGCCAGATCATTCGTCGCGATATTCGACACGACGTGCCGAACCCAAAAGATGTGCCCGACCCAGAGATCGCGAAGGGCCTGCTTCATCTCCGCCACACGGGCCGGATTCGCATCTCCGACTGCTCGCGGTTCGTAGTCACAGCCCACCAGGCCAACGAGCGCGAGGACCAACGCTGCCATAGACTGATGTATCTTGCTCATAAAGCCCTCCACCGATGTACGGTTGAACTCCAGCTCTCAGATTCCTAAAAGAAGGTGACTCTTTCTGTCTGTCTTGAAGCCTTTCCCTCGAAGGTACGTAATGTACCAACATGAATCGCCTGCGAACCCCGGATGAAGTATGCCTCACGCGTGATCGAATCACGATGAGCACTCCTCTCTCCGTGAACCAGTCCGCCGCAGCCAAGGCCTACGCCCAAAAGCGAGACGGTCCTGCGCCGGAGCACCTCAGTCGTTGATGAAGGCGAGAAAGTTCTCTCATCTTGACCCTGTCCCATCGAACTTCTCTGTCCTCGTCACACTGCGCATGAATGGTTTCTATCGCGCTCGCCTATCCGGTACGACGCGACCCCACGGCGTTAATGCAACAAGTGGTGATCGCCAGCGCCACCCCCACCATGACTACCGGAAAGTAGGACGCAAAATAGTTGACTACCAAATACAGTTCGCTGCTGCTCATGTCTGCTACCCTTCCTTTCTTTTCCCTCATATTGACGAGTTTCGCCGGCACCAGTGCCTCGAGTGCTGCGATTTCCATCAGATGATTACGTCGGTCCAGGTGTGCTCGGTACGCTTGTGAAGTCGTATCGGAACCTTTGTCTGATTGAGTAGCCCATCTTCATTTATCCAGCCGCCTCATAGTTACTCAGATGGCAACCCGCCCTCTCCAGCGCGCTGCCGAACCTTTTTAAGAATCACATCCCTGCGACCATGCCCAGATTCCCAACCAACTAATAATCAAGATTCCCCCGTACAGCAAGGCATCGAGGACCGTGACAGCCATCATGGTGTTTCTCCTTTCTGGGAACAGTTACAATCCTTACTCACCCCAAATGATGAGTTGAATTGTGCGTGCAGAGTCTACTGTGCATGGGCCATGCCGCTCGAACTCTTTTCAACCGCTCGGTCGCAACCCATTGGAATGCTAGGTGTCCTTACGTTCGCCTATATGAGCAAGTGAAGAGGACCGCTGATATTCCACGGTGGGTCGCGGCCAGTCGTGGGTCAGCCCACGACTGAGCGTGGGCGGCCTCTTCTGAGTGATGTAGAGAGAAATAGTGCGGGAAGGATATTCTGTTTCTTCAGCTAGCAGGCGGTCGCTTCATCCCAAACTGCTTCATCCGGCTACGCAACGTGCTGGGAGGTATCCCCAAGCGCATAGCCGCTCCATCGGAACCTTCGATGTGCCAATTTGTCAGTGTGAGGGTCTGCAGAATGTGCCGTTGTTCGAGATCTTTGAGGCTCGCTGGTGGTAACGCAGTGAAGGAGGAGTCCTGCGAACCCAAGACATGTTCGTCGATCCGCAACACAGGGTCATGAGAGAGAATCATCGCTCGCTCAATCACATTTTCCAGTTCACGGACATTGCCAGGCCAGGTGTAGTGAATCAACCGTTCTAGAGATTCCTGGTCAATATCCTTGCACGAACGGCCGAGTTTCACGCAGTATTGTTTCAGGAAATGTCGCGCCAATATGGGGATATCCTCCGGGCGATTCCTGAGTGGAGGCAAGCCGATAGGAAAGACATTCAGACGATAAAAGAGATCGGCGCGAAATGCGCCGGCTTTGACGGCAGCAGGCAAGTTGCGATTGGTAGCGGCGATCACGCGAACATCAACACGAACGGGCTGTTTCCCACCCAGACGATCCACCACGCCATCTTGTAAGACTCGTAGCAACTTGGCCTGTGTCTCCAACGGCATTTCACCAATTTCATCCAAGAAGAGGGTTCCACCATGGGCCAGCTCAAATCGGCCTTCGCGTGCGCGGTCGGCCCCGGTGAACGCGCCCCGTTCATGGCCAAACAATTCACTTTCGACCAACCCTGCCGGAAAGGCGGCGCAATTGACCCGAACCATAGGTTTCGCGTGCCGCGGGCTCCAATCATGGATCGCTTGAGCAATCAGTTCCTTGCCAGTTCCCGTTTCACCCGTAATGAACACGGTCGTCGGAGTGGGCGCCACGTCGCGTGCCAGGCCTATTACATGCCGAAAGGCCAAGCTCTGCCCCACCAATGAGTCCACGTTCTTCATGAGCTTCAGTTCTTCGGTGAGGTAGACGTTTTCCTTGGCAAGTTGGTCTCGCAGTCGATCGATCTGTTCGTACGCTTGGACATGATCGATCGCAGAGGCGATCTGCATCGCCACTTGTGTCAGAAACTCGAGGTCTCCTGGATCGGGAGCACCCGACTCTATACTGCCGATATTGAGAATGCCGAGACACTTGTCTCGCACGAGAAGAGGCAGATTGATCATTCGTCCAAGGCCTTCTTGCACGTACCATTTGTCTTCAAGGAAAACTTGATCCCGTTTCAGGTCAGGACGGATGTGTACCGTTTTATGATCGTACGCCCAACCCATCCCGCTTCCCATACGTGGAACAATGGCATCGCGTTGTAGCACCACCTGCGCCAACGTCGTTGCGAGGACATAAAACCTGAACCCGTCGGCCTCACGATCGTACTGGGTGACAGACGCTCGTGCCCACGGAATGACCTTGGTGATCTCGGCTGTAATCGCTTCCCATAGGCTGTGCATATCCCGCTGCGAATTGAGCACCACAGCGACAGCCAAGAGGGCTCGATAGTTTCTCTCAATCCGGTCCATAGGCTTGTCAACACTCTCTAGACCAGCAAATTGAATCATAGAGCTTCCTCTCATGTCTATGTCGTCCTCGCAGAAAGCTCGACCATTCCATTACAGGAAATTCTGTTCGTTGAGGCATCATGTTCGAACAATGGGATTGTGTGTGAGGAAGTATCTTGAAGAAATCAAAGGGCGGTACTGGAAAACGAACAGCGTGAGGTTCCACTAGTGGTACCTCACGCTTAACTGATTGATTTTCATGGCATGAAATATCATTTCTTTCATCGTATTTTCGTTGTAAGTCTTTGCTTCATAAGAGTTTTCAGAGTCGATTTGAAGGGCCTCGCTCGACGGCCGCAGCCAAAAGCTCCTCACGCCCTTGCTTGGCTGGGCTTTGAACTGGGAAAGAGTGTACGAGTGGATGGGCGCGGTGAAGGACAGGCTGGGCACTCCCTAGCTCGCATGATTCATAACGGTTCGTCGCGAAATCCCCCCGAGAGCGCGTTCATCGTAAAGCGTATCTCGTATTTCCAAGGAATGTTCAATGCGTAATTCTCGATGTTCAATCGAACATTCAACATTCAACATTGAGCATTACGGTTACTGTCGTTTGACGCTCTACGAACGACGCTTCACGTGCAAGAGAAGCGAATCCGCAACTACGAAAAAACGCTTTTGAATAATCCTGTCTAGTACCCTCGCCCGGTGCTGCCACCGCGTCCCATCCGATCCAGCGGAAGCGCATCGTATCGTGCCTTTAGGTCTTGATGCTCGTTGAGATAGCCCTTGATCGCCGCTTCATCGGCGAAGATCTCCGGGCTGCGTTTTCGATACTCCTCGACCGTCAGATCATACATCGCCAACAGCTTGCCGAGTTTTGCGTGGATGTCCGCGCCCATTTCTTTTATCTGCTCAGGCGACGGCCGCTGCCCTTCCTTGTACCGTTCTCCACCTTGAAAGTAGTTCATCATCATCTCGCCGATATCGATGCGGACCATCACGAACTTGTCCACCTCAGCCGGTTCTGCTGCAAGGCCGACACCCGAGAACAGCAGGACCCCCAACGAGATTCCGATGATGCCGCGCGCCAGATTCATGTCTATGGACTCCTTTTCAAAAGTATGGATAAGAAATTGACTCTGCGGAACTGCCCTATCATATCATTCTGGCAGGACAAAAAAGATAAGGAACGACACCCGTGCTGATCCCTTGCTCCCGGAGCGCGCACGATCAGAATGTGGTGCTCGGTCCGATGCGCATGGATGAAGCGATAGCTCATGGCGACTCCCGCGCAAAGAATTCCGCAGCTTTTTTTAAAATGTCGCGCTCCTCTCGGAGACGAGCATTCTCCCGTCGCAACCGAGTGAGTTCATCGGTCCTGTGGGCGCAACCGCCCTTGCCCGGGAAGGCGGCCTCGCCGTGCGTCTCTAGTTCCTGGTGCCACTTATACAGATGGTTGCGCCAATTCACGCGCAACGGTCACCGCGGGGCGGCCCGATGATTTCCACAGCCGGACGGCTTCCAATTTCAACTCTTTGGTGAATTGTTGTCGCTTCGCCATCGGACACCTCCCGGGGACCATTGTCCCCTTTTTGAGGTGTCCACGAAAGTGGGGCTAGCTCAAACCGAGGAAAGATCACCGTACGTAGCGTGGAATGGAGTACCAAATTCATAGACCGCTGGCGTAGCGTATATTCTCCTTATGGGATGACTGGGCGTACCGCAATTAGGAATGTCGCCTTGCCAATGAAAATACGGAGGAATCCAGGGATATTGGAGAGGCGGACCCATGCAAATAAAAAGAGCATAATTATACTTACCCGTGTCGCTGTACGTAAACCTCCCTCTGGATTCCGACAGGGCAGCAATGAAGGGACCGGCCACGACAGCAAAAAGCAAGAAGGCAACCATCCCCCTCGCCAAAGTTTTCCTTAGGCCTTCCCCCAAACACACGCTGATGACGAGAAAAACAAAAGTCAACGGGAACATGATGGCCTTGGTCAGGTAACCGAACCCAAGGACCAGACCTAAGAGGACAAAGGGCCGCCAACGCGTGGGCTCCGTGCCAATCCACAATAACAAACCGAAGGCCAAATAGAGAAAGTTAGCGATGCACAGATCCGCGCCCTGAGAACTAATCAAATCCAGTGAAGTCCAAATATACAAGAGGTAGCCAAAGGCAAATAACGCCCAAGGCGGCATGAGAGCGATCCCATGCAATCCCGGTTGAGCGTTAAGCTTTCTAGTGTAATATGACAGCTGGCGAAGAAAAAAATGGAGACAAGGGAGCCCCACCACATAGATCACAAAATTCAACCCCATAACAGCGGGAAATTCCCAGAACGGATCGGGCTTAACCAACAGTTGCATCAAACAGAGAAGCCATGCGTAGAAAGGATTCCACTGGCCATTCAAGGCCATAGACCAGTCGCCGCGCAAGTAGGCATCTGCCATGTCCAGATACGAGATCGTGTCGGGATCTACTTCATACCGTGTCGCCCAAGCTCTGAGACTTCCTGTTGCGAGAGCTAGAATCCAGAAGATGATTGTCACCGTGCGACGTTCCAAACTGGTCCTAACTATTGTATCCAATGTGGCGAACTCAGGTAGGTAACCAGGGCTCAGCAGCCACTTGAGCACCTCGGCCTGCTTCCAGAAGGTCTCGTTGACAGGATTGCCTAGCGCACTCCAGCGCGGGCCAAATTTAGTTCGGAAGTCTTTCGGAAGCTGCGCTTTTATCCAGCGTTCCCAGCAGTGTACTGGTTTTTTTGCAGCAATCCCAGCAATCCCAGACGCCGATGCGCACACCTCTACCTACGTTTACCCCACGTATAGATCTGGGACACAGCATAGTTCCAAACAGCACTAACCAGTACGCCAGCGAGTGCCGCGAGCATCCACTGCGTACGGTTTTCAAACAAATAGGTGGCGATGCCGACGTTGGCGAGAGCGCCTATGCTGCAGGCGAGCATGAAGCTCAAGAGCCCTTTGAACCATGCCCACCCCCCTAATCGCAAGTCACGATAAGTTAAGACGTTATTGAGCGCGAAGTTAAACGTCATCGCGGTGACTGTGGCGACAGACTGGGCAGTTGCAAAGCCCGAGTCCAGCCCCTGTAACGCGAAACTCAATACGGCCATGTGGACGAATACGCCTAGGCCGCCGACGATTGAAAATGTTAGGAAGCGCACGGGCACGAAGCGACCGATCGTCTTGTCGGCCAGCAACATGCCGTACTCCCAGATGACCATTTCATCCAGTTTGCTTTCACCAGCAAAGCGATCACGGAAGTGGTAGGGCACTTCCGCCACGCGTAGGGGCTGCCTGGCAGTTGCGAGGATGTCGAGAAGGATTTTGAAGCCTAAACCTGAGAGATGGTGGACGGTCGAATCCAGCACCTTCCGCTTCAGCATGAAAAACCCACTCATCGGATCCGAGACGGACTGTTTGAGTATCATGCGGCTCGCTGTTGTCGCAAGTCGACTCATTGCCTTGCGAGACCCGTTCCAGTCACCCGTACTGCCGCCCGCGGAATACCGGGTTCCTATCGCCACATCCGCCCCGCCGTGCTCGATCTCGGCAAGCATTTTCGGCAAAACAGTCTCATCATGTTGCAAATCGGCATCCATCACTGCAATGGTGGGCGCCGAAACGGCCAGCATGCCCTCAATACATGCCGAAGACAATCCTCGCCTGCCAATACGCTGCAGGCAACGGACGCGGGGGTTGGCCCGTGCGATGTCGCGCACAACAGCTGCCGTCCCATCGGGCGAGTTATCATCGACGAAGATGATCTCCCATCCTGTCATGCCAAGCGTTGCTTCGAGGCGGCGCAGCAACTCTTGGACGTTCTGACTCTCGTTAAAAGTTGGTACAACGATTGACAGATGAAGCGGTGACAAGCTCATATTATCAGCCTTCGTAGCATGTACGACTAATCGCATGCAACCGATGTGATAGCGGGAATTGGGGTCAAGTTGAGGTGCCGTTGTTTCTGAGACCTCCCCAGAAACTAGACCATGATCACCTAGAACTCTGCGACTCCAGCGATGATCCGCAATGATGAAATGCGCGCGCGCAGTCTAGACGGTCTCCTGTGCTCGTGCAACGCGCGGCCTCCGAAGGATGGGGAGGGAGCGGCCAGGTGCCATTCTTGCTTGCAGAACGCGCACGGTGAAACTGTGCTCGTTCGATGCGCGCAGTGAAGGACAGCCTGGCCACTCCCCCTCACTCTCTTTGCCCACGCTTCTCATTCCTCGCGCGAAAATCAGCAGCCTGCTAGTACCCTCGCCCGGTGCTGCCACCGCGTCCCATCCGATCCAGCGGAAGCGCATCGTATCGTGCCTTTAGGTCTTGATGCTCGTTGAGATAGCCCTTGATCGCCGCCTCATCGGCGAAGATCTCTGGGCTGCGCTTTCGATACTCCTCGACCGTCAGATCATACTTCGCCAACAGCTTGCCGAGTTTTGCGTGGATGTCCGCGCCCATTTCTTTCATCTGCTCAGGCGACGGCCGCTGCCCTTCCTTGTACCGTTCTCCACCTTGAAAGTAGTTCATCATCATCTCGCCGATATCGATGCGGGCCTTCACGAACTTTTCCACCTCAGCTGGTTCTGCCGCAAGGCCGGCACCCACGAACAGGACGACACCCAACGAGATTCCGATAATGCAACGCGTCAGATTCATGGCCATGATTCCCTTTCAAAAGTATGGATATGACCTTAGGTCTGTCGATGACCCTGAAGCATACCATCAGGGACGAATGACTTGCAGGTCCGGCACATCGAGTGATAGTACGCCTTCAATGCGTCATGTGTTCCGGGCACCCTTGTCCCAAGAGAACAACGGGAGAATCACCGGGCTCCCGGGGCCACGGAAGATGCCGGGTCCGCCGGCCGTGCCTGTTGTCGGCACGGCGCCCGGTCACGAGTATAGCGGCTCAGGATACCGAAATGGTCCGATGCCGGGAAACCGGCGGCATTCGTTCCCGTGCCAAACAGCTCTTGTCGAAGGCAGTGGTCAGGAAAAAAGGCGTTGACGAAGAGATAATCAATCCGCCTCGGCCTGGCCATTTCTGTCCGGTAGGCGGCGCGAATTGCCTCCTGAGCCTCTTCTGATTCGCCGGCAATCTCGCGCTCCAGCTCCTTGGGCGTCACGAGGCTCGCACGAGGATCAATGCGGGCGTTCCTCATCGGATCCGCGGTGGAGAAGTCACCCGTGTGCGTCGCGGAGGTATAGGTATCGTGCAGCCGTAGCATGACGGCCTCCTCATATTCTAGAAAATCGGACTCGAAGTTAAAGTCCCCGCCGATCACGATTCCCGCATACCGGTTCTCCCGGCTGCGCCGGTATAAGTCTCGCATCAATACATCCAGCTCACCGATGCGCCGCAAGCGGCTCTGCTCGATATTCCATTGGAGCCAGGGATAGCGCGCGAACCGTCCCTGCTCGTACAGAACGCCAACCTGAGACAAGAATGGAGTCCCGGCCTCAAAGCCTGAGTGCAGGTGGACGCTCACCACCAGATACTTCATGGTGGTGCCTGGCACCGTGATCTCGGCAATAAGACCGTATCGCAACTCTTCGAGTTGATAGCCCGACCTGCTCTCGCATTGTCCCAGATCTCCACTCAGCTTCAGCCCGTCCAGCTTCTGTAATTGCAACTCCTCTTTTGCCAGAATGACCAGGCCGTTATTGAGACCGGGGATCAAGCCTGATCCGCCGCCGCGGCGTATCCCGCAGGCATCCACCTGATGCACCTGCCGGTAGGGCAAGCCCTTCGCCTTGAGGGCCTCCACATAGGCGAGGGCCCTATCAGGAAGGGGGTTGACCTCCTGCAGGAAAATTACATCTGGTCGTTCTGCCGCGAGTTGCGCAACCTGGTGCTGCAAGCGAGCCTGATTCTCCTCCGGTGACTCGGCGGGCGTCACCCAAAACTCACCCGTGTCGAGCCCGTGCCACACGTTCCACGTCACGACCGTGAAGGACTCAGGGATCGCCTCCGCAGACGACGGGGCGAACACCGGCTCAGTCTGCAGCGGCAGTAGCGGCGCACAGGATGGCAGGAAGAGAAGCGTGACCATCGTGAAGCCTGAAATGAGAAGGGCAGGCCATGTTAGCGGTCTTCCCATTGGCCCCCCGTCGCGCGCGTCAGCGCCTTCCTGAGGCGCGCGGAATACCAATTGTAGGCTGTGCCCGCGACCAGGATGTCCGACGGGGTCACCGGCTTTCCATAGTAGAGTGCATGGGCCTCATCTCTCACCGCCACGACCATGCCGCCAAGCGTCAGGCCTGCCATTGCGCCACTGGAGCTGGAATAGGTCACGAAGTCCGCTGCAAGTGACGGTGAGATCCCGCCGCTGATCGAGCGACCAAGGGGCCCGACGGCGACGGTCAGGCCGGGGCCGAAGATGAGGGTGCTGCTCAGCAACGATTGCTTGCCCCGTTCCGTCATCACGAGTACTACTGCCTCTGATCGCGCAATGCCGATCTGGATCCCGACGCTGCCCCCAACCACCCTGTAAAAAGCCGGTTCACTCCAGCGGTTGGTCTCATCATCCCTCACCAGAAAGAGTCCGGCCGCATGCGTGGCTCCCACAACGTACCCGGCCTTCGTCACCGCAGGCAGGATCAGAAGCCCCTTGGCCCCGTTGAGGTGTGAACGCAGCCAGTCGAGATCGGGGTGGCGAACAAAATGCTCGAACGTCAGTCGAGCCTCATCGACGAGTTCTTGCAGGTCAGAGAGGTCCTCTGCCACGCCCGGAGACGGCGCCAGGCCGATAAGTAAAACGAGAAGAATCACAGCACAACAGGCGACTCTCAAGGAACCACCAGGCGCTTCGTTGTGTGGACAATCGCAATCATGGTGGACAGGGATCAAGGACGACACCACTAGCACAGGTCTTATAACCCAACACAGCCTAGCTTGTCCTGAGTAAGTTGGTCCATAGGCCTGAGGGAGTGCCTGACACATCAATTTGCATGGAGAAACCCCTTCAGCTGGTTCCCCTTGCCCGAATCGATCCAACTATTTAGATTGAAGAATCGAAACCTATCCAGAAAAAGCCGGAGCATCTGAGAAGAAGAAATCAAGGAACCAGACCACCAGAAGCGGAGAGAACAGGAGAATGTTGCCGAGTTTGTGGAGATTGTTCAGAACGGGACCCGGATTCCCATCTGGAATTCACTGGGGGTGAGGCCTTGCCCGAATAGGTTTCGAAGGCCGGAGTCTGTCTGAATGGAAGGGCCGCCACTCAAAGAACGGTCTAAGTCTGAGATATAGCCGCTACCAAAACCTGCACCGATATACGGCATGAGCCGAGTCCCTCTAACCGAGTAGTCTCCGCTAATTGAGGGAATATTTCGAAAGACATTCGCTGGCGTCGATGGTCCCGGCTGTACGGATGGTGATTGGCCCATCACATCGCTTTTCAGGGCGGGAGGACCCAGCTTGCCGATAGCCTCTGCCGTTGAAGGGCCTGTGGCAAGAGAACCCTCAACTGCCGCTCCCGCATGGGAGAACGACAAGAGTCCCATCAGACACAACGCTGATACGATTGCAGCCAGGTGTTTCATCTGCCGAGGTCCATTCCCATCACATTCAACATAACAAGCAACATCAATGATTTCAAGATCCGCGCCACCTGCTACGCTCTGCATCATCAATGAGTTAAGTCTTCAGCACTTGTCTCTCGTCTCATTTTAGCGACATCATCTGTGGGGAAAAATCTCCATCGAAGGTCTCCGTGATACGAAATATTCCAGGCCTGCGACGCGGAGATTCTGTGAACGCGTCCACAATCTGTCCAGGCGCGTATTCTTGAAATCATAAACGCCCACCTTCCCGGTCGATCGACGGATGCACACCGTACAATCTGGACGTTCTTGAATCTTAGGTTTTCTTGGGACCATATCTGCTAGGATGATGGCGGTTAGTGTTTGTTTGATTGACCTGCGACATCGATGGAAAGGAAACGTATCTTGAACACAACAAAACTCATTGCCGCAATTATCGTGATTTCACTGATCGGTGTCCCGACCGTATCCTTTGCGAGGGCGAGAGGCGGAGGATATGGTGGCGGATATTCCGGCGGTTCAAGGGGAGGGGGCTCCTACGGGAGCATGGGCAGCAGTGGATCACGCACCTATGACCAGAATGGCGCGAAGCCGATTGAACAGTCTGCCACACCAACGCCGTCGGCGACCGCACCACAATCAGCGTCCGGCAGCCCAACCTCAAGTGCCCAGCCCGCGCCTGCCATGCTGCCTTCGTTCATGCAACGCAATCCGCTATTGGCTGGGCTCGCGGCCGGCATCGTCGGATCATATATCGGCAATATGCTGTTCGGTGCGACGAACAGCAGCGCGCGTACCAACGATGTCGGTGAGCAGGTCGGCCAAACCGACCAGACCGCCGGGGCTTCCAGCTCCACGGGGATACTCCTCATCCTCATGCTCCTGGGAGCCGGAGCCTTCTATTATTTTCTGAGAGTGCGACGGTCACCCACTCCTGATTTTTCAGGACTCACACGGAGCAGTACATTCAGCGGCATCCTCCCGGCAGAGCCTTCCGCCACAACCCTACGCACAGCGACGGTTGACCCCGATGTCACCTCTGCTGACAAGACGGCTTTTCAGCAACTGCTAATCGATATTCAAACGGCCTGGAGCAAACAAGACCAGGCCGGGCTGCGGCGGTTCGTCACGCCGGAAATGCTGGGGTATTTCAGCACCGCCTTGGCCGAACAGACCAGTCTCGACATCGCGAATCATGTGGAAGATGTTGTGCTCCTACGCGCAGATGTCCGGGAAGCCTGGACCGAAGACGCGACACGCTACGCGACGATAGGGCTTCGCTGGAGTGCCCGTGACTACACCGTGTCCTTGACGAAGCAACGAGGAGAGCCAGGCTATCTCGTCGAAGGCAGCGAAGAGACGCCGACCGAGTCTAGCGAAGTGTGGACATTCATGCAATACCAGAATGGGAAATGGTTGCTCTCCGCGATTCAGCAATAAGAGAGGGAGGAGCGGCCAGGTGCCCTTCTTGCTCGCAGAGCCCCCACGATGAAGCAGTGGTCGCTCGATGCGCGCAGTAAAGGGCAACCTCGGCCACTCCTCTTGAGAGAGGTGTAGAAAATTAGAATATGCTCGTTCGACGCGCGCACTAGAGGATCAACCAGGCTGCCCTGTAAGGAAAGAACTAGGTAAGCTTGGAGGGGACCATATAGAAACGTGGTCGCTCGGCGCGCGCGGAGAAGGCTAGGCGAGCGAGGATCTGACTGACCGGGGTGTTCGCCGATTGGTTGGCTATGGCAGACGTGTGTGTGTTATAGTGTTATGTACATACTGAACCATGGGTATGATCCTATCTCTCGCGCTCGTTCCGTGCTGACGACGCCCCACGGTTCACTTGTATAGCTCCGCTGTTCCTCCGTCAACGACATGCTGACTCATTTCGTGCTCGATTCGACGCCACTCGTAGGTGATAGGGGCTTCGACGAGTGATTCTTCACTCCATAACGGATTACAGGGAGAGACCATGACCATGAATACCGCGAAGCCCATGAAGCCCGTACAACCACGAACAGCCACGGCCTGGGTCCGCATTCCTGATGGCACGAAGGTCAAGCACCGGCACGAAGGGCATGTCGGATTCATCGATGGGCTCACCGAGATCGTCAGCGGACCCAACCGGAATCCGGACGGTAAGACACAATATCGTATGAATATCGGGGCACCGGATCGGCAGCTTGTGACCGAGGGTGACTTATCAATTTTGATCGACGATGAAGAGCTCGTCATCATGCTGCGACAGAAGGCACCCTATCGCCGCGCTGTCACACAATCGCTGCACAGCGTGCTGGCGCCGGATCGTTTCGTCAAGCCGGCCTAACAGGCTTCGGAATAACTATTTGGGAACGCTTGACATTTATTGCCCCACACGTTTGGAACAATGGGGAGCGCCCCCACAGGATGCTCAAAAAGGCTGTCCAGCAAGGCCGCAGCGAGTGAAGGGCTGAGGCGTACCCTCTGGGGTACGTTGAGGGTCTGAACGATGCGAGAACGCTGCTGGCAGACTTTTTCAGCATCCTGCTCGAATCGGAGGCAACCATGACAGAAACCTGCTACGCCAAAGGCCAGAAAGTTATCTTGGTCACCAGCCAGATCAAGAATGGTAAATGGTTGTGCAAGTTTTCGATTCCGGGGTTCAGCCATCTTGACGGCGGCCTGCACGGTCAGGATTTGTCGAAAGGCTACAAGACGGAATGGGAAGCGAGAACCAACGCGTTTCAGCGCGCCAAGTTGCTACTGGATGGACCACAGGACATGACGCAGGGGCACCTTCTGGAAAGGGCCTAAGAAACGGCTCTCGGATCGTTGGTGCTGGACAGAAGAGCGACTTTTTCAGCATCCTACTCGAGCTGATCACCACACATACGGGCAGGAACTGAATTTCAGACCGTTAGGCCCAGGTCCGGTGGACTTCGCTGACGTGCTCCATCCCGCCCAGGGCGCTAATTTCCCACCGGACATCGTCCGGGATTGAGACCACCCTCAACTCTGCGCCATGGCCATTGGCAGCCCCACCGAGTTCCTCCACGACTTGGGCCAATTTCAGGTCATCGCGCGGGATCAGCTTTCCACACTGATTGAGGCTCGGTTCTCTCGGCGTCGCCGCCTCGGGCCAATAGGCTCCGAGATCTGTTTCCTTGATCGCGTCCTGCTGACCCAGCTCACGCAATCGTAGAAATGCCTCGTGACTTACGCAAAACTTGTCGTAGCTCTTATTGATTACAATCTTTTTCATGGACTGATCCTTTCCTCTCCCTCGTTAGGGTTCTCGATGTGGCGCGCTTCATGAAGGGTTACGTATCAGATATCCTCGCCATACACGATTAGCCTCCGCCGTTCGTCAGGCCACCTTTACCGGGTCTGTATACTTACTAGTATAGTTCCCTGACCAATGGGAATAGCGTCGGTTGGCCCAGGTGTCGACCTCGCCATTCTGGGTTGGGCCATAACGCTTCGCCAGCACGGATGTGAACGTATTCAGACTGCCCTCGATCTCCTGAAGATCCGCATCCGTGATCTTCTCCCACTTCGCTTTAAGTGGCGCCTTGAGTTGGATCCAAAATGCTTTGAATTGCTCTTGATTCATTTGGCACTCCTTTCTCGCATGACTGGTTACAAACGTAGACAGAGGCTGACCGATACGTCCCCTCGGTTGGACACAACTACTGCGCTCGTCAGAGACAGCGGTAACGGGCCACAGAACGTGCGGCAACCAATAGGCACTCTGGCGTAAAAGCGGCGGAGACCGGAGAATCAGACGCACTGGAACGTGGGAGGGAGTGCTGTGCGAGAGATGGGACAGTCGGCGTGGCTCAGTACGTCATACCCACCCTACAGGGCACAGACCAAAGAGTCAATGCGAGGGAGACAGGAGCAGTCTGTAACAACTGGATATCATACAGCAATAATTATTCTGTCTGGCCGCCTCGAATAGAGGCCTTGGAGAAGCTCCCGGGGAGATCGCGCCGTCACAAAACTACACCGATGTTGTGCAGCGTGTCCTCCTTACTTAGCAAACTGCGGACCAACTATTTCGGCGCGCGAAAACTTCGAGGGTCCACATGTGTGCCTGCGACGAGCTCAGTCGAGCGGCCCAACTGAAGAACACTCTTGCAGGGTGCTCAAAAAGTTCGTCCAGCAAGGCCGCAGGCGAGTCGAACCCGGAGGCGTACCCTCAGGGGTACGTTGAGGATTTCGATGAGCCGAGAACGACGCTGGCGAGCTTTTTCAGCATCCTGCCGTTAGACATCTGGAATCTGCCAGTTGATTGGAGCTACCCCCGCATCGGCAAGATCCCGGTTGACGTGCGAAAAGCACCGGCATCCGAAAAACTTTCTGACCGACAAGGGCGAGGGGTGGGCGCACGCAACCACGGCATGATGCGATTGCGTAACCAACTGCCGTTTCTTCTGGGCTTCACGTCCCCACAACACAAAGACCACCGGCGCCTGCTTCGCTGCAACCAATTCGATCATGCGATCGGTGAATTGCTCCCAGCCGCGTCCCTGATGCGAATTGGCCTTGTGCGCCCGGACCGTGAGGACCGTGTTGAGCATAAGGACGCCCTGTCTGGCCCAGGGTTCCAGATACCCGTTATTAGGGATCGGGCACCCAAGATCTTCATGGAATTCCCGATAGACGTTTCGCAACGATTGGGGCAGAGGCCGAACGGTTGGTTGCACAGAAAAACAGAGACCATGAGCATGACCAGGGGTTGGATATGGATCCTGGCCAACCAGCAGCACACGGACCTGGTCATATGATGTTGCGGCTAATGCGTTGAAGATGTCCTTGCGGGCCGGCAGGATCGTCTGCCCAGCGGCTCGTTCCTTTTGAAGAAACTCATCGAGCGCGCGATAATAAGGCTTACGAGTCTCCTCTTTGAGCAAGGATCGCCAGCCTAGAGGAAGAGGAGGCAGCATGGGAGAAACTGATACCACAGAGCCGACTAGAATGCTCTCCCAAAATCAAGTCACCTCAGACATTATGTCGAGAGAGATATGCGGGCAAACTTCCAACCAGGGCCCCTGCCGACGAGCAAATCACTCCGATCACCGCTGCAATGATGAGCTCGAACGGCCACAGATTGTGCGAGGTGGGATCTTTCGCAGTATCGACAGCGATCCGTGCAAGTATCGGAGCGGGCACGGCAGCACCTACAGCAAGAATCACCGCAAGGAAGCGGGCTTTACCAACTGCGCGGGCGGCAGCGGCTAGAACACCGACCACAACCAAACTCATACCATACAAGGTGCTCGGCAGCGAGACCTTCGCATAGGGGATCTGCCAATAGGGAAAACCCACGGCAAAGAAGCTGATCACGAAGGCAGCGACCAGCCAGAACACTGCACGGAGCTTCATGCTATTTTGCACGCTTGCTTCCAAAGAATGCGCCGATCCGCGCCGTAATGATCGATGGCACGGAGAGCACTCCGAACACCACGACCCCAAGCGGCAAGAGATTACCCGGCCCTTGGGTGAACAGCATCCAGGAAAACTGGCCAACAAGAGGAGCGACCCCCCATCGCCACGGCTTGCTCGGCTCAATAAAGCCAAGTACGGCAGATACAACACAGACCACCGGAATGCTAATGAGGAAATACCACTGGGAATCCCACGCCTCTCTCCTGCCGGAGGCCTCGGACACGACGACCCACACCCCAGTTCCAGCCACGACGGCCAATCCGTAAAGCCAATAGTCCTTCTTCATGGGCAATCCATCCTCATATCGACCTGACTTTCACACCACGAATGCGCGGGCCAACAGCATCCCTGCCGGCCCACCCTCCGCAATGCAGCACCGCGTGGAGATTTACTCTGTGATCACGCAATCTCACCATGACTCCAGTCATCTCAGAAAAAGTAGCCTGTTCCCTTAATTCTGTCCATCTTTCCATATCTTTCCGAGCCGTTGCCCCCAAGAACACGACAGTTAGGTTTTTGCCATCCCGAACTCCCAGCAATCATTGAGACCCACAGCTTATTACGCATCCTGGTCCGACAACTCCTTTTTATCTATATTATCTATGCCCGACACCGTGACTTCGATTTCGGCCTAGAATCGCAGAACCCACCAGCGGCTTCTTGATTCCAACAGAGGTCAAACCCAAGCTCGCTCGTACTGCCCTCGCTAGCTATATCCCTGCACCTGCGCAATTCCATTCAAGTATAGCTTCCAACGGAACGAGCACCGCCTCCTCCCAACGCTGTCTTGTGAATCAAAAAGCTTGCTGGGGTGCTCACAGCTCAGCAGGCTTCCCTTTTTCTTGTAACAGGGCGGCATGGATTCGTCTCCGACTGCGCGCATCGAACGAGCACTGTTTTACTGTGCGCGTTCTGCGAGCACGGGAGATGAACCAGGCTGCCCTGCCATTCCCCCAGAAATGAAAAAGCCTGCTGGCTTTCACCAGCAGGCTTTTTTGAAACCCGGCAGAGGTCCAAACCGAGCTTGCTCGTGCCAGCGACTTTTTATCGCCGTATCGTAATCAACGTCGCCGGATAAACCCCATCGACTTTCTTCCGGACGCTGCCGGGGGACAAAAGAGAAGAGCCTGTTGATCCGAAGATCAACAGGCTCTATTTGTAACCCGGCAGCGTCCTACTTTCCCACTGCCTCACAGCAGCAGTATCATCGGCCTTGGAGGGCTTAACTTCCGTGTTCGGGATGGGAACGGGTGTGGCCCCTCCGGTAAGGCCACCGGGAACATCTTGTATAGTTCTGAGTGCTAAGTCTTGAGTTCTGAGTTTTTCGGAATCTCCCTAACTCAGAACTTAGGACTCAGAACTCATAACTCGCGACGAGCCCTCAAGCGGCTCGTCGCGCAGACCATGTCTATCAGGAGCAAAGATGATGATGTTAAACCGCACGACCGATTAGTACTGGTCAGCTGAAGCCCTCACGGGCCTTTCACACCCAGCCTATCAAACTCGTAGTCTACAAGTGGTCTTTAGGGGGCTTACGCCCCGGGAGAGCTTATCTTGAGGCACGCTTCTCGCTTAGATGCTTTCAGCGATTATCGCTACCGGACATAGCTACCCGGCACTGCCGCTGGCGCGACAACCGGCAAACCAGAGGTCCGTCCTTCACAGTCCTCTCGTACTAGTGAAAGCCCCTCTCAACTCTCCTCCGCCCACAACAGATAGGGACCGAACTGTCTCACGACGTTCTGAACCCAACTCTCGTACCGCTTTAATAGGCGAACAGCCTAACCCTTGGGACCAGCTTCAGCCCCAGGATGCGATGAGTCGACATCGAGGTGCCAAACCTCCCCGTCGATGTGAACTCTTGGGGGAGATCAGCCTGTTATCCCCGGCGTACCTTTTATCCGTTGAGCGATGGCCCTTCCACACAGAACCACCGGATCACTAAGCCCGACTTTCGTCCCTGCTCGAGCTGTCGCTCTTGCAGTCAAGCTCCCTTTTGCCTTTACACTCGACGGCTGATTACCGACCAGCCTGAGGGAACCTTTGGGCGCCTCCGTTACTTTTTAGGAGGCGACCGCCCCAGTCAAACTACCCACCAGACACTGTCTTCGCCCTGGATGACAGGACCGAGTTAGAATGTCAGAACAATCAGGGTGGTATTTCAACGTTGCCTCCACCCGACCTAGCGGCCAGGTTTCATAGGCTCCCACCTATCCTACACAGCTTCTTCCAACATCCAATGTCAAGTTGTAGTAAAGGTGCACAGGGTCTTTCCGTCTAGTTGCGGGCACCCGGCTTCTTCACCGGAACAACAAATTCGCTGAGTCACTCCCTGAGACAGCGCTCCAGTCGTTACGCCATTCATGCAGGTCGGAACTTACCCGACAAGGAATTTCGCTCAGTTGTGTTACATCCTTTGGTAAGGATGGGTGAGTCGTTTCTAGTTCCGCTCACCTCTGCAGGTCGCCCTGCAGCTCGGACCATATCATCCTCCGGTCGCTTCAACCGGAGTTCTGGCGTATGGCCTCTGGGGATTCTGTGCGCCGCGATTCATTCGGCTGATGATCTGCCGAATTCTGGTTAACCCTTCCTCTGTGAGATGATCGCCGTGTTGCATTAATTCGATCACCTCGGCAAAGCATTCAAAGCTTGATCGCTTTACCGTCCGCAGTGGATGCTGCTTGAAAAACCTGACGACTTCGCTGAGCTGCTGGAGTCCTCGGATTCGCAGTTCTTTTCGATCACCATGATTCACAGTGACCTGACCACTTCCGAAAAACTCTTGCAGACGTTCTAGAATCGCCACATCCCGTTCATGCTGCACCACACGGAACTCGGGAAGGACTTGCCAGCCGATCTTCATACTCGGTTGCCGGTTGATGCCAACGAAGAAACAACCTTCTCCATCGACAAATCCGACAACCCAGTCGGCGTCCAGTCTTTCCTGCTGATTGTCTGCACCGGATGGATTGTGACTCGAATTGAGTACCACCGGATTCTCCAGATATTCCAGCATATAGCCAGATGCACTTCCTGTCATTGCTGACAGGAGGGGCTCGCGATGAACCTTAGGACCGTTATAGTTACGGCCGCCGTTTACTGGGGCTTCCCTTCAAAGCTTTGCCTTGCGGCTAACTCCTCCGGTTAACCTTCCAGCACCGGGCAGGCGTCAGACCCTATACGTCCACTTGCGTGTTCGCAGAGTCCTGTGTTTTTGGTAAACAGTCGCTAGAGCCACTTTATTGCAACCTCGTTCGGCTTGGATTGTACACCCTTACCTACGCGAGGCACCCCTTCTCCCGAAGTTACGGGGCTAGATTGCAAAGTTCCTTAGGGAGGGTTCTCTCACGCCCCTTGGTATATTCTACCGGCCTACCTGTGTCGGTTTGCGGTACGGACACTATCATGACTCGCTACGAGGCTTTTCTCGGCAGCATGGGATCAGTCCGTTTACGGCCTTGCGGCCTCCCCATCACGTCTCGGCGTTAATGGCCTCGCGGATTTGCCTGCGAGACCCGCCTACACGCTTGGACCGGGCATTCCAGCGACCCGGCGGTGCCTACCCTTCTGCGTCCCCCCTTCGCTGATAACGCCATGACAGTGGTACAGGAATGTTGACCTGTTTTCCATCGCCTACGTCTATCGACCTCGGCTTAGGACCCGACTGACCCTGACCTGACGAACATAGGCCAGGAAACCTTAGGCTTACGGGGACGATGATTCTCACATCGTTTATCGCTACTTATGCCTGCATAATCTCTTCTCTACGCTCCAGTTGTCCTTGCCGGTCAACCTTCACAGCGAAGAGAATGCTCCCCTACCACTCACATCTTGCGATGCAAGTCCGTAGCTTCGGTGGTGAACTTGAGCCCCGTTAAATTTTCGGCGCAAAATCGCTCGACCAGTGAGCTATTACGCACTCTTTAAAGGATGGCTGCTTCTAAGCCAACCTCCTGGCTGTCTGAGCGAATTTACAACCTTTTCCACTTAGCTCACGCTTAGGGACCTTAGCTGACGGTCTGGGCTATTTCCCTTTTGACCACGGATCTTAGCACCCGTAGTCTAACTCCCGTGCGTCCAGTAACGGCATTCGGAGTTTGGTTGGGTTCAGTAGCGTTGGAACGCCCCTAGCCCATCCAGTGCTCTACCTCCGTTACGGCTGTCACGAGGCTAACCCTCTAGTTATTTCGGGGAGAACCAGCAATCACGGAGTTTGATTAGCCTTTCACCCCTACCCACAGCTCATCCGAGCTTTTTGCAACAAACATCAGTTCAGGCCTCCTCCGCCTGTTACGGCGGATTCACCTTGGCCATGGGTAGATCACTCCGCTTCGGGTCTAATCTACGCAACTTAACGCCCAATTCGGACTCGCTTTCGCTACGGCTCCGGCTTTGCGCCTTAACCTTGCTACGCAGAATAACTCGCAGGCTCATTAAGCAAAAGGCACGCGATCAGGCATTCCCTTGCGGGCATAGCCCTTTCGCTGCTTGTAGGTGTACGGTTTCAGGTTCTATTTCACTCCCCTCACCGGGGTTCTTTTCACCTTTCCCTCACGGTACTGGTGCGCTATCGGTCATCAGCGAGTATTTAGCCTTGGAACGTGGTCGTCCCGGATTCCCACTGGGTTACTCGAGCCCCGTGGTACTCAGGACCTCCATCCAGCAAGTCAGGATCTTTTCGCCGACAGGGCTATCACCTTCTCTGGCCGGCCTTTCCAGACCGTTCTGCTAAGATCCTGATTTTTGACTTGCCGACGGCCCCGTATGACCGTCCGACAGAGGCCTACAACACCGAAGTGACAACGCACACGGGCTTGACATCACTCCGGTTTAGGCTATTCCCTTTTCGCTCGCCACTACTGGGGGAATCTCTATTGATTTCTTTTCCTGCAGGTACTGAGATGTTTCACTTCCCTGCGTGGGCTTCTCTCTTCCTATGTATTCAGAAGAGGATAGGCGGCATTCATCGCCTGGGTTTCCCCATTCGGACATCCTCGGATCACGACCTGCTTGCGGCTCCCCGAGGCTTATCGCAGCTAGCTACGTCCTTCATCGCCTGCTGATGCCAGGGCATTCACCGTACACCCTTAGTAGCTTAACAATCATTCCATTCTTTGCTCCTGATACACATGGCCTTTCATCAAGACCTATTCAATTGTCAAAGAACATGGCTGGCGGCAGGACCGCCAGCATCAACTGACTAGAGAATGTTGCGCACGAACATAGTCATCACTTGGTGGAGCTGACTGGAATCGAACCAGCGACCCCCTGCTTGCAAAGCAGGTGCTCTCCCAACTGAGCTACAGCCCCGCACTGCGTATGAGTACGTGTCCTTGTGAATCCACGCATTAGGGAACCCCATGATCACAACTCAGTGGTGGGCCTGGATAGAGTTGAACTATCGACCCCGCGCTTATCAAGCGCGTGCTCTAACCAACTGAGCTACAGGCCCAGCTGAGCTATGAAGCTTCCAGGGCCCGTTGATCATGGCGACTGAGCTCCCGTTAAGCGAGGACTCATCGCCGGAACCCTCACTCGCATGGTGCGAAATGTATTGAAGAGGTGGCCCTTAGCCCATGATTTTCTTTGGAGTAGGTACTCCTTAGAAAGGAGGTGATCCAGCCGCAGGTTCCCCTACGGCTACCTTGTTACGACTTCACCCCAATCATCGGTCATACCGTGGGCGTCTGCCCCCTTGCGGTTGGCGCCAACGACTTCAGGTACAACAAACTTTCGTGGTGTGACGGGCGGTGTGTACAAGGCCCGGGAACGTATTCACCCCGGCGTGCTGATCCGGGATTACTAGCGATTCCGCCTTCACGAGGTCGAGTTGCAGACCTCGATCTGAACTGAGGCCGGTTTTTTGAGATTCGCTCCCCCTTACGGGTTTGCAGCCCTTTGTACCGGCCATTGTAGCACGTGTGTAGCCCCAGGCATAAAGGCCATGCTGACTTGACGTCGTCCCCACCTTCCTCCCCGTTCTCCTGGGCAGTCTCTCCAGAGTTCTCGGCTTGACCCGTTAGTAACTGAAGACAGGGGTTGCGCTCGTTGCGGGACTTAACCCAACACCTCACGGCACGAGCTGACGACAGCCATGCAGCACCTGAGCAGGATGGTATTGCTACCTCGTTGGGCTTTCACCCTTCTACTACCTGCATGTCCAGCCTGGGTAAGGTTCTTCGCGTTGCGTCGAATTAAACCACATGCTCCACCGCTTGTGCGGGCCCCCGTCAATTCCTTTGAGTTTCAACCTTGCGGCCGTACTTCCCAGGCGGAATACTTAATGCGTTAGCTGCGGCACCGGCGGTAACCCGCCGACACTTAGTATTCATAGTTTAAGGCGTGGACTACCAGGGTATCTAATCCTGTTTGCTCCCCACGCTTTCGAGCCTCAGCGTCAGAAACGTTCCAGAGCGCCGCCTTCGCCACCGGCCTTCCTCCCGATCTCTACGCATTTCACCGCTACACCGGGAATTCCGCGCTCCTCTCCCGTCCTCTAGCCCAGCAGTCCCCTCCGACTGTTCCAGGTTAAGCCTGGAGATTTCACAGAGGGCTTACCGAACCGCCTACGCTCCCTGTACGCCCAGTAAATCCGAACAACGCTTGCCACCTTCGTATTACCGCGGCTGCTGGCACGAAGTTAGCCGTGGCTGCTTCTGGAGGTACCGTCCGAATGGGTTACCCCATTCCATCTTCCCTCCCGAAAGGGGTTTACAATCCGAAGACCTTCATCCCCCACGCGGCGTCGCTGCGTCAGGCTTTCGCCCATTGCGCAATATTCCTTACTGCTGCCTCCCGTAGGAGTCTGGCCCGTGTCGCAGTGCCAGTGTGGCTGATCGTCCTCTCAGACCAGCTACCCGTCGAAGCCTTGGTGAGCCGTTACCTCACCAACAAGCTGATAGGACATGAGCCCATCCAAGAGCGCGATACCCACGGTATCGCTTTCCTCCCTGAACCGAAGTCCAAGGAGCGTACGCGGTATTAGCTAACCTTTCGGCTAGTTATTCCCCACTCGAGGGTAGGTTACCCATGTATTCCTCACCCGTTCGCCGCTTTACAAACGTATTGCTACGTCTTCTCGCTCGACTTGCATGTATTAGGCGCGCCGCCAGCGTTCGTTCTGAGCCAGGATCAAACTCTCATAAAGGTGTTCTTAGAATTTGGACCAAGGGCCACCACTTCAATACACTTACACCATTGCTCAACATTCTCTATTCAGTTGTCAAAGAACAAAAAAACTCATCACGCGAGCCGTGCACTTTACTCTGTGCACAGCAGCGTGTCAAGGGACCCTCTTACCAATCCTATGGCCGGGTATTCCCTACAACCGCATGTCCTCACCGCACTCTCGCACGCGGTCAACAGGCAGGAAGCACGAGCGCCTTTTGAACAGGTAGGAAGATAACAATGCTTCAGATGAGAGTCAAGTATCATTTGCCTGTATAAGTGTATAATAACAATACTATGTCACTTTACGAATCACCCCTGTCCATACGGCGACGAACCATTCTGAAAGCCCTCGGCCTCGGCACCCTCGCCGGAATGACCGGCGGCTGCGACGCGGTGGGGTCGGTGTTCGGGCGCATGTTTGCCATTCCTGCACGCGACACGACCTACTTTACACCGAACGCAAAATTCTATGTGGTGAACTACGCCGACTCCGCCGTCTCCATGTCGCGCGACGTGAACATCGAACAGTGGAAACTCCACATCAAAGGCGCCGTGAGCACTCCAATGTCACTCGGCTGGCGCGATATTCTGAATCGCGATTCCTACAATCAAGTCTCGACGCTCATGTGCATCGACACGTTGCCAGGTGGGGACAGCATGGGTAACGCGACGTGGCGCGGCATTTCGCTCAAGAAGCTGCTCAACGATGCCGGCGCCGATGAAGAGACCGCGCGCGATGTGGTGTTCCGGGGCATTGATGGCTACGATGACAGCATCCCGTTCAAGCGCGCCATGCAAGACGACGTGATGCTCGCCTTCCTGATGAACGGCGAAAAGCTGCCGAAGGAACATGGTTTCCCGATCAGACTCCTCGTGCCGGGTCTCTACGGGATCAAGAACGTGAAGTGGATCGTCGAGATCGAAGTCTATCCCGGAGACTATCAAGGCTACTGGCAGCGCAAAGGCTGGACCGACGACGGTACAATCAAGATCTTTTCACGTATCGATTCCCCAGGACATTATCAGACGCTCCGCGGGCAAGAGCAACTCTTCCGTGGCATCGCCTTCGGCGGGCCAAACAGCATCAGCAAAGTTGAATTGAGCTTCGACGCCGGCCGGACATGGAACGAGTGCGAGATCGAAAAGCCGATGTCGCCCTACTCCTGGGTCATCTGGAACTATCAGTGGCGCCCACCCAAAGCCGGCAAATTCCAGACCGTCGTGCGTGCGACGGATACGAAGGGACAGCTGCAGATTGCGGAGATTGTGAGGCCGCAACCGGCGGGAGCGAGCGGGTTACACACCATTATTACGGATCTTGCGGAACTATAAGAAAAGAGGATCTTTATGCCACTACTGCGGCTGATTCTGTGCTTTGTGGCTCTAGCGCTCTTAAATGCCTGCTATTTTGCAAAGAGCGAACTACTTCCCCACTCCCAACCGACTACCGTTGCAGCGGTGACGCCAAACGATAGCGTGGCGATCATGTTAGCTAACGATGGGACCTACGGAGGGAAAATCTATCAAGGCTCTGGCAGATTAGTGGCATCACGAATCAAGCAGTCTCTTATAGGCAAAGTCAAAAATGCCCCGATTGTGGAATCCGCTGCGCTCGACAATGCTCTCGTCTACTGCAAGAAAGAAAATATTCCATTTCTCATTAAGCCTTCAGTCCTCCATTGGGAAGATCGAGCCACCAATTGGTCAGCCCTTCCAGACATCATCAAGATAGAACTCACTCTCCTGAACTCGGAAAATCATGCAGTGATTAATACAATCCTATTCAACGCCAGTAGCTCCTGGTGGACATTTGTTAATAATCCACCCGAGGACATGCTCGACGAGACATTCGACGAGGCAGTTCGGAGAGTTCTCTTTCGGCGTGATTAGTGGTCTGCCGGACGTTCCACAATTGATACCCGATGCAATTCAATCAAACAAGTGCTCAAAGCCATGCTAATTTCGTTCCCCGCATCAACTTTTTCGTTCCCATCCCGCAGTGGGATGGGGAGCCGTACTGCTGGGCGAAATCCCTGAACGCCTTCTGAAGCTCGTTGGCGGTTCGCACGGGACAAGGGCACTTTCTTGCTGACCTCACCTTGAGGTAACATGGCCACGCCCGGAGGCCTAGCCCGCAATATTCATGAACACTTCTGCTGCAATCGCGGATTCGCTGCTACGACAAGCCTGGACGCGGTTGACGCGGCGTCCAGGCAGGCGGGCTCGCCACTCAGTCGGTCAACATACTGTTTCAAGTATGCCTCCCTCCTTCGCGGCTCCGCGCGCCTGTTTCGCGTGGCGACTGCGCGATTTCGCGACGAACCGTCATGAATAATGCGGGCTAGAATGACCGAGCAGACCTTTTCAGATCTGATTGCTCAAGGCTATTACCGACAGGGCGAGAGCGAAATAGCCACGACACAGTCCGCCGATGAAGTCCTGCAGAAAGCCGACGCGCTTGCACGACAGGATTCGCAAGCGAAGCTGATGCACGCCGCATGCTACTACTTGGCAGCCGCGCATTTTCTCGAAACCCACGACCCGGCAAAGTCTGCCCATGCGTACCTTCAGGCCGGCCATCAATTGCAGCAATTGGACCAATTCATTCATGCGGCGCGCGCCTTCTCACAAGCAGGCACGTGGGCTGAACAGGCCGCGAGTGCTGAAGCTACCGGACCCACGCAACAGCATCTTCAACACGCCGCCGTCCGTGCCTACTCGAGAGCGAACCATTGTTTCGCAGAGACGGGCGAACTGGACGAATCTGAATCCGCCTATCTCAAGGAGCGCGATGCGAGGGTCACGTGGGCCAAGATGCAAGGCAAGCATCCCTTGGCGCTCTTAGCCTGGAAAACTACGAGCAGATATGGCACCAGTATTCCTCGATGGACCGCGTGGATATTGGGAACGATCATGCTATTCAGCCTGCTCTATGAAATCTTCTTTCGCATTCAGTGGCTGCAACCGATGTATAACACCACTCCGTCTGCCTGGATTCCCTTCTGGTCCGGCCTCTATTACGCGATCAACGTCACGTCCTCGCTCGCGTTGGTCGAATACCAGCCGACACATCCGATCGCCCAGGCCATCGTCATGTTGAACGTGATCGCCGGCTATCTCTTCCTCGGCATCGGCATCGGCATTGTCGGCCAGTTCGTCAAGAACCGTTAACTCATGATCTTGTGGGATCGGTTATTGCGCGAGAGGGATAGGGTGTGAGGCGAAGGAGGTGCGGGTTGAAATCAGTCGTCAATTCGTTACATACTATTTAGTGACTAGGAATGGCAGGCGGCGTGGTCGCTGAGATCGTTCTTCCTTTTACCTTCATTCTCCCTATGCATGCACCGACTTCTCAGCCCCACTTCGGCATGCACTCCCTTGAGTGCGTGCCGATGGCTCTCCTTGACGAGGAAGCGAAGTTGGTTACTCCCCGCAAAATGGCTGAAGCTCGGCAATGGTTAACGTGACGCTGTTATGCAAGGGATTGCGCTTCCTCCTACCGTTGTAGTCATCCCGACCTATAATGAGATCGTGAATCTTTCCCGCCTCGTACCGGAGGTTCTGGCGATCTCTCCTTCGATCCGCCTCCTGGTGGTTGATGACGCTTCGTCGGATGGGACCGGAATGGAAGCTGATCGGCTCGTAGCTTCCTCGGGACGAATGGACGTCATTCATCGCCCGGGGAAACTTGGCCTTGGCTCAGCCTACAAACAAGCCTTTCAGACCGTACTGCGTACGACAGGGGCGGAATTCATCTGCCAGATGGATGCCGATTTCTCCCATAGACCCGTCGATCTCAGGAGCGTGTTAGAGAAAGCCTGCCGGGGTGTTGCGGATATCGTGGTCGGTTCTCGCTGGATACCAGGAGGTGCTGTGTCCAATTGGCCGTTCAGACGATTCCTCCTGTCGCGCGTCGGTAATCTCTACGCAAGGATGATACTAGGGGTCCCGCAATGTGACTTGACGGGGGGTCTAAAATGCTGGCGGCGCAAGGTGCTTGAGTCAATTGATTTAGACACCATAGAAGCCGATAACTACGCATTCCAGATCGAGATGAGCTGGAGGGGGTGGAAACAGGGGTTCTCCATTTACGAGGTGCCCATTACCTTTGTTGAACGGACCCAAGGTGTCTCGAAAATGAGCGGGCACGTCGTCAGGGAGGCCCTGGTCCTTCCCTGGAGGTTGCGGTTGCAGCAGAGGGCGGAAACACTCCACAAGGTGTAGCTGTCAGAAAGGAGTAATGCACATCGGGACTCGATGGGGTCGCTGGGTCTGGATTATCGTTGTTGCCATCCTGCTCGTCTGGGGATTCACTGATGTGCGACGGCGTGCCGACCTTGATCCTCACAACATCGGCGCACATCGAACTGATTTTACCGTCTACACCGAGGCAGGCGCTGCGTTCTTCGATGGCCGCGACCCCTACGCTGTTACAAACCCCCGAGGCTGGCACTATCTCTATCCGCCACTTTTCGCTCTCCTCGTTGCCCCTCTCCATGCGCTCCCCACAAGCTGGCAGGGAGTCACGTGGTTCCTGCTGAGCCTGCTCATGGCTGCCGGCTGTCTTTCCGAATGCCGGAAGATCGTGCAACGGATACAAGACGCGTTTGAGGGCAGGCAACCGGCTGACCGTCGCAATCTCCCCGGATGGCTTGTGGTAGCCACAGCAGCGGCAGTCCTCTTCCCTTTCATTAATACCTTACAACGAGGGCAGGTGGGGATCGCCGTCCTGTGGCCTCTGCTTATAGGATTTCGCGTCATTTCTGAAACGCAGCGTAGATTCTGGTGGTTCTGGGGAGGGACACTTCTGGCGCTTCCAGTAGTGATGAAGGTAACGCCTGCCCTACCGGTCGCGATCCTCCTGCTTCAGCAGTTCGTCGCAGCTGTGCGAACGGATCGCTCTCCGATTGCCCTTCGGCGCTTCGTGCATTGTGTGAGTGGTTTCATGGTCGGAATGATCGTCTTCTTGCTGTTGCTACCAACCATCCTGATCGGCTGGGAAGACAACATCCGTCATTTAGGGACATGGTACACAGGCGTTGCGACTAATGAGCGTCTCGGCGAGGCCCAGAATTTCGATGCTCACAGTGTCCGCAATCAGAGCCTCGACAATGCTGTGTATCGACTCGGCAACTGGTTTACCTACACATTCACCGGGGGGCCGGATGATCGAGGCACCAGCCTTCCAACAGCGCCACCGACGCCACTCCCGATGGATGCACCGATTGTCAGAACCATCCTTGTGGTCCCACGCGTAATGCTCGCTCTACTGCTGATAGTTGTAGCCATTCGGTGGCATTGGGAGACGGAGGGTGCCGGTCAAGTGGCAGCGTTCAGCCTTGCGTGTGCGATGTCACTTCCTCTCTCTCCAATCTCTTGGGGGCACCACTTTGTCATACTTCTTCCTGGGATGCTCTTCGTACTCTGGGCGCTCTACGAGGCACATCGGTCCGCGGCACGTTGGTTAGCCATCTTCGCTGCCACGTTGATTTTGGTGCATTTCAGCACGCTTGACTTCGCGGGCGGTATCGCCGGGCGTATTGGGCTTCTCGGAATAGGCATCGCGATCTGGTGCACCGTCGCAGGTGTATACCTCCTCCGAATAAAGCCAGTTCACACACCCGACATTATTGTTCCCAATGCCATGGCCTGATGCTCCCACACCGCGACAACTTAGCAGGATACTGAAAAAGTCCGCCAGCGGCGTTCTCAATACCCGTGAAGCTTGAATCGTGAAGCGTATCTCACAAGAATTTTGCCTCCAGGTCTGCAACGAGAGACGAACGACGCTTGTAGAGATCGCTACGCTCTAGCCCGCATTGTCATGAGCGCTTCTGCGGCAATCGCCACTGTGTGGGCGAGAGGCGCCGGGCCAGAGGCTAGGGGCGATCAGAAGAATTTCTATCCTCTCGCCTCGTGCCCCTTGCCCCTCGATTGGTTTCTATTCGATTTCGCGACAAACCGTCATGAAGAGTGCGGGTTAGATTCCGCAGGCTCCCGCCTACAGAATTTCACTGCCCTTCCCGTAATGCTATTCTTCGTCGTTGCAAGAAGGTTCTCCTTAAGCTGTTGAGAATGGAGCATCTTCGCGCCTTCTCGACATTGGTCATGGTGGATTTCCCCCAATCTGAAAATGAGGCATCTGCCTTGCTCTACTCCTTGAACAGAGAGCCTCGCCACTCTCATCAATATCACCGAGTGTTTTCTGGAGCCACAGCATCGCGTGTTGCGATGGCTCCGTTTCATCAACTCACTAATCGTAAGGAGGTTCCCATGATCCGCTACGCAAGCTTCATTGCACTCGCAGCGTTCCTCACGTTTGGCCTCGGTACGGCGATTTCTTTCGCCGGCGAACCAGTTCCAGCCGAACAGAAAGAACAGAAAGATAAGAAGGACATGAGCGGCTCCAAGGCCGACGACGAGAAGAAGAAGGATGAAAAGAAAGACATGGGCGGAAAATAGGCCCTGCTTCGGGGCGCAGCAGAGGCTGCGCCCCGCCTGCTCCGTTGCAATGCTTTCGTCAGATAACCATTCTCCTCTTCCCCTTGAACCAACAGCCTGGCTGCACAGCAAATCACAAACAGCACTCAGAGTCTGTATGGTAAACCCTACAGTGATTGTGGCACCATGCTCTTGCCCCCTTGCTTGCCCTCACACACGAGGTGACAATTGCTTCTTCATTTCCATGAGAAATGAGCCATTCTCTTCACATGCGTTTCCGAGTCATTGGGCATTGAGCTTGCTCCCCTTCGCGATATGCTGTTCGCCATCATTCAAAGGAGGAGACTATGCGACAACTTTCGATAGATCGAACCATCCCGCTTCGGGCCCCCGCATTAGCCATGCTGTGTGCGATGGCACTGGGAGGATGCGTGAGCACGGGAACCCACACGAAGACGCTCGCCGAACTTGAGGCTGAAAAGAAAACATCCGCCCAGCTGCAACAACAATTGGCTGGGCTACAACAAAACCTGAACCAGGAAGCCGCTCAGCGAAAAGCCGCCGAACAGCAGGCTACAGAGTTGCAGTCCCGCCTGGACGGCCTGGAGAAGGAGAACGGGCAACTGAACAGCGAACTCGGTAATGTGCGTGGTCAAATCACTGATCTTGAACAGAAACTCCAGAGCGGAAGTGCCTCTTCACGGGAAGAAATCGCAAGGCTTCAGAAGCAAGCCGCTGACCTTGAAGCGAACACCGCCCGCATCGCGAAAGAGCGTGAACAGCTGCTCCAGGAACAGTCCCGATTGGCAGCGGCGCTCGATCAAGAACGAGCCGCCAAAGAAGAAGAGATCAAACGGCTGACGCGGACACAGGAAGAACTATCCAAATCCCTGCAAGATGAAATTTCCAAGGGCAATATCACCATACAACAAGTACGGGACCGCCTGACGATCAATATGGTCGACCGCGTCCTGTTTGATTCCGGGCAGGCCCAAGTGAAACCGGCCGGTGTGCAAGTTCTTAAGCAAGTTGCCGATGTCCTCAACAAAATCACCGACAAACAGATCCGGATCGAAGGCCATACCGACAATGTACCCATCAGTTCGAAGCTACAAGATCGCTTCAAGACAAACTGGGAACTCTCGACGGCTCGCGCCACGACCGTGGTGCGCTACCTGATCGATCATGGCGGTGTGGACCGTCAGTACCTCTCCGCAGTCGGCTATGCGGACACCCACCCCCTCGCCTCGAACGACTCCGAAGAGGGGCGATCATCCAACCGTCGAATCGATATCGTGCTGTACCCAAAGGATCTCAAAGAAATTGCCGGCCAAGTCGAGACCAGTACGGCTGCATCGAAATAGCGGCAAAGACCAAGAGGAGGCGCGTATCAACAGGTCGCGCCTCCTCTCCGCTACATCCTGAAGAACGCCCACCAAGAAAAAACACCCTGACAGCTTGCACTGCACCGAAGGATGTGGTTCCATCTGTACGGTTTCTTTACTGGAAGCAACGGTGAGGGTATGCGCTGGGAAGGGCAACGAGAAAGCGGCAATATCGAAGATCGTCGAGGTATGGGACCGGCCAGGATCGGCGGAGGGCTGGGAATAGTCGGCATCGTGCTAGTGCTCGCCGTCAGCTATTTCACCGGCATCAATCCCGTGACCCTCATCAACATGCTCAATGGCGTGCAAGAGATAACTGACTCATCCGCACCCTCCGAACCCGCACCGACCGGATCGCCCAACGACCAACTGGGGAAATTCGCCGCGGTTGTCCTCGCCGACACGGAAACCACCTGGAGGCAACTCCTTGGGCCGCGGTATGAAGATCCTCGACTCGTACTCTTCACAGGCGCAGTCCAATCTGCTTGCGGAACCACATCGTCCGCAGTCGGTCCCTTCTACTGCCCCGGCGACCACAAAGTCTACCTCGACCTCTCCTTCTTCAACGTAATGGCCCAGCGACTTGGCGCATCCGGCGACTTCGCACAGGCTTATGTGATCACCCATGAGGTGGGCCATCACGTGCAGAATCTCATGGGCATTGCAGAAAAGGTGACGCGCCTTCAGCGCCAGGCTTCGGAACAAGAGAGGAATGCCTTATCGGTGCGAATGGAGCTGCAGGCCGATTGTTTCGCCGGCGTCTGGGGCCACCACGCCAAACGTGATCGGAACCTGATCGAGCCGGGCGATTTCGAAGCGGGGCTCAGAGCGGCAGGGGCGATCGGCGATGATCAACTCCAGAAAATGTCCCGCGGCTCTATTAGGCCGGAAAGCTGGACTCATGGATCGTCTGAGCAACGTATGACGTGGCTCCGGAAGGGATTGGAGACGGGCAACCCCAACGCCTGTGATACCTTCGCGAGCAGCCGGCTGTAGCCAGTCCATGGATCAAGAACTGGACCAGCCGGGAACCTCCTCCGCACAGGGCATCTGCGCAAGCTTACTGGCCGATGTGCCCTGGAATGCAAAATCCGTCATCGCCGCTGCGGTGGCGACTGTCGGTGGCCTCACCTCATGGGTTGCTGATCTCTCATCGCCTGCTTTGCTAGGCATCGGTGGCAGCTATTTGGGCGGATACTTCTTTGGCTGGGCTTTCCGGCGATTTCTGAAAATCGCCGCGCTGATCACCGGCGTGCTGCTGACCTGCATCGCCGTATTGGAAGATACTGGCTGGATCGATCTAGATTGGACGGCAGTGGAAACACAGATCAGCCACGCCATCGCGGCCGTACATCGAGGAGCTGAAGGACTCAAACACATCCTCTCTGGATATCTCCCTTCAACGGGGGCAGGAGCAGTTGGAGTGTTTTTCGGATTTCGTAAAAAGTAGCGAGGCAAAGTCAGACACTGGGACTGCTGACCAACAAGAAGCACCTGCTAGCCTTCACCATCGGACACACCGATCAGCTATTACTTGTCCTGGGGGGTGATTCGTGAGTAGGTTTTTTATCTGATCTCTTGTCGGTAATCTTCTTGAAGGTCTCTCCGATCGCAGAACCGATCTTGGGAATTTCTTTCTCCACTTTCTGCGCGGCACTCTTGAACCCACGCCCGAGTTCGTCCACTGTGATACCTTTGTTTCCCTCCGTCTTCTGATTCTCAGCAGAAGCCGATCCAGTTCCTGAGATGAGAAAGGAACTAAGCACCAAGAGACAATCGGTCATCCTTACTCGACACATGTCCACCTCCCGAATTCCTATCAACTATAGCATGTGCCTGATACACCACCCACTCAGGGCCAAGAAATCTCAGTGACCGTGCGTCGAATCGACGCAGACCTGACGTTTCCATGTTGTGTTGGGCGGAGGAGGAAAGAAGTCAGTGCGGTGTGCTATGCCCGGGGAGCGCTTGATACCACCCATTGGCTTGAGCCAATGCCACCGGGCAGTCGAACAACAGGCTAAGGTTGGCTTCTGTTAGGACAGAATGTTTCTCCCCATCCTGAAGAACCTTTCCTTGTTTCAAGAGCACGACACGCTTCACATCCGGCGGAATTTCGTGAATGTGGTGCGTTACCAGCAGCAGCGTTTTCCCTTTCCGTATATTGGCGCGAACGAGATCCAGATAGTGAAACGTCGCCGTCAGATCGAGTCCGTTCGTCGGTTCGTCGAGCACGAGCGCCCTCGGCTCATGCACTAACGCGCGGCCGAGGAGGCATCGCCGCTGCTCTCCCGTCGACATCTCCCCAAACCGTCGATCCTTCAACGAACCGACACCCATCTCCTGTAACATGTCGTCCGCCCGCGCGAGCTGCGCGTAACTGAAATCTTGATGGCCATAGATCCCGATGCTGCCGTAGAAACCGGACAGGACCACTTTGAGGCCGGTCACTTGGTCCATATACTGATGTTGAAGATCATGGGACACCATCCCTAAACGCTTACGGACGTCCCACACATTCCATTGCTCTTCGCTGAACAACCGGATGCGTGTCGCGTCATTCGGGACCGGATGGACTTCACCCGCCAGCAACTTGAGCAGGGTCGATTTGCCTGACCCGTTCGGGCCAAGAATGGCGGTGTGCCCCCCTTCTTGAAGCGTGAAAGAAAGGTCTTCGAACACGCAGGTGTTACCCCGATACACGGTGGCTTTCTCGATTTCGAGGATGGAACCTTCGTAGGAAGGGGAAGGCATACGCAGGAGAAGCGCTAGGCTTCGTCTGGGTCAGGATTGATCTTCGCGGTAGTTTTCTGTGTTCCCGAGGCCGTCCGTTTTTTCAGCGAGCCGGAAATCTTCGGTGTCTTCGTCGTCACATCGGCGTTCTGTGCGCGGTGGAGCAAGGCATGGTCCATGAGCACCAGTGCCATCATGGCTTCAGCAATCGGCGTCGCTCTGATGCCGACGCAGGGATCGTGACGGCCGTTCGTCTCGACGGTAACCGGCTTGCCCTGCTTATCGATGGACCGGCGGGCCACACGGACACTCGAAGTCGGCTTTATCCCGATCGTGACCACAATATCCTGCCCAGTTGAAATACCGCCAAGAATTCCGCCGGCATGATTGGTTACAAAGCCATCCGGTGTCAGCTCGTCCCCATGCTCTGACCCACGCTGCGTCACAGAACTGAAACCCGATCCGATCTCGACGGCCTTCACCGCATTGATGCTCATCATGGCCCCAGCGAGATCGGCATCGAGCTTCGCGTAGACCGGCCCACCCCATCCCACTGGCACCGACTCAGCAATCGTGGTGATCTTGGCCCCCACTGAGTCACCTGCTTTGCGCAGCTCATCCATGAACGATTCAAGCTTCGGCACAACCTCTGAGCTTGCGGAGAAGAACGGATTTTTGCCGACCTCGCCCCAACTCTTAAACGGCGCTTCAAGCGGGCCGAGTTGACTCAGGTAGCCACGAATCAGGACACCGTACTTCTCCCTGAGCCATTTCTTCGCAATCGCCGCTGCCGCCACTCGCACCGCCGTCTCTCGTGCAGACGCGCGCCCGCCACCACGATGGTCGCGAATGCCATATTTCTGCCAATAGGTATAGTCCGCGTGACCGGGACGAAAGGTGTCAATCAGATTGCCGTAATCCCTGCTGCGGGCGTCTTCGTTTCGAATGAGCAGCGCAATCGGGGTGCCGGTGGTCTTGCCTTCAAAGACACCGGAGAGGATTTCGACGGTATCAGATTCTTGCCGTTGCGTCACGTGGCGCGACGTGCCTGGCTTGCGCCGATCGAGATCCTGCTGGATGTCATCGACAGAGAGGGCCAGACCAGGCGGACAGCCATCCACGACACAACCAATAGCAGGTCCGTGGCTCTCGCCGAATGACGTGACGGTGAAGACTCGACCGAATGTATTGCCTGCCATGGGGCCTATGACTCCTCCCTAGCGGTCATTGATATGTACGCTGGCAACACATCAAGGGTGGTGATCGTAAAACGTGTCAGCATACTAAGCAGGATGTTCAAAAAGGCCGTCCAGCGAGGCCGCAGTGAGCGAAGAGGCGAGGCGTACTCTGTCTCGTACGTTGAGCCTCTGAGCGATGCGAGAACGAAGCTGGCGGACTTTTTGAACATCCTGCTACTCGACGAGATCGAGCTTAATGCGCAATTCCTTCAACTGATCGGCACTGACTGCAGACGGCGCATCGGTCAGCGGACACTGTGCCCGTTGCGTTTTGGGGAACGCGATCACGTCGCGAATTGAGTCAACCTCCCCCAATAGCATGATGAGCCGATCGAGCCCGAAGGCAATCCCGCCGTGCGGAGGCGCCCCATAGTCGAGCGCGTCGAGCAAGAAACCGAACTTCGCCTGCGCTTGATCCTTGTTGATGCCGAGCAAGTCGAGAATGCGCAGCTGGATATCGCTCCGATGGTTCCGGATACTTCCACCACCGATTTCGCTTCCGTTCAACACCATATCATAGGCCTTCGCCCGTACTTTGAGTGGTTCCGAGTCCAGGAACGCCACATCCTCGTCCATCGGCGCGGCAAAAGGATTGTGCATGAAGATGTACCGCTTCTCTTCCGGCGAATAGTCCAGCAAGGGGAACTCAACGACCCACAGCGGCTTCCAGGCAGTTGTATCGATCAGCTTCAGCTCTTCACCCAGCAATAGCCTGATGCGACCCAACACGTCGTGGACAACGGCGGCCTTGTCTGCGCCGAAGAGAACTAAATCGCCCGGATTGGCGTCGGGAAGGGCCGCCGCGAAAGCCTTCGCATCCAGGAACTTGGCGATCACAGACTCAAGCTGCCCCTCCGCTGTGATCTTGAGCCAGGCGAGCCCCTTCGCGCCAAAACTCTTGGCCATCTCACCGAGCGAATCGATCCGGCTTCGCGGCGTGGCCGCTCCACCCTTCACGATCAGCGCCTTCACGATCCCGCCTTTGGTCGCCGCCTCCCTGAATACCTTGAACTCGCTCGCCGCCGCAAAGGCGGTGACGTCATGCAGCGGCATGTCGAAGCGCAGGTCCGGCTTGTCCGACCCATAGCGGCCCATCGCCTCGGCATAGGTCATACGCGGGAATGGAGTCGGCAGTTGGACACCGCCCGCCTCACGAAACACCGTGACGATCATCTGCTCCATCAACCTCATGACTTGCTCGCGGTCGGCAAAGGAGAGTTCCGCATCGATCTGTGTAAATTCCGGCTGCCGGTCATTGCGCAGATCCTCGTCGCGGAAGCAGCGCGCGATCTGATAGTAGCGATCGACGCCACTCACCATGAGCACCTGCTTGAAAAGCTGCGGCGACTGAGGAAGCGCGTAGAATTGACCGGGGTTCACTCGGCTTGGCACCAAATAGTCCCGCGCGCCTTCCGGCGTGCTCTTGGTCAAAATCGGCGTTTCCACTTCAAGAAAGCGTTCCGCATTCAGAAATCCACGGACGGCCTGCATGATGTCATGTCGGAGGCTCAAGAGCCGCTGCATCTTTGGACGCCGAAGATCCAGGTAGCGATATTTCAGCCGGATCGACTCCGTCACTTCGGCATCATCTTCGATCACGAACGGCGGCGTCTTCGACTCATTCAGAATCTCTACAGCATCCACGAAGATTTCGATCTCGCCCGTGGGCAGGTTGGGATTCTTAGACTCTTCCGGACGGGCCATCACTTGGCCCGTCACCGACACAACACACTCGCTCCGCAAGGCGTGGGAGGCTTGATGCACCGCTGCATTACGCTCGGCATTACACACCACCTGCGTGATCCCGGTCCGATCCCGCAGATCGATGAACATCACCATGCCGTGGTCACGCCGCCCCTGGACCCAGCCGTTCAAAACGACGGTCTGCCCGACGGCGGCTTTCGTGAGCTCCCCGCACCGATGAGTTCTGGCCTTCATGCTACCTTCGCTTTCTTGGAACGGGCCCATCCGACCCGACTGACCGGCCTCTTTGGACGTGGGGCCTGCTTCTCTGTGTCCTCTGTTGAGGCCAGCTTCTGTTCCGCAAGCTCGCGCAACGCGTTCGCTTCACGGTCGGTCAGGTACCTGAACTCGCCGGACTCCAGATCGCCCAAGGAGAGCGGACCCATCTTAACCCGCGTCAGCTTCAAGACCGGGTGACCGACCGCTTCCAACATACGCTTCACTTGGTGCTGACGCCCTTCGCGGATCGTCATTTCGAGCCAAGAGTTCTGCTTGGCCTTTTTGACCTTCTTGACGATAGCCGGACTGGTCAGGCCATCTTCCAGCTGCACACCCTGTTCTAACTGCCGTATATGTTCATCCGTCACCACCTGCTTGACCTTGATGAGATACGTCTTCGGCACATGGTAACGGGGATGGAGCAACGTCTGAGCCAAGTCGCCATGATTGGTCAGGAGCATCAACCCTTCGCTGTCGAAGTCCAAACGACCGACGGGAAACACCCGCACCGAGATCCCGCGAAGGTAGTCCTTCACCGTCGGCCTGCCTCCCGGATCATTCAACGTCGACATCACGTTCTTCGGCTTATTCAGCAACAGATAGACATACGGCTGGGTGGAACTGAGGTGCTTGCCGTCCACCTTGATGTGGACGCGATCCGGATCAACCTTGGTGCCGAGTTCCGTCACAACCTTGCCGTTAACGGTCACGCGCCCGGATGCGATCAAGACTTCTGCCTTACGCCGCGAGGCCAATCCGGTTCCAGCAATGACTTTTTGTAATCTAACTTCCATGCTTCACCGTTACATCCTTCCTCGGGGAGTGGCTTGGCTGAGTCCTATTGCGCGCATCGAACGACCATCATCTATCCAAGCTCGCTTGCTTCCCCTCTCTTGGAATGGCACCCATGTTGGTCTACGTGCGGCCGTCGAACGAGGCCCTTCTCAGGGCGCGCGTTCCGGGAGCACAGGACCACATGGGTGCCATTCCCTCCTGTTCATCGTGCGCGTTCTGCGAGCACGGGAGCCAGCCGAGCCACTCCCCTCTATTCCCATTCAATCGTGGACGGCGGCTTCGAGCTGATGTCGTATACTACCCGGTTCACACCCTTCACTTCATTGATGATCCGGTTTGACATCTTCCCCAGCACGTCATTCGGTATCTTGGCCCAATCGGCCGTCATACCATCCAAGCTCGTGACCGCACGGATGGCAATCACATACTCATACGTCCGCTGATCGCCCATCACTCCGACGGTGCGAATAGGCAGCAACACGGCGAAGGCTTGCCAAATATCGTTATAGAGCCCTGCCGCTCTGATCTCCTGATCGACGATCGTTTCCGCGGCACGCAAAATCATCAACCGCTCTTTCGTCACCGACCCCAACACGCGAATCGCCAGTCCAGGACCTGGAAACGGTTGACGCCAGATGATCTCATCCGGCAGACCCAGTTCCTTCCCCAGCACGCGGACTTCATCCTTAAAGAGCTCCCGCAGCGGTTCAATGAGCTTCATCTTCATACGGGCCGGCAATCCACCGACGTTGTGATGCGTCTTAATGGTGGCCGACGGCCCCTTGAAACTCACACTTTCAATCACGTCCGGATATAGGGTGCCTTGGACAAGATATTTGATGCCCTTGAGCTTCTTGGATTCCTCTTCGAAATTCTTAATGAACTGCCGGCCAATAATCTTCCGCTTCCGTTCAGGATCCGTCACATTCCGGAGGCCCGCCAGAAACTGATTGGTCCTATCGAGAATCCGCATATTAAGGTGCATCTGCGAGGCAAAGGTCTTCTCCACCTGATCACGCTCACCCGCCCGCAGAACGCCGTTGTCTACGAAAATACAGGTCAGCTGGTCGCCAATGGCCCGATGGGTCAACGCGGCGACCACGGACGAATCCACGCCCCCGCTCAAGGCACAAATCACCCGTTCCTTGCCGACTTGCTCTCGAATCTGCTGCACCGCCGTATCCACATACGACTGCATCGTCCAGGTCGGCTGACAACCACAGATGTCGTAGACGAAATTACGGAGCAGCCTCGTCCCTTCCGGCGTATGAACCACTTCAGGATGAAACTGGAGGCAATAGATCCGGCGCTTGTGATCATTGCGCTTCATCGCAGCAATCGGTGAATTGCCGGTATGCGCGATGGATCGAAAGCCCGGCGGCATCCGTTCAATACGGTCTCCGTGTGACATCCAGACGACGGTCGAACCGTCTGTGCCGATGCCCTTAAAGAGATCGCTCTTGTCGTCGATTGTGAGATCGGCCCGGCCGTACTCCCGGTGCTTGGATTTGGCCACCTCCCCGCCTGAGAGATGTGTCACCAGCTGCATCCCGTAACAAATGCCGAGAATGGGGATCCCTTGGTCGAAGAGTTCCTTGGGAACGCTCGGCGCCTTCTTCTCATACACGCTGGAGGGGCCACCTGACAGTACGATGCCTTGCGGGCGATAGGCGAGAATGGTCGCCAAGGGAACGGTGCAGGGCAGAATTTGCGAGTAGACTTGAGCTTCGCGAATGCGGCGTGCAATCAGTTGTGTGTATTGCGACCCGAAGTCGAGGACCAGGATTCTATTGTGCCAGAGTTCCATGTTGATGCTGTGAGGGGTGAGGGGTGAGGCGTAAGGGGTTACAGAAACTACTCCCAATCCATCCGATAATTCGGCGCTTCCTTCGTGATAATCACATCGTGCACATGGCTTTCGCGGAGTCCTGCGACCGTCTGCCGAATAAACGTGGCCTTCTGCTGTAAGTCCGAGATCGTCTTGCACCCGCAATAGCCCATTCCGGACTTCACTCCGCCGATCAATTGGTAGATGACGGCCGAGAGTTTCCCCTTGTAGGGGACGCGCCCTTCAATACCCTCCGGGACCAGCTTCTGCACCGGACGCCCGCCTTGCCCGTACCGATCTCCTCCTCCGCGTTCCATCGCGCCGATCGAGCCCATGCCGCGATACACCTTATACGTCCTGGCTTGGTACAGTTCGGTTTCCCCCGGCGATTCTTCCGTGCCTGCCAAGAGTCCGCCGAGCATCACCGAGGAGGCGCCCGCTGCCAAGGCCTTCGTGATATCGCCTGAATGCTTGATCCCGCCGTCTGCAATGATCGGGACCCCGTTGCCCGCAAGGATTTTTGCGCAATCGGCAATCGCTGTCAGCTGCGGCATCCCGGCTCCGGACACGATACGGGTCGTACAAATTGAGCCAGGCCCCACACCCACCTTTACGGCATCGGCGCCGGCCTTCAACAAATCCTTCGCCGCCTCGGCGGTGGCAATATTCCCGGCTATCAATTCAAGATCCGGGTGACGTTTCTTGATCATCTTGACCGTATCCAGCACCGCTTGCGAATGCCCGTGAGCGGTATCGACCACAATCACGTCGACCCCTACCTTCCTGAGCCGCGCCACGCGATCTTCCGTCTCCGGCCCCACACCCACAGCCGCACCCACGCAGAGCCGGCCATGTCCGTCCTTGCATGCGTTGGGATACATGATGCGTTTTTCGATATCCTTGATGGTAATAAGCCCTTTGAGCTCGAAATGTTTGTTGACGACCGGAAGCTTCTCGATCCGATGCTCGTGCAACACCTCGCGAGCCTTTTCCAAACTCGTCCCTTCGGGCGCCGTGATCAGTTTGTCTCGCTTCATGATTTGCGAGACCTTCAAATCCATCCGGGTTTCGAACCGCAGATCACGATTCGTGAGAATACCAACCAATTTCTTGTCTTTCGTAACGGGAATCCCTGAGATCCGGTATTTCGCCATCAACTCGTGGGCATCGCGAATTGTTTGATCGGGCGAAATCGTGATCGGATCGAGAATCATGCCGCTCTCGGATTTCTTAACCCGGTCCACTTCTGTCGCCTGATCCACTGGCGACAACACTCGATGAATGATCCCGAGGCCGCCTTCGCGGGCTATGGCGATGGCCAAACGGGACTCAGTAACGGTATCCATGGCCGAGCTGATAATGGGAATGTTGATCTTGATGTGGCGCGTAAGCCTCGTGCGCATGTCCACATCAGTCGGCAAGACCTGAGACTTGGCCGGAACCAATACGACGTCATCGTAGGTCAGTCCTAAGCGTGGTGCATTATCCAACATGATTGCTCCGTCATCACGTCCGAATGTCTAGCAGGATGCTGACCGTCATAAAGCCGAGGTCGGTACAGCCTTAAGGACTTGACGACTTTATGACTTGAGACTGTCAGACTCCTGCGTCAGATCTGCTGTTGTCTCAGCATCATCCCGGAGCCGTTCGCTCCCCTCGTCCGCCGGCATGAACTGTTCGACCCTGGTGTTCCCGCTATCGACGACAAACACACTTCCTCTGACATCGACCGCGATGCCATAAGGGAAGTTGAACTGCCCTTTGCCGTTCCCAAATCCACCCCACTGAGTGATGAAATTACCTTCTCTATCGAACTTTTCGACACGGTGATTGCCGGTGTCCGATACGTAGACATCGCCGGCTCCATCGACCGTAATGCCCCAGGGTGATCGCAACTGACCCGCTTCCTGCGCGAGCGAGCTGCTTGCGTGGCCCGGTTCGGCACTGCCTCCCCACTTGGCCAGCAACTGTGGAAGCACATTGGTACTGGTGTCGAACTTCTGAATCCGGTGATTACCCATGTCAACGACGTACACAAACCCATCCGTCTGGTCCACGGCCACGCCGCGCGGGAAGTAGAACTGGCCGTCTCCGTTCCCGAAGCTGCCCCAGGACATGATGAACTCCCCGTTCATATCGAATTTCTGCACGCGGAAGTTGGCGCTGTCGACCACATAGACATACCCACGCACCCGATCGACCGCGATGCCCCATGGTGAGTTGAACTGCCCTTCGCCGTTTCCTCGCGACCCGAACTTCATGAGATAGCCGCCGAGCTTCCCGTCGAATTTCTGGACGCGGTGATTGTTCGTATCGACCACCCAGACATCTCCCTTGCCATCGCACGCAATCCCGGTAGGGTTATGGAAATTCGCATTGGCCGAACCAAAATTTCCCCACAGAATAATGAAGTTCCCGGCATTGTCGAATTTCTGAACCCGGTTGTTGCCATTGTCGACTACAAACAGCGATCCTTGCTGATCGACACAGAGACCGTACACCGGGGCCATGAACTCGCCGCCATGCAGCAATGATGCGCCACGGCCCGTACGGCCCCATTGGGACACGCACAGGTACCCCGACGTATTGACCAAAATCGTGGTGCTCGCAGGGATGGAGACGTTCCCTCCCACATCCTTAAACCAAACGTAGATCGACTTCTGCCCATCTCCCGGCGACAAAATAAACGGAATCGTCGAGCCGAACTTGGTGGCCGGCGTCACATCAACCCATCCCGGTGTCCCCGCCATGGGGGTCATAGGCGCCTCCGAGATAAAGTAGGCCGCCACGCCAGTATCGACATCGTTCGCTGAAATCGTGGCGATGACTTCCGGCGTATTCGTCATGAACGCGCCATGATTGATCACGGCATAAGGATTTTGCGGCGCCGTGATATCGATGAGCACCGGCGTGGCCGTCACTTCACTCGACAACTCGCTTTCGGCGCCGGTCTCGAATACTGCGGTCACGGCATAGTGGTACGGGGTATCGTTCGAAAGACCGGTGTGCGCATAGGGATTCATCACGCCTTCAATTTTCGTCGCCGTCTGGATCGTGAGCTTTGGGACGGTATTGAAATACAGGTTATAGGACTGGGCGCCAGGGACCTCCATCCAACTCAGGAAGGTTTCCGTATCGCCGGCTTTGACCGCCACACTGTGGGGCGGCGGAGTCTCACTCGGAACCTGACTGGTTGACGCCTCATCCTTCCCGCGATTGAGTTCTTCGTCCGTCGGCACATACTTAAGAATGCGGCCATTGCCGCTGTCGACCACATACACCGCGCCTTCTTTGTCGACCGTGATCCCGTAGGGAAAATTCAGCTGCCCTTCTGTTCGTCCGCGGTTTCCCCAGGCACAAAGGAAAGTCCCGTTGCCGTCGAACTTTTGGATGCGATGGTTTCCCGTATCGACGACATAGACATTACCGAGCGCATCGCAGGCAATCCCCCAGGGGGACTTGAATTGGCCAGGGCCCGCCCCTTCTCGACCCCACTTGGCAAGGAAGCTTCCACGGGCATCGAACTTCTGAATGCGATTATTGCTTTCATCGGCCACGAAGATATTGCCGACAAAATCGACCGCCACGCCACGGGGGAAAAAGAAGGCGCCGTCGAAGCTCCCGTCACGGCCCCACTTGAGCAGGGCCTGCCCATCAGAAGTGAACTTCTGAATGCGTGCGTTGCTCGTGTCGGAAACGTACAGATTCCCTTCCGCGTCCGTTGCCAGCCCCCAGGGTACATCGAACCTGCCCAGATCGGCCCCACGCCATGCAAACCCGAACTTACCCCAGGCCTGCATCACATTGCCGTCGAGATCGAATTTCTGTATGCGATTATTGCCGCTGTCTGCGATATAGAGCACGTCATTAGGCCCCACCGCCAACCCACGCGGATAGTAGAAGCTCCCTTCCTGCGAAGAGGGGTCGCCGCCCCATCGCGCGAGAAATTTCCCGGACTTGTCGAGCTTCTGAATCGAATGGTTATCGGTATCGGCGACGTAGATGTTGCCATCCTTATCGAGCGTGATCCCCGTGGGCGAGCTAAACTCCCCATCGTCCACGCCTTCCCGACCGATACTCATAGCCAACAGATAGGGCGAGGGAATCGCCATGACCTCTTGAGACTCGAGACTCTCCCCCTTCTGCGTCACCACGGTGACGACGTAGTGGTAGCAGGTCCCGTTGGCCAGATCGTCATGGACAAACGGACTCTGGGTGCCTTCCAAACAGGTACCTTTATCTTTTTTCACCCCAATGACGGCTTTGAAGTCGTCGGCGGAGGCAATCGGACGCGTGAGATCGGAGAACTTGATCATCACGCCCTTGGTGGTTTGGAAATAGAGATTGTAGTACATGGCATCCGGAACCGGATCCCACGTTATCGTGACACGCCCATTGCCTGACTTCGCTTGTATGTTGTGAGGCGCTTGCGGGAGCTCTTCTTCCTCTGCAACCGAATCTCCGGCACCCCATTCTCCCTGGGTCCCTTCGATGGTCAAATGCGCTCGATCAAACCCTAACATCTCGTCGAGCAGCCAGGCTTTGATCATGAGGTGGTGCATCCTGTTGCTAAAGCCGCCCAGTTAGAAGAAACAAGGGGTCTTTCAATGGCTTAGAATTGGATTGAGAAGTCTAACAAAGCGGCGGAAAGAGAGTCAACGGGGGTCCTCGCCACTCTTCTTGCTCGCGGAGGCCGCACGATAAGACAGTGCTCCCTCAACGCGCGCAGTGAAGAGCAGCGAGGACCCCCATTTCAGGGAGGGTACGGGAAAAAGAGGGCGCAATTAGACCATAGTTGGTGCTCGCGCAACGCGCGGCCTCAGAAGGATGATGAGGGAGCGGCAAGGTGCCCTCCTTGCTCGCAGAACGCGCACGATGAAACGGTGCTCGTCCGATGCGCGCAGTAGAGGGCAACCTTGGCCGCTCCCTTAGAGAGAAGTAGCGAGAATTGGAAGGCCCTCGTCAAGGCTAATGGCACGTCATGGGAAATCGATTGCAAAGCAATCGGAGGGTAGCGCGGGTGAAGACGGCAGCGAACTATCACTTTATAAGGGGTAGCTGGGAAGATCCCAACTGCACGTCTTCCCAACTCCCCATTTCATTTTCAAGGGTGGCCTGGTCGATCCTCGATTGCGCGCGTCGAACGATTTAAATGATCCTTCCAAGCTCGCTCGTTGTCTCTTCAGGGATGGGGGCTGATTGATCTTCCACTGCGCGCGTCCAACGAGGGCCTTCTGAGGCCGCGCGTTGCGCGAGCACAGAAGATCATCAGGCTCCATCCCCTCCTCTGTTCCGCGAGCAGGAGGACGGCCAGGCCACCCCGCCCATTTTTCAGCATCCTGCTAGTGACACTTCTTCGATCGGCAGGAGAGCCTGCTCGGACTCGCCGAGTTCTTTGAATTCACGCAACGGCGGTAGCTGGCTCAAATCTTGTAGACCGAAATGCTCGAGGAAAAACTTGGTCGTCCCATACATGATGGGCCGCCCTGGCACATCTTTTCGCCCAACGATTCGCACCAGCTTACGCTCACACAACGTGCGCAGGACACCGGATGTTTCGACGCCACGAATCTCTTCGATCTCGGACCGCACGAGCGGCTGTTTGTAGGCAATAATGGCAAGGGACTCAAGCGCGGAGCGAGAGAGTTTTTGCGCCGCCTTGGCTTTATCCATCCGTTTCAGCCAGGGCCCATACTCCTGCTTCGTCACCAGCCGATACCCTCCTGCGACCTGCACAAGCTGAATGCCTCGCCCATCCTGATCTAAATCGTGCGTGAGAATTCCCAGTGACTGAACTACTTCGGCTTTTGACACCGTCCCCAAGATAGCCATCAGCCGAGCGACCGGCACAGGTTCGGGCGACACGAACAAAACAGCTTCGAGAATGGCTTTGAGTTCTCGCGCGTCGATGGCCTCCGTCTGGCTGTTCACCGCCTCGACGCCGGCTTCTTTTCCCGTATCGTCTGACACCCCGTTGCCCTCACTTACCGACGCTGTCTCTGTCAGAGCTAACTCGTCTGTTTCTTGTTCCACAGTTGGGCTCATGCTCCCCTCCATTCAGCATCATCTAATTCTGCCGGGTCTGGTACGAGTGAGAAGCCGCGCGACACGAGAATCGGCCCAAAATATTCTGCTTGGAACACCCGAGCCGTTCGAAGCCGTATGAGTTCCAGCAACGCCAAAAAAGTGACAATGATAACAAGACGATGGCAGGACGGCTCGAAGAGCTCGACAAAATTCACGGACTCCTGCCCCTCCAAGATTTCCAAAATCGCGTTCATCCGCTCCCGAACCGTCAAGTTGTCGGGCAAAATCTCCATTGACGTCTTGCCGGGATTGCGAGCGAGGATTCCCTGCAACACATCCACTAAATCGAACAGGCTGACATTGTCCAGCAGTGTCTCATCCGATTTCAATTCTACATCCGGGCTCTGTTCACGACTGTAAATCTCCCGCCACAATCGCTCCTGTTCATCCAACTGACGGGCAGCGTCTTTGAATTTCTTGTACTCGAGCAGCCGCCGCACCAACTCCTCACGGGGATCAGGCCCGTCTTCCTCATCAACGGCCGTCTCATCGGCGGGAAGCAGCATCTTGGATTTGATCTGGAGCAAGGTCGCCGCCATCACGAGAAATTCCCCCGCAACAGTCAGATTCAGGTCTTCCATCGCCTCAATATAGGTGAGGTATTGCTGCGCAATCAGGTGGATGGGAATGTCGTAGATGTTGATCTCGCTCTTCTTAATGAGATGGAGCAAGAGATCGAGGGGCCCTTCAAAGTTCTCGATGCGAACCTGATAGGACAGTTCGGTTTGTTCCGTGGCGTCGTAGTGGTTATCCACAAACGGACTTATACCAGACTTGGGGGAGGCGGAGCAAGCCTCCGTCTATTAGTAGTGGTCAGCGAAGGGAAGGTCTCCTCATCACCGCCGCCGAATCAGGTAGACGATCAGCAGGGCGCCGAACACCAGAAGAGAGAGGGTGATCGCATACTGTCCTGTCTGACTTTCGAGCCCCACGGGTGCCTGTCCGGTCGCCGATCTGGCCACTCTGGTAAACTGCGGACCCTTTTCGAAAATGGTTTTGGTGAAGTCGTCTCGTCCTTTGAACGACGCATCGGAAAAATCCGCCGTCGATCGGAATGTGGCCCGGCGAAAGTACGCGTCCCCGTCGAACAGGGTAAAGGTAAAAAATGCCTCGCGGTCGAACGATGCTTCAGAGAAATCCGCCAGGCCTTGAAAGCGGCTCCCGGAAAACCCGGTGCCCAACTTGAAAGAGGTGCGCGTCAGATTGACATCCTTCTCGAAGACCACCTCCAAAAACTCCGCCAGCCCGTTGAACTCCGACTGCTGGAATGTGACCGCCCCTTGAAACACAGATCGGTGAAATCTCGTATGAGGGCCAAACGCCGTTTTCTCGGCAAACACGTCGCGCAGAAACCGGCCCTGCACAAAATAGCTCTCCCGCAGGAACCGCGCCCCTGACAACGTCACCGGCTGAACGAATAGGGTCCGTGAGAGATCCACCATCTGTTCAAACCTGGTCCCGCTGAATGTCACAGGCCCCTTCACCACCAGCAACCCTTGTGGCGATCCATGCCTGATCGCTCCACGCACCACCGAGTTGACGATCATCATGGAGCCTGGAATCACGCGTACCGCTCGTCCCTGCAGCTCCTTCATCCCCTCAAGCTCGGGCGGCAACGGACCCGTGGGCAACGTATCCAGAGACAGATCCCCGCGAATGACCATCCCTGAGAGATCAATCCCTTTCCCTTCCCTGAACGCCTGCAGCAGTTGCGCCGCATCCACCGCTCGCGCCTCTCGCTCTTGCTCCGTGCAGTCGGCGACCAGATGGCGCGTCAATGCCACTCCAGACCCTGAAGCAGACGTCTCCACCTGACAGTTCGAGGCAGCGGCACCGAGCGGCAACCAGAGAAGAGCCGGGCATCCCACCATGATCCATGCACACATCCGATTCATCATGTACGCCCTTATCAGGATGCTGAAAAAGTCCGCCAGCATCGTTCTTGCATCGTTCAGACCCTCAACGTACCCCAGAGGGTACGCCTCGGCCCTTCACTCGCTGCGGCCTTGCTGGACGAACTTTTTGAGCATCCTGTGAGGGTGTTCGACTCTTGTCACAGAAGTGCATGCCCTTGAAATTCCGCTGGGCTGAAATGGTTTTTCAGAAGCCTGTTATACGGAATGCCATGGCCCAACGCAAGGCAAGAACCGCCAATTCGCTGTACTGCCCACCCGGATTTGCTACACTTTCGAAAGCCGCGAGACGTGAAAGGTCAAACGTGAAAGGTTTCGGAGGAAGAGCATTCGGCAGTCCTGCGTTTCACCTTTCACGCCTTACTTTTCACGTTTTTGAGATGGGAGCCCCACGATGCCACGCCGCCTTGCTATTATCTATATACTGATTGCCACCCTCCTTTGTGGAATCCCGGTCTCGGTCTCAGCGGACACGGTCATCGAACTCCCGGTCTTGGCGGCCATTCGCCAAAACAATCTCGGCGTGTTTGAAATCCTGCTGATGTGGTGGGACAAGAAACCAGAGCCGAATCCCATTCAACTCCAATGGTTCCTCGCCGGCGTGCGACTGGGAAACGAGCATTTGGGCGCCATGGCTCAAGCCTTTGCCTATGCCGTCGAACGCACGCCTTCGGTCCAGCATAGCGGAACCGTCTCAGTGCAAGGGGTGGCCTATCGACCTGCAGGCAGCGACGGTCCAAGCGCCGGCGCGGCTATGGCCGTGGGATTCATCGCCATGTTCAAGGGTGAGCAAATTCAGCGGGGTATTGCCCTGACCGGAACCATTGAACCAGAAGGACAGATCGGCCTGGTGGGAAGTCTCCCGGATAAGATTCGTGCCGCTGCACGAGAAGGCTATCGCACCGTGTTGGTTCCACGCGGGCAGATTTATGACGCGCGGTGGAACCTGAACGAACTGGGACTTCAGCTCAATGTGACGGTGAAGGAAGTCGACACAATCGATGAGGCGTATCAGCTAATGACAGGCCAACGGATCTAGGGCAGAATGTTGAAAAAGGGGGTGGAGTGGCTGGGAGGATCCCCGTGCTCGCGTAACGAGCGGCCTCAGAAGGATGCGAAGGAGCAGGCAGACTGTTCTTCTTGCTCGCAGAGCCCCCACGATGAAAAGGATGGAATGACACCCGTGCTGCTCCCTTGCTCCCGGAGCAAAGGAGGGGATGGAGCCTGATGATCTTCTGTGCTCGCGCAACGCGCGGTCTGAGAAGACCCTCGTTGGACGCGCGCAGTGGAAGATCAATCAGCCCCCATCCCTGAGAGGGAACGAGCGAGCTTGGAGGGTACATCTGTAACCTCGCTCGACGGCCGCAGTGGGACCAACACGGGCGCCATTCCAGGAGAGAGAAGCGAGCGAGCTTGGAGGGATCATTTAGATGGATGACGGTCGCTCGATGCGCGCAGTGAAGAACAATCTGCCTACTCCTTCTGGGGAAGTTAGGGAATTAGAATGTGCTCGTTCGACGCGCGCAATCGAGGATCGACCAGGCCACCCTTGAAAATGAAATGGGGAATTGGGAAGACGCGCAGTTGGGATCATCCCAGCCACCTCTTAATAAAGTGATAGTCCGCTGAAGCCTTGCTTGGGACAAGGCGCGTCCCTGGGCGAAGAGGCTGTCTTGGCAGACTCAGGGCGGGCGGGTGAAATAACAACCAGGGTTGGGCGGGTGAGAAGGCTGGCCTGTTTGAGCATCCTGCTAAGTTGTGGCACCCCGCATGATTGCGGCATACTCCGTTTGCGTCAACCGATGCATGCCCAACCTCAATCGTCGAGTGAGTTCGGCCTGATCGGCAATCTGCAACACGCTGAGCAACAGCGTCTGACTCGCAGCGGATGAGCAGGTCAACCGGCGCACCCCGTTGATTCGCACAAAGCCAAATCTGGCCTCAGTTCTCAGCTCGTCGCTGAGGAACGCATCCAACGCGGAAAAGTCCAACACAGGCGACAGGATCTGAAACTCGGCACAGAGCCCGACCTTCAGCACATACACAAGCCCACGGGACTCCGCATCAAGATATGTTTGCAGATTCGTCCGGATCAGCCCAGTGCAGAGCCCCCAGAGGCCGTGCCCGAGTTGCAGCTCGGCACTTTCCTCCGAGGTGCGTTCTCGCAAGGCCCCGGCCACAAACAAAAAATGACTCATTGGAGATTCATCGCAGAAGAATCAGCAGGAGGATGATACAGATGGGGAACGGACGCCTTGATACTGGGAAGGACTCACAGTGTCATCCAGCCTGACGACTAGACCGAGTCGTCCAGAATAGGCATCCTATGCGTGTATCAGTGCGTGTGGTAATCGTCTGCGTCGTCTAACAGGCCTTCACGTTTCTCAGGAAAATCGGCGTCTTCATCTTCCCCGTCCAGGTTGAGCTCTTCTTCCACATCTTCATCGGCCTCAACAGCGATATCCACATCATCCTCGCCCAGCTCCTCGTCAAGATCGGGATCTTTCAGTATCGGTGACCCTATCGGCTGCGAAAACAAGGGCTTCTGGGGCCCCTCATCCACAAACGGCTTCACGGATTTTTTATCGAGGGCGGGGGCCGCTGGTTTGGACGAACCGGTTGGAACCGTCATCACCATCGGTTTCTTCTGAACCGCCTTGGATGCCGCGGCAGAACGCTTCTTGGCAGTCTTTTTGGAAGTTTTCTTGGCTGCCTTCCTTGTAGCTGGTTTCTTGGCTGCCTTCTTGGCAGCTTTCCTTCTAGCTGGTTTCTTGGCCCCCTTCTTCACTGCGGACTTTGCTTTAGTTTTACCCTTCGCCTTGGAAGCTTTCTTCTTCGCTGGCTTTTTCTTGTTTTTCGCCATCGATTTTCTCCTCTCTTATCCAGTGGATGTCTGACGCGGTCTCCATCTAGCATAACCTTTAGGATCTTGCAACTCACACCTCAACAGGATGCTGAAAAAGCCCGCCAGCGGAGATGGGGAACGGCCAGGTGCCCTTCTTGCTCGCAGAACGCGCACGATGAAACAATGCTCGTTCGATGCGCGCAGTAAAGGGCAACCTCGGCCGCTCCCCTAAAGAGAGGTAGAGAGAATTGGAGAGGCCTTGCATGGGATAAGGCGCGTCCTGTGGCGAAGAGGCTGTCTTGGCAGGCTCAGGGCGGGCGGGTGAAGTAGTTGCCAGGGTTGGGCGGGTAAGAAGTCTGGCCTTTTTGAGCATCCTGCATTGCGGGTCTACCACCTTGACTCCTGGCGTTGAGTCCCAACGGATGGGAGAATCCTACAAACAGAATACGGCGTCAAGGGGGAGGGATAAGAATCTTGCAGCCTATCTCGTTACTCGCGCAGACTTGCGAGATTCCCAGCCCCCCGTGTAGGCTGCGGCGCATAAACGGATCACGTCGATCATGAAACCAGCTGTCGCCGCACACGAACCGCTCAGCCTCACCGGAGAGACGCTCGGTCTCCTGGCCTGGCACATCCCCGATCTCGTCGCCTTTCAGCACCACGAAGGAGAATGGTGGCTCGCCCCCCTCGATGACAACTTGCCAATCGTGCGACTGAACCGGACCGGTCTGGAGATGTTACAGGCGATGAACGGCCACACATCAGTCGGGGCGCTGGTGGAAAAATACGGGGCCCGGGTCTGCGGACCGGACGGACAGCCGGGACAGTGGCACTTGGAACATTGGGCCCTGCCCACCTACTCCCTCTGTTACTACGGGACAGAGCCCCCGGGCGGTCACCGCCACAAGGCCAAGTGGGATCTGCTCCTCCAGCAAGTTCGGGAAGGCTGGTCAGGACAGGACGGGTTCGAGGGAGAAGAGCATCTTGAAGACTTTCATCACCACGTACTGACCGACAGCGGCGAAGACGACGGCCACTTCGACTTGATCGAAACCACCGTTTCGCATCTCTTCCGGGAGCCGAACGACACGCTCAACGGCTTGACCTATGGCCGGCTGCTCATGCGGCAATTACGGAAGCTGGGCTGGTTCACGCCCAAACCCCACGTCATTGTGGAAGTGGGTGGCGGACTTGGCTATGTCGCCCGTGAGTTGGGCAAGGAACTCCTGCCGTTTGAAAAGCAGACCATCCGGTACATCTCCCTCGACATCACACAGCCCTTTCTCACGCTGCAAGTCACCCGTGCCAAGGCCGGAGGATGGGGCGGCATCGGTACCCGCGCCAACGGCGAATGGCTGCCCTTCAAAAACAACTCTGTCGACCTCGTCATCGACAATGAAAACATGGCGGACATGACGCCGGTGAAGTTGACCAGGAAAGAACTCCTCGATGGAACAGGCGACAGGCCGCAGCATCAGGAAGCGTTGGATTGGATCAGACGCGTGCAGCTGCCGCTGGGCACAGACCTGCCCGAGGACGTGATCTTCAACCTCGGCCCCTTTCGATTCGTAGCAGAGCTCTGGCGGGTGTTGAAGCCAGGCGGCAGGGCGTTTCTCACTGAATTCGGGGTCGAAGAAGGCTGGCCGTCGCCGGTCAAGCTGCCAGGCCACACTGAATACGAAGTCCAGTACAGCCACCTGCGCCAGGCTATCCGCTGGCTGGGCTTCCAAGAACGCTATCTCTCGCTGCCTCAATTCCTCGCCATCAAACCGGACACCAAAGTGCTCTGCACCGGCGCGGCCTATACCATTCAGCGGTTCTGCCAGGCCATGAACAAGCCGTTCATCGTGCGCGCCTACCAGGAGAAGGAATTGCAACAGACCCTGGGCGATATGCTCCCGAAACTCCACGGCTGCCACTATCACGACGTGGCAGACCCTGCCTGGTTCGGTCTCCTCGATTTCAAAGTCTTATTACTCGAAAAACCTGGCGGGGCCCCGAAAGCCAGCTTCTCGGAGAGCAAAGGCTATCGGTGGTATTCGCAGAAGTAGGGGCAGGGCAACCAGATTGCCCGTTTGTGCTCGCGCAACGCGCACATGGCATCACCGTTTGGCTCCCCCTGCTGCAGAACGGATTGGCGAAGTGCCAACCCAAGCTCGGTCAGTTCGATCGTGCGGCGAAGATTGTCGGCAATGCGCGCGTCGTCGATGCTATCGTGATGCCCTTGCATGGGTTTTCCACCTATCTGAGCGGTCTCATAGGAAGTGTACAAGAGTCCTTAAATTGTAGCAACGTTGGTCTAGCAGGATGCTCAAAAAGGCCGTTCAGCAAGGCCGCAGCGAATTATCACTTAATTAGGGGTGGCTGGGATGATCCCAACTGCGCGTCTTCCCAATTCCCCATTTCATTTTCAAGGGTGGCCTGGTCGATCCTCGATTGCGCGCGTCGAACGAGCACATTCTAATTCCCTAACTTCCCCAGAAGGAGTAGGCAGATTGTTCTTCACTGCGCGCATCGAGCAACCGTCATCCATCTAAATGATCCCTCCAAGCTCGCTCGCTTCTCTCTCCTGGAATGGCGCCCGTGTTGGTCCCACTGCGGCCGTCGAGCGAGGTTACAGATGTACCCTCCAAGCTCGCTCGTTCCCTCTCAGGGATGGGGGCTGATTGATCTTCCACTGCGCGCGTCCAACGAGGGTCTTCTCAGACCGCGCGTTGCGCGAGCACAGAAGATCATCAGGCTCCATCCCCTCCTTTGCTCCGGGAGCAAGGGAGCAGCACGGGTGTCATTCCATCCTTTTTATCGTGGGGGCTCTGCGAGCAAGAAGAACGGTCTGCCTGCTCCTTCGCATCCTTCTGAGGCCGCGCGTTGCGCGAGCACGGGGATCGTCCCAGTCACCCCGCCTCCTTTTTCAGCATCCTGCTATGGAATCGATCAAGGTATCAGTTTAGGAGAGGACGAGGAGGTGGAACGGGTCCGCTCCGCTTCTTGCTCTGCCAGTTTCTTCTTGATGTCCCGCAATTCCTTCCGCATATCGTCCAGATCGGAATCTCGCTGAGTGGGTTCCCCCTTCGTAGGCGTCGGTGGTTGAACGGCAGTCGGTCGCATGTCCGGTGAAACAGGCATTGAGGCAAGTAGGTCGTAGTCGATCACCAGAGTGGCGTCGGTTGAGTGCGCGTTGCGATAGCTATCGGGACGCTTGGCGGATTCCGGGATGAAGTTTACCGTGTGGTTCGCCAGTTTGGTCGAATTGTAAACGGGCCGATTGGCCGGGTTATCCGATTCGGCCCGATCCGTCCGGTGTCGATAGCCGGTCAAGGTCAGATATAGCGATCGTCCATAGGCGTAGAGCGAACCCCCCGTCGATTCCTGGGTTATCTCAGACGCACAGACACCGGGAAAACGGACGGAAGACAGGCAGAAGGTCGGCCCGGCGGATTTCGAAGAGATCGGCGCACCACCTTGGACGACGCGAAACCCAACCTGCTGGTCTGCCGCAGCTCTGGTGAGCCCTTCGACCAGGAGCGGCGCCAGGTACTCAACGTCCTCGTCCCTAAACGCTCGAACTGCCTCTGGTTTTTCGGCGACCATATTGCCCAAGAGACCTCGGTTCTCCTTAACGACCACGCCGCGAAGGACCCGGGCCATCGTATCTGCCGATAACGTAATGGGATGTGAGGCTTGGAACGATCGATCGGGAATCCGTTCCACATACACCCCACCTCGTTCGGATTCATGGACCGTTAAGTCCAGATCAGGCCCTGTGGAGCAGGCGGACAAGGCCAGGGTGATTCCGGTTAGCAGGATGCTGAAAAAGCCCGCCAGCATCGTTCTCGCTTCGCTCAGAAGCTCAACGTACCGAAGCGTACGCCTCGCTTCTTCGCTCGTTGCGGCCTTGCTGGACGGCCTTTTTGAGCATCCCACGAGGTATTCTCCTCTTGTCCTAGAAGTGCCGGCCATCGAAGTTCTGCCGTGCCAAAATGATTTTTCCGCAGTCTGCTGGCAGGACAAGAGCAAGTCGCGGATGATGAGACATAGGCATTTCGTGCAAGGTGTACCAGCCGGCAGTCTAGCATAGCTGAAAGGGCGAGGATACCGGCAACCTTCTCCCTGTTTATCAGGCTGCTTCATCCATTGTTCGTAAAGCGTCGTTCATACCTCGTCGCTCGTATCTCGTCGTTCGTTCTTTCGGTGGGTCTGACCTGAAACGAGATACGAAATACGCTTCACGAGCGACAATCTGCTAGAGAGCAGGGCAATAGAAAAGCCGAAACCCATCCTACGGGTTTCGGCTTTTCCGGAAGGCGAGACGGTCTCGAGACGGTCTAATGAAAACCCGCCGTTTTAGTACTGCAGCTGCAAGGCCAGCTTGAACGCACTGACATCCCGACCTGCCGCAGTGGGAGACCAGTCGAACAAGCTCTTGGTGGCGAGATCGCCATACTGGTAGAATGCCGAAATACGCGCATTGTGACCAGAAATGATGTAGTTCGTGCCAAACTCGATTTCATCACGTGTGGCGCTGCTATCAGGATCAATGTAGGTATATCTCGCATAGGGCTGGAATCTCCCGATCCCGATCTCTCCCGGAATCAGATACAAGGCGTACGCGGTTAACGACTGCCCTCTAAACATACAGAAGCAGTCTGGTGACGTGAAGGCGACGTTAGTATCGTAACTTGCTGAGTACTGTTTGAACTCTCCGTTGACCGTGATCACGCCCCCCTGCATGTCCTTACCGAGCGGCAGCTCCCACAGGACATCAGCGACGAAGATGGTCATATCGGACTTAGCAGCCGCTGAACCGGCGCCATTTGCCTGATAATTCAACCCTCCCGCGATCGCGAGAATATGACCGGCTGTCCCGTAGTAGGTACCACTGGTGTAGTAACCAGGATTGTCCTCTATGTTAAAGAAGTTGTAGGTGACACGTCCGGCATACAACATGCTGCCTGAGGAATTAGGTCCTCCTGTGGGGCCGCTACCTGACCGCAGTCCGGTGAACACCCCCGCGCTGTATGACAGATGCTTATTGAGGATGCTACCCCACAAGACCGCGCCATTGTCACGGCCATAGACACCAGCCCCACCTGTGCCGAAGTTCCCGCTGAAGTCTGCGGAGTTGAACGGAGTCTTAAAGCCTTCGTAGACCGCGTGGTAGAAAGGACCATTCAGTTCGCCGCGCTCGCCTGGCACCAACGTGCGCCCGACCCAGAGGTTCACGAGGTCATTAAACTCAAACTTCCCGATCGCATCGATCAGGCCCATATTGGAATTCCCCGCGAAACCTGCACCTCCGCCGACCGCACAGTTAAAACATTCGGTGTTGAACGTGAACCCGATGTACTTATGGAGCTTCCCGTTGATATAGACACGAGCGTTGTCGACACCGAAGTTTGTGCCGTAATTCCCGTTCGCTCCCGCATCTTCCACTGCCGCAAACTTTGTCCTTATACCCATTCCGATGCTAATCCACTGGTCATCGTCGACCTTAATCGTGCCGCCGGCGTATGCATTGGGCAGCGTGGATGCCATCCCAGCCACTAGCGCCATGGTGGCCCCAGCAACCACAAGAATTTTCCACCGTCTTTTTTCAGCTACCTTCATGGTGACAGCCTCCCTGGTTTGATCGACCTGCATGGTGACAGCCTCCCTGGTGAGAAATCAAAACGAATGGAAAATCCCTCCCTTCTCTTTCAACGTTCGTTACGTTTAGTGTTTCTGTATATCTCAGTGCCCCTCGAATCTCTAAGACTACGTATGTTGTGCAGAATATGTCTCAGTCGGTAAAAGATAGCAAGGAAAATAAAGATTTATTGAACCTGGACGAAAATATGCCGTGGCTTCTATACACTGAGCGGAATGATAAGCACACTAGGCATCTCCCTAGGAACGTGAGGCAATCTCCCTAGGCAAGTCAGCGCTGATTATTCATGGGCGTTTCTGCTGCAAGCGCTACTGTGTGGGCGAGAGGCGCTGAGAGGACATCGCCTATCTGCAAGGTTCGGTCTCATCGACTTCAAAATCGCCCCCTATGCTCGTGCAACGCGCGGCCACAGAAGGATGCGAAGGAGCAGGCAGACCGTTCTCCTTGCTCGCAGAGCCCGCACGATAAAGCGGTGGTCGCTCGATGCGCGCAGTGAAGAACAATCTGCCTACTCCCTCTGGGGAAGTTAGGGAATTAGAATGTGCTCGTTCGACGCGCGCAATCGAGGATCGACCAGGCTACCCTTGAAAATGAAACGGGGAATTGGGAATACGCGCGCAGGGGAGACCATCTAGCCCGCCCTAGAATACGCTAACGTGGATGCCGCGTCAGATACGTCCGCCAACCCCCCATGGCCGTGATTTCTTCCGCTCCCTCGATCGCATAGCCCTCGCAGATAAATCCCTTGACCACCTGGCCATCATCGAGCTTCAGCGATCCTATTCCCAACGGAGGCGGGACCCGCACCATAAAGCGACCAAAATTTTCTAAAGGAATATCCCAGACTTCCACTTCAAGCGCAGCGCCACTGCCGTCCCTGACGAAGACGGCACCGGGCTTGCGCGCTCCCTGAGGGTCGGTAATCACGTAACACCGGTATTCCGGTGCGGTCCGGCAGGTCCTCCGTAATCGTGCTCCCAGCTCGGTGAGTTGGAAGTTGAGCGGCTGCCCGCTCAGATGCAACCCCAACACGGCCAGTTCCATTCGTTCGCCGCCCTGGTTGTTCGACAACTCGACATCCGGGGCGCTGCTGGGCGGCAAGGTCCATCCGGTAGCCCCCATCGTACTGCTTGACTGGTGATGAAACTCCGCGGCAAGTCCTCCCAGATATTCATCCTGGAATGCTGGCGCCATCAACGTAATGCCCATCGGAAGGCCATTCTTGAGAAATCCATTGGGAACAGCCCAGGCGCAGAGATCCAAGAGATTGACGAAGTTGGTGTAATAGCCGAGATTCGTGTTCAACTTCACCGGGTCAGCTTCAACTTCGGCAATCATATAGATGGTGCCGGTGGTCGGAAGCAATAGCACGTCAACGGTGCGCCACAGGGCCCTGACTATTTGCTGATACATTCGCAGTTGATAATAACTTTCATAGGCGTCTATGGCGGAAAAGCGCGCGCCTTCTTCTATGATGCGCTTCGTCACAGGATGCAAGGCGTTCGGCTTTTGGGCAAAAAAGTCCTTGATCGCCGCTAACCGTTCAGCGACCCATGGCCCGTGATACAGCAGTTTGGCCGTTGCGAGAAACGGCCCGAAATCAATCTCCTGCTTCTGCCCTCCCAACTTTTCCAATCGTTCCACAGCCGAGGAGAACAGCGCCGCATATTCACCATTCCCGAAAAATTCCAATTGCTCGCGATACGGCACCGCAAAACGGAATGGACGAGTCGCAGCATGCTGTTTTTGGGGCAGATAGGCCGGCCTCTCGCGAGAAAAGGGATCGACCGGATCAGGCGCCCGGCACACATGAAAGACAGCCAGCGCATCGGCGCATGTGAGCGCAAGGATCGAGACACAATCCAAGGAGCGGCAGGCGGGAAAGACTCCCTTTGTGCTGAGCAGTCCTTTGGTCGGCTTGAGGCCTACGAGATTGGTGAACCCGGCCGGGACTCGCCCCGAACCGGCCGTATCGGTCCCTAAAGAAAAGCTGACCAGCCCGGTGGAAACGGCGACTGCAGAACCGGAACTGGACCCGCCGGAAATAAACCGGGAATCGAAGGGGTTAGAACTGATACCGTAAGGGGACCTGGTTCCCGTCAATCCTGTGGCAAACTGGTCCAGATTGGTTTTGCCGATCAACAGCGCGCCAGACGAGTTGAGCCGGTTCACGACAGTAGCCGACTCAGTCGGCACGTAACGAAACTCCGGACAAGCGGCCGTCGTTGGGTGCCCCGCTGCATCGATATTGTCCTTGATGGCGTAGGGAATACCATAGAGCGGCATGCCTGCCTTGTCGGACTTCCACCGAGCTTCCAGCTCTTTAGCTTGGGCCAACACCGCTTCACGGGGCAGGAGATAAATCCAGATGTGTGGCAGGGGACAATGAGCGACCCGCTCATACACAGCCTCCACGAGCTCAGTCGGCCGCAACGTCCCCGCGTGGTAATGCTTCTGCAATGTGGCGATATCCAAACTGCTGTTCTGAAGAGACCAACCCATCCCAACACCCCTACTCCTTCCGCTCAGGATTTATTCCCGGGGCCATAATAACCACGTTCCGGCACCTGTCGCAGCTATCCATAGGCTTGCCGGAGAGAGTCCGTCAGACGATTCGCCGTCGTCACCCAGCCGACAATTCCTCCCTGCGATTGGATCATACGCAGGGTTGTACGTTTAAAGTCAGGAAAATAACTTTCGGTTCCATCTTCCACCAAGAGACATTCATATCCGCGGTCGTTGGCTTCTCTCATGCTGGTCTGGACACAGACCTCGGTGGTCACTCCTGTAAAGATCAAATGGCTGATCGAGAGAGCCTGCAGACGCTCCTGCAGGTTGGTGGCGTAAAACGCCCCTTTGCCTGGTTTGTCGATCACAAGTTCGCCCGGTTCGGGAAGCAACTCCTTCACAAAGTCGTTCCCTGGTTCTCCCAACACCAAGATCCGTCCCATCGGCCCCGGATCTCCGATGCGAAGCGAGGAGTCCCCACGGCTTCTTTTGGCCGGAGGGCAATCTGATAGATCGGGGCGATGGCCTTCTCTGGTGTGAATAACCGGCAACCGCAATTCTCGAAATGTTTTGAGCAGCCCAGAGACGGTCGGTACGATCTTTTGAAGGTGTTCGACCTGATTGCCCAGCGCCGCGCCAAATCCGCCTGGCTCAATGAAATCGCGCTGCATGTCGATAATCACCAACCCCACGCGCGCACCCGACTCTCGCGAAGGCAACTGATATGGATAGGGAGATGCAATGACGGTGTTCATGTTGCATGTCCTGTCATGTGCCGTCCGATGAGCGCGAGGTCGGCACCGGATGACGTCGTTTCATAGACCAGTTGGCCGTTAAACATCACCACGGTACGGTCGGCCAGTTCCAGGATCTCATCGAGGTCCTCACTCAACAGAAGGACAGCCGTTCCACGATTACGCGCGGCGACAATCTGTAGACGAATGTCCTCCGTGGCCAAGAAATCCAACCCAAAGCATGGATTGGCCACGATTAAGATCTCCACGCCGTCGGAAAGCTCTCGCGCCAGAACCGCACGCTGCACATTTCCGCCTGAAAGAGATCGGATCGGGAGGTGTGGATACGGCGGCTTGATATTGTATTGTTTGATCAAGCTCTGTGCGCTCTGCCGTATCATGTGGTGTTTGATCAGCCAGCCACCCACGGCATGGGGCTCGACATCAAAATTGCGAAACGCCAGATTTTCTGCGACGCTCATGTTCCCCACGCAGGTATTCAGAAGCGGTTCTTCCGGTAAACAATAGATCTTATGACGCACAATCTGCTCACGGGTCGGCTCAAATGGCGTGCCCTGCACCAAGATTTTGCCTGCTATCGCCTGGCGTTGCCCGGCCAGGACCTCAACGAGTTCTCGCTGTCCATTGCCCGATACGCCGGCAACACCCACGATCTCACCTGAATGGATGGTGACATGCAGCCCTCGAACGGCTTCCACTCCGGCATCGTCATGGACTCGGAGATCGTGAATTGCGAGTTTGGGCGTCTTAGTGGGAGGTGTATGGCGTTCCTTCGGTTTGGCTGTGACTTCAGACCCCACCATCATTTCAGCCATCTGAGCCACCGTCAGATCCGACACAAGTCCGGACCCTACGAATTGGCCTTTGCGCAACACCGTGACCTCGTCCGCGAATGTCACCACTTCTCTCAGTTTGTGGGTAATAATCAACACGCTGATCTGTTGGGCTCGCGTCATCGCTCGGAGATGGCCTAAGACTTCATCCGCCTCTTGTGGTGTCAGGACGGAAGTCGGTTCATCCAGAATGAGAATGCGGTTTTGCAAGAAGAGCTGCTTGAGAATTTCAACTTTTTGTTTTTCTCCTGCAGCGAGCGAACTGACACGAGCTTCGAGCGAAACCTTGAACGGCATCTTCTCCATGAACTGCCTTAGCTGTCGCTCTTCTTCCAACCAATTGATGATGGGCTTCAACTTCGCTTTGGAAATTACCAGGTTTTCGAGGACTGTCATGTTGGGAATCAGGGTGAACTGCTGATAGACCATCCCGATCCCGAATCCCTGGGCGTCACGGGGACTACGAACCATGACCTGTTGCTGATCCAACAGTATTTTCCCTTCGTCCGAGTGGTAATAGCCCATGATGCATTTCACCAACGTGCTTTTGCCGGCGCCGTTCTCGCCGAGCAGCGCATGAAACTGACAGGGCCGCAGCCGAAAATTGACGTCCTTCAAGGCCACCAGCGGTCCAAAACGCTTGGTCATGCCGAGGACTTCCAGGTCGGGAGGAGCAGCGGTCGTCATGAAAGGGCCTCTACAAAGGCATCGGATCTTGCCACGGTGCCAAACACTCCGCCCTGCATTTTGACCATCTTGATGGCCGCCTGGTGGTTTCCATAATCAGTCGCGCCGCAACAATCCTCCAGCAGGAGACATTCAAAGCCCCGGTCATTAGCTTCGCGCATGGTGGTGTGGACACAGACATCGGTGGTAATCCCTGCCAAAGCAATATTGGCGATCCCGCGAAGCCGCAACAGCATCTCGAGATCGGTCGCCCAAAACGAGCCTTTGCCGGGTTTATCAATGATGCATTCGCCGGGCTTCGGAGCGAGCTCGGGGATGATGTCCCACCCCGGTTCCCCTCGCACTAGGATTTTCCCGCAGGGCCCAGGATCTCCAATGCCTGCCCCAATTCTTCGGCTGCGCCACCGCTTATTCTCCGGCAAATCGGCCAAGTCCGGCCGATGTCCTTCCCTGGTATGGAAGACATGCATCCCAATGTTCCGCGCCTTCGTAAGCACTTTGAGGATCGGGGCGATCGGCGCACGGGTCAGGGAGATGTCATAGCCCATCTTGTCTACGTATCCCCCTTTCCCGCAAAAATCGGTCTGCATATCAATGATGAGAAATACCGTATTCTCAGGCCGGAGGTCTCCGTTATACGGGTAGGGGTAGGGGTCAGCTGCAACAAATCTACTCATGGTTCACCTCCATCGAACTTACGGGGTAGAGCCTTCTATCTGTGTGTGTAGCGCCTAACGAGTCACCGTGAGCTCATGCGGTGCCCCTACGAGATTGCGTCGGGGGGAACAGGTTATGATCATCACCGCTAACGTCATAATGTAAGGAATCGCGTTGAAGATATAATATCCGTAGGTGATCCCTACGGATTGCAAGGCCGGCCCCAACGCAGCCGCCCCTCCCCACAAGAGAGAGACCCATAAGCAGGCTACCGGTTGCCAGCGTGCAAAGATCACCAGCGCCACCGCCATCAATCCCTGTCCACTCGAAAGGCCTTCGCTCCAATTGAACGGGTAGTAGAGCGAGAGATACGACCCGCCGATTCCCGCAAGAAATCCTCCCTGGGCGGTACTCAGGATCCGTATTCGATCGACAGGCAATCCGAGGGCGCGCGCTGCATCCGCACTTTCGCCGACCACACGCACCTTCAAACCCCATGAAGTATTCTGCAAGATCCATCTCAGCGCGATCGCCACGACAATCCCGATCAGAAACAAGGCGTTGATTTGCAGGGCTGATTGGAGTTGAGGCACATTACTCCAGCCTCCGAGATCGATGGACGGCAATCGAGGAGCGGATGGTTGAATGTACGGCTTCCCCAGGAAAAAGGCCAACCCGGTGCCGAAGAGCATCATCGCGATTCCCACTGCGATATCGTTGACCCGCTGGTAGCTGCAGATCCAACTGTGCAAGGAGCCGAGCACCGCGCCGACTAACCCGGCACACAAGACCCCCAGCCACGGAGAACCACTGTGCAACGAGATGGCGTACCCCGTCATTGCGCCCATCACCAGCGTGCCCTCCAATCCCAAATTGATACGGCCACTTTTTTCAGTCAAGCACTCACCCAGCGAGACAAACAGAAATGGGGTGCCGATCCGAATCGCTCCCCCCAGCACGGCAATTAAGACTCCCCACCAACCGACTTCCATCACGCTACCCCCTGTTTCTGCAACTTCGTAAATCGCCCGAACAGGGTTTCGCTAAACAGGATAACGAGGAAAATGATCCCCTGCATCACGAGCACGGTCGCATCCGGCAGCTCATGAGCTCGCTGCAACAATCCACTACTTGCGCGGATCCCTCCCAACAGCACGGCGACAGGGATAATGGCCAGCGGATTATTGCGCGCCACAAACGCGACGAGAATGCCGGCATACCCATAATTGGCATTGAGCGTATCGTTGGCCCTGCCATGAATGGCCGCCACTTCCACCATGCCCGCCAATCCACCGGCTGCTCCCGCCACGAAACAGATGATGAGAATCAACCGCCCGACCGGCAATCCTGCGATCTGAGCGGCACGGACATTGCCTCCTGCAATCTGGGATGCAAAACCAAAGACGGTATGATGCATGAGAAACCACGCCAGGACACAAGCAACAACGCCGAAAGCCAATCCCCAATGGAGGTCTGTCCCGGGGATGAGGCCGATCATATTGGCCTCTCCAATATGATGCGTCGAGGGATGATTGAGACTTTCCGGATCACGAAAGGTGCTCGTGACGAGGTGGTTCAGCACCGCAATGGCGATATAGTTCAGCAACAGACTGCTGATGGTTTCATTGACAGCGCGATAGTGCCGCAATGCCCCTCCAATGGCGAGCCAGATCCCGCCGGTGACCATGCCGACGAGCGCCATGGTGGCAAGGACTACCATGGGAGGGGCAGTGGGCATGGTCAGAGCCGCTAACGCCGCGCCGAGACCCCCTATCACCACTGCCCCCTCTCCTCCGATGATGATTAATCCGAGATAGCCAGGCAGTGCCGTGCAGAGGGCCGTCAGCATCAGTGGCGCGGCGCGTATCAGCGTATTTTGCCAAGAAAACGAGGTACCGAAGGCGGCCCGATACATCGTCTGATACACCTCGATCGGGTTCGCCCCAGCCACCGCCACAAACCCTCCAAACAACACCATCGACACAGAGAGAGAGCCGACGATGATGAGGAACGATTCCAGCGCTTTGTGCAGGTTTTTCGGCACAGCCATGCTCACGACTTGGTCGAACCGATTACCCCTTCCACCAGCCAATCCATACTTTCTAGCCCGATATCCGTTTGGACAGATTCTTTTCCGGCTGGAATGACGGCACGACCTGTGTTGTCCTTGATGGGGCCCTTGTAGACGACCATTGATCCATCCATGAATTTTGCCTTGGCCGCGTCGGCTTGCTTGCGAACGGATTCAGTCACCACCTGGTTATAATCCGACACCCTCACAAGGCCTTCCTTTAAACCGCCACGTACCAGGTTGGGGACCTTCTGCCCTTTTCGAATCATGTCGGCATAATCCATATAGACTTTGGCCCAATTCCATTCGGCTCCTGTGAGATACCCGCGGGGTGCAAGCTTCACTTGGTTGCAGTGATAGCCGGTGCAATAGATGCCCCGCTTTTCGCACATGGTCATGACGACTTTGGGGCTGTCTACATGGCAGGTGACCACGTCGATCCCTTGATCGACTAAGCTGTTGGTGGCTTCCGCCTCGCGGACCGGCAGTGACCAGTCCCCGGTAAAAATCACATTGGTCGTGCAGTTCGGTCTGATGCTGCGGGCCCCGAGGGTATAGCTGTTAATATTGCGCAATACTTGCGGTATAGGCTTGGCCGCTACAAACCCCAACTTCCCACTCTTGGTCATCCCGCCGGCCACGATGCCGGCCACATACTGCGATTCGTCAATGTAGCCGAAATAACTACCGACGTTCTTGGGATGTTTACCTTCTTGATAGAGCCCCCCGCAGTGCAAAAAGAGGATATTGGGATATTGGGGCGCGACCTTGAGAATGTGGGGATCAAAATAGCCGAAGGATGTGGGGAAGAGCACCTGGGCTCCGTCCAGCTTGACCATGCTCTCCATGGTTTTTTGGACCTCGATGGTCTCCGGCACCTTTTCTTCATCGAAGGCCTTCACCCAGTCGAGTTTGGCCACCGCCGATTTACCTTCAAAATGCGCCTGGTTGTAGCCATAGTCGTCTCGCGGCCCCACAAAGATGAACCCCATCTTGACTTTGTCCTGTGCCCCCCATGCTTGGCCGAGCCAGTCCAACCCGCCCAACATTCCCAGAGCTCCGACAGCGGCGGTTCCTTTCAGCACTTGTCGTCTTGTCAGTTTATGTGATGGAGCCATATGTCCTCCTTAATTGTGAAATGTGAATGCCGGCGCACCCTCCCGCACAATGAACGTTCCAGTTTCACCGGCCAGGGCGCGACCAATATTGGGAGGATTGGTGATCAGCCCCATCCACCCGCCACCTTCCAAGAATTCGATCACCGCCTGAATTTTCGGTCCCATACTGCCCTTGTCAAATTGATTGTCAGCGAAATGCCTCTTCGCTTCAGCCACCGTGATGCGATCCAACCAATGTTGATTGGGCCTATTGAAGTTGATGGCAACCTTTTCGACCGCAGTCGATACCAGCAACAATTCAGCACCGATATCGCGCGCCAGTAGGCTCGATGCAAAGTCCTTGTCGATCACCGCTTCAACGCCGACCAAATTGCCCTCGGCATCTTTGACGACAGGGATTCCGCCCCCGCCGCAAGCGATGACCACATACCCCGCCTTGGCCAGGCACCTGATCATCTCGAGTTCAACGATGGTCCGTGGCAACGGCGAGGGCACCACGCGCCGCCAACCATGCCCCGCATCTTCTTTGATGGTCCAGCCTTGTTGAGCGGCAAGCCGGCGCGCCGTCGCTTCGTCCAATTGAGAACCGATGGGTTTGGTCGGATTGGCAAATGCCGGGTCATGACGGTCGACAATGGTCTGGGTGACCACGGCCACAGCCTTCCGTTCAATCCGGCGCTTGCGAAATTCGTTATACAGTGCCTTGAGGAACATGTAGCCGATGCCTCCCTGCAAGTCGGCACCGGCATAATCCATGGGCACAGGAGGCACTTCATGGAGCGACAGTTCCGACCGTCGCAGGACGAAGCCCATCTGCGGACCGTTTCCGTGTGTCACCACCACATTCCAACCGGCTTCGATCATGTCGGCGATATAGTGCGCAGTAATCGCCGCTTCCTCACTCTGGTCGGGTATGGACTCATGCTGTTTGTCTCGAATCAACGAGTTTCCCCCCACAGCGACAACGGCAAGTTTGTTGGCGGCTGTCATCGGGAACATTCTCCGAGTTCACTGACTGCCGCGCATGGCGGTTGCCAGCGCGGATACTGCCTGCGTGAAACAGGCCAGGGGCGCGCGTGTAATACCGGCCCCGATCTGTCCGACTCCGGCCTCACGGTGGGCAATCCCCGTATTGATAATCGGTTGTATGCCGGTATCGACGACCTTGCGGACATCAATGCCCGCCGGTGAGCCGGCGAAGTTGATCCCCGGCAACGTGAAGGCACCATTCCGGCCCAGCGTAATATGGGTCATCGCCGTCGTATTGTCGATCGCATCCTGCGGCGTGCCGCCGACGAACTTGACGATCGCGGGGGAGGCGGCCATCGCGAAGCCGCCCACACCTGCTGTCTCAGTGATTGCGCTGTCCCCCAGATCGGGTGCCGCGTCCACCTTGGTGTAGCCAGGGAAGAAGAGTCCGTCGACCACCGGAGCCCGCGTGGTAAACCACTGATCCCCCGTGCCGCTGACACGGATGCCGAACTCGACGCCATTGCGGGCCATGGCCGTGACCATACTGCTCCCTGGAACGCCGTGGGCAGCATCGAGCATGGCCTTACAGGCGGTCATCGAGAGATTTAGAAAAAAGTGATCGTTGCCGGCGATGAAGTCGACGGCGGCGGCGATATCGGCCGAGGGCCTATCCGTCTTCAGCAAAGCCGATATCAACCGTTTCAAAAACAGGGACGACGCCGCGACGTTGCGGTTGTGCACTTCGTCGCCCATGTGCAGCGCCTGCGCCATCAATGTTTTGAGATCCAGTTCGCCGAGAGTCTCCACTCCCGCCCGCAACGTCGGTCCGAGCACCTGTCCTATCCATTTGAGGCGGTCGATCACATCCGGACTGTTGGCGCCGAACCGGAGCGCTCGGCCGATTCCCTCGTTGAAGTTACTGAACGCCTGATTGCCATGGGCGGCATTGATAACCATCCACACGGGCATGGACGGGCTGATGACACCAGCCATCGGTCCGACGGCGGCATGATGGTGACAGGGTTCGAAGACAATCTCACCACCGGAAGCCAGGGCGCACGCGCCGGTGGGATCCTTCGCCCATCCTTCATAGAGGATTGCGCCGATGATGGCGCCCTGCATGGGGCCACACATGTCTTTCCAGGCGATGGGAGGACCCCCGTGCAGGATCATGCGCTCCGCCATATCGGGGAGAACCTTGCCGGCAACCCCAATGCCCCGAAGGACCGGCTGGGCTGATAGGTACGCATCGAAGGCACGTTGGTTGGCTGCCTCAACGGCCGGCAGATTCACAAGCCTGGCCAATTCACGACCAACGGTCTGATGACCCTGCGCGGGCGGGGCCCAGTCTATCTGTAATACCGTCCCGCCCGCCCTGGCGATCGACTCGGCAAACGACGGCAGACCGACGTTCAATATCTGTAGTTTCTCCTGAAACAAGGCCTGCATCACGGTATTCCCCCAACCGTGGTCGGCCCTAACACAACGGTGGCCGCCAAGTGGATTGCATGGGCGTTACTTTCGGCCAGGGTCACCCCTGCATCTCGCAGGGCGGCTTCCTGTTTAGACAGATCTTGCGGGTCCAATGATGTGCCGCAGACAAAGCCGACAACGACCAGATGTCTGCCCGCCTTGTCGGCCAACGCTTTGGCCTTTTGAATCACCGGTGCCATTTCGCTCGCCGGATCTGGATGAGAACCATATCCGAGCACCACATCCAACAGAATCACAGCCACCTCGGGATCTCCGGCTTCTTTGAGAATGCGTTCATTGCGCAGTCGGTGATCGATCATGGGATGGGGACGCCCCCGGGTGAAGAGATCGTCGCCCAGATCAATGACTGTATGCCCCCGGCTGGTCCAGACGTCGTCCAGGCGGTCTTCGGATTCCACCGGAGTGTTGGAGTAGACCTGTCCCAAGTTTTTCTTCAGTAGGAGCAAGGCTTCGTAACAAAACGTCCCCCCACTGTAAAGACCGCGAAGGTATTGCTGCCCGAGGACCAGCTTGGGGGGCATCGCAAAAGGCGGGCGCTCCGGCCTGCCCTCTTCAGGCCGCCTACCGTCAGCAAGTGCCACCGCTGCAGCAGCCGCATCCTCAAGAGTCCGGGCCGCGAATACATTCGGACGCCTGATACCCTCCGGGTCCGCGCCGAGAAAATTCACCACCACCGGCTTTCCGGCACCACCCGCAACATCCAGAACGCGTTCGGCAACCTCCGGCGATGGAGGCTTGGAAATCAGAACAATGACCAAGGTGGACTGATCGGCGGCCAATGCCTTCAGCCCCTGGAGCATGGAAATACCCCCCACATCCCTGTGCAAGTCATGACCTCCGGTTCCGATCGCCTGGGAAATACCCTTGCCCCATCGATCGATAAGGCAAGTGACCTGCTGAAGACCGGTACCAGACGCAGCGACGACACCGATATCCCCGCGTCTCACGACGTTGGCGAAGGCGAGCGGGATGCCATTGATGATGGCGGTCCCGCAATCCGGTCCCATGACAATGAGATCGTGGGCCTGAGCGAAGCGTTTCAGCGCAATCTCATCTTTCAACTCGACATTGTCGCTGAACAGCATCACATTGAGGCCAAGACGCAAGGCCTTGAATGCCTCAGCCGCGGCGTATTCGCCGGGCGTGGAGATCAATGCCAGAGTGGCGCCAACCATGTTTCCGAGCCCCATTTCTATACTGCGGGGAGCCATGGCAGATGACTTCCCGTTTCCGGACATTGGAGGCGGGTTTTGGTTCAAGGCCGACTCGGCTGCAGCCATGGCAGCAGCAAGGGCGTCGTCGTCTCCCTGAAGCGCGATGAGCAGGTCGTTGGCACCGGCCTCAATAGTCTCCCCGATCAAGCCGGCTTCTTTGAGCAAATCAATGTTGTTTGCAGAGGCCATGATCGCCGAGGCTTGTTCCACGCCGGGCAACTTGGCAAACGTGGAGGAGAGTTGCATTAGCGAGACCGAATCACGGTAGAAATTGCGGAGAATTTTTGTCGCCCTGGCCATGGTCACAGTCTTCCCATTGACGTCTATGCCTTGGCTGGTTCGTGGCGTTGAACGTCAGGCGGGTGGGAACTTCCCCCTCGGTGGCTTATCTGGCGAACGTCAATTCCTGCAGCGTGGTGTCTCGTCTGGGATGACAGCACGAACCGTCCCGAGAGAGACTTTCGGCTTGAGAGTCTTGGGATGTCGTGCGGTTCATTTCTAGGACGCCAACTTGAACACTAAATTGTATACCAAGTCAAGAGCAAAGTACGTGAGGGGCGCGCGCTCACGGCGTTTCCTACTCCACGCGATTGTTAGGCAAAATCCGCCAAGAATTAACGCTACGGGCGTCACAATTATGGGCAACCCTCATCGCCTACCTTCAGGTTGCTTCCCATGCACTACATTGCGGCGCACGAAGCAGAACACCTCTTCGTAGTGCCAACCCCCTGCGCCTCTCCGCTCGTCCCAGAAGTGCTCGCGGACATACTCCTGAAGCTCCTCCTCGGTGGGGGAATGGGAGAAGGCATCGGCGTCGCGGTCACACAACATGAACCGAGCAATTTGGAGCGTATCGTCGAACGAGGTCGTAGAGATGGAACCTGGTACACGCGTAAACGAAAAGTCGAATTCCGTATGAAGCCGTATCACCCTGGCTAGGCCATCATAGATGTTGTAGCGGGGCGCCCCAAAGTATTCGAGCATCTGATTACATCCCGAATCTGGGTTTTTGAGGGTTACGACCAGCACGCCATCCTCCGTGAGCTGATTGGCCGCGTGAATCGTATAGGCACCCCATTTGTGATCGGGAACATGGTAAAAAACATGACTGATAAGCCCGACTGCGACTGGGGTGGGTGGGATCGTTGAGATAAGGGTGCCATCGAAAACCTGCGCGCGTGGATATCTCGTCGCAAGCACCGCACGCATGCCTGAGTGCGGTTCTACCGCATACACACGGTGGAAGTGTTCCAACATAAGACGGGTGAGGTCACCCTCCCCGGCACCCCAATCGATCGCGCGCGACTCAGCGGGATAGTGGGAAAAGATCCCTCGGAGGATCTGGCGCACATTAATCCGTTCGCCAGTGTATTTCAGAAAAGTGGTAAAGGCATCCGCATACTCTGGAGTGTCCCAGTGAAAGCGTTTCACAGGCAGCATTGTCTGCTCCTCCTGTCTTGGAAAAACCGATGAAACATCGCTCGAGCCTTCTGTTTATTTAATGAAGGCGCCGCCCAGGCGATACAGCCAAGCAACAGCCCCTGGACGCCATCGGTCCCTGAGGTGTGGCCCACCTGCAGGGCGGTCCTTGTCGCTTCTCGAACGCTGTCCATGCTTTTTGCTTGCCCAACGCGTTGCGCCAGAGTCGCAATTGGCTCGGAGACATTGCCGTTGACCGCGGATTTAATGTAGGTGCAGCTGATCGCGTTGGTGCCTGCTGCAGCATGAGACAGCCAGGCACCCAGGGATGACATGAACCTCAACCGGGATGAATCACTGCCCGCCGTGCTCCACAATCCAGCCAGATACCCCACGATGAAATCATCGCCAGAAGGCGTCAAACCGGGCCCCAGCCCGATCAAAGGTCTGATGGCAGTGATGGCACCGTCAACCTGAAGGTTGCGTGTCGCATCTATCAGGGCCGGAACGGTTTGAACCGCCATTTCGACAAGTGTTTTTATTCCGGGCGATGTCATGGAATTCTGTCTTGGCACAGGAATGGCCGCGATCATTGCGGATATTCCGTTCCCGTACGGATGTTTCCCCAGTTCCAGCCAGGCGACCGCCCACGCTCGAGCCGTGTCGCGCTGACGTAGATCGACTCGCAATCCCTTGAGATCGATGTGCCAGAGGCTTGCGGTTCGCAAATCAACGGACAGCTCGGACCCGCTGATTCGGAGAATCCCTCCTCGGCAAGCGAACGGTTGTCCCACCCGGAGTTGATTCAGAAAAGTGAACTTGGGGGGAGTTCCCAAGCGGATCCCTTGGGAGAGGTTGCCTTTTTCCGATGAAACAAGGGTGAGTAATGCATCGCTTGCAAGCCTGACATTACAAGCCTGGTGGAAAATACTGTGAATAACCCCGCTGAAGCATATGGTCGGCGTTTCAACGCCGGCCGAGAGAGCATTGAGGCGCATTGGGCGCACTCCTATCACCAGGCGACATTAGGCCGTGCTTGTACAGCCTAGAGATTCCCCAGGCCGCATGGATGATGGCGGAGAATGGAATTTCCTAGAATGAGTAGGCTCTGGCCAGCGCATCTTTGATCGCTGCATGAACGTTGTTCCGGCCCTCTTCGATATTCCGTTGCATGGCCTTGCGTGCACCCGATATATCCTTGGCTGCAATGCGTTTAAGGATTTCCAGGTGTTGGTGGCATGTGCTTTCGGCCCGGTGTGCCCTGCCGAAATCTATCATGCGAAAAAGCAGCAACCGCTCGTTGATGGCGCGAAGTTGCCGCAACAGAGACTTGTTTCCTGCTGCATGGGCGAGCGTTTCGTGAAACAGTGTGTCCAGCCGGGCGAGTTCCTCATCCTTCTTAGAAGATCCGTTCAGCAGACCAGTCCATGTTCGCTTGAGCGCGTCCATATCATCCTTCATCGGGGTGCCCTGCTTCGCCAAGCATTCGACGACAAACAGCTCCAGGGCCAAGCGAACCTCATAGAGCTCCTCAATCTCGCGAAGGTTGTACTGCTTAACCGCGTAGCCCCGATTAGGCATCTTTTTGACGAACCCATCCGTCGCCAGTGTCCGGAGGGCCTCCCGCACCGGACTACGGCTGACGCCGAATTTTTGGCAGAGTTCTGCTTCGGTAAGCCGGTGTTCTGGCGGATATTGCCAATGAATGATCCGCTCTTTCAGTGTCGCAACGATCGACGAACTGAGATTTGAGAATTGTCTTCCGCCTATCCGATCAACCTTATTAACCATGTCTGCAGTTCACCTGAATCAGGTGAATACCTCTTCTGTGTCAGGCTCCTCGCGACCGATGTTTATGGATAATCCAACCTGAATGGCTGCTAGAGTCGTTCCATGGGCAGGCTGGCAAGATCCGTAACATGACTCATCTTGCGACGAGCTAAGATTGTATACAATCTAGAGTACCCTGTCTAACGCTACTTTTCATCGGGTGATCTTGGCCATGATCCGCTCCACGGACGCAGTCCAGACGAACACCTGAGGGTCTATTTATTATGATGCGCCAGGTATCCCTGATGGCTGTGATCAAGGCACGCATGTTGCCGAACGGTCACGTCGGAGTGTTTGTCCGTAATCTCGCGGAACCATCGTTCGACCAGAATCAGCCAGAATTCTGTCAGAGGCCCTCACGACAGATCGGCATTTCGAACAAGAAGGGTTTGCTGTGACGACATCGCCGATTTTATCTAGTTCGGTCTCATCGACTTCAAAGTCTTGTTACTCGAACAACCAGGCTGGTCCCCGAAAGCACGGTGAAAGCAGGGCAACCAGACCGCCCTTTGTGCTCGCGCAACGCGCGGCCTCAGAATGATGCGAAGGTGCAGGCAGACCGTTCTTGTTGCTCGCAGAGCCTCCACGATAAATAGGATTGGAAGGACACCCGTGACGGGTCGCTCATAGGTCGTTCTGAACCTCCGCCATCTCCGATTCAAGAATCCCGCGTGCGTCTTTGAGCTCTTGGATCTCTTTGACGAGTCGACCGACTTCAGCGTCGTACAGAACCCGTTCAACCGATTCGCCTGCCTCGCACAGGTTGACTGCTCGCTCGCCGACATCCCGATAGAGTTCGCCCAATTGCTGGTCGAGCTTGCGGATTTCGAGCCGGATCCGCAGCAGTTCCGTTTCTTCCAACGCACGGTTCGCCGCCTGCGCCGTGCCAAGGCGTAACGTCACCAGCCCCGCCTTCAAATCATGCTTCAACCGTTGCAAGAGTCCCATCTTCTCCTACCTCTCCCCTCACTCCCCTCACTCCCCTCTCTCCATTCCACCAGGCGGGGGATGCGTGGACAATGCGTCTCCATTGCTGAAAGAGCGGGGCCCCACCGAGAGTCGACCGGAATGGAAAGCGGAAACTGACCGAGTCTGCGAGGGAATTTCCGAAGGCTTCCATCCGGTCGACTCCGGAAGGGTCGCTCTGAGAAGCAGGGAGACGTATTGTCCACGCATCCCCCGCCTCAACTGACTGACCCCAACTCCAACTTCGCTTCCCACCGCCGCAACATTGCTTCTCGCAAGGCGCGGTGCACTGGTGCCTTCAGCTGTGGGTCCTGCTTCAACAGTGCAAAGGCCTCCTGCCGCGCCTGCTGGAGTATATCGGCATCCCGCACCAGGTTCGCGACACGAAACTCCGGCATGCCCCACTGCCGGAATCCAAAAAACTCGCCGGGCCCGCGAATGCGGAGGTCTTCCTCGGCGATCACAAACCCGTCGGTCGATCGCACGAGCACGTCTAGCCGCTCCCGGGCCGCCGATGCCGGTTCGCCGGCCGCTTGGGGCTTCGCCGATCGCAACAGTACCCCGCCCGAGGCCATCAGCAGACAATAGGACTGGTGTCCGCTTCGCCCGACGCGTCCGCGCAATTGGTGCAATTGCGCCAGCCCAAACCGCTCGGCATGCTCGATCATCATGACCGTGGCATTGGGCACATCGACCCCGACCTCCACCACAGTCGTCGAGACCAGTACCTGGATCACCCCCTTCTTAAACGATGCCATGACCTGTTCTTTCTCTTCCGACTTCATCCGACCGTGCACAAGCCCAACACGAAACTCGGCCAACTCGTCCGCTTGCAGATGCTCTGCTCCTTGCATGGCCGCCTGCAGATCGGTCTTCTCCGATTCTTCGACGAGCGGATACACCACATAGACCTGCCGGCCGCTCCGCAGCTCATCGCGTAGAATCTGATAGGCCCGCCCCCGCTGGCCGTCACTCATGAGAAAGGTCCGCACCGGCTTCCGCCCCGGCGGCATCTGGTCGATTACCGAGACATCCATATCCCCATACACCGTCATGGCCAGCGTGCGTGGAATCGGTGTTGCGGTCAGCACCAGCACATCGGGCCTATACCCCTTCTCGATGAGCGTCTTCCGTTGGAGCACGCCGAATCGATGTTGCTCATCCACCACCGCCAGTCCAAGTTTCGCGAAGGTGACGCCTTGCTGGATGACCGCATGGGTCCCAATCACGACCTGCGCGGTCCCAGAGGCCACTTGCTCGCGAACGGCTTTACGCGCTGCCGCACGTCCACCACCGCTCATGAGCACAACGGAAAGCCCGAGCGGTTCCAACAGCCTCTTCATCGTCCGATAGTGCTGTTCGGCGAGAATTTCTGTCGGCGCCATCAGTGCCGCCTGGTAGCCCGATCCGCAGGCCAGCACCATCGCCTGCACCGCCACCATGGTTTTGCCTGAACCGACATCGCCCTGCACCAGGCGGTTCATCGGTTTGCGTGACGTCATGTCCGACATAATCTCGCGAATCACCCGCTCTTGCGCCACGGTCAACTGAAAGGGCAGCGCCCGATCCAGCTTGCCGAGGAGCGGCGTCTTCGAATTGAACAACACCTGCTTGACCTCTTCCTTCGTGACTCGTTGCCGCGAGGCCAATGCGAGTTGGAGCACGAACAGCTCTTCAAATGCCAAGCGACGATGCGCCGGCGTGAGACCGCGATCGAGCTGTCCCCCATCCGTCCCTGGCTGAGGGAAATGCACGTTCTGAATGGCTTGTTGAATGGGCAGCAATCGATAGCGGGCACGAAGCGGAACCGGCAACACCTCCTGCGCCTCGGCAGCATGCGCATCCAGCAAGCCCTTGACGAGCACGCGCATCTGCCGGGATGTCCACCCCTTGGTTTCGTGGTACACCGGAACAATACGTCCCACGTGCAGCGGCGCTTCGGTTTCCGCGCCCACGACTTCGTATTGCGCCACCTCCATCCTTGTGTCCACCCACCCCTGCACGCCGGCCACCATCCGTCCTGTCAGCATGACGCTCGTCCCGACGGAGAAGAGTGGTTCGAGAAACGGCTGGTTAAAGAACCGCGCCTGGAGGCGCCCGGTTGAATCCTCCACCACAATGTCGAGGATGGCGAGGCGGCGCCTGCGGGCGCGCTTCGCCTCACTTCGGACGATCGTGCCGCAGATCGAGGCCTGCACACCCGGCACGAGTAGCCCGATCGGGGTCATGACCGAGCGATCCTCATAGCGCCAAGGTACGGTCCATAGGGCATCCTCAACCGTCTCGATCCCGAACCGTTGCAGCAACGATGTGCGCTTCGGGCCCACCCCCTTCGCGAAACGGATGGGCTGTTCCCACCATGACCGCGATGGGGCTTCATTCATGACAGGCTCACGCACCACGACAGGCTCCGGCTCCTGCCACGCCCGGGCCGGATCGCGAACGGACTTACGCAAGACCCCAAGAATGACTGCGGCTTCCTGCAGCCGACGTTGCTGATCCTCTGCCGGGAGCCGCTGCTGGTCTTCAAGAAACAACTCACGCAGCTGGAGCAACGCGGCTTCAATCGCCCGTGGATAGACGCGATCGGACAGGGCCTGCATCACCTGCGAGGAGATAAACCGATTTAGATTCTTGACGGTGGGCAGATGTGCGAACGCATCGCGAGTCGCAAATTCGATCGGACGCGCGACACGGTCCAGCCATTGCTGAAACTGTTCAGGGGGGTTGGGCTCGGAAGAGCGCCGTATCACGGGGCGGATCGTATCATAGCCTCGCCCCCTCCTCAACGAGCAGGACAGCCCTTTTAGCAGGATGCTGAAAAAGGGGCGGAGTGGCTGGGACGATCCCCGTGCTCGCGCAACGCGCGGCCTCAGAAGGATGGGAAGGGTAGCCTGGCCGTCCTCCTGCTCGCGGAACGCGCACGATAAGAATGTGCTCGTTCGACGCGCGCAATCGAGGATCGACCAGGCCACCCTTGAAAATGAAATGGGGAATTGGGAAGACGCGCGCAGTTGGGATCATCCCGTCACCCCTTATTAAGTGATAGTCCGCTACGGCCTTGCTTGGGACAAGGCGCGTCCCTGGGCGAAAAGGCTGTCTTGGCAAACTCAGGGTGGGCGGGTGAAAAGTCTGGACTTTTTGAGCAGCCTGCTCGCCTTGTCAATTTGCTGACAATCCTTTGTCGAGCCTGTCCATAGTGATACATTGAGCTTCATCCGGATAGAGCCCTTATGTACCGTCGCAACATTTCTCACATATTGTATCCCGTCGCCTGCCTAATCGGGCTGTTCATCATCTATCAAGCCTGGTTCAAACCGACCTATCTGCCTACGCCACCGCCAGCTCAGCCCAATGCCGTCGTGGAAGAATCACAGGACGCGCCGCCAGAGCCGCATCATGATGGCCTACGGGAACAGGAACCTAAACACACTCGCCTGATCGATCCCAGCGTGGTCCCGGAGACGACGCATCGTGAACTATTGGAGTCGATCCGCGACGAAATCGAAAAAGGAAACGTCAAGATCGCGGAAACTAAACTGGCCGATCTACCGGCAACCATCGCAGACAACAAAACCACGCGCCCCTATGTGTCCATCCTCTGGAACAATCTGGGCATTCAACAGGAAAAAGATGGCGGAACCGCTGTTTCGATCAAAGCCTTCAAAAAAGCCGCGTCATTCGATGCCGAGAATCCCGTCGTCCAACTGAACCTCGCCCATGCCTACTGGGAACTGCGCGATCCGGCCATGACGCAGGACTTTCTGGAAAGGCTGGTCGCCCTGGCTCCGAACGAGCCCTTCCCCCATCTGGCGCTGGCCAATCTCTTTCAGGAACAGGATCAGCTCGGCGAAGCGGCTCGCCATCTCGATCAAGCCACCGCCCGTGCGGGCAAAGACCCGGCCGTGCAATCCTATCTGCGAACCGTCACGGCCAAAATCCGCGGAACCGAAAAAAGCGAAGCGCGCCTCACCAGCCGAGACAGCGAGCACTTTACCGTAAAATTCGACGGGGAAGCCGATCAGGCTACCTGGGCCGTTGTGTTGGAGATTCTTGAAGAGGCCTATCGAGAGATCGGCCAAAAATTCGGGCACTTTCCGTCGAAGACCATCGTCGTCGTCCTGCACGCCAAGTCCACGTTCCAAAGCGCGACCGGCAGCCCCATGTGGGCCGATGGGCTCTTCGATCCCGTGCTCGGGCGCATCCAGGTTCCTGCGCAGGACGCCTTGGCAGACCGTGCCTGGCTCACACGCGTGCTGCGACACGAGTTCGTGCACGCCCTCCTGCACGACCAACTCGGCCCCGCCGGCAGCGCCGTCCCAACCTGGCTCAATGAAGGCTTAGCCATGGAATTGTCCGGGGATCGCTGGTCGGATCTCGATCAGATTATGAAGCAGGAGTTTACACTGATCCCTCTGTCTGCCTTAGAGGGGTCGTGGGGAGGATTGTCCGGTGAAGCCGCGACCCTGGCCTATATGGAGGCGAACTCGGCCGTGCACTATCTGATCTACCGCTTCGGCTTGCCTCGGGTGCAAGAACTCCTCGCACACCTCAAGGCGAGGCAGGCGCTCTCTGCCGCCATGCAATCGCAGCTCTCGCTGTCGTACGAGCAGTTCCAGACCAGGTGGGTGGATCAGTTACAGGAGCACGGAAAGAAAGGTTAATTAGATCGCTTCTCTTTTCATCTCCTCGGGCCCCCCGCCACGCCAAACCGGCAGGTTCTCGGCTGCATCATCGTGCCCGGCTACTATGTCTGTCTCCTCCACGGTCGGCTCGATCGTGTCTTCCCACATTGTCTGCTGGTCCCGATCATCCATCATTCGAATGCGAAACTCGATCTGATGAGATAGGGCCGCCAACCCCTCTGTCTGGCCAACGGCGGCTCTGCCGATTCGTTCTGCACGCGCAAATGTGCCGGCCCCGGCTGAGAATTGATCGGTCCACATAAGCTGTCCGGTTACCGAATCGATGGCGCGAAGGAAAAACTGTGGTTGACCATCGATGGCACCTTGGCTGCGGACCTGGGTCACCGTCGCCTGTGGCGGAACAAGATGGGCCACGACTCGGTGGGTGGAACTGGATTCTTGATCGCCGGCACTGAGATTCAGGAGACCCTCCCAGAGAAACCGGCCTGTGGCCGAGTCATAGACACGGAGCGTGAACGCTGAAAGTCCGTCCGCCCCTGGGCCAACTCCGCCCGCAAAAATCCGCTCACTCGGTTGACTGCCCGCTGACGCTGCGTCCTCTCTCACGTTCAACTCATACGTTTCATCAGAGAGAATCGCGCCGGTCTCGGCATCGTAGGTCTTCACAGTAATCGTTGACGTCTCAGCATTCTCATACCCAACACCAGCTGCCACGACCATCCTGGGTTTCACCGGATCGAGAGACGACAGGTCTGCAGTCCAAGCTGTCAAGGGAAAGCCGGAGCCGATCATGGCACAGGCGATCAACGCACCGAAGAAAGCCGTCCTCGTCCGCCCATCGATCCCCCGCTCATCATACAACGGCACAACTTCACGCCCGAATGGCCTGAAGCTCTCTCTCACTTCATCGATCGTCTTAGATAGCCACTGGATGATCGTCATGTGCGATTCTCCCTCGCTTGGACTGAAGTTTCGCATTGACGTTTTACAGCGTATATTCCCCACTATGGGGAGAAACCCCATCGAAAGAGGGGGGCGCTACATAGCTGCGCGAGACAGGCGGGACGGGCGAGACACTCGGAATCGGGGATTGCACGTCGCGCCTGTCGCGCTAGGCGTGCCCGTCGCGCGGCTACTTGAGTGGTGTTTCTCGACTTGGTGTACCTGGATGCTTGGAAGCCCCCGCAAGCGGAACTTTGCCAAAGATGGAATACCGGTACCGGGCCACAAACCAATACAGCAGATAGCCGAGGGGCTTGACCAGTGGAAGGCTCAAGAGGACTGAGAGGACCCGCCCACTCTTGAGGCCCGGCAGGAGGGCCAGAAAGGCATCGAGCCCACGGGCAATCTCCCCGTTAGGACGGACCAGGAAGGCGGCGTTGGGACGACCTGGCCGATAGCTCTCCCCCAAGGCCTGCTTGGCTTCTTCGCTCTGATACGGAATCATTCGTATCGGGGTGGCATCCGCGTGAGTCCCCAGTCGCTCAAGGCCCTCCTTGGCGGTGACACAGAGGCGGCATTGGCCGTCGTAAACCAGAAGGCAGGCCTGAGACGTTCTGTCGGATGGATCTGCCATCGCTGTAATCCCTTACGATCACCCACTCACCGCTATCAGCACCCTAATCAGGCTGAGGAAAATCTCGGTGTATCCACAATGTGCCGTTAGAATCTTACGTTTCGCGCTGGTGTCAGAATAGTCTAAGGATGCTCAAAAAGGCGACCTTCTCACTCGCCCAACCCTGGCGGCTACTTTCACCCACCCGCCCTGAGTCTGCCAAGACAGCCTCTTCGCCCAGGGACGCGCCTTGTCCCAAGCAAGGCCGTAGCGGACTATCACTTAATAAGGGGTGACGGGATGATCCCAACTGCACGCAATGTTCTCACCTGCCCACTACTGGCACGCCAAGACGTGCCATTTTCCCGGGCGCGGGCCTTCTGATTCCTCAACCTCCCCAGAAGGAGTAGGCAAATTGTTCTTCACTGCGCGCATCGAGCAACCGTCATCCATCTAAATGATCCCTCCAAGCTCGCTCGCTTCTCTCTCCTGGAATGGCGCCCGTGTTGGTCCCACTGCGGCCGTCGAGCGAGCACATTCTGATCGTGCGCGCTCCGGGAGCAAGGGATCAGCACGGGTGTCATTCCATCCTTTTTATCGTGGGGGCTCTGCGAGCAAGAAGAACGGTCTGTCTGCTCCTTCGCATCATTCTCAGGCCGCGCGTTGCGCGAGCACAGAAGATCATCAGGCTCCATTCCCTCCTCTGTTCTGCGAGCAAGAAGGACAACCTGGCCGCCCCCCGCCTGCTGGCGGACTTTTTCAGCATCCTGCTATTGCTGTGCACGGCAGACGCAAGTATTATCCCCTCCATGCGACACACCTGGGCACTTATCGGCCTACTCGCGGGGCTCTGCCTCATCGGAGCCAATACCACCCAGCTCATACCGGCTGCGACGGAGGCCGGCCGAATCGGATGGATGCTCTATCTGATCGCATTTCCTATAGCTCTCGCGGGCCTCGTGCGGATCGGATGGACCTGGACCGCCATGGCCTGCGTCATCTATGGAACGGTAGGATTGGCATTAGACCTCGCCACAGTCACGAGCATCCTGGGCGGACAGGGCGCGATTGGCGCCTTGTTCTTCTTCAGTGCGATGAGCGGGATCGTGAACTTTTTATTGATCCTGTTCGGCGGGCGCGCATTTTTACATTCGTCCCTGGGAGCTGGGCTTCCAGAATCCCGCCCTCCCAGTCCTCCGTCCCCTTCTTCATCCGCAAGACCTTGATCCGTTCAAATCCAGCATCCGTCAACCAGGCCTTCGTCTCGGCTGCCGAATAGGTATTGCCCCTCTCGGTGAACAGCAACATTGAGACCGCAAAGAGACTCGCCTCTTCGGGAAACAGACCGTTTCGGTCGTGGAGAAAGGCATCCTGAATCAGCAGGCGGCCTCCGGGATTCAATGAAGCCAACGCGCGCCGAAACAACGCCTGATTGTCTTTCGGCGAATAAATGTGGAGCACGTTCGAATACCAGATAACATCGTAGGTGCCGGGAATGTCTTCCGTCATCACATCCAACGGCAGATAGGAGAGGCGCGCACCGGCCTTGTGAGTCGACGCAATCTCCTTCGCCACGTCGAGGGCTACGGGGCGGTCGCACACCGTGGCGAGGAGCGTAGGATTCTTTGCGAGGAAGGCCATCGCATAGGTGCCGGGACCGCCGCCAAGATCGAGCAGGGTCCGCGCGCCACGCAGGTTGATCTGGGCCGCAATTTTCGGAGCCGTCTCCAGGGTCCGGTGATGCATCGCCCATGTGAACCGACGACGATAGTCCGGTTCATCCGGCTTATCGTGATGGAGCGGCAATCCCGTCTTCACTGATTCCAGCAGGTGTCCCCAATCAGCCCAATGGCTCGTGATCAGGTGGAGATAGTCCCCCCGATAGGCCGGATGGTGTGCGTTCAACACTGTGGCGCCCAACCGGCTATTCGTATAGGTCTCGCCCTGTTTCTTCAGGACGCCGGCCATTGCGAGATTCCGACAGAGAATGGCCAGCCCCCGCTCACTGACCTTTACGTCACGAGCTAAATCAGGAATCGTCCAGGTGTCCGTCCCGATGGCAGTAAAAAGGTTCAGCTCAAGGGCGGCGATCAGGACCCGTGGCAACCGGTATGCCATAATCGCATCGCGCAAGCCATCGAACGTGTCGATCCGCTTGCTCATTAGTCCGCACTATTCATGACGATTCGTCGCGAAATCGCGAAGCCGCTTCGCGAGACCGGCGCGCGGAGCCGTAAGGACCCGATGCGTACTCGTGCAGTACGGTGAGGGTCCGAGGGGCGAGCCCGCCGGCCAAAGGCTCGTCGTAGCAGCGGATCGGCGATTGCAGCAGAAGCGTTCATGAATAATGTGGGTTAGGCCGCGCCGATCGTCCGCACGCACCAGCTCATCAAGCCCTGCACAGCTATAGGATTTGTCACGTCCACGCTCCGTTCGAAGCGGACTGCTACATACGCATCGTTCATCTCGGTCTGTTCGGAAAATCCAGATTTCAATAGCAGCGCACGATACTTTGAGACTGCCGGTTGGATGAAGTACTTGGCCTGCTTCGCAATCTCGTCGGTGCCGAGATCTTCCGGCGTCCCATCTGACAGAAGGGTCATCACATCGTCAATCGCCACTCCATACTGGCAGAACAGCCATCCGTCCGGTGTGAGTTCCAGCAGCCATCCATCGGAACCAAGATCCATCGTCAACGCTCCGCCGGCTTCCATTTCCAGCAGTTGGGGAAATGTGGGGGCCAGCGAGGCCCTGAGAGCGGCCCAGGCCGGTGAGGCTCCGTCACTCATACGTGCGTCTTTCGATGAGGCGGCGACCCATCCTGCCCCAGGAGGCCGGCACGCAGGGCCGCCAAACGTTGGGTATTCTCTTCAAGTTTAGGCAGCTGATATTTGCGATCCATATGCACCACCAGTTCAAGGAGATCCGCCGCCTCACGCAGTTTGCCGGTCTCTTCATAACATTGGACCAGCACATAACGAGCGCCGCCTGTCCTCAGCTCATCGCGCGATCGCTCGGCAATGGACTGGCTGGTTTGGCAACAGGCGATGGCGTCGTCGTAGCGTTGCTGGAGCAAAAACGTTCTACCGATCATGCGCCAGGCATCGGCTACGCCGCCTTCATTTCCCAGTCGCCGCATCAGGACCAGCGACTGTTCATAGTATCCAATCGCCTGCTCGTACGCTTTCGTCTCGCGTGCGACCAAGCCTAGATCCGAAAACAGCACCGCCTTGCCGGCATCATCGTGAGTCTTACACATAAGGTCCAGCGCTTCGAGATAGTAGGCCTTGGCGCGATCCCATTCGCCCGCATCGGCTCTGAGATTTCCTAAATTGCCCAACGTCGTCCCGATCCCCTTCTCATCCCCAAGAATCTTCTGGAGTTCCAACACCTCTTGATAGTAGGTCTGGGCCGATTCCCGACGCCCACTGACCGCGCAAATGTTCCCGAGATTTCCGAGCGTGGCGGCCAACGCCCGCTGATCCCCGGTCAGCCGGTCGCATTCCAACGCCTTTGCATAGCAGGTATAGGCATCGGTATAGAGCCCGCGCGAAAAATGCTCGTTTCCCTGGCGGTTGAGTTCTTCGGAGAGTCCGTTGCGTAGCGTCATGATGAGGACTGGAGCACCCGTTCGACCACCTGCTTGGCGCCGGTGAGAATCGAGGCACCGTCGCCGACCAACAAACTATCGAAATCATACTTGAGGAGACGACGCAGTCCCTCATGGGCCTTCGTCACATCGGCGTATTTTTCTGCGGGCAGAAAACTGACGGAGCCGGCCGGCTTCCCGATCAACGCATCGCCGACAATCAGCACGCCCTTCCCCTGTTGAATGAACAGGGCTGATTCGCCAGGAGACTTCTGGTCTTTCAGCTGGATGACCCAGATTCCGCCCGTGAGTAATTCTCCATCTTTGAACGTTTTGGTCGGCTTGAGATCCATCTGCGGCGCGTCGGGCTCCGGTACTTGCAGCTGGCAGAGAAACTCCTCTTGGTACCTCGCCGCTTCACGGGTATGGTCGCGATTCGTCACGATAATGTAATCGACGGGGCCGTTGCGGAGGATCACGGAACTGGCTTCCCCTGTCATCGGCGGAGGATCGATGAGAATCTTGTGTTCCCCGACCGTCAGGAAGAGCCCGTTGAAATCGAGTTGCTTCTCTTCAGAGAACCAGGACCATTGCCAGATGCCGGGAAGCAGGTTTTTCATGAGAGCCAATAGTTAATGGCCGATAGCGCAGATCAATAAGCTTAGAACTGGTGGCTCCTTGCGTTGCCTCGCCTCTCGCCTAACGTTTCACGCCTCACGTCTCACAACGCGGCGACGGCATCTTTGACGGTTTTCGTCACCTTAGCCAGGATACTGGCTTCGTTGGGCAGATCGATGATGTCGTCTTCAGAGATCGTAATAAACTTTCGATTCGGCCCCTTCGTCAGGGAAATCAGAAACATACTATTGGAAGGCGTGACGGGAATGACGACCTGCACAGCAGCATCAGTCCCCTTCACCACTTCCAAAAATTTCTGCTTCCCCTCCTCCATCTCATCCATTCATTTACGTCCTTTCACTCTCACCCATTTGGAGCGAATGACCGCGGGTGGCACCGACCAGCCTACCCGCCCGGAGCGGGGTCCCTACACCGGGCGGGGTGCGAGGACGGCTGGGCTGGTCGGCGACAGGACCCGCTACATCTTATTATTCGCTCCAGCCAACAGCTTTTCGACTTCCTCCACAATCACCGTTTCACCCGCCAGATCCATATTGCCGACACGCTGCCACCGGATCACGCCCTGCTGATCAATCACATACACGTTGGGAATAAACTTCCCTCCACCGTACAATTTGTCCGTCACCTTATTGGGATCAAGCAGATAGGGATAGGCGACTTTCACGGGGAAAGCGGCCAAGAACTCGCCGACTTCTTTCTTCGAGTTGCCGGAAGAATTGACGCCGAGCACGGCCACGTCTTTGCCCTTCGTCATCTCGGAAACTTTTTGGAGCGTCGATCCCTGCCTCATACAGGGGTCGCAAATATGAAACAGTCCGAGTACCACAACCTTCCCCTTATAGGTCTCCAGCCCCACAGTCTCACCGGTGATGGCCGTCAACGCAAACGAAGGCGCCTTCTCGCCCACCTTAAAGAAACCAGCGGCGAGGACCAGATGGGCCGCAAACACCGGAACGAGTACGGCGCAAAGTATGACGACAAAACGTTTCATGGCAGCCTCCCTCACACAATGTTCAATGTTGAATGCTCAATGTTGAGTGAAGCGACCATTCAACATTCAAAACTCAACATTCGCAACTTCGTGTCGCGCTATCCTACCATGCAGATTTTTTCAGGAGCAATGGCAGCTGGAAACATCGAGACGACGGAGGATGGATGAACGCTCGCGGCAAAGCAGCATTGTCAACCAACGGATTCACATGATCGAATCAGCGACACTTCAGAATTCAACAGCTGATTCATCCACTCCGGTCCAGCACATCTGCTTGTCGAGAGCCGGCGGTCGTAGCTATTGATAATGCTGGGCTTGAGTGAGGAAGAGCGTGGCGTATAGTCCTTGTTGGCGCATCAAGTGGTCGTGCGTACCTTGTTCGACAATCTGGCCCCGATCAACAACAAAGATCCGATCAGCCATTTTTACAGTAGAAAGTCGGTGGCTAATCAGAATGGCCATACGCCCCTTGGTGAGTTCGTGAAACCGCTCGAACAGTTCCGCTTCTGCCTTAGCGTCCATTGCACTGGTGGGCTCGTCGAGAATCAGAATCTGAGAGTCGCGAAGCACCGCTCTGGCCAGTGCCACCTTTTGCCATTCGCCGATGCTCAGTTCATGCCCGCCGTCAAACAGCTTGCCAAGCAATGACTCGTACCCATTCGGCAAGCGCTCGATGGCCTGATGGACCCCAGCCTTTTTGGCCGCCTGGGTAACGGCGGGAAAGTCGACGTCGTGGGATCTCACGCCTAAAGTAATGTTGTCTTTTGCCGAGAGCTGAAACTTCACAAAGTCCTGAAAGATCCCGCTGACGGCGCCGCGTACATCGGCAATGGGATAGTCCCGAAGATCTGCCCCATCGATCGTGATGCGCCCACCCGACGGATCGTACAGACGACAAAGGAGCTTCACCAGCGTCGTCTTCCCAGAACCATTGGCCCCGACGAATGCGACATGTTCGCCGGGTCTGATCGTAAATGTTAAGTCCCGGATCGCCACACGTTCTTCATGAGGGTATTGGAATGACACACGATCGAACGTGATCCCCTGCGTGATCGGTTGGGGAAACAACTTCGGATGTGCCGATTCAGGCAAACGAGACTGGATCCCCAAAAACTCATGCAACGTGGTCAGGAACAGATTGCTTTCATAGAGGCTCGACACACTCGACCCCAAACCCTCAAGGAATCCGGAGGCTCGCTGCACCGCCAGAAAATACATGACGAGGTCACCCACGGTGAGCAGCCCCTGAAACGTTCTGAACGCCACAAAACTGTAGACGCCGAACACACCGGCCACTCCGACGATCTGCGCGGCAAGACCCGCGAGCGCCGAGCGGCGCTCTAACGCGATCCGTTCCCGACGCAGCACCGATCGGGCGTCCTGGAACCATTGCCGCAACCGAGGGCCGAGGTCGAACAGCCGGATTTCTTTCGCTGCAGTGGCTTGCGTCAACAACATATTGACGTACCAGGCCTTCCGTTCAAGCGGCGTCCGCTCGCGCTCCCAGGCAAACAAACTGTTGGATTGCTGCAGACGGACGAAGAAGTACGGGATAGCTGTCAGCATCAAGACTGGAATCACCCCCCAATGGAGCCACCAAAGTATGCCTCCCATCGCAAGCAATGAAATGGCATTTTGGCCAGATTGGAGTAAGTCGTTAAGAATCGACGTCGGACGATAGGGTGCTTCTTGTTGTGCACGATGGAGCGTATCTTGATACTGCGCATTCTCGTAGTACTCTAGATCGACCTCGACGGACTTTGCCTGGAGGAGCGCATGCATGTGATCCGTCACGACTTGAGCATGAATCCTGGAAATCAGGGAAGCTACGACGGTGAGCATGGCACTGGCCACCGCCACACCCGCTAACCCAGCAAGGATCGTGGCTATCCCCGTCAACGAGGCCTCGGCTGATGGAGTCTTGAGCCCTTCGGTCACGGCATCGATCAACAGCTTTGTCAGATACAGCGCCACCAGGGGAAGGAGGCCTTGGATCACGCGCACCACGATACTGCCGACGGCCAGACTCGGACTACTCTGCCACACGAACGAGAGTGCGTCGCGAAGCGTCAGGAGGAAAGGGCGTATGCGATTCAGAATGATGTTCATAGGCGACAGGGACAAATGAAGAATGCCTCCTCAGGACATCGTCATCCTGTTTTCCCGACGCCGGATGGCAGAATCCTGCCTCCCGCCGGCTGCCGGATCCTGAGGATACGAAAAGGTGACGGTGAAAAGTTGCCAATGCTGGCCCGCCTCGTGAAAAGGCCGGCTATCCAATGTGAGCCACGCATGGCCATCGAGATTCGAAACTTCTTTTCTGACACCACAATGAAAGTGAACCGGATACCCCAATCGCCGGGCGAACCAATAGAGGGCCAACGATCGTGGGAAGCAATTCCCTTTCTTGTTATAGGGAAACAGTTGAAGCCAGCGATCCACGTAGTAGACTAGATCCCCTATCACTGCCTCGTCAGATCTCCCCGTCATCGAGCGAGGATTCAATCGGTCCAGCACCAGCGGCAAACTCTTGACCCGCAACAAGAGACGAACCCACAATACAACCATGCCCACGCGCAGCACGGTCCAATACTTTTTCAGGAATCGAATCATGGTGGGCTCAGTGTAGCAAGCCTCAAAAAGAATTCCAGCATTCGCCGTTTTCAAATCCAATGAACACACGCTCCGATGATCCTGGCGTGCCAGGGGAGGCTTCAACATCGCGTCGAGACCCACGCAGGTACGGCTATCGGCCGTCATATATTTCCGATTTCTTCGGCAAAGCAATTGGAGACAATGCGGGACAAAGCGAGTCACCATAACGCCCAACCGTTTCCTGTGTGGGAATAGGCAGATAGGCTTCCCGGAAGGTTCAACCGGAACATGACTAACCACTGTGCTCGACCCAACGATTGATAGCGCCCCGAATCGTGGACGAGAACAGACTCCTCAGGGTCCGATGAAGAGGGTGAACGAGCCGAGCGAGACGCGGGAGGGATGTGCGCCAGCGAAACCAGGCTGGAGGAGTCGTGACCATAGGCCTCTGATTACGACACAGCATCAAGCCAAACCGCCAGCGTTCCCACCACGAATCTTTCAATGAAAAATAGAGCGCGACTGCCTGTTCCTCGTTCACCCCGGCACGATGGTTTGCAAGCAGGGTGGCTGGCATACGGTGAGAGAACATCTGTACATCCGAATCGGCCGAGAACCGCGCAACCACCGCCTCAGGTAGTGAGGCATCCAACACTTGATGCGCGAGCGACAACCCCATATACACCAGGCGCCGGCAGCGCCAGTTCGACGCGCTCGACAAAATCCGCTCCCAGTCCAGGCACTGATGTGAACGAAGTAGCTCGGCGACATCACACACCCATCTGAGCTGTTCCCACGCGTGCTTCGATCCGTGGACACACAGGACGATCAGCAGATCTTCCGGCGCCAATCCTTGTACGGTCTTGTTCGCTAGAGGAACAGGAGTTCGACGCTTCCAGAACTCGGAACGATCCAACTGAAACACAAAGTCTTGATGCGCCATCACCGACTGGAGATCGACCCGAAAGAGCGTCCGCTTCTTGATGAACACATGGTACGGCCCTCTCTCGTGGTCAGTCTCCCTAGGTTCAGAGAAAGGGATTCTCCTCTCATAGCCCTGAGCCAGTAGCACAGCCTGTGCTTCTGCAATGAAGCTTTTGGGAACAAGCAGGTCCAGGTCGCTGAAGTCGCGAAGAGTCAGATCACCATACGCCGACACAGCTAGGGTCGCCCCTTTGATGGGCGTGATCGGCACTCCATGCGCGTCAAACGCCTCGCACAAAACGACGAGTTCCTGGGCGAGCACCCGGTTGAGCAAGGCACCGGCTTGCGTCCTCTGGCGTAACCGAGCCAACGATTCGGCGGGCACGAGGTCGGAACAGAGCGTGGACAGACTTCGATACAATAGTGGGCCAACACCATGATACCAGGCCAGCTCGAGGACGACTCCCCAGTCAAGCGACTCTTGCACTCTCTGCCGGATACGTTCCTTGAGCGCATCTGTCACAACCGTACGGGCGCACCAGACCAAGAGCTCCGATTCCGGTCGCAACGAGAACTGTCTAGCGGTGGGCCGTATCGTCATCACCTTCTCTGCTCAAGAAGCGGCGTGATCAGCTTCGGCAAGTCGAGGATATCGCGGCCGAAGTGCAAACGGTAACAGTCCACCTGCTGCACCAGTCTCGCTAATACCTGAAATTCTCGTCTGGCCACCTCTGGGTCATAGACCAGTAGTGCCTGAGGGAGGAGGACTTCCAGTGCTCGGCACTTAGGGAGAAGTTCGAGCTGACTGCGAGGGGCATCGACTACATGGGGGAACAGTACCATGGCCGGCTGACATGGGTCACTGACTGAGGTCGGATACAGTTCCTCTGCATAAAAGGACCGTTTGGGCGAACCGGATGGTAGTACGTGATCTGGAGCATTCCGGAGCTCAGGGAAGAACTCGATCGTCGCTTCGGTCACCCTAATCTTGATGGGAAAGGAGAGAACGTCCACATGCGTCCCGGCATCTCGAATCAACGGATGATCATCCGACAGATAACGATAGCCCGAGCGGAGCAGCGATATAAAGGACGTCGTCTTGCCGCGGCCGCTATTCCCTGGAATCAAGACCCCGCGCCCATGTTTCTCCAGCGCAGTCGCGTGGATTGTATAGAGCCCCCGGTGTTGTAAGAGTTCGATCAAAGCGAGGTGAAACAAATATTCAATCAAGTTCGCTTGCATGGTTTCCGGCTTGATCAGATAGCCGTCAGCCCTGCCCTGCACACCATTCATCACCAGGACTCCAGCGTCGAAAAAGTCCGCAATCAACCGCCCGCCGTCATGAATCATCTCGTAGGGCAACCCGGTCTCCCGCCGATCCCCAACCGCTTCGCCCGTTCCGGAAGATAGTTGACGTGCAGACGGTGACACCGTCAGTGGAATATCTGCTCGATCCTGCACAGCATGGAAGCACAAGGTGAGCGGAGCTGACTCCTCGACCGAGTCCCGCCGAAAATTCCTCAGCAACTCATTCACCGGTGCAACCAACAGGGGCGAGGCCGTGGCATATCTCACCGAAGTTCCGTAGAGGGAGAACAGATACTCGGTCATAGGCTTTTCCACCACGATCATCGTCATGCTGTCCCTCCGCTGGTATTCATCACGCGCTCCCGACGCAGGTTGAGAAGGCAGGCGGGCCGGTTCTTTCGAACCGCCCGCCCCTGGCCCTACTAGTGACTGCCGAACCAGCTGGACCCGCCGAAGCTGAAGTTATTGTCACGACAATAGCCCGACTTCGTCGCGGTGATGTCCCGCAGCAACTCATGCTTCACGAGCGCTGGCTGGACATACAACTCTTTCCCCTCTGTGTTCATGCTTCCTCACCCCCCTTCCTGTTGAAGTAGCCCCTCCTGAATCAATTGGTTGACCAAGGCGACGAGATCGTCCAGGGCTCGCTCGGACGCGACTTCAAAGCGGTCGCACAGGACCGCATGGATGTCGCTGATCGTGCTGTGGCCGGAACAGTGCTCCCAGATGACGCTGCCCAACCGGTTCAAGGTGTAGTAACGCCCGGTGCTCAGATCCAATAACACCGTCTCGCCCTCCATGCTCGTGCCTTGCACATTGGGGCTGGGCCGGAGGATGGTTCGGTCAAGTATCGTACGATCGACGGCATGGCCTGAGGCGATCGGGGTTGGGGTCGCTTGTAGGGGATCTGACATGGGCCTGTCCTCCGTGATCTGATGTTTTTCTATTTGCACGACGGCGTCAGAATTACGTTATCCGGTCCGATTCTCTCAATGAGATGATGATAGGTCGGACTGGCTTTCGCCCATTCGTCCCTTGCTTGGCCAGGGGAAAATCAAAGTTGTTGACTCAAGATTCGAGGCTATCATTGGTTTCTATCCTCGAGGTAAAGTACGTAGAGCATATCCTGAGCATTTCCAGGGTAAGTGCTGCCCAGAATACCTCTACGGATACCATCTCAATAATCCTTCTTTCAGGGGGGGGCAGGTAGTACCAACGTGGCGTCCATTATTGAACAGCGCAATCCTCGCGAGTTGGCTCTAGGTAAGGCTGGAACTAGTGGGCACTATACGTGCGGGCCGTGCGGACAAAAGAGTCTGCGGTTGCGGACTAGGAAGACGGTTCGAAGAGGCCGAGCTGCCATTCCTCAGCGCGGGTCAGGGGAATGGGGTAGCGTTCGGTAAAGCAGGCGTTGCAATACTGGCCCGGTGTGCCGGGGGAGGCGTTCAGCATGCCATCGAGACTCAAATAGGCGAGGCTATCAGCCGTGATGTACTTCCGAATTTCTTCGGTCGTGTGGCTGGAGGCAATCAATTCCTTCCTGGTGGGCGTGTCGATGCCGTAGAAGCAGGGCGAGATGATCGGCGGCGAGCTGATGCGCACATGCACCTCTTTGGCCCCGGCATTGCGAAGCATCTTCACAATCTTACGGCTCGTCGTGCCCCGCACCAGCGAATCATCAACCACGACGACCCGTTTTCCCTCCAGCACCTCCGGCACGGCATTGAGCTTTACCTTTACGCCGAAGTGGCGGATCGATTGCTCCGGTTCAATGAAGGTGCGGCCGACATAGTGATTCCGAATCAGCCCGAGTTCGAACTGAATCCCCGCCCCCTCGGCATAGCCGAGCGCGGCAGGGACCCCGGAGTCCGGTACGGGAATGACGATTTCAGCCGGCACCGACGATTCCAGCGCCAGCTGCCTACCCAAGGCCTTGCGCGTGACATAGACCGCGTTCGCGCCGAAGATCTTGCTGTCCGGCCGAGCAAAGTACACATATTCAAAGACGCACATGGCCGGACTGACCGGCGCAAACGGCTTGTAACTCGTCACGCCCTTCTCGTTCAACACGACCAACTCGCCTGGCTCGATCTCGCGGACAATTTCAGCTCCGAGTAGATCGAACGCGCAGGTTTCCGAGGCCACGAGGTAGGTATCACCCAGCCGACCGAGACAGAGCGGCCGGAACCCATGCGGGTCGCGTACTGCAATGATTTCGTCGTCCGTCTGCAAGACGATCGAAAACGCCCCGCGAACTTGGCTCAACGCATCGATGATGCGGGCCAGCAACGTGTCGGCCCGCGAATGGGCGATCAGATGGATGATGACTTCGCTGTCTGAGGTGGACTGAAAGATGGCGCCGTACGCTTCGAGCTCGTGACGCAGCACTTGGGCATTGATAAGGTTGCCGTTATGGGAGAGTGCGAGATTCCCAAACGCAAAGTTGACCGAGAGCGGCTGAACGTTCTTGAGATCGTTCCCCCCGGCAGTGGAGTAGCGATTGTGACCGATCGCCATCGAACCGGTTAATTGCTCGAGCGCGTGGGTATTATAGATATCCGCGACAAGCCCCTTCCCCTTATGGACATGAAACTGCTCGCCATCGCCAGAGACGATGCCGGAGGCTTCCTGTCCGCGATGCTGCAGGGCATACAACCCAAGATAGGTCAGGTTTGCCGCTTCCTTGTGGCCGTAAATACCGAAGACGGCACATTCGTCGTGAAACTTGTCTGGACTCTCACGTGAAAAGTGAGAAGTGAAAGGTGAAACGACAGGAAGTTCTCTCTTGGTTCGCCTATCCATGTCTTGACATTTCACTTTTTACGTCTCACTTTTACGCCTGATTTAGTGTTCGTTCAATCGAAAAGGCCCACCGGTCGTGAAGTTGATCAACCGGAAGATCGATGCGGCAACCCTCACTCCATTGCCCCTTCTCCATATCGATCACGAAACGATCGCCTCCTACCGTTCCAATCTTCATCGCTGGAATACCGGCGTCCCAGGCGCGATTCAATACCTGGTCGACCATCTCGGGTTTCACCGAAAGGACCACCCGTGATTGACTTTCACCGAACAAGAGGGCATCCCGCCGCAATGCATCGAGGGGTAATCTTACCACAGCCCCTCGCCTGGTGTCCGGGGCAGAGACACAACATTCAGCCAATGCGACAGACAATCCGCCATCTGAGCAATCATGGGCGGATTGCACGACTCCCTCATGGATCACGTTCAGGATGAAATCATGGAGCGCCTTCTCCGCCTCTAGACTGAGGAACGGCGGCGATCCCTGCTCCCGGTGATGGAGCACTTTCAGATATTCACTGCCGCCCAGGTCTTCCTTCGTCTTGCCTAGGAGGAGAATCGCATCGCCGTCCTGCTTGAACCACTGCGTCATCGTCTTATTGGCCGCATCGATCAGCCCTACCATCCCCAACATCGGCGTGGGATAAATCGAGAGACCGTTGGTCTCATTGTAGAAACTCACATTGCCGCTGACGATGGGGACCTTGAAATGCTCGCAGGCATCCTTCATCCCCTCGATCGCTAACACAAACTGCCACATAATTTCGGGCCGCTCGGGGTTACCGAAATTCAAACAGTCCGTAAGCCCGATCGGCTCCGCGCCAGAGCAGACCAGATTCCTCGCCGCCTCGGCCACCGCAATGCGAGCCCCTTCGTAGGGATGCAGCAAGCAGTAGCGGCTATTACAGTCCACCGTCATCGCGATGGCTTTATTCGTCCCCTTGATCCGAACCACCGCCGCATCCGAACCAGGCCGGACCATCGTGTTGGTCCGCACCATATGGTCGTACTGTTCATAGACCCAGCGTTTGCTCGCAATCGTCGGAGATTCCAGCAACGACAACAGCGCCGCACTCGCATCCTTCACATCGGGAAGCGCATCGTAATTCAGGTTGGTTAGCATGTCCTGGTAGCCCGGCGGCGAATAGGGGCGCTCATAGCGGGGCCCGTCATCGGCCAGCGACTTCGCCGGAATCTCCGCCACCACCTTGCCCTGGTCCTTCACGCGGAGCATCCCGTCCCCCGTGACCCGTCCCACCACTGCCACATCGAGATCCCACTTCTTGCAGATCCGGATGCATTCGTCTTCCTTGCCCGCCTGCGCCACCATCAGCATGCGTTCCTGCGATTCCGACAGCATCAATTCATAGGGCGTCATACCTGGCTCACGCCGCGGCACATCAGTCAGGTCCAGATCGATCCCGTTCCCGGCACGCGACGCCATTTCGCAGGACGAGCTGGTCAACCCAGCCGCCCCCATATCCTGAATGCCGACGAGCAGATCGCCCGCCATCAGTTCGAGACAGGCTTCCAGCAACAGCTTCTCGGTAAAGGGATCGCCCACCTGCACCGTGGGCCGCTTCTGTTCCGACTGGTCGTCGAAGGAATCGGACGCCATTGTCGCCCCGTGAATCCCGTCGCGGCCCGTCTTCGAGCCGAAATAGATCACCGGATTGCCGACCCCGGCCGCTGTGCCAAGGAAAATCTTATCCTTGTGCGCAATGCCGAGACAAAACACGTTCACGAGCGGATTCTGCGAATAAATATCGTTGAAGACGATTTCGCCTCCGACTGTCGGCACACCCATGCAATTCCCGTATGCACTTATTCCAGCCACCACACCCTTGAGTAGGTGTCGATTTTTTGCCTGCTCTAGTTCACCGAACCGCAGCGCATCGAGCAAGGCAATCGGCCGGGCACCCATCGTAAAGATGTCGCGCAGAATCCCACCCACCCCAGTCGCCGCACCTTGATAGGGTTCGATAAACGAAGGATGGTTGTGCGACTCCATCTTGAAGACCACGCAGAGCCCGTCGCCGATATCCACGGCACCGGCATTTTCCCCCGGCCCCTGAACTACCCTATGTCCCGTCGTCGGCAGCTTCTTCAAATGCACGCGCGAACTCTTATAGGAGCAATGCTCCGACCACATGACTGAGAACATACCCAACTCAGTGATATTCGGTTCGCGCCCGAGTATCTCGATGATCTTCTTATACTCATCGTCGGTCAGATTATGCTGCGCGATGATGTCTTTAGTGATTACGACTGCTTGCATGAATCAATTACTCCAACGCGCGTACAACTCCCAATGCCCTCAACAAGTTCGCCCAACATGGTCTTGCGAATGCTACCTCCAAAAATCTCACGGATTGCTCACTGCGGGAGATGAAGAGCGTAGATTCCACACTTCTAGGACAAACGCGGTCAACGTATGAGCCGCATGAATTGCCAGACGAGCGTGAGCCGATGTCGATGCAACCGCCCCTCGTCCTCTACCATGTGCCGAACCAGCATGAGTACGAAAAGCTCCAATTGCATCTACAATTCCCGAGAGACTTCCCAGCAACCTTGCCATATCTTGATCCGCAACAGAGCTGGGATCTAACCCGAGATGACCTTGAACTGCTTTCCATAAAGGCTTTACTGACTGATCACTTGGCATCTGCAGCCCATTATCCTGGATATACACCTTGCACATTGACTCGATTACTGCAGATGCAGCGGTTACGGCTGCTGGTGGATCGCTTTCCACTGAACTTAGAGTCCGATTGAATTCCGCCTCAAGCCCTCCAAAGTCCCTGCTCCTTATTATAGTTTGCAAGGTACGCGTCGGAGTTGCTGTATTGCTACCAAGGATTCGACCTCCTTGTTGATAGGTCAATCCAAAACGGGCAAGTGCCTGCTTCGCACGTTCCTGTCGCTGCTGCAGCTCTGGGCCTAGATAATGAGAGGATGAATCCTTCTCCAGAAATTCTTCGAGTACACCTCCCAGAACCCCAAGCGAACTAACAGTCTCATCGCTATTTGTTCGACGGAGCCATTCAGAACGCTTGTCTATCTTGTTTCCCTGCGGTGGATCACCGGGAGCACCACTCCGTTGGAATACAACTCCAAGTTGAGAATGCGTGTGAAACCAAGCCAGTGCATCACTCACTTCCGCTATAAGCAGTTTTGGGATCTGATCCTCTGGCATTACACTCCTTGCTTCCTACGCAAGGTGAGGGCATGGCCAGAGCGACACTGCCGAGAGCGGTCGGGACCCAACGAGAGTGAGCCAGGAGGGAAAGCTGGAACTGACTGACGCTCCACGGCCTGCCAAGGCCGTGGCGGAAGGAATTCCAGAAGGCTTCCACCTGGCGCACTCCGAAAGGGTGACCGCGAAGGCACAGGAGCGGTTGGCCACGCCTTCACCCAGCCCCTACCATCTTCAGCTGCTTCTTGTTCCCCTTCAACGCCTCCAGCATCGACAGAAAAATCAGCTTCCCGTCGTCATTGCCCAATACCGCTTCTGCGCAGCGCTCGGGATGCGGCATCATACCCAGCACGTTGCCCTCGGCATTGATGATCCCGGCAATGTTATCGAGTGCGCCGTTCGGATTCGCTTCCGGAGTCACCTTGCCCTCCGGGGTACAATAGCGGAGCACAATCTGCGCATTTGCCTGCATCGCCGCAAGCGTGACCGGATCGGTGTAGTAATTCCCGTCTGCATGGGCGATCGGAGTTTTAAGCACCTGGCCAGACTGACAGGCACCGGTAAACGCCGTCGCCGCATTCTCTACCTTCACCGACACATCCTTGCAGATGAAATGCAGCGACTTGTTCCGGAGCATCGCCCCAGGCAGCAACCCTGCTTCGAGCAGAATCTGAAACCCGTTGCAGATGCCGAGCACCATCCCACCCTTATTTGCAAACTCCTTCACCGCCCCCATCACCGGCGAGAACCGCGCGATAGCGCCAGTCCGCAAATAATCGCCGTAAGAAAACCCGCCGGGCAGCACAATCGCATCCAGCCCCGCGAGTAAGGTCTCCTTGTGCCAGATCATCTCCACATACTGGCCCAGCACATCCTTGAAGACATGCTGACAGTCGTGATCGCAATTACTCCCCGGAAAAACCACCACTCCGATCTTCATAATTGCCCCCAGTGCTGAGGAGGAAGTGCTGAGTGCTGAGAAATGAGTGCTGAGAGTTGGAGCCGGGGAAAAACTCTTGGCCCAGTCTCAGCACTCGCTACTCAGCACTACCCTAGCTCGTACCGATATTCTTCAACAATTGTGTTCGCCAGCAACTTTTCACACATGGCCTTGACCTCGGCCTCAGCCTTCACCTTGTCCTTCTCATACACCTCCACTTCCATGTACTTCCCGACTCGCACATTGCCTGCATTCTTGAACCCCAGCGAGTCGAGCGCGTGCTCAATCGCCTTCCCCTGCGGGTCCAAGATTCCTTGTTTCAAAGTTACATGGATCTTTGCCTTCACCTCTCCCCCCTCACCGTGAAGCGTCGCTCGTGAAACGTATCTCGCAAATTCCAAATCGAGCTTCGCTATTTCACTTCCTGCTCAGATGCTTTGGTCTGTCTGTCCACGTATTTCTTGATCCAGAAAATCACCGCGACCGTCCCGAGCCCACCCAAAACAAGCGCCGCAAGCGGCCAGCGCCAAGATGACCCTTCGAGGCGATAGGCCAGTACGCCCACCAGCGCCGTGGCCACCAAAATGGCTGCCACCAATCCATAATTCATAAACAACCGCAGAAACATCTTTACTCTTTTCTCTTCCTTCTTCCCCCCTGTGAGGAAAAAACGCTGGACTCACCAAAGAGATGCGGTGATCGGTTTCAAGTGCGCGCGTCGAGCGGCCACTGCTTCATCGTAGGGGCTCCGCGAGCACGGAAACCGGCACCGCAGCCCTCCCCTCTCCCCACTCTTCTACTCTCTCCCCTCCACCCGAGGATTTGGCACAGCCTTCGCGGGGGATGGTGGGATTGTCCTCAACTGCACGCATCGAACGAGCACCGTATCATCGTGCGCGTTCTGCGAGCAAAGAAGCCGGCCCCTCCGTCCCCCTCTACTACTCTCTCTCCCCCTCAAGGAATTGGCCCGCTGAAGAGGGGATGCCGTGGTTAGCCTCCACTGCACGCATCGAACGAGCACCGCTTTATCGTGCGCGTTCTGCGAGCACAGAGGCTACCACGGCGTCCCCTCTTCATCCGCACACTCTTTTCAGAACTTCCCGATACGCCTCTTCAATCTTCCCCAAATCCTTACGAAACCGATCCTTATCCATCGACTCCTTCGTCGTCTGATCCCAAAAGCGGCAGGTGTCGGGTGAAATCTCATCGGCCAAGATCAGCTGGCCGTTGTATAGCCCAAACTCTAATTTGAAATCGACGAGGATCATCTGTCGTTCATGGAAGAACGGACGGAGGACCCTATTCACTTGTAATGCGATCCGCTTTATCTCCACCAGTTGTTCCGGCGTCGCCAGTTTAAGCAGCCGAATGTGTTCGTCGGCGATGAGGGGATCGCCCAACGCATCGTTCTTGTAGTACCACTCCACGATGGCCGGCTCGATAGGATCACCCTCTTTCAACCCCAGCCGCTTAGCCAAACTGCCTGCCACGACGTTGCGGACCACCACTTCGACCGGCACGATCGTCACCTTCTTCGTGAGCAGCTCCCGGTCGCTCAGCCGCTCGACAAAATGCGTTGGCACACCGGCCTCCTCGAGCAAACGAAAGAGCCGCTCGGACACCTTGTTATTGACGATGCCTTTCTCGACAATGGTCCCGCGCTTCAGCGCGTTAAACGCCGTCGCATCGTCCTTGAAGTACTGGACGACCTGATCCGGCTTGTCGGTCGCAAAGACTTTCTTGGCCTTACCTTCGTAGAGTAGTGTGCCTGTTGCCATACTTAATCCTCAAACCATGATGATAGTTACTGAGCCAACACCTCGATGATCTCGTCCAAGGATCTGACCGTCCCCAGCAAGGTCGGATGACCGAAGCGCCGGTTATACTGGAACTCTTTCACCTTCTCTAAAGCCAAAACCAGGCTGTGGAAATCCTCCAGCTTGGACGTTTCAAAATAGGTGATGAAATCCAGATCATCGAGTCCGCTGGAGTGATAGAGCTTCCGTTTGACCGTCTTGAGATAGGGCACCGTGGCTACCGTATGTTCCTGCATCATGGCCGCGCGCTTGTCCTGATCCAGCCCCCACCAGTCTGCACTCTTACGGATCGGGATCACGATCGCATAGGGCTTCGGACCCGGCTCGCTGGAAATCTTAAGTTCGTCCTTCAGCTGATCCGGAAATCCCGGTACATAGTTTGCCTTCTTGGTCAGCCCATGCATGACACCGGCCGTCTTGAGATGAGTGCCAAAGGGACTGCCTTGAAGATCCAGGAGAAACTGTTGGGTCTCGCGCAGTTCGGTCGCATGAATACGAAAGAGCACGTCCGCCTGATCGGACAGTCCGCGAAGAAGATAGACATCGATCGCCAACTTTTCTCGATGCTGCTCGACCACCCCCTTCAGGACGGTCAATTGCGCGATGCGCACCGCCTGATCCTGTTTCCCCCAATCCGCATCGAGACTGAAGGCGGCAAAGGTGCCATAGACGCCCGGCTCGGTCAGAAGCTTGTCGCGATCGGCTGCCTCAACCGCCGATACCATCACCAGACCGACAAGCACCAGCACAGCAAAACGCATCAGAAAAGACATAGCGGATCTCATCGCTTCTCTCCCTTCACTCGGTTACGCGCCCCCGATCCAAAGACCCGCCGGTAAATCTTGTCGAGATGGCGCAGATAATACTTCGGATCGAAACAAGATTTAATCTCCGCTGCCGTGAGATGTTTCGCCACGAAGGGGTCTCTTCTGACTAACTCCTGTAACCCCCCCGCCCCTTTCCAGGAAGCCATGGCATTGCGCTGGACGGCCTCATAGGACTCCTTCCGCTGCGCACCCTTCTCGATGAGCCGCAGCAGCAACCGTTGCGAATAGACCAGCCCTCCGGTGTGATCGAGGTTGCGTTTCATATTGGCGGGGTAGACCACCAGATGCTTGATGACGTCGGTGATCCGCGCCAGCATATAATCGATCAATATCGTGCTATCCGGCATGATCACGCGCTCGACGGACGAATGGCTGATGTCGCGCTCATGCCACAGCGCGACGTTCTCCATCGCCGCGAGACTATTGCTCCGCACGACACGCGCCAGCCCGCAGAGATTCTCCGAGGCGATCGGGTTCCGCTTGTGCGGCATCGCTGAGGACCCTTTCTGCCCTTCCGAAAAATACTCTTCCGCTTCGAGCACCTCGGTCCGTTGCAGATGTCGAATCTCAGTCGCAAACTTTTCGATGCTGGCAGCCAACAGCGCCAACGCCGAGACATAGGCCGCATGGCGATCGCGCTGCACGATCTGATTGGAGACAGGGTCCGGTGAAAGGCCTAACTTGGCACAGACGTACGCTTCCACTTCAGGCCCTTGATGCGCGAACGTGCCCATCGCACCGGAGAGCTTGCCGACCGCGATTTCCTGCCGCACGTGCGTCAGCCGCTCCCGGTGCCGGCAGGCTTCTTCATACCATATAGCCAGCTTGAAGCCGAACGAGATCGGTTCGCCATGGATGCCGTGCGAACGGCCGACCATCACCGTGTGCTTGTACTTCAGCGCCTGGCGCTTCAAGACGGCGATCAACTCGTCAAGATCGTCGAGGATGAGGTCGAGCGCCTCGGTCATCTGAACGGCCAAGGAGGTGTCCACAATATCCGAGGAGGTCAGCCCCATATGGAGGAACCGATGTTCAGGGCCGATCGATTCTACAAGCGATTCGAGAAAGGCGATCACGTCGTGCTTTGTCACCTTCTCGATTCTGGCGATCCGCTTCACATTGATCGTGGCTTTCTTCCCAATACGAGCCGCGGTGCCGCGCGGGACCTGTCCGGCTCGTTCAACCGCCGCGCAGGCGGCCAGCTCGACTGCGAGCCAGATCTCGTACTTGCGCTTCAATTCCCAGATGGCTTTCATCTTGGGACGGGTATATCTATCGATCATGGTAATCCTGAGTGCTGAGCGCTGAGTGCTGAGTATGAATGGGCCGGTTGATTTTCCTCACCCCTTACCCTTTACACCTACCGCTTCGGCACGCTTGGCTTCCAAGCGGGGCTCCTTCGTCAAGACCTGATCAAGAATTCCGTTCACGAACTTCGACGCGTCGTCGTCGCCGAAACTTTTCGCCAATTCTATGGCTTCGTTTACCGTCACCTTGGCCGGCACGTCATCCATCCACAGCAGTTCATAGACGCCGGCGCGCAGGATATTACGGTCCACAATCGGCATGCGGCTGATTTTCCAGTTGATGGCGTATTTCCCGATGAGGGCATCCAGGTCTTTCTTCTTCTCCAACACCCCGGCCACGAGTCGTTCGGCAAAGGCCTTCACCTCATCCGTGGCCTCGTTCTTCTCCCAGAACAGATCCAGCCACAGGCCCGGCCTGCCGTGAATGTCGTACTGAAACAGAATCTGGAGCGCGCGCTCCCTGGCTTGATGGCGGGATCCCATGGCTAGGCCTTGCGCTTTCGCGGCGCCCGCTTCTTGGCTCTCCGGAGTCGCGAGACTTCAGCGCTCGGCGGAGTCTCCTCACCCACCTGTAACAGCCGCATGACCGTCGCCATTTCGATCGCGGACCTGGCCGCGTCTCCACCACGATTGAACTTGGCCGACTCAGCCCGCTCGATCGCCTGCGCGATTGTGTGCGTCGTCAGCACGCCGAAGATGATCGGCACGTCGGCATCCAGCGCCGCTTGCCCAATCCCTCGACTGACCTCCGCACTAATGTAATCGAAATGTGGCGTATCGCCACGAATGACCGCCCCGAGACAAATCACCGCATTGAACCGGCTCGACTTTGCCATCGTCCGCGCCACCAAGGGAATCTCGAACGCCCCCGGCACCCGCACCACCTCGATGTCGTCGGCCTTGACCCCGTGTTTGGTCAGCCCCTCAACACAGGAACTCAGCAACTTGCTCGTGACAAACTTATTGAATTTCGCGACTACAATCCCAAACCGCAATCCCGTCGCATCGTGTGAACCTTTACGAAGCTTCATGTACTAGCAGTCACCTTCCACTCAGTCATTATGTTCTCATCAGGCTGCTCAAAATGGTCATCCAGCGAGGCCGCAGGCGAGAAACGACCGGAGGCGTACCCTCTGGGGTACGTTGAGGATCGTTTCGAAACGAGAACGAAGCTGGGGACCATTTTCAGCAGCCATCACACCTTTTTAAGAATGTGCCCCATCTTATTCTTTTTGGTACGCAAGTACTTCACATTCGCCGAACGCGGCTGAATCTCGATGGGCACGCGCTCAACCACTTTCAATCCATACCCCTCGATGCCAACAATCTTGCGCGGATTGTTCGTGATGAGCTTGATCTGGTGCAGCCCAAGATTGACGAGAATCTGCGCCCCCACGCCGTAATCGCGCAGGTCCGCCTTAAATCCCAACTTCAAATTCGCCTCGACCGTATCGCTGCCCTCATCTTGCAACCCATACGCCCTGATCTTATTGAGCAGGCCGATGCCGCGCCCTTCTTGATTGAGGTAGAGCAGGACTCCGCGCCCCTCCTTTTGAATCACTTCCATCGCCTTATGGAGTTGGTCTCGACAGTCGCACCGCAACGATCCCAGTGCGTCGGCAGTTAAACAGCCCGAGTGCACACGCACCAGCGTGGGATCGCCTCCTTCCACGCGCCCTTTCACCAACGCAATGTGCGTGATACCGTCCAATTCGTTTTCGAACGCCACTGCCTCGAAATCACCAAACATCGTCGGCAGTCGCGCACTGGCCATCCGCCGCACAAAAGTCTCCCGCTGCATGCGGTATTCAATGAGCGCCTTGATCGTGACCATCTTCAGCTTGCGCACTTTGGCAAATTTCGTCAGCTCCGGCACGCGCGCCATGGTGCCGTCCTCGTTCATGATTTCGCAGATCACGCCGGCGGGAGTGAGCCCGGCCAACCGCGCCAGATCGACGGAGCCTTCGGTCTGCCCCGCGCGCTTCAACACGCCGCCTTGCTGCGACTTCAAGGGGAAAATATGGCCGGGGCGCGCCAGGTCGGTGGGCTTGGACTTCGGATCGATCGCCACATGAATCGTCGTGGCCCGGTCCGCCGCAGAGATTCCCGTCGTAATGTCTTTCCGCGCATCGATGGACACGGTGAAGGCCGTGCCGAAGGTGGCGGTGTTCTCAACCGCCTGCTGCGGGAGATGGAGTTCTTCGACTCGCTGGGGAGTCAGGGCGAGACAGATCAACCCACGGGCATGTTTGGCCATGAAGTTGATGGCCTGGGGCGTCACGTGTTGGGCGGCAATGACGAGATCGCCTTCATTCTCGCGATCTTCGTCATCGACGAGGATGATGAATTTCCCCTTCTTGACGTCACGAATTGCGTCTTCGATGCTGTGAAAGGGAGTGGCCATAAGGTTAATGTTCAATGGATGATCAATTTATCATTTAACATTGCACATTTAACATTGTTTTTTTGGCCCCCCACTGTCAACGAGAAAACCGGCTCGGTGCTTCCGCGGGATTGATCAGTCGGCGTGCTCGGCGTTCTGACAGCAACACAGAACCCCAGGCAATGCCCGTAGCCACAGCAAACACCCACAACCCGATTCGATAGGAGCCGGTCACCCCTTTCAGCGTCCCCAACCAGAGGGGCAAGAGAAAGCCGCCGATCCCACCGGCCGCCCCCACGATACCCGAAGCGAGTCCAATCTGTTTTGGAAACCACTCCGAGGCCAACTGTAAAATTACGCCGTTGCCGACCCCCATGGCTCCCACGGCAGCCACGGTCAGCACAACGGCGACGCTGACATCGGTGAATTCACCAAGCGCCGCAACGGTCCCCGCGATAAGGGGCAATGCAAGCATGAGCGTGCGCAGACCGCCGACCCGGTCGGCTGCATAGCCTCCAAGCGGACGGATGAGACTGCCCACCAGTCCACACAAGGCGGCAATCGAACCGGCGGTGATGCCGTCCACGTGGTACTGCTCGTGGAAGAAGAGAGGAAGTATACTGCAGAATCCGACGAACCCGCCGAACGTCACTGCATAGAGCCCGCAGAGCCAATAGGATTTCGGCTGTCGAATCATCACCGCCACGTTATGCCACCAATGCATATCGCGCTCGGCTCGCCGGCTCTGTCGATCGTCACGCACGAGGAGCACAAAGACCGCCAAGCTGGCGACAATCGGCAGAGTCATCCACCCGAAAGCGTCGTGCCATCCGCCTGCGACCGCAAAGCGTGGCGCAAAAAAGAGAACCAGCACGGTGCCGACATTACCCGACGCGACGATTCCCAACACAAATCCTTGATGGGCGGCTGGATACGTACGGCCCGCCAACGGCAAGGTCACCGCAAAGCTCGCCCCGCCGATACCGAGCAAGGTGGCAACGAGCAGCAACTCGACATAACTATGGACGCCCAGCCATCCCCATAAGGTGACCACCAACTCGCCCACCAGGATGACGGTCCCCGTTGGTTTCGCCCCATACCAATCGCTGCTCCACCCCGCCACAATGCGAAGCAACGCGCCGCTCAGCAGCGGGAGCGACACCACGAGAGCCGTGTCGGTCTGGCTGAGATGGAAGTCCTGCGCGAGGGTCAGACTCAGCGCACCCATCAGCAGCCACACCATAAAACTGACGGTGAGGTGGAGCCAGGCACCGATCACGCTCGGCCAATGCCCGCGTGTTAGGGCGCGAAACATGTCCGTCATCACATTCCCCCATTTCGCAGGATGCTGAAAAAGTCCGCCAGCTTTCTGAAAGGCTACGGCTCAGGTCAAGGCCGAGAAAAAAGAGTCTCATCCAAGCTCAACCTTAACCTGAACCTAATCCTTCATACTACCGCCGGCGGATTTTTCAGCACCCAGGCTAAAGGTTCTTATGATAATCTCGACCGCTATGAGTCCGCGCAAGAAAGATCTCGACGAAAAACCGATCGAACCGGAGGTCCTGGACCCGTCCGAGAAGGAGATCGCCGCGATCAGTCCGCCTCCCGAAGCGGCTCATCGTGCAGCCCCGGAAGATCATCACGCCACCGACTCCACAGCCGTAGTGCCGGTCACGGCACTCCAGCAATATCTGGCTGAGGTCCGTCTCCATCCCTATCTCTCCAAAGAAGAAGAGCTGCGCCTGTTCCATGAATATCGAACACACGGGGACCGCGACGCCGCTGTGAAGCTCATCATGGCCAACCTGCGCGTGTCCATCTCGATTGCCGCTGAGTATCTCCACACCGGCGCCGACCACATGGACCTCATTCAAGAAGGCAACGTCGGGCTGATGCATGCCATCAAGAAGTTCGACCCGTCGAAGAACGTGCGCTTTTACGCCTATGCCGCCTGGTGGTCGCGGGCCTATATCCTGCGCTATTTACTGAACAACTATCGCCTGGTCAAGATCGGGACGACTCAAGACCAACGGAAGCTGTTCTACAACCTTAAAAGAGAGAAGGCCAAGCTCGAACGGGAGGGGTTCGCCCCAGACACGAAGTTGCTCGCCGACCGCTTGAATGTGCGGGAGCGGGACGTCATCGAGATGGGGCAGCGGCTGGGCAACTGGGAACTCTCGCTAGACCAGCCGATCGGCGAGGACCAGGAAGGCAGCCTTCTTGATGTGCTCCCCTCACAGCAGGTTCCGGCGGATGAGCAGCTTGCACAAACTCAATTACGGACACTCTTCCGCGCCAAGCTCGCCGAATTCGTCAAGACACTCGATGAGCGGGACGAAGACATCCTCCGGAACCGGATCCTTTCAGAAACCCCTCTAACCCTGGACGACCTCGGCGCCAAATACTCAATTACCAAAGAGCGAACCAGGCAACTGGAAGCCCGCATTATCAAGCGCTTACGCGAATACATTAAGAAAGACATCAAAGATTTCGACCATTTGCGAATCTAATGTCGCCGGTCTCCCCTGTCCGACTCTGATGGCGTGGAAAAATTTCCTCATCCCCCCCTTGACTTGGATGAACCTGGGGCTATCTCCACTCCCGTGTCCAGCGGATCAGGACTTCTGCTCGTTCTGGGGTATCACTGTTACGCCATCGAGTTCGAACCTGTTCTCATCATCGATATTCATTGGGTTAACTTCACGAGGAGGGTGTTGTTATGAGCACTGCAGCCAAGGAGAAGACAGAGAAGAAGAACTTAGCCAAAGGGTTCCAGCCTCTGGGTGACCGGGTATTCGTCACCTACACCGAGGAATTGGACCGGACCTCCGGCGGGATTTACGTGCCGGACAGCGCGAAAGAGAAGCCGCAACGGGGCATCGTCCAAGCCATCGGCAAGAAGGTTGAGCATGTGAAAGTCGGCGACCAGGTCCTGTTTGACAAATACTCCGGCAGCAAGCTCCGGATCGAAGACGAAGAATGCTTGATCCTCAAGGAAGAAGACATCCTCGGGGTCTTCACCAGCTAATCACCATACCTACACAACCTATACATATAACGACGACGATAAAGGGGGAAAGACTATGGCAAAGCAACTTATGTACGGTGACGCAGCGCGCGCGTCCATCCTCAGAGGGGTGAACCAGCTCGCCGACGCCGTCAAGGCGACACTCGGGCCAAAGGGCCGCAACGCGATTCTCGACAAGAAGTTCGGCGCCCCGACGATCACCAAGGACGGCGTGACCGTGGCCAAAGAAGTCGAACTCAAGAACCCTTACGAGAACATGGGCGCCCAGCTCGTGCGCGAAGTCGCCAGCAAGACCAGCGACACGGCAGGCGACGGAACCACGACCGCGACAGTGCTCGCGCAAGCCATCTATCGTGAAGGCGTGAAGAACATCACCGCCGGCGCGAACCCGATGGAAATTCAGCGGGGAATCAACAAGGCGGTTGAAGTGGTGATCACTGAACTGAAGAAGCTCAGCAAGCCCTGCCAGAACAAGACCGAGATTTCCCAAGTCGGGACGATTTCGGCCAACAACGACAAGACTATCGGCGACCTCATTGCGGAAGCGATGGAGAAAGTCGGCAAAGACGGCGTGATCACGGTCGAGGAAGCCAAGTCCATGACCACCTCGTTGGACGTGGTTGAAGGTATGCAGTTCGACCGCGGCTACATCTCCCCCTACTTCGTCACCAACGCCGAGCGGATGGAAGCCGTCATGGAAGACCCGCTCATCCTCATTTCCGAGAAGAAAATCAGCAGCATGAAGGACTTGCTGCCGATCCTCGAGCAGGTCGCCAAGATGGGCAAGCCGCTCGTCATCCTAGCGGAGGACGTGGAAGGCGAAGCCTTGGCGACTCTGGTGGTGAATAAGCTCCGTGGCACACTCAACGTGACAGGCATCAAGGCACCTGGATTCGGCGATCGCCGCAAGGCCATGCTGGAGGATATCTCGATCCTCACAGGTGGACAGGTGATCTCGGAAGATATCGGCATCAAGCTGGAGAACGTGAAGCTCGCGGACCTCGGCCGCGCCAAGCGGATCACGGTCGACAAGGACAACACCACGATCGTGGAGGGCTTTGGCGATCCGAAGAAGATCGAGGGCCGCGTCAAGCAGATCAAGGCACAGATCGACGAGACGACCTCCGACTACGACCGGGAAAAGCTCCAAGAGCGGCTCGCGAAGCTCGTGGGTGGTGTGGCCGTCATCAACGTCGGCGCCGCGACCGAAACCGAAATGAAGGAAAAGAAGGCGCGCGTCGAAGACGCGTTGCACGCCACCAAGGCAGCCGTCGAAGAAGGGATCGTCCCTGGCGGCGGAACAGCCTATCTCCGTTGCATCGGCGCCTTGGATTCGCTCAAGCTGGTGGCGGAACAGCAAGTGGGTGTCAATATCATCCGCCGCGCGCTCGAAGAGCCGATTCGTCAAATCGCGGCAAACGCCGGGATGGAAGGCTCCATCATCGTTGAGAAAGTGCGCAACGACAAGAACTCCAGCGGCGGCTACAACGCCGCGACCGAGGAATATGTGGACATGATCAAGGCCGGCATCATCGATCCCACCAAGGTGTCGCGTTGCGCGTTGCAGAACGCGGCGAGCGTGGCTGGATTGATGCTCACGACCGAGGTGATGATCACCGAACTGCCGGAAGAGAAGAAAGAGTCGGCCGGTGGTGGAGGTGGACACAACCACGGCATGGAAGGTATGTACTAAGAGAAAAAAGAGCTAATAGCGTATAGCTGATAGCTCGGAGTCAGCAATGAAGGGCTCAGCGGGATGACCCGCTGAGCTCTTCGTGTTTCTAGCCACGTGATGCGATAAAATGTGACTCGGCCGCAACGAATCAAGGGAACGTCCCATGATCGTGGAAGTCGAGAGTAACGACAATTGCGAAACCAGTTTCTACGGGCGGTTCAAGGAAATTGGTCCCGCACGGCCGATCCTCCAGGTTCGACTCTACGACCGAAACCCCGCCGGGGAGTGGTACTGGATCACTGGCTGGAGCGACAATGAACAGGTGCCTACCTGTCCGGCCTATGCCCAACTCGTTGAAGATTCCGGCTCAGGCCTGACTCACCTGGTCTATGGAGGGATTCACGGCTTACGGTTCAAGCCGATCAATATCGAGGAAACTTGGAATCTCGAAAGTCCGCATCAATGGGGAGAAACCTACCTTTCGCTGGCCAGCGATCGTGATCTGCGGTACGCAGACTAGTTCTCTCTGCCCTTGTAGAACCAAAATTCATTCAGGGGACAGTCGCACAGAGCAATGAACGCAGGGCTCAGCGGGATTCCCGCTGAGCCCTGCGTGTCTTAGGAGGCATGAGCCGCTTGGTCTTGTTCGCGCTGAAGTGTTCTAGCCGGATGTTTTGGCCAATGCCCTCTTATGGCTCGCAAAGTAGCCTTGAACAACTTGGAAGTCTTCGGCGTTTCGAAGAATGAGCGGAAGATGTCGTGCACGAGGGTGGTATGGGCGGCGAGGTCGGCTTGAAATTGTTTGAGCGCGATCGGTCGATCAGCTCTGTCATAGCCCATGCGGATAGCGCACCGTTCTAATTCCCTCTGCTGATCTGGAAGAGCATGCGTCTGCAGATCATGCACCATCTGTAGTTTGTGCTCCACGTCTCGGAGAAACTGATAGGCACTGGTCAGATCGGCCTGTTGTTTTTTTGACAGAATACCGGCCTTCTGAAGCCGCACCAACGAACCGAGGGTCCCCCGGCCAAGAATCCCTGGCAACTGCCGGCCGGCCAGCACTTGGATCGTTTGGACGAGAAACTCGATTTCCCTGATCCCACCGACACCGAGTTTTACGTTGCGCTGCTCATGCCCGCGCTCCGCCATCTTCGCGTCAATCCGCTCCTTGACCGATCGAACCTCCTCCACGATTGCGAGCCCCTGTTCGACGTCCGGTCGTTTCGATGAGGGTGCCAGCACAAAGGGCCGCACCATCTTGATGAACGATCTCCCGACCTCCTTCGACCCGGCGATGGGCCAGGCTTTCAGCAGGGCCAACCGTTCCCACACTTGTCCTCTCGTCCGATAGTACTTAGCATACTCGTCGAGCGAGCGAGTGAGCTGCCCCACCGAACCTTCTGCCCGCAAGCGGAGGTCTACGCGGTAGACATACCCTTCATGGGTCTGTGCGGTCAGCGCCTTCGTGAGCTCCTGCGCGAGAATTTCAAAGTACTCTTCGTTGGACAGCACGCGCTGTGCAGGACCCTTCGCCTTCGCGCGTCTGGACGCAACCGGCCTGGTTTCCCCCTCGTGGGATTCACAGACATAGAGCACGTCTACGTCGGAGCTGTAATTGAGTTCATGTCCGCCCAGCTTCCCCATCGCAATGACAGTGAAGCCGGTCTTTACCCACCGCCCCTGCCGATTCTGGTGCATGGGAATCCCGTGCCGGGCCCGTAGATCGGAATCCACAATGCGATAGGCGGCGTCAATGACGACCGAGGCCAGATCCGAAAGGGAGGCGGTGGTTTCCACCACATCTGCTAATCGTACGAGATCGCGCACGCCGATGCGCAGCATCTCTCGTCGACGGAATCGTCTGAGCACGTCCAACATGGGTTCAGTGGCGGTGACACCATCCAGACTTTGCCGGATCGTACGTTCCATCCCCGCCCTGGTCGGCGCGGTGGACAGCACATTCTGTTGGGCCAGCCAGTACAGCAGCAGAGGATCGCGAACGAGAGTGAAGGCGAGCGAGTCACTGTTCCCGAAGATCGCGCACACCAGGTCCAACATGCGAGGAGCGCTGCGCAGGTATTCCAGCACGGCCGACCGGCTGACTCCGCTAGCGAGCCAGCGTTCCCAGTGGTTCAAGGCTTGATCCGGATCGGCGGTCCGCCCAATGGCTTCAAGCAACGCGGGCAGGATGTCAGCCAACTGGCGCCGTTGGTGTGGATCGCCCGCCATCGACTGTAGGTTCGCATCGGCATCCTGAATGCGATGGAGTCCGTAGGATTGAAGAGTCGCTTCAAGTTTGGCCGGTTCCAGCCCGAGCGCTAATAGAACCGGGGTCGGATCCGGCTGAGCAGCACTCTCGAGTATAGGAACACCACAATAGCGCGGTGCTGGCTTCTTCGGATGATCGGACATAGGCGGGCATTATACCCATCCATTGGCCCTCGCACAATGAACCCGCTTCGGCTATACTCCCGGCCATGCCGGATAGGCCTGGATCACGCGAGTCGATCATCAAGACCCTGGCCTCACTCTGTCCGGATGTCGAGGATGAGGTCCTCCAGGACTTCGTGTTACGGATGGACCCTGAGTACTTCGAGCGGTTCAAGCCGGACGCCGTCGCGCACCATATTCAGCTTGCCAGTCGGCTCACGCCGGACCACCCCTGCGAAATATCCGTGCTCGACAAACGCGCGGGGCGATCAGAAATCAGCATCGTCGCCTACGATTATTTCTCAGAATTCGCCGCCATCTGCGGTGTGCTCTCGGCCTTTGGACTCAATATCGAAGAAGGACAGATCTATACCTTTGTGGAGGCCACGCCCTCTCCCGCGCCGCGCCGGGAGGCTCCCTCGAGGGCCGGCAGACCTAAAGGCCGGCCCGGCCTCAGCCGTAAAAAAATCGTCGATGTCTTCCTGGTACATCCCATAGACCGCGCAGGATTTCCCTCACCACAACACAATGCCCTCCGACAGACGATCACCGAGATCGTTCAACTGCTGGATGCCGGCCGGTTCGAAGAGGCGCGCCAATATGTCAACCGCCGGCTCGTCGAACGATTGGACAAGCAGCGGAGCGCCTTCACCGGCCTGCTCGACACGGTGCAGATCACCTTCGACAATAGCCAATCGCCGACAGATACGATCATGGACATCCAATCGGATGATACTCCGGCCTTCCTCTATGCGCTTGCAAACGCCCTGGCCATGCGCAACATATACATTACCAAAGCCCAGATCGAATGCGACGGCACCAAACTTCACGATCGTTTTTTTATCAGGAATCGCGACGGGCAGACACTGCTCGACTCCGCCGGTCAGCAGCAACTGCGGCTGACTGCCGTGCTCATCAAACAATTCACGCATGCCTTGACTTGGGCTTCCGACCCCGCTAAGGCACTGGCATCATTCGATCAGTTCCTGGATCTCATCGTGAAAGACCAGGGCAAGAAAAGCAAGAGCCAGGCGCTCGACTTTGTCAGCGATAAAAAAACCTTTCCGTTACTCGCACAACTGCTCGGCGCCAGCGACTTCTTGTGGGAGGATTTTCTCCGACGCCAGCACGATAACCTCCTTCCGCTGCTCACGGAATACAAGGATGCCCCCCTGATCAAGCCGCAGGCGACCCTTCGAAAAGAACTCGGACGTTTGGTCATGCAAGCCAAAACAGACGAAGCGCGAAAGGACGCCTTGAACCGGTTTAAAGACCATGAGATGTTCCGAATCGACATCAAACACATCGTCGAGCCCTCGAGCAATTTCCCTGACTTTTCGCTGGCGCTCACGGAACTGGCGGAGGTCATCATGGAACGGAGCATCGTGGATTGCCGCGCTAAGCTGGAGAAATCGTATGGGCGGCCACGACTCGCCAACAATAAGCCCTGCCCCTTTGCCGTCCTGGGCCTGGGAAAATTCGGAGGGCGAGAGCTCGGCTACGCCTCGGACATCGAGGTCCTGTTCGTCTACGGTGGATCGGGCAACACAAGCGGTAAGAATGTAATTGAAAACAGCGAATACTTCGAACGGCTGGCGCAGGAACTCCTGGGGTGGATCGAAGCCAAGCAAGAAGGCATCTTTCGCCTTGATGTCCGGCTTCGACCGCACGGAGGCAAGGGCGCGCTGGCCAATGCATTCGAGGAGGTCTGTCGTTACTACAGTCTGACCGGACCTCCCGCGTCATTCGAGCAACAAGCCCTCATCAAACGAAGTATTTGTGCTCCCGCTGATGGCCATGAGCGACTTGCCGCGCCATTCGAGCGGCAAGCCCTCATCAAGTTGCGGCATATCGCCGGCGACTCCGCGCTGGGGCATCAAGTGGAAGCACACCGAAACTCGTTTGTCTATAGTGGCGCCCCCTGGGATCTCCCTACAGCGCTCGATTTGCGAAGACAACAGCTCAAACAGCTGACCCAGCCTGGGCAGGTCAACTTGAAATATAGCGCGGGAGGACTCATCGATATCGAATATGCCGTCCAATACCTGCAAGTGATGCATGGCCACGACCACCCGAGCCTGCGTACGCCGAATACGCTTCAGGCACTCGCCGCGTTGGTCAATGCGGGGTTGGTCGCACGCACCGATGGAGCAGGCCTCCGGAAAGCCTACACCTTCATCCGGATGTCGGTCGACGGATTGCGCATGGTCAGGGGAAACACCAAGGATCTTGTGCTCCCTCCTTCCGATTCGGAGGAGTTTGTCAGTCTTGCCCGCCGCGTCGGCTACACGAGAGACGACTGGCGGGCCGGCGCGCGCGACTTGCAGTCAGACATCCAGCAGCACATGACTCTCACCAAGACCTTCTTCGAACGGATGTTCGGAGCGTTATGAGGGGAGCAGCCAGGTGCCCTCCTTGCTCGCAGAACGCGCACGATAAGAATGACGCGAGGGAGCAGGCAGACCGTTCTTCTTGCTCGCAGAGCCCCCACGATAAAACGGTGGTCGCTCGATGCGCGCAGTCAAGAACAATCTGCCTACTCCCTCTGGGGGAAGTTGAGGAATCAGAAGGCCGTCGATGGACGCGCGCACTCGAGGATCAACCAGGCCGCCCTGTGAAGAGATACGCGCGTATGCTGGCCCGCCTATCAAAGGTGACGGGGCTCAAGCCAGAAGACCTTTGAACTGCCCGAGCACGACACAGATGGTTGCAGATCATTCGCCGTAGTAGAACGGTCAGTGTCGGACAGGCTCCTAGCAGGCTGCGGAAAGATATTCAGGGCATGCCTGAATATCACTGATCTACACGACTGTGGTAACAGGAGTTCACCCTGCAGGATGCTCAAAAAGACCGTCCAGCAAGGCCGTTCAGTCGATTCTTGAGGGGAGAGGTCGAGGATACCCTTTACTGAGCGCTCTGCGCGACGCGATCTGAACGTCGCGTTCGGCGAACAAGGAGCGTCCTGGCCGCGCCCCCGTCCTGCTGGTGAGAAACGGACTTTTTCAGCATCCTGCTACACATCGAAATACAGAACATACTCGTATGGATGCGGCCGCAACCGCATGGGATCGACTTCCTTGTGGCGTTTGTAGCCGATCCAGGCCTCGATCAGGTCCTTGCTGAAGACCCCGCCCTTGAGCAGAAAATGATGGTCCTGTTCGAGGTTGCGCAACGCTTCGTCGAGACTGCCCGGCAGCGTGCGGATTTTTGCCGCTTCTTCCGGCTCGAGATCGTACAGATCCTTCTCAGCCGGTTCACCCGGATTGATCTTATTCTCGATCCCGTCCAACCCTGCCATGAGCATGGCAGAAAAAGCGAGGTAAGGATTCGCGGTCGGGTCAGGAAAGCGCACCTCGATCCGCTTGGCTTTCGGGCTCGGTGAGTACATGGGAATCCGGATGCCAGCCGATCGATTCCGGCTGGAATAGGCCAGCAGGACCGGTGCCTCGAACCCGGGGGTCAACCGCTTGTAGGAGTTTGTCGTCGGATTTGTAAACGCCGCCAGGGCCGGTGCGTGCTTCAGGATGCCGCCGATATAGTAGAGACCGAGTTGCGAGATACCGGCATACTCCTTCCCCGCAAACAGAGGCTTCCCCTCTTTCCAGATACTCTGGTGGGTATGCATGCCGGTACCGTTGTCCCCGAAGATCGGCTTGGGCATGAAGGTGGCGGTTTTGCCATGCCGGCGAGCCACATTCTTGACGATGTACTTGTACATCATCAATTTGTCCGCCGTCTTGACCAGCGAGTCGAAGCGGATATCAATCTCCGCCTGGCCTGCCGTCGCCGTCTCGTGGTGGTGTTTCTCAATGGAAATCCCGACCTTTTGCATTTCCAGGACCATCTCGCTGCGGATATCCTGGTGCGTATCGGTCGGCGGGACCGGAAAGTAGCCTTCCTTGTGACGGATTTTTCCGCCCAAGTTGTGGCCTTCCTGCCCGATATTCCAGGCGCCCTCTTCGGAATCGATGAAGTAAAAGCCACTGTGGCCCGTTTGATCGTACCGAACATGATCGAAGATGAAGAACTCCGCTTCCGGCCCCCAGTAGGAGGTATCGCCGATCTTCGTGCTCTGGAGATATTTTTCCGCCTTCTGCGCCACAAACCGCGAATCACGATCATAGGGCTCGCGCGTAATCGGATCGACAACGTTGCCGACGAGGCTCAGTGTCGGGACCGCACAGAACGGATCGATACAGACCTCGGACGAATCGGGGATCATCAGCAGATCGCTGTCATTGATCGCTTTCCAGCCCCGGATCGACGAACCGTCCAACCCGGACCCGTCCTTGAACAGCCCTTCAGTCAGCTCTTCCACGGGAATCGAGAAGTGCTGCCAGGTGCCGATCAGGTCTACAAACTTCAAGTCCACCATCTGGACTTTATGCTTCTTCGCAAACTCCAATACCTCGCGGGGATTCATTCAAACTCCTTTCAGGTCCAATTATGCTGCTGATCCTGTTGTTACGCCCTCTGACCCAGCAACCTGCTGGTCTATGAACTGATCGATATCCTTCTGGATGGTCGTACGGATGGCCTCCAGGCGAGCGTGGTCCTTGATCTTGACTCCCTGCTGGTCCGTCACGTAGATCACGTCAGCCACCTGATCGAGCTCGTCCCTCAGCGAGATCCTGGCTGCATGGACCGACAGGCCTAGATGAAAGATGCTGCGGGCGATGGCATACAACAATCCTTGCGTATCGTCGGCAAACACATCGATGATCGTGGACCGGTCACATGTCTCGTTATCGATCTGCACCTCGGTCGCCTGGCGGCTGGTGGGCAGCCGGCGACCGGAGGGCAGGCGGGTGTTTCGGCTCATCAACCGCTCGACCTCCTCCTCGCCCTTCAGCACTCGAACGATAGTCTCGGCTACGGAAGTCCGGCGCTCGACCGGGGGAACGCCGGCATAATCCGGGTCGGACACCTGGAAGGAGTCCACCACCACCCCATCCTGCCTGGTGATGATCTGTGCGTCCAGAATCTGAAGCCCCAGGGCTGTCATGACCCCGGCTATCTTGGAGAAGATGCCGGGGGTCAGGTTATCGTGGGTAATCACCGTGTACTCGCAGATGCCCAGTTCCTCGTTGAAGTCCTCCTCGACCAGCACTTCTCCTGCCTGCAGCCTTCCGACTGCCATCAGATGGGCTGCGATCCGCTTCGGAGACGTCCCATGCAGATAGCGCAAGGGAAACTGGCCCAGTTGCGATTCGATCCAGTCGAGCCCCCCGGCCGCTGCATCCGTGCACTCGCGCGCCACCTCGCCGGCCAATTGCTTGAGGCGGTCCGAACCAGCCGTCTCATCCTGTTCACCCGACACCTCCGGCAGCGCGCGCAAATAGAGTTCGATGAGCAAGGACTCCTTCCACTTGCTCAGGACGCCAGGCCCCACCGCTGAGATATCGGCTGCGGTCAGGACCAACAGCTTGCGGAGGGTTTCCGGCGTCCCCACCGATCTGACGAAGCGCAAGAGGACCTTCTTGTCGTAAGGATCTCGCTGGAAGGCCGTCTGAGACATCAGTAGATGCTTGTGCACGAGAATGACCAGCGTCCTCGTTTCTTGCTCGTCACACCCCAGCCGCGCCGCCGTCTCTTCCGCGATCGTCTTGCCCACTTCGCAGTGATCTTCTTTCCGCCCCTTCCCCATATCATGCAACAGTACCGCCAGGTGCAAGAGGTCCTTCCGCTTGATCTCCTGGCAGACTCTCCCGATGACACCAGGCTCCTCGGCGAGCGTTTCGGCCTTGGCCACCGCCAGCAGGGTATGTTGATCCACCGTGTACTTGTGAACGTTGTTGAACTGCATCAGGCCTCGGACCCTGGCAAAGACCGGAATGAGCTTCTCCAGCAGATGGGCGCGATGCATCACTTCAAGCGTGCCGGCCACCGCTCCCGGTCCGGCGAGTATCTTCATAAAGACCCGGCTGACCTCAGGGGTCCGGAAGGCCTCGTCCGACACGCTATCCATGTGGCTGTGGATCTCGTCCAGCAGGTCGGTGTCGATCTTGAGGCGTCGGGACCCAGCCAGCTCGAACAGCCGGAGGAGTAAGTCCGGACTATCCAGGACCCGAGCCCGCAGCTCAGAGGGAACAGTCAGATGCCGGCCGGTCACCTCGAAATAGCCGTCCACCCTGGCGGCCGGCAGGACTGGAGTCGATCGGCGCCTCACAGACACGGCGAGGCAACGGTCCAAAAACCGGACCAAGGTCTCGTGGAGTCCCATCGTTTGCTGGTAATACTGCTGCATGAACTGCTCCACGCCCAGGAGGTGGGGGCGATCCTTGAATCCGTATAGGGAAGCCAGCCTGACTTGTTCGTCGAACGTCAGAATCTCCTGCGCCCTCCCGGCTTCGAAGTGTAGAAACGCCCGGATGCGCCACAGAAAATCCCGGGCCTCCGTCAGCGAAAGAAGATCCTGTCTGGAGAGGAGGCCGCGATCCGCCAAGTCCTGCAGCGTAGCGGCCTTGTATCTAGCCATGCCGGCCCACCGGAACAGATGGAAGTCCCGCAGCCCTCCTTTGCTCCTCTTGACATTGGGCTCCAGCAGATAAATTGTCTCTCCGAACTTCTCATACTCACGGCGACGCTCCTCTATTTTTTGTTCGATAAACCGCCCCGCCCCACGGCCGACTACCTCCCGAGAATACCGGCGATGGAACTCCTGGAACAGGTACGGGCTTCCGGCCAAAAGCCTGGCCGACATCATGGAGGTGCGGATCGAAAGGTCCGTCGGGGCCAACTCGATGCAATCCTGAAGGGTCCGCATGCAGTAGCCGACCTGGAAGCCTAGATCCCACAGATGGCGCAGCACCTGACGGAACAGAGTCTGAGCTACCTCCCCCCCTTCCTCGCGATAGAGGAACATGATGTCGATGTCTGAATGAGGAGCCAACTCCCGATGGCCGTAGCCTCCCAACGCCACCAGGCAACAGTACTGGGCCCCCGTGACCTGTGCCTCCTCTCCGGCCTGCCGCATGGCGTTCTTGTACTTGCCGATGATCAACCCGTCCACGAATTCCGTCAGGGCCGCCATGACTTCGGCCCCCGAGACCCCTCCCAACAACCGCTGCCTGAGCGCTTGCCTATACTCAGTCAGGGCAGAGGCCGGCTCAACCTCCGCCCTGCGCAAGAGCCCAGACAGCGAATCGCTCTCCGGCATCATCGTCACAGCGCGGCTTCCCCCGTCTCGCCGGTTCTGATCCGCACCACGGAGCTGAGATCCGACACGAAGATCTTCCCGTCCCCGACACTGCCGGTCTTCGCGCTGCGCGTAATAGTTTCGACCACGCGCTGCACCTGATTATCCGGGACGTATAATTCGATCTTCACCTTGGGTACAAAGTCGGACGTATACTCGGCGCCCCGGTAGGTTTCCTTACTCCCCTTCTGGCGTCCAAACCCTTTGACTTCCGTGACCGTCATCCCGTGCACACCCACTTCCAACAACGCATCCTTGACCTCATCCAACTTGAACGGCTTAATGATAGCTTCAATCATCTTCATGTCGATGCCTCCCTACCAGGCTCACCCGAATACGCTGATCATAATCATACAGCGTCACGGGGGTTGCCGGCACGATCGTTTAGTCAATCGTGTCATGGTCCGTTTAAGAAATTGAATCATGCGTGAAGAACAACTGAGAATGTCGTCTAGGCCTTGTGCCGATGGGTGTGTTTGGCCATCTGGCTGTGGCACCGAACCCTACTTTCTCAGTAGGGTTCGGTCACCGCTGCCTTACGAATAGGCCTTTTCATCGTGTTGACTGAGATCCAAGCCTAATCGCTCTTCTTCTTCAGTCACACGCAGACCAGTTATGCCAGCGACGATCGCCAGAATAATTAAGGTCCCGACAAACACGAAGACGTAGGTAATCAGTACGGCCATCGCTTGGATGCCCAACTGTGCCGGATTACCAAAGAACAGCCCGTCGGCCCCTGCCGAATTCACCGCTTTCGACGCGAAAAGCCCCGTCGCCAGCGCCCCCCACGTGCCTCCGACTCCGTGCACCCCGACCGCATCGAGGGCGTCATCATAGCCAAACAAGGGCTTCAGCATCACTGCCGTATAACATAATACACCCGCTCCAATCCCGATCCAAATCGACGAGATCGGGCCGACGAACCCCGACGCAGGCGTGATAGCCACCAAGCCCGCCACTGCACCGCTTGCCGCGCCCAGAGCCGACGGTTTACCTCGATAGATCCACTCCGCAACCATCCAGGCCAGCGCCGCGGCCGCCGTCGCCGTATTGGTGGCGGTAAAGGTGCTGGTCGCCAGCGCCCCGGAGGCCAACGCGCTGCCGGCGTTGAACCCGAACCATCCAAACCAGAGCAAGGACGCACCCAAGAGGGTCATGGGCAAATTGTGCGGGTGCATGGAGTCCTTACCAAGTCCCAATCGCTTCTTTACCACGAGGGCGCAAGCCAACCCAGCCACGCCGGAACTGATATGGACGACCGTCCCGCCGGCGAAGTCCAACGCCCCGAGGTTTCTGACCCACCCCCCGACCCCCCACACCCAGTGCGCGAGCGGATCGTAGATGAAGGTCGCCCACAGCAGCGTGAACAGGAGAAAACCGCTGAACTTTATCCGTTCGGCAAAGGCCCCGGTAATCAGCGCCGGCGTAATCACTGCGAACATCATCTGGAAGAGCATGAAGGCCTGGTGCGGTATGGTCGCCGCATAATCGGCATTGGGCTCCACTCCAACCCCATTGAGCCCGAACCATGCAAGCGACCCGACGATGTGGCCTACGTCTGGCCCGAAGGCGAGCGAGTACCCCCACAGCACCCACTGGACACTGATCAGACAGAGGATAATGAAGCTCTGCAAGACCGTGCTCAACGCATTCTTGGAACGCGTCATCCCTCCATAGAACAGCGCAAGACCTGGCGCGGTCATGGCCAACACCAAGGCCGTCGAGACCAACACCCAGGCCGTATCGCCTGTATCGATCTTCGGCGGTGCCGGTGCCGCTTCCGGAGCCGCAGCAGCCGGCGCCTCTGGCGCCGGCGCAGCCGGAGCCTGCGCCGCTGCATCTTGCGCGTATAGGGCCGCCCCCCCTGCCAACATGGCAAGGCAGAGAAGGACCGGCAGAATCTTCCTCATACTGCTCATATGCGATAGCATAATTGCACCCTTTCATCCCCTGGTTCGGAACGAGATTGTCAATGAGTTCATTGAAATGGTCTGAGTGGCTCCCGTTGTTTCATCCTTGTTCGGAACTGACTGTGTCCCGCTAAATTTCTGGAAGGTTAAGGCTCGGGTCAAGGCTGAGAAAAAAGAGTCTGCTCTTCGCTCAATCTTGCTTGACCTCAGCTTGGCTTTACTCGTTGTGCCTCGTGGCATTCTGATCAATTGTTCTTTTCGTGACAGCCCCCGTGGAGTACTCCACGGGGGCGCTTCGATAGGGCTCAGCACAGGAGCCACGCTTTACACCTCAACGAATTTCACAATCACTCAGCTCAGAACAGGTAGACGACTGAGAATGACAATGTTGATTGATTGTTCTTCGCTTCATTGCCATCCAGGAAGACATTATGGTTGGAATGGTCATACCGATACTCCGTCCTTGTCAGCAGTGATGGGGCCGGCTTGTATTGGAGTGTCCAGGTAGTCTCCCAGAGGGTCTGAGCAACTCCCGCACCGGTTTGAGCATTAAACCCAGCCCCTCCACCAGGACCAACCGGACCAGGTATAAAACCACCAGGGCCGCCAGCACAAACATTTGTGCCACCGTTGAAGTTATTGCCTCCGACACAGGTACGGGCCCCGCCCGCATCCTCGAAGATCTCTCCACGAACCCGCATGCTGAATGCATGGGGCTGCGTTTGATCGTTGAAGTCATGAGTGAAATAGGCCAGGATTGCATTCCAGCGGGCGTTCCCGTTTGCACTAGTGAAGCTGGCATTCTCCTCGTTCCCGTAGTAGGGCTCAATGATAAGGGTATTACTGTCGTTCGGCTTGATGGTGATGAGCGAACCCGCCACCAATCGTTTGGCGTTAGGATCGCACTGGGTTGAACCGCTTGCACAGACACCGGTGGCTGCATTACCAAACTGAGCATTTCCATTTGACTGTTCGGATCCGTAGGACCCGTAAAAGCTGATTCCGAACACCGGGTGCGGCGTCAGGGCCAGGTTCCACGTGACTGTTTTGCCCTTGTTGTTGTCCTCGATGTTGTCCCACCCATTGACCCATCCGACTGCCAGTGTCGCCAATGAACCAAACGGATAGGTGAACCGGACGCCTGTCTCCGTGAAGGCTTGCGCCAGACCGAACGTGAAGCTGCGTGAGAAGTTCGGGTTCTCCCAACTATTGATCACTTCTAACCCGATCAACGTATTGATCTTCCCCACTTGAATCTTCAAGCCGTTGCCGATCGGAGCGAGGTATTCGGCATAGACCTCCTGTAAATCCAACTCGGCGCTGTCTACGCCTGGTTGGTAATTCGTGCGGGCCCGCGAGAACCGGGATTGGGTTCCAAAATTGACCCGCGTGCGAAAGCCTATCCGATCCATGGCACTGGCATCCGTTGCAGGCCGTTCCACCATGAGCTGGAACACGTCAGCCGAAAACGAGTTAGACGGCGTATCGAAGATGCGCAATTGATTGAGGTTGGTGTTGGGACTATTGAAATTCTGCGTATATGATGCTTGCGCAGCCCCGGAGATCTGAAAGCCCAAGGTCTTCCATAGCCCCGGCGCAGTATTTTTTTCCTCCAGCGCATTAGTTCTTGTCTCCAGCGCCGCCAACCGCTCCGTCGTCGAAGGAGCGCTCGTTTGGCCGAATACAGTGTTGCTGCCAACCAGAGAGACCACCGCACACATACCTATTCCGATAAGACTGCGTACTAACTTCATTACGCCCTCCTCGTCCGATAGGTGATTGTATTGCTAACTCGCTTGCCTCTCTCACCTCGACGACATCGTCGCCACGCACGCCATTGTGCGCAATCTCCAGCCCCTCCCCGTTTATTATTTACTTCTCACTTCCACATCGATTCCCACCAGCCGGATGCTCAAAAAAAACGTCCTCTAGCCCGTTGGGGCTGGAGGACGCCATTGTCCATTTCCGTACTATCGTGAGGCCGGTGGGAAACGCCGTTGTTCCCCTGTATGACGGACCGTCTTAACGGAAGCGCTATGCAACCATTGGGCGCCCTTATAGCAACCATAGGGAAATCTGTCAATGCCTATCTCCGCTTGGCGCGACGAGCGGGAATGGGAGACGAGCGAGATGACGGTGGTTTCCAGGTCCGAAGTTCGAGGTTTTTGGAACTTCGAACCCCGAACTTCGGTCTTTGGCTTCAACCTTCGGACTTCGGCCTTCAGCATTCGAACCCTCGCACGTCTCGCCCGCTCTGGTCTGGCAATGACCTATCGTCTGTGCTAGATTCACTCCCATCTATGGCTTCCACAGCACAGCATCCGGCCCGACAGCTATTGCTCAAAGCTTGGCTTTCCCAGGCAGCTGACCCTCGTGTCACGTTTCATGCCTCACGTTTCACGGTTCCTCTGATCAGCATCCTGCTGGCCCTGCTCTGTTTAGCCAGCACTGCCTGTGGCATAACCACTTCGACCGGCAAGATCATCTTTGATGATCCGCGCGGTACCGTGTCTCTTCAGACGATGTCCGATCGGTCGATTCAGGCCAATCACCCGATCAATCTGGACCCAAACCTTCTCGCCCAGCTATTGAGAGGCATCGAGATTCAGGAACAGGAGCATGGCCTTCAGAAATTAATCGCAGGACTATCATCTCCTGTCCCCGTCTTCTCGGACGATCAGATCCGGTTCCTCGCTCCCCTGCTTGCGGAGGGCTTACGTACGGCAACCGCAGATCAACGTATCGAGTATCGTGTCAACGCTACGCACGAAGGTTCTAATCGATTTCAATCACCGATCACAGAAACCACCGCCGGTTCCCTCTATGCCTATGGCCGACAGCTGTATGTGATACTCTCCCAATATAACTACAACCAGATGCGGGAGAACATAAACATGAACGACATGTCCAATCGCTATCGGTCGCGTCAATCCGATTCTTCAGGTCTCCAGGACTATATACTGCTGTTCACTCCGAGCGATGCCCAACGGTCCGATAGCTTTGATCCGCCGGCAGGGGTAAAGTCCACCGACAGATTTCTCGCCGTCGATTATCAGCTACTGCAACAGGTGTCGCCGGCAGTAACCACCACTGAGCAGACTGCGCCTCGGACGGAAAGCGTAGCCGCGCCGATTCGCGAGTCTCCAGCAGGAACCAGCGCATCCGGAGCCTCGGCTCAATCCACAGAAGCCCTGGCTCAGGAGGTGGAAGCCCTCAAGAAGGAAATGCAATCCCTTAAACAACAGCAACTCAATAACCAGACCACCGGGCCAGATAGCCCCAAGCAGAAAACCACACCGCAGCAAAAATGAAGGCTGAAAGGCCGAAGGGTGGGGTTCGGATTCCGGTGTTTCAAAAGCTTCAGCCTTCCGCTCCTTCAGCCTTTCCCAGCAGGATGCTCAATAGGCCCGTTCAGCGCTGCACTTCCATTTCCCTCCACCTCTCTTTAGGGGAGTGGCCGAGGCTGCCCTTTACTGCGCGCATCGAACGATATACATGCTCCCTCCAAGCTTGCTCGTTATCTCTCTAGGGGGATGGGGGCTGATTGATCTTCCACTGCGCGCGGCTTTCTCACCCGCCCACCCACTGGCACGCCGAGACGTGCCATCATCCCGGGCGAGGGCCTTCCGATTTTCCCACTTTGGCCTTGAGGGGAACAGCCAGACTGTCCTTCACTGCGCGCATCGGACGAGCACCGTTTCATCGTGCGCGTTCTGCGAGCAAGAAGGATGGTCTGACTGTTCCCCTCCCACCTTCTTAGGCCGCGCGTTGCGCGAGCACAGAAGATCATCAGGCTCCATCCCCTCCTCTGTTCCGCGAGCAAGAAGGGCACCTGGCCGCTCCCTCCCCTGCTGACGGATTTTTTCAGCATCCTGCTAAGATTTCAGCATCCTGCTAAGAATTGCGGTAGCCGTTCGTGATGGGCATCCGTCTATCCTTCCCCAAGGCCCGATGGGTGATCTTGATGCCGATCGGCGCCTGCCGGCGCTTGTACTCGCTGCCATCCACCATCGCGATCACGCGCGCGACCGTGGCGCGGTCGTACCCAGCTTCGACGATCTCTTCGAGAGACCGGTCTTCTTCCACATAGGCCTGAAGAATGGGATCAAGTATCTCGTAGGGCGGCAGCGAGTCTTCATCCTTTTGGTTGGGCCTGAGCTCGGCGGTCGGCGGTCGATCTAACGTCCGTTTGGGAATCACCGGGGTTGTGCCTCGGAGGTTGCGGAGCCGCGCCAGGCCATACACCATCGTCTTGGGCACGTCTTTGATCACGGCAAATCCTCCTGCCATGTCGCCATACAACGTGGCATACCCTACGCTCATCTCGCTCTTGTTGCCTGTGGTGAGCACCAGATGGCCGAACTTATTGGAGAAGGCCATGAGGAGATTGCCCCGGATGCGGGCTTGGAGATTTTCTTCCGTCGTATCAGGCGCACGCCCCCCGAACGTCTCCGCAAGCGCGTGCCGATAGGTGTCAAACATCGTCGTGATGGGAATCGTCCGGACGGAGATCGCGAGTCGTTTCCCCAATTCGATGACATCGTCGTGACTGTCTTGCGACGTATAGGGCGACGGCATGAACAGACCCCACACGTTCTCGGCGCCGAGCGCATCGACGGCGAGCACGGCGGTCAGCGCCGAGTCCACTCCGCCGCTCAAGCCGATCACGGCACGCGTAAATCCGTTTTTCCTCACGTAGTCGCGCACCCCCAACGTGAGAGCCCGATACACTTCCTCCAGCTGGTCCAGGACCGGCGCCACATCAGAGACCGCGCGCACCAAAGTTTTTTGAGCAGATGGAAGCGACGCAGCATAGACCTCCACAGCAGAGGCAACCCGTCGTGGTAGGAGCTTTTTCCGGCCGGTTCGTCTCGCCCGCGCGACAGCCTCCATATTGAGATCGGCGACGATCAGATCTTCTTCAAAGGCTTTCCCTCGCGCGATGACCTCACCCTGGTGATCGAGAATCACACTGTTCCCGTCGAAGACCAGATCATCCTGACCGCCGACCGCGTTGGTGTAGGTGAGCACCACTCCGTTTTCCCTCGCGCGGGTTGCCAACATCTGCTCGCGTACCCGGCTCTTGCCCAGATGAAACGGAGAGGCATTGATATTCACGATGACTTCGGCGCCTGCTGCCGCCTGGAAACCGGTCGGACCTTCCGGCAACCAGACATCCTCACAAATGTTGACCCCGACCACCGTACCGCGCAGACGGATGAGCGGCAGCCGCCGGCCCGGATGAAAATAGCGGCTCTCGTCAAACACCCCATAGTTCGGCAAGTACCACTTGCAATAGGTCGTGATGAACTTCTGATCTGCGATGACCGCCGCCGCATTGTAGAGTTCGTGCGCGCCGGCCGGCACCACCGACGAGCGAGCCGGTTTCGGATCTAGTCCATCGCTCTGGCTGACGTAGCCCACAACCGCGGCAAGGCCCCGACAGTGACGGACGACTTCCTGAAGTGCGCGGCGGTTGTCCGCGATAAAACGTGGCTTTAATAAGAGGTCTTCAGGTGGATAGCCGGTGATCGCCAGCTCCGGGAATGAAACCAAGTCGGCCTTTGCCTTCTTCGCCTCGCGCAGCCAGGTCGTGATCCGGCGGACGTTCCCATCCAGATCCCCGACCGTCGGATTCATCTGCACCATGGCGATACGAAAGGTACGCATAGTTACCGCCAGGTTGGTGAAAATGACCTCCAACTTCGTTCTCGGCTCGCAAGCGTCCTCAACGGGGACCCGGCCGCCTCACCACTCGGCGGCGCGCACATACTTGGTGCTCCTTATTCGTCGCACCGTGCGCCCCAGAGGGTACGCCTGCGGTACTTGCATCGCCTGCGGCCTCGTTGGAATGTCATTTTGACCAACTGGATATCACACGTGTTGCGGGGGTATCAAATAGCCTCTAATCAGGAATCTCATTGACTCAATATCGCCGCAAGTTCGGGACCGGAAGATTCCAAAGTCCTTCCCGGATCGCCCCCCAGATCGCCTCCAACATCTCAGTAAAATCTGGAGCCGACCGTGCGACGAATTTGACCGCCAGACCTGGAGCGGCCGGGGTTGAAACCGCTCCCAGCACCAGGCCAGGACGCTGCTCCAGAATAGCAGCGAGTACTACGTCGAGACGTTTCCAGACATCGGCCTTGACCGCATCGCCGATGACAAAGAGCGATGCCACATAGTCCCAGCTCCCGACGAGACCTACCGATTCAGGCAGTCGGCCAGGGACCAGGCGATACCGTTCGACGACCGAACCACCTAGAGGCGTTCTGATGCAGATCTCGTTTTCGACCGATGAGAAGGCCCAGCGTTCCCCCTTGGCAACCCGACCGGAGGCAATGGCGTCCCACAGTATCACCGTCGCGCCTGGTGCAAGATCCACATGGATCGATTGGCGAAAGCGAGACCCGGCAAAAGAGATCGTGACCTCGGGCAACCATTCCAGCCGAGCGTCAGGACCAACCGAAAGACGAATTTCTTGTAGCACCGGCTCAGACAGACTTCGATAGACACGATTGGCGGAGGGACTTGTCATCAGCACATGCGTCCCGGCATGGAGCTGCGCCTCAACCGACACATGATCGCCGCCGACCAAACCACCGGATGGATTCACGAGCCAGGTGTAGGCACAGCCGCTGTCGTCGAGATACGAAGGAGGAAAGTGATGCCAGGGACTCGTGCAAGACGAGCGCGTGAGTATCGTGCGGGGGCCCGCTCGCTCGAACTCATAGGACAGTGCCCCACGCCGGCCGACTGTGTCGAGCACGGAAGAACGTACGCATGAAGCGTCACGGAAGACCTTTCGTTTCGCAGACTGCGGAACAACTATATCGCAGGATGCTCAAAAAGGCCGTCAGCAAGGCCGCAGCCGCCGAACGCACCGGAAGCGTACCCTCTGGGTACGTTGGCGATGCGTTCAAGGCAGACGACGCTGGCGGACTTTCAGCATCCAGCTAAGGGCGATGCACGTGCTGCGGCAAGAGCTGCTCAACCCAAGTGCACACCTGGTCGAGCCCCTGTCCTGTCTTGAGATTCGTAAAGAGATAGGGCAGGTCGCCCCTCATTCGCTTGCTGTCCCGATCCATCACGGACAAATCGGCTCCGACATGCGGCGCGAGATCGATCTTGTTGACGATAAGTAAGTCGGACCGGGTGATTCCAGGACCACCTTTGCGTGGGATCTTATCACCGGCCGCCACATCAATCACATAGATGACTTTGTCTGCGAGTTCAGGGCTGAATGTCGCAGCCAGATTGTCGCCGCCGCTCTCGACAAACATCAACTCGACATCGGAATGGCGCTTGAGCAAATCGTCCAAGGCCTCCTGATTGTGCGAGGCATCTTCACGGATCGCCGTATGCGGACAACCTCCGGTTTCGACGCCCAGAATACGGTCTTGAGGCAGCGCTCCCCGGCGCGTGAGAAACTCGGCATCCTCTTTGGTAAAGATGTCATTGGTGACCACCGCCAAACTCACGTGATCACGCAGACGGAGGCAGAGCGCTTCGACAAGCGCGGTCTTTCCAGACCCCACCGGCCCACCGACACCAATCACAGGAATATGACGCGCCCGCGCCGCCGTCACACGCCCGTTGCCACAAAGATGTTCATCCGCTCGATGCATAATAAGAAAAAAACTAAGAGCGAAAAAGTCTCGACTCCAGCCGGCTGTGTCGCATTGCGTAAATGTCCTGGACCGGTGACCAAGACTGAAGCACTTGCTGATGCGCTGCTTTGTGACTGACTCGTTCGATTACTTCGAGCCAGCCCTCCAACAACCGCTGTCCCTCACGCTGACCGATCGGCATCAACTTCATCGCCGCCGCCACAAAACCTGTCGCTGTTTGGTAGAGAAAGGCGGCAATGGTGTCCTCCTTAGACCAACCGGCGGCTGCAAGGGTAAGCCCCAGGCTGACGGCCACATGCCCTGGTGTCTGCTCCGCTTCAACAGCAGCCAGATAATCTTCGATCAATAGATGTCTAGCATGTTGAGTCGAGGCCAGCCGAATCACCTGGCGTCCCATCTGCCGGCTGGCTGTCCGTGATTCACGGCCCAGCTTCATCGCCTCCAGTTCTTGATCCGTCTTGAGCGCAATTTCCATGAGGCCGGAAACAGCGGCATCATGCGCCAATCCTACTGCCACTGCTTCGCGCTCACCTATTCCAGTCGTGAGCGACTCAACCACGTAACGCGACAGCTCTTCCGCATTCCGAACTGCACCACCCTGCACCGCCGCCTCAAGTCCTGAAGAGAAGGCATAGCCTCCTGACGGAAAGAAGCTATCAACAAATCGCAGACCGGTTAGTAGACTTCTTGTATTCATGGATTACCCTGTCGGCAATTTATCCTTTTGATGTTTGAGCATTGCTTCTTTGTGTACTCTGAACTTGTACGAGGCTTCCCTCAACTGCTCATTCGCTAAGCAGCAACCACGGCGAAGGCTGGTCAAAATGGTCTCCAGCAAGGCCGCAAGGAGTGCGGACCCCGAGGCGTACTGGGCAAGTACGTTGAGGGGTTCGGACGACTGAGAACGAAGCTGGGGGCCATTTTCACCAGCCTGCTAAAAAAGGAAATACCGCTGCGCCATCGGAAGTACCGCCATCGGATCACATGTCAAGATCTGCCCGTCGGCTTTCACCACATAGGTTTCCGGATCCACGTCAATGCGCGGTAACGCATCGTTCAGCTTCATATCACGCTTGCCGATGCTGCGGCACTTCTTCACCGCCGCCACACGTTTCTGCAAGCCGAGTGACTTGTGCACCCCTTGATCCATTGCTGCTTTGGAAAGAAAGGTTAGGCTCGTTGAAAACGGGGCGCGGCCAAAGCTCCCGAACATGGGCCTGGTGAAGACCGGCTGCGGCGTGGGGATCGACGCATTGGGATCTCCCATGGCAGCGGACATAGGGAAGCCACCCTTCAAGACGATCTCCGGCTTTACGCCGAAGAAGGCCGGCTTCCACAGCACGAGGTCCGCCAACTTGCCGACCTCGACCGAGCCCACTTCGTGTCCGATGCCGTGCGCAATCGCCGGATTGATCGTGTACTTCGACATATAGCGCCGCACGCGAAAGTTATCGTTGGAACCAGCTAGCTTGTCGGCCGCAGTTTGGGAGAGATGTCCGCGCTGCACTTTCATCTTGTGCGCCGTCTGCCAGGTGCGAATGATGACTTCACCCACGCGCCCCATCGCCTGCGAGTCGGATGACATGATGCTGATCGCCCCCATGTCGTGCAGGATATCCTCCGCTGCAATGGTCTCGCGGCGAATGCGCGATTCGGCAAAGGCGATGTCCTCCGGCACCCGAGGGTTTAAATGGTGACAGACCATGAGCATGTCGAGATGCTCGTCCATCGTGTTCACCGTGAACGGCATCGTGGGGTTCGTGGATGAGGGCAACACATTGGCCTCACCACACACCTTGATGATGTCGGGAGCATGCCCACCACCGGCGCCTTCTGTATGAAACGAGTGAATCGTGCGTCCCTTGAAGGATTTGATCGTATCTTCGACAAACCCGGCTTCGTTCAACGTATCGGTGTGGATGGCGACTTGGACATCATATTCTTCCGCTACATCGAGGCAGGTCGAAATCGCCGCCGGCGTGGTGCCCCAGTCTTCGTGCAACTTGAGCCCGATCGCACCGGCTTCTACCTGCTCGCGCAAGCCTTCCGGTAGCGAGGAATTGCCCTTCCCGAGAAAACCGAGATTAATCGGAAATCCCTCCGCTGCTTCCAGCATGCGATGGATGTTCCATGCGCCAGGAGTGCAGGTCGTGGCATTAGTCCCGGTTGCCGGGCCAGTCCCGCCGCCGATCAACGTCGTGAGCCCGTTGGCCAAGGCCTCATTGATGATCTGCGGACAGATGAAATGGATGTGCGTATCGATTCCACCGGCCGTAATGATCTTGCCTTCCGCCGAAAGCACTTCGGTGCAGGCGCCGATCTCCATTCCTTTCGTCACGCCTTCCATCATGTCAGGATTGCCGGCCTTGCCGATGCCGACAATGCGACCATCCCGGATGCCGATATCCGCCTTCACGATCCCCCACCAGTCGATGATGATCGCATTCGTAATGACGAGGTCGAGCGCGCCCTTCGCGCGGGTAGCTGATGGTGACTGGCCCATGCCGTCGCGAATGACCTTGCCTCCGCCGAACTTGGCCTCTTCACCGGGCACCGTCAGATCGCGCGTAATCTCGATCAGCAAATCCGTATCGGCCAGGCGAATGCGATCACCCGCCGTCGGTCCGTACAGATCGTTATATTGTCGGCGAGGAATTTTCATGACTCGTCGGCTGTTGAAAACGGTCTCCAGCTTCGTTCTTGGCTCGTCAAAGTCCTCAACGGGGACCCTGCTGCCTCACCACTCGGCGGCGCGCACAGACTTGGTGCTCCTTATTCGTCGCACCGTGCGCCCCAGAGGGTACGCCTCCGGGGCTTTCTTCGGCTACGATCTTGCTGGAAACCGTTTTGAACAACCTTTCCCCTTTCTCTTTAGATTCTGTCCAACTTACTTTTTCGGGATGAATCCCTGCTCGCGGGCGGCAGTCATGGCCTTGGCTTTCACGTTTGAATCATCCAGACGACCATTGACAAGTCCATTGATCCCATAGGCCACGCGATTGCCGCCAATCGAGACCAGCGTCACCCGCTTGTCTTCGCCCGGCTCAAACCGCACCGCGGTACCAGCAGGAACTTGCAACCGAAGCCCATAGGCCTTCTCACGATCAAACCGTAGCGCGCGATTCGCCTCAAAGAAATGACAATGCGACCCGACCTGGATCGGCCGATCACCGGTATTGGAGACGATGAGCTCAACCGTCTTACGGCCATTGAACGCAACAATGTCACCTTCACCGAGGATGATTCCACCAGGAATAAGAGTGGCAGGCTGATTCGAAGCCTTTTTGGCATTACGACTCTCGCCCCTTCGCTTCGTCACTTTCTGCTTGGCTTTGGTTTTCTTTTTCATCAATTCACCTATCGAATCGGTTCATGAACTGTGACGAGTTTCGTCCCATCAGGGAACGTGCCCTCGACTTGCAATTCGGGAATCATCTCCGCCACGCCGGGCATCACATCTTTCCTCTTGAGGAGAGTAGCGCCATGGCTCATGAGGTTCGCCACCGTGCGCCCATCGCGGATACCTTCCAGAATCGCGGCAGTAATAAACGCAACTGCTTCAGGATGATTCAACTTCAATCCGCGCTTCTTCCGCTCCTTGGCCAAATTCGCCGCGACATAGATCAACAGTTTTTCTTGTTCCCGTGGTGTCAGATGCATGGCGCAACTCCGTCAATCGTCAATGGTCATTCGTCAATAGATAAGAAAACCCCCGCTCTCCCAACTGGGCCAGGGGCCATAATAGTAACGGGGTGGGAAAATGACTTCAACTCTGCACGTCATCCTCCCACCCCGTTCATTTCTTTCCTCTCCTCTTCAGTGGCGGGCAAGACGAGACTGCGGGTGGCGCCAACCTGGGAGCCCAGCCGCCTTATCTTTCATCTTCCTGTTGAAGGGTGGCCCGATTAGTCTCCAACTGCGCGCAACTTTCTCACCCGCCCATCCACTGGCACGCCGAGACGTGCCATTAGCCCGGGCGAGGGCCTTCCAATCCTCTTCACCTCTCGTTAAGGGAGTGGCCGAGGCTGCCCTCTACTGCTCGCATCGGACGAGCACAGTTTCATCGTGCGCGTTCTGCGAGCAAGGAGGGCACCTGGCCGCTCCCTTCCTCATCCTTCTGAGGCCGCGCGTTGCGCGAGCAAAGGAGACTAACGGGCTACCCCCTCCCCTCCTATACCGTCAAATGCTTCTTCACCATTTCCGCACTCAACTCATCACTCTTGCCCGATACCACCACCGCCCCTTTGGCCATCACCACATACTTCTCCGCCAGGCGAGCGGCAAAGTGGAGCCCCTGCTCGACCAACAAAATGGCAAACCGTCTGGAGTTTTTGAACCCGATAATCACGTCTTCAATTTGATCCACGATCGAGGGTTGAATTCCTTCAGTCGGCTCATCAAGTAAGAGCAACTTGGGATTCGACAAGATCGCGCGGCCGATCGCCAGCTGCTGTTGTTCGCCGCCGCTCAGGACGCCGCCAGGCCGATTGAGAATTTGTGGAAGCTTGGGAAAGAGGTGGTAGACCTCGTCGAACACTGTCTTCTCGACCGTCCCGTTCGGCTTGTCCGACCTCGCCCAGAAGCCGAGCAGAAGATTCTCCCGGACCGTCAGATGAGGAAGGATCTCCCGACCCTGCGGCACGTAGGCCAACCCTCGGCGCGCTCGCCCGTCGGTCACCTCCTTCGTGACATCGGCTCCATCAAACATCATCCGTCCCGACCTCGAGGGCAGGAGTCCGGTCAATACTTTTAATGTGGTCGTCTTGCCGACACCGTTCCGGCCCATGAGACACACGACCTCTCCGGAGTCGATCGTAAATGACACATCCCGGAGAATGTGGCTTTCGCCGTAGTAGGCGTTGATTTTTTCAACCTGGAGCATGGCGTAGCTTCTGTTGCCTTAGCAGAATGTTCAAACGGGCTTCCAGCAAGGCCGCAGGCGAGAGAAGACCGGAGGCGTACCCTCCGGGGCACGTTGAGGATCTTGTCGAGCCGAGAACGACGCTGGGGGCTCGTTTCAACATTCTGCTAATGGGCGACTTTTTGTCTGCCCAGATATATTTCTCGTACGCGATCGTCTGCCTGCACCTTCTCGACCGTGCCTTCGCAAATGACGGTGCCCTCGTGCAAGACCGTCACGATACGGGCGATCTGCCGGACAAAATCCATGTCGTGCTCGATGACGACGATTGCATGTTTCTCTGCCAACGATTGGAGCAATCGGCCCGTCTGTTCCGTTTCTTTGTCGGTCATCCCTGCGACCGGCTCATCGACGAGAAGCAACGAGGGGTCTAGCAAAATCACCATGCCGATTTCGAGCCATTGCTTCTGACCGTGCGACAGAGACCCGGCTCTGGTATGCGCATAGTCTTTCAGGCCGATCGTTTCGAGGTTCTGCGCGATGGTTTCTCGTTCCGCCGCCGTCGATTTCCCAAACAGCGTTGGGAACACACCCTTGCTGCTCCGTTTCAACGACAGGTCGAGGTTTTCCCACACGGTCAGATTTCCATAGATGGATGGGGCTTGGAACTTTCGCCCGATGCCGAGGGCGACGATCTCATCTTCGCGTTTCCCAACCAGGTCGACAGTCTTACCAAAAATAACACGGCCGCCGGCCGGCTTGGTCTTCCCGCACACGACATCGAGCAAGGTCGTTTTCCCTGCCCCGTTCGGCCCGATGACCACGCGAAGCTCGTTGTAATTGACAATGAAGTTCAGGTTGTTGAGCGCTTTGAAGCCGTCGTAATCGACAACGACTCCTTCGAGAGTGATAATGGGTAGGGATGCGGTCATCTCAGCGCTTCCCCTCCGATACAGCTGCTTTTCCCTCACCGGTTTTACGCTGGCTCAGGAGACTCTTCCCTTTTCGAATCATGCCGACCAACCCATCAGGGAACAACAGAACCACCAACACAAAGAGTCCGCCGAGGATGAAGGGCCAGAGTCCGGGGAAATAATTCGTGAGCACGCTGCGGCCATAATTCACGCTCAAGGCCCCTAATACCGCCCCAGCCAGACTACCACGGCCACCCACCGCCACCCAAATGACCATTTCAAGTGACGGCAGAACTCCTATTTGCGCTGGCGTGATGATGCCGACCTGAGGGGCATACAGCATCCCGGCCAATCCAGCCAGGGCCGCGGCCACGACAAAGACGAACAATTTGTAGTTGGCAGGGGTGTAACCGGAAAAGACGACGCGCTTCTCGCTGTCCCGCACAGCGATCAGCACCCGGCCGGCCCGCGAGCGAATGATCCAACTGCACAAGAGATAGGCACCGCCGAGACAGAGCACGGTCAGTATATACAACCCCCGCTGCGTGCCGGGTTCGGAGAGCCGATACCCAAGCAGTTGCTTAAAATCGGTCAATCCGTTCGTGCCGCCGAGCTTCGTGTCGTTCCGGTTAAAAACCAGCCAGGCGGCGAGCGCCAGCGCCTGCGTAATGATCGCAAAATAGACGCCTTTGATGCGGCTGCGGAAGGCGAAAAATCCGAACACTAACGCGAATAACACCGGCACCAGGACCGCTCCAATGATCGCAACCGGAAAACTGTAGAACGGATACCAGAAAAGGGGCAGTTCTTTAAACTGGTTCCAGACCATGAAGTCCGGCAGATCGCTGCCATAGACGCTTTCCTTCCCGATCGTGAGCATCATGTGCATGCCCATGCAGTACGCGCCTAATCCGAAAAACACGCCTTGCCCCAAGCTCAAAATGCCGGTGTAGCCCCAGATGAGATCGAGCCCAAGAGCCAGAATCCCATAGGCGAGAAATTTTCCGAATCGATTCAGGCTGAAATCAGAGAGGTGCAGCCAGGAATCTTCCGGCGGCAACACGTTCAGGAGCGGCATGGCCACGAGCAGAATACCGCCGACAACCCAGAAGCCCAGACCTATGCCGCGATTGCTGTTCGTTGTTCCGTCACTCATCGCCTTCCCTGCTCTCCCTTACGCATTCTCAATCGACATCTCGTCCCTTCATCGCAAACAGTCCAGCCGGGCGCCACTGCAAGAACAGAATCACCAGCACGAGGATGAAGACCTTTCCGTACACGGCGCCGGAATACGGCTCGATCAGTTTGTTCAGCCCGCCGATCCCCAGCGAGGCCACGATCGTGCCAGCCAGTTTCCCGACCCCGCCGGTGACCACCACCATAAAGGCGTCGACGATGTAGTTCTGGCCGAGGCCCGGGTCGACGTTCCCGACCATCGTGAGCGCCCAGCCTGCGATGCCGGCCAGCCCCGATCCGAACGCAAAGGTATAGGAGTCGACTTTTCTGGTTGGGATGCCGAGACAGGCGCTCATATTACGATTTTGGGTCACCGCCCGCACGCGTAACCCGAGATTCGATTTAAAGAGGGTGTAATAAATCACAAGAACGCAAACGATCGAGAGCGCGATGATGAAAATTCGATTATACGGCAGATAGACCCCGACCATCACTTGAGCGCCACCTCTGAGCGGCCCTGGTGCAACCACGGCTGTGAGATCGCCGAAGTAGACCCGGGCCGCCTGCATGAGGATTAAGCTCACTCCCCAGGTCGCCAACATGGTTTCGAGCGGACGTCCATAGAGAAACCGGATGACCGTCGCCTCCAGCACCCATCCAAAGACGGCGGCCACGAGGAATGAAACCGGCAATGCCGCGGGAAAATACCAGTCAAAAACATCGGCCGAAAACCAGGCAGTGAAACATTGCTGCGTGACAAACGTCGCGTAGGCACCGACCATCATCAACTCGCCATGGGCCATGTTGATGACGCCCATTAAACCAAAGACGATCGCCAATCCCAACGACATGATCAGCAGAACCGAACTGAGGCTGGCTCCGCGAAAGAAGGTTTCAATGGCGTTCGACCAGACGGCCCAGGTTTCAATACGGTCGATCGCGGCGACGGCGGCCTTTGCCACCATCTTCTGCGATTCGGTCGCCTCGGCGCCAGTGCCGGCCGCGACCAGTTGATTCATGAGCGGCACCGCGTTCTGACTGCCGAGTTCGCCGAGCTTATCGGCTGCTGCGGCTTTGATCGACGGATCGTCCGATGCAAGCCTGATCAGCGCCACAGACTCCTCCATCGTGTAGCGTACCCACTTGTTCGGCTCGTTCGCCCGGGCGGCCTCCAGCCACGGAATCACCGAGGGATTCCCGGAGGAGCCGAGATCCGTCGCCGCCGAGCGGCGAACGTCGGTGCTGGGGCTGGAAAGTTTCGCGCGATTCTTGAGGAGATCCATGAGCGGCTTGAGGGCCTGCCGGATGCTGCGGTCTGCAGTGGCGCGGATCTCCTCAAGCCGCGGGACCAGGCTGGCATCGCCCTGTTCGATCAACAGGCGAATTGCTGCTTCGCGGACGGATTCGTCTTCGCTGGTCACCTGGGTGAGTGCTTGCTCTATAGAAGAAGAAGCCGGAGGAGAGGCGACAGGCCCATCCGCTGCGATCGTCCAGGTGGGTCCAGAGAACAGGAATAATCCCACGACACCAAGTGCGGCAACGGTTCGACCAAGAGAAATGATCATGATGGTGAACTGCGCCTCCACAAGACGCAACAATGACGTAGACATCTCGTCCCGTCAACCGCACTTCTCGCACACGGTAGAGGGGGCTATTGAGTAGCCCCCTCTACCGGTGACTTACGCTTTTTGATAAGTCCCTTGATGACCGACCCAGTCGCAGCCCTTGTCTGGATTCGTAAATTCGCTCCAGGGTTCCGGCTTCACCAGCCCCTTTGAACGGGAGACTGTCTTGAACTGCCCGTCCGCCAAGATCTCACCGATGAGCACCGGTCTATAGGTATGGTGATTGGCGGCATCCATCATGATCTCGCCGCCCGGCGCCAGGAACTTACTGCCATAGACCGCCTTTCGGACCTTGTCGACTTCAATCGACCCGGCCTTCTCGACGGCTTGCTTCCAGATATACGTGCCAAAATAGGCTGCTTCGATCGGATCGTCCGTGACCCGCTTGTCGCCATCCGGCAGGTTGTTCTTCTTGCAGTAGGCTTTGAAATTCGCCACGAACTGCTTGTTCTGCGGTGTATCGACGCTTTGAAAATAATTCCAGGCCGCCAGGTGACCGACCAGCGCGGACGTATCCATTCCGCGCAACTCGTCTTCCGCGACACTGAAGGCAATGATCGGGGCATCTTCGGCCCGCAAGCCTTGGTTCGCAAACTCCTTGTAGAAAGGGACGTTGCTGTCGCCGTTGATTGTACTGATCACGGCAGCCCCTCCACCGGCGGAGAATTTCTTCAGTTTGCCGACGATGGTTTGGTAGTCTTGATGGTGGAATGGAGTGTATTCTTCCATGATCTTGTCCACCGGGACTTTCTTCGCCAGCAGCATCGCCCTCAGGATTTTGTTGGTGGTGCGGGGATACACGTAATCGGTACCGAGCAGATAGAACTTCGTGTATCCGCCCCCCTCTTTGCTCATCAGATAATCCACCGCCGGCACGGCCTGCTGGTTGGGTGCCGCTCCGGTGTAGAAGACATTGCGCGAACACTCTTCTCCCTCGTACTGCACGGGATAGAACAGTAAGCCGTTATTCTTCTCGAAGACTGGCAACACCGACTTGCGGCTGACCGAGGTCCAGCAGCCGAAGACGACCGCCACCTTATCTTGCAGCAGGAGCTGCTTGGCTTTTTCGGCAAAGAGGTCCCAGTTCGAGGCAGGATCGACGACCACCGTCTCGATCGGTCGCCCCATTACCCCGCCCTTGGCGTTGATTTCTTCTACTGCCATCAGCACGGTGTCACGCAACGACACTTCGCTGATGGCCATGGTGCCGCTGAGGGAGTGCAAGATGCCGATCTTGATTGGTTCCTTGCCCGCTGCGTATGAGAGGGCCCAGTTGCCCAAGTTCCCAAGTAGGGCGGCAACCCCTATGCCGGCCGCTACCTTGCTTCCCTGAACCAGAAGCTCACGCCGCGAAGGACCAGCCTCGCTCGAAGCAACACTGTCTGCTTCGACCGGGCTTGCCTCATTAGGTTTCTTCGTTTCCATGGTCGGACTCCTTTGACTAGCATAAGAAGTTATACAAACTCTAGAAAAAGACGCCGTTGTCCTTCTCGTGCATTCCGGCTGGCTCGATGGACGCCGTTGTCCTTCTCGAGCATTCTGGCCGACTCGATGGACACCGTTGTCCTTCTCGTGCATTCTAGCCGACTCAATGGACGCCGTTGTCCACCATTCAATCCGTTTGATCGGCACACTCTATAGCAGCTGATCCGCCCCCTGTCACGACGGATCATCGTCCCTAAAACAGAGATGGAAATTGTGCGGGAGGTAGAAAAAAACCTCCCGGTTTTTCCAGAAGGGTGGAAGTTCTAGTGAAAACCCACCTTGATGAGGGCCCTCCCGTCTGCGACTGTCCCCGCGATCTGCCGTCTCTTCTTTATCATCCACCCCCGTTGGTTGAGAGTGTCAGTGACTGAACCATGACCAGATCCATGCCGGGTTTCTATACACTGAAAGGAACAATAAACACACTAGGCATCCCCCTAGGAACGTGAGGCAATCTCCCTAGGCGAGCCAACGCCGATGCCTGACTCAAGCGAGCCGGGCGATACTGTGGGAAAACCGCGACAGACGCGATCCGAAGGCTGAAGTCCAAAGGTCGGAACTCCGAACACTTCAGCCTTCATCCTCCAGTCTCCAGACCGTCTCGCTCGTCCCGCTTTTCTCGCAAGTCTCGCGTAAATACCGTGGGTTAGTCCGATGCGAGGAGACCGTGGACGAGGGCGTACTTTGTTAGCTCCGCCGTCGTGTGAAGATCGAGTTCCGTCATGATCTGCGATTTATGAAACTCGACAGTCTTCGGTGAGAGATTGAGGGCCGACGCAATCTCCTTGACCGTCATCCCTTCTGCAACGAGTTGCAACACTTCTCGTTGGCGCGCAGTCAAGGACTTCTCCTTCAGAACCGCAGGCCTCGCCCCGGTGATGACCGACTGCACCAGACCTTTCGCGACCAAGGGGGTGACATAACACTGTCCGTCCATGACTGATTGGATGGCTTGGAGTAATTCTGAACCTGCGGATCGTTTGAGCAGATAGCCGGAGGCGCCGGCCTTGAAGGCTTCATTCACATAGGCCGGGTCAGAGTGCATCGTCACGAAGATCAGCTTGGTGCGAGGCAGAATCTTCTTCAGCTTCCGGGCGGCATCGACCCCATTGAGCTGCGGCATCGAGATATCGAGCGTGACGATGTCGGGCTGAAGTTCCTGGGCCATTCGAAGCAGCGTACGGCCATCCTCCGCCGTACCAACGATCTCACACCGATCCTCCAACAGTTTCCGGAATCCGTCCAATACCAGGGTATGGTCATCAACCAAGAGAACCCGGGGCCTGGTCATGCCACCCCCTCCGGAACCAGCACCACCACCTGCACCCTCGTTCCCTTCCCCACGGCAGAACTTACTTGTAGCTCCCCGCGAACCAAGGCGACTCGTTCTTTCATGCCGAGCAACCCCAATCCATGTGGTCCGTGCCGGGGTTGTTCAGAGTCAAATCCCACTCCATCATCCGTAATCGTGACCGTCAGCCCAGATGGAGACCGGGTCAGCTCCACATCGACTCGGGACGCCGCCGCATGGCGAGCCACGTTGTTGAGGCTTTCTTGGGCGACGCGATAGAGACAGGTCGCGATCTCCTGGGGGACGGCTGCGGGGATATTCTTGTGCCCAAAGCTCCCTCGGATATGGCTTCGAGCTGTGAAGTCGTCCACCAACCGCTGCAGGGCGATCGGAAGACCGAGATCATCGAGAATGGAGGGATGAAGCTGATAGGCCAAATGGCGCACAACATCAGACAATTCCACAACCCGGTCTTGTATCATACGGACGGATTCGCCCACATTACCCGATGAGAAGCCGAGCTGCCGTTCTATCGCTTCGATATCCATGGCAAGAAGCGCGAGCCGTTGATTGATGTCATCGTGCAAATCACGCGAGATACGACGCCGCTCTTCCTCCTGAACACGCAACAACTGGAACGCCAACTTCTGCAGTGCTTGCCGGCTGCTTTCGAGCGACGCCTCGGTCTGCATCCGTTCAGCCACTTCAGCTACCAATGATTCGTTGACGGAGGCCAGTTCTCGTGTTCGGATCTGCACACGCCTATCCAAGGCCTCATTGAGTCGTTGCAGTTCTTCCTGGTGCATGAGGCCCTGCTGTTCCGTCCGCTTCCGCGCCGAGATATCCCGCACAAACGCGCTGAACGTATAGGCCCCCCCCTGCCCCAAGGCCGGCGAGATCGCCAGTTCTATCGGAATCTCGTGCCCGTCCCGGTGGCAGCCTGTGATTTCGACCCGCGTGTTCAGCATTGCTCCTTCCCCCGTCGCGAGGAAGTGACGCAACCCCCGTTCATGGGCTTCCCGGTGTTGTGCAGGGATGATGGTAGCAGAGAGGAGTCGCCCGATGGCCTCCTGCCTGGGCCAGCCGAACATCTGTTCAGCTTGGACGTTCCAGTCGGTGATGACTCCAGCGGCATCCATCCCAATGAAGCCATCGAGCGCCATCTCGACGATGCGCCGCGTGTGTGCCTCGCTCTTTCGCAGCGACGTTTCGGCCTCCCTGGCAAGCGCACTCTCCTGCTGCGCGTGCCGATATTCCCTCCGCACGAGTTTCACGGTCCACACCAAGAGTCCAAACGTTGGAATCACCAGGGCGCCGCCCGCCAGGCCAAGGTTCCAGAGGACTTCTCGTATCGGCGCCAGCACGTCACTCCGATCCATGCGCATCAGCACCGTCCAATGGAGCCCCCCAAATTTGCCACGGGCTATTGTCCTGGCATAGCCAGTGATGACCGGCACGTGGCGACGCATGTGCTCCTCCTCGACGTAATTTGACAGAGACCCTTCGCTTAACAGTGCCGACGCCAGGCCGAGTTTTTTGAGATTCACATGGCCCTTATGCCGGAGATCCGAATCAATGAAGGCAACCCCATCGTCAGTCAGGAACTGGTATTCCAGGGCTCCCCAAAATCCCTCCCGCTGCCGGAAAGCCAGAAGGGTCCCCGTCATGACGTTTTCCAGCCCGGGAATCCCCACCCGCGTGGTCACGACCCCCAGGAATTCCCCGCGCGGTCCTGTGATGGGAGCCGTCACGGCTATTGCGTCAGGACCGCCCATCACTGCGAATGGCTCCACGTCCCCCATATGAACCCCTTGCCCGTTACGCACGGCCTGAAACCAGGATTGGGCGCTGTAGTCCCGCCCCACCGTGTCCGGGTCGGTGGCGACCACGATTTGTCCGCGCGCGTTCGTGGCACCGACCCATAAGTAATCCGGGTACGCGGCCTTCACACTGGCGACATACTCCGACTGAAATTCACGATTGTATGGCTGCGCGCTGAACGTCCTTGCCATCATCAGCACATCGCCATACCGTTCAATTAGGAATCGGTCCAGTTTGTCCGAGACTTCGGCGGCTGTAAGGGCCAGGGTTTCGCCTGCTGTAGCAACCATGCGGGTTTCGGTGTAGCGGAACGCGATTCCGCCGATGGCCAGCATAATGACCGGCAGCACGCTGATGAGGATCGGCAGCCAGGAATATGGGCGGGGAGCCGTTCCTTCAGACATGGTCATTCATCCTATACTCACTCCGTACAATTGGGGTGCTTATTTTCGGAGTCTATTTGCCCTCCTGTCAAGTAGGACTCCCGCTCATAATCTGGAGGATGTTGCCGGTGTCCTGGATGGCCCGGGTCCTTAGCGGCATGGTCATCAAGGAGAACCGATGACGCCACTCTGGTGATCGACTACAACCTGCTTGCCACAATGCCTGCCGCATCGGACATGCGACCGACTGCCGTTCAACCACCGGCGTCTGCGAAGGGGGAACTCACTCAGCGAGATACCGATCTGGACGCGCTACGGAAGGAATTGGAGGACATCAAGAAGAATCTGGCGGAGCAAGAAGCCGACACCTTGATCGATTTCTAAGCAGGGTGCTGAAAAAGTCCACCAGCGCCAGGTACTTCCTGGTAGGCCAACCTATCCCCGCTGTTTCTCAGCCCGTTGGTCGAGTTCTCCGGCTAAGAGTACAGCCTCAGCTATCTCGCGCATCGACTTCCGGAAATCCATACTTTGTCGCTGAATGAGCTTGAATGCCTCTTCTTCAGTCAGCTTCTTCGAGCGCATCAGGTAGCCCTTGGCCCGCTCCATGAGCTTCCGAACTGCAAGCGCTTCCTGCATCTCAAAGGACTTCTCGACCAGGGCCGTATGTTCGATGGCGATGGCGGCCTGATTGGCGATGGCCTGGAGCAACTTGACCTCTTCGGTGGTAAACACGTGGGGAACGGACGTATAGCTATCGATTACGCCCATCGCCTTCTCCCGCACCATCATCGGTACCGAGAGCAATGAGCACAGCCCTTCTTGCTTGGCCATATCCCGATACATATAATCTCGATCAGTGGTGACGTCGGCCACGATAATCGGTCGACGTTCTTTCACAGCACGGCCACTGATACTCTGCCCAACTTTCAAGTTTGGCTTGCGGCGATACTGTTCGCTGAGGCTTTGCGTCGCCTCGATCCGCAACTCCCCGCTGGCTTCGTCCAATAGCATAATCGAGCAAATCTTAGAGTTCATTATTTGCGCGGTCATCGTCACCAGGAGTTGAAGCACGTCTTTGATCAACCGATTGGACGCCACCGTTTCTGAAACCTGCGACAGCGTTTCCACTTGTAAGGCTTTGCGTTGCATTTGATCGTAGAGCCGCGCATTCTCGATCGCTCCACCGACTTGATTGGCGATAGTCGAGAGCAACGCCAACTCATCCGGCCGATAGCGTTTTGGGCGCTTATGTTGGACATTGATCACGCCGACCACTTCTTTTTTGGCCATGATCGGTACGGAGACAAAAGCTTGATGGCGGTCTTCTGGCAGGTTATGAAAAAACTTGAACCGTGGATCGTCGTTCGCATTACTTGGAATCACGACGCGCGTTCGTTCCTGAGCAACCCACCCGGTGATGCCCTCTCCCAAACCGATCGTGATGCGGCCAATCAATTTCGGATGAGGGTTCTTCGAGGCCCGAAGAATGAGTTCGTCTTGGCTGTCCGACAATAGGTAGAGAAGGCAGGCATCCGCCTTGGTGACTTCGACGACAACTTCGACGATATGTTTGAGAATTGCTTCGAGATCAAGTTGGTTGCTGATTGACTCAGAAATCCGGTGGAGCACATCGACTTCGCGTGTTTTTTCCCGCAAAGCCTGTTGGAGGTGAGCCACGGATGGTGTGCGTTCGGTCGTCATAGAGATTTACCTTCGTGTACGGGCCTTTCGACGGACAGGATGCTTGCCCGGCTGACGGCCACGCGACGGTCGGCTCCCACGGCCGTGCTTACTCTGAAACCACGCTGCACAGACCTGCTGCTCGATTGGCCGAATGACCACCTCCCCAATCCGCACTGGCCATACCCCGATGACCCGACCCCCGACCACCTTCTTGTCATGTCGCATGGCGCCCCAGAGGGACGTAAAGGATGCCTGTGAGACCTGTTCGGGCAACCCAGCACGCTGCACCAGGCTTTTGATCCGTTCGCCAACTTCTCGCCCGCACAGGCCCATATAACAAGCCAATTCCGCTTCTTGCACCAATCCGATCCCAACCGCTTCACCATGGATCAACCCACGATAGCCTGCGAGTGACTCCAGTGCATGTCCGATCGTGTGGCCGTAATTGAGAATGCGTCGGCGATCCGATTCCCGCTCGTCCGCGGCTACCACCTGCGCTTTGATCTCGCAGGATCGTTTAATCGCGTGGATAACCGGCTCTTCGTCGAGTTTCAACAGCGCAGGAATTTCCTGCTCCAGAAAGGTGAAGAACTCCTCGTCGGCGATAATGCCGTATTTGATTACTTCAGCTAAACCAGCAATCCATTCGCGGCGTGGCAGAGTGCGCAGCGTGAGGGGGTCGATCAATACCGCGCGTGGCTGGTAAAACGTCCCGATGAGATTCTTTCCCAACCGATGGTCCACGCCCGTCTTGCCCCCGACACTGGAATCTACTTGAGCCACAAGCGTGGTCGGCACTTGTACGAACGGGATCCCTCGTTGATAGATCGCGGCAGCAAAACCGGTGACATCACCGATGACTCCGCCACCGAGGGCCAGCAACAGGGACTGACGTTCGAACTTGTGCTTGGCTAACGCATCGAGAATCTTGGCGATTGTGCCGAGCGTCTTTGTTCGTTCTCCCGGCGGCAAGATAATCGGAGTCGGATCGTATCCCGCCTTGCAAAGAGAGCGGAGAGTCCCTTGAAGATAACGGTCTGCCACATGCCTATCTGTCACAACCCCGATCTTCGGAGAAGTCGTAAGTGCGCTGAGCCTCTCACCCACTGTCGCAAGTAACCCAGGATGAAGGACGATGTCGTAGCTCCGCTCCCCCAAGGTCACCGGTATAATCTGTTCTACCACACCGGCCATGCCCAACGACGGTCGCTCCTGGCTCCAATATACCGGTTGCCCATCCGATTCATCTTGGATAGGAAAGCCTGGATTCACGAACCACTTCGCCTGCGGTGATAATGAATTACGATGGCTGACATCGGAGGGGATGGTACCACAATGGTTCGGAAACTAGAAGGTTGTCAGATATGCCTCCAAGCCGAAAGATCGCGAATCATGGCCTCAGGAGCACCCTCTTTAGACGTATTGAGCATCACATTGACCATTTCACATGGTCCTCACCGCTTCCCTGGCCATGATATCAATTCGATTGCCGATCGTCTTGCACGCGCATACGACCGATCGTCCGTCGCATTTTCTTGCGCCGGAGAGTGTCAGCATTGAGCATGTCAGAAATTAGCAGAGAACTGGAGAGTACGCACTGGAGGATCGAGATGACGCACCAACCGCGAAGGCTCACCACCCGTGAGCTCACCATCAATGAAGAGCTAGAAGCGAACCTTCTAGCTCCTCACGATACTGGGCGTCAAGAAGATGAGCAGTTCTTGTTTCGCTACAGACTCGGTCTTCTGCTTGAAGAGCCATCCCAATACAGGCACGCGAGAGAGATAGGGGATGCCAGCCACGCTGTTGTTCTGCGTATCGATAAAGACCCCGCCGACCACCATGGTCTCGCCATCGCGGATAATGACCTGGGTATTGGTTTCTCGGCGGTCGATACTTGGACCAGCCGGATTGCTTCGTGCACCAACTGCGTTTCTGGTAGCGCGAACCTTCATCATGATCTGCTTACCGACTTCCTTGGGATCTCGCGAGGTAATCTGAGGAGTCACATTCAGTTCCAAGTTCGCATCCACAAAGGTTGTCTGAGTCCCCTGGAGGGAGGTCGTCTGGAATGGGATCGATTCCCCCTGTGAGATCTTGGCCTCCCGCTTGTCCAAAGTCGTGACCTTCGGCGCGGCAATGACTTTACTCAGACCGAGCAACTCACCTGCCGACAACCGCATATCCAACAGCGCTCCATCTGTTTTTCCAATCGTGAACCCAACACCAGGAGTCGACGTCAAGCCACCGACTGTGGCGGGAAGATTTACCAGAAAATCAGATGCTTGATTCGCAAATGGTCCTACAACACCCGTCTTGAAATTCGCCACCCCACCATTCGAGAGCGGGTTCACATTCTGGACACCCCACTGAACACCCAGAGAACGGGAATAGGTCGTATCAGCCTGTACGATCCTCGCTTCGATCTGGACTTGAGGTACTTCGAGATCGAGCCCATCAATCAGCTGTTTGATTACCAATATTCTGGTTTCCGTATCCCGGACAACTAAGGCATTGGACCCCAGACTAGTTGATATGAACCCTCTAGGGCTTTTAAACATCATAAGGGACGTCATGACTTCCATCGCCGGCAGATTCCTAATATAGAACACCCGATCGACCAGTTCTTCTGCATTCATCTTGGCAGTCTTCGACTGCGCTACTTCAGACTCCTGTTTGGAAATGTTCGCCAGCGAATCGATCCAAAGGATATTGCTCTGCCTGATCTTGCCTAACCCATTCATCTTTAAAATCATATCGAGTGCCTGATCCCAGGGCACACTCACGAGCTTCATCGTAACCTTGCTCTTGACCCCTTCACCGACGACCATGTTAAACCCACTCACTTCGGCAATGAGGCGCAGCACATTAGTGATGTCGGCCTGCTGGAAATCCAGCGAAATGCGCCGGCCGATATAACGCGTTTCTCCAACAACCAAATCTTCCTTTGGCATGCTTTTCTCACCACCATCTGCCTCGGTGGTCATCTGGACAGGTCGCACATGAAATTTCGTTGAAGACCGCCGAACCGTAGCCATTGTCCGCTGAACCACCCAAGGGGCGGCATCCGCCTGGGCCGGCGGCCTTACAGAATTATCCGATTCGATGGTTTCGACCATCTCGCCACGGTTACGGTGTGTATCTGCGCCCATATCCGTAGCGGCGCCTTCCCGAAGAATCACAATAAGATTCGTCCCTTGCGATTCAACCGAGTAGGCAGTCTTATCGGCAAGATCCAATACCACCCGTACTTTATCGGTATGAGAACCCAGACGCACTTGCTTCAGAATCTGGTGATTCACAGATATGACCGGTTTGTGTATGGCGGAAACCACACCTGGAATGTCGATCATGAGACGTCGCTCATCAAGACGCGTCACCTCGTGGGTCAACTTGCCATCCCCCGAGATGACAACACGGATGTCGTCCGTGCCGCGCTGAACATCTATGCGAGTGAGGGTCTGCGCCAGACCTCCCTCGATGCTTGCGGGCATGCCTGAATCGACATTAGGCATGTCGGGTGACGCCCCCATCGATGGCATGGCCATCGGGACACTGAGCGCTCCCACTGCCGAGAGCACGCGAACAAATGCTGTAGTTGTCATGGTCAGCTTAGGTGTCATTCTGCGCCCTCTTTTGGGTGAAGGAGCTTGATATACTCCCGCTCCTGTTTACTTCCATACACATCTGTAAACCTCTCTTGCACCACAATACCCTTCTCCGTCACGGCACTCACCACACCATTATTGGGACCGATTCGCGTTCCTCGACGCACCGTATATCCATTCCCATCTGGCGTCTGAACCATCGCCGTATTGCCGTAGGCCCCCCATACCACAGCGATCAGGTTCATCTCAGTGAGCCCAACGCGCTGGAGCGGAGGTAATGTGGGGTCAATCGACCCGAGTCCCAACTGTTGCAACACTGGCACGAACGGATCGCGCCGCCCAGCAGGGTCATAGGACTGTACGCTCGCTGGCTCCAACATTGAATTGGGTGCAACTGGTGGGGCATTCTCATCGCCAGCTGCCGGGGCTACGGTCGGAGACAGTGCGTGCCGCGGCACATCGTTGAGAGAGGGCACGTCTTGAGAACTCATACCTGTCTCAGCAAAGCCCAGGCCGACTGCGACGAGCAGACCGGCACATCCAATCAGAGTCATTCTTGTTGTCTTCATGGTCAACCGCCAGTTTTCACAGATGCCATTCATCGCCATGGCCTCGCACATATCCAAGACTCTCTGCCCTATTTCTTCTGAGGAGTCGCCGGAACTACCGCAGCCAGCTTGGTTTCCTCTGGTGCCGCATAGGCTACAAGGTCAAACACGGTCTGTGTGACAACCCGCCCTTTCTCAAACTTTGGAGATCCCATCTTGAGGCCAGACACAGTCACAATCCGAGGCAACGCGTTGATTCGATCGAAAAACAAGGCTGCAGTATGGTAGCCGCCAGAGACCTCTACGTTCACCGGCATCCGCACAAAGAGTTTCGATGGATCCTCGCTCTTGGGACTCGGTTTCCACAGTTTAACGTCAAGTCCAAGCCGAATCCCCAAGTCTGACACCTGTTTGAGCAACATCACCGCCTCCTCTTCAGGCGGCAATTTTTCTTTCTTTTTCGCGAGCTCAATCTCTAGTTGCTTATTGGCAGCAATGAGTTCATCAAGATGCTTGACTTTAATGGTCAACGTTTGAATCTCGCTGTCGAGCGTGCCGATCGCTACCTGGAGCCCTGCAATCTCCGCAGACTTTGGCTCGGCTACATAGTAGTAGAAGCCCACGATAATCCCCGCAAGAACCATCAGAAGCAGTCCCACCTTCTGAATCAATGGGATTGACCGCAATAGGTCAAGGTTAATAGCAGGCAGCTTCATGATTCTTACCCTTTGAGACGGAAACCAAGTTTAAACTGATAAATATTGAGTTGGCTCTCCACCGCAGCTCGACTTTCTTGAAGATTGATGTTCGAGAAATAGTCGGTACGACGCAGGTTATTCACGAATTCCACCACATCATCGTTGGTCGCTGCACGACCTTCAAGATCGATCTCTTTCCCGTTGACCGCGACTCTGACTAGCCACACCTTCAACGGTTCCAGACTCTGGCTGACATGGTCGAGCACCTTGACGGGGCCAACGCGTGACTTTTCCAATTCGTCAATAATACGATTTTTGTCTTCCAGCACCTTCTTCCGGCTTTCAAATTCAGCAACCTGCTTCACTTGTTCCTTCAGCTGCACAACCTGCTTTTCCTTGTCGAGTTTTTCGGCCTGCCGTACACTTATCTCTTCATCGAGTGACGCTGAGTACCACCAGCATCCCGCCAGGGTGATGAACAACATCCCTACAGCCAACAGCGCCTGTGCTCTGACATCATACTGAGGCTTCGCCTTATGCCCCTTGGGCCCTGGCAATAAATTAATGCGAATCATCGATCCCCTACCGATCTAAGGGCCAATCCAACCCCCACGGCAGCCAGCGGAGCCAATTCGGCTAATGTATTCTGATCAAAATCGCTCCCTGAGGTATCGATTTCACCGAACGGATTAGCTACCTCAACAACAACTTGCATTCGGTCTCTCAGTTGCGTGACCAGGCCATTGACCTGAGCACCCCCTCCGCACAAGAGAACCTGTTGAACATCCGCATCCGACATGGTTGACTTGAAATAATCGATGGTCCGTGCAATTTCCGATGCAACCTCGGCATTGACACTGTCGAGGACCGTGGTCACCGAGGCTTGATTGCTCCCTGCCGAACGCGCGCCTTTTTTCGTTTCCTCTGCCTCTTCGTAAGACATGCCCACTTCTCGCTGAATGGCTTCCGTATAGCGATTCCCCCCGATGGGAATATCACGTGTGAACAGCGAGGTGCCGCCTCGAACAATATTGATATTCATGACACTGGCGCCAATATTGACGAGCGCAGTCGTATCCTCCTGCGAGACAGGATAGTTGATCGCATGCATGTTTTCGATCGCAAAGGCATCCACATCCATGACGATCGGAAACAGCCCCGCCCCCTTGACGAGTTCGGTCAGCTCATTAATCTTGTCTTTCTTGGCCGCTACCAGAATGATCGACATCTCTCCCTGGGTATCGCCCGCGGCCTCGGCAGAGGGCAATACACTGAAGTCGATGTTCACCTCATTAATATCGAAGGGGATGTACTGCTCCGCTGCAAGCCTCACCTGCCCCTCCAACTCCTCATCAGGCATCGGCGGCAGGCTGATCTTTTTAATAATGACCGCATGGCCAGAAATCGACACGGCGACTTGCTTCACCTTGATGTTCGTTTCCTCATACAATTCCTTAATCGCCGACACTACCCGCCCCTCATCCATCACCGTACCATCGACGATGACTTCCGGCTCGAGTGGTTTGAATCCAAACTTCTGGAGAATGTACCGCCCTCGGCTTTCCTTCAACTGGACGAGCTTGATACCACTCGACCCGATATCCAGCCCAACGAGCTGTCGCTTCGGGGTGAACATCGTGAACAAATCAGTTTCGGTGAGACTCTTGAATGAACTCAACATATGTGCCTCTGACTGTACATGACTGTCCGCGCAGAACAAATCTTTATGTGAATTTCGCGCAGACTATCAAGCATGACCCTACTTCCCCCAACTTCAACGACCCAAAGAAAGGCTGTGTGTCGAGACCATTCTGGCTATTCACCTGCGCCCTGCCCTCCACTCCGCATTCCCCTATATAGAGGAGCCGTTTGGGCCTAAATCATGTCCGACACAAGTCTAAACGGTGCGTCTACACTACGGATTGGCTTCATGCACATGCTAAGTATAGTTCAGATGCTCTACCTGTCAAGCAAATCACTTTTCCTGCACACCCCTAGCCCGCATGATTCATGAGCGCTTCTGCTGCAATCGCGGATTCGCCGTTGCGACAAGCCTGGACGCGATCGACACGGCATCCAGGCAGGCGGGCTCGCCGTTCGGTCGGTCAACATACTGATTCAAGTATGCCTCCCTCCCTCGCGGCTTCGCGCGCCTGTCTCGCGTGGCGACTGCGCGGTTTCGCGATGAACCGTCATGAATCATGCGGGCTCGAGATGAGGGCGAGGGCTATGGTGGTGGGAGGACGTGCCTAACGGCTATTGGGTTATTGCCTATTGAGATCGCGATGGGCAACGGTCACTTGATATCCAAGTGCTGAAAAACTTTCTTGGAGTCGGCCGGCAATCGCCACAGACCGATGACGTCCGCCGGTGCAGCCAATCCCAACATTCACATAGCTGCGGCGTTCTCGTTCGAAGAGAGGAATGAGGAATTTGAAGAGGCCTTCCAGCTGCCCAATGAACGCGACGGCGTCCGGATCGGTCAGCACATAGTTCCGCACCCGCGGGTCTTCCCCGGTCAATGGTTTGAGGTCAGGAACGAAGAACGGGTTCCGCAAGAACCGGACGTCGAATAGGAGGTCAATGTCGTACGGCACGCCGAACTTGTAGCCGAATGTCACCAGCGAGATGGTCAACCGGCACAGCGCGCCCTCCTGTCTGAACTGCCGGTCCAACAACTCGCGCAATTCATGCACCGTCAAATCGGATGTATCAATAATACGGTCGGCGTGGCGCCGCAGATCGGCAAGACGCTCCTTTTCAAATCGCACTCCCTCCAATACCGGGAGATGCGACAGGAGTGGATGGGGCCTCCGAGACTCCGAGAATCGGCGAACCAGCACCTCCTCACGAGCTTCAAAGAATATCAACTCAACCGAATGACCAAGAACCTTAACCCGCCCAAGAATCCCCACGAGATCGGAAAAGAACACCCGCTCCCTGACATCGATGCCGAGCGCAACATTCTTAATCTCGCCCCCCTGCTGATGACATAACTCGACGAAGGTCGGCAGAAGAGCCGGCGGCAAATTATCGATGCAGAAATACCCGGCATCTTCGAAGCACTTGAGAGCATGCGATTTCCCTGAACCAGAAAGACCGCTGATCACGACCAACTTGAGTGCAGCCACGCCTGCTTACCCCTTACGGGTCAATCAGAACCATTCGATCATGATCGACGCGCTGTAGAATCTGTAATTTCCCCGAGGACAGGGCGGTGAACACCACCAATGAACCAGGCAGAGGGTCAAGCTGCCGCTTCGCGTCCTCCAGAGTCAGAACCGGACGGGCTGGACGAATGATTTCAATCTCTTCCTCTTCTTTACGAAGAGCCGGACGCAGACTCTTACGAACCGATCTCTTGGTCGGTTCTTTATGATCAGCCTGGCGTTCCTTGTGTTTTCGTATCTGGACGCCCAACCGGTCCACGAGCTGGTCGATCGTCGCGTACATTTCCCGCGTCGAACCTTTTGCCTGAATCCGCCGCCCTTGCATCGTGCAGACGACCTCCGCACAATGCTGAAGCTTGCTCACACCTAGAATCACTTCCAGATGGCTCAGTTTCACTTCATACCGCGTGAGTCGCTCAAACCGATTTTCAATATGTTGTCTGAGCGCCGGCGTCACGACGAGATGTCGTCCTGTAATTTTCATAGACATTCACCCTTTCAAGCTGAATAACCTCGGCCCTACCTCTGCCACTCGGCTATACTTGTTGGTTCTGAGCACCCCTGAGAACAGGGGAAACACCGAATAAGAGGTGCCTGCCGCGCAGCTGAACAGGAACGGCCTAACAGGCTGCGGAAAAACTATTGTGGCACAGTGGAAATTCAATAGCCCGCACATCAAGAACATCGGACGAACCGCGAGCAGGACGTTTAAAAAGGCTACGGTTCTCACCCGCCCATCCCCGGCAGTTATTTCACCCGCCCGCCCTGAGTCTGCCAAGACAGACTCTTTGCCCTGGGACGCGCCTAGCCCCAAGCAAGGCCGAAGTGAACTATCACTTAATAAGGGGTGGCTGGGATGATCCCAACTGCGCGCGTCCAACGAGGGCTTTCTCAAGCCGCGCGTTGCGCGAGCACGGGGATCGTCCCAGCCACCCCGCCCTCTTTTTCAGCATCCTGCTAAAAGAACCGCTTGCGCTGAGTAGCGGAGGGAATATGTTCTTCCGCTCGATATTTGGCCACAGTCCGTCGCGCGATCACAACCTGCTGCGTGAGCAACCGCGCCGCGATCTCTTCATCTTTGAGGGGGTGGCTCGCATCCTCCTCTGCCACCATTTTCCGAATCATCTCTCTCACCGTCACGGACGACATCATGTCAGAGGGCTGATCCGCTCGCTGCAGGCCGGCATTGAAGAAAAATTTTAGATCCAGCATCCCCTGCGGGCAATACATATACTTGTTCGCCGTCACACGACTGATTGTCGACTCGTGCATCCCAATATCCTCGGCCACCTGCTTGAGCACCAACGGCTTGAGATGCTGCACGCCCTTTTCAAAGAACTGCTCCTGAAACTTCACGATACTCGAAACCACTTTTACGATCGTCTTATTTCGCTGTTCAATACTGCGAATGACCCACTGCGCCGCCCGCAGCTTTTCGTCCAGATAGGCCTTTGTCTCCGCCGACCCGCTCTCACCTGCCCCCATCAATTGCTTATAGTACGGGCTGATCCGCATACGTGGCAGCCCATCGTCGTTCAGTAATACCACCCATTCCCCTTCATTCTTGACGACAAACACGTCAGGGACAATTACATAGTTCTGGGTGTTCGTAAACGGTCGTCCCGGCTTCGGCTCAAGCACTTCGATGACCTTGGTCGCTTGAAAAACCTCTTCTACCGTGACATCTAAGGCTTTCGCGATCTTCGCATACTGTTTTTTCTCCAAGTCTTTGAGATGGTGCTGAACAATGGCTTCAACAATCGATCCCTTCAAGGCGCCGGGCCGAGCCCCTAGTGATCCCATGGGACTCTTCCCCAAATGTCCGATTTGTAAGAGCAGGCATTCCGCAAGGTCTCGTGCCGCCACGCCAGTCGGGTCAAAGCTCTGAATATCCTTCAGGACTGACTCCGCCTCCATCTCGAGGAAGTCGGTCCCGCCGACCATCTCGGCAAGAGACATGCGCAGGTACCCATCATCATCAAGGTTACCGATGATCAACCGCCCGATCCCCTTTTCACGCTCGGATAAGCCGGAAAACGACAGCTGCCAGAGGAGATGGTCTTCCAAGGATGTCGCTTTCGCCATGGTTTGTTCATAGGAAGGAAACTCGTCCTGTGAGGACGACTGAGACTCGGAACCGCCGATCCGACGATCGCTCCCAAAGTACTCTTCCCAACCAGCCGCCGAGGCCTCATCCGGCGTATCCCGTTCCTCTGGAGTCGACTCCTCCGCATTTGATGGCTCACTGTTCGCTGATGCCGACGCATCTTCCGCCTTTTCCTCTGCACTTGTGGCCTCGCTGTCCTCAGCCTCAGCAGGGAGATCTTCCAAAAGCGGGTTTTCCATCAAATGTTGTGTGAGGCTCTGCTGGAGCTCGAGTCGCGACAATTGCAGCAGCTTAATCGCCTGCTGCAATTGGGGAGTCATGATCAGCTTTTGACTCAGTCGAAGGTCGAGTCTGAGCTTCATACGCACAGATCCTTACGTATCATAGCTTGAACCGTTCACCTAGGTAGACAGCCCTGGCCCTCTCACTCTTGACGATGGTTTCGGGAGACCCGTCCTCAAGAATCAACCCTTCGTTGATGATGTAGGCTCGATCCGTGATGGACAGCGTCTCCTGGACATTGTGATCGGTGATCAAAATGCCGATCTCTTTCTCTTTCAATCGGGTAATAATTTGTTGGATGTCAGCGACGGCAATCGGGTCGATCCCTGCAAAGGGCTCGTCGAGCAACAGGAATGACGGGGTCGTCGCAAGTGCCCTAGTAATTTCCAACCGCCGACGTTCCCCACCCGACAACGCATATGCCATGCTCGTTCGAATATGGGAGAGGTCTAGTTCCTTGAGAAGGGCATCGACCCGGTCGCGACGCTCTGCCCGAGAGTAGTCCAGCATCTCAAGAATTGCCAGAATATTGTCTTCAACCGACAAGCGTCGAAACACAGATGATTCTTGAGGAAGATACCCAATTCCTTTCCGCGCGCGTCTGTACATTGGCAGATCCGTGATCACCTCTTCACCGAGCGAGATCGCCCCTTCATCAGGCTGGCACAGCCCAACGATCATGTCGAAAATGGTGGTCTTCCCAGCCCCATTGGGTCCCAGCAAACCCACGACCTCACCGGCGCGGACTTCGACCGAGACGCCTTTCACGACCTTGCGCGCGCGAAAACTTTTCACCAATCCCGTCGCGCGTAAACCAACACCGCTTGTTCTGTTCACCGGAGAGCCAGTCGACGGCGCATCTCCCTGAACCGCCTCGATCACTTGGTCGCACCCCCATCCGGCTCGATTCGCACATGCGAGCCTCCTTCCACCACACTCCGATCCTCTGCCAAAAACATTGTGATTTGTTTGCCGCTAACCCTTGTTCCCTTATCCCAGGCCACCGGGTCACCCGTCAGGACGATCTTATCCCCATCATGGTAGTAGATAGCTTTCTCACAGGTCGCACTCCCTGAATCCTTCTCGATTTTCACTCGTCCGGTCGCCTCAATCCTGTTGACCGAACGATTCGACACAGCCGGCACGGCATCAGGCCCTTTCGAAGGCGCGGCGCCCTTGACGGCCTCAGGCCCTTTCTGGTTATCGCTCGCGGGTGGGTCTTGTACGCGAAATATCACCACCATGCGATCGGAATAGACGACCAATGACCCGCGAGTCAGTACAACCGCCCCCTCAAACACAGCTTGGCTATCCTGACTTTTTACGGTCATCTTCTTGGACGTAATGGTGGTGCTTACCGCTTGATCAATACCACCTTTGGGAAGGGCTGCGTCAGCCGATTCGCTCAATGACGCCATTCCAAACGGGATCAAATTAAGAAGCAGGAGCCAAATCCACATGTACGTCCTCAAGTATTTCAAATTCCTCGCGGTCCAAATGTCCCAACAACCCACGCCCCGTCACCTCTAGCCCATGACCAACGATACGGACGGGATCTTGCGTGCGTATCTCTCTCGTCTGATCAGTCCAAGCCAGATGGTTGGTATAGATCACATATCCACTCTCCGTGTGAATCACGAGTGGCTCTGATCGGTTCGCGAGCACAAAATTCTTCGTCTCCGTATTCAATGTCCCTTCATCTCCGGTTACCGTCAATTCCTTTCCCCGCCGGCCGAATAGTGTGACTGCGACGACTTGGAGCATCGCCCGCCTGTCCCGTTCAAAGAGCCGAGCCTCTTGCGCCTGCACCTGCCATTGAACCGTATCGCCCTTCGTTTGGGTGAACGTAAACTGGGAGATCGTGGCATCAGCTGTGTCCATGGAACCGGGCGCTGCCGCCGTCGGAGTGGGAACCATTGTCGAATTGGTCACGAGCAGGTATGCGAGGAAACAGGCCAGCAGCACACTAAGCGCTAACAAACCTCCCCGTACCCAGCGTTGCCACACTTTGTCCCTGCTTCCTTTTACGTAGCATGAAGGAGACTGGCACGATAATAGCATGCACTCAAAACCAAGTAAACTTATGCCAGAACCCCGGCATGGTCTACTCGGTAGAGATGGAGTGAAGGTAGGCTGAGGTCGAGGTTAAGGTCAAGGTTGAGCGAAGATCAGGCTTTTTTCTCTGCCTTGACCTGAGCCTTAACCTTCAAAAAGTTGGTGGACTGATTCAGCATCCTGCTAGTCGGCAGAGGGACTCGCGGGAGCTGCCACATTAGGTATTTGTTTCTTTGCGGGCGCAGTATCCGGCCGCGTGACGAGTTCGATCGCGACAAGCTTCGCAGCATCGCCGATCCGCCGTCTCGTCTTCACCATCCTCGTATAGCCACCGGAACGGTTTTTAAATCGAACCGCCACGTCGCTGAATAATTTTGAGACGACATCCTTGCTTCGGATAAACGCGAGGGCTTGGCGCCGAGCCGGCAATGTTCCCGCCTTGCCAAGCGTAATCATCCGATCCGTGAACCCTCGAATTTCCTTCGCCTTGGCCTCAGTCGTCTCAATGCGCTCATGTTCGAGCAGAGAGGTCACGAGACTTCGGAACAGGGCCCACCGATGTTTGGTCTGTCGTCCGAGCTGTCTGCCTTTTTTTCGATGACGCACGGGTTTCCTCTTATTTCGTTACTCGCTCTTTGAACTACCACTGTTCTGTTGCACTGCATCCAGCTTCACACCGAGCCCCAGGCCCATTTCCGTCAAGATTTCTTTAATTTCATTGAGCGATTTCTTACCGAAATTCTTCGTCCTCAGCATCTCCCCCTCGGTCTTCTGGACTAAGTCGGCGATGGTCTTGATGTTCGCATTCTTCAAGCAGTTTGCGGCACGAACCGATAGCTCCAACTCGTTCACGCTACGGAACAGATGCTTATTGACCTCGCGTTGCGCCTCATCGCTCCCAAGATCAGCACGCCCTTCGACTCGCTCATCGGGATTGATAAAAATATCAACGTGATCACGCAGAATGCCGGCCGCCGTGGACAAGGCATCACGAGGCGAAATGGTCCCATCCGTCCAGATTTCCAAGGTCAACTTATCATAATCGGTCATGCGACCGACGCGGGCATTCTCCACATGAAAGTTCACGCGTTTGATGGGTGAAAACACCGAATCGATCGCGATCACACCAATCGGCAGCCCCTCTTCCTTATTTCTCTCGGCGGGCACGTAGCCACGCCCATGCTTCACCGTCATTTCCATATCGAAGGAGGCATCCTTGTCCAACGTCGCAATATGGAGATTCGGGGTCAGGATGGTCACGTCTGCATCATGAATAATGTCAGACCCCTTCGCTTCACCAGGTCCCTTCTTCTTGAGACGGAGCGTCTTCGGCTTATCGGTATGTACGGCAAGCCGCAGTCCTTTGACGTTCAGAATAATGGAGGTCACATCTTCCGTGATACCAGGAATCGTGGAGAATTCGTGCAAGACCCCTTCGATCTTCACCGTCGTCACTGCCGCACCCGTCAGCGACGACAACAGCACACGCCGTAACGCGTTGCCGACCGTGGTCCCAAACCCACGTTCATAGGCCTCTGTCGTAAATCTGCCGAACGTTTGGGAATGCGTATCTTTGTCGACTTCTACCCGCATCGGGATCTGAAAGTCTTTCATCGCTTTAATCATGACTCCCCCTTCATCTCATCGAGTAGCCAGCCATTGAACGGCACTAGTTCGCCGCAGAGACTGACGCCCCTCCCAATTCCGCATCTACCTGGAATACAACTCCACCACCATCTGCTCATTCACCGGCAGCGAAATCTGGTCTTTGGACGGCAACGCTCGTACCACGCCCTTAAAGGCCGACTTTTCCAGCTCCAACCACTCTGGAACGCCTCGCCCATCAACAGACTCTAAGGCAGCCTGGATCGAGATCAATGTGCGACTTCGCTCCCGAACGCTGATGATATCGCCCGCCTTGACCTGCGCACCAGGCACATTGATTTTTCGACCATTCATGGTCAGATGCCCGTGGCTCACCAGCTGCCTGGCTTCTTTTCGCGAGGCGCCGAACCCTAATCGGTAGGCCACATTGTCCAACCGGCATTCCAGCAACCGCAAGAGCACCTCGCCGGTAATACCAGACTGGCGTTCTGCACGCTCAAACACGCCACGGAACTGGCACTCCATCAGACCGTAAATTCTGCGCAGCTTCTGCTTTTCTCTGAGCTGCGTGCTGTACTCTGAATTCCTCGGACGCTTTTGCCCATGCTGCCCCGGAGGATAGCTCCGTCGCTCGATGGCGCACTTCTCTGTCATACAGCGCGAGCCTTTCAGAAACAACTTCTCACCCTCTCGCCGACACAACCGACAGACGGGACCGCGATACTTTGCCACTGCTCTACCTCCGGTTACCGGACATCACCACGTGGGTGCGTCCAACAGCTCTCGTATATTAGACTCTCCCTGCATGCACCATTTTAAACGCGACGCCGCTTCGGTGGGCGGCATCCGTTGTGCGGAATCGGGGTCACATCACGAATCATATGGATCCGCAATCCAGCGGCCTGCAGAGATCGAATCGCCGATTCACGACCGGACCCAGGCCCATTCACATAGACATCCACTTGGCGCATTCCGCTCTCCATCGCCTTGCGCGCAGCAGCCTCGCCCGCCCGCTGAGCCGCAAAGGGCGTGCTCTTGCGAGAGCCCTTGAAGCCTTGGTTCCCTGAGCTTGCCCACACGATTGTGTTGCCGCTCAGGTCGGTGATGGTGACGATCGTGTTATTGAAGGAGGCCTGGACATGGGCCAACCCGGTCTGCACGATTCGGCGCTCTTTCTTCTTCCCTTTTTTGATGCTCATACAGGCTCCCTACTCAAGTAACGGTCCGCCCTACGCCGAACGCGTAGGCGGTTTCGGTTTGCTTCCCACACCGGAGCGACGGCCTTTTCTCGTCCGCGCATTCGTCTTGGTCCGCTGGCCGCGGACCGGCAACCCTTTCCGATGGCGCAGACCACGGTACGTGCCACTATCGATCAACCGCTTGATATTCATCGAGAAAGTCTTTCTCAGATCGCCTTCGACCTGATAGTCCTCCTGAATAATTTCTCGAATCTTGACGATATGCTCTTCGCTCAAGTCCTTGACGCGAATTGATCCGTCGATCCCGGCTTTGCTCAGGATAGAGAGTGCGGACGCCCGCCCAATCCCATAGACGTAGGTCAGGCCGATGTCCGCCCGCTTCTCCCTCGGCAAATCTACTCCAGAAATACGAGCCATAGTTCCTCCTACCCTCTTCTTGTAACACTCTCACCGCAGGGCTGGGTGGGCCTCAACTGCGCGCATCGAACGAGCGCCGTTTCATCGCGCGCGTTCTGCGAGCACGGAGGTTGCCCACCCCCGGTCGCACTTCTATCCTTGGCGCTGCTTGTGGCGCGGATTCTCGCAGAGGATTCGCACCACGCCCTTGCGCCGGACCACCTTACATTTGGCACAGATCGGCTTGACGGATGATCTCACTTTCATGTCTATTTCACGCTCCTACTTAAACCGATAGGTGATCCGCCCGCGCGTCAGATCGTAAGGTGACAGTTCCACGGTCACCTTATCCCCGGGAAGAATACGGATAAAGTGCATGCGCATTTTCCCGGAAATGTGTGCAAGAATCTTATGGCCATTGTCCAGCGACACACGAAACATCGCGTTCGGTAACGTCTCGTTTACCGTGCCTTGAATTTCGATCACATCTTCTTTCGGCACGTATCGCTATCCCCTCTCCTTGAACTGCACGACCACGTCCCCAGCTCCTCAGAGCTGACTCAAAATACGAGGCGGTCCACTCGGCTCAATCACAATCGTATGTTCAAAATGCGCCGAGAGACTCCCGTCTACCGTCACCGCCGTCCATCGATCCTCAAGAACCTTGACGGCAGCGCCACCCATGTTGACCATCGGTTCGATCGCAAGGACCATCCCTGCCTGCAATCGGGGTCCCTGGCCAGGCTTCCCATAATTCGGCACCTGCGGATCTTCATGCAACTGCCGGCCAATCCCATGGCCGACGAACTCCGTTACGACCGAGTAACCGGCAGACTCCACATGCCGCTGAACCGCATGCGAAATGTCTGATAGCCGATGACCCACCACCGCTTCCTTGATACCGAGATACATCGCCTCTTCAGTCACTTGAACCAAGCGGGCACTCTGTTCGGACGTCTGCCCCACCGCGACCGTGACCGCCGAATCCCCGTAAAACCCGTCGACGATCGCCCCTAGATCGAGCCCGATGATATCCCCCTCCTTCAGCACTCGCTTGGAGGGAATCCCGTGAACGACCTGGTCATTCACCGAGGCACAGAGCGTCTTTGGATAACTCCGATACCCCTTAAACGCAGGCCGCGCACCACGGGACCGAATCTCTTCCTCGGCTAATCGGTCCAGTTCATCGGTCGTGATGCCTGGCCGGACGGCCTTCTGCAATATCTGTAACGTCTCTGCCACTACTCTTGACGCCTGGGCCATCACCGCAATCTCGTCCGGCGTCTTGAGAATGATCATGTCACCCGGTACGGTGCCAGCTCCTGCGAGAGATGCTGAAAGACGACATCCACTGCGCCCGAACCATCTAACTGGAGTAACAGCCCTCGCTCTTGGTAATAGTGCACAAGCGGGGCAGTTTGCTCGTCATATACTTTTAGGCGCATCTCGATCGCATCGCAACGGTCATCGCTGCGCTGCACGAGCGGCGCTCCGCATCGATCGCAAATACCATCCACCTTGGGTGGCGCAAAGTCTACATGGAACGTCGCTTGGCATTTCGGGCAACTTCGGCGCCCGCTCAATCGCCTCACGACATCCTCGCGCGAAACCTGGAAATTCACGACCCGGTCCAGCGCGATCCCTTTGGAGTTCAATACCGTTCCCAATGCTTCCGCCTGCGGAACAGTCCTGGGAAATCCATCCAGAACGAATCCATTAGCGCAGCTGGGATCAGCTAACTTCTCCCTCACCAGCCCAATCACCACAGCATCAGGAACCAGGTTCCCCTGATCCATGTAACGCTTCGCTTCGAGACCCAGCGCAGTCTGATTGCGAACCGCTTCGCGGAGAAGATCACCGGTCGAAATCTTCGCCGCCTGACACTGCGCCGCAATACGGTCAGCCTGAGTTCCCTTGCCTACTCCTGGTGCGCCGAGAAACACCACCCGCATGGATTTCCCTCATCCACTCCGTCCACGGAGGGGGGCCATGCCCTTACCGAGAAACCCTTCGTAATTCCGCATTAACATGTGGGACTCAATCTGCTGGGCCGTATCGAGGCCGACACCGATCACGATCAGCAGGGAGGTACCACCGAAATAAAAAGGCACACCTAGTTTATAGATCAATAATTCCGGGATCACACAGACGATCGCGAGGTAAATCGATCCGGCAAATGTAATTCTCGTGAGTACCTTATAGATGTAGTCAGAAGTCCGTACACCAGGCCGAATCCCGGGAATGAATCCACCGTACTTCTTCATATTGTCCGCCATGTCCACCGGGTTCAAGACCACGGCGGTATAAAAGAAACAGAAAAACAGAATAAGGCCAACGTACATTAGTGTATATAACAACGATCCAGGCGCGAGGTGAGCGCCGAAGGCCTTTACCCAAGGCGTCTGGAAAAACCCGGCAATCGTCGCAGGAAATGCGATGATCGACGATGCGAATATAGGCGGAATCACCCCCGCTGTATTGATCTTCAGTGGAATATGCGTGCTCTGCCCGCCAAACACTCGTCGTCCGATGACCCGCTTAGCGTACTGAACCGGCACTTTCCGCCGTCCGCTTTCCAAGAAGACGATGGCTGCCACCACCACGATCATGAGCACGGCAAGACCGACCAGCAAGAAAATGCTGAGCTGCCCGACCTTGTACAATTCGAAGGTCTGGGCCAAGGCGGCCGGCAAACGCGCGACGATCCCCGCAAAAATAATCAAGGAAATACCGTTCCCGATGCCCCGCTCGGTAATCTGTTCACCGAGCCACATCAGGAAGCCCGTACCGGCCGTCAAGGTGATGACCGTCATAAGACGGAATCCCCACCCACCGCTCATCACGAATGCACCGTTATTCATTTGTTCGAGACCTACGGCAATCCCGAAGCCCTGAATCACAGCAATGCCGATTGTCCCGAACCGAGTGTACTGAATAATCTTTTTTCGACCGCGCTCGCCCTCTTTGGCCAACTTTGTCAGGTGCGGGACAACCACGGTCAGCAGCTGAAGAATAATCGAAGCGCTGATGTAGGGCATAATGCCCAGCGCTAAGATCGTCAACCGCGAGAGCGACCCGCCTGAAAAAATATCCAAAAACCCGAGCAGCGCACCGCCTTGCTTTTGCAGAAAATCGGAGAGGGCGTCGCCATTGATCCCAGGCGTGGGAATATGCGCCCCGATCCGATACACCACCAACATCCCCATGGTAAAGAGGATACGGGTACGCAGCTCAGGGATTTTGAAAATATTCTGAAAACTGGTCAGGAGTCTCTCAAACACCGGGGATGACCTCGATTCTCCCTCCAGCTGCTCGAATCTTTGCCTCTGCGGACTTACTGAACTTGTGCGCCTGTACAACGATCGCCTTCGTGAGGTCTCCGTTTCCAAGAATCTTGATCGGCAACGACTTGCGCTTGACCAAGCCGACATCGACCAGGGCCTGTGGCGTGATGGTACCGGACACTATCAAGTCACCCAAGCTTTTCAGGTTGACAATCGAGTACTCCTTACGAAATACGTTTGTAAAGCCATGCTTCGGCACTCGGCGGATCAAAGACATCTGGCCGCCTTCAAACCCGCCCGCCTGTCGGCTCCGACCGCCGGATCTGGCTAACAGACCTTTATGGCCCTTCCCCGATGTTTTCCCATGACCAGAACCTGGACCACGGCCGATTCGTTTGCGTCGTTTCCTGGATCCTTTTGCAGGACCGAGCTCATGTAGGTTCATTGTGGCTGCACTTCCAATAGATATCCAACTTTGCCAATCATCCCTCTGACTTGTGAAGTATTGGGACGAGTCACTGTCTGTCTGATCTTCCTCAAACCGAGGCCACTCAAAACAAGTCGATGCTTTTGCGGTGTGCCAATAGGACTTCGTCGCAAAGTTATAACGAACCCCTTGGAAGCAGCCTTGGCGGTTTTCGCTGTAGGCATTAGGCACTCACCCTATCCTGTGCGTCGCCCACCACACTACGACGCATTTTGAGAGCGTCTTCAGCATTGCGGAGTTGACAGAGACCGTTGAGCGTGGCGCGAACCGTATTAAATGGATTTCCACGGCCCAACGTCTTAGCAATGATGTTATGGACTCCGGCGACCTCGACCACCGCCCGGACGGCTCCCCCGGCAATAATTCCTGCTCCCTTCTTTGCAGGCTTGAGGAGGACATGCTCGGCCCCGAACAGCCCATGCACCTCGTGCGCAATCGTCCCAGACGTGAGGGCGACATGCACCAGGTTTTTCTTAGCCTGTTCAACCGCCTTCGAGATCGCTACGGGCACTTCGGCGGCCTTCCCTTTCCCGATGCCCACCCATCCCTGTCCATCTCCGACGACAACCAGCGCACAGAAATTGAACCGCTTTCCACCCTTCACGACTTTCGCCACGCGGTTGATAAAGACAACCTTGTCCTTCAGGCTTAGTTCATCTGGATTAACTCGCACGCTCGTTTCCCTCTCCGGTCGTTAGGTTGATGTTCCTAAAATTTCAGACCGCCTGCACGCGATGCCTCAGCCAGCGCTTTGACGCGTCCGTGATACATCCGACCACCACGATCGAACACCACGGCCTGCACCTTGGCGGCCTTAGCCCGTTCGGCTAACAGCTTTCCCACAGCCTTTGCGCCCTCGATGCTGCCGGTGGATTTCACCGACGTGCGCAGAGACTTATCCAGGGAGGACGCGGCAGCCAATGTTGCCCCCTTAAGATCGTCAACGATCTGGGCATAGATATGAGAGCGGCTGCGAAACACGTTGAGACGTGGACGCTCGGCCGTTCCAAAGACTCGCTTTCGCACCCGCTGTTTCCGCCTGGTCAACTGACTCGCTTTTTCTGCAGTATTCATGAATTACCCTACTTCCCTGTCTTTCCGGCCTTCTTACGCAACACTTCCCCGACATAGCGAACGCCCTTTTGCTTATAGACGTCGGGAGGCTTGATGGCTCGCAAGTTCGCCGCAACCTGACCCACCAAGCGCTTGTCAGCCCCCTTCACATTGATCAGCGTTTGCTTGTCCACCTTCACGTCGATTCCAACCGGAATCGGATAGGTGACTGGGTTGATATAGCCCAAATTGAAGCTCATCGTCCGACCCTGCACGGCGACCTTATACCCAACCCCGGTGATTTCTAAGTTACGTTCGTAGCCCTTCGTCACACCCTGGACAATGTTACTCAACTCGGCGCGAGTTAATCCGTGCAATGCACGGATTTGCCGGTCCTCATTTGACCGGCTCACCACGAGCTGTCCATCCGCAATCGAGACCCCAAGGCCTGTGGACAACGACCAATCGAGCTTCCCGAGCGGGCCCTTCACGGACACGATGGGCCCGGCGACTTTTACATCCACCCCTGCTGGAATCTGAATTGGCTTCTTGCCTATGCGTGACATCAATGCCTCGTTACCTAGCACACCGTTGCAATGACAATCTGGTTCGCTCGACCCATTACCAGATCGAGCACAGAACTTCTCCGCCCAGTCCAGCGCGGCGAGAATCCTGATCCGTCATCAACCCCTTCGAGGTGGACAAGATCGCCACGCCAATGCCGTTTTTTACTCGCGGGATGTCTTTGATCCCTACATACACACGGCGGCCCGGCTTGCTCACCCGCTGCATGCCGGTAACCATGGGTTGCCCTTCCGCCACATACCGTAACTGCACTTTCAGCACAGGATGCCCATCCGCGACGTCCGCCTGGACGCCCTGAATATATCCTTCGTTCTGGAGGATCCGAAGGACCTCGCGCTTGAGACGGGAAGCTGGAACGCTCACGACATCGTGACGCCGGCGAAACCCGTTTTGCAATCGTACTAATAGGTCACTAATGGGATCTGTAACCATACCAACCCTTTCACCAACGTTCTTCGTGTGACCAGATGCGAATCACCAGCCCGGTGGCATGGAAAGCGGATAATTTACCAACTCGACTTCCGAACCCCCGGGATCTCACCTTTCAGACTCAGCAACCGAAAGCAAATTCTGCACATACGAAACCGGCGCAAGAACCCTCGCACACGTCCGCAGATCTCACACCGGTGATAGTCTCTGACCGGAAACTTCGCCTTGACGGCCGATTTATTTCTGAGCGCTAATCTCGACACCTGCAGCTCCTTCGCTTGACATTATGTCCGGAATGGCATTCCCAAATGCTTCAGCAGCGCCCGGCCCTCATCGTTGGTCCTGGCGGTCGTGACAATCGTGATATCCATCCCATGGATGGATGCGACCTCGTCGTACTTAATCTCGGGGAAGATGAGCTGTTCTTTGAGTCCTAGCGTGTAATTACCTCGGCCATCGAACGACTTAGGCGAGACACCTCGGAAGTCTCGAATCCGTGGCAACGACAACGTCACGAGACGATCGAAGAACTCCCACATCCTGCGACTACGCAACGTCACCTTTGTGCCAATCGGCATCCCTTGGCGCAATTTGAAAGAGGCGATGGCCTTCTTCGCCTTTGTAATCAGCGGTTTCTGGCCCGTAATCGCACCCAATTCCCCGGCCGCGCTTTCCAGCAGCTTCACGTTCTGAATGGCTTCCCCCATCCCCACGTTCAGCACAATCCGCTCAAGCTTTGGGACCTGCATGATGTTTTTGTAGCCGAACTCTTTCATGAGTGCGGGTACAACCTTCTGCAAGTAGGCCTCCCGCATCCGTGGATTGAACTTGGACTCTTCGCTGCCCTCGTCCATCGCCTTCGGTACCGACGACCCTTCTTTTTTCTTGGGTGGCCGCCGCTCCGACGTCTTACCGCCTTTTCCTGATTCAACCTTCGCCATCTGGCGTCCTCACTCCTACTCGACTGAGTCGTTCGATTTTTTGCTGACCCGGACCCGTCGGCCATCATCGAGCGTACGCATCCCCAGCCGGGTCGGCTTCTGCGTCACAGGACACAGATACATCACATTTGAAATCGCAAAAGGCGCTTCGCGTTCGAGAATGCCACCTTGCTTGACTTTCTGATTCGGCTTCGTGTGGCGCTTGATCATGTTCAACTTTTCGACCACAACCTTTCCCACTGCAGTATCAACTGAAAGCACTTTCCCGGATTTGCCTCGATCGCGCCCGGCGATCACGACCACTACATCCCCCTTACAAATTCGACTCTTCTTCAATGCCTGCTTATTCATCCCGCCGTCTCCACCCTCACTACAGCACTTCCGGAGCTAGAGAAATAATCTTCATGAACTTCTTCCACCGCAGCTCACGCGCGATCGGCCCAAAGATACGAGTCCCAACGGGATCCCCATCCTTGTTGATCAGTACGCAAGCATTCCGATCAAACTTGATGTAGGAACCATCCTCCCGACGCACTTCCTTAGTCGTCCTCACGACCACCGCACGGCTCACATCGCCCTTCTTGACCGTTGCCGCAGGAATGGCCTCTTTCACAGCCACGACGACAATGTCTCCGAGAGAGGCATACCGACGCCTGGTTCCACCAAGCACATGAAAACACATGGCCTGCTTGGCACCAGAATTATCGGCCACGTCCATGTAGGTATAGCTCTGAATCATAGTCCCTGTGTTTTCTCTACTCTTCGCACGATCTCGACCTACTCACCCCGTCCTTTTTCCACAACCTCGACAACCCGCATATGCTTATCTTTACTGATCGGCCTCGTCTCGACCATGCGCACACGGTCGCCGATTCTACAAGTATTGTCCTCATCGTGAGCCTTGAATTTCGTTACCCGTCGAAGCACCTTCCGATAGAGTGGGTGAATAACCGAACGCTCAATCTCGACGACCACAGTCTTATTCATCTTATTGCTGACCACACGCCCAACCCATTCACGCCGCTTATTTACTGACGCTCCCATCCTCAAGCCCCTTTCGCCGTGGTAGAGGTTGGATCGATCTGCGCGATCTCACGCTGAATCGTCTTCACCCTGGCAATCGATCGCTTCGTCTTTCGCACCTGCATAGGGTTTTCCAACCGTCCAGTTCCCAGCTGAAAACGAAGATTGAAGAGTTCCTGCGTGAGCTGCTGCGTCTTCTCCGCAAGCTCAGGTCCCGTGAGTTGCCGTAATTCCTTCAGATCCATGGATGCGCTCCCTACCCTTACGCCTGGTTCGATCGATGCTAAAACTCACCCCGAGTGATACACCTCGTGGCGATGGGCAACTTATGTGAGGCCAAACGGAACGCCTCACGGGCGACCTCCGGCGTCACGCCATCCATCTCATAGAGAATGCGGCCAGGCTTAACAACGGCGACCCAGTACTCCGGGTTGCCCTTCCCCTTACCCATTCGAGTCTCAGCCGGCTTCTTGGTGATCGGCTTATCGGGGAAAATTCTCGTCCAAACCTGGCCACCGCGCTTCACACACCGAGTGATCGCGATGCGCGCCGCCTCAATCTGTCGGCTGGTGATCCAGCCAGGCTCAAGCGCCTTTAGCCCAAACTCTCCAAGGGTAATCTGACTGCCACGATAGGCCTTGCCGGTCATACGCCCCTTCATCATTTTGCGGAACTTAACTTTCTTTGGTGCTAACACGCAATCCTCTTCACTTACCCAAGTCTGCGGTCAAATGCTGATTCTTTATTGAGGGGCTGCAACGGAAGGACCTCCCCCTTATAAATCCAGGTCTTGATCCCGATCTGCCCCATCGTCGTGTGGGCTTCGGCAAACCCGTAGTCGATGTCCGCCCGGAGCGTATGGAGAGGCACACGGCCTTCGCGGTACCACTCTGAGCGCGCGATCTCCGCCCCGCCAAGACGGCCCCCGACCATAATCTTGATACCCTGGGCTCCAAGACGAAGTGCGGACTGCACACTTCGCTTCATGGCCCGACGGAACGCCACTCGCTTTTCCAACTGGGTGGCGACGTTTTCACACACCAACTGGGCATCCAGTTCCGGCTTCTTGATTTCTTTCACCGTAATGTACACCTGACCGGAGTAGCTCTTCTCCAACTCCGCCTTGAGCTTATCGACCTCAGCCCCCTTACGACCGATGATGATACCAGGGCGCGCGGTGTGAATAATCACACGCGTCTGGTCTCCAGATCGCTCGATTTCAACCTTGGCCACACCAGCATGAAAGAGACGCTGCTTGACCATCTTGCGGATCCTGATATCCTGATGGAGCAGCTTTGCATAATCCTTGCTGGCATACCACCGAGATGACCACGTGACGTTGTATCCTAGCCGATACCCGATCGGATGTGTCTTGTGCCCCATAACTATTTGTGCCTCACTCAGACAGGAAATGAATCCGTTCCGTTAGCCGCCTCTATCTACTTTTTTCCTTCACACTTGCAGCCGACACGACGACAGTAATGTGACTCATGCGCTTTTGAATCGCATTCGCACGCCCCTGCGAGCGAGATCGAAAGCGTTTCAACGTCGGCCCGCAATCAACAAACGCCTTCGAGACCACCATCGATTCACTGTCGCCCATCTCCTTTTGCTCCGCATTGGCCACGGCGGACCTCAAAATCTTCTCGACCACCTTCGCTGCCTGACGCGGCAAATTTCTGAGCAATGCCAGGGCCATTGGAACTTGCTGCCCACGGATCATATCGATCACCGGGCGGGCCTTCCTCGGAGAGACACGTACGAACCGTAGAACTGCTTGTGCTTCAGCCATAACCGTCCCATCCAATCGAGTGTGCCGAGACCAGCGCCTGTCGCCTACTTAAGGGCGACCGCCTTCTCTGTCCTGGCGTGCCCATGCCCCTTAAAAAACCTGGTCGGAGCAAACTCTCCCAGCTTGTGCCCAACCATGTTTTCCGTCACGAAGACAGGAATAAACTTCTTCCCGTTATGAACCGCGAACGTATGTCCGATCATATCCGGAACGACCGTGGACCGTCGCGACCAAGTCTTAATGATCTTGCGATCTTTATTCTGATTCATCCGCTCCACTTTCTGAAGCAGATGGTCGTCAACGAATGCGCCCTTACTGACTGACCTCGGCATCGCGTACTCCTACTTGCGGCGGGAAATAATGAACTTGTCCGTCGCCTTGTTATTCCTGGTCTTGTAGCCCTTGGTCGGAAGACCCCATGGGGAGACCGGATGGGGGTTACCCTGTCCAGATTTTCCTTCACCGCCACCATGCGGGTGGTCGACCGGATTCATCACTACCCCACGCACATTCGGGCGTCGGCCCAACCATCGCGTCCGACCTGCCTTCCCAACATTAATATTCTCGTGATCCGTATTCCCAACCTGTCCGACGGTTGCCATGCAGGTTGAAAGAATTTTCCTCATTTCACCGGACCTGAGTCGCACCTGCACATATTCGCCATCACGCCCCATCACCTGAGCAGAGCCTCCTGCACTACGAATCAGCTGTCCGCCTTTTCCAGGCTTCAACTCTACATTATGAACGGTGGTTCCCAACGGCATACTGGACAAGGGCAACGCATTCCCAGTACGAACCTCTGACGCAACACCGGACTGCACCACGTCCCCGACTTTTAAGCCAACAGGGGCCAGGATATAACGCTTCTCGCCATCCTTATAGTGCACCAAGGCAATCCGTGCCGACCGATTGGGATCGTATTCAAGCGCGGCAATGGTCCCGGGGATTCCGGTCTTGTCGCGCCGGAAATCAATTTTTCGGTAGAGCCGTTTATGCCCACCCCCACGGAACCGTACAGTCGTCCGCCCATCGTTGTTCCTTGCGCCGGTACTGCGACGGAATGACGTAAGCGATTTTTCAGGCCTCTTTTTCGACAGCTCTTCGGTCGTCACCGCAGTCATCCCACGACGCCCCGGTGTCCTTGGCTTGTATACTCTGATTCCCATACTACAGTCGTCCTTCCAGCACACCAAGATCAGCCCGGTGCAACGTCCCGCTATGCGCTCTCGTAGAGTTCCAACTTCTCGCCTTGCTTGAGCTTGACGAAGGCCTTTTTCCAATCCGATCGCTTACCAGAGAAACGCCCCAAGCGCTTCACCTTCCCGCGAACATTCATCACGTTCACTCGCTCGACCTTGACTTTCAAGAGGGTTTCGACTGCTTGCTTAATCTGGACACGATTCGCATCCGGGTGAACGAGAAAACCCACCGTGTTGTTGCTTTCCCGCATCGCCGTGATCTTTTCCGTCAGCAACGGCTGCAGCAGAATGCTATGGAGACCCGCCTTCATGCCCAGACCTCCTTCACCCGCGGCAACTCGCGCTCAAGAATCAGAATCAATTCAGCTCGAACAATATCGTAGACGTTTAATCCTTCAGGTCCCACCACACACACATTAGGAAGATTGTCCGCAGCTTGAGCCAATCCAGCATGCCCTGCACCTGCCACAATCAAGGCATACGCCCCCGCACCCAAATTGGTCAGTGCTTGGGCCAACAATTTCGTCTTTGGCTGGTCCAACGACAGATTCGACACAATCACCACTTGTCCGTCTGCTAACTTTGCCGAAAGTGCGCTTTGAAGCGCTGCACGATACTTCTTTTTTGGCATGCTGTAGGAATAATCACGTGGCTTCGGCCCAAACACCGACCCGCCATGACGCCATATAGGAGAGCGTATGGAGCCTACCCGTGCCCGCCCAGTATGCTTTTGCTTCCATGGCTTTTTCCCAGACCCCGTCACTTCTCCTCGCCGCAATGTCGAAGCCGTACCCTGACGCTCACAGGCACGCTGCATCACCACCGCTTCATGGACTAAGGCCGTGTGCAGCTTACAGCCAAACACTTCGTCAGGAAGATGGACAGACCCGACTTTCTGTCTCTTCAGATCAACGACATCAACCGTGGGCATGCCTTACCCCTTCTTCGACTTTCTCACCATAATCAGTCCATTTGCCGCGCCAGGGACTGCCCCTCGAACGAACAGCAAGTTCTCATCAGGCCTGGATTCAATAACTTTTAATCGCTGGACCGTAATCCGCTTAGCCCCCATGTGCCCAGGCAAGGTCTTCCCTTTCCAGACACGAGAAGGATACGAACTGGCCCCCATCGAACCGGGATGGCGATGGAACATGGACCCGTGAGATTCAGGACCGCCAGCGTAATGATGCCGCTTCACCACCCCCTGAAATCCCTTTCCCTTGGAAATACCGATGACATCCACCCAGTCACCCTTTTTAAAGATATCGACTTTGATGGATTGCCCTACCGCTACCTCGCCAACTTTTTGAAACTCTCTGAGTACACGGGTGGCTGGAGCCTCAGTCTTCTTTAGATGCCCCAGCTCGGCCTTGGACAACTTGCGTTCATTCACTTCGCCAAAAGACAACTGGACGGATTCATACCCATCGCGCTCTTTCGTCTTGATCGTGACCACGCGGCAAGGACCCGCCTCGATTACGGTCACAGGCGTAAACCGCGTCTCGTCAAATATCTGGGTCATCCCCAGTTTCTTACCCAGCAACCCGTTCGTCATGCGTAACGTTCCTTGTCAGTCGTCTACCCTCAGAGCTTAATCTCGACATCCACGCCGGCGGCCAAGTTCAACTTCATCAGGGAATCCATGGTTTCAGGAGTCGCGTCCATGATGTCCATCAAACGCTTGTGCGTTCTGATTTCGAACTGCTCGCGAGCCTTCTTATCTGCATGCGTGGCACTCTGCACCGTAAACTTCTCGATGCGTGTAGGAAGCGGAATCGGCCCTACAATTTTCGCTCCGCTCCGGCGGACGGTCTCAACGATTTCCGCCACCGACTGGTCTAACACGCGGTAATCAAACCCGCGCAACCGAATCCTGATTCTCTGTTCAACCTTAACCATTCATTCCTCTATTCATCCGGCCAATCACTACGCCAGAATTTCGGTGACGACGCCGGAGCCGACGGTCTTGCCGCCCTCGCGCACCGCGAACCGCAACCCTTGATCCATCGCGATCGGGCTAATCAGCTCCCCCGTAACGCTCACATTGTCCCCCGGCATCACCATCTCCACCCCCGGATTCAACGCCATCACCCCCGTCACATCGGTCGTCCGGAAGTAGAACTGCGGCCGGTAGCCATTGAAGAACGGCGTATGCCGCCCCCCTTCTTCTTTGGCCAACACATAGATCTCCGCCTTGAACTTCGTGTGCGGCGTAATGCTCTTCGGCTTCGCCAGCACCATCCCCCGCTCCACCTCTTCCTTCTTCGTCCCGCGCAGCAGCACCCCGACGTTGTCGCCCGCCTGCCCTTCATCGAGCACCTTGCGGAACATCTCGACGCCGGTCACCACGGTGGCCTGGTTCGGCCGTAAGCCCACGATCTCGATTTCATCGCCCACCTTGACGATGCCCCGCTCAACGCGCCCGGTCACGACGGTCCCCCGCCCGCTGATGGTAAACACGTCTTCGATCGGCATCAGAAAGGGCTTATCAATCGGCCGTTGCGGTGTCGGAATGTACGTGTCGACCGCCTCTAAGAGCTGCAGAATGGACGGCACGCCGAGGGGCCCCTGATCCCCTTCCATCGCCTTCAAGGCGGACCCGTGAATGATGGGGGTCTTCTCGCCCGGGAAGCCGTACTTGGTCAACAGCTCCCGCACTTCGAGTTCGACCAGCTCCAAGAGCTCCTTGTCGTCGATCTTATCGGCCTTGTTCAGGAACACGACGATGTAGGGCACCCCGACCTGTCGGGCCAAGAGGATATGCTCCCGTGTCTGGGGCATGGGCCCGTCCGCGGCGCTCACGACCAGAATGGCGCCGTCCATCTGCGCCGCCCCGGTGATCATGTTCTTGACGTAATCGGCGTGGCCCGGGCAGTCCACATGCGCGTAGTGGCGCGCGGCCGTTTCGTACTCCACGTGACTGATGGCAATGGTCATAATCTTGGTGGCATCGCGCCGGCCCTGGCTTTCGCTGGCCTTCGCCACTTCGTCATAGGAGATGAACTTCGCCAGCCCCTTCTCCGCTGACACCTTGGTCAACGCCGCCGTCAACGTCGTCTTGCCGTGGTCCACGTGCCCGATCGTCCCAATATTCACGTGCGGCTTCCGCCGCTCATATTTCGCCTTCGCCATACCCGCCCCCTTCCGTCCTCACTCAAGAATCAATTCGACTACTCACCCCGATACTTGGCAATGATGGCCTCTGAAATCTGCCGAGGCACCGGTTCATATCGGTCAAACTCCATACTATAGGTGGCACGGCCCTGCGTTCGAGACCGAAGATCGGTAGCATACCCGAACATTTCACTGAGTGGCACCGACGCATCAATAACCTGCGCCGCAGCCCGCGACTTCATTCCCTGGATCTTGCCACGACGACCATTCAAATTGCCGATCACATCGCCCATAAATTCCTGAGGAACCACAACCTCCACCTTCATGATCGGCTCAAGCAACACCGGATCGGCCCTCTTACAGGCATCGAGAAATGCCATCGATCCGGCAATTTTAAACGCCATTTCGTTGGAGTCGACGTCATGAAACGACCCGTCGATCACCGTGACCCGAACATCGCGAAGCGGATACCCCGCGATCACGCCAGAATCAAGCCGTTCCTTCACACCCTTTTCAATCGCCGGGATGAACTCTTTTGGAATAGAGCCGCCGACGGTCTTATTGATGAAATCCAATCCTTTGCCCGATTCAGCAGGCTCGACCGTCAACACGACATGTCCATACTGGCCACGACCACCCGTCTGCTTAATGTACTTCGCCTCAGCTTCAGCCTTCTTGCGAATCGTTTCCCTAAAGGCCACCTCCGGCTTTCCGACATTGGCCTCCACCTTGAATTCACGCAGCATGCGATCGACGATGATTTCCAGATGCAACTCTCCCATCCCAGCAATGATGGTCTGCGCGGTCTCTTCGTCCGTCTTCACCCGGAACGATGGATCTTCCTGCGCCAATTTCTGGAGCGCGAACCCCATCTTCTCTTGATCCTGCTTGGTTTTTGGCTCAATTGCCATTGCGATGACCGGCTCAGGAAACTTCATAACCTCGAGCAAGACCGGCTGCTTTTCATCCGCCAGCGTGTCTCCCGTGGTCGCCCCTTTGAGTCCGACGGCCGCAACAATATCACCCGCATAGGCCACATCAATGTCTTCACGCTTGTTCGCATGCATCTTCAGGAGGCGTCCGACGCGATCCCTCGTCCCCTTCGTCACATTCGCCACGGACGTTCCCGTCTTCAGCGTGCCCGAGTATACTCGTAAAAAGGTGAGCTGGCCCGCAAACGGATCTGTCATAATCTTGAAGGCTAACGCAGCAAACGGCTCACTATCTGACGGACGTCGTTTCACTTCCTGTTCGGTGCTCGGATCAATCCCGGTCACCGATTCGACATCAAGCGGGGACGGAAGAAAATCCACAACCCCATCCAACAGCTGCTGGACACCCTTGTTCTTGAAAGCCGATCCGCACAAAATGGGAGTCATCTTCATCGAAATCACGCCGGCACGAATGGCTCGACGGATCTCTTCTTCCGTTAAGGGTTGACCATTGAGATACTTCTCCATTGCCTGTTCGTCGAATTCAGCGACCGCATCCAGCATCTTATCGCGGTATTCTTTGGCTCGATCGAGCAGCTCGGCAGGAATTTCGTCGACTTTATACTTGGCGCCAAGCGTCTCGTCGTCATACACATAGGCCTTCATGGTCACGAGATCGATCGACCCTCTGAAATCAGACTCTCGGCCGATCGGGATCTGAATCGGAACAGGGTTTGCCCCCAACCGATCGATCATCGTCTGGACGCTGGCATAAAAATCTGCGCCGACTCGGTCCATCTTGTTCATGAAGGCGACCCTCGGTACACTATACTTGTCCGCCTGCCGCCAGACCGTTTCAGATTGCGGCTCAACTCCCTGTACGGAGTCAAACACCGCCACAGCCCCGTCGAGCACCCGAAGCGACCGCTCAACCTCGATCGTAAAATCGACATGCCCTGGGGTATCGATGATATTAATGCGATGGTCTCGCCAGAAACAGGTTGTCGCAGCAGCCGTAATCGTAATGCCGCGCTCCCTCTCCTGCTCCATCCAATCCATCGTCGCCGCGCCCTCGTGAACCTCACCCATCTTGTGTGAGATCCCGGTATAGTAGAGAATACGCTCAGTGGTCGTCGTCTTACCGGCATCAATGTGGGCCATGATGCCGATGTTCCGAGTTTGCTCTAATGGTGATTGACGAGCCACGTACTGCCCCCAAAAATATTTATGCCGCAACCCGAGCCGGTGAAACGCTGCGACTTACACGCACCCGCGTGAGCGGATCGCAGCACGGCTCAGCTGCAGCACAGAACGACGCTACCAGCGATAATGCGCGAATGCCTTATTGGCTTCCGCCATCCGATGCACGTCTTCCCGCTTCTTAACCGCCGCCCCCGTATTGTTCGACGCGTCCAGCAACTCAGCCGCGAGCTTTTCTCGCATGCTCTTACCGCCGCGAGAACGCGAATATTCCGCCAACCATCGGAGCGCCAGCGACATCCGGCGAGCCGGACGAATTTCTACCGGCACCTGATAAGAGGCACCGCCCACTCGACGGGACTTCACCTCAACGACCGGCTTCACGTTATCAAGCGCCGCCCGGAATACTTTAAGTGGATCGTTGCCGGTTTTCTCCTGAATGACATCGAAGGCTCCGTAGCAAATGCGCTCGGCCGTACTCTTCTTTCCACCCGACATCAGGATATTCAAAAACTTCCCGACGAGCTTATCGCGATATCGCACATCAGGGAGAGGATCGCGGTGGTCTAAAAATCTAGTCCTTGGCATGTGTCATTCGCTCTCTCGTTACCAACTGTGATACGCGTCCTACTTGGGACGCTTCGCTCCATACTTCGAACGACTCTGCTTTCGATCCGCCACACCAACGGCATCAAGGGCACCTCTGACGATGTGATAGCGCACACCCGGCAAGTCTTTCACACGGCCACCACGCACGAGCACGATGGAATGTTCTTGAAGGTTGTGGCCGACACCAGGGATGTACGTCGTGACTTCCATCCCGTTTGTCAACCGGACACGTGCAACTTTACGCAGCGCCGAGTTCGGTTTCTTTGGCGTTGAAGTATAGACACGAAGACAGACGCCACGCTTCTGCGGACAGGACTTGAGTGCGGGACTCTTGGTCTTCGCGTGCGCCAGCTGGCGACCTTTTCTGACTAACTGATTAATCGTTGGCATGAGTACTTCACTCTCATCTTCGGCACAGATTTGACCGCTTTACTCAACCCTTCAAGGGCAAAGCCGGTCGATTGTAGTGATCATTAGTCGCGGTGTCAAGCCGTCTCCAGCACCGCATGCATTATGAGCGAGCAGGCTCTTCCGATCCCGTCGCTACGCCCTCTTGCGTAAGCGCCGCAACATCTGCCTGGCCAACAATCACGGGCTCAGGCTTGGGACTAATGACAAAGGTGTCCCGATACTCTTCGAAGCCGGTTCCGGCTGGAATCAAGCGACCGACGATGACATTTTCTTTCAGGCCCAACAGATTATCAACGCGCCCGTTGATCGCTGCTTCCGTCAAGACACGGGTGGTCTCCTGGAATGAGGCTGCCGAGATAAAGCTATCAGTGGTCAATGCGGCCTTAGTAATACCCAGCAGTACCGGCTTCCCAAGACCAGGCTGCCCACCCTTCGCCAACACTCGCTCATTCTCTTCGTCAAATAACATCTTGCTGACTTGACTACCGGGCAAGAATTCCGTATCGCCAGGATCTTCGATTCTGACCTTGCGCAGCATCTGCCGCACAATGATCTCGATGTGTTTGTCGTTGATCGTCACACCTTGCAGCCGATAGACATCCTGCACTTCATCGACGAGATACTTTTGCAATTCGTTCGGGCCCAGCACATCGAGGATGTCGTGCGGATTGGCCGATCCATCCATCAACGGCTCACCGGCCCTGACCCAATCGCCCTCATGCACGTTGACGTGCTTGCCCTTGGGTATGAAGTATTCTTTCACATCACCCATCTTATTATTGACCAGCACTTTGCGCATGCCCTTCACGAAACCATCGTACGACACTTCGCCATCGATCTCGCTGATGACGGCCGTCTCCTTCGGCTTTCTGGCCTCAAACAACTCAGCCACACGAGGCAGACCACCAGTAATATCTTTTGTCTTGGTCGTCTCCCGTGGAATCTTGGCCAACACATCACCGGGAGTGACCACTGCGCCTTTTTCGACGAAGATATGCGCCCCGACCGGGAGCAGATAGCGAGCCACGTTTGCCGCCGCTGCAACCTTGGCAGTCTTCCCACCCTCATCCTTGATCGACACGCGTGGACGTAACGTCGCGCCACTATGCTCAACGATGACCTTACGGGAGAGGCCGGTGACTTCATCGAATTCTTCCTTCATGGAGACACCTTCGATGATGTCTCCATACGCCACCTTACCGCCGACCTCAGTGAGGATGGTCAGTGAGTACGGATCCCATTCGACCAATTTCTGGCCCACCTCAACACGACCACCATTTTTAACCTTGATCTTGGCACCGTAGACGACCCCGTACTTCTCACGCTCACGCCCTGTCTCATCGACAATGGCAATCTTGGCGTTCCGATTCATGACGACCCATTCACCCTCTTTATTCTGGACCGCAATCCCGGCGTTATTGAAGTCGGCATTCTTCTTGGCATCGAAGCTCATGAACTTGATGGTGCCGGCATGCTTTGCTTCGGTCACCGTCTGCTCAACCACTTTGCTCGCCGTTCCACCGATGTGGAACGTCCGCATGGTCAACTGTGTTCCCGGCTCACCGATCGACTGTGCCGCAATGACACCAACGGGCTCCCCTTTTTCGACCAACCGTCCGCGGGCCAAATCGCGCCCATAACACGATCGACAGACTCCACGGCGTGACTGACAGGTCAGCACCGAACGAATCTTGACGTGGTCGACCGCAGCTTCCACGATCGCCTTTGTCCGGTCCTCGTCAATCTCCTCATTGAACGAGACAATGATCTCACCTGTCACTGGATCACGAATATCTTCTGCGGCCAACCGTCCCAACACCCGCTCTTCGATCGGCTGAATGATTTCGCCCCCCTCGACCAATGCGCTGACAATGATGCCATCGGTGGTGCCGCAATCGATTTCGTTGATAATCACATCCTGTGCAATATCCACCAAGCGACGCGTGAGATAACCGGAGTTGGCAGTCTTCAACGCCGTATCGGCCAACCCCTTACGGGCACCGTGCGTCGAAATGAAGTACTGCAACACCGTTAATCCTTCGCGGAAGTTGGCGGTAATCGGAGTCTCAATAATTTCACCGGACGGCTTCGCCATCAAACCGCGCATACCACCCAATTGGCGGATCTGCTGGGAGCTTCCTCGAGCACCGGAATCCGCCATCATGAAGATCGGATTGAAGGACTCGGCCTTGCTCGGATCACCACCCGCGCCCAATTCCTTCATCATTTCGTTGGCAATCTGTTCAGTCACATGAGCCCAGATGTCGATCACCTTGTTATAGCGTTCGCCGTTGGTGATCAACCCCTCGGCATACTGCCGTTCGATCTCCGCGACCTCGTGCTGAGCCTTCCCCAGTAATTCTTGCTTCTTGGACGGAATATGCATGTTGTCGATGCAGATCGAGATGCCGGCACGCGTGGCATACTCAAACCCCGTGTCCTTGACCTTATCGAGGAACGTGACGGTCTCACGGTGACCGCATTGGCGATAGACGGTATCGATGAGCTTGGTCATTTCCTTCTTGGTCATGAGCTTATTCGCGTTGGCGAAAGGCAATCCCGGAGGAAGCACGTCCGACAGGATGACTCGCCCGACGGTGGTCTGAACGAGGTTCCCCTCGATCCGCACCTTGATCCGCGCATGCACTTCCAATTCTCGCGAATCAAACGCAATGCGCACTTCCTCCGGTGAGCCGAACACTTTCCCCTCTCCCTTGCATCCTGCACGCTCTTTGGTCAGCCAATAACAGCCGAGCACCATGTCCTGCGACGGCACCGCAATCGGCTTGCCGTTGGCGGGCGAGAGAATGTTATTGATCGACATCAGCAGCACACGTGCCTCGACCTGCGCTTCGACCGACAGCGGAACGTGGACCGCCATCTGGTCACCGTCGAAGTCAGCGTTGAATGCGGCACAGACCAGCGGATGCAACCGGATGGCCTTGCCTTCAACCAACACGGGATCAAACGCCTGGATACCGAGACGGTGCAACGTCGGGGCACGGTTCAGCAGCACAGGATGCTCCCGGATCACCTCGTCAAGCACGTCCCACACTTCCGGCCGTTCTTTTTCGACCAAGCGTTTGGCACTCTTGATTGTCGTCGCCGCGCCTCGTTCCTCCAACTTGTGAAAGATAAAGGGCTTGAAGAGTTCAAGCGCCATCTTCTTGGGCAACCCGCATTGATGCAGCCGAAGCTCTGGTCCCACGACGATGACGGTTCGGCCAGAATAATCGACCCGTTTACCGAGCAGGTTTTGGCGAAAGCGCCCCTGCTTCCCCTTCAGCATATCGCTCAACGATTTGAGCGGCCGCTTGTTGGGTCCACGAATCGCACGACCGCGACGACCGTTATCGAAGAGCGCATCAACCGCTTCCTGCAACATCCGCATTTCGTTTCGGATAATCACCCCCGGCGCCTTCAGCTCGATCAGCCGTTTCAGGCGATTGTTCCGATTGATGACGCGGCGGTACAGATCGTTCAGATCCGATGTCGCAAACCGTCCGCCGTCCAACGGCACGAGTGGGCGCAATTCCGGTGGCAGCACTGGAATCACATCCATGATCATCCACTCAGGCATGTTTCCAGACTTGCGGAAGGCCTCGATGACTTTCAGTTGCTTCGCGTATTTCTTCTTCAGCGCTGCGGAGGCCGACGTCTTCGCCTTAGCCTTGATCTCATCCCATTTAGCATTGATGTCGATCTTGCGGAGCAACTCCCGAATGGCATCGGCACCGATACCGACTTTGTAGGAACCGGGGCTGTATCCCGATTGAAGCGAACGAAGCTTTTCCTCCGAGACCAGCTCCTTCTCCGTCAAATCTGTCGATCCTGGGTCGACACAGACATAGCTCTCGAAATAGAGAATCCGCTCCAGCCCTTTGAGGCTCATGTCGAGCAAGGTTCCGATCCGGCTCGGCACGCCCTTGAGGAACCAAATGTGGGCGACCGGCGCCGCGAGCTCGATATGGCCCATGCGCTCTCGGCGGACTTTGGACTGAATGACCTCGACACCGCACTTGTCACAGACGATGCCGCGGTGCTTCATGCGCTTGTACTTGCCGCAGTTGCACTCCCAATCCTTGATCGGGCCGAAAATCTTCGCGCAAAACAGGCCGTCTTTTTCCGGCTTAAACGACCGGTAATTGATGGTCTCCGGCTTCTTCACTTCGCCGTAGGACCACGACCGAATCTTTTCGGGTGACGCGATCCGGATCCGCATCGAATCGAACGACACCGCATCGCGCGGCTTCTCAAACAATGTATAGACGCCTTCCAAGGTAGTGACCTCCTCTGATGCCGACCGCTACGGCCGGCACACAAATGGGTTAGTCTTGCGACTTGACCAGTTCGACGTCGAGTCCCAAACTCTGCAGCTCTTTGACCAAGACGTTAAACGACTCCGGTAATCCAGGCTCCAGAAACGGCTCACCCTTGACGATCGCTTCGTACATCCGCGATCGGCCCGGCACGTCGTCCGATTTCACCGTCAAGAACTCTTGCAGCGTGGACGCAGCGCCATAGGCCTGCAACGCCCACACTTCCATTTCTCCCAACCGCTGGCCGCCGAATTGGGCCTTGCCACCGAGGGGCTGCTGCGTGACGAGCGAATAGGGGCCAATCGACCGCGCGTGAATCTTGTCGTCGACCAAGTGGTGCAATTTTAAGACATACATGTAGCCGACCGTGACGGGGCTGCCGAACATTTCGCCGGTCCGGCCATCCATCAACATGGTTTGTCCGCTGGTCGGCAAGTTCGCCTTCTTGAGCAGCTCCTTAATTTCTGTTTCTGACGCCCCGTCGAACACCGGGCTCGCCACCTTGATCCCCAGTGCCTTGGCCGCCCAACCCAGGTGAGTTTCTAGAATCTGACCGACGTTCATACGTGACGGCACACCGAGCGGATTCAGCACAATTTCCACCGGCGTCCCATCCGGCAAACACGGCATGTCTTCCTCGGGCAAGACTCGAGAGACCACGCCTTTGTTTCCATGCCGCCCGGCCATCTTGTCGCCGACCTGAATCTTGCGCTTCATCGAGACATAGACCTTGACCAGCTTGATCACGCCAGGCGGAAGCTCATCGCCCCGCTTCAGACGCCCAACCTTCTCGTCGTACAGCGTCTGAAGGATTTCGATCTGCTCCTTTGCCCGCCGCTCGACGTCCTCCAGGTCTTTCTGCTCGTCAGGATCGCTCAGAATGATGTAGCGGACAGTCTCATCCGGCAACCGCTTGAGAATCTCTGCGGTCAGCTTGCCTTTCTTCTTCAGAATGACGTCACCGCTCTCAGGATCCATCAAGTCACGGCCGACCACCTTCCCCAGCAGCAGTTTTCTGATTTTCTTCGTTTTCTCTTCGTCAATAATTCGAAGCTCCTCGTGGTGATCACGCTGGAGCTTCATCGCATCATCGCTTTCGATACTCTTGGATCGTTCGTCCTTATCGAGCCCCTTGCGCGAGAAGATCTTCACATCAACGACGATGCCCTCGACGCCCGGCGGCACCGTTAACGATGTATCTTTCACATCGCCCGCTTTCTCACCAAAGATGGCCCGCAGCAGTTTTTCTTCCGGCGTGAGCTGTGTTTCGCCTTTCGGCGTCACCTTCCCGACCAGAATATTTCCAGGCTTCACCTCGGCCCCGATACGGATAATCCCGCTCTCGTCGAGATCGCGAAGCGCTTCTTCTCCGACGTTCGGGATGTCGCGAGTAATGTCCTCTTTCCCCAACTTGGTATCGCGGGCTTCCACCTCGAATTCCTCAATGTGAATCGAGGTGAACGCATCCTCCCGTACCAGTTTTTCACTCAATAGAATGGCGTCTTCAAAGTTGTATCCCCCCCAGGGCATGAAGGCGACGAGAATGTTCTTACCTAATGCCAGTTCGCCGTGATCTATGGCGGGCCCATCAGCCAAGACCTGTCCCACTTTCACTGGCTGCCCAAGCCGCACCACCGGCGTCTGCGTGATGGTCGTACTCTGATTCGATCGCTGGAACTTGATCAGATCATACACATCCAGGCCGGCATCATTCCTTTTCCGACCTTCTTTCGAACCCGCACGCACGACGATCCTCGTGGCATCCACGCTTTCCACGACGCCGGCACGCCGGGCCTGCACGACATAGCCCGAGTCACGCGCGACCACGGTTTCCATTCCCGTGCCGACTAACGGAGCCTCCGACTTGAGCAGCGGCACTGCCTGACGCTGCATGTTCGATCCCATCAAGGCACGGTTGGCGTCATCGTGCTCCAAGAATGGTACCAATGCCGTGGCCACGCTCACCACCTGCTTCGGTGACACGTCCATATATTCGATTTTGTCTGAGGTGGCTGTCACGAAATCTCCGGCAGATCGCGCCGAGATGGTTTCAGATACCAGCCGACCAGAAGCATCCACTTTCGCGTTCGCCTGCGCGATGATGTACTTGTCCCCTTCGATCGCGGAAAGAAACTCGATCTCGTCGGTGACTCGCCCCTTCACCACTTTGCGATAGGGCGCTTCGATAAACCCGAACTTATTGATGCGCGCATAAGTCGCCAGTGACGTGATCAAGCCGATGTTCGGGCCTTCCGGCGTTTCGATCGGACAAATACGGCTATAGTGCGAAGGATGGACGTCGCGAACTTCGAACCCCGCCCGCTCCCTGGTCAACCCTCCGGGACCGAGCGCGGAAAGCCGCCGCTTGTGCGTAATTTCTGCGAGCGGATTCGTTTGGTCCATGAACTGAGACAACTGGCTGCTGCTGAAGAACTCTTTCACTGCGGCGACGACGGGTTTCGCATTGATCAAATCGTGCGGCAACACCGTTTCCATATCCAGCAGGTTCATCCGCTCCTTGATACTGCGCTCCATCCGGACCAGCCCGAGTCGGAATTGATTCTCCAACAACTCGCCGACCGAACGGACACGACGATTGCCCAAGTGGTCGATGTCGTCGATTTCGCCCTTGCCCAATTTCAAATTGACGAGATAGCGGATCACCTCGACCATGTCCTGCGCCGTCAGAGTCCGCTGCTCCAACGGCAGATCGAGGCCGAGCTTCTTGTTCAACTTCAGGCGCCCGACCGGCGAGAGATCGTACCGCTTGGAGTTCAAGAACAGATTGTCGAAGAGGGCTCGTGCCGTGTCGACTGAGGGCGTTTCTCCCGGCCGTAAGCGACGATAGATCTCGACCATCGCCTCCTCTTTCGAGGCGGTCTTATCCATCTCCAGCGTATCCAGGATCACCGGCGTAGACGTGACCGTATCAAAATAGATCGCCTTGAATTCTTCGATGTCGCTCTCGAGCAGCGCCTCGACAATCTCAGCAGTAAGCCGCTGATTTCTTTCGGCGATCTTGTTCTTCTTTGAATCCACCAGTTCGGTCAATACCGCGCGGCCGACCAACTCGCTCGGCGCAAGAGGGATTTCCTTCACCCCGGCCGCCTTGAGCTTCGCGATAAGCCCCTTCGTGAGCTTGGCGCCTTCCCGTACCAGCGGCTCCTTGCCGCCCTTTTCAAGCACTTCAGCCGAGCAGCGCAGACCCTGATGGATCTCTGGGTCGAGCTTTCGCAGCATCTTGCCCTTGACGACCCGAACTTCCTCGACCGGGTAATACATCTTGAGCAAATCGTCGCTCGAAAACCCGAATGCCTTCAAGAGAATAGTCGTCGGCATTTTCCGCCGACGGTCAATGCGCACATAGAGAATGTCGCGTGCATCAAACTCGAAATCCAGCCACGATCCGCGATAGGGAATGATCCTGGCGGAATATAACACCTTGCCGCTGGAGTGCGTCCTCCCTTTATCGTGCGTGAAGGACGCACCGGGAGACCGATGCAACTGGCTCACCACCACACGCTCCGTGCCGTTGACAATGAAGGTCCCGCGTTCCGTCATGAGCGGCAGCTCGCCGACGTAGACTTCCTGCTCTCGAACGTCGAGCACTTTCTTCTTGGGGCCCTTGTCTTCCTTGTCGAACACGACCAGGCGCACCCGGAGTTTCAGCGGAACGGCAAAGGTCATCCCCTGCTCAAGGCATTCCCGCTCATCGTATTTGGGAGTGCCGAGCGTGTAGCTCGTAAACTCCAATACGGCCGTATTGTTGTAGTCCGGAATCGGAAAGACACTCGCCAGGGCTGCCTGGAGCCCATGATCTTTGCGACGTTCCGGCTCGACCTCCCGCTGAAGGAATTCTTCATAGGAGCGCTTCTGGATCTCAATAAGATCAGGAATGTCGATGCTACTATGAATGCGAGAGTAGTCTTTCCGCTCGATGAACTCTTGCAGAGTCGTTTCGGACATTCGCCGGTCCTCCACTACAATTACAATGGTCAGACTTGGGCGCCCGCATATGGCAGGCACCCATAGATACTAGAGACTGATCAAATCGAGGCTACTTAATCTCAACCTTGGCACCGCTATCTTCGAGCTTTTTCTTCATGGTGTCGCATTCTTCCTTCGTGACACCAGTCTTCACGGGCTTTGGCGCGCCTTCGACCAGATCCTTGGCTTCCTTCAAACCGAGGCTGGTGAGTTCGCGGACGACCTTGATGACTTGGATTTTCTTGTCCGCCGGAGCAGACACGAGCACGACGTCGAACGCCGTCTTCTCCTCGGCTGCCGCTGCTGCGCCTCCGCCGGCAGTAGGAGTGGCGACAGCGACCGGTGCGGCAGCAGTGACGCCGAATCGGGCCTCTAACCCCTTCACGAGTTCCGCCAAATCGAGCACGCTCATCGTCTCAATGGCCTTGATCAACTCTTCCTGTGATAATTTTGCCGTGGTCGTTGACATGTCCCCTTCTCCTTTTCGTTTGTCCTGAATGGCTGCTATGACTCTCACAAATTTCGACAAGACCGCACTGAGCGTATACACCAGGCCACGCGCCGGTCCCTGCATGGCCGACAACAACATCGCAATGAGGACTTCCTTCTTCGGCAGCTTCGCAACAGCCGCCAACTCAGCCGGCTGCACCACCTTGCCCTCCAACACACCGATGGTGATCTTAATCTTCTGTTCGCGCTTCTCCGCCAGAATAAAGTCCCGAAGGATCTTGGCCGGGAGCACCGGATCGTCATAGCCGATCACCAACCCTGTCGGTCCCTTGAGGTACGACTTCACCCCGGAAAGAATCGTACCCTCAGAGGCACGGGCGGCCAACGTATTCTTCACGACCTTGTATTCGGCTTTGGCGCCTCGCAAGAGCTTGCGAAGTTCGGTGACCTGGTTCACTGAGAGCCCGGCACTTTCGGTGACAATGGCAAGCCGTGCACGACTAAATGTCTCCGTCAACTCCGCAACCGCTGTCGCTTTCTCGTCTTTGTTCATGCTGCTCCCCTTCACAACAAGAGTCACTGGTCATCGGTCAATAGTACGAAATCTCGCATGCCGCCATTCCCATTGACGAATGACTATTGACGCCTACTCACTAGCTCCATTCCTTGGCTAGCGCAATGGCATCGAGCTTCACGCCAGGCCCCATCGTGCTCGAGAGAGTCGCACTCATCAGATAGCGCCCTTTGCACGAGGCAGGCTTTGCCTTGATCACCGCCTCAAGAACCGCCGCGGCGTTGTCATAGAGCTGCTCAGGCTTAAACGACACTTTTCCGACAGGCACTTGAACGATCCCGGCTTTTTCGACTTTGTACTCCACACGGCCTTTCCGAATTTCTGACACAGCCCTGCCGACATCAAAGGTGACGGTCCCGGTCTTCGGATTAGGCATGAGGCCGCGGGGCCCCAGCACCTTTCCGAGCTTCCCGACGGCCGCCATGAGATCCGGCGTCGAGATGGCGCAATCGAAGTCCATCCATCCGCCCTTGATCTTCTCCATCAGGTCATCGGATCCTACATAATCAGCGCCGGCTTGCCGCGCCTCCTGCTCCTTCTCTCCCTTGGCAAAGACCAATACGCGAATCTTCTTCCCCGTGCCATGCGGCAGCGAAGTCGTGCCACGCACCATTTGGTCCGCCCGCTTCGGATCGACGCCCAGTCGAAGCGCCAGATCGACGGATTCATCGAACTTGGTGTAGGCCGACCGCTTCACCGCGTCGACCGCCTCGCGCAAGGCATAGGCCCGAGGCTCAAGCTTTTCTACTGCCGCTCTCATCTTCTTTCCCATTTCCGTTCTCCCCTCTACGCCATCACAAGTTCTGGATCGGACAGGACTGCCAAGTACTGCGCGCGTCGATCGAGGTCCTGCCCAGAGCGCGCGGTTCGCGAGCACGACTGGCAATCCTGTCCGATCTAACGCCTCACCCTTGAACCACGACTCCCATACTGCGCGCCGTCCCTTCAATGATCTTGATCGCCCCCGCGAGATCGACGGCATTGAGATCCGTCATTTTCTTTTGCGCGATCTCACGCAACTGGACCTTTGTGATCTTCCCAACCTTGTCTTTCTGAGGAACGCCTGATCCCTTAATGATTCCTGCCGCCTTCTTCAAGAGGTCGGACGCCGGCGGAGTTTTCATCACAAAAGTAAACGACCTGTCCTTATAGACCGTAATGACCACCGGGATGATGCTATCGCCCTCTTTTTGTGTTTTCGCGTTGAACTGTTTGCAAAATTCCATGATGTTGACGCCGTGCTGACCCAGTGACGGCCCAACCGGGGGAGCAGGGTTCGCTTTTCCAGCTGGAATCTGCAATTTAATCTGTGCCGATACTTCCTTTGCCATGTCCTACACTCCTACGCGCGTTCGACCATTTCGGAGGTTAAATCCGCTCAACTTGCAAAAACCCAAGCTCCACCGGAGTGGAGCGACCAAAAATGCTGACCAGGACTTTAAGCCGGCCATGGTCCTGAGCCACCTCGTCCACCACACCATTAAATCCGAGAAACGGACCATCAATAATGCGCACATTATCCGTCTTGATGAATTTGACCTGTTCGCGTGGCCCGGATGCTCCCGCATCAACCTGCTTCAATAGCGACTCGACCTCATCCGTCGACAAGGGTGTAGGTTGCGCACCAGCGCCGACAAATCCCGTGACCTTCGGTGTCTCCTTGATCATCTGCAAGGTTTCATCGATGACCGGAGACTCCAACTCCACAATTACATACCCGGGGAAAAACTTCCGTCGAGACGTTCGGCGCTTGCCATCCTTGATCTCAATCACATCCTCCGTCGGCACGAGTACTTGCCCCAGCTTTTCAACCAATCCCATTTGATTGGCCCGTTCGAGCAAGCTGGTCTTCACTCGCCCCTCAAAGCCTGCGTAGGTATGAATGACGTACCAATTCTTTGCCATGCCCTACCCTCGGATCATGTGGTTGATATGTGCCATGCGGCGACTCTCACTTCCAGATACCTGACTCACAGAATCTTGCTGACTACCCATACGAGAACCGAGTCGACGAACGACAGATACAGGGACATGATGATGCAAAAGACAATGACTACCGTCGTGGACCCGACCGTTTCAGCCCGAGTCGGAAACGACACTTTTTTCAACTCCCCGCGCACATCACTGAAGAACTCTCGAATAGAATCCGTTAACTTCCTGAACATGCTCCCCTCCCCCTCAGCTCGACCCAGCCTCCCCACTCTGCTACCAACCTACTCTCAATCCACCCGCCGATATTGAGCCTGACCCATCCACTAAGCAGCGATTGGCAGGGGCACTAGGATTTGAACCCAGACTCTCGGTTTTGGAGACCGATGTGCTACCATTGACACCATGCCCCTCTGCTCAGTGCTGAGTAACGAGTCCTGAGTGCTGAGTAACGAACGCTGTGTTCTGAGTGATTTAATTCTGTCCACGACTCAGTACTCATAACCCAGCACTCAGCACTTATTTCACTTCCTTATGGGCAATGTGTTTCCGGCAGAACTTGCAGAACTTATTCCGCTCCAGCCGATCCGGATCGTTCTTCTTATTCTTCATGGTGGAATAGTTCCGCTGCTTGCAGATCGTGCATGCCAAATCAATGATCTCTCGCATCTCTCTCTCCTCGTTAGGCGTGAGGCGTGAAACGTGAGGCGTAAGAACCGGCTCTCGACACTGTCCCCTTACCCCTTACGCCTAACTCCTCACGGCCACTACGCCAGAATTTCGGTGACGACGCCGGAGCCGACGGTCTTGCCGCCCTCGCGCACCGCGAACCGCAACCCTTGATCCATCGCGATCGGGCTAATCAGCTCCCCCGTAACGCTCACATTGTCCCCCGGCATCACCATCTCCACCCCCGGATTCAACGCCATCACCCCCGTCACATCGGTCGTCCGGAAGTAGAACTGCGGCCGGTAGCCATTGAAGAACGGCGTATGCCGCCCCCCTTCTTCTTTGGCCAACACATAGATCTCCGCCTTGAACTTCGTGTGCGGCGTAATGCTCTTCGGCTTCGCCAGCACCATCCCCCGCTCCACCTCTTCCTTCTTCGTCCCGCGCAGCAGCACCCCGACGTTGTCGCCCGCCTGCCCTTCATCGAGCACCTTGCGGAACATCTCGACGCCGGTCACCACGGTGGCCTGGTTCGGCCGTAAGCCCACGATCTCGATTTCATCGCCCACCTTGACGATGCCCCGCTCAACGCGCCCGGTCACGACGGTCCCCCGCCCGCTGATGGTAAACACGTCTTCGATCGGCATCAGAAAGGGCTTATCAATCGGCCGTTGCGGTGTCGGAATATACGTGTCGACCGCCTCTAAGAGCTGCAGAATGGACGGCACGCCGAGGGGCCCCTGATCCCCTTCCATCGCCTTCAAGGCGGACCCGTGAATGATGGGGGTCTTCTCGCCCGGGAAGCCGTACTTGGTCAACAGCTCCCGCACTTCGAGTTCGACCAGCTCCAAGAGCTCCTTGTCGTCGATCTTATCGGCCTTGTTCAGGAACACGACGATGTAGGGCACCCCGACCTGTCGGGCCAAGAGGATATGCTCCCGCGTCTGGGGCATGGGCCCGTCCGCGGCGCTCACGACCAGAATGGCGCCGTCCATCTGCGCCGCCCCGGTGATCATGTTCTTGACGTAATCGGCGTGGCCCGGGCAGTCCACATGCGCGTAGTGGCGCGCGGCCGTTTCGTACTCCACGTGACTGATGGCAATGGTCATAATCTTGGTGGCATCGCGCCGGCCCTGGCTTTCGCTGGCCTTCGCCACTTCGTCATAGGAGATGAACTTCGCCAGCCCCTTCTCCGCTGACACCTTGGTCAACGCCGCCGTCAACGTCGTCTTGCCGTGGTCCACGTGCCCGATCGTCCCAATATTCACGTGCGGCTTCCGCCGCTCATATTTCGCCTTCGCCATGACTTACTCCCTTTCTAAAGATCACCTGGAGCCCACGACGCGGATCGAACGCGTGACCTCGTCCTTACCAAGGACGTGCTCTACCAACTGAGCTACGTGGGCGTTCCTCTCCGTGAAACGTGAATCGTAAAAGGTGAAACGACCGTGCGAACCACTGACCCAGGTTACTTCCTCGACTTTTCACGTTTTTCGCCTAACGCCTCACGTCTTCCTTTGGAGCGGGCGATGGGATTTGAACCGCACTCCGTCGTCAGCTCAAGCCTGAAACCCTTTCGCTGACTCCCGCTGAGGGGGCCAGCCCCCTCGCGCCCTCCCCACGAAAAGGGCTTGCCCCTTTCGGAATCCCCACTGTCGTGGGTTCAATTTCTGCTTCCGCGTGCCTCACATTTCGCGAATAACATTTCACATTTCACGTCTTCCTTTGGAGCGGGCGATGGGATTTGAACCCACGACAGCCAGCTTGGAAGGCTGGAACTCTACCACTGAGCTACGCCCGCCCATCATTAAGTGCTGAGTTCAAAGCCTGATTTCTCATTTGCTCAACGCTCAGCACTCAATACTCGTCACTTGCCTGCGTCAATTCTTTGTGGTGGGCAGGCAAGGATTCGAACCTTGGAAGCCGATGGCAACAGATTTACAGTCTGCCCCCTTTGGCCACTTGGGTACCTGCCCGAAACTCCCTGCACACGACACAAAAACTACGCGCTCAATTATGGTTGTCTTTTTTCATCCGTATAAAGAAGAGCGAACTGGTCCACACACAGCTCCCCCCTTCCTTATAAATAAAGGATGGAAGAGGTGATCTGTTGGCACAGCCCTGTTTAGGAAACGCTCGATTCTATTGATGAAGTCCGGTGAAGTCAAGACCCAAAAGCAGAATTTCTTGTTTTTTCTCCGATACCCCCTAATCCTCCGCCGGAATTTTACTGGCGCCATCCTGCAGATCCCGTCTTTTTCATATCTGCCCTTCTCGAAACTTGCTCGACCAAGCTCACTTCGCCTGAGCGCCTCACAGACATTTCATGGGCTTATGGAGATACGTCCTTCCCTATCCGCACTGACCGTATCGTTCAACCCCTTGGCCGAAACCAGAAAGCACCTCCCTCGCACGGGCGAGGAGGCTGGGGGAAAACTCAATGACATTCTTCATAAGTACCGTGGCTTCTTGTTCCGACAAACGCGATGCCGGGGCCAAGTACCGTTTTCGAGCGACGACCCGCTCACCAGAATCTTCCGGTTCGTAATACCCACGGAGAATTCCTTCTCGATCGGCACTCCTGAGACGGCTCACCCATTCATCCTGACTCTTCCCTGAATTCTGAATCGATCGTGCTGCGCGGCCGGTCAATTCCAACTGGTTCCACACGCTCCACCCGACAAACACCGCCCATGTTTCGTTGAGAGCTTCCCAGGATTCACGTTCGGTCAGAAACCGCTCCTCAGTTTCACCCTTCCTCTGCACGACCGGTGTGATCAACACCGCTCCATAGTGACAGCCCTGCTGCACTCTCGCAAAAGCGAGCACCGGGTCCGATGCAACCTCGGGCGATGCCTCAGACGCCGTCACCAGGTAGTCGATATAGGCGTGGAACAGTTCGTGATAGAGCGTTTCAATCTGGGCATGGGTAAGTCGCCCGAGCGGACGCAACGTGGCTCCGGCCCCATTAAAGGACAGCGCACGATTGAGCACCATCCGATGCTCCCCGAGATGATATTCGGCGGCATAGCTGTGCAAATCGTCGAACTCAAACTGAACGAAGCTCGGTGGGATTGCTCTGAGGAACTTCGTCGGGAGATCCAGCGCGTGAGCCTCACTAAGTAACTGACGCCATATCCGGTCGGTTGACGGCAGACGGTCCTCACCTACCCCCGCAGTCGGCGCCGACAAGACGCCGAACGTCACCAGCGCAACTCCGAGGATCCGAACCGCGGCACATCGCATGGGGTGATTCAACCACAGAGCGCGAAGTATGAACAAGCGGCTGGTTACACCTACCGATCGTCGTGAGGGTACCAGTCGGAGTGCCCTCCCTCTTCGACCAGCGCCAAAGCTTCGAACATTGCGGGGGAAACGTAGTCGAGGAATCGAGTCGGCTTCGAGAGCAGCATGCCGCTGCCCTTGTCGAAGACATTGATCGGATAGGTAAGGAAGAGATGCTGCTTCGCCCGTGTAACGGCCACATAAAAAAGTCGCCGCTCTTCTTCCAAGTCCTCATCGGTCACGAACGAGTACACGGACGGGAACCGGCCATCCACGATCCAAATGACGAACACACATTGCCACTCCAACCCTTTTGCCGAATGGATAGTGGACAACACCAGCCGTTCATCGTCTTGGTCGGGAGCGCCCACATCGATCGCGCTGCCATCGGGCGGCTCCAGCGCAAGATCCGCCAGCAGCTGATCGAGTTCAGGATATCCTTCGGCGATGGTATGGAGATGATCGAGATCCCTGATCCGTTTCGGATAATCGTCGTACTGTACCTTCAAGATCGGCAGATAGTACTCATAGATGTGATTCACTTGCTCAGCCGGACGCATATCGCCTGAGCCGGACAGACTCTCGAGCGTGAGCGCGAGGTCCTTAAGTCCTTTTCCCGACTTACCCGACACCTCTCGCAGGACACGATACGGATTGTCCGTCTTCACGATCGCCGCCAACAGATCCTGAGCCTTCTTTGGTCCCACGCCCTCGACCAGCATCAACAGCCGATGCCAGCTGACGGTATCCAGAGGGTTTGCCACGACCCGCAAATGCGCCAGAAGATCCTTCACGTGCGCTGTTTCGATGAACTTCATCCCGCCTCGCTTGACAAACGGTAACCCGGCACGCGACAGGACAATTTCAAGATCGAAGGAGTGGAAGCTGGATCGAAACAGCACCGCCATCTCGTCGAGCGGAATGCCTTCCTCGCGCAACTCCAAAATCTTCTGCGCAATGAAGCGCGATTGGGCATTCTCCCCTGCTGCCTCCACCAAAACCGGCAACGGTCCATCGAGTTTCCTCGTGAAGAGATGCTTGCTGTACTTCTCCCTCGCCCCTTCAATAATGGTGTTCGCGAGATTCAGGATCGGCTGGGTGCTACGGTAATTCTCTTCCAGCTTATAGATGGTCGTACCGGGAAAGAGCGTCGGGAACTCCATGATGTTCTTGAACGTCGCGCCTCTGAAGCCATAGATCGACTGCGCGTCATCGCCGACGACCATCACGTTCTGATGGGTTGATGCGAGATGCCGGACGACATCCGCCTGCAGGCGATTGGTGTCCTGATATTCATCCACCAGAATGTATCGATACAGGGACGAGATAGTCCGACGAACTCGCTTCGTCCTCCATTAAGAGTCGCCGCAGCAGCACCAGCAGATCATCATAATCCACCAGCTGGCGCTGACGCTTCGCCGCCTGATATCCCCGCTGCAACTGGCCCAGTGCCTCTAGATGGTCCGCAAAATGATTGAACTCTTCGACCACGATCTCGTCGAGCGGGCGCAGCGTATTCTCGGACTTGCTGAACATCTCCGCGATCGTCGCTTTGCGGGGAAACCGCTTATCTTTTTCGTTCAAACCCAGCTGAGCACGAACCAAAGCAATCAAGTCTTCGGCGTCACCCCGATCGAGAATCGTGAAGCTCGGCTCAAGGCCTATAGACCGGCCATAGCGCCGGAGCAACATATTGGCCACAGAGTGGAACGTGCCACCACGAACCAGTTCGCTACGTATGCCGATCAATTCACCGGCCCGTTCGAGCATTTCCTGCGATGATTTTCGTGTAAAGGTCAGAAGCAGAATGTGGGACGGATCGATCCCCGAGTCGATCAAATAGGCCACTCGGTAGACCAAGGTTCGCGTCTTGCCGCTACCTGCACCGGCGATGACCAGTGATGGCCCTTCGCCCGCGGTCACCGCCGCAAGCTGCTGGGTATTCAACGCCGCCGCATAGTCGATGGAAAGCTTCCGGGAAACGGCCTCGTCAACCGGCCGTTTGAGCACATAGGTTTTCGTTTCTCGTTCCATAGAGATGAGTGAAGGAATTGTTGGGCAGTCCGGTCATTCAGGGGAATCGCTGTATAACATACTCCCCGCCGCCCTTTCAAAGAGAGAGGAGATGGAGCGGCCAGGTGCCCTTCTTGCTCGCAGAACGCGCACGGTGAAACTGTGCTCGTTCGATGCGCGCAGTAAAGGGCAGCCTTGGCCACTCCCTTAACGAGAGGTGAAGTGGATTGAAAGGCCCTCGCTCGGGCTAACGGCACGTCTCGGGAAATCGATTGCGAAGCAATCGGAGGGTGGGGTGGGTGAAAAATATCTGCCAGTGGGCGAGCGGGCGAAAAAGCTGCGCGCAGTGGAAGATCAATCAGGCCCTCGCGGCAAGTCTCAACTCAAGCTACGACTCCGTCCAGGGCCTGCCGTTCTATCGCAGGCGGGACTGCCAGACGCCAGATAAACATCGAAAAATATTCCTGACCCCTTTTCATTTTCTAACGGGTCTGTCCTGCTAATCGGATTCCCTCCGGCATATGCGCTTATACGGATTCCAATTCCGCCCGGGCGTTTCGTAGCTAATGTCGAGGACTTGAAGAGATAACTGTCTGGTTATACTTCGCCGCGTACCTTCGTGCGTTTTCGTTAAGGAGTCGATCTTGGGGTCCTTTTATGGCATCGCCAGTCCCTTCAAGCATGCGCAGTCCGTAAAGTTGACGTAGCTTCGCCACACTCTCGTCCACACCTGGCACTTCTATCGTATATCCATATACGGCCATGAGCCTCACGTCACCATGAGCTATCGCGGCCCTGGCGTCAGTCTCAGCCGTATCGACATTCAACTTCGCGACCTGCTCGATTTTCATTGAATCAGTGAGTTTCTCGTCTGCTGCCACGATGGCAACGCCTAAGAATAGTACCGCCACAATAAGAATCAACGATAGCTGCTTCATGAATAAGACTTCCCTAGTCGCGAATCCTGTAATACTGTTCTCCAAGCTGGGTGGAGATCCATGACGCAATTGAGGTCAGGTCTTGGGCAGAATAAGGTGTCAGGAACCATTACTCGCCAGAATTCACCGCCGTCAATTCAAACAATGGTTCCTGACACCTTTTTATTCCCAATGATCCCTCCAAGCTCGCTCATTCCTTCTTCGGGGGATGGGGGCTGATTGATCTTCCACTGCGCGCGTCCAACGAGGGCCTTCTGAGGCCGCGCGTTGCGCGAGCACAGAAGATCATCAGCTTCCATCCCCTTCATCGTGGGGGTTCCGTGAGCACGGGGGACCAACCAGGCCACCCCTCCCTCCTGCTACTGCGTCATTTTCTTGATCTTAACGGCCGTCTCCTCAGCCGACTTCTCCAATGTACCTTCCACCTGACGGGCTTTATCCATCGGAGTCTGTATCGCATCCACTGCGGCTTGCCCTGCTGCCTGCGTAGCCGCATTGCCGGATGCAGCAGCAGCCTTCGTCTTTTCTATCGGCGTCTCCTGATTACAACCGAATAGCCCCACCACCGCCAGCAACCCTACAACGAATGAAAAACTGCGTCTGAATTTCTTCATCGTAATCTCCTCACAAACACCATAACCGCCGCATCGTCTGCTTCATCACAACATTGCTCACACGCAATCGTACCCGCGAGGCACCGAACAGACAAGCGATTGCGAAAACAAGTGCTTTGATCGCCGAACGTGTCTCCGTTATAATCGCGCTACTCAACAGGAGATCCCTATGGCAACCGCCAACCAAGAGAACCAAACGCAACTTCGCCAACTCGCCGAACTCATACTGGCCGTCGCGGGCGAATCCGTGACCGTCATGAAACGAAACGCCCCGGAGCGGGCCTTGAAATTGAAACGACAGGATGAGTGGGGCATCTACCTTGAGTTCGTCAAAATTATGTTTAATCTGACCGACCGGCTCTCCGCGCTGTACCTGCCGATCAAAGAACAGCCCCAGTTCATGGACAGTCTTGAGGACGCCGTCACACTGCAACTGAAAAACGTACTCGAACCGGCATTCGGTTCCGGCGCCGACCAAACGGAACTCATGCTCACCGTCGGTGCGGCGGTTGCCGAGAGTCGGCAGGCCTATGAGCGGTACCGGTTCCTCGTCACTGAAAACAATCCCGTGAAGGACGAGATGTTGAAATACTTTGGCGGACGAGTCGCCGACGCGATGGGAATCACAGGGAATGCGCAAGTATCCTCCGCCGCAACGCTCTGCGCGAGCGCAGTGATTCCGGCCATCAAAGCCATCTTGGCCGGAGACGCGCCGCCAGCCGCCGTGGTCGATACAGCCACCCAAGTGATCGAGGCAACGCCCGCACCACCACCCACCACTGCGACGCCTGGGCATCAAGGTCCGACAGGAACCGAAATCACGTTGGTGAGCGTCATGTCGACTGTCACTGGAGAAGAAGTGGAAACTCGGTGGGGGTTCCATCCTCGATTTCGACAAGATCTTCCCCCGGAGGACATGCAACGAGTCGCCAAACTGATGAACCGAGTTGCTAAAATACTTGGCGAACGATATGCCTCCGTGGCATTCTCAGACGAATGGTCATCCTGGCATAAAGCCGGTCACGCCTGACTTCCTCGCCAATCGAGTTTAGGCTATCACTGACGACAACACTCACTTCAACACCAGCAGCTAGGAGGTGCATTGGATACTCCGCAGACAGCAGATACTTCATCACATGCCATTCCATCCGGCCTCTCACGTCTCAAGGAGTTGGCATTTAATCTTTGGTGGAGTTGGACTCCGGAAGCCCGTCGGCTGTTTGAATACATCGATCCAACCCTCTGGATACTGACCCATCACAACCCCGTCGAACTACTGGCCGATGTCAGGCCTGACCGGCTCATGCACCTCGCTGAAGATCCCTCGTATATGCGGCTGTACTCTGCCGCCCTCAAGATATTTGACGAGTACCGTCTGAACGGACGCAGTTGGTTTAAAACACAGCACGGCGATTTGAAAGCTCCCACCATTGCTTACTTTTCGGCGGAATTTGGTCTACATCGGTCCATTCCTATTTACAGCGGCGGCCTGGGCATTCTCGCCGGAGACCATTGCAAGGAAGCCAGCGATCTCGGTGTGCCCCTGGTGGGAATCGGATTCATGTATCCGCAAGGATATTTTCGGCAGCGGATTACGCCGGAGGGCTGGCAGGAAGCAGCCTACGCCCCGTTCAAGCGAGCAGAATCGCCGATTCATCCCGCACTCACTCCATCAGGAGACGCCTGCCGGATTACGGTCGAGATCGGTAGCCGGGTCGTGGCTGCAGTGGTCTGGAAGGTGCTCGTCGGGCGGGTTCCCCTCTACCTCATCGATACAGACGTCCCCGAGAACAGTCCTGAGAATCGAGCTCTTTCAGCTCGACTGTATGGAGGCGATCAAGAGATGCGCCTCTGTCAGGAGTTTCTGTTGGGTATCGGCGGTGTCCGTATGCTTCGCGCATTAGGCATCGCACCGACCGTCTGGCATGCCAATGAGGGCCATTCTGCCTTCCTTACGTTGGAGCGCATTCGCGAATTGATCCAGAAGGGATCGACGCACGCGGACGCCTGCGAAATGGTCCGCCAGAGCACGGTGTTTACCACCCATACACCGGTGCCTGCGGGCCACGATGTATTTCCCCACGATCTCATGGACCAGTACTTTACCGGCTATTGGGAGCAGTTGGGCCTCTCGCGAGAAGACTTCCTCCACCTAGGAGATACCTCCGAATCCCAGAAGCAAAGCTTCAACATGACGGCACTCGCCATCCGGCTGGCTGCCCATGTGAACGGGGTCAGCCGTGAACATGGGCAAGTCTCGCGAGAGATGTGGCACCATATGTGGCCCGGCCTGCCGATCGAGCAAGTCCCGATCCGCAGTGTGACCAACGGCATCCATGCACCGACCTGGATCGCGCCGGAGCTCAACCAACTATACGGCAAGTATCTCGGCCCGGAATGGGCGGAGAAATGCGACGACACAACGATGTGGCAACGGGTCCTGGATATCCCCGACCAGGAACTCTGGGCCGTGCGCCAAACCATGAAACGCAAACTCATGAGCTTCATCCGGGAACGTGCCAGGAGCGGCTGGATGCAAGGCCATCTCCAAGCCTCGCAGGTCTTAACGCGAGGCACGCTGCTCGATCCCGAAGCGTTAACCATCGGCTTCGCCAGGCGCTTTGCCACCTACAAGCGGGCGACCTTATTATTCCGCGACCTCGAACGGCTGAAACGGTTGCTCCATAACCAGTGGCGTCCCGTCCAATTGATCTTTGCCGGCAAGGCCCACCCGGCGGATGAACCTGGTCGCTATTTCATTCATGAAGTGTTGAGCTTTTGCGACGACCATAAATTGGGCGGCCACGTGGCGTTCCTGGAAAACTACGACATGCATATGGCGAAGTTCCTCGTCCAAGGGGTCGACATTTGGCTCAACACCCCACGGTTTCCCCTAGAGGCGAGCGGAACGAGCGGGCAAAAAGCCGCGCTCAACGGCGTCATGAACCTCAGCGTCCTTGATGGATGGTGGAAAGAAGGCTACAACGGAGCCAACGGATGGGGCATTGAACCCTTAGTCGGGAACCAGGACATCCAGGCCCAGGACGAGCATGACGCGCAACAGCTCTACCGCATACTGGAGCAAGAAGCCATTCCCCTCTACTATCAACGAGACCTTGACGGGATACCCCGCGGCTGGTTGCAACTCATGAAGGAAAGTCTTCGGACCAATGCCCCCCGCTTCTGCACCAAACGGATGGTCAAGGAGTACGTCGACAATCTGTATGCCCCAGCCATGGTCCACACACCCTCAACATGGTAAACGACTGTCGATCCGAACCCTTGCAGAGAACCCGTCGCTGCACTATCACCGCCCATCTGCGGATGCTCCCACTGCTCACCCTCGGGACGATTGTCGTGAGCCTGTCCCCCACGGAAGCACGGACGCCAACATCGTCGACCAGTTCAGCCATCGAACGGGAGGCCACGGACGCATTCAACCACGCCGAATACGACCGGGTGCTGAAACTCTGGCAATCGCTTCCGCCAGAGTCCGCAGCGTCGCAACCGCTCATCCGGCAGGCCTTCCAGAGCTTCCTCAAGCTTGGGCGGCCAGAAGAGGCTCTCACCCTCTATCACCGGCTTGTCCCTATAGATCTACCGGATGATCCATCCCTCTTAAGACCCTTGGCGCTCAGCTTTCTGACCAGCCATGTCCGCGACTCGCAGGAGTATGTACGGATCGTGGCCTATACTGTGCTGGCTGAACTCGGCCTCGCAGAAACACAGGCCGTCTTGGAAGACGGGCTGCTCGACGCATCGGTCATGGTGAGGGCTCGTGCCGCGGAAGCCATCGGCAAAGCCGGACTCGCAGGGAAGTCCGGCCCCTTGCGACGGGCACTGAACGACGCGATGCCGGCCGTGCGAATTGCCGCAATGAACGCGCTCAGTGAGGCGAACGTCACCGACATCATGCCCCTCCTCATAGAAGTCGCAAGAACGGACGACGGACCGGAAGTCGTGTTCGCCTATGCCGCAATGTATAGGCTCGGCAAACAGGACAGACTGACCGACATCACCGGATCCGCGACGCTTCCGGACCCCGATGTCCGCATGGCAGCCTTGGGGGTATTGGGACGGCTGAGGCACCCCTCGAGTCTATCGGTCCTGAGCCAAGGAGTGTACGACCCTGATCCGTCGGTTCGCGCGTTCGCCGCTGGTGCATTGGGAGACTATGGACAAGTCGATGGTGTCGCACCATTAACCCATGCCCTAGGGGACGAAAGTGCGCGCGTGCGCGCGGTTGCAGCCAGGAGTCTTGGGCAGCTGGGGATTCGCGAAAATCAGCCATTACTGCGGGCTCTCACACGCGATGCCAATATGCAGGTACGGGCCGGTGCGGTGGAAGGACTACTTCGACTGGGCGACACATCGGCTGTCTTGCTCGCCGCGGACTTGGCGAGACACCCGGACCCCTCTACACGGGCTGCTGCAGCCCATGCACTGGCAGCGACGTCCGATAAGCAAGCGGTGCCCATTCTACAGACGCTCCTGCAGGACCAGCAACCACAACCACGCCTCGTAGCGGCAAAAACCCTGGGCAAGAGCGGTGCACCGGTGACGCCATTGCTCAAAAAAGGCTTGCAAGACTCAGACGTCGCCGTTCGCCTTGCTGCGGCAGGAGGTCTGCTCCAACAACTCCGCCGTCCCACAACAGCCCCCAAAGTTCGTTAGCAGGATGCTGAAAAAGTCCGCCAGCTTTGTTCTCGCATCGCTCAGAGGCTCAACGTACCGAAGCGTACGCCTCGCCTCTTCTCTCACTGTGGCCACGCTGGGCGACCATTTTGAGCATCCTGCGAGCCGTTCTTGTGCCATCACCTCCGTAAGATCACAGTGGAGTTTGAATACAAAATGAGTTTTTCCGAAGCTTACTAGTCGAAAGGATTGCGCTATGTGGAAATTTATCGCTATTCTTGTCCTGGCCGCCGCGTCGTTTGGTCTCGGATTTTATTTTGGCCAACGTCCAGTCGGCACGCTGCAACAAACGGTTTCAGAACTCCAACATTCGGTCAAAGACACGTCGCGCAACATCTTCGACACAACGATGGGAATCGAGAGAGACCTGCGCAGGCGGCAGGGACTGATCGACACCAAGTCGCGGGTGGTGCAGGCAAAGTCAGAGCTGTTCGATAAAAACTTTGGGGAAGCCGCCACGCAACTAGGCGAGGCGGCCGAGGCGCTGGAGAATGTCACGAGGGGCGCGAAGCAAGACGAGCCGATCCTCGCATTGCGGGCGCTGACCGGAACACTTCGAGAAGTGAGACTGGAATTGTCGATGGGAAAACCGGTGTCGATGAAGAAGCTCGATGAAATTCAGCGGGAGATCGACCGGCAGTTGAATAACGTAATTTCTCAGGAAGATGGCTGAAGGCTTTTAGGAAGCGGGCTTCATGCCAACGAGGATTCATCTCTGCTTGAACCCGAAACCATGGAAACCGAGAAGGTATTAAATGGCTTGGCGTGCCTTGCGAGATATTTTATGCCTTCAGCCTTCAGTCTTAACACCTGAGTAGCTACCAATTACCTCTACGTCGCGGCCGGCTGTTTCTTCCACTTCGCAAGAATCCGCTCCACCCGCATCCGTACCACCATATCCGGATCCTTTGTCAACGGCTTGATCGCATCGCGGCCCCGGTCATCGCCGATTGCCTCGAGCGCCGCCGCAGACGTCAAGCGGGTAAACCAATCGCTGTCGGCGAGCATGTCGATAAGAGGGTCGATCGCCTCGACATGTTTGATCAGCCCTAAAGCTTTCACCGCTTGTTTCCGAACATTTTCGTCTTTGTCTTTCAACGCTTTGATCAATCGCGACAACGCCGGTTCACCCAGCTCGACCAACGCGTTGACCGCATCGTCTTTGAACTCGTCGTTCCGCAACTGCAGCATGAGAGGATCGAGCACACGCTCGTCGCGAATCTTCCCTAACGCGGCAATCGCATACTTCCGAACGTCCCAATCACGGAGCAACTTGATCAACAGTTCGACAGCGGGAGAACCGATCTGCCCCAACCCTTCGATCGCGACTTCCCGAACTTGCCAGTCACCGTCGCGCAACGCATGACACAGGGGTTCCACGCAACGCTCATCACCCATTTCCCCAAGCGTGATTGCGGCCTCGCGACGGACTACCCAATCGGGATCCTTGAGCAGGTCGATCTGGATCTCGATCTCATCCTTGACCTTCTCTTCTTCAAGGACGACCTGCTCGGTCAGTTCCGCTGTCGGCTCAACTGGTACCGGGTGCTCTCCTGTAAACTCTGCCGCCACCTGATCGGTAAATTCATCGGTCACCGTCTCTGGAACGGAGGGAGTCGCGCGCTCTTCTTTGGGTCGTGATTGTTCCATTAGTACTACCTTCACTCGCCCGTCAACTGCCCTGACAGGGTGACTACTTCGCGGCGGGAGCGGCTGTTTTCTTGCTCGCAGAATTTTTCTTGCGCAGCTCTAACGCACGCCGTTTCCGTTGTGTCCGTCGCAGCCGCTTCCTCAGCGAACGCAGGGCTTCGTCCTCTTTGGGATTCTTGTGGTCGGTCAATTTTGCCGCCACCTTCTTTTTCAGTCTGGTTTCATCCGATTCAGTTGCCGTTTTTTTCGCCATCCGGATTCGGGCCTCCCTTTATACCTAATTAATCTAACAGGCTACAGAAAAACTATTGTGGCACGGTGGAAATTCATGCAGGATGCTCAAAAAGGCGACCTTCTCACCCGCCCAACCCTGGCAACTACTTCACCCGCCCGCCCTGAGTCTGCCGAGGCAGCCTCTTCGCCCAGGGACGCGCCTTGTCCCAGGCAAGGCCGCAACGAGCGAAGAGGCGAAGGCGTAGTTTTGTCTCCCGGCTCCCAGCGGAACAAATTAGTCTAGTAGAGAGCTTCACACCCTGTCAACCGGAGCGTTAGCTACATTGAGATCTCTCTTTGTATTCTGCCGGAATCAGATGGGCTGACTACTGATTACACAGCAGTATTCACTATTGCACATCGACGCAGCGCCTGTCCCATTGCGAATTGACACCCTCGCCCACTCGTCTCTAGAATGCCAAAATGATGAACGAGCGCTTCCTCAAAGCCTGCCGGCGTGAGCCGGTCGATTGTACGCCGGTCTGGTTCATGCGCCAGGCGGGCCGTTATATGGCAGAATATCGTGCGCTCCGCGCGAAGCATTCGATCCTTGAGTTGTGTAAGACGCCCGAGTTGGCAGCGCAGGTCACGCTCCAGCCGATCGATCGTTTCCCTCTCGATGCCGCCATCATTTTTGCCGACATCCTGTTGCCGCTTGAACCGATGGGCCTCCGCCTAGAGTTTGCGCAAGGCGAAGGACCTGTGATCCATAATCCGGTGCGAGACCAGGTGGATGTCGATCGGCTCAAGGTCATAGATGGCGGTGAACTCGACTATGTGGCTGAAGCCGTCCGTCAGGCTCGACGCGCCTTGAACGGTCGGGTGCCACTGATTGGATTTGCCGGGGCGCCGTTCACGCTCGCGAGTTATGCGATTGAGGGCGGAAGCTCGCGGAACTATCTCCTCACCAAGCAGTTGATGTATTGCGAGCCGAAGGCGTGGCACCAACTCATGGACAAGTTTGCGCGGGTGATCACCGGCTATCTGCGGCGGCAGATCAAGGCCGGAGCGCAGGCGATTCAGTTGTTCGATAGTTGGGTGGGTTGCCTCTCGGTCGGCGACTATGTCGAATATGTGCTGCCGCATGTCCAATTGATCTTTGAGGGGCTGAAGCGGGAAGGCGTGCCGATGATTCATTTCGGCACGGGTACTTCGGCGATGCTGCGTCAGATGCGAGAAGCGGGCGGGGATGTTATCGGGGTCGACTGGCGCATCCATCTCGATGAGGCCTGGGCGACTGTAGGATATGACGTGGCGGTACAGGGGAATCTCGATCCCTTAACGTTGTTTGCGCCGTTGCATGAAATCGAACGGCGCGTGGCAGATATTCTGCGCCGGGCCGGCGGACGTGCGGGGCATATCTTCAATCTAGGCCATGGAATCTTGCCGACGACTCCCTTAGAACATGTGGCCGCGACAATTGACATGGTGCACAAGCTGAGTAAACGCTAGGAGACGTTATTCGTTAAACGTGAATCGTCATTCGAGAAGACTCCCTGCGTTTAACGATTCACGAATAACGAGGAGAAGGTATGTCAGTATCGCAACGTCCCATTGCCGTGCTGTTGATGGCGATGGGTGGGCCGGATAGTCTGGAGAATGTGGAGCCGTTCCTGCTCGATGTACGAGATGGTCGTCCTACGCCGCCCGAACTTATCGAGGAGATTCGGGAACGGTATCGGGCAACGGGCGGAAAATCGCCGGCGGTCGGGATCACCAAGGATGTGGCGAAGAAGCTCGAGCGGCGGTTGAATGAGGGCGGTGTCAAGCAACATCGAGTACACGTCGGGTTCCGGCATTGGCATCCATTTATCAAGGAGACCTATGCCGAGTTACTCGGCGACGCTCCCGAACACATCATCGGTCTTTGTCTGGCTCCGCAGCAGTCCTTTCTGAGCACCGGGGCCTATCAGAAGAAAGTTGAAGAGGCACGGTCTGCGCTGCAGAGTAGCTGCCCGGTGAGTTACGTCGGCAGTTGGCATCGGCACCCTGGACTGATTGCGGCGATCGTCGAGAATATCCACCAGGCGCTGCTGAAGTTCCCTCCCGACGTGTGGGCGACGGTGCCGGTCCTCTTTACGGCCCACAGCCTTCCGGAGCGCATTCTAGTGATGAAGGATCCCTATCCCGACGAGGTGCAAGGCACGGTTGAGGCGTTGACGGCGCTGCTGGGCGGTAGGCCCACCCGCTTTGCCTACCAAAGCCAGGGCCGATCGGGAGAAAAATGGCTGGGGCCGACCGTGGAGTCGGTCGTGGAAGAGCTGGCGCGCAACGGGCACCGACAGGTGCTGGTCGCGCCGATCGGTTTTCTCTGTGACCATGTAGAAACGCTCTACGATATCGATATCGAATTGAAACAGTTCGCGGCTGGTCAGGGCCTCCAACTTGAGCGAATCGCGATGCTGAACGACTCGCCTGGCCTCCTCGACACACTGGCCTCTGTGCTCACTGCACACGAATCCTCCCTCTGTCCTACGTCGTGAGCAACCTCCGCACCGTCGCCGTCATCGGTGGAGGGATCTCCGGTCTCTCAACTGCCTATGCCCTTCACGAACGGGCGACGGCTGCCGGTATCTCGATCCGCTGCACGGTGGTCGATGCTGGCCCCGCCTGGGGAGGCAAGATCGTCACCCATCGGGTCGGCGATCTCGTGACGGAGGCGGGGCCCGATTCCTTCCTGTCTCAGAAACCGGCCGGCCTCGAACTCTGTGACAAATTGGGGCTGACCGATCAGCTTATCAACACCAACGAGACCAGCAAGAGGGCCTGTGTCTTTTCGCGTGGTCGTCTGCACGAACTTCCAGAGGGATTAGTCGTAATAGATCCCGGTCAGCTGGGGCCCTTTCTCCGGAGTGGACTCTTGAGTTGGGTAGGGCTCGCGCGGATGGGACTGGATCTGGTCATACCGGTGAAGCGGTCACCGGGGGATGAGTCGTTGGCCGACTTCTTCCGGCGACGCGTTGGTCGGCAGGCGTTCGAGCGGATGCTCGAGCCCCTGATGGCCGGTATCTATGCGGGAGACGCAGAGCAGATGAGCGTACAGGCGACCTTCCCACGGTTTGTTGAGCTGGAACAACAGTACGGGAGTGTGATTCGCGGGATGATGGCGTCCCGGAAGGCCGATCCACCTGCTACGCACTCTAGTCCGAAGCGCACGATGTTCGTGAGTCTCAAGAACGGGTTGTCGGATCTGGTCGCCGCCCTCGTCCACCGATTGACGGAACAAGGCGTCACGCTCAAGGGAGGTTGTGCCGTTGATGCTCTGCGTGTGCGATCCCATCAGCTCGGTCGTTGGCTGTATGATGTCATTCTCAATGACGGCTCGGCCTTGTCCGTGGACAGTCTCGTGTTGGCAACCCCAGCGTATGTGTCGGCGGAGTTGGTTCGTCCTCTGACGCCCACTGCCGGCGGGTTGCTGGAGCTGATTCCCTATGCCTCTACGGCCACGATTGCGATGGCCTATCCGCGTACGGCGGTGTCCGGCACGGCAGAAGGCTTCGGATTTGTCGTCCCGCGGGCAGAAGAGCGCGACCTCATTGCGGCGACCTGGACATCGCTCAAGTGGCCACACCGCGCTCCGCCGGATCAACTGCTGGTGCGTTGTTACGTCGGCGGAGTCGGGCGAGAGGCCATTCTTCAATTGGATGACCAAGCATTGGTGGCGCGGGTCAGGGCAGAATTGGCCAGTATGTGCGGAGTGACTGCAGAGCCGGGGTTTGTGGAAGTCAATCGCTGGATGAGAGCCATGCCGCAGTATACGCTGGGACATCTCGAACGGCTGAGCCAGATTGAGGCGGCACTCAGTCGCTATGGGGGACTGATCCTCACGGGTGCCGGCTATCGAGGCGTCGGTATTCCGGACTGTATCCGTGACGGGACGATCGCGGCCGAGCGTGTTGTGCGCTACCTGTCTGGAGAACGCGCATAATTCGAAGCGAGGAGTCACGATGGATAACCGGATAAAAATTACGGCTGTGACTGGTCCGTACCGCGAACCTCGCGAGCAGGTGTTTTCCTATGACTATTCGATCCAACGGGCATCCTGGCCGACTGCCCAGGCTGTTCGCGTGAAGGTGGCCATTCCAGAAGAGTTGGATGTGCTCCGCAGCAAGATTTTTGGGGCCATCGCAGGAACACCGGGTCAGCAACTGATGATTTCGAAATTCTTGTCGCGGCATATCGCGGACGAAAAATTCCGCATCGCCGAGGCCGACGGCATGTTGGCGGAGCGTCGCGATACTGTCGTGGCTCCCTTCACCGGTCCATTGATTCATCTGTTCCCCAGACTCGATGCCTGGGCGGTTGAACAGCGAGACGCATTGCGGGCAGAAATCAAAACGTTGGTTGGACTGTAGCCGGAAAGTGCCTTCCGCGAAGGCTGAAGGCGAGATCAAGGTTGAGTGTGAACGAAGGTGGCGAGTCGGACCGAAATCCCCTACCGGACAGGCGGACGGGACACCTTCTTCTCCCCTATTCAACTTCATATTTAAGTTGCCCCGATTCAAGTCCATGGAGAATCTTTTCCCTCTCGAGTTGAGAGAACACACGTACCCATCCGTCATGCGAGAAGTACAAAGAACTGGAGGAAGCAAGTACGTGCCCCCCCATCCAAACTGAATCATAAGGTCGATAAGCGTGATGAGATCCTGTATTTCATGCCCATAGTAATGATGTCCTGGAGCGTCGTGTAATTCCCTCAAGTCTCCGTAGGAACTGCGTAATCTGTAGTAGAGATGGCGGTTCTCCGACGAAGGCCAAACCCCGTACTCTGTAACCCACACGAGGCATGTCGCAAATGTTCCAAGAAAGGAAGTGAGTTCGGTAGCAATCCAAAACGATCGAGCGCGGTCATCCTCGATAAACATTCGGACACAACCAGGGCATGGCAACCTTGCCTCGGCTCGGGCCAATCCCTCTCGATCAAATCCGAGACGTTGAGCTATCTCTTTGCACTCTTGTTCACTTTTGAAGAACATTGTCCTCTTTCCTTCAATCCAATGACACTAATGGTGTCAGATCTTGCAACCACGCATGCACTCTTAGCGTTAATGCAGCAGAGCGGCCTGATGATAGATTCTACAGACTTCACCGCCGGAGGCAATGAGAATGCCGCATCGCATTCCGAGAGGAGAAGCAGAGGATACGATATGCCGAACTGCAGGCTGCTCAAAAAGCCGTCAGCAAGGCCGCAGCGACCTATCATTTATAAGGGGCGGCTGGGATGATCCCAACTGCGGCATCATTCTCACCCGCCCACCCACTGGCACGCCGAGACGTGCCATTTGCCCTGGCGAGGGCCTTCAGATTTCTTATGCCTTTCTTGGAGGGAGTGGCCGAGGCTGCCCTCAACTGCGCGCATCGAACGAGCACAGTTTCACCGTGCGCGTTCTGCGAGCAAGGAGGGCACCTGGCCGCTCCCTGCCCATCCTTCTCAGGCCGCGCGTTGCGCGAGCACTGGGATCGTCCCAGCCATCCCGCCTCCTTTTTCAGCAGCCTGCTTGTCAAAAGATTTTTCGATACTGCTTCGAATGCACACCCGACTCATCGGCAAAGCCAAGAGAGGCACTGTCGGGGTTGCCGGTGTCGTTGAGATCGATTCGATAGTGCCCGCGGATTTGTTCCATCGCCACTTCAAAGGGAACGGCCTGGGGATACAGGTTGCCCGGGACATGCGCGCCGCGGGTCAGGGTGCGGATCACATCAGCCTGCGCGTACTTAGCATCGGACACAATGTAGATTTCGGCAACGGCATGGTCCCCCAGTTTGTGGCCGGGCGTTGTGGGGGGCAGGAGATCGGTCAAGGTGCCGGAGAGCCGGTCCTTCTTAAACAGCTTCAAGAGTCCGGCGACTTGGCTGTCGGTTGCTTCTGGGGGGACAGTGAGACTGATGGCATTCATGTCCGGGATGGTTGCGTGGACTTTGAAGAGTACAGGCGCCGCTTCCGGATCTTCGATGATCGGACCGGGTGGTCCTTCCGTTCCGGCAGCTTGTTTGTTCTTCGAGCTGGGCACGATGAGGAACACAAAAAGCCAGAGTCCTAACAAAATTCCTAAGATGACGATCAGGGGGTGGAGTCCGGCACGCTTGCCTTCTTTGTAGGGGTGTGGCTCATCGCTCATGACGGCGTTCCTCGGTGACGGTGGCAGGATCCTGCTTCTTGGCTTCGTCCCACAGCCGATCCATTTCACCAAACGAGAGCTCTCCAACCGTACGGCCCGACGCGGTCGCCTGGGCTTCGATGAATTGAAATCGTTCAACGAATCGGTTGGCGGCTTGGCGCAGGGCGTCTTCCGGGTTTACTTTGATGAAACGGGCGAGATTTACGAGTGAAAACACCACGTCGCCGAATTCCGCGACGATCTGCGCCTGTCGAGCTGTTGCGGTACCGGAGTCGGCTGTTGCCTGGTTAGACACGGGGGCTCGGATCGCGGCGCGGAGCTCCTGGATTTCTTCCTCAATCTTGCCGAGGACCTGATCAAAGCCTTTCGTGTCGTGGGTCCAATCAAAGCCGACGCGTGAGGCGCGGGCTTGAAGTTGGTAGGCCCTCAGAAGGGCCGGCAACGTTTGCGGCACGCCGTCGAGCACCGAGTCTGGCCGTCCGGAAGCTTGCCGTTCCGTGCGTTTGATATCTTCCCATCGCGCGACCACCTGGTCGGCGTTCATCGGAGTCGTGGTTGCAGCCCCATTTCCAAACACGTGGGGGTGCCGTCGAGTCAGTTTATCGGCCAGTTGCTCAAGCACGTCCTCGATGGAAAAGCTGCCGGCCTCTGAAGCGATCTGACTGTGGAAGAGCACTTGTAGAAGCACATCGCCGAGTTCCTCCGGCAGCTTAGTCCGATCCTGCCGGTCCAGGATTTCTAAAACCTCGTAGGCTTCTTCGAGAAGATAGGGTTTCAGCGACTCATGCGTCTGCTTGCGGTCCCAGGGGCATCCGTTCGGCGCGCGTAACGCGGCCATCAAGTTGACCAGTTTATGAAATCGTTCAGACATCGCCATCCTTATCGTGACTCAGGGTTGGGCGCCTATTATACCCGGTTCTCGACAGGCTTCAATCGGCTACGCGGCTTGCGCCTCTCTAGGGCCTATGGTAGGGTACTGTCGCTGCATCTGGAGCGGGGGAAAGGCCTGTGGCCGCAGAACAAGAAGAAGGATTCGTCGTTCGGGATCGGCGGAGCGGGAGTGGACTAGACCGTCCCTATGCCACTGCGCCTACCGCGGCGGAGGCGCCGCCCCACCAGCAGACGGCACCCTCTAATCAGCCCAAGGATTCGGGAATTCCCGTCACCTTTTCATCCTTCGTCATTTCTCTGGGCAGTTCCTCGCTGATGTTGATGGGGGAACAGCTGGATCCCCAGCAGCCTCCGATGCCGCCGAATCTGCCGCAAGCGAAAGACATTATCGATTTGCTCTCGGTCTTGGAAGACAAGACCACAGGCAATCTTACGACGGAAGAACAAGCGGTGCTGCGGGATATGCTCTACGCCCTTCGGATGAAGTACGTGAGTTTGGCTGCCAAGTAGTAGTACCCCCTGCCGCCCGTCGACCCCAAACGTGTCTGTCAGCCACTAGCAGGCTGTGGAAAAACTATTTTGGTTCGCTAGAACTTCGATGGTCCGCACGTGTGGCACACCAGGAGAACAACTCCCTAGGATGCTCAAAAGGTCCGTCCAGCAAGGCCCTTCTAATTCTCTCTACCTTCCTTTAGGGGAGTGGCCGAGGCTGCCCTTTACTGCGCGCATCGAACGAGCACAGTTTCATCGTGCGCGTTCTGCGAGCAAGCAGGGCACCTGGCCGCCCCCTTCCCTGCTGGCGGACTTTTTCAGCATCCTGTTGGGGTTCATACGTCGTGGCGCCGACAATCGGGAATGCCGGATGTGAATGATATCAAGAAGGACACAGGCTCCCATCCCCGGACAAAGGCGGACCGTGGCTCCGTGACCGGGGTCGCGCCGCCTCTTGCTGGGGCCGGCCGGTCTTCGCGGCTGTCCGGGCTTGCTCCGGAGCCGGAACGCCAGAAGATGCATTTACGGCCGGTCTGGATCGTCCTCATTTTTCTGCTCCCCTGTCTGGCGCTGACCTTTTACTTTTCCCAGATCGTGGCTCCGGGTAGCGAGGACACGGATTCCTTTCTGCCGACGACCAGCTACGCATTCGTGCTCCTCCTCCTCAACCTCGATCTGATCGGGTTTGTCGTTCTGCTGCTGCTGCTCTCCCGCAACCTCATCAAGGCCTATTTCGAGCGGCGGCATCGACTATTTGGGTCGGGATTTCGAACAAAGTTGGTGGCGGCCTTCATCGGTTTTTCGCTCATTCCGACGGTGCTCCTTGCGTTGGTCGCGAGTGGGTTAGTGAATAAAGCCGTCGATGTGTGGTTCAGCGATGAGATTGAGCAGGTCATGCGGGATTCGTATGACGTGGCGCGGATGCAGCATGCCGGTCATATTACCCTGGCCGTGAACAGTGCCAGAGCCATCAGCCATGAAATTTACCGGGAAGACATGTTGCTGGCGGCACAGCGCGATCTGCTGGTGGCCGCGATGGCGCGTAAGCGTGCTGAATTCGGCGTGGCAGGGATTGAAGTCTTTTCGGCCAAAATGGAAACGCTCACCAAGGCGCTGGATCTCGACGTGCCCTCATCGGCTCTCGATTTACCGATCGGCCAGCTGGTGCTCCAAGTGATCAACGGGAAGCAGGAAGTGAATGCGGTGCAAGAGGCCCCAACCGGGCGCTTGGTGAGGGCGGCCGCCCCCATCGCGGCAAGCGGGCGCGGCGGCGAGATCGGTGGCGTGGTGGTGGTGGAGGCCTACGTGCCTGAATCGTTGCTGGCGAAAATGGAAGGGATCGGCCATCAATACGACGAATATAAGCAGACCAAAGCCATGAAAAATCCCATTAAGGCCGGGGCCTATCTCTTCGTTGCCGTCATCACGGTGCTTATTCTGTTCGGGGCGACCTGGTTTGGGTTTTATGTCGCGCGGGGGATCACGGTGCCGATTCATCAGTTGGCTGAAGCGACGGAGGCCATTGCCCAAGGGGATCTCTCCGTCCGGATCGAGGCCAAGGCGACCGACGAAATCGGCACATTAATCGATTCATTCAACCGTATGACATCGGATCTGCAGGGGAGTAAGTCCGAGATCGAAGAGGCCAATATCTCGTTGCGCCACAGCAATCTTGAGCTTGATCGCCGCCGTGCCTACATCGAGACGGTAGTCGAGACGATCGCCGCGGGCTTGCTCTCTATCGATAAAAACGGGCTGATCACGAATTTCAATCCGTCCGGTGAACGGATCCTTGGGCTTGCGGCGGATCGATTTCGTAGCAGACCGGCCAATGAGGTGTTCAAAGAGTTCAGACTCGACCTGTTCCAGACGGTCTATGATCGGATGTTGGCCGATCAGCGCGATACGCTGGCTCTCGAGGGTCCGATGGAGATCGACGGCAGATTCTTGACCATCGGGCTTCATGGGTCGCGTATGAAGGATGAAGCGAATAAGGACCTTGGTATCGTGCTGGTGTTTGAAGATCTCACGGAGTTGATCAAGGCGCAAAAAGTGGCGGCGTGGCAAGAGGTGGCGCGGCGGGTGGCGCACGAGATTAAGAACCCGTTGACGCCCATCCAATTATCCGCGCAACGGTTGCGAAAGAAGTATTTTGAGAAGTCGCCGGATTTCGAGACGGTCTTTGACGAGGCCACCAACCTGATCGTCAACGAAGTGACGAGTCTCAAGCATATGGTCGACGAATTTTCGAAGTTTGCCCGGCTGCCGACTCCGCAGATGGCGCATCAGTCGCTCCACGATGTGATCAACGAAGTCACGACACTCTATCGAGGGGCCCACAAGGATGTGGAACTGATCGTGGAGTTGGACGAAGACCTTCCGTCGCTCAATTTCGACCGAGAGCAGCTCAAGCGGGTGATGGTTAATCTGCTGGACAACGCGATTCAGGCGATGCAACAGAGGGGGCGGGTGTGGCTCTCGACTAAGTATGATACGAAACGTCGGCGGGCCGTCGTGAGCGTGGCAGATGAAGGCATGGGCATCGCGCCGGAAGACCAGGAAAAGCTGTTTGTGCCATACTTTACGCGGAAGAAGACGGGAACGGGGCTGGGATTGGCGATTGTGCGGCGCATCATTACCGATCACGAGGGCCAGATTCAGGTCAGCCAGAATCAGCCGAAAGGGGCCATATTCACGTTCGAATTACCGGTCTAACCACGTCAGGGGTAAGGCGGCAAATACTTTTGCTACTCCGGGACACCTTACGCCTTACGTTTAACGCCTAACGGAGCGCTATGTCTGCATCGATTTTAATTGTGGATGACGAAGAGCCGATTCTCACATCCTTGAGCAGCATTCTGCGGGATGAAGGTTATGAGGTGGCGGTGGCCAAGAACGGCGTGGAGGCGTTGCGCGTCTACACCATGGATCCGCCCGACCTCATGCTCCTCGATATCTGGATGCCGGAAATGGATGGCATGGAAACCTTGCGCCGGGTTCGTGAGCTGGTGCCAACGGCACAAGTGATGATGATGTCCGGGCACGGGTCGATTGAAACGGCAGTCAAGGCAATCAAGTTGGGAGCGTATGACTATATTGAAAAGCCCTTGTCGCTCGAGAATGTCACGCTGCGCGTCAAACATGCCTTGGACCAATACCGGTTGGAACAAGAGAATCGGACACTGCGGACCACGGTCCAGCGGAAGTTCGAGTTGGTGGGACAGTCGCCTGCGATGCAACAGTTGCGGCAGCTGATTGAGACGGCCGGACCGACCAATAGCCGCGTGTTGATCGGAGGGGAGAATGGAACAGGGAAGGAACTTGTCGCGCGGGCAATCCATCTGCAGAGCACACGGGCCGGTCGACCTTTTGTGGCAGTGAACTGTGCGGCCATCCCGGAGACCTTGATCGAGAGTGAGCTGTTCGGACACGAAAAGGGCTCCTTTACCGGTGCGACCTCGATGAAGCGCGGGCAGTTCGAGCAGGCGGACGGAGGCACACTGTTTCTGGACGAAATCGCCGACATGAGCTTGAGCACCCAGGCGAAGGTATTGCGGGCGTTACAGGAACAGCAATTCACTCGTGTCGGTGGGACCAAGCTCATGAAGGTAGATGTTCGGGTTTTAGCCGCGTCCAATAAGGATTTGCTCAAGGAAATTGAGAAAGGCACGTTTCGCGATGACCTCTTCTACCGGCTCAGCGTGGTGCCGATCATCGTGCCGCCGCTCAGGGAGCGTCGGGAAGACATCCCGCTGCTCATTCGCCACTTCATGAAGGTCCATGCGGAAGAGCAGGGGTTGCGGATGAAAGAGATCTCGCCGGAGGCGATGGTGGTATTTCAACAATATGACTGGCCGGGGAATATTCGAGAATTGCGGAACCTGATCGAACGATTGATGATCATGGTGCCGGGACCCGTCATCGATCCAGCACTAGCGGGCCTCTCGTTGCAGGCGCGTCCGGTTGGGCCGGCGTCCCAGTCTGCGACTCCCGTGGTCAATCCACTCTTCACACAATCGTATGACTCGCTCAGGGACGCCCGCAATGCGTTTGAAAAGGACTATATCGGGCGAAAGCTGCGCGAGCATCATTGGAACATTTCTCGCACGGCTGAGGAATTGAAAATCGAGCGGAGTCATCTCCATCGGAAAATCAAGTTGCTGGATGTGGAGATGCGACCGGAAGCATAGTGGATGGGGACTGATTATCTCCTGTGCTCGCGCAACGCGCGGCCTCCGAAAGGATGGGGAGGGAGCGGCCAGGTGCCCTTCTTGCTCGCAGAACGCGCACGGTGAAACTGTGCTCGTTCGATGCGCGCAGTAAAGGCAGCCTTGGCCACTCCCTAACGAGAGGTGAAGAGGATTGGAAGGCCCTCGCCCGGGCTGATGGCACGTCTCGGTGTGCCAATGGGTGGGCGGGTGAGAAAGTTGCGCGCAGTTGAGGCCATCCCTCGAATAGTCCTGGTGCTTGTGCGTTGACCTCTGCGACAGCCCTCCGCTAAGATGCGCCCTCCTATGACAACCTATCGAGATGCCGGAGTCGATATCGATGCGGGCGACGAGTTCATCGACCGTATTTCGCCACTGGTGCGATCCACGTTCCGCCCGGAAGTCCTGACGGACCTTGGCGGGTTCGGCGGATTGTTTCGGCTGCAGGCCCATCGCTATGCCGAACCAGTCCTCGTCTCCGGCACTGATGGAGTCGGGACGAAATTGAAGATCGCCTTCCTCACGGATCGCCACGACACCGTCGGGATCGATCTGGTGGCTATGTGTGTGAACGACATCGTGGTCAGCGGGGCCGAACCGCTGTTCTTCTTGGATTATTTCGCGACGGGAAAGCTTGCGGTCCCCAAGGCTGAGTCCGTGCTCAAGGGGATCGCCGAGGGCTGTCGCCAGGCTGGCTGTGCCTTGATCGGCGGGGAAACCGCCGAGATGCCCTCCTTCTATGCGGAGGGCGAATATGACCTGGCAGGGTTCGCCGTCGGAGTGGTGGATCGACCCAAGATCATCGATGGCCGCAGCATCGTGCCCGGCGATGTCCTGATTGGATTGGCTTCAACTGGTCTTCATAGCAACGGCTATTCGCTGGCACGTCGTGTCTTGTTGGATCAGGCAAAACTGAGCATGACCAGTCGTTTGCCTGAACTCGACTTGCCTCTGGGGGACGTCTTGCTGACGCCGACCAGAATCTATGCCAAACAGATCCTCACATTGATCCAGGAATGTCCCATCAAAGGCATTGCTCATATCACCGGCGGCGGCATTACCGAGAATCTCCCGCGAGTGTTTCCCTCTGGTGTGCGAGCACAGGTGCGGCGGAGTGCCTGGTCCGTACCGCCTATTTTCCAGGCGATCGCCCGGCTTGGACAGGTCGAGCGGGAAGAGATGTATCGCGTCTTCAACATGGGGATTGGCTTGATTCTCGTGGTGCCGGCGTCAGCCGCCCAGTCTGTCGTCACGCGCGCCACGTCGTTGGGCGATCCGGCTTGCCGGATCGGGACCATCATGTCATCGTCCGGCGACGTGCCATTGGTGGAGTATGTCGACTAAGCGGACGGATGCGCTTCGAGTCGCCGTGTTGGCATCCGGGCGCGGATCAAATCTTCAGGCGGTCATCGATGCGATCGAAGCGGGGACGGTTCAGGCGAAGATTGTCGCCGTCATCAGCAACAAGAAAGAGGCCCCGGCGTTAGAGCGAGCCCGCCGACATGGACTGTCCGCCCTCTTCGTCGATCCAAAACCCTATACAGGCAGACCCGATAGTCGTGAGGCCTACGATCGTGAACTGCTCGATGTACTTCAGCGGTACGATGTGGAATTGGTGTTACTGGCCGGGTACATGAAGATCGTGACGAGGGTCCTCGTGGAGGCCTTTGCGAATCGCATGATGAACATCCATCCGTCCCTGTTGCCCTCGTTTCCCGGGTTGGATGTGCAGAAGAAGGCGATCGAGTGGGGCTGCAAACTTGCCGGATGTACGGTGCACTTTGTGACGGAAGGCGTCGATGAAGGGCCGATCATTCTTCAAGCGGCGGTTCCGATTCTCGATGGCGACACTCCCGACACACTGGCCGTTCGGATTCTTGAGCAAGAACACAAGATCTACCCGCGAGCGGTCCAGCTCTTTGCCGAGGGGCGGTTGCGGATTGAGGGACGGCGCGTGTTCATCGAAGCTGGAAAGCAGGAGGGTCAGTCGGTCATCAGCCCGTCCTAACGGTGTGGCGACATCGACCTTCCGGTAGAGAGTCAAAAAACAGTTGTGTATAATGCGATCGATGTGAGGTGTTCGTCTCACTGGTTGAATGTCGGTCGAGTGGGGGGCTAGCTCAGTTGGGAGAGCACTACGTTCGCAACGTAGGGGTCGGGGGTTCAACTCCCCTGCCCTCCACCAGACTGCCCAATCGCTATTATACGTGTTTCTGCCTAGAAGGTAAACTCAGCGCTTGCGCCGTCATGCAGCCAGGACGTCAGATGTCGTCAGGTCGACGACTCTGAGAAGCTGCTGATCTCTGGCGATTAAGAGGATCGGAACCCAGGAGTCCTATTCGGTGCTCCTCCTCCTCAATTCTATTTACTCGCTGAAAATACGCATTCAACACCATTAGCCCAAGGATAACGGCCGCCCCTATAATGGCCCACACCATATCTCCCAATACCCAATCAGTATCCTTCATCAGAGCAGCTCCTTGTTGAGTGAGTTTTTCGACATACTACCTTCCTGACAACTCTTCAACCTGCATGAACGTAAACTCATACGCCATGGCTTTCAAGCACGAAGTCTGCAAAGGCCGCCGTGGGAGTGGCGGAAGAAAGAAGAGCGGTAGTGGACAAACTTATCTCTTGGCGTTGGCGCGCTTGGTGTCAGCCTGCGTCACTCGCAGCGGGACCCGAATCGTGGGCCTAAATAAGTCGGGTAGCTTTTCCGTTGAACGCATCGAGATTCCTATAGCCGTGGTGCGGTGGTCGAGAGGGCCAGGGACTCATGCCCAAGACCCCCCAGATGATCACATCATTCCAATCGCCCACGCCTCAATACTGATGTGCGTTCGAGGCGCCACGGACACACAAGACAAAGTGGCCGTTGATTGTTAGATCAGTGCTTACGGCGCCGCCGCCGGTGAAGTCCACCATCCACGCGGCATTAGGATCTACGGCATCTATCGTGGCCGACCAAAAGGGAGCCGGCAGGAAGTTGGTAAAAGGATGGCCCGAGGGGAGGGCCAGATTCCCCTGAGCCGCGACTACGGAGGGGTCGAACAAACTATTTAGCTCCTGCAGCGAGGGCAGCGCCAGCCTTTGCGGCTGCCGGTCGTGCGGCCCGCACAAAAAATCCGGGCCGATTCCCATTGTATGCCTCCAGACTGCAAGCGCTCCCACACGAGGCCGGTCTCTTTGTCCAATACCGCTTCGTTGTTCCAATTCGTCAGGATCAGGAACCGCGTCGCGGCCGGGAGTTTCCGACTCCACGCCGGTTCCGGAAACAAGGGACCGAGGCCCACTGGCCGCCTGGGCCGGGTTGGCCGTCAGGGCCGCCCCGGCGAGGAATCCCACGGCGAGCAGTCGCGAGGATGAAGCTGTGACGTCGTTCGTGTTGCGGCATGGGAGCCTCCTCTGTAATTTATACTGCTCTTAATGACCTACCCAGTGACCCTTGAACATTCAACATTACGCATGGAGGGCCGCACGACCGTGACTCCTCAATAGACGGCATCGGCATGCATATCACCACGGACACACCAGATCGCCATATCGTTACTAAGGATTACATCGGAGGATCCCACACCGCAACAGCCTGAAGGTCACATACCACGCGGCATTAGGATGCGCGGCATCTATCGTGGCCGACCAATAGGTAGTCGGCAGGATGTTGATAAACGGATGACCCACCGGGAGGCTCGGCTCTGGGGGAACCACATTGGGTTGAATCAGGCTTTGTAGCTCATGGAACGAGGGCAGCCGCCAGCCTCTGCGGCCGCCGGTCGTGAGGGCTGCACAAAGATTCCGCGCCGCAGCCCATGATCCATTCTGCACCGGCGTGCGCTCCCACACCAGACCGGTCTCCTTGTCCAATACCGCTTCGTTGTTCCAATTCGTTAGAATCAGGAACCGGTCCGCGGGTGCTAGCTTCCGGTCCCACGCCGGTTCCGGAAACAAGGGACCGAGGCCACTGGCCGCCTGGGCCGGGTTGGCCGTCAGGGCCGCCCCGGCGAGGAATCCCACGGCGAGCAGTCGGAGGATGAAGCTGTGACGTCGTTTGTGTTGCGGCATGGGAGCCTCCTCTGTAATTTATACTGCTCTTAATGACCTAACTCAGTGAGGCCCTTGACACATTCAACATTACGCATGCGCAGGGCCACACGACCGTGACTCCTCAATACGCATCGGCGCGCAGGCCCCCACGGACACACCAGACCTGGAGGACATCGGTTTTAGGACCACCGCCCACGCCGCCGGTGTTGAAGTTCAGAAAAAACGCGTTCGTGGGTTGATTCTCAGCGTCCGTCGTCGCCGACCAAAAGAGGGTCGACTGGATGCCCACAAAGGGATGGCCTGGTGGCAGGGTCGGCCCTGTGATCACGGACGGATGGACCAGAGTGGTCAGCTCTACAATCGAGGGCAGTCGCCAGCCTCTCCGGTTACTCACGGTCCTGTTGAGGCAGGTAGACTTTGCTGAATACCAATACTCCGGAAGGCTATCCGGCGTGCGCTCCCACACGAGGCCGGTCTCTTTGTCCAACACCGCCTCGTTGTTCCAATCCGTCAGAATCAGGAACCGCGTCGCGGCCGGGAGTTTCCGACTCCACGCCGGGTCCGGAAACAAGGGACCGATGCCACTGGCCGCCTGGGCCGGGCTGGCCGTCAGGGCCGCCCCGGCGAGCACGCCGAGGGCCAGTAGCCCGAGGATAATTCTGTTCGGCCGCTTGTGCTGCTGCATGCTGACCCCTCCTGGTTGTGAAAGGCGCTAGTGGACTGAATTCCTCCGAAACATCTGGCAACTGACTCGTCGCTTCTTCGTCGTCGATCTGTGCTGGCGAGCTGCGCTTCATGAGTAACGCTTTATGGCGCCGTGGCCTCCGCTTCCCTGGTGAGTTGCTGCTCCCATAATTGTTCCGCCCGCGCTCGCACCTGCGCGTCTTCATCATCCAGGAGTGCGAAAGTTTCCGGATCGAGCCCGTCGCTCGGCTGCTGCGCCCAGAGTTCCAGCGCCTGGAGCCGAACTGTGGCGTTTGGAGACTCCTGCATCTCGGCGAACCACCGCTGTCGGGCTTCTCGCTGCGCCTGGTCGGCGTCGGCACGCTCGTCGGGTGGTGGTGGGTCCGCTGGGGAGTCGGCGGTCTGGACGCGGGCATCCTGCGTGGGGCGGGGACCGCGTGCCGCGTCTGTGATGCGCGCATCCGATGTTAATGTAGGCTGGGCAGGTGGTCCGAGAGAGGACATCTGCGTTGGAGCCTGGCGAGCGGGTTCGTGGGCGACGCGCCCTGCGCTGGCTGCGTCAACCGCTGGGAGTAACACGACGGCGTCTGCCGATCCGCTGGTGTGGCCCGACACCGGAGCGTCCGACGTCGAAGAACCGCAGCCTACGAGGACCGTAATGCCAACGGCGAGCCCGAGATGATGCCAGTGTCCCAGAATGCTCCATCCGTCCACATGGCGTGGGTGCGCTGATCCTCGACACAGGAGCCACGCCAGGCGCGGACACCGCACACGCAGGCAGGGTGATGATGGACGCATATTGAAGGGGGCAGCGACGGAGAGATTGAGAGAACACGGCACCGCAATCAGTCCTGGGAGCACGAGCATCAGCGTCTTCATCGTACTACGTGCGTACTGCTCGGTACGGTTTCGGTACCCATCCGCCCGTGAGTGCGCAATCGCCGTGCCACCAGGTAACTATCTACTAGGCAAATTTCTGGTGTGACGAAAACCGACGAGAATCCACGAGCTTGGCGCCATGCGATGCCAGGACTTGCCGAGTAACTGCCCCTGCCTGAGCGGCAGAAGTACAAAAATTTGTACGTAATGGCAGCAAAGGAACAAGCGGCTAACGCGAAACTGGACTTCAAAGAGCTCGTCACCATGTGAGTAAGATGCATGGCTCTCAAGACCGTTACATCTCTTGCCATTATTCTCTTTCGAGTGGTACCGGAAGTATGCGCCGGGGGATACGGTGCTGGAAGGTTAGAGACTGAGGCACGGGAGGGGCAGAAAGGGTTGTGGGCTGATCCGCAGCCGGTACCACCGTGGGAGTGGTGGAAGAGGAAAGAGCGGTAGTGGGCAGACTTATGTCTTAGTGTTAGCGCGCTTGGAGTCAGCCTGCGGCACTCGCAGCGGGACTCGAATCGTGGGGCAAAATAAAGCAGGTAGCGGGTGCCCTCCACCAAACCAAGCTCGCTCGACCCGGAGCCTATAATATGGTTCTTGGCGACGGGATAAGCCCCTCAAGAGATCTTCTTCACGGCCTAGCTTCGTGTCACCCCGGCGGCTCACCAGGCGAAGCCTCTCCCTATTAGTGCCGCCGGATAAACCCTCCAAGTGATTTCTCTTCATATACGTCATCCTTGCTCGTGCCGACGTCTAACTATTTGTTTATGAATATGACACTGGATAGACTTCTCTAGCAGGCTGCGGAAAAACTATTGTGGCACGGAAGAAATTCAATAACCCGCACATCTAGGGCAACAGGAGAACCGCGCAGGATGCTCAAAAAGGCCGGCCAGCAAGGCCGCAGTGAGCGAAGAGGCGAAGGCGTACGCTTCGGTACGTTGAGCTTCTGAGCGAAGCGAGAACGCCGCTGGCGGACTTTTTCAGCATCCTGCTAGTATTCATCTCCGGTACACCACCGTGACGCGGGCGAGAAAGTCGATGAGTTCGGCGGTATGTCGTTGGATCGCGTCCCGGTCTTCTCGTGCTGCCGCTTGCTCTATGGCGGCCCCCATCATACTGATGGCATCGAACCCGTATCCTCCACCGTCCCCCTTCATGCGATGACCGATGATATGAATCTGTGCCAGATTATTTTCTTGCAACGCGGTTTCTAGTGTCTGCACGTCACGTCGACGATTCTCCAGAAATCCGGGAACGATCTCTTCAAGACCTGGGTCGATGTACAAGGTGATGACGTTCTCGGCGTTTCTGTTCGGTCCCGTGATCATGAGGTACGCCGTCCTTTACAAGCCTGGAGGACTTCCAGGAGAGTGTGCTTCTTGATGGGTTTGGTCATATGGGCATTGCAACCGGCCTCGAGAATCTTGGCCCCGTCTTCTTTCAGTGCCAGAGCGGTCAAGGCAATCACCTGTGTGGGGGGGAGGTCATGCGCCCGCTCCCAGGCCCGGATCGCTTGTGTAGCCTCATAGCCATCCATCACCGGCATCTGCATGTCCATCAGGATTAGGTCATAGTAGCCGTTCTTGAATAGCTCCAACGCGATAGCTCCGTGATCCGCGATATCGAGGCGATAGGGAGTCTGCTTCAGATAGGAACGGACCAGCACCTGATTGTCCGGGGAATCTTCTACCAATAAGATGCGAAGTGCCCTGACTTCGGTAGGAGGTATGGGAGCCGCTGGTGCTGAACCAATCGTGGGTTGGATGCCCTTGGAACGGTCGAGCGCGATGCTGATGGTCTGGAGCAGATCCGATTTCCTGATGGGTTTGATCAAATAACCGCCCAGTCCCATGTCGTAGGTGCGGGCGATATCGTCGGCCCAATGGTCAGAGGCCAGCATCACAATCGTCAGGCCCTGGGGAGGGCTGGCCCGTCTGATCTCTTCGGCGACCTGGAACCCATCCATCTCAGGCATGCGACAGTCGAGAAGCAAGAGTTCGTAGGGTCGTGCGGAAGCAGCGGCTCGCCGCCATTCAGCGACGGCCTCACGACCTGACGAAGTATCCGTCACCTCTGCTCCCAAGGCCGCCAAGGTTTCACGAAGGATCAGGCGGTTGGTGGCATGGTCATCAACCACGAGGGTTCTGACCCCTTGAAGATTGACCTGGACGTTGTCGTGGATTGGTGTCGGGCTGGATTGCACGGCGAGCTGCACGCAGCAATGAAATGTGCTGCCTACGCCGAGGGTACTCTCCACCAAGATTCGTCCGTTCATGAGCTCGGCTAATTGCCTTGAAATGGTCAGGCCTAAACCGGTTCCCCCATACTTACGCGTCATGGAGACGTGGGCTTGGGTGAAGCTTTCAAAAATGGCAGCAAGCTTGTCGGACGGAATGCCGATCCCTGTATCGCTAACAGAAAATCGAATGGCTCCAGGCGTGGGGAGTTCCGGATCCTGCATGACCCGCACCGTGACTGACCCGCACTCGGTGAATTTGATCGCGTTGCTGATGAGGTTGATAAGGATCTGGTGTAGGCGGTTGGGGTCTCCGATCACGGCGCGGGGGACGTCAGGAGAAAGATGGCAGGCGAGTTCGAGGCCTTTTTCATTGGCCCGCATGGCGAGAATCTCGATGGCTTTTTCAACCAAGTCGCTCAGATCAAAGGCGGTTGATTCCAGCTCCAGATGGCCAACCTCGACTTTCGACAGGTCGAGAATGTCGTTGATCAGACTCAAGAGATTTCCGCCTGCGCGGCGGAAAATGCGCAAGTATTTTCGTTGATCGGGGGTCAGATCCGTTTCCCATAGCAGATCTGCCATCCCGATAATCGCATTCATGGGCGTCCGAATCTCGTGGCTCACGCTGGCCAGAAACTCGCTCTTCGCCCGGCTGGCGATTTCCGCCGCTTCCTTGGCGAGGACGAGGGCTTGCTCAGCCTCCCTGCGTTGGTGGACTTCCAGTGCGAGGGTCATAAAGGTGGCCAACGAACTGGAAAAATATACTTCTTCCGTCGTCCAGGATCGCGGTCCACCGACATGTTCGTGACACAACACACCGATGACATGCCCCCTGCGTCGAACCGGCGCATCCAGCATGGCTCCAATTCCGAGTGGAGTCAGATAGGATTGGGAAAACTCCCTGGTCCGGACGTCCGCATGAGCGTCATGGGCAGCAATCGCATACTCTTCATGTGCGATGGCTTCGAAGTAGGACGGGTAGTCCTGTGCGGCCAGGGTGCCGCCGGTGATATGCCGGTTCGGGGTCCGCTCATAGAGGTTGAGCAGTTCCATCGCGGTCCCTTGTTCGTTGAATGTCCAAACGCTGGCCCGTTCCACTCCGAGCACCTGGCTTCCCGTTTCGGTGATCATCCGCAACGCCTCTTCGAGATTCCCGGTATATGTAGCATCGTACTTCGCCAGATCGCACAGCGCAATCTGTTGCTGTTTCAACACGCGCGCCCGCTCGCGTTCGACGTCGTCAAGGTGCTTGCGTTCGGTAATATCTCCCGTGTGACGTCCCCGATTCCCCGTTGGTTCTGTGCGCAAGGAAGAGAGTAGTTGCCGCTTTGATGGCTGTGTGGTCCGTGAACGACGGGCCGCCGAAGGCTTTGGTTGTCGCTTGGCCGTGCGATTCGCTCGAATCGGCGACGTTTTCTTAGCCATGGCCGCACCCACTTTCTCTGTCGATGACATGTACGTCATGTGGAGAGTCCGGGGATGGGAATGAAAGTAAGTTTGCAGAGACAGCCGCGGTAAGCGTTGTGCCGATCGCCGTCAGCACATCTCGTCGAGGCCCCGGCATGGTCATGGTGAGGAGAAGGTTAGTCCTTGTGAGACTGCGGGACGAGAGAGAGAGTGCCGGCTTGTTTAGTCCGATTGCGGCCTTCTTGCTTGGCTTGATAGAGCGCTTGATCCGCCGCCTTGATCAAATCGGTGGGTGAGGTGTTCCGGCTAGGGATCGTACTGGCGAAGCCCGCGCTGATGGTGGTGCAGTCACCGTCGGAGTGGGTAATACCGAGGGCCTCAATTCGTTGCCGAAGCGATTCCGCCACCTGTGCCGCTCCGTCCGTACGGGTGCCGGGAAGGACGACCACGAATTCGTCGCCGCCGTACCGAGCGACGAGGTCTCCTGGTCTGTTGACGGCTCCCGAGATGGCGGCGGCAACCTGCCGGAGGCATTCGTCGCCAGACGTATGGCCGAGGGTATCGTTGTAGGATTTGAAACTATCGATGTCGAGCATGATCAGAGAGAGCGGCGTCAATTCGCGAACGGCACGGCGCCATTCCTGGTCCAAGAAGTCATCAAATTGCCGTCGGTTGGTAATGCCGGTGAGGCCGTCAAGACTGGATAGGCGCAGCAGCATCTGGTTCGCTTCCTGGAGTTGACGCATGACCTCTAGGAGTTCCTGCTCCCGGGCCCGCCGCCGGTCGATCTCGTGGACCAGCCGCAGGACCGACCGGACGCGAGTCAAGAGCTCGATCTTGTTGATGGGTTTCCCGATGTAGTCGAGCGCGCCTGCGGCAAAGGCGAGTTGGAGATCGACGGGATCGGTCTTCACGGTGACCATCATGATGGGCGTGTCACGGAATCGTTCGACCGCCTTGATCTGGCGGCAGGCTTCGATGCCGTTCATCTCCGACATGACGATGTCCATGAGAATCAGGTCGACTCGAGAGGCGGCGCCGTGCTTCCCATCATCGAGTCCAAGCAAACTGAATGCGGCGGCGGCCGAGTCGGCGACCAGGAGATCGTCGTAGCCGGCAGCCGAAAGGATCGACTGAAGCAAGAGGCGGTCGTCGGCCGAATCATCAACGATCAAGATGCCCATACGCTTTGACTCCAGTGAAGACGAGTGGTGCGCCCGAGAAATCGTAGCAGCTAGTCCTGGGAAACTCCAGGATAAAGCTTTTTGACGCAGTGCTGACAGATGCCGTGGCTGAATTCGGCCTCGGAATGTTCGCCGATATATTCCTCCAACTGTTGCCAGAATCCGCCGTCATTGCGGATCTTTTTACAGGATGCGCAGATGGGGATGAGTCCTCTGAGGACTTTGACATCACGCAGCGCTTTCTGCAGCGAATCATTGCTGCGACGGAGCTCCCCTTCACGCGCTTTGCGGCAGTCCATTTCCTTTTTCAGCGCCAGCGCGGAGGAGGCACGTGCCAGGAGTTCCACGCTGTTCACCGGTTTGGTGATGTAATCATTCGCGCCAGCCGCAAAGGCGGCTTGGAGATTAGAGAGATCGTTTTTGGCCGTGACCATGATGATGGGAATGTCGCAAAGATGTGGACGGCTCTTGATCTGACGACAGGCTTCGACTCCATCCAGCTCCGGCATGAGGATGTCCATTAGAATCAAGTCGATCTGGATGGGCGACTCCTGGCCGTCCATGTCGAGCATCGGGAACGCAGTCTTTGCCGAGTCGGCGCTCAGGAGATCCGTATGGCCGGCCGTCCCAAGGATTGCGCGAAGGAGTACCTGTTGGTCTGGAGAGTCGTCGACGATAAGAATGCCCATGCCGATTCCTGCCAGGCTCTCGCACATGCGGTGCGTGCAATCACCTTTCAGTATAGCAGGTACCGATGGGGCTACTTGAGCTTGGCGCGGACGAGGTCGCTGATTTGCTTGCCGTCTACTGGTTGGCCGGCCACACGGACCATCACGGCTTTCATCACCGCGCCCATCTCTTTCAGAGATAGGGCGCCGGTTTCCTGAATGACCGCGTCTACGACGGTGGAGAGCTGCTCGAGAGAGAGGGCTTGAGGGAGATAGGATTCGAGAATGATAATTTCCTGCCGTTCTTTTGCGGCGAGTTCTGCTCGGTTACCTTTTTCAAATTGCTCGACCGATTCCCGGCGTTGCTTGATCATGGTCGTCATCACGCGGCTCATTTCGGCATCGTCGAGATCCTTCTTGATTTCCATTTCCCTATTCATCACGGCGGCCTTGATCATGCGAATCACATCCATCCGCAATTGGTCGCGGGCCTTCATGGCCAGTTTCAGATCTTCGGTCAGACGGTCATGTAGCGACATGGAGCCTCAGGGAGTTTAGATGGTGTGTTGGTGACAATACCGCGCCGTCAGGACCCAGTCAATGACGTATCGCACGTACCGGGTGAGGGTGCAACGGGAGCAGTAGTGTTCTGGTGGTTGAGGGGAGTAAATTAGGTGCGGTGGTGAGTCCTTGAGGCAATGGGGGTTAATGCGGGAGGGACTGCATGTTGATCTATCATGGAAATGTTAAGAGATGGCAGCGAGCCATGGTTGCAGGCCTGATGAGTCTGGCGGTGTTCTCGGTCGTCGGGGCCTGCGCCAGCGATGGAACGAAGGGCCCTCCACCGCCGACCGCGGATCAAGTGCGTAGCCATGCGGATCGGGCGTTCGAGAAGCTCAAGCAAGAAGAACAAGAGAGCGCCCCTCAGCCACCGATGGCACCTTAGTGGGGCCGGAACCCTAGGAGCCTGTCCGACATTGACCGTTCTACTACGGCGAACGATCCGCGACCATCTGCGTCGTTCTCGGCCCGAAAAGATCCTCAATGTATTCCAGCGAATACACCTCCGGTTTTTCCGGGCCTGCGGCCTTGCATCTGGCCGCACCTCCTTCGCCTCGTCACGAAGGCAATGTCGGACAGGCTCCTACCGGTTCGATTTGGGTAGGGTCCAGACCACAAACTGAGCAACGGGTCTCACGAGCGGCAATTCCCAGAGGAGTTGTTGCCGAGGAATGCTCTCCACTTGGCGCGCTTCATGGAAGGTACCAAGAAGGCTGGACGAGACCAGCAGCCGCAAGACGCCTGAGAGAAAGAAGACAAAAGGCAAATTGGATGCAGGCTGGAGGATGACTCCTGCCCACTCGATGCGTGGTGGAAGGCGCTCTACTAACCAGCTCCCAAGCAAGGCTCCCACCGACCATCCTACGGCATTGACCGTGCTGTACAGCGCGATGGCTTTCGCGCGGTCCTCCGGCCTGACCGAATCGAACACATAATTTTGCAGTCCCAATGCCAAGCCGGCCCAAATGACGCCGCCTAAAAAATTGACTGCCAGAAGAAAGACCAGATTCGTGCTCACGAGGTACAACATCGGCAAGATTGGCACCGTGAAGCCGGTGATGGACAACAAGGCTTTGTTTCCGTAGCGGTCCCCGAATTGGCCCCAGGCCTGCAGGGTGAGGAGTTGACCGAGGAGGCCAGCAGCCAACCATCCCCCGTAACCGAGGTATGACAGATGGAGATCCTGTAACATGTACAGGACGAAAAATGGACCGGCGATCAACACGGACGCATGCATCAGGCCTGAGAAAAGCAGGAAGCGACGGAAGTCCTTTGTCGCGCTCTGACGAAAAAAGCCGCGAAATCCTTGCTGAGCCTCCCGGTGAGCGGTCGGATGCACATCTTGAACGGGGGACAAGGCTAAAGCCGAGAGGATGCGAGCGCCTCCGGCCAATGCGAAGATCAACACGAATCCCCACCAGGCGGCGGTGGAATGTTGCCAGAGGCTCAGCAACCATCCGGCTCCGCAGAGCGCAAAGAAGCTGAGGCTGGCGATGATTTGGGCTCGGCGTGCGAAATAGGCGCCTCGTTCATGCTGGTCGAGCCAATCGGCAATCAAGCTATTCCAAGCCGGCGTGGTGAACTGGGCGCAAGCAAAATAGGCGGCGGCGCACCCCACGACGAGCCAGGGACCCCACTGCGGAAGCAGCAGCGGCAGGACCACGATGGGAATCCAGGCGAAGGCTTGCCCAACGGTGCCGGCAGAGATAAGGGCTTTGCGATTGGGAAACCACTGCAATAACTTAACAGAGACGAGTTGAGCCCCTGTCCCGATGAGTTGGGGCAACGCCGACAGCACGCTCAATTGGAACGGGCTTGCATGTAGAAGCAGGGCGAAAGCGGAGAGGTATTGTTCCCCGCTTCCTTGCGTGACGGCCTGGCAGGCGCCATCTCGGAGGCCGTAGCGAAGGCCTCGCTCGCCGGCACTCTGCGGCCGGGAGTTGGTTGGCGTGGTCTCTTGTATACGTCCTGGCGGTGTCAGATGCACATGATCCTCGTCTGAGAGGGAGCTCCGATCGAGCGTAGCACAAAAGGTAGGGAGGCGGAATGAAAATAGACGAGCAGCTGGTTCGTCGGTGATTGACCCCTTGCTGATCTCTCGATACCATCATGGTACGAGTGGACAGCGATTATAATGGCTCCAATGATAGAGACCAGAAGTATAGGGAACCAGCTCCTGGCAAGCGTGTTTGCCGGCCTGAGCGTTGTCGTGTGTGTCTGGCAGGAAGTCGAGGCGCGGGATCTGGTTGCGCCGAAGGAGCAAGCGACGACCGAGGCCGATCCCACGCAAAGCCCGTCGTTCGACGAACAGAAGAAGGGTATCCCGCAATCCCTTTTTACCTGGATCAAGATGGCCAAAGGGTATGACGTCGAGTGGGATACGTTCGGACGAAAAGGCTGGTACTCGCAAGATCCTCGGCTGAAGCCCATCGAGCCGGGATCGGTGTTCCCTCGGGATATTCCCGCGATCTATATTGTATTCGAGTCAGCCCCGCTGGAAGATCCTACCCAGTTCAGCGCTCAATGGTTTCTGGAGGGGGAGAAGGGCGTCCTCTCATCCGTGCCGCTCGGCAAAGACACCTTGGAAGTGCCGGGGCATGAACGCTATGGATTCCTGGAACTCAAGAAGTTCGGAGACGCCTGGGACGTCGGGACGTATCTGGTGAAACTGTTCATCGCGCCGCTCGGACAACAGTCTTTTCATGCGGGCAATCAAGTGGGCACCATGCGGTTTACCATTGTCGAGGGTGCTGCTCCTGCCGGTGTGGTGAGCCCGGACAAGTAGGCCTGCTGGATCACGCGCTAACAGCACAGATGCCGAGTGACGGTGAATTCGGCGGCCATGGCCATTGTCATTGAAAAGGAACAGGATGGGAGAGCGTATCAAAGTCACGGATCAAGAAAAGCTGACGCTGCTCTATGAGCGATTCAGAGACGTGTGCCTGGTCGAGAAAGAAATCTGGAAAGAGATTTTTATGCCACGGGAGGTGACGCAAGGGCCTGTTCGAACAAACCTACAAGATCGCTATGATGTGGAAATCGATGATCCCGGGATTGAAGATGCCCTGGATGCGAATATCCCTCGCGGCAGCCAAGCCCTGGCCGCTGCGATTCAGGAATATCGAGCGCACATTTCATTTTATCGAAAAGTCTGAGGGCTTTAGCCCGCATTATTCACGAGGTCGCTCGATCCGCCATCGGCGATCAAGCCAATTCCTGCGAACAATCCCACCAATGTATGGCACAACCTTCCCATCGAACACCCTGCGGCTAGAGTCGTTCTAATGCGTCAATGCGAGCTTCCATCGGCGGATGCGTGGCAAAGAGACGCATAAAGCCCGACGAATTACCGGAGATCTTCATCGTCGCGAGCGCATCCTGTCCAGAGTATTCGACCTGTGAACGGGTAACCCATCGATCGATCGCGCGAAGGGCCGAGATCATCGAGTCCTTGCCGTACACTTTGGCCGAAAAGGCATCCGCGCCATATTCGCGCTGACGCGAAAACCAGCAGATCAGGACCGAGGCCAGGATACTGACGATGATCTGGAGCAGGATCGACAATCCAAACCCGAGAGCAACTTGATCGCGTTCTGCAAAGAACCGACGCACCCACATCGCGATGTAGTACACGAAGGTATTCATCAGCCCCGCCAAAACGGTCGTCGCGAACATGTCCCCGTTGTAAACGTGTCCCATTTCATGGGCGAGGACGGCACGCACTTCCTGCTCTTGAAGATTGCTCAACAACCCGGTCGAGACGGCCACCATGGAGTTGTTCTTGCTGGGGCCGGTCGCAAAGGCGTTGGGATCGGGGGATTCGTAGACCCACACCTCAGGCATCGTAATGTGGAGCCGTTGCGCGATTTCCTGGACGGAGCCGTAAATGACCTGTTCGGCCTGCGACCGAGGTTGGCTGATCTGGCGGCAATCCAACATGGCCCGGGCCATTTGTTTGGAAAACGCCAGACTGATAAAGGCACCGCCAAAGCCGAAGGCGAGGGCCCAAACTAACGAGCTGAGGTCGACCGCTCCTTGCAGATCGATCCCGAACATGGGCAGAACGATATTGATAAGCAAAGGCACGGTGAGCGAGAGCGTCACCATAATCAGAATGTTGGCAGCCAACAGCAGGAACATGCCTTTCATCCACTTCATCGAGATCCTCCTTCACAACCATGTACTCGCTCCGTTATTCGGGCGAGTCACCAGTGAGAGTGATTATACTAACCGATTCGGCGAATTGCATCTCCATCGAGATTGCGTTGACGATGTGCTGAAAGAAATAACTCCATTAGTACCAAGGTCAAGGCGCCTGAAGTGCCTGAAACTCTTGGGCAAAGTTGACCCATTCCCGCCCTTCCTGTTAGAACTGGCTCATCAATGGGGTGCGTATGCGATTGCTCCACATGCTGGCGACTGTCTGGTTGCTGACATCGGTCGGCGTGACAATCGTTCATGCAGCGGAACCCGCTCAGTCCGGACCTCCTGTGGTAGTCCCGGTAGCGGCAGACGGGGTGCAGCGAGCCACGGTCATGCTTGACAGCTATTCGTATAGCCCCAACCATTTGATTGTCGAAGCTGGGAAGCCGGTTGAACTGACGCTGACCAGTGTGACGACATTTACCCCGCACAATTTTATCATCAAGGACTCAGCGGGAAGTTTATTCGTCGAACAGGAAGTGAGTGCCGGCAAGACGGTCACCATTACATTTACGCCGCCTCAGCCCGGCCTATTTCCCATCTACTGCGACAAACGGCTCTGGCCGTTGCCCAGCCATCGCGACAAAGGGATGGAAGGGAAGTTGGAAGTGCGATAGGTGTGGCTACGAGCATAGAGCCCTCCAAGCAGGAATTGCTCCGCGATCTCCTCAAGCAAGTGTCCCGCCTCTTCTATACGACGTTGGTCGTGGTTCCGGCAGATGTGCGCGATCAAGTCAGCCTCGCCTACCTGTTTGCCCGAGCAGCGGACACGATTGCGGATACGGAATTGATGGACCGTCCGCGTCGGCTGGATTTACTCGGCCAACTCAAAGCTCAGTTCGTAAGCGATCAGATTGCCTGGACACAGGTTCGAGAGATCCAGCAAGCGGTAGGACCAATCCAGCAGAATTCTGCCGAGCGCATCCTGCTTGAACGACTGGAAGATTGCTTCAAGCTCTTCCAAACATTTGCGCCGGACGATAGGCGTCGGGTGCAACGGCTCATGACGACACTCACGCAGGGGATGGAGATGGACCTCGCCGTATTCCCCGGCACGTCAGCGGGAGATCTTACGGCTCTGAAGACGCTCGATGATCTGGATCGGTACACCTACTATGTGGCTGGCTGTGTGGGAGAATTCTGGACGGATTTGATGTGTGCACACCGGAAGGCGTTGGCCTCGTGGAAAGTGCGGGAGATGTCGGAGGTCGGCGTGAGATTTGGGAAGGGGCTTCAACTCACGAACATTGTGAAAGATGTCGCGCATGATCTCCAGAAAGGCCGCTGCTATGTGCCTGCGCCCATGCTGGCCGAAGCCGGACTCACCGGACGTGATTTACTGGACCAGCGGAACCGTGCACGTTTTCAGCCGGTCCTGAGTAAACTTGTCCGTATGGCTGTGGAACATCTTGATCAAGGCTGGCTCTACGCCATGGCGATTCCACGATCTGAAACTCGTCTACGATTATCCTGCATGTGGCCGATTCTTTCCGCCGGCGAATCGCTGAAGCTCGTCATGAATTCGCCCGATCTCTTGAACCCCGCAGTCAAAGTGAAAATCCCTCGGAGCCAGGTCTACCAGATCATAGCGCTCACGACCTTCACAGGCGCCTGCGGCTTCACCGGCACCGCCTACTGGGGCCGCTTGCGAAAGCAGATCGTATAGGCTAGTTGGTGGAGTGACAGAAAAGGAGTTGGATAGTTCGTCTATGAGGGCTGGCTGATCCCCCACTGCGTGTATCCAACGATGGTCTTCTTTTCTATCCTTCTTCAGTCGCGCATGAACAGATGCACTGCACTTGCAGCGCACATGCGATCCGATCCTCGATCTCTCACTAAGGGTGTGACAGGGCCTTGGCGCGGACTTTCGCCGCAAGAGCGAAATTCGCACGCTTGCTCTGTGGGGAAGGAAAGCTGGAACTGACCGAGTTTTTCTCTTCGGCTCTCTAAGGGGTGGGCTGGCTGATCCCCGACTGCGCGCGTCCAACGAGGGCCTTCTGAGGCCACGCGTTGCGCGAGCAAAGGGGACGGCCAGGCTACCCCGTCTTCTTTTGTGGCTCCAGCAACTTCTCCCCCTTCTTGAACACCGCATAGATTGCCTGCGAGGGGCAGGCGTCCAAACAGAGGCGACAACTTTCGAGACAGCGCGAAGGATCGAACTTGTAGGGAGGAGTCGAGAGCCAGGCGCCGGTCGGGCAGATTGGAACACAGATGGCCTGCTGGGTGCAGCGGTCGGGATGGCGGATGAGGTGATCGCGAATAATCATCATGGGCTTGACTCCTTCAAAGAGACCTTGGGAAAAGATCTCGAACATGTTTCTATCTGGGAGGCTGCTCACTTCCACTCCTTCACAAGTTCTTTCAACCGATCTTTCAATTCCGGAATCTGCTCCAGATTGTTGTGAATCGCTCCGAGAATCTTTTCGACCCTGGCTGACTTGAGGGCGTCTTTGTCCTTCTTGGCCAGTCGATCATACTCCACGTAGGCCGTCTGATGCGCAGGCTCGAGGAGCGCCCGTGCCACAGTCAACGCCTCGCCCAACTCGTATGGCTCCGTCGCCATCGGAGGAACGATGGTGAAGGTGCCATCGGTGCACACCAGCACGGCGGCTCCCTGTTTCCCCTTGAGCGGGATGACGTCCTTGATAGTTTTTCCCGCCAAGACATCCCAGTTTCCGAGTAACCCCGGAAACTGCTTCATGAAGGCCACCTTTTCCAGGTTGGCTTTCCACTTTTCTTCGACGGCCATAACGATCCTTTTTGTGCGAGGCTACGATTTGAGCGGAGGGAGTGTCGTGGGAACTGGGTGATCGGGCATGATGAGACGGGTCACGACCTCTCCCTTGATGACGTGGCGCTCCATGATTTCCGTCACGTCGGCTTCGTTGGCGACCCAGTACCAGACTCCTTCCGGGTAGATGACGACGCTGGGTCCCATTGAACAATGGTCGAGGCAACCGGCTTTATTTGCCCGCACCAGCCCTTTGAGATTCAGACGTTTCGTTTCGCTCTTGAAATGGGCGTGGAGTTTTTCCGATCCCCGGTCGGCGCAGCAGCCGCGCGGATCGTCCTTGGGCCGTTGATTGATGCAGACGAAAATATGACGCTGAAACGGTGTCATGGTGCAATCGCGCTAGGCCGGCATGGTGGCCGTATTGAGCCGCCCCATCAGAAGCCTGACGTCGTCGCCTGCAAGCAGCGGAGATTGTCCCTGCGCGGCATCCAGAATGATCATGATTTCCCGCAGCCGCACGGACGCGCGGCGCAACTCGTCGCTCTTGGCGAGTTCTGACCCCTGACCGGCGCTCAGTTTGTCGTACTCGGCGCGAATATCGCGGAAATCCCGCTGCAGGTTCTTGTGCAGCGAACAGGATTCGCAATACCATTTTGGACTTTGATCGGAGGAAGGAGAGAGACGGTCGTATGGACGGCCGAAGAAATCCTTGCCCAGTGAAAACTTCATGAGCGGGCCGCCGGTGGCTCCGCAGGCATGACACGATCCGTTCGAAGGGTCCATGCGCGCCTCCATACAATCCAAGGTCCCAGAAACGTGCGCATCTTACACCAGCATTCTCGGGAGTGTCCACCGAGCGAGGAGGTCGAATCGCGTGCAGAAAATCTCATGAGAGCGTATATAATGGATCGACAACCGCCGTGCACAGCACGATTGGAGGGGAGTTCATGGTCATCGGGGTCCCAAAAGAGATCAAGGATCATGAGTATCGTGTCAGTGTCACGCCCGATGGGGTGCGGGCTTTGCGTCAGGCCGGCCATGACGTCTGGATCGAACCATCGGCCGGAGTCGGCAGCGGATACGCAGATGAGGACTACCTGAGTGCCGGCGCGACCATGGCAGAATCAATAGAGCAGCTGTTTCACCAGGCGACGCTCATTGTGAAGGTCAAGGAACCGCTGCTTTCCGAGTGCCAGTTCTTCCGTCCGGGTCAAACCCTGTTTACCTATCTGCATTTGGCTTCCTGGCCGGATCTCACGAAGGCCCTCCTGAATACCACGATCACGGCGATTGCTTACGAGACGATCGAGGCGAAAGACGGCACACGGCCGATGCTCAAGCCGATGAGCGAAATCGCGGGGCGGATGTCGGTGCAGATTGGCGCGCGCTATCTGGAAAAGACCCAAGGAGGGCGCGGGCTTCTCTTGGCCGGTGTGCCTGGGGTAGAGCCGGGGAAGGTCGTGGTGCTTGGAGCTGGGGTGGTGGGTAGCGCGGCGACTCGGATTGCTGTCGGGATGGGGGCTCAAGTGACGGTGATCAATCTCGACCTTGAACGGCTCCGGGCACTCGACGAATTGTATCGTGGTCGTATTGTGACGCGTGCCTCCACACAAGCTGCGATTGACGAGTCAGTATTAGCCGCAGATCTTGTGATCGGGGCGGTCCTCGTTCCTGGGGCTCGAGCGCCCAAGTTGGTCTCGCGTGGACTGGTGGCGCGCATGAAGCCAGGAGCTGTGGTGGTGGACGTCGCGGTTGATCAAGGCGGCTGCTTCGACACCACGAAACCCACGACCCATTCGGATCCGGTCTATATGGTGGACGGGGTGCTCCATTATTGTGTTGCCAATATGCCAGGGATTGTTCCACGTACTTCGACTGCCGCGTTGACGAATGCCACACTTCCGTATCTTCTGCGTCTGGCCTCGCAGGGGGTGAAAGAGGCAGTGCGGGCAGACGCTGGACTGGCGAAAGGGGTGAACCTGTCTGGCGGCAAGATTACCTGTCGAGGGGTGGCCGATGCCCATGGCTTGCGTTTCGACCCCCTAATGTAAGACAATCGCCCCTCGCTTCGTGGTTCTGTTGATTTTGTCGGGGCGTAGCGCAGCCCGGTAGCGCACTGCGTTCGGGACGCAGGGGTCGGAGGTTCAAATCCTCTCGCCCCGACCAAACAAAGCTTGCTCGTGCCGCCCGCTCATTTTCGTTTTATCGAATCTGATGCGGGCGGATAAACCCCTCGGTATCTTCTCTTTCAATACCATACAGAGCCTGCTCGACCCGGAGCCTATTCTTCTATTGAGGCGATGGGATAAACCCCTCTAGTGTTTCGTTCCTCCCTAATCTCCACTTGCTCGTGCCGCTGGCCTCTTTATCGATTTATCGTTACGAGGGCCAGCGGATAAACCCCTCCGGCGTTTCCATTTTTCTTTTCAGAACCATTGTGCAAAATTCACTCGCGCGGAATCGCAAAACGCGTGACGCCTCTGCGGAGGTATGAGAGTATCCGTTCGTTGGCTAGGCATCGTTGTAATGCGCGGTCTGTCTAACCCGGATTATTCATGAATGCCGTCGCGAGGCGTTCGAGACCGAAGCCTACCGGGGCTTCTCGCAAGTAAGGCCGACGTAGGCGTACATGCGGTCCGTCGAGGAGGCCGAACGAGAAAAGCCCCACCGGGAGAGCGGATCGGACGACGTAGCAGTTATTCATGAATAGTCCGGGTTAAGTGTATGGCCGAACCGATTGAACCGGCAGCTCTCCGAGCGAGGCTGTTTGTGAAGGGAAAGGTCCAAGGAGTCGGGTATCGAGCGTTTGCGGCTCGCGTCGCATCGCAACGAGGACTCTGCGGCGGTGTCAGGAATCTCGATGATGGCCGAGTCGAACTTGAAGTTGAAGGCCCCAAAGACAAGATTCTCATCCTGATCGAAGACGTAAAGACTGGGCCGCCGGCGTCGCGAGTGGCAGCCGTTGAAGTGGAGTGGAGTCCGGCGACAGGGCGATTTTCAGATTTTCAAGTGTGGTACTAACCCACATTATTCTTGGGGGTTCGTGATGAAACCGCCGAGACGCCAAGCGAGACGGGCGCACGGAGCCGCGAGGGAGGGAGGCATACTTGAAACAGTATGTTGACCGACCGAGCGGCGAGTCCGCCCGCCGTCAGGCTTGTCGCAGCGGCGTATCGGCGGTTGCAGTAGAAGCCTTCGTGAATAATGTGGGTTAAGGGAACCAGCTAGGAGCGACGGAACGTATGGCGCGAGGAGGAGAGGAGTTACACGATCTGGGCGAAGCGCGCCGACACGTCGTCGACCATGACGACGAGGGCACCGCCGCGTCGTCGGGTGTAGACGAGTCGTCGATCGGCGAGGAAAAGCCGAGTCGCCGCTCCGAAGGATTGGATACCCTCAAGTGCTACCTGCGCGAGATCCGTCACTCGACCTTGCTGACGTTTAAGCAAGAGCAGCAACTGGGCAAGCGGGTCATGGCGGGGGACGAGCAGGCTCGCCAAGAGATGATCGAATCGAATCTCCGTCTGGTGATCAGTATCGGTAAGCGATATATGCATCGAGGGTTCCCCTTCTCCGATGTCATCGAAGAGGGCAATCTTGGGCTTATCAAGGCCGTCGAAAAATTCAACTATAAGCGCGGGTTTCGCTTCAGTACGTATGCGTCCTGGTGGATCCGACAGTATATCGAACGAGCGATTATCAATCAGGGAAAGCTCGTGCGGTTGCCGGTGCATGTGGTAGAGCGGCTGAATCGTTATCTCGCCAAGGTGGAGCAGCTCGTTCAGGAACTCGGACGAGAACCGACGGCGTCGGAAGTAGCGGTACGGTTGAAGACGACGGACGAAACGGTGTTGGATCTCAAGCAAGTGGTCCGCACGACCTGTTCGTTGGACAGTCCGATCAATGAGGGGGGGGATACGTTCTTGCGCGATGTGATCGAGGACCCTTCATGTGTCTCGCCTGCCGATACGGCCGAGGGGGTGATGCGCCGGGCGGAGATGATGGAGTGGGTGCAGGAGTTGCCTGAGAAGGAGCAAACTGTTATTATGTCGAGGTTTGGGCTCGATGGGAGTGAGGCCAAGACGTTGGAAGAAATCGGCCGGGAGATGGGGTTGACCCGCGAGCGGGTCCGGCAGATTGAAATGGCCGCCTTGGCGCGTTTGCGCCATACCATTGAACGCAGAACCATGACACAAGCCGACTTGCTCTGATCGATGCCCCCCGTCAATTATCGCGCCCTCATTCGCGAGGTCCCCGATTTCCCCAAGCCAGGTATTCTCTTCTACGATATCACCACGCTGCTCAAAGACTCCCGCGCCCTGTCGTCGATCGCCGATGAATTAACCGCCTACTATCAGGGACAGCGAATCGCCAAAGTCATCGGTATTGAATCGCGTGGGTTCATTTTCGGTGGGCTACTGGCGAATCGGTTGAACGCCGGGTTCGTTCCAGTCCGGAAACCCGGCAAGTTGCCCGCCGACAGTTTTGAAGTTAAATACAGCCTCGAATACGGTTCGAACTCCCTTGCCATCCACCGCGATGCGATTGGTGTGGGAGAACGGGTGCTGATCGTGGATGACTTGTTGGCCACAGGGGGCACAGCGGCCGCGACGGTGTCTCTCGTTCGGCAGTTGGGAGGAGAGATCGCCGGGCTCGACTTTCTCGTGGAACTCCAGGGCCTTAAGGGTCGAGATAAACTGGTCGGCCACCCTATCCACTCGACAATCCTCTATTCCTAGCCCTTCTCAGCCTCTTTCCCACAACCTCTTGTAAAAGGCGGGAGCGCCGTGCTATGAATGCCGAACTTTTTTCAGCTATTCGACGTTCACCCCAGGAGTAGTACCCGCCATGGCAACAAAAACCCCCGCCAAGAAGAAACCGGTAGCGAAGGCCAAGGTGCGGGCGAAGCTCGCAAAGCCAGCGAGTAAACCAAAGCGCGCTCCAGTTGTGGCCCTCGAAAAACCTATCAGCATGGCCGTGTCTCCCCTGGCTGCCAAACCGAAAGAATCGGCGAAAGAACGCGAAGACCGGGAGCGCCGCCGCCAAGTCCTCCATCAGATGTTGATGCGGAAACGCCAGGAAATTCTCAAAGAGATTGAGGGGAGTCTGGGCCAATCCCTCAGTGAAGATAAACAACGGCGGCTTGAATCTGCGCGCGACGTCGGCGATCAAGCCCTCATGGATCTCGATCGCGAGCTGGGCATTTCCTTGATGGAAATGCGCAATCGCCGCCGGCAGGCCATCGATGAAGCGTTGACGAGGCTCAGCGAGGGCACCTATGGTATCTGCGCGGAGTGTGGCGTAGAGATCAGTGAGCGGAGATTGGAAGCCGTCCCGTTTGCAAAGCTCTGCGTCGAGTGTCAGTCGAAAGAAGAGCTCCTGGAAAAAATCGAGCGAGAAGAAGATCGCGACTAGCTGTTCTTCCGCGAAAGCTGCCGGTTCCTGCCTCATATGGCCCGCATCCCTTCAATCATGAGCTTGGCTCTTCTCTCGTCAGACGAGGCTCGCGTTCTGTGACGACGCTTGGTGCCCTGCGTCCTTAGTGGGAGTGGGTTTGATGAAACTAACGAATCATCGCGCGGTCGTCTTGGCGAGCGGAGGGCTGGATTCCACTGTCACGGCGGCTATTGCCAAGCAGGAGGGTTGCGAGCTCTTCTTCCTCACGATGGCCTACGGACAACGGCATGCGGTGGAGGTGGAGCGGGCTCGGCAGGTCGCAGCCGCCTTGGGCGTGGCGAATCATTTGGTGATGAATCTGGACCTTCGCGCCATCGGCGGGTCAGCGCTCACCGGCCCGGCGGCAGTGCCCAAGGACCGAGAGGGTAACGAGCGTAGCCAGACCATTCCTGTCACCTATGTGCCGGGACGCAATCTCATCTTTCTCTCGATTGCGGCAGCGCATGCGGAGGTCGTGGGGGCGTCTCTCATTTATTTTGGCGCGAACGTGCTCGACTATTCCGGTTATCCAGACTGCCGGCCTGAATTCATTCGCGCGTTTGAAGTGGCGGTGAAGGAAGGCACGAAAGCCGGCACGGAAGGGAACCCCCTCCATGTCAAAGCCCCCTTGCTGATGCTGACGAAAGCGGAAATCATCCGGCAAGGGATCGAACTGCATGTCCCGTTTCATCTGACCCATAGTTGTTACGATCCGGTGGGGGACCAGGCTTGTGGGCGATGCGATAGTTGTGTGATCCGGCGGGAGGGATTTGCGAAGGCTGGGGTTGTGGATCCCATCGCATATGCGATAACCTCAGGACGTTGAAACAGGCGGCCAACGTCGTTCTCGACTCATCGAAATCCTCAACGTACCGATTGAGATTTTCAGAGATCGGAGGTGCTGGAGGGGTTTTTCCGTTCGCCAAGATCCATTGTACGGGCGAACGGCCCCACGGAGTGCGGTCGGTACCTCCTCTGGTTTCGATTCGCCTGCGGCCTTGCTGGCCATCCTGTTTGAACATCCTGTTCGGTGCCCGGCTCTAGTAGGCTGGGGGAAAACTATTGCGACATTCAGGAACTTCGAAGGTTCGCCGTGAGGACAAGTCTAGTCCGTCTGGTTCATCTAATTAGTCCAGTTCAACCAAACAAACCAGACAGACCGAACAGACCAAATGAACAAGATCAGAGGTGCTAATTCCATGAAAATCCCGATGACGCCAAGACTTCAGATCGGAGTGTATTTGCTAGGGCTAGGCCTCCTCGCGGCCTGCGACTCCTCGCAACCAATACAAACGGTCGGGGTTGGTCCTGTGCCGGCCGAGTTCCAAGTGGGCGAAACCACATTCAACGCAAATTGTGCGGCCTGTCATGGGAAACAAGCGGCGGGGACCGACCACGGACCTCCTTTAGTGCATAAGATCTACGAGCCACACCATCACGGGGATCAGGCCTTCCAATATGCGGCGGCCAACGGCGTCAGGGCGCACCATTGGGAGTTCGGCAACATGCCGAAGGTCGAAGGCGTCACTCCTCAGGATGTCGATCAGATCGTGAAGTATGTCAGGTGGCTGCAACGCCAGGCAGGCATTCAATAGAAGGAGGGCGAAGTAGGGAAAACCAGAGGGCTTCCGCGCGCAGTTGGGATCATCCCAACCACCCCTTATTAAGTGATAGCTCGCTGCGGCCTTGCCGGGGACAAGGCGCGTCTCGGCGCGTCAGGGATGGGCGGGTGAGAAGTCTGGCCTTTTTGAGCAGCCTGCTAAGTCCTCCCCTCCTCCCCTTTCCCTTGTTTGACATTCCCAATATTGCGACTCAATCGCGTCGGCAGCGGGTGACTTTCCCCCCGAAAACTACCCTCTTGACCCGTCGTTCCTTCACGCGTAGCATAAGGCCCTGACGTACCAGTTACCTCGACTGCTCTCTCCTACGCGCGTCGCATTCTCACCCGCGCAATGGATCCCACGGTCCCCGCAGCTCCTACGCCAGCCTCTTTCTGAAGCGCGGCATTCTTGGATGTCGCACATCACGATTGCCGGCTCTTGCTTCAGCGAGTCGCAACTCTGACAGGGAAGATTCCCCGGTTCGGTATCGGGATCATCCCTGGCCGAGACGGTGGTGGTGTCTTCACTGAAAGGAGGGCAGGCCATGAAATTCTATACAATCGTGATGACCGGGATTGTGTTGGTAGGAGTTGCCACTCTCGCCTCCGCCAATCCGTCGATGCTGCCCAAGCATCCCGGGTATCCATCGGGCGGAGAGTATGCCAACGATACCGGGCAAAAAATCTGACCGTTGAGCAATCCCTCAGCAACGCCGCCGCGTCAGAGGACGCGCACACGGGTCAGAAGCTGGTAGATCCCAATAATGCCAGGTTGCTGAAGCCGCAGGGAGCTGGTCAACTGCCAACGATTCAAGGGCCTCAAATCAAGATTGAACCGCCGGTCACTGAGGCGACTCGCATGCCCAAACAGTAGCGCCCTTTGCCCATCCTTTCCCGTATCTGGGGAAGGTTGGGTAAGAGGAATGGTCCCAGCCAAGGGGCAGGGTTGGGACACTCGGATGCTTAGAAGAGAGGGATCGCCATGTCACAGCTAGGAACTATTGCTGACAGAATCCTCGACGCGGTGCACCGTGCTCCTGGTTGTCAACTCGATGAGTTGGTGCTGAGCGTACCAGAGCTCACCTGGAACCAGGTTTTTCTCGAAGTCGATCGTTTGAGCCGAACAGGGCAGGTGCGGATGACGGCGATGGGCAAGGGGACGTATACAATCTGGCTGCCGAATAAGGAGAAAAGAACACGACTCCCACATCATCTCTAGTGATACAGGCAAAGATGCGAACTACTACAGTGGCTGTTCCGGAGTCTCCGATCGCTCAGACCGCAAGAATCCCCCTGTGCCTCTTGACAGCTTTTTTCATAGGTGTCCCAGTTTTTTCTCCTGAGTCGCAGACTGTTAGGGCACGCATTCGGGGGGATGTAGAATCGAGAGTGTATATAGGTTCTCTGTCGATATCGATCGCTGAGTTATCCCAGGCTATTGAGTCCGTCAAGTTCCCTCATGCCAAAGGAAGCAGTAGTCAAGAAAGAATTTCCCTCAGGTCATTGACTTATCCCACACAGGAATTATCACAGGCTCATGAGAGGCTGTGACGTTTCCGAGCCATTCGGAACGAATTCCTATGTCGTAAGGAGGGAAATCCCATGGACAAGTGGAAATCTATAGGAGTTGTCAAAGTTGTCCGAGTTGTCATGAGGTTCCAAGGTGTCGTAGCACTCGGCGTAGTCCTGTCCGTTACTACTCCTGAACTAATGAACCTTGGCAGTACTCCCCACACACTGAACGGCACCACAAAAGACGTAGACCAACGGACCGGAAAGATCGCCCTCGAAGCGGAGACATCGGGCACGGATGATAGGTTGGTTCCACCGAGATATTTGGTGGTAGACAACGACAAGAAATAAGAGACCTAGACCCGCCAGTTCGCGACGGAGGTGCATAGGCAAGTGTCGGGAATTCGGGGTCGGGCATATGACTATTGACTTATTGGAGCCGGTCGCCTCGTTTGAAGAGATGGAGGGCTCGGCAATCAGACTAACCGGATAAACCAGAGAAACCAGACAGACCACAAATGAGTTGGTCACAGTCGGAGCGATTTCCTCACGTCTTCGATCGGGATTTCGCGCCATGCGCCGGACGGGAGATCTTCCAGTTTGAAGGGACCGTATTGAATGCGTCTGAGCCTGGTCACTTCATGCCCCAAGGCCTTGAACAGTCTTCGGATTTCACGGTTTTTCCCCTGGGTCAGGACCACTTCCAGGTGTGATTCGCGTCCGGAATTCTTCTGGATCTTCACGCTGTGGCACTGGAGACGCTCGCCACCATCGACCACTCCAACTCCGGCCTCTGTGGCTTGTGCCTCAGTGAATTCTCCTCGCACGGTGACCAAGTACGTTCTCATGATTTTATTTGCCTGATCGGTGAGAAAGCTCGACAGTGCCGAATCGTTGGTGAGCAGGAGGAGCCCACTGGTCGCCTGATCGAGCCTCCCGACGGCATGCATGTACCCTAAGTCCGGCGACAGCACATCGAAGATCGTCTTACGGCCCTTCTCGTCGTTGTGCGTCGTGATGACCCCTTTGGGTTTATGAAAGAGGAAAAATCGTTTGACCGAGTCTTGAATCGGTTGGTCATCGATCGAGACAGAAACTTTCGGCCACAAGACCCACGTGGCCGGATCGAGTATGACTCGACCATTGATGCGGACTCGCCCTGCACGGATCCATTCCTGGCTCGTTCCCCGGGAGGCAATTCCAAGTTTCGACAACAGTCGATCCACGGTTAGACGTTTAGCCATAGCGGCCTCATTTCTTGATGCGAGAAGAGCGGGACTAGCGAGAAAAGCGCGACATGGACCGATTGGATCTCCACTTCGTCTCGCCCATCTCGCGAGTCTCGCCCTACTATCTTGGTAGCAACTGCGGAAAAACTATTTACCACAGGATGCTCAAAAAGTCCGTTCAGCAAGGCCGCAGGCGAGTCGAAACCGGAGGCGTACCCTCTCGGGTACGTTGAGGATTTCGATGAGCCGAGAACGAAGCTGGCGGACTTTTGGGGCATCCTGTTAGAGGAGGCCGCGCTTCTGGAGGAAGTCTTTGTCAACGATGGGGGTGGGCTTGGCGGGAAGCTGTCCCCGTTCCTGCAGCAGACGTTCGACGTATTTCCCGATCAGGTCTGATTCGAGATTGACCTGATCGCCGGCTTGCTTGAGGCCCAGGGTAGTGACCTTCGCAGTGTGCGGAATAATCGAGACGGAGAACCCACGATCTGTCACCTGGTTGATCGTCAGGCTGATGCCGTCGACGGTGACGGACCCTTTCACGATACAATGGCGCAGAATCTCCGGCGGGGCCTCGATCGTGAACAGGATGGCGTTCCCATCCTGTTGGCGATTGCGAACCGTGCCGATGCCGTCCACGTGACCAGCCACAAGATGCCCGCCGAGCCGTTCGTTGAGCTTCATCGCCCGTTCCAGATTCAGCGGTGCGCCGGTAGTGAGTTGCCCGAGGGTGGTCACGGACCTCGTTTCGGGAGAGATCTCCACGGAGAAATTGTGTTCGGTCTTGTTCACCACGGTCAGACAGGCGCCGTTGACGCTGATGCTGTCCCCGATTTTGAGGTCGCCCATCACCGCTGAGGCTAGAATCGTCATCCTCGTTCCGGCGAGGGTCTTGTCGATCGAGATGATGGCGCCCAATTCTTCGACGATGCCCGTAAACATTACTCTTCTCTCATGATCCGTTTCACGACATAGACAAACATCACAAGCAGCGCGATCACGCCGATACCGGCCAGCGTGCCAATGATGATATTCTCTGTCGCTACGGTGTTCATCACCGGTCCATTATATAGGAGTGAGACTACATCCGTCTCATCGTCATCCAGAACACCGCCGCCGCGACGAGTTGCAGGCCGGCGATGATGGCAAAGGCGTTGGCATAGTTCAGGTGCGCGATCAGAACCCCTGCCAGAAGAGGCCCGCTGGCATGGCCGATGTCTCCGATTGTCCCTTGCATGCCCATTCCCGCCCCGAGCGTCTTGAACTCGGAACTGTCCGCGACCAGCGCGGATGACGAGGAGGAGACGACGGCTTCGCCAAATCCGAAGCCCGCCGAGAGCAGCAATAACAACCACAGCATCGACACTTGAGGGATACAGACAAAGGTCGCCGCGCAGATGACGAGGCCGATGACGATGAGCGGCTGACGCCCTACGCTATCGGACACCCGACCCATAATCGGCTTGGAGACAAGCGACGTGAGGGCCTGGACCGTAAACAACAGCCCGACTTCTCCAGGATTCAATCCCGCCGAGACACCATAGAGCGGGAGAAAGGCCATCAAGGCCCCGTTCGCAATCATCTTGGCTGCGTCGGTCGAGCTGGTAATGAGGACCTTGCGATTCTTGGCTACCACCCGGAAGCCCTTCCACATCTCCGCCATCAGCGGGGCCATCCCCTTCTCCTGAATACGCGGGGGAGGCGGTGTGAGGTGCAGGCTATAGAAGATGGCAATGGCGATGCAGCCGACAATGCCGGCCGTCACAAAGGCAGCGGGAAATCCCGAGGCGTAGATCAGATAGCCGCCGATAAACGGCCCAAGTAACGCACCGGATTGCGTCGAGGCCGTGTAGGTGCCGAGCGCGGCGCCTCGCCGTTCTCGATAGAGATCGGCTACGGTCGCCAATGCACTCGGCGCGAAGATGGCGGTGGCCATCCCATGGAAGAAGCGCAAGGCGGTCAGTGCATCGAGATCTGTCACCCAGGGGTACAAAAACGGCGGGAACCCGAAGGCCACCACGCCGATCCGTAAGAGGAACCGCCGACCGTAGATGTCGGACAGCGCGCCGGACGGCAACTTAAGGAACACCCCGGTAAGCGTGGAGACCGACACGATGAGCCCGATGCGCTCAGGACTGGCCCCTAGTGATTCTGCAAACAGCGCCAACACCGGCATCCGGACCATGTTGTAGCTGATAAAGCAAAACACGCCGACGGTGCAGAGCAACGTAAAGCTGCGCGACGTCGTCATGGTGAAGTTGTCCTGGATTGGGTCGCGCCGCTGGAATGCGACAGATTCTCCAGCGCATGTTTCAAGAAGGCCACGTCCTCATCCGGTAAGGCATGTCACGGTCCCTCCGATAAGTGGCCGCATCCATTCCACAAACGGCGAATCCCGCAAGGGTCACAACAAGGACACCTGAGAGAAGCCTGCGCTTCACAGATCTCCTTCCACGACTATATCTTTCCCGATGTGACGAACCGTGACGTGGCGTAATGTCAGTGCCTGGGCCAAGCGCTTCGGGCTACGGTCGCCGATCACAGCCTTAGCATCCTGCCCTCCCATAAGAGTAGGAGCGAGATAGAGCACGACGTGATTGACCAGTTTTTCGCGTAACGCTGCGGCATTGACGGTGCTGCCTCCCTCGATGAGCACGGACGTGATCCCGCGCTTGCCCAGCATCGTCAGCAGGGCTGGAAACGAGACGCGCCCGTTCTTCGTCGAGAGGGACACGACTTCCACTCCTGCCCGTTCAAATGGATGGCGGCGTGACCGGGATGCACGACTCGTGGTCACGATCAACGTCTTTGCTTGGTCCTGCTTGGCACAGACCGTCGCCGTCGGTGGCATCCTGAGTTGGCTATCGAGCACGACACGCAACGGTTGCCGCCGTGCCAGCCTCAGTGGGCGATCGGACAGTCTCGCCGTCAGAGTGGGATTATCCTTGAGCACGGTGCCGACCCCGACGACCACGGCATCCACCTGACTCCGGAGTCGATGCGCGTCTTGTCGCGCGCGCGGACCAGTAATCCATCGAGACTCCCCCTTTGCCGTAGCCACCTTCCCATCCAATGTCATTCCAGCTTTCAGAGTTACGTAGGGGCGGCCAGTCCTCACCCAGTGGAGATAGGCGCGATTCAACCGCGCAGCTTCCTCTTGCGCAATACCCCTCGTCACCGTGATTCCGGCACGGCGTAAGGCGGCAATCCCTCGTCCTTTAACCATAATATTGGGATCAGCCATCGCCACCACCACCTGTCGCACTCCGGATTGAACAACTGCAGGCACGCAAGGTGGGGTTCGTTTGAGGAGGTGGCAACAGGGTTCGAGCGTGACGTACAGCGTCGCGCCACGGGCGCGTGGCCCCGCTTGCTTGAGCGCAAGAATTTCTGCGTGAGGTTGTCCTGGACCGTGGTGATACCCGCGGCCCACGATGCGGCCGTTCTTGACCACGAGGGCGCCGACCATGGGATTCGGGCTGGTCTTGCCCCGGCCCTTCGCCGCGAGACGGAGCGCCAGGGTCATGAGGTAGAGATGCGGTGTGGTGGCAGTCACCGTTTCTTGCGCGTGACGCGCGATCGGCTGCGAGGCAGCTGAGCCGACTTCGTCTTCGTGGTCTTCATCGTCGCCTTCTTCGCCTTCGCACGCGCCCCTGAAACCTTGCGCGGCGGGAGGGAACTGCTCGATACGGCTTCGGCCAACGCCCCATGGGCCGCCGCAAGCCGCGCAATGGGAACACGATAGGGCGAGCAGCTCACGTAGTCCAATCCGAGTTCATGGCAGAACTCAACGGAACTGGGATCACCTCCGTGCTCACCGCAGATGCCGAGCTTAATCCCGGGACGGGTCTTCCGGCCTCCGGCGATGGCCTGCTTCATCAAGGCCCCCACCCCTTCTCGATCGAGCACCGCGAAGGGATCGGATTCCAGAATGTTCGCCGTTCGATAAAAATCGATGAACTTCGCGGCATCGTCACGGGAAAAACCGAACGTGGTTTGGGTGAGGTCGTTCGTTCCGAACGAAAAGAACTCCGCTTCTGTCGCAATACGATCAGCCGTCACGGCGGCACGCGGCAGTTCGATCATCGTGCCCACGAGATAGGAGAGCTTCACGTTGTACCGCTTCATCGTCTCCTGCGCCGCTTCGCGGATCAAATCTTTCTGCGCCTTCATTTCCGAGACCATCCCCACCAGCGGGATCATGATCTCCGGGACGATCTTCTTCCCTTCCTTGGCCAGCTCGCATGCAGCCTCCATGATGGCCCGCGCCTGCATGCGGGTAATCTCCGGCATAGTAATCCCGAGTCGGCACCCTCGTAACCCGAGCATGGGATTGAACTCGTGGAGTTCCTCGACGCGGGTCAGCAACCGGCGCATTTCTTCGAGCCTGGCTCCGTCGCGCCCGGTCAACTCCAGCTGCGCAATCTCCACCATCAGGTCTTCACGCTTCGGCAGAAATTCGTGCAACGGCGGATCGAGCAGACGAATGGTGACCGGATAGCCTGCCATCTCGCGATAGAGCCCGATAAAATCCTTTTTTTGCAGCGGCAGGAGCTGATCGAGAAACTTTTCCCGCTCCTCTTTGGTCCGCGCCAAGATCATCTTCTGCATAATCGGGATGCGATCCTCGGCGAAGAACATATGCTCCGTCCGACAGAGTCCAATCCCTTCCGCACCGAAGCCGCGCGCAATTTTCGCCTGATCCGGCACGTCCGCATTGGCGCGGACATGAAGCTTCCGCACGCGGTCGGCCCATGACAGAATCAATGCGAAGCGCTGGTACTTGTCCGACTTCTTCGCATCCAACTTGCCTTGAATGACCTGAATGATCTCAGATTCGACGACGGGCAGGTCCCCCTCATACACATTGCCGGTCGAACCGTTGATCGAAAGATAGTCCCCCTCGCGGAACACTTTGGCCCCGATGCGAACGGACTGTCCGTCCAGCACTTCCACCGCTTCACAGCCGGCCACGCAGACCTTGCCCATTTGCCGGGCGACCACCGCTGCGTGGGATGTCATCCCTCCCCGCGCCGTCAAGAATCCTGCTGCAGCGTTCATCCCATGAATATCGTCCGGGCTCGTTTCCTGCCTGACCAACACCACGCGGGTACCAGCCGCTTTCATCGTCACAGCCCGATCGGGAGTGAGAGCAATCTTCCCGGCTGCCGCCCCAGGACCGGCTGGGAGCCCTTTGCCCAGGGGATTGGATTTCGACTCTTCTTTCGTGTCGAAAATCGGATAGAGATATTGCGCCAATTGCTCCGGCCCGATCCGCTGCACCGCTTCCTGCTTCGAGATGAGGCCTTCTCTGACCATATCGACCGCAATCTTCACGGCGGCGATACCGGTCCGTTTGCCGACCCGGGTTTGCAGCATATAGAGCTTGCCCTCTTGGATCGTAAATTCCAAATCGAGCATGTCCCGGTAATGTTTTTCGAGCTTCTTGTAAGTGTGCTCCAGTTCTTTGTAGGCCTCCGGCACATTCTTGGCGAGTGCATTGACCGGAAGCGGAGTCCTGATGCCGGCTACAACATCCTCGCCTTGGGCATTCATCAAGCACTCGCCGAAAAAGTTCTTGCCGCCGGAGGCTGGATCGCGCGTGAACGCCACACCGGTGCCGCTTGTCTCCCCCATGTTGCCGAATACCATCGCCACCACATTGATGGCCGTGCCCCACGAGTCGGGAATCCCATAGAGGCGCCGATAGGTGACGGCCCGCGCGCCGAACCAGGAGGAAAAGACGGCGTTGACAGCCAAGCGAAGCTGTTCGAGCGGCTCATCGGGGAACTCTTTCTTCGTTTCTTCCTTGATGAGCGCCTTAAAGCTGGAAACCAATTCCCGGAGATGCCGCGCATCGAGATGGGTCTCGTGCGTCACCCCCACCTCGGCCTTCTTGTGCTTGAGGATCGCTTCGAAATGTTCGCGCGGGACCCCCATGACGATGCTGCCGTACATGGACACAAAGCGCCGATAGCTGTCCTGGGCAAACCGATCATTGCGTGTTTTTGCCGCCAGCCCCTCGACCGTCTTGGTCGTCAGACCGACATTCAGCACCGTGTCCATCATCCCCGGCATCGAAGCCCGGGCGCCGGACCGGACCGAGACCAGCAACGGCCGCTCAGGATCGCCGAACCCCATGCCCATCGACCGCTCGACCCGCTTGAGCGATTTCAACGCGGCGTCCCACATGCCGGGAGGATACTGTTTCCCGTTCTTGTAATATTCGACGCAGGCTTCGGTGGAAATCGTGAAGCCTGGTGGAACAGAAATGCCGAGATTCGTCATTTCGGCAAGCCCGGCGCCCTTCCCGCCGAGGAGTTCTTTCATGTTGGAGGTCCCTTCGGCCAAGCCGTCACCAAAGTAGTACACGTATTTTTTCGCCACGCTGCCCTCTCCTTTGCGTTGACTTCAGTCCAATTCAATGGATGAGTGATGCCCCGTGGCCGGCGGCGGATTCGAGACGCAGCCGATACCGGCCGACCAGATACCATTTCGCCACCAGCCCGAACGCAATGACTGCCACGATAGCCAGCACCAATATGAGCAACCGATAGTCGGCGTAACCCCCCTGATCCACATAATACTGCCCGTCCGGCCCGTGCCGAAGCTTGATCTCCCGTTGAATCTGATGAGTCTTGCCGGACGGATCGGATAGATTGATCCATTCCGAGCAGAGACGCACCGGTTCCGCTGCTCCCGTAACGGACTGCCAGCCGAGCCGGAGACAAATATCCTGTTTGGAATTGAATACATCGGGGGTCGTTACCAGTTCATCGAGGTTAATCCCACTGGCCCATAACCCAGCCAGAACGATCGCGTTGCAGAGAATTATCATGGCAAGAGACACGGCGATGGTGAACCGACGGACTTTCCTCGCCCGACGTTGATCGTCTGATGATGGTTGGGAAAGAGACGCTGTACCCATGGACTGCTCCATACCGTACTGCCCCTATGTTGTTCCCTCGTCTATCTCTCCCTAGGAATGGTACCCATGCTGGTCTCATTGCGGCCGTCGAGCGAGCCCCGTCCTCGGGCGCGCGCTCCGGGAGCAGGAGACCAGCATGGGTACCATTCCACGCTCTACCCCCCTTGTACCACAATCTGCGAAAAGTCCGCGAATGAGTTGAAGAAGTCATCTATTTCCTGGAGCAGCGACAATCGGTTATTCCGGACGGCCGGATCCTCCGCATTGACCATGACCGCTGCGAAGAATGCATCGATGGCAGGCTTCAGACGCACCAACGCGTCCAGGGCCTGGCCATACTCCCCACGGGTCATCGCAGACATCATCTTCTCCCGTTCTTCCACCGTGGCCTGGTAGAGCGCCGACTCAGTCGGATGTTGGAACCGTGCCTCATCGACCGGCTTGCGATCCCACCGCTCTTTCTCGACAAGCCGGTGCGCCCGCTTGAAGCCGACGATCAACGGATCGAACTCCGGCTTCGTTGTCACGGATTCCAGCGCCTTCATTCTCAGAACAAGATCAACGAGATCCAGCGCCTTGTCATGGGCCGGCTTGAGCACCGCTTCGATGACATCACCTCGCAACGCGTGGACGACGCTGCCATAGTGTCGAACCCGCTCAAAAATGAATTCCGTCATCCGGCGCCGTCCCTCCTGCTCGGAATCTGGAACCCCCTTGAAGCCGTCGCCGATGACCAGGTTTCTCGCATTATCGATGTGGCGCCCCAAGTTGATGCGCAGGTTTCCCTCAAGAATAATCCGGACGATGGCCGTGGCATTTCTGCGCAGAGCAAAGGGATCTTCCGATCCGGTCGGTACGAGACCCACGTGGAAGAACGCCGCCACCGAATCCAATCGGTCGGCCAACGACAGCACCTGACCAGCGATGGTTCGTGGCAATTCACCTTCGATCGATCGCGGCAGATACTGCTCCCTGATGGCCTGACTGACCGCCTCAGACTCACCGTCATGTTTCGCGTACTCGCCCCCCATGATGCCCTGCAGTTCCGGAAACTCGCCGACCACACCGGTGAGAAGGTCGGCCTTGCACAGATCCGCGGCCCTCTCGCAAGCCTGTTTCAGTTTGCCGTCCTGAGGCCGCACACTCGAAGCGATGAAGCCGGCCAGCTTCCTGACTCGTTGCTGTTTTTTCTCCATGGTTCCGAGCTTCTGGTGGAACGTGACACCGGCAAGTTTTGTCACACGTTCCCCGAGCTTGACCTTCCGGTCTTCGTCAAAAAAGAACTTTGCATCGGCCAGACGCGCAGCCAGAACCCGCTCGTTGCCTTCACGAATCAACGACATGTTCTTGAGTTCGTTGTTCGCGACCGCAATGAAATGCGCAGCAAGCGATCCGCTTTTCTTATCGCGTAGTGAAAAGAACCCTTGATGTTCTTTCATCGAGGTGATCAAGACTTCTGACGGCACCGCGAGATACTCCAGCTTGAAACTTCCGAGGATGGAACAGGGCCATTCAGTCGTGAACACCGCCTGTTCCAGCAAATCCTCGTCGGCATTGAGCCCTAGGCCTGCGCCTTTGCAGATCTTCTCCAGCTGTTCACGGATAGTGACACGACGCTCTTCCTGATCCGGCAACACACCCTGCTGTTTCAACAATCTGCAATAGGACGAATGATCCGAAATCGTGATGGCCTTGCCGGTCCCCATCACGCGATGGCCGTAAGTTTTGTTGCCCGCCTTGATACCCGCGACCTCAATCGGCAAGACCGCCCCGCCATACAGCGCAACGAGCCAGCGGACTGGACGGGCGAACCTCATACCCGCTTCATTCCACTTCATCGCTTTGGGGAAAGACAGTTCGCCGACAATCTGCGGCAGGATTTCGAGCAGGACTGTCTTGGTCGGGCGACCCGCATCCTCCTTGACGGCAAACAGATATTCGCCTCTAGGCGTTTGCCTCACTCGGAGACTCTCGACCGGCACGCCTTGACCCCTCGCGAAACCAATCGCGGCTTTGGTCGGCTGGCCAGCCTGATCGAATGCGACGGACTTCGACGGCCCCATGGCTTCATTGGTGAAAGCTGCTTGGTGAATTGCGAGGCGCTCAACTACCAACAAAAGCCGTCGTGGTGTTCCATACGCGTTGATCGAACCGGATGAAAGCCTGTGGTAACCAAAGGCGAAGGCAGCTTGTTCTGTCAGCGAGGAGAGAGCAGGAGCGATAAATTGGTACGGCAACTCCTCAACACCAATTTCGAGCAACAGCTCAGCCGTGCCCGACGAATGGGCCTTAGGTTGAACCATCTTCGTTGACGTATTTTTCATGAGCGAGCTGTCGTACGGCCAGAACCGACTTTCGGTCGAAACCCTCTCGTGGATTTCTCGCGCTCGATGAGCGGATGGCCCATCGTCGTGCGCTCTTCGATGTACCGTTCGGCACAGTGGCGGGCCAGCGCCCGTACGCGGCCGATGTAGCCGGTCCGCTCGGCCACGCTAATCGCCCCGCGGGCATCGAGCAGGTTGAACACATGAGATGACTTGATGCAGTAGTCGTAGGCCGGCAGCGTCAGCCGCTTGTCGGTCTGCGTGAGCAACCGCTTACACTCGGATTCATACGATTGAAAGGCGGTCATGAGCATGGTCACATCGGCTTCTTCGAAGTTGTAGCGTGATCCCTGAACCTCGGTCTCGTGATGGATGTCCCCATACTTGATACTGTCGTTCCAGGCGAGGTCAAAAACGGTATTCACCTGTTGCAGGTACATCGCGATGCGTTCAGTCCCGTATGTGATTTCAACGGTAATGGGATTGAGCTCGATCCCGCCGATTTCTTGAAAATAAGTGAACTGGGTGATCTCCATCCCATCAAGACGCACCTCCCAGCCCAGGCCCCAAGCGCCCAGAGTGGGGGACTCCCAGTCGTCTTGAATGAAACGGATGTCGTGCTGCTTCGGGTTAATCCCCAATTGAGCCAGACTCTCCAAGTACAACGCTTGAATGTTGTCCGGCGCCGGCTTCAGCACGACCTGATACTGATAATAGTGCTGCATGCGATTCGGATTCTCGCCGTATCGTCCATCCGTGGGACGCCGGCATGGTTGGGGATAGGCCGCCCGCCAGGGCTCCGGACCAAGGGACCTGAGGAACGTGGCTGGATGAAAGGTGCCTGCCCCCATTTCCAGATCATAGGGTTGATGAATGACACAGCCTTGCTCGGCCCAGTAGTGATGCAACGTGAGAATGAGATCCTGGAAGGTCACGAACTGTCCAGTCGTTATTGCGGAGGTCTGAATTCTCGCACTAGCAGGATGCTGAAAAATCCCGCCAGCAGCGTTCTCGCATCGTTCAGACCCTCAACGTACTCCAGAGGGTACGCCTCGGGCCTTCACTTGCTGCGGCCTTGCTGGACAGCCTTTTTGAGCATCCTGCAAGGGTGTTCTCCCGTTAGGTCACACGTGCGAACCATCGAAGTCCTAGCTTGTCGAAATAGTTTTCCCGCAGCCTGCCAGACGCGTTGAAATGAGCGGAGAAACTAACAGGAATGCGCAGAGCCTGTCAAGGAACAACCCCTCTAGGATCAAGGAGTTGCACAGGTTGTCTCTGCTGAATGGATGGGCGTTGGAGATCAGAGCCCCATGAATTATCCCGCACAAACTTTTCAGATCGGCTCTTGACGGGAGCAGGCGTGGCGCTTTATTGTCGTAATTCTTGATTAACTCACTCGGTATTATTTCGACCTTACATGAAGCTCTCGAAAAAAAGCGAGTACGGACTTCGTGCACTGCTCGAACTCACCCTCGTGCATGGCAAGATGACGCTACAGCGGCATCAGATCGCGACGCGCCAACATATCCCGGTCGAATTTCTTGAACAGATCCTCCTGGCACTGAAACGAGCCGGCCTCCTCTCTAGTCGTCGAGGGATGAAGGGCGGCTACGCACTGATCAAGTCTCCGGGAGAGATTACCCTCGGCCAAGTGATCCGCATTTTGGATGGCCCCCTCGCTCCCATCGGATGTGTGAGCAAGACGGCCTATCAGAAATGCGGAGACTGCCCCTATGCCGAACATGCCCAATGTCCGGTGCAGCATGTGATGGGTTCGGTGCGTGATGCGATTGCCGATATCCTGGACCACTACACGCTCGACGACTTCGTCTCCGGGCATCGCAAAGAATAATCATGGATCAAGTCGTGCTCGTGCTGATCACGTTCGTGGCAGCCACCATCAATGGCGCCTTGGGGTACGGATTTTCTTCGATTACGGTTCCCGTCGCACTGCTCTTTTACACCAATCGTATTCTGAATCCGGCGTTGGTGCTCGTGGAATTGGTGATCAATGGATACGTCCTCTTCATCAACCGCAAGAGCATCCCGAACATTTGGTGGCGCGTGGCGCCCATTCTGATCGGTCTTCTGATCGGTGTCTCCATCGGCAGCTATATTCTCTCCCTCGTTCATCCGGCGTGGGTCAAGTTTGTGACCTACTTCATGCTGTTGCCATTGATTCTGCTCCAAGCTGCCGGTATCAGAAAACCCATCCAAGCCGAAAAAGCCATCGCGATACCCTTCGGAATGGGAATCGGAACCCTATATTCCGTCACCACCATCTCAGGCCCTCCCCTTGCGCTCCTTTTCAATAATCAAGGGTATGCCAAACAGGATTTCCGGGCCGCGCTTGGCGTCATTCGAGTGGGTGAAGCGGCATTGACGGGAATCGCCTATTATTTCATTGGACTCTACAGCACCAGCAGCATGGAGATCATTCCGTATATCGTCCCCAGCGTCCTTCTGGGAATTCCTCTCGGGAGCTATCTCATTCGTTGGATGGACCCTGAATCGTTCAGGCGGATCTGTATGGCCTTCGATGCCTTGGTCGTCACATTCGGACTGTCTAGGGTGCTCATCGAATTGAACCTAGCCACTGAATTCACCACGTACAGTATCCTCACGATCATGACGATGCTCAATGCCTACTTACTGTTTCGATTTTTTCGGGACAGGACCGTCCCATAAGGGAGAAGGGAAGGAATACCGACCCGACTATCGACAGCCGAGCCCTCCACCGGAGCCGTCATCATCCACCGCCTGGCGACAACCGGCACACATTCGAACAAGGCTCACTCCCCCCAGCACTACTCCACCTATTACTCTTTACCGGCAAGAGATAACTGCATGGTCACGCCAGGTCTCTCGGTCTGACCCTCAATTTGCAGAAGCCATTCACGGCCATCCACGATCCGACTCTCACGCACATTCATAGGCACTGGATGGATGAGCAGGGCGAGGGAAAGCCCACCGCTCTTCCGGCGGAACAAGATCTGTAGGGCCTCTCCTTCAGGTGATACAAACCCAGTATCTTAAGCAACCACGGCTCCTTCTACATGCATAAATAAATCAAATGGTTATAGCGCACAATCATGGCACATTCTTTGCTCTAACCCCAATCGCGCTCTCCTTCTTGCCCAGCATCTCGCACGAAGTAGATCGAACCTGAATCAACTCAACCATACCCGCTTCTTCTATGCATTAGCACATGAGCGCTTTGAGCAAGCAACAATTCTTCTTACCGCGGACCAGAGTCACAAAGACCATTTGTATACCACTACGTCTGACCGCCATGGTTGCGAGCCTTCTGCTTACGATGATGCCATTGCTGACCGGATGCGGCGACGGCGAGGGCCAGGCATCGACGCCAGCAGACACAGGAATCGCCATGTCTCTCGCATGGGACCCAGTTCCAGACTCCTCAGTCCATTCCTATTTCGTATATTACGGCCAGCAATCACCTGGTCAACCAGGTAGCTGCGCATACGAAAGTTCCATGTCCGTTGTCTCCCCGTCAGCCACGGTCACAAACCTTGAACCTAATACTCTCTATTACTTTGCGGTCAGTGCCCATAACGGTCAAGAAAGCGCCTGCTCAAATGAAGTATCGGCCATCACTCCTTCTGCTTCCCTCCAGACCGATCAACCAAGCCCCTCCCGCGCCCCAGACGAAATGCCTACCCGCCCCGGCGTATTCCCCGGCGTATCTGGTGCGCCTGGACAGCGCCCCCTGTGACGTGACCAAACAGTGTTACGGTTGATTCAGCTGAACGGATCCTTTCAAATCTAGAATCCTAGAAGGCTGAGTAACAACTCTGTGAACCGCTAGAACTTCACTGGTCCGCACGTGTGCCTGCGACGAGCTCAGTCGAGCGGCCCAACGGGAGAACACCCTTGCAGGATGCTCAAAAAGGCCGTCCAGCAAGGCCGCAGCGAGTGAAGACCGGAGGCGTACCCTCTGGGGTACGTTGAGGATCTGAACGATGCGAGAACGCTGCTGGCGGACTTTTTCAGCATCCTGCTAATCTGTCCCCCCCTTTGTTTTCCATAGACTCACTAACTCACATTGACCGTGGGCAAGCCCTTTCCTATACTGGCTGAAGCTCGTAAGGAGGCGCGCTGATGAAAATCGTCATAGGTTTGCTTATTGTAGTGGTTCTGGTGGTTGGAGTAATCCTGGCGCTTCCCTTCCTGATTGACCTCAACAAGTATCAAGATCAATACAAACCACTCATCGAAGACGCGCTCAACCGCAAGGTTCAGCTGCAAGACATCCGCCTGACTATCTGGCCGCGGATCGGTGCCAGGGTGGCCGGGTTTGACGTGCTGGACGATCCGGCATTCGGCTCAAGCCGCTTTGCCTCGCTCACGTCGCTGGACGTCGGAGTCAAACTCCTGCCTTTACTCAGCGGCAAGGTAGAGGTAGAAGAAATCATGCTCCGTAATCCTGTTATTACGGTCATCAAGAACAAGAATGGCGTTCTGAACATCTCGACCATCGGTCGTACAGGCGTTGCGCTGCCTAAAACTCCATCGCGGGCGCCCATTCCATCGACCGAAGGTCCGCTCAAAATCCTGACACTGCTGGCCGTGGATCGAGTCTCCATCGCGAGCGGGAAACTCACCTATCAAGATCTGTCAGCTGCCAAGCCGACCGAGTATATCTTACAGGATATGGAGCTCCTCCTCCGATCCGTTCGGCTCGGCCAATCCCCGAGGCTCCATGTTGGAATGCTCATCCAACCGATTAATCTTCCGGTGAGGCTGGACGGTACCTTTGGCCCCTTGAAAGAATCCGCGGATATTGATGCAATCAATCTCCAACTCGCATTGGGAAAAACAGATTTCGCCATCACCGGAAAAACAGTCGGGCGAAACGCCAGCCTGAACATCAGTGCGCCCGTCATCAATACCTCCAATCTGCCGGTCACCCTACCATTACAGAAACCAGTTGATGTGAAAAATCTCCAGATTGAAGCTGAAGTACAAGGCCAGGACGTGCTGTTACGGAACTTCTCCTTTCAACTCTTCGATGGACAGGTGACGGCAGAGGGAAGGGTTACGTCCGGCTCTGAGACACCACCGTTCACAGGCAAGATGACGATTCAAGGGATGCAACTCAGTTCGGCGCTCAATGCCCTGGCAACCACCCAGGTGTCGATCAGCGGAACGGCAGGAGCCGACCTCGACGTGCAAGGCCGTGGATGGTCCATGCCAGACCTCACGAAATCCTTGGAAGGCACGGGACACGTGGCTGTAAAAGACGGCAAGATCGAAGGTGTGAATCTGCTTCAGGAAGCCATCTCCATCCTCAAAGTCGCCGGCATCTCGTTTGATAACGCCAAGGCAACGGCTTTTTCAACGATCGAGACCGATCTCGCCATTAAGCAAGGGATCATCCACGTCCAACGGCTCTTGATGGATAGCCACGACTTTCAGGCCACAGGAGGAGGCACCATCGGATTCGATCAGACGCTGAACCTCACCATGAACCTCAACCTGTCGCAGGACTTAAGCCGGACGATCGCCCGTTCATCGCCCGCCGCCAAGCTCGCGATGAAAGAAGGCCGCCTGAGTCTTCCCCTGATGATTACCGGAACAGCACAGACGCCATCGTATGGGTTAGATATGAAGGGCCTAACCGGGAAAGTTCATGAACAGGTGCAGAAGAAGGTTGAAGAAGCGGTTGGTGAACTACTAAAAGGGACGACGAAACCAGAAGACTTAAAGCAACAGGGCCGAGACCTGCTCAAAGGACTGTTGCGACGCTAAGATGCCATCACACGATCGCCATTATACGATTGAAGTGGAACTGGAATTAGGTTTTATCGAGAGGCTCAACAACAAAATCCTGGTTCTTCAGCGACGTGCTTATGGCCTGCGAGGTCAGGAGTATCTGCGCTCGGAAATCTTCCCGCTTATCCCCCCGGAAACCTAAAAGGGCTGAAACTTTCTCCACTGGTCTGGGGAGAGAGACTCCAGAGTTATACCACTCACTGACATTTTTCAGGCCGCGCGATAATAGCGGGCCTCCGCTGAGAGCTACCGCATCAACCAGGCAATACCAGACGGCAACACCGCTTGGCGGGTTTCCCTGAGACAATCCAAACACAGGATCTACATCCGCCCATCTCCAGGCTCCAGCCGCTGTACCAAGTATCTCCAGCCATGTAGTAATAAAGAAGGCCGCGAGATACACCAATGGCGAGCGACCTTTAAAAAGACAGATTAAGAACACACTAAATAGTAACGCACCCCCTGAATCACCATGATCTGCATATCCGCTGATTCCCCAAATTGACCATGCGCCGCCTAGCAATACCACAGTTGTGGCGATTGCTCTGGCATGTCGTAAAAACAGCCCGGACCGCGCCAATGCAATGGAGGTTAAATACACCATTCCGTGACCAAACGGCACATAGGCCGGTACGTTCTCAAACCGATAGATGTATCCACCCATACAGACAGACGCAACATATTCGCCAATTGTCGTAAAGGCGACGGCAACGAGAACCTGCATTCTTACTTCTCTATTTTCTCCACGCAAAAACCCAGTGAGACATGCCACCGCGATAAACCCTAGGGCATATTGTATTTGCAAATTCGCGCTTGCTTCACACAACATACAGACCGCTACGCACACAATAGTAAATGCCGCAATAACGTAATCCCGTTTCCTATGAGCATACGCGGCACTAATTTGTGGGAAATGGCGTAACATTCTCGATCTTGCTGATTTCAGCCCCTCTTAAGCACGTTGCTTACACTCGACTGTCGGGTCGTAGAGGATTGTGATAGTGAACTGTTAACCGCCACCATTCGTATGCGGCAAGGGTCCGGCGGGTCAACGAGGCAGGTTTCTAGCAACTCAAGGCTCACGTAGGTTCCGAGATCGCCGCGGATCAGTCTTTTTCTTTTTCTTTCTCCTTCAAGACCATCTTGCCCTGCGCCAAGCTGGCATTGAGGTCATGCTCGGGGACTTTCTTATGCACCAGGTTCTGATGGCAATCTATGCAGGTTGCGCCCTCCGTTTCCATCTTCTTGTGCGCAGCCTTAGCAGACGCTCCGGGAGGCTTTGTATTCTTGTGGCAAGCCCGGCAGGTGGAACTGTCCCACCCCTTTAGTTTCATGCGCGCCCTGTAGGCAGCCTCCGGGCGTCGCTCGTTGAATTTCTCGATCGTAGAGTAATCGACGGTGAACTCATCTATCAGGAACGGCAGTCCATCCACCACATGCGTCCATACCGCCTTGTGGAAGTTGGACAAACCCTGGGGGACGTGGCAGTCCTTGCAGCCGGGATCGGCGCCGAGAGCGCCCCAGTGTGAGGATTTTTTCAACTCCTCATACGGATAGGTCTCGGAATGGCAGCTCACGCAGAACTCGGTCCTGGATATGGCGGCCTCGCCACCGAATACCACGACAATCGATCCGACCGCAAGAACTGCACCGAGAAGTATGGCACCGCCCGACCACTGCCCTGCCATTACTCCTCCTTGCCTATCTCGGCCGGTTTGGCATCCTTTTGGAACTCCTCATGAAACTTCGGGGTTGGCGGACCATCAAACGTGCCCGCTAGTTTGAAGTGTTCATGCATGGCCTTATTGTTACGCACGGACTTCTCGAAGTCGAAATCATACTTCTTGTCCACCTTGGGAGTGAACGGCGTGTACGGTTTCTTTACACCCTTCCACGGCGAGCCTTCATAGTTCAAATGGCAGGCGTTGCACTTCTCAATGAACTCAAAGTCTTGTCCGGCTTCCGCGAGGGACTCGCGCGGCGTGACCTTTTTCGTCTTTTCAAAAGCCTCACCCGCCTTGCGGTGAACCTTGCGATAGTCTGGGCCCGCCCCATGGCAGGATTCGCAGCCTACACCTACCAAGAACTTGTCCGGCTCCGTAATTTCATACCCTCCTTCCACCCCGAACCCAGTCACGTGGCAGCCGATACAATCCTTATCCTTGGTGTAGTCCTTCTTAGGGTCGAGTTTGGCCTTGACCATGGCTTTGTTCTTGTCCTTGTCCCTGTCGGCTTTGAGCGAGTCGACAGCTTTGGCGTGGGCGGTCTTGATCCACGAGTCGGCCTCACTTTTGTGACAATTACTGCATTTCTTCCGGCCCTCGAACGGGGTTTCGGCGGCAGCGCTTCCGACTAAGATTGCGAACAACGCCGCAGCGGCGAGTGCGTATGTCATGGAATGCTTCACGGTATCTCCTTTCTAAGAAAAACTGCTCGTGGCCGCACTATAAAAAATGCTCATGGTTTCACTCTATCGTCAGTTTAAAAGATTTACAAGGACGGGTAATCCCACCTCAGCCACTAAAAAAATCAGTCACTGGACGTCTGCATAGGTGGAATCTTATACACCCAATAACCGCCGTATTGATAGACGAGCTGTACAGTTTTCAACTCAAGAGGCTGCGTGGTCGTGAAGGGCAGCATCTGCGCGAGCAGTGCGTTGCCGCTCTTGGCATCGGCCAGGAAGTAGGCGCGCACCAAGTTCTCCGAGAGCCCGTGCACCGAATACGCGGTGTAGTTGTTGTCCGCCAGCCAGCGCTTCACCATCCCGCTCAACCCATGGACGTCGCCGCCCTTCAAGGGGAAGTCCTTGTAGGCGACACCAAGACGCTCGGGGCGCATCAGCCCGAGTTTATAGAGGTCCGAAAGATGAACCGCGACATAGGCCTCACGCCCGCCGGCCAATTCGCGCAGCATGGCCGCGCCCTCTTTCGGATCCGCCGCCAGCGCGTCGGCGAAACGTTGGAATTTCTGACTCTCTTCTGCGCTCGCCGGGCTTCTCCAGAACTCGCGTTCGTATTTCTGGATCGCTCCGCTTCTGGCGCGCCAAAGCGAAGGCATGATAGGGGGTTGGCTTAGATGCGAGTTGAATATCGTTTCGTACCCCGTCAGCAAATTGATCTGACGCGAGGTGTCCCACCATGCGAGGATAACCGCGTCTTTCGGGACATGCTTAGTGATGGCCGTCGCTAGTGCGGTCAACTCCGAGAGCTTGCCGTCGAGGAAGGCCACTGGCTCGCCGCTGTGGTTTTCCCAGCTAAGCATGACAGGCGGGGCATTGCCGCGTCGCGCAAGATAGGCCAAGGCTACCGGTTGGTCCACCCCCTCGACTAGAACCTCATGTTTGCTGATCCCGAGATCGGGCCAGGCCTCAAGTCCGAGCTTGCCGAACTTGTCGACACCGCCCTCTTCCACTAACTTATAGTGGTAAGGTGCAGACCCTGGACTGAGCCACAAGTACGCGAGCCAGCCGAACACAAGAAAACCTCCCGCCACCAGGAAAATTCCCAGCGACGGGAGGATTCTGTTGCTTGGTCGCGTCAGCGCACCTTCCATCGTCTGCGCTGCGCCAGTTGTCACCGCCTGTTCTTCTTGCGTCTGCTCCATCCGACGAGCGCGATGCCGCCGGTCAGCAGCATACCACCACCCACACTACCGAGTGTGATCTTCCCGTCTGTGCCGTCGAAGAAGTCAAGCAGACTCGTTTTGCCCCCTTCGAGCTTAGCCACCCGATCCATCAACTCCAGTTTCTCCTTGAGCTTGGTGTCTTCGTCATTGATTTCGACATATGCCCTGTTCATCGCCGCCCAGCCGACGGTATAGGTGAACCCCCAATGTTGGTGGGCGAGGGCCACGTGCAGCTGCACCAGATGGTCTTCAGCCATTTCAAAGAGTTTAAGCTCGATCGCTGCAGGGTTGTTGCCCTTCGACCAGTATATCTGGAAGAATTGCTCAAACCCCGGTGGGACCGGCGCCGGAGGCTTCGGTCGGTTGGTCTTCTGGCCGGTGAGGAGACCGTCCTTGTACTGCTGATGAACTATCTCGTGCGCCTCATCGTATTTATCAAGCCCCGAATAGGTGCCATTGTCCATATACTCTAGGTAGGCACGGGTGTGGCTCTCAGAGTGGCACTGGGTACAGGTCTTGACCCAAGCATCCAGGCGCTTATCGGCCCAGGCGGTCTTGATGTTTTCTCGGATGCCTGGCACAAAGGGATAGTTCGCCCAGCGGACTTTACGCACCACGTTGTGAGTGAACTTCCCTTGGTACTCCAAGTGACAGCTCGCGCAGGTGGGTGCGGCCTGCCCGCCCTTAGCAATCCCGTCCTTGAGTTCCACGTTCCAATTCCAGCTCTTCCCCTTTGCTTCATACTGCTTACCATGCTTCGACATGGTGTAGGCTTCCCAGTTGATGTGGTCGGCGCCGCTGTGGCAGGTACCGCAGGCCTCAGGCTTGCGCGAGTCAGCCACCGAGAATTCATGCCTGGTATGGCACATGTCGCACTTGTTCTGATTGATGTGGCACTGGGTGCAGCCGTCGGCGATCTCGCGCTGCGACATCCCGGCGTAGACTTCCACCTCTACATTGGCCCTGTAGTCCAGCGCGTGTGACGGACGGCCCTTCGGCCACTGGTCCTTCGGCCAGGTGATCGTGTCGCGCTCGGACTCGCGCTCTGCGAACTCCTGCAGGTGGCAGTTGGCACACACGTCGGCGGTCGCCATTCGGATGTCCTTGCGATGGTCCGCCTTCTTCGTCGTGTTGATATCATAGTGGCAGTCAATGCAGCCAACTTCTTTCAAATGCTCTTTTTCGCCGAGTTTGCCGAGCGAGCGGAGGTTCGTCTCAATCGCTTCCAGCTTCGCTTTCTTGTAGTAGGTATCATCTTTGGGGGTGAGCTTGCGGATCTTGTCCAGATTGGCGTGGGCGCTCCTCTTCCACATAGCCACCCAGCCCGGCGATTCGTCGGTGTGGCATTTCACGCACTGCTCGCGTGTCGCGATGTCCTTGACCGATGTCGGTGGTTTGTAGAAGGAAGCAGGGTCCAGGTACTTACTGAATGGGATCGGCTCCCAATACTGGCCGTACTTCCCTTTCCCAAAGCCTTCGGCTGGATCCAGATAGCGTTTCACCAACGCCTCATGCAGCTGTTTGGGGCTGGCTGACCGATCAAGCTTCAGCGCCTCGTAGGTTTCTTTGGGGACGCTGGGGAAATCCGCCTGAACTGTTCCCGCAAACAAGACTCCGCATGCCAGCGCACCACAACTCAGCCAGAGCTTCGAGTTCATGCTGACGCTCCTTCCGTTAAGAGTGCTGATGCTACCTGTATCTGTCTAGGCATATCTTCTATTTTGTTTCTTATTTATGGTCGTAAGTGAGCCCGTTGTTTCGTGTGCGGCGCATATGTATCTCAGCATAGATCATATGTCAATGGGGTTTATGGGGATTTGCGAAAAATATTTGCATGGCTGACCACTGCAAGTTGAATACCCAAAGGACCCGGCATGGAACAGCGGCAGGAGGTCGTGCGACGTGGCGATAGATGGCGATAGAAGAGAGCGGCATGTGGGCTTCCGGGTTCTTATGGTCTTTCACGATCGATAACGATGGTGATCCCATCCATGCCAGGCTTCACCGGCTGACTCATCCCCTCCAGATCTCCACTTTGTGGCATGGCCTGGCCGGACTTCGACAGACGGGCCACAATCACCACCGTTCCTACGTCGGAGAGTTTTCTGGACGGCATCATGCTATTCGAGTCATCGAGCCTGAATGTGAAGGGTAAATCTTTCTTCGTCGCCCGTACGATCGCCACGGGCATCGGTGGACCACTCACCTCGCGTGCAAACACAAACAACGTGTCCGTCGCGGATCCCTTGCCGGCCAGGCTCGGCGCCACAGTCACCTTGCCGCTAATCGCCAGCGACTGTCCAGTCGACGCCGCCGGTTCCGCAAACGCGGGTGCCGTCGCGGCGAGCAATACGATGCAGACCAGCAGACCACATCTCACCCAGAATTTGTCGGCCATGTGAAATGCTCCTTTGTTAAGACACATTTTATGGTCTTGAGTGATTTCGTTGCTTGGCGCGCAGCGCTCATGTATCTCAGCATGCATAAGAAAATGTCAAGAGAGTTTGTGCAATAATTTTATGGCGGACTGCGGCAAGCCGAATGCCTAAGGACCTGTGCCAGGATGAGCGGCAGAAGCTAAAGCAGCGTGGTGCGTGGTGATAGAGGAGAGAGAGGCATGTGGGCTAGGGTCTCTCACGATCGATGACGACGGTAATCCCATCCACTCCAGATTTCACCGGCTCACTCGTCCCCTCCAAGTCTCCACTTTGTGGCATGGCCTGGCCGGACTTTGACAGTCGGGCCACAATCACCACTGTTCCTGCGCCGGAGAGTTTTCTGGACGGCATCGGGCTGGTCGAGTCATCGAGCTGGAACGTAAAGGGTAAATCTTTCTTCGTCGCCCGCACGATCGCCACAGGCATCGGTGGACCACTCATCTCGCGTGCAAACACAAACAACGTGTCCGTCGCGGATCCCTTGCCGGCCAGGCTCGGCGCCACAGTCACCGTGCCTCTGATCGCACGAGGCTGTCCGGTCTGCCCGGCTGGCTGGGCCTGCACCGACGGTTCCGTATACGCGGACACCGTCTCTTGACCGCCACCAAGTTGGCTCTTGGCTTCTGCGATGGCAGCCATCAGTTGCTGCGTCATCTCCGGATCTATGTCCGCAGGAAGGTTCGCGTGAGCTTGTTCCCAGTCCTTGGCCGCCCGCGCATAATTCTTGCGGTTGAACGCCACGGTCCCTGCGAGCATCAGTGCCTTCACATTGCGTGGATCGATCTTCAGCGCCTGTTGAATCAAGAATTCGGGCTTCCCCTCCAACTTACGACCATGGACGACACCCAAGGCATCGGCATAATCGGCGAGCAACTGGGCATCATCAGGAATCAGTTTCACGGCTTTCTCGAAGATCGGCACGGCATCAGGGTAACGCCCCATTCCCACGTACGAACGCGCGAGCAATACCCATCCCACGCCATCATTCGGATTCTGCTCCATTTTCTGCTTTAGTTGCTCAATCAGTGCATCGAGTGAGTCAGCGGTCGGATGAGCATCTTCCGAACTCCCTTGTGCAGCCAACTGGGCCGCGGTCGGCTGCGTCATGGCGAGTGGATTCCCAAGTTCCCAATAGAGCAACCCACTGACAGTCGGAATGATGATGGCAAGTGCGAGAGCCACCGGTCTGCTACTCACCTCTCGCCGTGCCATTGTGGGCGTCGTCTCCGTGGCGCCAGTTTCTTCCAAGAGGCGGCGTTCGAGCTCACGTCGCGCCTGCTGATACAGTTCGTCGGTGATCACGCCGTTTGCGAGGTCCTGCCCTAATTCCACGAACTGCTGTCGGAAGATAGATAGTGTCTTCTCCTGCTCTCCCGTTGCCGCGGCTGCTGTGCGCTTCAGCAGGGGCCACAATAGGAGACCGACAATAAGAACGGTCATGGTAGATGCGATAAGCCAGAATATAATAGTCAAGGGCGATTGGTTCCTTCGGAAAGCAGTTGCGCGACACGGTTGTGCTCTTCATCCGACAATGTCACGTCGGCAAGCTTCTTCTGTCTCCTTCGCAGCGCAAACACCAATCCCGTTGTGCCTGCGATCAGCAGGAGGAACGGTCCCAGCCAGAGCAGGGTCGTGCTGGCTTTCCAGGGTGGCCGGTACAAAACAAAGTCGCCGTACCGTTGCACGAGGAAGTCGATAATTTCCTTGTCGCTCATATCTTTGGCGATCATCTCGCGCACTTCCCGGCGCAAGTCTTCGGCCAACGGCGCGTGCGAGTCGGCCAACGTCTGATTCTGACAGACCAGGCAGCGAAGCTCTACGGCGAGAGTTTTTAAGCGCGCTTCAACCTGTGGGTTATCGGCAAGCGGCCTGGCCTCTTCCGCCGCAACGAGACTGGGGATGAGAAGGATGATCACCAAGAGCCAACTCATTGGTTCTGTAACTCCCTGACCAGAGGCAAAATCTTCCCTTGCAAGATGTCCTCGCGCAGCGGGCCGATCTGCTTGTAGCGGATGACTCCCGCCTTATCGATCACATAGGTTTCCGGCACCCCGTAGACACCGTAATTAATGCCGATACGCCCCGACTCATCCACGGCAACGACCGGATAGGGATTGCCCCACTCTCTCAACCACGTCAGTGCCTCTTGCCTTTGATCCTTATAGTCCATGCCGTAGATGGGCACCGCCCCGGATTGTGCGAGGTGGATGAGCACCGGGTGCTCTTCCTTGCAGCCCCCGCACCATGACGCCCAAAAGTTGAGCAGCCAGACCTTGCCCTTGAGGTCGTTCGACGAAATCACTTTTCCGGGTTCATGGAGTTGAGGAAGCGAAAAATCAGGCGCCGGCTTCCCTACCAATGGAGAAGGCAATTCACGCGGGTTGAGCGTCAGCCCGACAGCAAGAAAACCGACCACGACGACGAAGAGCCCGAACGGGATGAGAAATCGGTTCATGAGACTGTCTGGCGGGCCATCTGTGTCGCCGCCGGCACAACAGCCTCTTTGCGGCGCCACGCGAGCCGATAGCGCCGATCACTGACGGCCAAGACGCCACCCAAGGCCATAACCAAACAGCCACCCCAGATCCAATCAATAAAGGGCTTGTGATAGAGCCGCACGCTCCAGGCGCCGCCCTCGAGCTGCTCGCCCAATGACACATACAGATCACGCACAAACCCCGGAGAGATCGCGGCTTCGGTCATTGTTTGGTTCTGGACGAAGTAACGTCGTTTTTCGGGATACATTACCGTCACCTCACGGCCATCCTGACTCACATGAAATGTCCCCCGTGCCGCCACATAGTTGGGCCCTTTGACTTCCTGCGTGCCGTCAAAGCGGAACGTGTAGCCGCCGATCGTGGCTGTCTCGCCGACGTTCATCCTCAAATCCTGCTCCACTTCAAAGCCCTTCACCATGGTCACGCCGACGATGAATAGAGCGACGCCGCAGTGGGCCAGGACCATGCCCCAATACGCGCGGGGCATCGCGGCCAGTCGGCCACCGAAGCTGCTGCCCTCGGCCTGGACCAACCGTTCACGCAGGTCCACCAGGATCGTCGTCAGAATCCAAATGGCCAGCAGGAGCCCCAGACTGATGAGGGGCGTCCATTGGCCCAGGGCAAACGGCAGCGTCATGGCAGTCGCCATACTGACGGCGAAGGCCCAGCGCAGACGCAGGGCCAATGCCGGCAGACTTGCCTTCTTCCACTGCGCCAGCGGCCCGATCCCCATGAGAAAGATCGCGGGCGTCATCAGGGGGAGAAAGACGGTATCAAAATAGGGTGGGCCGACAGAGATTTTCCCCAGGTCCAGCGCATCCAGGAACAAGGGATACAACGTGCCCAGGAGCACCGAACCCAAGGCCGCAACCAGCAGCACATTGTTCGCCAGCAACATCCCCTCGCGCGAGATAATAGCGAAGCCCCCGCCCAAGCCCACGCGGGGCGCCCGCCACGCATACAGGACCAACGAGCCGCCTATTACCACGGCCAGGAACACAAGGATGAATAAGCCACGCTTCGGGTCGGTGGCGAATGCATGCACGGAGGTCAAGACCCCGGATCGGACCAAGAAGGTCCCGAGCAGACTGAGCGAGAACGCCATAATGGCGAGCAGCACGCTCCAGGCTTTGAAGCCACCCCGCTTATCGGTGACTGCCAGCGAGTGCATCAACGCAGTTCCCGCCAACCATGGCATGAAGGAGGCGTTTTCGACCGGATCCCAGAACCACCATCCACCCCAGCCCAGTTCGTAATAGGCCCAGCCGCTCCCCATCGCAACCCCCACGGTCATAAAACACCAGGCGACGGTGGTCCAAGGGCGTGACCAGCGAGCCCAGGCCGCATCCAGCGTGCCCCCCAAGAGCGCGGCGATCGCAAAAGAAAAGGCGACGGAGAATCCCACGTAACCCATATAGAGCATCGGCGGGTGAATCACCATTCCGGGGTCCTGCAGCAGAGGATTCAGATCGCGTCCATCGATTGCGGCTGGGATCAACCGCTCGAACGGATTGGAGACTGTCAACATGAACAAGAGAAATCCCACGCTGACTAATCCCATCACACCGAGAATGCGCGCACGCATCGCCTCCGGCAGATGGGTGGAGAAGAACGAGACGGCGACCATCCAGATGCTCAGGATGAACATCCAGAGGAGCAGCGACCCTTCGTGCGCGCCCCAGATGGCCGCGAGACGATAATGAAGGGGGAGCTGTGAATTCGACGTGGCCGCGACGTAGAGCACGGAGAAGTCTTTGTCCGCAAAGGCATACCCCAAACAACAAAAGGCCAGCAGGACCAAGAGAAATTGCCCTCGCGCCGCGGGCTTCGCCACAGCCATCAGCATAGAGTTCCCGACCGCGGCACCATAGATGGGCAGGCTTCCCTGGACCACAGCCACGCAGAGCGCGAGAATTAAGGCGTAATGGCCGATTTCTGGAATCATCTTGGCTCCAAGCCGGGATTATTCATGAATGCCGTTGCGAGACGGCTGAGACCGACGCCCGCCGAGGCTTCTCGCAAGTGAAGCCGACACAGGCATCCTGACAGGCTGTCGAGGAGGCTGAACGAGAAAAGCCTCGCCGGGCGAGAGGATCGGCTGTCGCAGTAGGTATTCATGAATGATCCCTGCTAACGTGGATTGACGACGAGTGTGCTGCTGCTCTGCGCCCCGGCCGCCTTCGCCTTGGCGAGCGCGTCCGCTGCCTCTGGCGGCATATAATTTTCATCGTGCTTCGCCAGTACTTCGCTCGCCAAGAAGGTCCCGTCGGCCCCGAGTTGCCCCTGGGCCACCACGCCCTTCCCTTCCTTGAAGAGGTCCGGAAGGATCCCTTTGAACGTCACGGGCACACGTTTCGCCAAGTCGGTCACAACGAAATGCACGGTCAACCCATCGCCCTCGCGGGTGAGGCTGCCGTTTTCGACCATCCCGCCGATTCGGAAGCCGCGCCCTTTCGGCACTTCGGCGTTCGCCACCTGCGTCGGCGTAAAAAAGAACACGAGATTGCTCTGAAACGCGTTCAGCACCAATGCAGCGGCCACCGCCAGCGCGACCAAACCCAGACCGATGAGGACAAACCGTTTGTGTCGAGGTTTCATCGTCTCCGTCTCCTCCTACGACAGGTCACGGCTCTCTGCGGCTACCGAGGCATGTCGACGCCATACTGCGAGTACTTCCCACACCATGCACAGGGCCGTGGCGCCGAACGAGGTCCACACATAGAGGCCGTACCCGCCCATCGCGAAAAACTCGGTCAGACTCCCCCACTGCATCAGCGTGCCTCCGCCACTTCCTGAATCGAGGCATTCTTGCCCCACGACGGTTGCCGCTCACGCTCTGCAATCACGCAGCGCACGCGGGCCAGCGTCACCGCGAAACTATACATCCAGAAGCCGAGCGTCATTACAAGCATCGCGGTCACCATCGTCGCCGCCATTTTCGGCGACGCCGTCATGCTGACGGAGGCCCCTTGATGCAACGTGTTCCACCAGCGCACGGAAAAATAGATAATCGGGACATTGACCACCCCGACCAGCGCAAAGACGGCGCTCGCGCGATCGGCGCGGCGCAGGTCGTCAATCGACGTGCGCAACAAGATGATCCCGATATACTGAAACAGCAGAATCAGTTCCGACGTCAGCCGGGCATCCCACACCCACCACGCGCCCCAGGTCGGTTTGCCCCACATCGCCCCGGTGAGCAGCGCCAGAAACGTAAACATCGCACCGGTGGGGGCGATGGCCTGCGCCATCATGAACGAGGGGCGCGCATTCAACCCCAACCCGAGGCCGGCCCATGCGGCCATGATGACGTACAGAAACATGGACATCCATGCGGCCGGCACATGGACGAAGATAATGCGGTAGGCGTCGCCTTGTTGAAAATCGGTCGGAGCGACGAAGAATCCGATGTACAGGCCGATGCCGATCAACGCGAGCGCGGCGGCGGAAAACCACGGAATCATCCTCCCTGCCAGCGGATGGAAGGCCTGCGGCGACGAATACTTGAACCAGTTGATGCCTAGGAAGCTCATCAGAATTTATTATTCCAACGCGATGCGTAATGCAACAGCCGTGGCCCATGGCGCAAAAGCGAGTGAGAGCAGGAAACAGGCTCCGAGTAACGACAGATTCGCTTCGCTGCCGATTCCGGCCAAGCTGCTCGTGACGGCGCCAGCCCCAAAGATCAGCACCGGAACAAAGAGGGGGAGCACCAGGAGGGCAACCAGCAAGCCGCTCCCACGCAATCCAAGAGTCAGCGCGGCACCGATGGCCCCAATCATACTCAACGTCGGCGTACCAAGCAAGAGCGATAACGTCAACACCCCCAGCGAGTCCCCACCAAGGCCGAATTGCAAGCCAAGGAGAGGCGAGAGCAGAACCACTGGCAACCCAGAGATCACCCAGTGCGCGAAAACCTTGCCGACGACCAGAACCACTAGAGGCTGAGGTATCAAGAGCGTCTGTTCCAATACGCCATCGAGATAATCAGCCGTAAATAGGCGCCCCAGTGACAACAGGCAAGCCAGCAGGGCTGTGACCCAGAGCACACCGGAGGCGATCATCCTCAGAACCGCCGGCTCCGGCCCGACCCCCAACGGGAAGAGGCTCGCGACGATGACGACGAAGAAGACAGACATCGCCACATCCGAACGGCGCCGCATGGCCAGCAGAAGATCCCGCCGGACAACCCCGCGCAACGCCTCACTCATGCTGGGCTGGCTCATCTAGCCAGCCTCAGGTGCTGGACGGAATCGGTTGGGAGAGCAATCTCCTGGTGCGTGGCGACGACCACCATGCCACCATTACTCAGATGCGACTGCAGGCGTTGGGTCAAGTAACTAGTGGCCACAGCATCGAGTGAAGCAAACGGCTCATCCAAGAGCCATAACGGACGAGTGGAAAGCCAGAGACGCGCCAACGCCACGCGGCGCTTCTGTCCCTGTGATAGTACCCTCGTCGGCAGAGGATGAACCGATCGCTCGAGACCGACGGCCTCCAACGCCATTTGCACGATCGCGCCGGAACTGTCATCGCCGGCCAGCCAGGCAGAGACCTTGAGGTTTTCGACCGGAGTTAGCTCATCCTTGATTCCGTTGAGATGCCCTATATATGTGAGCTGGGCAGTATAGAGTTCCTTGAGTTGGCGGATGTCTTTCCCCTGCCAAAGAATCGTGCCTCCATCGGGCAATAACAGGCCACACAGCATGCGGAGAAAACTGGTTTTCCCACTGCCGTTCGCACCCACCACGGCCAGCAGAGTTCCTGGCTTGACCGTCACGCTGACGTCGGAGAACAGCTGTCGTTCCCCGCGACTGCCACTCAGTGAGACGGTTTGGAACATGTTCGGAGAAATCCCACCGGGACCGAAGAAAAAGGATTGCCGCAAAGTCGAATCTTTTTTGGTCGCGCTGTTCGTGAGCGTTTTTTCGACATGGTCTGTCGCCTCATAAGATACAACTCTCGCTGAAACGGTAGTCCATCCGCAAGGTCGGTGTGGCTAAATTGGGGGCCTCATGAAAGGGAACAACCGTCACTTGCGCAATTGTCGCTGATCCGACACCGGCAAGTCAAAGATGGTTGGGCACGGTACTGTATGAACTCATCTCTGAGCCTGTTGCTCAAACCGATGTTCGAACTCTTGACGCCGGTCATGCATGGTTCATACGGAACTTCCGGAGCCCCGGCCGAGTCCCGCAGAAAAAACATATTCAGGTTTTCCGCTTGCCTTGCTCATAGGGGAGGGGGCTAGAATCTTGCCCTGTTTTAGTGGCATCATAGTGATGTACCTGATATGGCATGTCGCGATTTACGCGAATAAGCATCGGGATCGATTAGCCGCACGGAGCAGCGGATCATCACAAGGTCCAACACAGGAGGGTCCGGCATAATATTATGATAAGGCAAGTGACACGAGCAGGCTCCTTCGTGCTCATTCTGGTCGCCGCACTTTACCACCCAGGCGTAGCCGCAGCACATGGAGCAGCGAGCGGAGAAGACGACCCGTGCTTGCGCCGGGTCGGTGAGAGCCTGGTGCATTTCAACGCCTATCAGCCGCAATACGAGCTGAAAGGTCAATACTGCACGGACATTCCCAAGGAAGGCGACACCTTCCTGGTCGTAGACCTCGTGGACCCTGCGCTGCGCAACGAGCCGGTCGGTATGCGGGTCATGAAGGGGAACGGGAACAATGAGACAGAAGATCAAATTGTGGCAGATATTCGTCCGAGCACCCACCCGGACGGAGTGCTCAGGGGCGAAGTCAGGCTGGACGAGGGACTGTATACGGTCACCATTGCGGCGGAGAAGCAGAATCTGATGCGGCGCCCGCAGTATCTCTTGCGGGTACACATGACCGATTATCAGAAGCTTGTGCGCTCCATGGTAGTACCACTGATCGGGGTGCTGTTACTTGCCCTGCTCCTGTACAAGCTCGCAAGATCGAAGTGGCTGCGGAATTGGTGGGCTGGCTCCCGTTCGTAGGTAACCAGGCGTTCCGGCCCGCGATCACATGGTTCATCATTATTCCAGAGGGAGGATCCTGACAATGTCCGTGCAATTCTTGAAACCGGCCGGCTTGTGCGTCTTGATGCTGGCGATCGGGAGTATATTCTCCACACAGGCCCAGGCTCACGGAGGACTGGCATTGGCCGAGGACATGTGCAGACTCACAATCGGCCCGTACAACATGCACTTCACCGGCTATCAGCCCGACAACACACGCAATAAAGAATTCTGCGAGGACATTCCGGCGACCGGCCGCACGGTGGTGGTGCTCGATTATATGGAAGATGCACTCCGCCCGTTGACCACCGAGGTGCGGGTCATCAAGGATACGGGCTCGGAGCAGGATCTTCAGGCCATCACGATCCTGCACCTGCCGCCCAAGGTCTACCCTGCCGGCTCGGTCAATTTCGAATACAACTTCGACCAGCCCGGCAAATTCGTCGGTCTGGTCACCGTGGGCGGCAAGCAGGAGCTTGTTTCGCGATTCCCGTTCTCGGTAGGGGAAACGAAATTACCATTGCCCCCCTCCTACTTCATGATCGCGTTCGCAGGGGTTGTCGTGGTTGGAGCGGTGCTCTTCTTTTCCCTACGTGGGCGTGGCAAAACTTCGGGAAGCACCGTTTCGTAGGCGGTCGGCCATCCGGTCCAAGGCGCCAACACAAGTAAGACTCTGGTTCAACGAGGAAATTGAGAACGTCAAATAATAAGATGATAAGGATACTGACGATGTCTTTGAAATTTCTGAAACCTGCATGCGTGTGCTTCTTGATGTTGGCGATCGGAGTTCCTCTCTCCGCACAGGCCCAGCACTTTCACGAATTGGACAAAAACTTCTGCATACTCAAGCTCGGACCCTACGGCATGCACCTTACCGGCTATCAGCCTGACAGCACAGCTCGGCAGGAACTCTGCGGGGACATGCCAGGGATTGGCCGCACGGTGTTGGTGCTCGATTATATCGAAGGGGAACTCCGCTCGTTGCCCGTCGAGGTCCGGGTCATCAAGGATACGGGTTCGGAGCAGGATCTGCAGGCCATCACGGTCCTGCACCTACCGGCCAAGGTATACCCAGGCGGCTTCATCAATTTCGAATACATCTTCGACAAGCCCGGCAACTTCATTGGTATGGTCACCGTGGGCGGCAAGGAGGAGTATGTTGCGCGATTCCCGCTCTCAGTAGGGGAATCGGGAGTGGTTTCGCACTTCATGCACTACATTATGGTCATAGTCCCGCTCGCAGCGATTGTCGGTGGAGCGGCAATATTCTTTTTCCTGCGCGGTCGTCGCAAATCCTCGCTTAGCACCGTTTCGTAAGTGGCCGGCCATCCGGTCGCGGGAGAGCGATGGGCCGAAACAAGACGGCCAAACGGCCGCCTGCCGCGTTCGAGCACAACGGTCAAGGACAAGGAGGAGGACTGATGGAACCATGGGCGGTTCACGCGTTCAAGCGCGTCGTGGTGGGCGCGGCAATAGCAATGGCAATGTGTGTGCATGCCGCCCCGGCGCTAGCGCATTCAATGCTGGTCAAGGCTGAGCCGCCGCGCCGGGCTGTCCTCGCCAAGGCGCCAACACAAGTAAGACTCTGGTTCAACGAGGAAATTGAAGGCGACTATGCATCGCTGGTCGTGCTCGACGCCGAGAAGCATCCCGTAAGCGATGTCAAGCCTCAACTTGCTCCAGATGACCCGAAATCCATCGTCCTGCCGCTGCCGGAGTTGACACCCGGGAAGTATTCAGTGAAGTTTCGAGTGCTGTCGGTAGACGGTCACGTGGTGGATTCGTCTTTCGACTTCACAGTAAAGGGCAAAGTGCAATAGAAATGATCGAGGTCATCGGCGCGCTGTTCCGCTGGCTGCAGCTTGCGTCCAACATGATCCTGATCGGCGGGTGCGTCTTTCTAGCGATTGCCGCGCGCGCGAAAACTGCATTCGACGCCCCATGGCTAGCACGCCTGGAGCGGGCGTTACCGTGGCTTTCGGTCACTCTTCTGCTCGGATTGCTGGGCTTGCTTGCCACGACTACAGCACAGGCCACTGGCATGGCCGAAAATGCTTGGCGCCCGGGAGCCTGGCTCGAACTCTTACAAAAAACCCGCATAGGTCTCATCTGGACAGTGCGCGCTGCCCTTGCGCTAATCCTGTTCGGAGTGGCTCTCTACGTCCGGTTTTCATCCAGAGCTCGTTGGCAGTATGTGTTGTGCGCGACCGTCGCCGCGCTCACGTTGGCTGCAGGATCGCTCGCAAGCCATTCCGCAGCTGACGAACTGTCCGTGAAATCAGTGCTGCCTTACGCGCTGCATATCATTCTGGCCAGCGTCTGGTTCGGAGGGCTGCCGGCCTTTCTCACGATCCTGTTCGCTGCCACCAGGAAGCGATCACACGAGGATGCGGACCGGTCCGACATCCAGACCCTAAAGCATTTCTCGGCCATGGCGCTGCCCGTGATGATCGCTGTCGTTGCCACCGGCATCATCGTTGCCGATCGCATGGTGGACACGAGTTACGCCTCATTGGTCGCGACGAGCTACGGCTGGTTGCTCAATACAAAGCTTGCGCTGCTCGCGGTGATTCTGATGATCGCTGCGCGCGCGCGCCTCGTCTGGTTGCCGTCCCTCGGCCAGAGCGAGGATGTGGCTGCGGCCGGCGGACGAGGACTTCGAAGGTGGGTCACCGTCGAAGTCGTGCTCGCGGCGGCGCTGGTATTGGTGGCGACAGTGCTAGCGAACGCCGTACCGGCAAAGCATGACGTCATTGAGAACTGGCCCTATCCATTCCGCTTCTCCATCGACGCCACCTGGGGCCAGTGGAGCGTGATGATCCGCGTGGGGGTCGGAGTCGCGCTGCTTGGCCTGGCAGGTGGGACAGTCGCACTCGGTCGGACCAAGCGCTGGAAGACGAAGTGGCGCATTGCCATCCCGGCCGCACTGGCGGCCGGTGCGCTGGCCGTGGCGATGCCTCCTCTTGCCGTTCCGGCTTATCCGGAAACCTACCGCAAGACGCCGGTTCCGTTCGATGCCATTTCTGTTGCCAATGGTGTGACCCTGTTCGCCGCGAACTGCGTGGCCTGCCACGGGCCCCAAGCCAAGGGCAATGGCGTTCGGGCCAAAGAATTAGCGAAGCAACCAGTGGATCTGCTCACGGAGCCGCACACCGCCCTGCATACCGCAGGGGATTTTTTCCACTGGCTGACCTACGGTATTCCCGGTACTGGCATGCCGGAGTTTTCCGACGAACTCTCGGAAGAGGATCGCTGGGACGTCGTGAACTTTCTCCATGCCCTGTCCCGCGGCTATCAGGCGCGCCTTATCAATCCCTATGTCGCTCCCAATCAGCCCTACATGGCCCCGCAGAACTTCTCCTATTCCGCGCATGACGGAGCGAGCGGCACCTTGAAGGACTTCCGCCGGCAAAAAACGGTGCTGCTGGTCCTGTTTTCATGGCCGGAGTCGCTCACGAGGCTCGATCAGTTGCGGCTAGCATACTCCACGCTACGCGGCGGCAATACGGTGGTGCTGGCGGTGCCCGTGAATGGCCTCAACCCGCAAGATCTGGCGGCGATCACGGCAGACATGCCTTTCCCGGTGGCAACGCAGGGTGCGCCGGAGATCGTCCGCAGCTACGCCTTATTCCGTAGAACCCTCAGCAATCCAGATCTGGCCGGCGAGGGAACAACACCGAAGCACATGGAGTTCCTGATGGACCGTTACGGCTATTTGCGGGCGCGCTGGATCCCTGCGGTGGACGGGACTGGGTGGACAGACATCGGCGAATTGATGCGGCAGATCGATCAACTCAACCGGGAGAAGGAAATCAGACCGCCGCCAGACGACCATGTACACTGAGCCTCAACCCCTGCAGCTTCCAGCCTTCGTAGCCAAAGTGGCTACTCAGGCGGAGTAAGCTGCGGCGGGGAGCTTCATTCTGAACAAGCCCGAACAGGTGCGTGGGCCGTTGAGACGCATCACAAGGGTGGGACACAGGATCGGGAAGGTGCCCCTGCATGCTTGACATTCAACACCGTACTCGTATAGCTTGCGCGCAAATTATCTATGCACTTGACTCAAGTACGCCCCAGGCGTAGTGGCTTCACACAGTGAAGGGCAATATTATGCGGACCCTCGCAGAGTTCGAGCAGCGCTTCGCCACAGAAGGTGCGTGCCGTGCCTACCTGGCTCAGCTGCGGTGGCCGACCGGGTTCTGTTGCCCCCAGTGCAAGACCAACGGCAGTTGGACAACCACACGGTGCCTCTTGATGTGCCGCCAGTGTGGATACCAAGCCTCGGTCACGGCGGGGACGATCTTCCATCGAACCCGACTTCCATTGCAGGACTGGTTCCGAGCCATGTGGTGGATGACCGATCAGAAGCATAGACTCAGCGCCTTGGGGCTGCAGCGCCTGCTGGGGCTTGGCAGTTACAGGACGGCGTGGTTGTGGCTGCAGAAACTCCGGTACGCAATGGTGCGGCCTGGCTGTGACCGGCTGGGAGGCCAGGTTGAAGTGGACGAAACATATGTGATGGGCGTCGAGGCGAGAGGAGGCCGCCGACACCTGGGGAGCAAGGCCCTGGTGGCGATCGCCGCGCAGATCGACGGGAAGGGGATTGGACGCATTCACCTGCGTCGGATTCCAGCCTCCTCCGCAAGCCCGCTCGTCGCCTTCGTGAAGCACGCGATTATGCCGGGCTCCGTGGTCATCACGGACGGATGGGAGGCCTATGCGGAGTTGAAGCAGGAGGGCTTCAAGCACCGACCACGCGTGATCAACGCCAGCAGCAAAACAGCGTCGGGCTTGCTGCCCCGCGTGCACCGAGTGGCCTCCTTGTTCAAACGCTGGCTGTTGGGTACCCATCAGGGTGCGTTGTCCCGTAAGCAACTGGACTCCTATCTCGACGAATTCACGTTTCGATTCAACCGTCGAACGTCGAGATACCGCTGGAAGCTGTTCTACAAACTTATGGCGCAAGCTGTTGCGGTTGAGCCTGCCCCCTACTTTAGGCTGGTCGCAGGCACCCCTTAATCTAGATGGGAGGAACTGGAGTTAAGTGCATAGTCCCTTGCACGCATTTTGCAGTCGGGATCGGGTTTCCACCTTGGATATTGTGCTTGACATCGAGAAACTGTATCCGCTAATCTTCCGCCACTCAGGCAACCGACGGCAATGTTTCACCGGAGAATTTATCTCCGTAAAAGCGGTGGGTTTCAAATACTCTAACTGGTTCTCAATATCTTAAAAAAGGAGGTCAGGGTATGGCGAGTACAACGTTCGGAGGGAGCGACCGTGGGTATGACATGTCGCTCTGGTACGATTCGAGGCCCCTCAAGATCGGCTGGTTCACCATGTTGGCGGCCTGTGGAGCCGAGGTCGTGTATCAGCGCATCTTTGGTTACTCACACGGCTTGGACTCGATGACGCCGGAGTTCGAAACTGTCTGGATGGGCCTGTGGCGCTTTAACGTGATCTCCAACATCATCTTCGCGGCCGCGACCCTGGGATGGATTTGGAGTACGCGGGATCGCAACGTGGCCAACGTGGACCCCAAGACAGAGCTCAAGCGGTATTTTTACTTTATGATGTGGGCTGCGGTTTACGTCTTCGGCGTGTACTGGGCGGGGAGCTATACCCTCGAGCAAGACGCGTCCTGGCACCAGGTGATCATCCGCGATACGAGCTTCACCGCCAGCCATATCCTCGCCTTCTATTTCACCTTCCCGCTCTACATCACCTGTGGCGTCGCCTGGTACCTGTATGCCATGACGCGGCTGCCGCAGTTCAGCAAGAACGTCTCGTTTCCCTTGGTGGGGTCGGTCGTGGGGCCGCTGATGATCCTGCCCAATGTGGGGCTCAACGAGTGGGGCCATGCGTTCTGGTTCGTCGATGAACTCTTTGCCGCGCCGTTGCACTGGGGCTTCGTGATCCTGGGCTGGTGCGGGCTGTTCGGCGGGACCGGGGGCGTGGCGGCGCAGATCGTGGCGCGCATGTCCAACCTGTGTGATGTGGTCTGGAACAATGAGAGCAAGGACTGTTTGCATGTGATCCCGTACTAAGGCGTGCCGTTGGCTCCGGTGGGCTGGCCCCGTGCTCTGAATGACGAGGAAGAGGGTTGGCCCAACCGGCCAGTTGAAATAGGGAGGGGACAGATGTTCAGAACGAGCGAGGAGGGGACAAATGGCACTGTTTAGAACAGCTGAGATTATCAAAGCCGCCAAGCTTCCGCCGGAAGGCGTCAGGCTGTCAAGAATGATAGACGCGGTATATTTTATTCCGATTGCGTATCTAGGGGTATTCGCGACCTTTCATATGCACTTCGACCTGCTTGCAGGAGACTGGGATTTCTGGATCGACTGGAAGGATCGGCAGTTTTGGATGACGGTGACACCTATAGTGGAGGTTATGTACCCAGGGGCGGTCATGTACTACTTCTGGACATTCTACCGACAGCCGTTTGGCGCAACGTTGTGCATCACGGGGCTCCTCGTCGGGAAGTGGATCACGATTGTGTTTGCCTGGTACTGGTGGGCCAACTTTCCGATGAACTTTATGATGCCCGCCACCATGGTCGCCAGCGCGCTGATCCTCGATTGCACCTTGTTGCTGACTCGGACCTGGATTATCACAGCGATAATCGGGGTATGGGCGTTCGCGATGATGTTTGGTCCGTCAAACTATGCCCTATTCGCGTACAGCCACCAACCGTTGGCAGTGGATGGGCAGCTGCTCTCGCTGGCCGACTACATGGGGTTCACCTATGTCCGTACCGGGACGCCTGAGTATATTCGGATCATCGAGGTGGGGTCGTTGCGCACGTTTGGCGGGCACACCGTCTGGATCTCCGCGTTCTTCTCTGCCTTCATCTCCATGTTGATGTTCACCATTTGGTGGCAAGTAGGGCACTTCGTCGGTCAATCGTACTTTTGGGTCAGGGGCAAACGGGGCGTAAGGTCACGGATGAACGATACCATGGTAGTCGGCAGCGATGAGTTTGCGCGCAGACATGGTACGCCGAATGGGATTGCTCCTGGCGTGGCAGTGGGGACTGTGGGGACTGTGGGAACTACATTTGCAGAAGGGAAATCATGAACGCCAAAAACACATTTAAATTGTGCGTGATCGGCTCCCTTGGGATGGCGACACTGGGGCTCACCCTGATGTTCAATGCCTCACCCGCTGCCGCCCACGGGGAGCGCTCTCAGGAACCGTTCCTGCGGATGCGTACCGCCCAGTGGTACGACACAAGGTGGAATCCGCAGAGTACCGCAGTCAACGATGAAGCGATAATGTCGGGTAAGATCCACATATCAGAAGACTGGCCGCGGGCCGTCGTCAAGCCAAATCGTACGTTCATAAACATAGGCAGCCCGAGTTCGGTGTTCACGCGTCAAAGCTCGAAAGTGAACGGAATACCGATGTTCACCTCGGGCCCGATGCAGATCGGTGGGGACTACGAGTACGTGATCAAGATGAGGGGCCGGATACCTGGTCGTCACCACATCCACCCGATGTTGGCAGTCAATGGTGCTGGCCCTATTGCCGGGCCGGGGAGCTACATGGTTATAGGAGGCAATTATAAAGATTTTACGAACCCGGTGAAGCTGCTGGTGGGAGGGACCGTCGATACGGAGACCGTAGGGCTGGCGGCCGGACTCTTCTGGCATGCCCTATGGGGTGGTCTGGGGTTCCTTTGGATAGCCTGGTTCTCGATCAGACCGATGTTCCTCATTCGCGCCAGGGTGCTGGCGCAAGAGGGGGGGGACGCACTGCTGAATGACCCGGTCGACCGCATAGCGGCCTACGCCATGTTAGCAGCATGCTTTATTTTGATCGCGATAGGATTCTTCGTAACGGACGGTCAATACCCCTATACCATCCCTCTCCAGGCTGGTGAACCAAAGATCGTACCGACTCATTTGAAGTCGGACCTCACGGTAAAGGTACTCGCCGCGGACTACGACGTTCCTGGTCGCGCCCTGCGCATGACCCTACAGATCACCAACAGTGGTGAGCAACCACTTAGGATCGGAGAGTTCACGACGGCAGGCATCAGGTTCCTCAACAAGGTCGGCGTGGCCAACAACTTGGACCCGACCTACCCACCGGAGATTATGGCGCAAGACGGCTTGCATGTTGAAGATGAGTCCCCGATCAACCCAGGCGAAACCAAAGAAGTCAAGATCGACTCGAGAGACTCGCTCTGGGAAGTGCAGAGATTGATGGACCTGGTCCACGATCCGGATCAGCGCTTCGGAGGGCTCCTGATGTCTTGGGACGAATCCGGTAATCGCCACATTAACAGTATTGCCGGTAACATCATCCCGGTCTTTACGAGGGCCGTGGCAAGCTAAGGGTTTTATCACGTCCAAGCGTGATGCCGACCCGCCCCCGTCTCATGACGGGGGCGGGTCGGCTTTTTTTCTTCTCCTTCGCCGAGTACCCTGCAGCTTCCGGCCTCCGCAGCCGAAGTGGCTACTTCGGCGGAGTAGATTGCGGCTGGCAGCTTCATCGAACGAGATGAATGAAGTAGACCCCTCCCTCAAGGCACCATGAAGCCAAGTTTAAGAAGGTAACCGTGCCCATCCATCAGAACGACACTGTCACGGCTTTGGTAATTTTCTCGATATTGGGCCAAGTCGCACGTGAGCGTTTACATCTTTGTGGTCAACTCTAACTGCTACCTAGAATCCCTCCATAGCTCATTGTTCGTCATGATCACTCATCAGCAGAGGTCCTTGGGCCTATTTTGAACTCTGCCTTGAAATCAGCTATAAAGAGACGGGCTCGCCTATGCATCGGAGTGAGAATTGGGAAGGTTTGGTTCAGTTCAAAAGAGGCGATCGCTTTCAGGCCTCACGTGCATTTTGGTTGGCATGATGGCATGGAGCCTGGCTGGCGGCACCGTTTCGGTAGTCCAAGCTGACTCAACCGTGACCCAGGACTTCCGTCTATGGGCGCCGGTCTATTTGACCTTTCCCCTCTCATCTTCGTTTATCGGATACATGGAGGTGAACCCCCGATTCGGAGACGACGTATCAGAATTAGATCAACTGATTCTACGTCCAGCTGTCGGTTACAAACTCAATGATCATTTTTCCTTGTGGCAGGGGTACGCGTGGGTTGGAAATTACCAGCCTAGTTTTCGCGAAGAAAACCGCGTGTATCAGCAATTGCTTTACCGTCGCAAATTTCCATATGTCAAAGTTCTCAGTCGAACCAGGCTGGAAGAGCGATTTATAGACAATACGGATGGTACCGCCGTGCGAGCCCGAACGATGTTGCGCGGTGATTTTCCGCTGCCGGATGCTCCAGAGTGGGCGATCGTCCTGTACGATGAAATTTTCGTGAATCTAAATGCGTGAACAATGGTCCTGATTCAGGATTCGATCAAAACAGATTTTTTCTCGGAATGAATCGCCAATTCACGGAACACTTCAATATGGATCTTGGCTATCAAATGCAGGCACTCAACAACCGCCAGCCGGAGCTAATCAACCAAATCAACCATATCATCCTTCTGCAATTCTTTATCAATCTGTAGCACCCCGCCTTCAAGAAGGGCGCTTCGAAATTCAGGCTCTTACCGTTGTGTCCCACTTAAAATGTGGAAAGGTCCTCTATGCGAGGAGGAAGATAGGGCCACTGCGGTGAAACCTGTCCAGAATGGTCGCGGGTGACATGACAGCGACAATGGAGTGCCGAACTGAAGTTGACGGTGCTGCAGGAGTGGCGGCCCAAGTGCTGCAATGCCCCAATCCCCTCTACCCATCCTAACACAGAGAGGGAGAGGCTTCGCCTCTCCCCCTCGCTGATTGCGTTACTCTGGTGCGACTCTTAGTACTGCGACACCCTGATCGACACTGTATTATTGGGGCCGCTGTCTTTTGAAATCGCCATTGTAACCTACCTGCGGATTACTTGATGCCTTTGTAGATGTCTGGGCTCTCTGGGCCATCGACCTTCAGCAAGCCAACGGCGCCTTTTGCAATGCGGAAGATTGAGTGGTCCACATTGATATAGGTTCCTGGCACTTCAACCTTAAATTCTGCCATGGAAGCCCCGCCCGCAGGCACGACGGTGGTTTGCAGGCCCTCCAATGGAGCTGTTGTCAAGGAACCCTCGGGGTATACCCTGTCAAATATCTCGCCGATGATGTGCCACGACGCGACATGGTTCGGTCCTGCGTTGACATAGAACATTCGAACGGTGTCTCCCACCTTGGCTGTCAGAGGATTTTTGACCAGTGAGCCAGCCATTCCATTAAACACCACATGTGAAGGGTGCTCAGCTAACCCGTTTTCGAACGAAAATTCCAAGGTATCGCCCTTCTTACCAGGCTTGGTGTAAAACTCGCTTTGTACGACATAATATTCTTTTTCTACTTTCTTAAGACCACCAACCGGCTCAACTAAGATCCCGCCATACATGCCATTCGCAATGTGTTCAGGAATGGATGGAGAAGCGGTGGCGCAGTGATAGAAAAAGAGGCCAACATTGAGGGCCTTAAACCTGAGCCGGCTTTCCTGCCCTGGTTCGGTATTGAGCATGGCGGCTCCACCACCTGGTCCAGTGGCCGCATGAAAGTCAATATTGTGGCTCTCCTGGCTGTTCTTATCGTTCTTCAAATGGATCTCAACCGTATCCCCCACCATCACTCGGATCATGGGACCTGGTACAGTTCCAGGAGTTCCCGTGGTTCCAAAACCCCAGAACTTATAGTTGTTATCGTCGCTTAGCTTGCCAACCCACTCGTGAGCTTCAAGTTCTACTATGACATTGGCGGGCACGGACCGTGTGATGGGAGGAGGAACATTGGGTGCAGTCGTCACGACAGCCTTGATGGTCTCCGCCGCCGACACCAATCCTGGATTGATGGCAAGACACGGAGCAATAACTAATGCGCTGATTAGTCCGGCATTACGCACATTGCGCGAAAAACGAATAGACATCGCAGTCTCCTTTGATTTTGGATTGTTCTATTGCTCTGATGGTTTCTTCTAACGTCTACTTAGTACATACCGAATGATTTCAGCCCAAATCAGGGCACTCGGATTTGCCTCCTGTTTAGGGTTTGTAATCCGTGTGTTCGGCTGGTTTGTTTCCGTGCGAGAATTGGTGCTCGTACGCCATAACCTGCCAGATCTGCTCCTCCGACAGGAACTGCTTCCAGGCCTTCATCTTCGTCTTCGGGACTCCTTCCGACACTCGCCAGAACCAGAAGCTGTCCGAAAAACGGGTGGTATTTTTGGGGTCACGTAGATCCCGCGCTCCCTTCTTCACCGGTTGACCATCCTTGCCGTGGCAGCTGGCACAGTTGACTAACGGGTTAGCCTCGCCGGTGAAAATCTTCGCTCCCTCCGCGATGGCCTTAGGATCTGTCCACCCTCCAGCCGGCATATGTTTGTCGGCATAATCGGGCGGAACTTGAGGCAATGGCACTGGTTCCTCAGAGTAAGCCATCCCTCCTGAAAGCATCAGGGCAGATGCCATCAACACGACTGACATCCCGACCTTCCTCATCGCCATTCACACCTCCTTTTCTTGATGGTGATTATCGTCCCTCGACGATGTCTTGCCTCATGGGGCTCGACACTGATAACAACTCGGATTGTTCACGCTTGCCAACTGTGAACTTGTTCAGAGTCGTGACCATATCGCCGACCAGCGCATCGAACTCGGCAATAGTGATGTCCATCCCCATATGCCTGGATTTCAAGACCAGGCTTACGTAGTCGCAAGGCCCTCCGCTTGCTTGATACGGCTATCAGGCCTGACTCGCCCGACAAAATCATCCACGACGGCTTGAAGTGGCCGGTTTGCCGCTCAGTTGCGGATGTTAGCTATGATTCGTTTGAAGCGCTGCTACTACCACCATCAACATGATACCCGACATGCCCGGCCAATGAAAAGGCCGTGTTTAAGGTGCCTACAATCGCTTAAGGTGTACCCCATTGTCAAGACAGAAAAGCTGGAATTTACGGCCAGACCGCCCACGCCAGGGAGGCTGTGTTTTCCCGTCCGCTTATGCGACCTAGAACGAAGTCGACTTTGCCGTAGTGGGCTTTGGTCAGTTCCTGAAGCATGCGTTGGCGCGCCGGTCCTGACAAAATGTTCAGGAGAGGAATACCGTCCAACTCATGGGGAAGGGCGCTGCGGGAGGGTCATTTTGTGATTTGTTTGGCTGCTTCGACAATCGATCGTGCTCCGATGCCAAAGTGGTCAACGAGTTCGTCCGGCTTCCCACTGTGTGGAATCGTGCGAACGGCGAGCTTATGCACCTTGATGCCTTCGGGTCCGACCGCGCTGAGCACAGCATCCCCGAGGCCGCCGTGCGCATAATGATCTTCAACGGTGAGGATGCGCCCCTGCGTAGCCCTGGCGCTGTCCAACAACGTGGTGCGATCGATGGGGACGATGCTATAGAGATCGACGATCCGCACGGAGACGCCGGCTGCTTTCAATGTGTCGTAGGCCTTCAGGGCTTCGAAGAGCGTGACGCCGGCTGCGACGATCGTGAGGACATCCGACCCGCTTTGGCGAATGACCTTCGATCCGCCGATCTGAAACGTTTCATCGGGCCCGTACAGAACCGGAGACTTGGGGCGACCGGCCCGAATGTAGACCATCCCTTTGTGCATAGCAGCCGTTTCGACGAGCCGATAGGTACAGGTCGCATCGGACGGATACAACACGGTCACGCCCGGTTGCGCAGCCATCATCGCAATATCTTCCAAACCCATCTGCGAGGGACCGTCTTCCCCAATGCTCACGCCGACGTGTGTGCCGACAAGCTTGATATTCGAACCGCTGATCGCCGCCATACGGATGAAGTCGTATGCCCTGGCGAGGAAACAGGCAAATGTCGCCGCGAACGGGACTTTACCGCAAGCTGCAAGGCCAGCTGCTACGCCGACCATGTTTTGCTCGGCGATGAAGTTCTCGAAAAATCGGTTGGGAAATTTCTTACCGAACTTGTCCGTATAGGTCGAATTCTTGACGTCCGCATCGAGTCCCACAACCAGTGGGTTCACTGCGCCAAGCGCTTCCAGAGCAACGCCGAATGCTTCGCGCGTGGCGGTAGTGTCACCTACTTTGTAAGGCGACCGTGGGAGAGGACTGATAGACGAAGACGCTTGAACCGGCGTCGATGGTTTCTTAAATGAAATGGCTGTACTGCTCGGCTTCAACTGCTTGGTCAACTCATCGATCGCCTTCTGAGTTTCCTCGCCTTTGGCGACCGGCTTCCCATGCCAGCCAGGCTGGTTCTCCATAAAAGAGATGCCCTTTCCCTTAAACGTTTTAGCAAGAAGCACCGTCGGTTTGCCTTTGGTGCCGGCAGCGGTATCGAATGCTGCGAGCAGAGCTGAAAGATCGTGCCCGTCAACCACCAGCGCCTGCCAGCCAAAGCCGGCCCACCGGGAGCGATAACCCTCCATGTCGTGTTGCAGCATAGTGGGATCGCTTTGGCCGAGTCGATTGACATCGACAATGGCACAGAGGTTATCCAAACCATGATAGCGCGCGACTTCAGCCGCTTCCCATACGGATCCCTCGACGGATTCTCCATCGCCCATCAAGACGTAGGTTCGGTGATCCAGTTTGTCGACGCATTTTGCATTAAGGGCGATGCCGATGCCGACTGGAAGGCCTTGCCCCAACGAACCAGTTGCCATATCGACAAACGACAAGCGAGGGGTCGGGTGCCCTTCGAGGTCGGAGGCCAGCGTTCGGAGCTTGAGAAGTTCGCTCTTGGGAAAGAGACCGGCTTCGGCCCAAGCGGCGTAGAGCAGGGGGGCGGCATGGCCTTTTGACAACACAAATCGGTCACTATTGATGGCTTTAGGATTTTTGGGATCGTATCGCATGACGGAAAAGAAAAGGGCTGCGACGATGTCCGCAGCGGAACAACAGCTGGACGGATGCCCGCTCCCGGCTTCACTCGTTGCACGAACACTCTCGATCCGGAGCTGTATGGCCTTGTTCTGTAGTTCAGCAAGCAACTCGGGGGAAGCGGTTGAGCTAGCCATCGGAACTCCTTTCGGGATTTGGATGCCAAGGATGCTGCCGGACTCTTCTCGTCTTCTCTATCGCTAGCATCGCGGCGGGGCTTGAGGCTAACAAAATGAAATGAGGGAGTCAATGAACCTAACAGGGTGTGGGGAAAGTCCGCCAGCGGCGTTCTCGACACCCGTGAAACGTATCTCGTGAAGCGTCGTTCGTTTCCGGACTCTTCCGGACGATTCACGTTTTGCGTTTCACCTTTCACGAACGACGAGGACGGCCTTATTGAACATCCTGCGGGGATGGTCTGTTCTTGTCCCAGACGCCCAGGCCATCGAAGTACTGCTGTGTCGAAATGGTTTTCCCGTAGCTGCTAGAGTCCGGGCTGGCCGGGCGATAGAAGGAATGGTCGATGCCGACGGTGCGAAACAGTGCAATGCCATCCATCCTGTAGCCAGTGTATTCTGTCAGCCTGTCTTGGCTGAATCGGCTCTTCGGACAGGTCCGTTGGTACAGCAATCCTTGCCAGCCTTCATAGGCCCAGGAGCTGGTGCCGAGTCGAACGTGGCTGAGTTTGGTGGACACGAGAAGGTGATTATACAGAATTTGTCTGTAAGAACAATGGGATAGCTTGACATGCCCGTGGTCTTCGCGCAGACTCCCGTGCATGCAGGACCAGACGGAGCAGAGCCTTCTTGCCAAACTCGCTGAACGTGCCGGCATCGCGGCTGACTACTACGATATCGCAGGCACTCTTCACAACACCTCTGATGACACCCGGCGCGCCATTCTGACTGCCATGGGCTTTACGGTCGATTCGACCGGATCACTGACACAGGCATTGCGAGAATGGGATGAGGCGCCCTGGCAACGCCCCTGCGATCCGGTGCGGATCCTGCGTGACGGTGAGACTGGACCCTCTGTGTCCTGTTGTCTGGCACTCGAAGAAGGGAAAGAAGAGTCGGTCGAGGTGGAGTGGCAGATCCGCGACGAAGCGGATGCAGTGGTGCAGGAAGGGCGGGCAGGGCCTGGTCTTTCCGCTGTGGAAGTTCTCTTTCTCAATGGTCGACGGCATGTGCGTGTCGAGATACCTGCCCCGCGTGGTCTCTCGCTCGGGTACTACAATTTGACGATACGGGTCGAGGGCTTGGTCGGGGGGACCGTGGGGACGATGCGTGTCATCGTGGCGCCACATCAATGCTATCTTCCGCCGTCACTCGAGGCGAACCAAAGGCTGTGGGGAATAGCCTTGCAGCTCTATTCGTTGTCCTCTGATCGTAATTGGGGGTGCGGCGACTTCACTGATCTCGGTCGGATTGTTGAGTGGGCCGGGAAGGTGCTCGGCGCCGGAGTCATCGGGCTCAATCCGCTGCACGCACTGCGGAATACCGCGCCATATCACATCAGCCCCTACGCGCCGTACAACCGACTGTATCTCAATGAACTCTATATTGATCTTGAGCGGCTGCCGGAATTTTATAGATCGGAGAAGGCGCAGCAACAATTCCTTGCTCCCGAGTTTCAAGCCAAGCTCCAGGCGCTGCGAGAGAGCCAGCAGGTGGACTACGACGCCATTGCAACTGCTAAGCGCACCATGCTCGATTTGGCCTATCGCAAATTCCTTACAGAGGCCTATGGGGGAGAGGAGCCAAATCTCCAACCGAAAACGGCGCGTGCCTGGCTCTTGGAGCAGTTTATCCAGTCTGAGGGCACGCCGCTCGAGGTGTATGCCACCTTCCAGACGTTGGAGGAAGAACGCCGGCTGATTCAATCCAAGTCGGTCACCTGGCACGATTGGCCCAAACAATTTCTGACGCCTGGCCAACCGGTTCGTGAATATGCGAAACGGCACCGGAAGCGCATTCGCTTCTTTCAATACATTCAGTGGGTGGCGAGCGAACAGCTGAACGAGATCCGACGGACGGCTGAGCAGCTGGCGATGCCGATCGGGCTGTATCATGACGTAGCTCTTGGTGCTGATCGGAATGGGGCCGAGGCCTGGATCTATCAATCGGTGCTGGCGCTCGGAGCCGACTGCGGCGCCCCGCCTGACGCGTTTGCGCCAGAGGGACAAAATTGGGGCTTGCCCCCGATCAACCCTCACGCGCTGCGCGCCAGTGGCTATGAGCTGATGATCCAGCTGCTGCGCAACAATTTCCGGTCCGGCGGGGCCATCCGGCTGGACCATGTGATGGCGTTCTGCCGTCTCTTCTGGATTCCGCGCGGGAGGCCTGCGATCGAGGGCACGTATGTGCAGTACCCCTTTGAAGACTTGTTGGCGATCGTGGCATTGGAGAGCGTTCGATCCAAAACCCTAGTCATAGGAGAAGACCTCGGCACCGTGCCCGATGGGGTCAGAGAGCAGTTGGCGAAGGCGAGAGTGCTGTCGTATCGTGTGTTCTACTTCGAGCGCGGTGCAGACGGCGTAATGAAGGCGCCTGGAGACTATCCCGCGCAATCGTTGGCTGTAGCCACGACGCACGACTTGCCGACGCTCACTGGATTTTGGTCCGGCGAGGACTTGCAAGTACGGGCAAAATTAGGCGCCTTTACAGATGACGCGGCGCGCCGTCAGACCTGGGAAGAGCGCCAGCGCGACAAGGCAGACGTCCTCCGTGCTCTTAAGCGGGAAAGCCTCCTGCCGAGTGGCGTGACTGAGGACCTGACCACCGCGCCCGTCATGACGGCTGATCTCTGCCGAGCGATTCATATCTACCTGGCTCGCACGCCGTCCTATATTATGTTGGCGAATCTCGAAGACGGCTTGGGCGAACTTTCACAAACCAATCTTCCCGGGACGGTCAACAGTCATCCGAACTGGACCCGTAAGTATGCGGTTCGTGTGGATGAGATGTTGTATGATGAACGTCTGCGGCAGCTTGGGGCTGTCTTGCGTTCCACCCGTCCGGTAGAGTAAGACCCTTTATCCCGGATGCTGAAAAAGTCCGCCAGCAGGGGGGGAGCGGCCAGGTGCCCTTCTTGCTCGCAGAACGCGCACGATAAGAATGTGCTCGTTCGATGCGCGCAGTTAATGGCAACCTCGACCACTCCCCTAAAAAGAGATAGAGAGAATTGGAAGGGCCTTGCGGGATGGCCCTTTTGAGCACCTTTTGACGATATTCTTCTCTTATTTTCCCTTAGGAGCAGGCACTCGAAGGTCTATTGCATTGAAATAATTTCCTCTTAGTCTGCTAGAGACCTCACAATGGTTCATCAGCGGTGTACGTATTTCCCAATCCCATGTTGAAGCAAAATCGCATTGTGCTGGCGATCGCAGGGGTGATGTTCCTGGCGATCGTCGTGCTCGAAATGGCCGCCCCGGCCAACATTGTGGGCGCCTACGGTTTTGTATTGCCGATTCTGTTGGTTGCGACGGTGCGCAGTCGCAGCCTGATGCTCGTAACAGTGGTGGCCTGTATCGTGGTGACCTATATGGGGTTGATGCAACCGACCAAACCGGGGCGGTTTCAGGCGGCGGTGATCAATCGCAGCGTGGTCGCAGGAGTGCTCCTGGTCGTAGCCTATATCGGCATGACTTGGGAAGAGCGCAAGACGAGAGAGGAGGCGGCGCGTGCAGCTCTCGCCCGGGAGACAGAAAATCTCTTGAAGGCCAATACGCAGCTGGTCGATGCGAAAGACCAACTGAATCGCTCGGAACGCTTAGCCGCAGTGGGGCAACTGGTGGCTTCCGTGGCGCATGAGGTCGGAACGCCGCTCCACTCGATTGCCTGGCATGTGCAAGCGCTGGCTGAAGAGCCGGGCGTCACCCCTGACATGAAGAAGCGGGTAACGGTCATCGATGAGCAGCTTACACGAGTGGTTCGAATCATTCAGGATTTGCTGTCCTCAACCAGACAGCGCCAGCCTGAGCCGACGTGGCTGCCAGTAGAGCAGGTGATCAGCCAGGCGGTCGCGCTCATGGAGCCTGCCTTCCATGCGAAAGAGATTACAATGGCGGTCGAGATTCCCGGGGACCTCCCGCTCGTCTGGGCCGATGCGGAAAAGATGCATCAAGTGATGGTGAACTTATTAGCCAATGCCTTAGCCGCCACCCCGCCTCATGGAGCGGTGAGCGTATTGGTAGGATCCCGTGCGGCCTCGTCCGACGAACTCGACCACGGTCGTCGAGTGGCCGACGCGATGTCACCTCTGGTGGTCTCAGTCGCTGTGCGGGATACGGGATGCGGCATGCCGGAGGCCGATGTGCAGAAAGCCTTTGAACCATTCTTTACGACCAAGGCGGTTGGCAAGGGCACTGGATTAGGGCTATTCTTGAGCCGCGAAACGGTCCTGGCTCATGGAGGCAGTCTTATACTCGAGAGCGAGACCGGGAGCGGCACAACCGTGACTGTGACCTTACCTGGATTGAAGACCGAGTCGACCCCCGTGACAGAGGGGAACTGATGCAACCAGCGAATATTCTCGTAGCCGACGACGATGCGGTCGCGCGTGATCTCTTGGCTGAGGCCTTAAAGAAGGAAGGCTATAATGTTGAAGCCTTCGCCAGTGGAGAAGAGGTCATCGCCCGTGGACGCCAGGGGCAAACGGATTTGGTTCTGACAGATATTCGTATGGGCGCGGTCGATGGGCTCACAGTCTTGCGCGAATTTAAACGTATGAGCCCTGACACAGCGGTTGTGGTGCTGACCTCGTTCGGGTCACTGGAAGGTGCGATCGAAGCGATCAAGCAAGGAGCCTACGACTATCTCGCCAAGCCATTTAAGAAAGAGGATATCAAGCTGGTGGTCAAGCGAAGTCTCGATCACTGCCGACTCGTTCGAGAGAATGCCCGGTTTCGTGAAGAGTTAAAGAGCAAGGATGAATGGTCTTCTCTCGTGGGGAGCAGTCCCGCCATGCTGGAAGTATATAAGCTGGTGGCTCGGGTGACCGGAAGCAAGAGCACGGTGCTCCTGCAAGGGGAAAGCGGGACCGGCAAGGAACTTATTGCGCGGGCGATCCATGCGAATGGGCCTCGTCGGGACAAGCCGTTCATTCCGGTGAATTGTGGGGCGCTGCCGGATACCCTGCTGGAGTCGGAAATGTTCGGCTATGAGAAGGGAGCCTTTACCGGCGCGGCGGGAAACAAAGTCGGCCTTTTTGAATCCGCGAACGGGGGTACGCTGTTTCTCGATGAGATCGGCGAGTTGGGGCAGGCCGTGCAAGTGAAGTTGTTGCGGGTGATGCAAGATCACGAAGTCCGCCGTGTCGGCAGTACGACATCGACGAAGGTCGATGTCCGTATCATTGCTGCGACCAATCGAGATCTCGAACAGCTCGTCAAGGATGGAAAATACCGGGACGACTTATTTTATCGGCTCAATGTCGTGCGTATCACCTTGCCGTCGCTTGTAGAGCGGCGGGAAGATATTCCGATGTTGGTACATCATTTCTTGCAGAAATACGCGACGGGAGTGACAGATGCGGTGCGCGGGGTACTGCCGCAGACGATGGCGTTGTTGATGCAATACCGGTGGCCAGGCAATGTGCGAGAACTCGAAAATGCCATTGAGCGGGCTGTCTCGTTGAGTCACGGCCCCCTCCTCACGCCGGACGATCTGCCTGCGTCGCTGCGTCGGACGGAGCCGCTATCGCAGGAGACCGCAGGGGCGATCGGCCATAGCGATGAGGGGTGTTTGACGCTTGAGGAAGTCGAGAAGCGTCATCTCGTCCGCGTGCTCAAGGAAACCAAGGGGAATAAAGTCAAAGCCGCAAAGATTCTCGGCATTGATCGGCGCACGCTCTATCGGATGGCTGAGCGGTTTGGATTGGATCTTGGCGATGATGGCGACAGCGGAGAGTTAGACTAGGAGAGAGGGTCACTTGGCGTTACTGGCCTTCAATCGATAGACGAGATGGGTGTCAGTCTGCGAGACGCCGTCGATCTCATGAATCCGGCTCAACACCAACTGGGTAAGGGCATCCTGGTCCGACACTTCCACCACTACAATAATATCCGGCTTGCCCCAGCAGGGGTCGATGGTCTTGATCTGCTTGATTCCGGACAGAGCCCGAACCACATCGCTCGTGCGTCCCGGCTGTACATTGATGAGCACGTAAGCCCGATCTGACATGATTCTCCCGCCATCGACTGGGGCGTGAATCGTACAAGGCACTGCAGAAATAGCGGGGTCCTGGCCAAGGTAGCGGATGCCTGTCTTCTCTGTCAATGCGGGAGTGCCCACAGATGATGTGGGGAGCGTGGCGACGGCAGGTTTAGACTTCTTCATGCATCACCTCATTTCGGGGCGACAAGTACTTCGATAACAAACGAATCATTCACGCTCGTGAGACTAGCTTCGAGGCCTCGAGGGTTCCCGATACGGCCTTCGGGGTCGTACATAAAGCACAAGAGCGTTGTGCAGCGGCCGTGGGATCGATACCGTTCTGCGTCAATCCGGAGTTGGTCGGTGAGGTCTTTGGCGTTGAGACCGGAGCGTGTTTTCTTGACGATCACCGCAAGACGACTGTCGTTCAGCAAAAGTGTCGTGCGCGGGGCTCCGCTTGAATAACTCGGCGTCCATTCATCCGTCTCAATATTGTCGAATTGGATCCGTAGGAGTGCATGCAGCAGATCCTGTGCATCGCACTCGTCTTCTACACTTAACGTGGCTCGATATTCTCCACGGAGTCGTAACTGCCGAGCGACAGAGTGGAATCGACAACAGAGTGTCTTCACGCGTTCGACTGAGTCCGATCCGGCCTGAGGAGACTGAGGTGCAGGCTCCTGATGCGAGGAAGAGCCGATCTGCATCGAGGGGCTCGTATGGGGATGTGGGGGGACGGGAGGCGCTTCCTGCATCTGGTGCTCTGGCTTGGTTGAGGGAATTGGATGCATGATGGGCTCCGGTTCACGTTGTGGTGGCTGCGGTGGCCTGCTGTCATGGGACGAAGCCACCTGCGCAGGCTGTGCAGTTTGGGGTGGCCGATGCAGGGGTGCCGGGGCGAGCCGAACCACCGGTTGCGGTGGCGTATGTGACATCGCCGTCGTGGTCGGGGCTGGTGAAATTGGTGCTGGTTCGGGCAGAGACGTGGATGGGCTTAAAGGAGGCTCCGCTTCTCCTAAAGCAGCTGAGGGCGCCAGGGGGGGTGGCGGTGGACTCGATGCTGCGGTGGCTGAGGACAGGTCGAGATTCGTGGTCATTGCAACGGACATGATCATTGGCGGTGGCGTGACCGGTGCTGCTTGCGTCATGGTCATGCGGACCATCGGGGGCGATGCCGGCACTAAGGTCATCTGTGGGCGTGTGGGTATTGGTGAGGCCGGCGACGTTGCTGGGATCTGTTGGGGAGAAGCTCCTCCTTGCAGGTCAAGTTTCTTCTGCTCAAGCGCAGCAATAAGGGTCTTGATCAGGGTGATGCTCTGCTGCGTGTCCTTAGGGCTGTCCATGAGGAGTCTGTGGTGCCGATGCTCTTGGAATTCAGGGGATTTCTCGCCAAACGTGCGGCGAATGCACTCACGGAATTGCAACTCTGTTCTTGCCTTGCCCGCGTCGAGATAAGGGAAGCCTTCTCGGCCAAGGTCTTCCACCTGTGCGAGGAATTCCTGGAGCTTTTCGACACCGCGGGTGAGCTCTTCAATCGTGGCAGCTTTGGAGCGCGAGCGGGACTGTTCTGATGTTTTTGCTCGTGCCATAGTGTGTGGGGAAAGTCTAGCCCAGCCTCCACAACGTGGCAAGAAAACATGGGAAAGCGGACAAGGGCTCTCAAAACCGATTGAGGTGGGACGATGTATCTCCGTCATTTCACAGGGACTAATGGCCCGGCTGATTAGGCCGCGAGGTCTGCGCTGACATCGACATCTTCTTGAGCCCGATCCTGTTATGGACTGGCACTCGTGCGGTTGAGACGACGGAGGCCATTCCCCGTCCGAGGCGATTCCGCTCCATCACGGGGTCAAGGACGTTTCCGCAGTTGAGGCAGCGCCAGCCCGTCATCCACACACTTTCGGCGCTCTCCATGAGATCTAAGAAATGATCTTTCGCCATACAGCCCTGGCAACGAGTACAGGTCATGATGCCCTCCTTGTGTGTCCCTCCAGTCACAAAGTAACGGGTCGCCGCGGAGTTGGTCAGACCTAAAAGAGGTACCTCAAAGGAAGGGGGATGTAACGCAGCCCTCATTATTCATGCCGGTTCGTCACCCCCCCACCCTACCCTCCCCCGTACTATGGGAAAGGTCACGATGTGCCTTGCTTCGCCACGGATGCCACTCCTTAATGCGATTCGCTTACTCAGGGTGCGTATACGTAATTGTGTGTGGCGGGCAAAGGTATTCGAACTCCTTATCGGTGAGAGGGAATCTGCACTGTTAGCACACCTGGAGATCGTGGGTGGCATTCATGGCAAACGCACGATGCAGCGCTTGTGGCACAAGCACGCATGGCATACAGGACATGAAGTTACTGGGGGGATTGTTGGCCGATATGACGCTAGAGCGATAAAGAGGCCGACGGCACGAGCGATCTCGGGTTGGTAGCCCACGATACGAATTGAACGTACGACAAACGGTTTAGGAATGGCAGCAGGACGTTTTTAATAAGGCTCGGTATTTCAAATGGGTTCCCCGTTTTTCTCTTTGTATCGGGCTCTTAGGTGGTTTGCACTGTCTCCACTGATTCCGATGAGTCTCGGCCTTTAGGAAAAGTTTTAGCACAAAATTAGCACAAGCTCTTGGGGTGAACCCCTCCGTTGAGACACGAGAATTAGCACACTCCTGATTGGTCGGTTGTTCTTTTTCACACTCTTTGCTCCCTCAGATTCAGCGCCCTCGGCTGGCTGAAAAAACTGCAGGGTCGCGGCACCGGATCAGATTAACGGGCGCCACCACCTGCTCGAACTCCTCCGGCGGACGATAGCCCAGCGCGGAATGCAGTCGAGCCCGGTTATAGTACTGCTCGATAAAGACTTCGATGTTCTTGCGCAGGTGTCCGAGATCCCGATACCGGTTGGCATAGATTTCCTCCCGCTTCAGCGTCTTCAGAAAACTCTCGCAGCTGGCGTTATCGTAGGGGTTGGCCGGTCGACTCATGCTCGGGATCATATGATGGTCGTTGAAGGAGCTGCACGTATCGCGCCCGAGGCATACTGGAGGCCACGATCGGAATGATGCACCAACCCAGGCGGCGGGTGCCGCTCCGCAATGGCATGCGCCAGCGCCGCGATCGGCAACCGGGCGGCCAGCGTGGGCTCGAGCGCCCAGCCCACGACCTTGCGCGAGTACCCATCCAGGAGGACCGCCAAGTAGACGAACTCCGTGCGCAGGCGAATATAGGTGATGTCCGCGACCCAGAGTTGATTGATCCCGGTCAATGTCAGGCGTCGGGCGAGATTCAAGCACACCTCCAGGTCATGCTGCGCGTCAGTGGTGACGACGAAGGCCCGCGGTTGAACCGCCAGCAGGTTGTCTTCCCGCATGAGCCGCGCCACCCGTTTGTGGTTCACGAGCAGACCGCGCCGACGCAGTTCCGCCGTGATCCGCCGATAGCCGTACCGACGCCGATGTGCCAGCGCGATCTGCTGAATCTCGGCCCGCACCAGCATCGCTTCCTCCACGGGCTGGGCCTCCTGCAATGACCGATAAAAGCCTGCCCGGCTTATCTGGGCCAACTGACACATCTGCTCGATCCGCAACCCGCCTTGCCTCGACATCACCGCCCGGATCTGGGCGTAGATGCCCGCGCGCCAGTCTTGCCGCTCCGCTGGCGTCGCGCCTCGACGTTGTGCAAGGCACCTTTGAAAAAATCCACCTCCAAGACCTTCTCAGCCAGCACCCGCTTCAGATGGCTAATCTCTTTCCGGAGCGTGGCCTCCCGTGAAGTCGCGGGTGGTTCTTCGCCGCGCTCCAGCGGCTCGAGTTTCTCGCGCCAGGCATACAACAGCCGTCGATGGATACCCAGCTCTTTCGCCAGCTCCCCGATGTTGTCGCACTGGTTCAGCCGGTCCACGGCCATCTGCCGAAAGGCCTTCGGAAACTTGCCCACGCGTTTCTTCGCCACCTGCCACCCCCTTCGTGTGTCAAGTGTGCCAATTCGTCGTGTCTCAATCTAGGGGGTCAGTCCACTCTGTCTAGAGGTTCGAGTCTTGTCTGTTTCACCACTTCGTCCAAATGACAGAACCTTCAAAACGATCTTAGCCTCTTTATGCCTGTCTAGTCGTTCCGCGCACAGTGTTCAAAAACCTCTGTCATGGTCGAGCGCGGAGAAGTCGATTTTTCTGGGGCTTTGACGTATCCTTTCGCCTGTTCCAAAAACAAATATATTTGCCATGGGAGCGAAGGCACATACACGCAAGACGCTGCCGATGGAACCGAGACGTACACCCCACCTGACTTCGTCGGCGTACTTCAGCTACAGATGGCTTCTTTCATTGCTTGCACAGAGAAAGGAGATTGGTCATGGGAGTTCCGAGCAAACCGATATTGGTGACTGGGGCAACGGGCCAACAAGGGGGTGCCGTCGCGAGGGCGCTTCTTGCCAAGGGACAGCAGGTGCGCGTGATGACGAGGCATCCGGAGAAGGCCGCGTCGCTGGCCAAGGCCGGGGCCGAGGTCGTGCAAGGGGATCTCACGAATCAGGCCATCTTACAGATGGCGCTCCGAGGCGTACACGGAGTGTTTGCCATGTCGACCCCGTTCGAGGAGGGCATGGAGGCGGAGGTGCGTCAGGGGACCATGCTGGCGGATGCCGCGAAGCAGGCCAGTATCGCCCATTATGTCTATACGTCCGTCGGGAGTGCGCACCGCAACACGGGGATTCCGCACTTTGATAGTAAGTGGAAGGTGGAGCAGCACATCCGCCAGATAGGACTGCCGGCCACGATTCTGCGACCCGTGTGGTTCATGGAGAATTTCACCACCTTTGCGAAACCATCTGCGGAGGGGGTGATCATGCTGCCCATGAAGCCGGCTAGGAAGTTGGCGATGGTCGCGCTCAAGGATATTGGCGAGTTCGGTGCCGCCGCGTTCCTGCGTCCGAATGATTTTCTTGGACAGGCCATCGATTTGGCGGGAGATGAACTCACAATGCCCGAGACCGCCGCACAGTTGACTCACGCGATGGGTCGACCGATCCGCTTTCAGGAATTCCCGATGGAGCAGGCCGAGGCGGCGATGGGCCATGACCTCGCCACGATGTTTCGTTGGTTCAACGAGGTCGGCTACGCGATCGATATTCCCGCGTTGAAACAGAAGTTCCAGATGCCACTCACCACGTTTGCGGAATGGATCAAGACGGTCGACTGGACGAAAGGGTGAATGATATCTCGCAAGCTAGGGGTGGAAGAATCGATGTCTAGTAACCTGGAACCGAACAAGGGAATTTGGACCCTTTGAGTTCGTGCAAGATTGACGCAGATCCCGTAGGTGTTCAGCCCCGAACTCTACCAAATCGCAGTCGCCCGTTCACTTCGAGTCGCCTGCTCCACAATCTTCCGCTAGGCCTTAGCCGGCTTCTTTGAGACTCCGATCCTTTCTTCGACTGGCTCTTGCATCATCCTTCGTACTCTCCTACAATACACCACCTCACGAGGCCTTTATGGCCTTCATGATTCATCCCAACCGCCACGTTATCCACGTCGCCGTTCATCTAATTAGCCTAGGAGTTCTAAGACAGCTAGCAGGTCACGACGGGAACGCCCCGATCACGCATCTCTGCTTTCGGGAATTGCCTTGATCTGGAGCGAATGACTCTCTTCTGTACCGGAAGCGAACCCCCTCCGTGTCGCGGTGGGCACAATGATCGCGCAGAGCGAGACCACAATCAGAAAGTGTTTGGAGGCCCCGATACGGGACCGTATTCAAAATCGAGGCGGCTGGTCTACGCCGCCTCTTCATCAAAGGAGGCATGATCATGACCCGACCATTCCATAACATGTGTGGTGGTGTGCGGCTAGCCGCCGCACTTGTAGCGACACTAGGCCTCTTGAGCGGGTGGCTAGCCGGCCCCGCCTTGGCGGCCTCGGCCAAAGAAATTGACGCTGGTGTGGACGAAGCCATCGTGATGTTCGAAAAAGAAGTGAAAGACGGCAAGAGTTTCCTCGCGAACAGCAAAGGCGTGCTGGCGTTCCCGTCAGTGGTCAAGGCAGGCCTTGGAGTCGGGGGAGAGTATGGAGAAGGCGCGCTCCGGATCGCCGGCAAGACGGTGGATTACTACAGTACCGCGGCCGGTTCGGTTGGCTTGCAAGCCGGGGGACAGGTCAAGACCGTCTTTGTGGTGTTTCTGAAGGCCGATGCCCTGAAAAAGTTTCAAGAAAGCGAAGGATGGAAGGCGGGTGTGGACGGCTCCGTCGCCTTGGTCACCTTGGGAGCTGGGGGTGCCGTCGATACAGCGACGCTTAAAGACCCAATCGTCGGATTCGTCTTTGGTCAGAAGGGTTTGATGTACAACCTGACATTCGAAGGATCGAAATTCACGAAGCTGAAGAAGAGTTAAGTTTCTCTCCACGTTTGAAATCTTTGAGGACCTGGTGCAGGGGACTGACCCCCGGCTATTGAGACAGGGTGGATGGCATTCCTGTTACTCCATGGTGGCAGGGATGCCAAAAAAGAGTAGGCAAGTTTCCGAACGCCTTGCGGAAGCCTGTAACCACGAGCGTGCTCATTGGAAACTGTCTCACCCGAGGGGTTCGCCCCATGCGGGTCGTGTCTGAATGCGGTCCTGCAAGCTGTTGAAAAATTGGTGCCCCCGATACGAATTGAACGTACGACAAACGGTTTAGGAA
>CAVUHR010000020.1:0-21158 GCA_963741245.1 Nitrospirota bacterium | reverse complement strand
GAGTAACTCTCCAGTTGTCCTGGCTCCTTCGCGCTCCGATCAGCCGCGTTCCCAACCCGATCCGCAACAGTTGCACGTTTCGACGGGTCGGATGACCGAGAATTCGTCGCTTCCCTCGCGACACTGCAAGGATTGCAGGGCCACGTTGTCACTAGTGCGGTCAACTCTGCAAGTCTTGCATGTGACGAGAAAACCGCGTTGTCTCCATTCTCGGCGCGAAGACACCCAACCTAGAAAGCCGCATTTTCTTTCACGCCATCCTCGAACACCAAACCAATCTCATCCACGGCATCTTCCCTGCATGGCATTCTCACAGGTGCCTTTTTTTCAAATGCCATGGTTGAGGCGGTAAAACCACCACCGCATGAGAACCAGTCAGACAGTTGGATATTGTCTGGTATGTCAAGGTCCTATTGATGTGCGCAAGCAGCATCATAGGAGCCTGGACGTTCGGTCTACTCATCCCCGTAATCCTGCTGGCCACAGTATACGAAGTGCATCGTGATGTGAGGGCGCTCGCCGCTTGAAGTCTCAGACTGGGCCAGTCCAGTCGTTCGAAACAATGATTCCACTCCAGAGGTCTTCACGAGGGAGGACAGTCGCAGCAGCAATGTCAGCAGATATCGCCGACAAGGAGGGATGACCATTACCCAAGGCTCCGCCGGATGGATGCGCCCGGCAGACACAATGCAGAAAGGAAGGACTCATGAACCCAGTAGGTAGCGCAAACCGTGAACGTCTGATCGATGTAGGCCCAGCAGGATTCCATCCGCCGTGTGCGATGCAGCTGGGTGTCACGCATCCCGATTCCGGATTCGGGCTGTTGTACGGTCATCACGCCCCGGAGGATGAGGTGATCGCTGAGTCGGCACGGCAACTGTTTACCCGGAAGAATCCGACAATTTTCCCTGGGCCGTTGTATTTATGGGCCTGGCATCCGGAATGGATGGCGAAAGGGCAAGCACTCTTGAAACTTGCGGCGGAAATCCCGGGCATCATGATCATTCCGATGCCGGACTATCGGCCCAAGTACCCCAAGATCGATCCGGAAGAGGTCCTCAACCCGAATCATCCGAACCTGACGATCTGGGGAAACAAAATCGAAGTGGCCCTGTTCATCGGCATTCACTGTCATTACGCCAACCTGGCGTTGCGGATGGTGCGGGCCGGAACGAACTGCCTCACTGTCGCTTTCTGTCATGACATTCATGAAGACGCGATGCTCAGCGTGCAGGATCTCGATGTGAAGAAGATGGACCATGTCATCAACATTTTTCGAACCGTCCGGAAGGACCTGGGCATCGAGATGCCGAAAGACAAGAAAAATGTCCGGCTGACCGGGACACAGGTTCGCGCGAACCATGGGGTCGAGCGAGTGAATCCACAGCCGGCGTAGCGGGTGCGGGTCCGGCGTGGGAAAGAAGGCCAACAGAAGAGGAGCGCGAGCATGGCGGTGAACGCTGAACGCTCGGTGGAACCACCAGCACTCTTGCCCCGCACGTCGAGCGAGGAATGGATCGCACGAATCGGTCGGCTTCAGGATACCTTGGCGATCTGTCCAAAGGATATCTTGGCACGGTGCGAACTGGCGATGTTATTGGAGAAGCTGGGGCGACCGGAAGAGGCCTTGTTCAACTGGAACGCGGTCCTGGCCTGCGATCCCAACAGTCTGCACGCTCGAGAGGGGGTGGCTCGATGCCGGCAGCGAACCGGGCGGCCCCTGCAGTCCGCACTGTGAGAGGGACCATGCCCACTATCTGGGGACATCTTGAGCACGTCGACACAGCGCCGGCGCATGCTCCACAGATCCAGATGAGGACCGTATTACCTGGCGGAACTGTCATACGAGTCCGCGCCAACATTGGGGCACAGACGCTCATAGCCAGAGGAACCGAGCCGGTTGCTGTATCGGGTCTACGGGAGGGCGAGTTCGTGGAAGTGTCCTATCGGCAGGGAAGAGAGGGAAGGCTGGATGCCGACACGATCTATGTTCGACCGGAGCAGCCGGTCGTTACCTAGCCCGGTCATGGACGATTCGGTCGTACCATTCGTCAGTATCGGGTGAAGAGGGATCATCATGCCGGTCATCTGGGGACATGTCGAATCGGTCATGAACCAACCGACATCTCCTCCGAGCCTGGTGCTGAACACGAGGATACCATTTGGGACTCGCCGCACCGACTGTATCGTGGGACTGGGTACCAGGATTCTGAAAGGCTTTGAGCGGCTGAGCCTCGACGAAATTCGTCCCGGCGATTTTGTGGTACCGACCCTTGCGGATCATTCTGGATTGCTGGAAACCGAAAGGATCGAGGTCATCATAGTTCGAAACAATTCGGTGATGGGAGTTAGTGAAGGATGATGCCGGCCGACGCCGATCAGTTACGTCCGGTGAGCGGAGAAGAACAAGGACTATGATAGTGAAGAAGGGCTGTATGGTGGTTCGAACCGCAGCATGCGGAGCAGTTGGTCAACGACGTGCTGAACCACAGTTTTTAACCAGTTGCTGCACAGTCCCAGAGTGGAGGGCAAATTAGCTAGGTCCCGCGAGCAGGCGGGGTGATCATCATCAACACAACACAGGAGGAACTCATGGCAACCAAGCGGAAGGCGGCAGCGAAGAAATCCAAGAAGACCACCGCGGCGCGGAAAAAGAAGAAAAAGTAATCCCGGAACCACCGTCATGCTCATGAAGAGAGAGACCGACGTCCTGGTCGTACAGTACCCGAGAGGCTGTACGGCGATCGTCTGGTTCGATCCGCTCGCAGGGTCGATTACGACGAGTCATGCCGGTCTGCGCGCCACGCTTCGACGAGGAGTCCCGAGCTGGGAGGGGTGTTTGGTCTTGCCCCACGATGGGCACGCCTTCTTGGCTGCGGTGTTTGACCATCTGTTCCTCAACGGGTATGCCGTCCAGTGGACGAAGGTGACAGCGGTCCTAGAGGTGGAACATAGGTATCGTGTCTAGAACGGAACAGATCGATATGGCCCCGTTTTCAGCATGGCTTCCCGCGCATCCCAATCAGGACTTCGATCTGGCGGTGAAGATCGTCGGGAGAAGCGCCTCGGGTCTCATTGATGAATTTGCGACCATTGCTCAAGCTTTGAGCCTTCACGGTTGCCAGGTGATGGCACAAAGCGGCAGGCTGAACGGTGGCTCAGGGCAGTTGGTGCTGCGCCTCAGAATCGCGTCGCGCCCGTTCTATTCGATGGGGCATGGATGCGATGTGGTCGTGTATCTGGATCAGGACCCTCCGGAATTCCAGCGATTCGGTCTGCAGCCGGGCAGCGTGCTTGTCTGGGAGCCGCCTGAACAGTTGCCTCTTCACCCTCTGATGCCTACCGGAATCATTGCCTACCCGGTTCCTCTCCGGGAACTGAACGCGCAGTACAGCCAGGACACAGGGGGGAAAGGGTTTGTGGCGATGGGAGTGCTGGCCGATCTGCTCGGCTTCTCCGAGGAGGCCCGACTGGTCTGTCTGAAATCCCTCTCGGCATCCCGTTTGTTCGACAGCGGGTATCAGTTCGCTTCCCGTTCGCTCGTCAAGCATGACATCTATTCCCTTCCACTCGCCGCGTGCGGCGATGCGCGCATTGTACTGAGTCCGGAGAAAGCCGTGAAACTTGGGTTTGCCGCGAGTTATTGCGAGTCTGGAACGGACTGCGTCGGCGAGCTGGAACTATCACCGACACAGTGGATAGCTAGACACCTCGCTTTGGCCGACAAGATGGTCTCGGTGCTGCACAGCGAGCAGTTCCCAGATGTTCAGGCCTATCGAGGCCAGCAGGGGAAAGTCTTTGCGCTGTTTCGTGGAAATGAGACCTCAATCTTGTCCTCGCTGAATGGCTGTGCCGACCCGAGGATCTTTGTCGCGGCTGATACGGTCGACGCATTGCGCCTATTGGTCGTAGGACATCGATTGATCGAGACGAACCGAGCCGATGTGGTGGGAGTCGTGGTCGAAGAGGTCCTCACGACACGTCTCGAAAGTGTCGGGGTCGGAGCATTGGCGAGGGCCAGGAGCGGGAAAACAGCGGATGCCGCAGACGGAATCGACGGAGTTGAGGAAGATGGGACATCGACCATGCGGGCCGAGCGTGAGGGGGAGGACGACGCGGAGGTCGGATTTATCGCCTGGGGGGCGACCCAAGGCATGGTTCGTGACGCACTGGCGCTGTGCCGGAATCTTGGGATGAGCGTCGCTGCCTTGTATCCCAAGCAGATTGTGCCGTTGCCGGTGGCGCAGTTGGAGTCGTTCGCGGGGACCGTAAAACGCGTGGTGGTGGTGGAGTCCGATCAGACGAGGGCGTATGCGGACCGCATCGAGAGGGCCTGCTCATTTCGACCCTCTGTGGTCATGCCTGATAAGGGAACGACCCTGACGGCGATGGACTTGTTTATGAGGGAAGACCTTGGAGCAACATACGACAACCGATCGAAAGGAGTCCGGGATGAATCAGTATGAAATGACGGTTGGTCCGGAAGGCTATTTGGCCAGTCCCGTTTCATCACGGGGGGTCGTGCTGCCGTCGAAAGGAGAAGGCCTTGTCTTGGGGAAGGTTGTCACCGAGCAACAGGCGATTGACGAGGCAGCGCGGCGGCTCCTGCATGCCAAGAATCCCACAATTTTCCCCGGACCGTTGGTGCTGTGGGCCTGGAATGCACAGGCCCAGCAAGAGGCGAAGGTCATCAGGGCATTGTCCAAGGCGATCCCGGCCAAGCTCATTCCGATGCCGGATTACCGGCCGAAGTACCCGAAGATTGTTCCGGAGAAGGAGATCAACCCGAATCATCCGAATCTGACCATCTGGCAGAACAAGATCGATGTCTGTCTCTTCGTCGGTGTCCATTGCCACCAGTCCAATATCGCGTTGAAGATCATCCGTGGCGGGACCACCTGTTTCACCATCGCGCTCTGTACCTTCAACGGCGATGACGAGGCACACATTACGATCCGTGATCTGACAACCGCTACGATTCAGCGTATAGTCGATGCCGTCGAACGGTTGAAGCGGACGAAGCCTTCCTAGAGTGAGTATCAGTCTGTCGCTCATCAAGAACTGTTCAGGGAACCAGAGGAAAAGGCGATGAGATATCTATGTGCCGTGCTGATTGCCGCGCTTGCTGGAGCCGGGGAAGTGACATGGGCGTATGAAGAGGCAATCGTATCGGAGGGCGGAACCCTCGCCGGCACCGTGACGCTGGAGGGCAAGGTACCACGCCCGAAGGGCTACAACCTGATTACCCTTCCTGATCAAATCTACTGCGGGCGGATTTCCGATGGCCATGGGTGGAGACTGCTCCAGCCCTTCAACGTGGGTCAAGCTGGACAGTTTCGCGACGTGGTGGTGTATCTCGAAAACATCGAGAAAGGAAAATCCTTCGCTCACGTACATGCTCCGAGAATTGAAGCCAAGGATTGCCGATTCGTTCCCTTTACGACCGTGGTGCGTGAGAAACAGGACGTGGTTGTCGTGAATATGGATCCGGTCATGCACGACATTCAGGCCTATGAGACCTCTCAGCTTGGCCCACGCGTGCTCTTCAACGTGCCGCTGCCGATGAATCCGCAGCACCCGCGAGACCTCAAAGACAGGAGCGACGCCGCCCTGTATCACAAGCACCTGGCCGGCGAACCGATGAAGCAGCTCGTCGGCATGACGAAAGGGCGCCGGGTGTTCGTCATGCAATGCGGCTTCCATGCCTACATGGAGAGCTGGGGAATGGCGATGGAGAATCCCTACTATGCGCTGACCGACCAGGATGGGCGGTTTGAAATCGGCGACATCCCTCCCGGCACGTACAAGATGGTGATCTGGCATCCGTACCTCGGCGGCACGAAGGAACAGACCATCACGATCCAGCCGAAGAGCCAAGCGAAGGTGGACATAAAAATCCCCGCGCCCACCGGGCGCCTCTACGCCAACGAGATGGTGGACAAGCCCTATATCCGGTTCGGCATCACCGACGATGCCCAGAGCCACATCGTGCCGACATTAATTCGTCAAGAACGGTAACCCGATCGAGAGCACATGTTGAATTTGTTTCTTCTGCTTTTCGCGGGTTACGTAGCAGGACTGTTTCTCCCTCTGTGTTTTCCCGCCAGGCCTAGAATACAAAACATTCTCGCGCATGGGTCCGCTGGGCTGGCCAGTGGAGCAGGCATCTTGCTCGGAGTCATCGGCCTCTTCGCGACGGAACCCTGGACGGCTTCAGTGCAATCCACCATTCCTTTTCTGAGCTTCGCCGTCCGACTCGATTCCTTAGCGTCTTTATTCGTGCTGACCATCTCGCTGGTTGGCTTGGCCGCTTCGATCTATGCATTCGGCTACGTGACCGAATTTTATGGGCGCGCCTCGATCGCAGTGCTTGGGGCGCTTTTCAACGGTTTTCTTCTCTCGATGACCCTCGTCGTAATCGCCGACAACGGGTTCTTCTTCCTGATCGTGTGGGAACTCATGTCGTTGCTGTCCTATTTCCTCGTGGTGACGGAGCACGAGAAGGCCGAAGTGCGTTACGCGGGTTTGTTCTACCTGATCATGACGCATGTCGGAACGGCGTTCATCATCCTGGCCTTCTTGATCTTCTTCCAAGCAGGCGGGTCGTTCTCGTTCGAGGCTTTCCGGCATCCGGAGCAGCCCCTGTCCGAAGGGATGAGAACCCTGGTTTTTCTGATGGCCCTGATCGGTTTTGGCACCAAAGCGGGTATTGTGCCACTCCACGTCTGGTTGCCCTACGCGCATCCGGCGGCGCCGTCGCATATTTCGGCGCTCATGTCGGGCGTGATGATCAAGACGGCTATCTACGCGCTCGTGCGGTTGTACTTCGATTTCCTCGGGGGCCAGTTCCCTTGGTGGTGGGGATTTGTCGTGCTGGTCATCGGCGCGGTGTCGGCATTGTTGGGCGTGATGTATGCGCTGATGGAACATGATCTCAAAAGCCTGCTCGCGTACCACAGTGTTGAGAACATCGGCATCATCCTGTTGGGCATCGGAGCAGGCATGATCTTTCAGACCTACGGGCTCACAGAATTTGCTGCCCTGGGGCTGCTGGCCGGGCTCTATCATACGATCAACCATGCCATGTTCAAGGCGCTGCTGTTCTTAGGCGCCGGCTCGCTGCTCTATGCCACCCACACACGCAACATGGAGGAGTATGGCGGCCTGCTCCGACGCATGCCTTGGACCGGGGTCTTTTTTTTGATCGGGTCCGTGTCGATTTCCGCCTTGCCTCCCACCAACGGATTCGTCAGCGAGTGGCTGGTCTTCCAAAGTCTCTTCCTCAGTTTTCACATCCCAACCGTCTTGCTGAAACTCATGCTTCCGCTAGCCGCGGCGATGCTGGCCCTGACCAGCGTGTTGGCTCTGACCTGTTTCGTCAAGGCATTCGGGATCTCTTTTTTGGCCCTACCACGGAGCTCCCATGCGCGACAGGCGGAGGAAGTGCCGATCACCATGCGTATCGCGATGGGCATGCTGGCGGTGGTCTGCGTGTTGCTCGGCCTCGCTCCCATGGTCGTCGTCCCGATGTTGGACCGGGTGGTCTCACCATTTGCGGGCATGTCGATCGCGGGAAAAGTGCTGGCGCTGGATGGCTGGGCGCTGGCCCCGGTGAATGTGGAATTCTCCAGCCTCTCAACGCCAGTCTTGGCTCTGCTGCTGGTCGTGCTGTCGATGCTCGGGCTCGGGCTCGTAGTGGTGTTCGGTGGTCTTGTGAAAAAGCGCTATTACAAGACTTGGGGCTGTGGGATCAACCTCACGCCCCGGATGGAATACACCGCGACCGGATTTGTTCAGCCGATCAAGCGAGTCTTCAGCACGCTTTATCAGCCGACGGTGAAGTTGGAGACGGAGTTGCTTGAAGAGTCGCGGTACTTCGCCAAACGTCGGCGCTTCGAGTTCCACATCGAGCCGGTCTTCCAGAAATATCTCTACGATCCCGTGGTCGCGTTCTTCATCGGCATGGCCGAGCGCCTAAGAGTGATTCAGGGGGGAAGTCTGCACCTGTACTTGGCGTATATCTTCGTCACACTCATCATCTTGCTGTTATTCGCGGTGTAACCCGATGTTGCAAGCCATTATTCTCGTTGTTGCCCAAACAATCGTCTTACTGGCCGTCTCACCATTCATCGTGGGGCTGATCAGGAAAGTGAAGGCGCGTCTCCAGATACGGCGGGGAGCCAGCGTCTTTCAGCCCTATGCGGATCTCGCCAAGCTCTTTCGTAAGCAGCCGGTGATTTCCACCACGACCTCGTGGATCTTCACCGCGACGCCGTACATTTTGTTTGCTTCTACGTTGGCCGCTGGGTTGTTGGTCCCCATCTTTGTTTCCAGTACCCCGCTCAACTTTGCCGGCAACATTATCGCGCTCGTGTATTTACTGGCGCTGGGGACGTTCTTTCTGATGCTGGCCGGCCTCGATGCCGGTTCAGCTTTCGGTGGGATGGGCAGCAGCCGCGAGGCAATCGTCGCTTCCCTGACCGAACCGGCAATGATCCTTTCTATCTTTGCGATTGCGTTGACCAAGGGATCGACCAACTTGAGCACCATTGTCCATAAGACCGCGCTGTTGGAAGGTATCGTGACGGACCCGTCGCCATATCTGATGGCACTGGCAGCCCTCTTTATCGTGGCCATCGCCGAAACTGGCCGTGTGCCAGTGGACAATCCGGCCACTCACCTGGAACTGACCATGATCCATGAGGCGATGGTCCTGGAATACTCGGGACGCTACCTGGCGCTGATCGAATGGGCAGCTGGACTCAAGTTGCTGGTGTTTCTCACTTTGATCGCAAACGTGTTCGCACCGTGGGGAATTGCGACGAGTTTGGAGCCGGCCGCGCTGAGCATTGGTCTGGCGATCTATCTCGTGAAAGTCTCGGGGTTAGCCGTGCTGTTCGGCGTGATCGAATCGATGTTTGCGAAGCTGCGTTTATTCAGAGTGACGGACTTGCTGGGAGTCGCGTTTATCCTGGCGCTGCTTGGGTTGGTTTTCTTCTACGTCTTGCGAGGATGACATGCCGCTGTTGACTCCGCTCATCGGATCTCAAATAGTGGATTTAGGCTCGGCGCTGTTACTGCTGACGTGCTTTGCAATTGTGGCGCAGCGGCGGCTCTCTGCCTGTGTCGATTTGTTCGCCCTCCAGTCGGTTTTTCTGGCCCTGACAGTAGCCCTCGTCGCGTTTCTTACGGGTATTCATCACATTTACATCGCCGCCGCTCTCACCATCGTCGTCAAGGTTGTGGTCATCCCGCGGATTTTGAAGCGGGTCATCGAGCGGTTGAATGTAAAACGTGAACTCCAAATGAACGTGAACGTGCCCACCGGGTTATTGATCTGTGGCGCGCTCGTGATCCTGGCGTTCTTCATCACCCAGCCCATCATTCCGCTGGGCTTTTTACTCACCCGCGATTCGCTGGCGATCGCGCTGGCGATCATCCTGATCGGCTTTTTCATGATGATTGCGCGCAAGAAGGCGGTGACACAGGTGATCGGCTTCCTGGTGATGGAAAATGGTTTGTTCCTGGGAGCCACGGCGGCTGCGTATGGGATGCCACTGATCGTGGAGTTAGGCGTCTTCTTCGATGTCTTAGTGGGTATACTCATCATCGGCATCTATAGCCACCGGATGCAGGACACCTTCGACAGCTTGGATACGAGCAAGCTCACGACCCTGAAGGAATAACACTGCATGTACTGGCCTCTGGCCCTTTTAGTTGCGGCTCCGGTGATGGCGGGACTCGGAAGCCTGCTCGTGCAACAGCGGCGCGCCATCGAAGTCCTTCAGTGTGCACTGGCTGGGACTCTGCTGGCCGCTGCCGCGCTGGTTGCGGGACAAGTTATCGCTGCCGGCGAAGTGTCTGTTGGTGACTTTCTGCAGGCTGATGCGCTGAGTGCATGGCTTGATCTGATCATTGGCTTCGTGGGGAGCAGCGGGACGTTCTATGCCGTGGGGTATATGGGAGAGGAAATGGATCGCGGGCATCTGCCGTTGAGACGCTACAGCCAGTTTTTCTGCCTGTTCGACCTCTACCTCGCCGCCATGCTCCTGGGCGTGAATCAAGAGAACATCGCCATCATGTGGATCGCTATCGAAGGCTCCACCCTTTGGGCGGCGATGCTGATCGGATTTGACCGTAGCAAGGCAGCGCTGGAGGCCGGCTGGAAGTATATAATCCTGAGCGCGGTCGGCATTGCGCTCGCGTTGTTCGGCACCATCCTCGTGTATTACTCTTCGGAGCATATCTTGGGTGTCTCGAACGAGGCACTGCGTTGGTCGCAGCTCTATCGGGTGGCTGGGGAATTGGATCCTGCTGCGATCAAAGTGGCCTTCATTTTTTCGTTGATCGGCTATGGAACGAAAGCGGGCGTCGCGCCGATGCATACCTGGCTGCCCGATGCGCATGCCGAATCCCCCACACCGATGAGTGCGATGTTGTCGGCGAACATGCTTACGGTCGCCGTCTATGCGATCTTGCGATTCAAGGCTGTGACGGATAGAACCGTTGGGCCAGAATTTGCCGGCAGGCTGATCATCGGATTGGCGCTGCTGTCGCTCGCCGTCTCGGCGATCTTCCTCCTTGTCCAGCGAGACTACAAACGACTCTTTGCTTACTCCAGCATCGAGCATATCGGGATCGCATTGCTGGGATTCGGCGTCGGCGGCCTCGGGGTTTTTGGGGGCGCGTGGCATTTGATGAACCATGCTCTCGCTAAGTCCACGGCTTTCTACGGCTCCGGCCTCGTGTTTCTCCGCTACAACCACAAATCGCTCGATCGCGTGACCGGGTTGTTGCGTCAGATGCCGATCGCAGGGACCGCCATCCTCGTGGCCGGCGTCGCCTTGGCGGGGATGCCGCCCTTCGGACTCTTTACCAGCGAAGTGTTGATCGCCGTCGGAGCCTACCGCGCCAAGCCGGAAGTGACCTACGTGTTTCTGGCTCTGCTTGCACTCGCCTTTGTGACCTTGCTCTATCAGGTGTTACGAATGACGCTTGGGGCACCGGGGGAGGCAGGCACCGCGGTAGGCAGACAGTGCCGCATCTTTACGAGCGCCGCCGTCGGAATCAACATCCTCGCGCTGGGAACTATCGGCCTCCACGTTCCACCTGGTCTGGAGACGTTGTTGGCATCGATCGTGAAGATCTTCGGCGGCGGGATGGAGGCGCCTCGATGAATACGATCGTCGCGCCGGTGGCGGTCTTTCTCGGCGCACCGCTGCTGGCTGTCTTGCTCAGCTTGGCGACCACGCATGCCCGCCTCTTGCATGGGTTGAATCTCGCCACGATGACCGGCCTGGTCGTATCCGAGATCGTCCTCGTCCAACAGGTGCTGGCTCACGGACCCCAGACCGCGCTCTGGGGGTTGGTCTATATCGATGCGCTCTCTGCCTTCATCCTGTTCATCGTGACGTTTATCGGATTGGCCTGTTCGTTATATACGTGGACGTATCTCGATGATTACATGGCTCGGGGTATGATTACGCCGAAGCGCCTGAGCCGGTTCTTTGTTCTGTTTCATGGCTTCCTGTTGGCCATGATCGTGGCGACGATGGCGAACAGCCTCGGCGTGCTGTGGGTGGCCATTGAGGGGACGACGCTTGCCACGACGTTCCTGATTGCATTCTTCCGAAAACGCGAAGGCCTGGAAGCGGGATGGAAATACCTGATTCTCTGCTCGGTCGGCATTGCATTGGCGCTGTTCGGCACGGTATTGACCTACTATTCATCGGTCCGGGTCCTGGGAGATGAGAGCACCGCGTTGAATGTGACCAAACTCCTGGAAGTGGCCGGCCAACTGGATCCGCATGTGCTCAAACTTGCGTTCATCTTCCTCTTCGTCGGCTACGGGACCAAGATCGGGCTAGCACCCATGCATGCCTGGGTGCCGGAGGCCTATAGCGAGGCGCCGGCGCCGGTCACGGCGATGCTGGCCGGCGTATTGGAAACCGTAGCCGTGTATGCCGTGCTCCGCAGCAAGGCCATCATGGACCAGGCACTCCCGCCGGCCTTCACTGGCAATTTGCTGATGCTGTTCGGACTCATCTCGTTCGTGGTGGCCGCGCTCTTCATCCTGATCCAGCGCGACTACAAACGGTTGTTTGCCTACTCCAGTGTGGAACACATGGGGTTGGCGATGGTGGGGTTCGGGGTAGGGGGACCGCTTGGAACATTCGGTGGCCTGTTCCATTTGCTCAACCATGCGTTGGCAAAAGCACTAGCGTTTTTCGCGGCGGGGAACGTGCTTCGCCGGTATGCCACCCGTGAAATCAGCGAGGTACGGGGACTGGTGAACATTCAACCGATCACGGCGGTGGCGATGCTCGTCGCAGGATTGGCCTTGGTCGGGATGCCGCCGTCCTCGATGTTTGCCAGCGAGGTCATGGTCGTATCGGCGCTGGCCACTCAGAGTTTTGCCTCTGACACGCTGCATTTGGGAAGATTCCTAACGATCATCATTGCCCACGATGTGCGCAGTCTCGCGATTGTCACGCTGTTCCTCCTGTTTGCGGTGGCCCTGTTCGGGGGCTTCACCTATCGCGTGGTCTCGATGGTGTGGGGCACGGCGCCGAATGGCGTGAGACGCGGTGAGCCGTGGGATGTAGGACATGTGCCGCTGATCCTGATTGGCGCCGCATTGGCGGGGTTTGGTCTGGCGCTTCCGGAACCAGTAAAAGGGCTCATGGATCGGGCAGTCGCCATCTTAATGGTGAGGTAGGAATATGGCTGATGCGCAGACAGCAATGACCCAATTGAAGGGAGCCTATGGAGCTTCCATCGTGGAGATGACCCCGATCGATGGTACGCCGAGGCTGCGGGTTAAGAAAGATGAACTGCCTCAAGTGGTGCATTATCTCCACACGCATCCGAATCTGCGCGGAGCATTGTCACTCCTCTGGGCTGTGGACCATCGGCCGCGCGAGGCGCGTTACGAACTCTGCTACTTGTTCACGCTCTCTGAGCGGAAAGACTGGCTTCTGCTCTGTATAGACTTGCAGGGCGATGAACGTCTATTCAGATCCATCACGCCGCACATCCATGCGGCGAAATGGTATGAGCGCGAGATCCGCGACATGTTCGGTCTGATCCCTGTCGGCCATCCCGACATGCGCAGGCTTGTCCGTCATGAACATTGGCCCAAAGGCTCCCATCCACTCAAAAAAGACTTCCGATGGGACACTGTCTTGGAGCGAGTCAAAGGGCAGCATGCGTTCCGACGGATTGAAGGCGAAGGGGTCTTCGAAGTTCCGGTCGGGCCGATCCATGCGGGCATCATCGAGCCGGGCCATTTTCGGTTTTCTGTGGCCGGAGAGCCGATCATGCAGCTCGAGATCCACCATTTTTGGAAACATCGAGGAGTCGAGAAGCTGTTCGAACAACAAGAATTAACCGCAGCGGTTCCGTTAGCCGAGCGGGTGTCCGGCGATACGACGGTCGGCCACAGCCTCGCATACTGCCAGACTGTCGAATCGCTGCTGCACCTGGAGATTCCACGCCGTGGACGATATCTACGGAGCCTGTTTCTCGAGCTGGAGCGACTCCACAACCATCTCGGCGACGTGGGCGCGATCTGTAACGATACGGCGTACGCCCTGCCCCATGCCCATTGTGGCCGGATGAAAGAGCAGATCATGCAGCTCAATGACCGGATGACGGGGTCGCGATTTCTGCGAGGGGTAAATCGCGTCGGCGGTGTCGGTATTGATCTGACCCGCGAGCAACTGACCCAGATCGTCGCAGAATTGGATGGGATCGAGCCTGACTTTACCGAGCTTGAACGAATTCTGTTTGCCAATGCTTCACTGACAGACCGACTAGAAACGACAGGGGTGCTTACTGAGCGGACGGCGTGGGACCATGCAGTGATGGGTGTAGTGGGCCGTGCATCAGGCGTCGATCAAGATATTCGGCGCGACCATCCTTTCGCCGCCTATGCCGAGTTGTCGCCCAAAGCAGTGCTTTATAGGTACGGAGACGTCCGGGCGCGGATGCGGGTGCGGCTGGATGAGATCCATGAATCAATCCGGCTCATCAGGGAAATTGAACAGGGCATTCCGCAAGGGCCAGTTCTCACCATGCCGACTGAGGTGCCGGTTCAGGGAACCTGGGCATTCTCCGCGGTGGAGGGCTGGCGGGGAGAAATTCTCTACGTGGTGATGGCCGGCGAGCAAGGGAAGATTCATCGATGTAAGGTGCGCGACCCGTCGTTCGTGAACTGGCCCGCGATCCAGTGGGCAGTGCTGGGGAATATCATTCCGGATTTTCCGTTGATCAACAAGAGCTTTAATCTCTCGTACGCGGGGAACGATTTGTAGGGAGGCTGAACATGTTTCGCATCATTAAGAAGAGTCTGAAGACCGGGGTCGTGACGGGCAAATATCCCCGAACGGAGACGCCTGTTGTACCGGTTGTCCAAGAGGCTAAGGAGAAGACCAAACTCTTCAAACGATCACTGACAATTCGAGAGGTGGACACAGGCTCCTGCAACGCCTGCGAGATGGAGATGAACGCGCTCATGAATCCCGTGTACGATGCCGAGCGGTTCGGCATTCACATCGCGGCATCGCCGCGCCACGCCGATGCATTGGTGGTGACTGGGCCGGTCACTGTCAACATGGAGCGAGCGTTGAAAGACGTGCACAAGCAAACGCCTGATCCGAAAATCGTTATCGCACTCGGCGATTGTGCCATCAATTGTGGGGTGTTCAAAGGAAGTTATGCCGTGACTGGGCCGGTAGACAGACACATTCCTGTCGATGTTCGTATTCCCGGCTGTCCACCACGACCGTCTGAGATTCTCACCGCACTCGCTGAACTTCGCAAAGCCGGCAATTAGAATAGTGAACGATTTACTACTCTTTACACGACTCGTTACCGGTGCTGAAGATGTCCGCCGGTTGTTCAACTTGGTCGATAGTTGCCAGAGCTCTCTTGCGATGCGAGTGACAGTTAGACCAGATCTCTAATGCGCAATTCTGTAAGCACGAAGGGCGGGAGCGGCTCACAACCACTCCCGCCCTCGGTCAAACCATTCGCTACTTATTCGGCTGCGGGGTATAACGCAGGTAGGGCTTGACGCTCTTGAAGCCCTTGGGGAAGAGCGTCTTTGCTTCAGCATCGTTCACAGCCGGGGTGATAATGCAATCCTCCCCGTCCTTCCAATTAGCCGGTGTCGCTACCTTGAACTTTGAGGTCAGTTGAAGGGAATCGATGACCCTCAGAAGTTCGTCGAAGTTCCTACCACATGAGGCTGGATAGGTTAAGGTTAGCTTTACCTTTTTGTCCGGCCCGATGATGAATACTGATCGGACGGTCATGTTGTCCATCGCGTTCGGATGGATCATGTCATACAGGGTCGCAACCTTCTTGTCAGGATCGGCAATGATCGGATAGTTCATCGTCGTCTTTTGCGTCTCATTGATATCCTTGATCCAGCCTTTGTGCGAATCCAGCGGATCGACGCTGACGGCGATGACTTTCACGCCCCGCTTCTTGAACTCCGGCGTAATCTTGGCGACGGTCCCCAACTCGGTGGTGCAGACGGGGGTATAGTCTTTCGGGTGCGAGAAGAGAACCCCCCACCCGCCGCCCAACCACTCATGAAAGTTGATGGTCCCTTCAGTGGTCTCTGCAGTAAAATTCGGTGCCTCGTCTCCTAGTCGTAGTGCCATGGTAGCCTCCTTTATTCAAGTCAATGAATCGACATCGCTCATCGCACTACGATACTGTCCTTCCTAGACGAAGTGCAAGGGGGACCGCGGCTTATTGACCAGCTGTAATGTTCAATCGACTTCTCACCTTTTCGTGATCCGACGCGGTCAGATCGACTTCGGTCAAGAACACACGCTCGTCGGCAAGCTTGCCATCCACGATTAATTGTCCACGCACCTGTTCCGCCCGTTGCTGTGCCAGGAGGTAGAGCTCCGAATCTGGAACCGGTATGGCGGCAACAAGCTGTTGCCGCATTTCCTCAATCGTAGGCGGTTTTGAAGGGAGCTGCGCGCCCTCCGCTGGCGCCGCCACCAGCTGCAGGCTACGCTGTTGATCGAAGAGCTCTTTGATCGCGCGTTCCTCCTCAACAATCGGCAGGTCAGCCTGTTTTGATATGCCTTTCCCCCGCTGCCATCTGGCGAGCAGTTGTGCTTTGAACTTCTGAAGAGCCAGCACGTTTCCATCACGAACAGGATCGGCAGTGCCGGTGACCTCCAGACGCAAACCAGGCCGTTCATCGAGCCCCTTCGCGATGGCTTCGATTTTCTTCAGTTCTGTAGCGGCAACTGCGACAGCTCCAGGATCAAATTCGAGATATTGCAGCTCTTCGGCATCGCCGCCGCCAGGAATAAGCTTTCCCATCAGCGTAAACGGAGACGCCGCAATCTTTGTGATCAGATTTCCCAGCACTTTGAGGAGGGCCCGACCATACTTGAAGTCCGGATCGTTGAGGTCGCCATTTACCGGTAAATCGATATTAATCTGACCATTGCGATCTTTGAGCAAGGCGAGAGCGAGCCGCACGGGCAACGAGGTGGCATCAGGGCTTTCTGTACTCTCACCGAGCGTGAGTTGGTCAACCAGCATCTTGTTTTCGGCGTCGAGGTGCTTCTGCGACACTTTGTACTTGAGATCAAGGGACAGCTTGCCCTTGGTGATCGCATAGCCGACATATTTCCCGGCGTACGGCGCAGCGGTTGTGAGGTCCATGTTGGCGAAATTAAATGTGAGATCGGTATATGCCTCCTCACTCAGCGGGTTGATCTGTCCGTTGATCTTGAAGGGAGCAACATTGTCAATTCTTCCGGCCAACGCGATGTTCGCCTTCGCAATCTGTTTCGAGGAAAGGCCTTTAATGGTCCCTGTCAGTTCGGAGATCCCTGTCACCACGCTCGGTTTGATCGAACGATCAGTGAACGTGGCCTTGGCCTTGACGAGTTTCACCGCGTCAATGGCAATCGGCACCGGGTCGGCAGATTGTTTTTTGTCTGGTGTCCCGGATTCGGCAGAATGCCCTGCCGAGATGGGAGCCTTTTCCCCTTGAGGTACAGCAAGTCGAGAGAAATTCATGACCCCGTCCGAATCAATGATTGCGTAGACGGATGGTTCTTGCAGTGCGACTTCCCCAATCTTCAACGACGTCGGCTCAACATCAGCGGCAAGATGAGTGAAGGTAAGGGCCTTCAATGAGAAGATTTTATTGGATGAGTATCGATCGGCCAGTGAAAGATTCTTGATCGTCATGTCACCCCTGTATCGTAGCAGGGGCCCATTGGGATGTAAGCCCTGGAACTGAACTGTCCCGTTCACGTTCACTCCGCCGTTTACCACGTCAAGGCGCATATATTTGTCAAAATACGGTTGGAATGGAACGATCGGGATTTCAGAAAGGTTCAACGCGATATCTGCCCTCACGGGATCGACTCCAGCTGTGCCACTGACCTCAACCCTTCCGTTCTCGTTCAGATTCAGGCCAAGCCCGAAGCTCACCGGCTCTTTGAACGGGACGCGGACATCCTTGACGGTGAAGTCTAACGCGTCAATCCGCTGGCGCGCAGGAGTGGGTGTGGTACGGTCTTCGAAATCGACGGTGTAATTCTTCAGGCCGATCTCCTTCACATCTACCGACCATGGTCGCTGCTCCTGGGCGGGAACGGGGGCCGAAGCGGAAGCGGCTTCTTTTCGGATTTCCTTCTCGGAGTCAGAAGGCCGCGGGGCGATCAAGGCTTGGTAATTCACCGTCCCGTCCTGATTCAGCCATCCCTTAAATGTCGCATTCTTGGACTCCACGGACGCGATCTCAACGGTCTGCTTTGCAACATCCACGTTCATGCCGTGGACCAGGAATGACGGCACGGCAATCAGCACATCGTCTTGCCCGCTTTCAGCAAGTTTGAGATTCGTGAGACTCAGCTCGCCATCCGCCAGAATGAGATTGAAGGGCTCGACCATGGCATCGAATCGATACCGGGCACTGATATTCAGCACGCCATCCGGGATGTCAAAGCGAAACCGATCCTTGACATATAGCCACAGGACCGGGCCTCGCACTCCCGTGAGCGAGAACTTTCCTTCAGACTGAATAGGATCTAGAGAGATGGTGCCTTCCCAGTTGAGCAATTCTTCCTTTCTGACTTCTGCCGTAAACGCATAGACGTTTTCGCCACCTCGTCGTGTGCTGAAATTCCTGAGCATGATTTCAATAGGCACGATACTGACTTCGAACGGCTTGGGTTTCGAGTCGTCCCGAAACTCCACAATCCCTCGACTGATCTGCAGTAGCGCGATTTCAATCGGCGGGAACAACTTCTTATCAGCCCCGCCTTTCGCCGGCGGTAGTTCCTGGTCCGGGGCGTTGGGGCCGCTGGACACTTTTGCCAGCTCCAGCAGATTGAGCGCACCGCTCGGCATAATCCGCGCCGACACGAACGGCATGACCAGTTTGATCTCGTCGAACCGATAGGCCTGATGCAGAAGAGAGGAGAGTTCGAAGTTGACGAACAACTCATCGAAGCCGAGCAGCGGTATCTGGTCCGCCTCCTGGATCTCGAATCCGGTGATCGTCACCGAGAGCGCAAAGGGATTAATTGCAACTTCCTTTGCAAGTACCGGTCGTTTGAGTTGCCCAGACACCGCGGGAAAAACCTGAGATTTGACAATATAGGGAAGAATGAAGAATCCCAGCAGGGCGTACAGAAGAACGAGCACGGCCAAGACAATCAGACTGGTTCGGAACCGGAGCAGAATTCTCATGGCAAGAAGAAGAATTGGTGCGACGGCTGGAATCGAACCTACGACCTTCAGCTTAGAAGTTCGCTCCAGCCAAGCCTCATATAAAAAGTTCAACGCCTTTTGGGTGCAGGATGCGGCAAATTGTATCCTCCCCGCTCCACGCACGACCCGTGCACTATCTTTTCACACTCCGTGACCTGTATTCCACTTAACTAGGGGTCAGCGGGAAACCCTTGGCCAACGCGCCTTCGCGAAGACAAGGTATTGGTTTCACCGCGAACCGGCGGCCTCCCGTGTCGCGTACCTTTCCGTCCAACCTGTCTACGCTTCCGTTCGGTTGAGCCGCGAGTGGACCAGGTAACTCCTTGATTTGTGGGTCCAGTGTGGACCGACCGCGGGTGTTGTTCTTGCTCCTCTCCCCATTGGCCAGAAATTGTCTCCGATGCCCGCGTGACGAATGGGAGGATTCAAGCATGGAACCACCGAAGTCCGCACTCGACCACTATGAGCGCGGTCGTGTGCTCAAGCAATCTCTCATGTTCGACGAGGCACGCGCAGAGTTCGAACACGCGGCCCTCAACCCGCAGTATGCCGGGAACGCCCATGTGCAGATCGCTATCTGCTTGCGGGCAACGGGGCGCTACGACGAATCCGTCGAAGAATTCCGCCAAGCCCTGGAGGTGGGCACGTTCTCCTCCAATGAAAAAGCGCACATTCTGTATTTCCTGGGACAGACGTTGGAGTCACTTGGCCGATATGCCGAAGCGCTGGAGGCCTATGGCTGGACTAGAAAAGAGGTCCCCGGGTTTCAGGACGTGGCGCAGCGGATTAAGCATCTGCTCGCCGGAGGACGCGGCCTGCTCCCCCGGCGTCGACCGGCCTCCCGTTCCGTGGTCGGAGACCTGCTCCGACTGGGGGAGCAACTCGCTCCTCAGGTGCTGAGTCTGCTGGGACAGACCTGGACCTCATTCGGCCAGTATGCGGACCGGTTGGGGCACCATAGAGGCGACGAACAACAGAGTCCCAGTGACGTGGGCTACTCGAGTGGCGAGCGAGTGGTCACGCCGACGCAATGCACTGCACCGGCATCCAGGGATCGGAAGAGCAACACACGTCGGCACGTTCGCGTCACAGTCCGCTTGCAGAGCCACTTTTCATCAAAGGGTCGGAGGGTGACCGGTGAGGGGGAGCTGCGAGACCTCTCCCCTGGGGGCTGTCGCGTCGCAAGTCTCGTGGCCGTCCCCGTGGGAGCAGAGATGGAGTGTTGTATCTTCACGCAGGATGCAGGCAACCCATTCACCATCGATGGCGCAACGGTGCGCTGGAGCCGTCCTCAGGAATTCGGCCTGGCTTTCACCAAGGTACGTCCGGGCGTGCAGAGGCAGATCAGACAACTATGTCAAACACGGACACCGTTAGGGGTAGACGTGTAAGACCGTGCGCAGCGTTCGGCCTCGAGATGGTCTCTGGTTGCTGCGTCATGGAAGCCACAGCCCGGACACTCTTGCTGTATCGCCTCAAGGTGAGAAGCAGATAATCGACCAAGAAAAGCTAATAGAAAAATTAAAGGAGGCACTACGGAATAGACGAAAAAATAATGAACATTCGTCTGGAAAGTAACCAGGATTCTCACCGCTTCGTCCTCCCAACAACCGCAATCTGGCCTTTTACACGATAGTGCGAAAGGAGATGGTCTTAGTTAGCTCATCAACAAGGACTTCGAGCTCATCTCCCCCGGCATTGTATTTTCATGTTGGCGCTAGGCAAATCCACACACTACCTGCGCACAAATTGGTCTTTGGCATTTAAATAGAATCCTAAAAGTCATTGAAATTGCTGGTGCGCCCGGCTGGAATCGAACCAGCGACCCTCAGCTTAGAAGGCTGATGCTCTATCCAACTGAGCTACGGGCGCCTTCAGAAGAAGTTATAAGTTGCGAGTTATGAGTGCTGAGTTGTGGGCAGTGGTAATGGAAGAAGCCACAGGATCGATCGCGCACTATATCTTACAACTCAGCACTCCTCTGCGGTTTGGTCGGGGCGAGAGGATTTGAACCTCCGACATCCTGCTCCCAAAGCAGGCGCGCTACCGGGCTGCGCTACGCCCCGACATTGGAATGACAACCTCCTACACCTTGCCCCGATACTGCTGACGAGGCAAGTGTTATTACGGTGTGAGCCATATACTTCTGACGGTTCGCGGTGGCCTCGTGGAGGTCTTCCGACTGGATCGTATAATACCGTCGGTGCATCTGTTCGCTCTTGTGTCCATTAAATTTCATGGCCGTCATCGTGTCGGCCCCTGCTCGTCTGAATTGGTTGCCGTACAGCTTTCCCTTATACAGGAACACCCGTGGAGTGTCTAGGCGTCGCTCCTTATGTGTACTGCGAACCTCGGCTTGACATCTCCCCACGGGCGATTAATCGACTTTGACC
>CAVUHR010000019.1:0-21450 GCA_963741245.1 Nitrospirota bacterium | reverse complement strand
CCCTCCTCAAAGTGCTGGGAAATCTGCTCACAAAGATTGCGGCGTCTCCGTTTACGCTGATGGGAAAGCTTATTCCTGGCGGCGGCGATGCCGAAGAGTTGCAATATCTCGAATTTGATCCTGGGGCTGTCGCAGTTGTCACGACAGAACTGAAGAAAATCGAAGCGATCGCGAAGGGGCTTGATGAACGGCCTGGTTTGCGCCTGGAGATCACCGGCACTGCCGATCCTGTTCGTGATCGAAAAGTGCTGGCGCTTCAGAAGCTCAACGCACGACTGTTTGCCAGATGGCAGCGGGGGAAGGGCATATCAAAACAGGCTGACCTGCCGATTGTTGAGGAGGAACGCGCGATCAAAGAGCTCTTCGATCAACAGCGTAGCCTGCAACCGGTGGCGGCGCCGGCGGAGGGCGCGCAGCTCCCTTTGAAACCGCCTATGATTGCGGAAATGAGGCAACAGCTCGTTGACGCCATACCGGTTCCAGATTCGGAGCTCCGTCTCCTGGCACAGCAACGGGCGGAACAGATACGTGGACAATTAATCGTGGATGGCAAGCTTGCCGACGAGCGTGTGTTCTTGACTGAAGTCGATCTGACCGCGTCGGATCACGAAATGGTGAGAAGTCGATTGAACATTACGGCTGTTCAATAAGCCCCGGTTCCCCCTTGCACTTCGTCTAGGAAGGACAGTATCGTAGTGCGATGAGCGATGTCGATTCATTGACTTGATTAAAGGAGGCTACCATGGCACTACGACTAGGAGACGAGGCGCCGAACTTTTCGGAGAGACCACCGAAGGGACCATAAACTTTCATGAGTGGTTGGGCGGCGGGTGGGGATTCTCTTCCGCACCCGAAAGACTATACCCCCGTCTGCACCACCGAGTTGGGGACTGTCGCCAAGATTACGCCGGAGTTCAAGAAGCGAGGCGTGAAAGTCATCGCCGTCAGCGTCGATCCGCTGGATTCGCACAAAGGCTGGATCAAGGATATCAATGAGACGCAAAAGACGACGATGAACTATCCGATCATTGCCGATCCTGACAAGAAGGTTGCGACCCTGTATGACATGATCCATCCGAACGCGATGGACAACATGACCGTCCGATCAGTATTCATCATCGGGCCGGACAAAAAGGTAAAGCTAACCTTAACCTATCCAGCCTCATGTGGTAGGAACTTCGACGAACTTCTGAGGGTCATCGATTCCCTTCAACTGACCTCAAAGTTCAAGGTAGCGACACCGGCTAATTGGAAGGACGGGGAGGATTGCATTATCACCCCGGCTGTGAACGATGCTGAAGCAAAGACGCTCTTCCCCAAGGGCTTCAAGAGCGTCAAGCCCTACCTGCGTTATACCCCGCAGCCGAATAAGTAGCGAATGGTTTGACCGAGGGCGGGAGTGGTTGTGAGCCACTCCCGCCCTTCGTGCTTACAGAATTGCGCATTAGAGATCTGGTCTAACTGTCACTCGCATCGCAAGAGAGCTCTGGCAACTATCGACCAAGTTGAACAACCGGCGGACATCTTCAGCACCGGTAACGAGTCGTGTAAAGAGTAGTAAATCGTTCACTATTCTAATTGCCGGCTTTGCGAAGTTCAGCGAGTGCGGTGAGAATTTCAGACGGTCGTGGTGGACAGCCGGGAATACGAACATCGACAGGAATGTGTCTGTCTACCGGCCCAGTCACGGCATAGCTGCCTTTGAACACCCCACAATTGATGGCACAATCGCCGAGTGCGATAACGATTTTCGGATCAGGCGTTTGCTTGTACACGTCTTTCAACGCTCGCTCCATGTTGACAGTGACCGGCCCAGTCACCACCAATGCGTCGGCGTGGCGCGGCGATGCCGCGATGTGAATGCCGAACCGCTCGGCGTCGTACACGGGATTCATGAGGGCGTTCATCTCCATCTCGCAGGCGTTGCAGGAGCCCGTGTCCACCTCTCGAATTGTCAGTGACCGTTTGAAGAGTTTGGTCTTGTCCTTAGCCTCTTGGACAACCGGTACAACAGGCGTCTCCGCTCGGGGATATTTGCCCGTCACGACCCCGGTCTTCAGACTCTTCTTAATGATGCGAAACATGTTCAGCCTCCCTACAAATCGTTCCCCGCGTACGAGAGATTAAAGCTCTTGTTGATCAACGGAAAATCCGGAATGATATTCCCCAGCACTGCCCACTGGATCGCGGGCCAGTTCACGAACGACGGGTCGCGCACCTTACATCGATGAATCTTCCCTTGCTCGCCGGCCATCACCACGTAGAGAATTTCTCCCCGCCAGCCCTCCACCGCAGAGAACGCCCAGGTTCCCTGAACCGGTACCTCAGTCGGCATGGTGAGAACTGGCCCTTGCGGAATGCCCTGTTCAATTTCCCTGATGAGCCGGATTGATTCATGAATCTCATCCAGCCGCACCCGCATCCGCGCCCGGACGTCTCCGTACCTGTAAAGCACCACCTTGGGCGGCAACTCGACATAGGCGGCGAAAGGATGGTCGCGCCGAATATCTTGATCGACACCTGATGCACGGCCCACTACACCCATCACTGCATGGTCCCACGCCGTCCGCTCAGTGAGCACGCCTGTCGTTTCCAGTCGGTCTGTCAGTGAAGCATTGGCAAACAGAATTCGTTCAAGCTCGGTAAAGTCAGGCTCGATCCCATCCAATTCTGCGACGATCTGGGTCAGTTGCTCGCGGGTCAGATCAATACCGACACCGCCGACGCGATTTACCCCTCGCAGAAATCGCGACCCTGTCATCCGGTCATTGAGCTGCATGATCTGCTCTTTCATCCGGCCACAATGGGCATGGGGCAGGGCGTACGCCGTATCGTTACAGATCGCGCCCACGTCGCCGAGATGGTTGTGGAGTCGCTCCAGCTCGAGAAACAGGCTCCGTAGATATCGTCCACGGCGTGGAACCTCCAGGTGCAGCAGCGATTCGACAGTCTGGCAGTATGCGAGGCTGTGGCCGACCGTCGTATCGCCGGACACCCGCTCGGCTAACGGAACCGCTGCGGTTAATTCTTGTTGTTCGAACAGCTTCTCGACTCCTCGATGCTTCCAAAAATGGTGGATCTCGAGCTGCATGATCGGCTCTCCGGCCACAGAAAACCGAAAATGCCCCGGCTCGATGATGCCCGCATGGATCGGCCCGACCGGAACTTCGAAGACCCCTTCGCCTTCAATCCGTCGGAACGCATGCTGCCCTTTGACTCGCTCCAAGACAGTGTCCCATCGGAAGTCTTTTTTGAGTGGATGGGAGCCTTTGGGCCAATGTTCATGACGGACAAGCCTGCGCATGTCGGGATGGCCGACAGGGATCAGACCGAACATGTCGCGGATCTCGCGCTCATACCATTTCGCCGCATGGATGTGCGGCGTGATGGATCCGAACAGACGCTCATCGCCCTGCAGGTCCGTACAGAGCAGCAGCCAGTCTTTCCGCTCAGAGAGCGTGAAGAAGTAGCAGAGTTCGTAACGCGCCTCGCGCGGCCGATGGTCCACAGCCCAGAGGAGTGACAATGCTCCGCGCAGATTCGGATGCGTGTGGAGATAATGCACCACTTGAGGCAGATCATCTTTCTTAACCCGCAGCCTCGGCGTCCCATCGATCGGGGTCATCTCCACGATGGAAGCTCCATAGGCTCCCTTCAATTGGGTCATTGCTGTCTGCGCATCAGCCATATTCCTACCTCACCATTAAGATGGCGACTGCCCGATCCATGAGCCCTCTCACTGGTTCCGGAAGCGCCAGACCAAACCCCGCCAATGCGGCGCCAATCAGGATCAGCGGCACATGTCCTACATCCCACGGCTCACCGCGTCTCACGCCATCCGGCGCCGTGCCCCACACCATCGAGACCACGCGATAGGTGAAGCCCCCGAACAGGGCCACCGCAAACAGGAGGAACAGCGTGACAATCGCGAGACTGCGCACATCGTGGGCAATGATGATCGTAAGGAATCTTCCCAAATGCAGCGTGTCAGAGGCAAAACTCTGAGTGGCCAGCGCGGATACGACCATGACCTCGCTGGCAAACATCGAGGACGGCGGCATCCCGACCAAGGCCAATCCTGCGACGAGCATCGCCACCGCCGTGATCGGTTGAATGTTCGCCAGTCCCCGTACCTCGCTGATTTCACGGGTGGCATACCGGCGATGCACGTTCCCCGCCGCGAAAAACGCCAGTGCCTTTGCCAACGCATGGTTGAGCAAATGGAATAGGCCACCGAATGTTCCAAGCGGTCCCCCTACCCCGAACCCCACCATCGCCAACCCCATGTGTTCCACACTGGAGTAGGCAAACAACCGTTTGTAGTCGCGCTGGATCAGGATGAAGAGCGCGGCCACCACGAACGAGATGAGTCCGAACAGCATCAGCAAATTGCCAGTGAAGGCCGCCGGGAGTGCCTGGTCCATGATGGCCTTGCTGCGGAGCACGGCATACACGGCTACGGTTTCCAATACGCCGGCCAGCATCGCCGTGACCGGCGCCGGCGCCTCGCTATAGGCCTCCGGCACCCAGGCATGCATGGGTGCTAGCCCGATCTTGGTCCCGTAGCCGACGAAGAGGAAGATGAACGCAAGTTTGAGCACATGCGGATCCAGTTGGCCGGCCACTTCCAGGAGTTTGGTCACATTCAACGCGGTGCTCTCATCTCCCAGGACCCGGACCGATGAATAGTAGGTCAATACCGTGCCGAACAGCGCCAACGCAATGCCGACCGAGCAGAGAATCAGGTATTTCCATCCCGCTTCCAGGCCTTCGCGTTTTTGGAAGAATGCAATCAGGAACGTCGTGGCAAGCGTCGTCCCCTCAATGGCCACCCACAGCACGCCGAGGCTGTTCGCCATCGTCGCCACGATCATGGCCAACAGGAAGCCATGAAACAGAACAAAGAACCGGCTCAGGCGCCTCGGCGTAATCATTCCCCGAGCCATGTAATCATCGAGATACGTCCACGTATATAACGAGCAGGCCAGTCCGATAAACGTCACGATGAACAGGATGAAGGCAGAGAGCGCATCGATATAGACCAACCCCCAGAGCGCGGTCTGGGGTCCGTGAGCCAGCACCTGTTGGACGAGGGCGATCTCGGATACGACCAAGCCGGTCATCGTGGCGAGATTCAATCCATGCAACAGGCGGGCATGCGTGGTCGCCAAGCTGAGCAAGACAGCCAGCAGCGGTGCGCCGAGAAATACCGCCACCGGCGCGACGATCGTGTTCATCGAGGCACCTCCATCCCGCCGCCGAAGATCTTCACGATGGATGCCAGCAACGCCTCCAGACCAGGTGGAACGTAGAGGCCGATGGTTCCCAGCGCGACGATGTTGATTCCGACGGCGGCGCTCGTAAAGATGCGGCACTGTCTGCCTAACGCGGTGCCTGCCTCCCCCGGTGCTCCAAGCGTCATGCGTAACACCTGATAGAGCAAGGTCACAAAGGCGAGTGCGAGCAGAGCCAGAAACACGTAGGTCACTTCCGGCCTGGCGCGGTAGGCTCCGATGGCGATCAACACTTCGCTGGTAAAGAGTCCGAAGGGCGGCATCCCCGCCAAGGCGACGCCGGCCACGAGGATAGCGGTCCCTGCGACCGGCATCTGACGCAACAACCCGGTCACGCGATCGAGCGATTTATGGTTGTACCGGAGAAACACGAGGCCGGAGCCGTAGAAAGCCGTGGACTTGGCGAGAGCATGGTTCATCAAATGCCACGCGCCCCCAAAAACCCCGAGGCCGCCGACGCCGAATCCCAGCAATGCGATCCCGATGTGCTCGATGCTGGAGTAAGCAAAGAGTCGTTTGTAGTCTCGCTGGACCAGGAGGAAGATCGCCGAGACGGCGAGCGACAGCAGCGCCAATCCGATGATCAGCCTGCCGGCAAATTCTGGCCCAACGGTTCTATCCGTCACAGCCTTGAATCGCAAGATCGCATAGACGGCGACCGTAAGCATGTTCGCCGACAACATCGCACTCATCGGTGTGGGGGATTCGGCATGCGCATCGGGCAGCCAGGTATGCATCGGCGCGACGCCCGCTTTCGTTCCATAGCCGATCAACGAAAAAATGAAGGCCACTTTGATCGCAGCAGGATCCAATTCCCCAGCCACCCGATAGAGCTGAGACCAACGCAGTGCCTCGTTCGAGACACCCAAGATATGCTCCGAAGAGTAATACACGAGGATGGTGCCGAACAACGCGAGCGCAATGCCGACCGCGCTCAGGATTATATACTTCCAGCCGGCCTCCAGCGCTGCCTTGCTCCGGTCAAATCCGATCAGCATCGCCGCCCAAAGGGTGGAGCCTTCGATAGCGATCCACATGATGGCGATGTTCTCTTGATTCACGCCCAGGAGCATGGCGGCGAGGTAGAGGTCGAACAGGCAGAAAAACTGGCTGTAGCGTCTCGATGACAGATGCCCGCGATCCATTTCCTCTCCCATATACCCCACGGCATAGAACGTCCCGCTGCTCCCCACGAAGCCAATGATCAGATCAAGCCATGCACTCAGCGCATCAGCCTGCAGAAAGTCCCCAACAGACACTTCGCCGGCAGCGATAACTTGTCCCGCAACCAGCGCGGCAGCGGCCAGCAGAGTCCCAGCCAGTGCACACTGAAGGACTTCGATGGCGCGCCGCTGTTGCACGAGCAGGCTTCCGAGTCCCGCCATCACCGGAGCCGCAACTAAAAGGGCCAGAGGCCAGTACATGCAGTGTTATTCCTTCAGGGTCGTGAGCTTGCTCGTATCCAAGCTGTCGAAGGTGTCCTGCATCCGGTGGCTATAGATGCCGATGATGAGTATACCCACTAAGACATCGAAGAAGACGCCTAACTCCACGATCAGTGGCATCCCATACGCAGCCGCCGTGGCTCCCAGGAACAAGCCATTTTCCATCACCAGGAAGCCGATCACCTGTGTCACCGCCTTCTTGCGCGCAATCATCATGAAAAAGCCGATCAGGATGATCGCCAGCGCGATCGCCAGCGAATCGCGGGTGAGTAAAAAGCCCAGCGGAATGATGGGCTGGGTGATGAAGAACGCCAGGATCACGAGCGCGCCACAGATCAATAACCCGGTGGGCACGTTCACGTTCATTTGGAGTTCACGTTTTACATTCAACCGCTCGATGACCCGCTTCAGAATCCGCGGGATGACCACAACCTTGACGACGATGGTGAGAGCGGCGGCGATGTAAATGTGATGAATACCCGTGAGAAACGCGACGAGGGCTACTGTCAGGGCCAGAAAAACCGACTGGAGGGCGAACAAATCGACACAGGCAGAGAGCCGCCGCTGCGCCACAATTGCAAAGCACGTCAGCAGTAACAGCGCCGAGCCTAAATCCACCATTTGAGATCCGATGAGCGGAGTCAACAGCGGCATGTCATCCTCGCAAGACGTAGAAGAAAACCAACCCAAGCAGCGCCAGGATAAACGCGACTCCCAGCAAGTCCGTCACTCTGAATAAACGCAGCTTCGCAAACATCGATTCGATCACGCCGAACAGCACGGCTAACCCCGAGACTTTCACGAGATAGATCGCCAGACCAATGCTCAGCGCGGCCGGCTCCAAACTCGTCGCAATTCCCCACGGTGCGAACACGTTTGCGATCAAAGTGAGAAACACCAGCAACTTGAGTCCAGCTGCCCATTCGATCAGCGCCAGGTAGCGTCCCGAGTATTCCAGGATCATCGCCTCATGGATCATGGTCAGTTCCAGGTGAGTGGCCGGATTGTCCACTGGCACACGGCCAGTTTCGGCGATGGCCACGATAAAGAGGGCTGCCAGTGCCATCAGATATGGCGACGGGTCCGTCACGATACCTTCCAACAGCGCGGTCTTATGAACAATGGTGCTCAAGTTGGTCGATCCCTTGGTCAACGCAATCGCAAAGATAGAAAGGATCATTGCCGGTTCGGTCAGGGAAGCGACGATTGCCTCGCGGCTGCTTCCCATCCCACCGAAAGCTGAACCGGCATCGAGGCCGGCCAGCATCAGAAAGAACGTCCCCAGCGCCAGTAAATACACGAGCGCGATAATGTTGCCGGCAAAGTTGAGCGGGGTACTGGAAACAAAGATGGGGACCAACAACCCGGCGGCCAACGTAGAAGCAAACACAATGTACGGCGTCGCGGTGAAGATCCACGAGGTCGTGGTGGAAATCACCGGCTGCTTACGAAAGAGCTTGGCGAGATCCGCATAGGGCTGAAAGACGCTGGCTCCCCGCCGTAATTGCAGACGCGCCTTCACTTTCCTGATCAGCCCCACGATGAATGGTGAGACAGCCAGTAAGACGATTGTTTGGGCAACAACGAGAATAATGGCTTGCAACATCGGGTTACACCGCGAATAACAGCAAGATGATGAGTGTGACGAAGATATACGCCAAGTACAGGTGCAGACTTCCCCCCTGAATCACTCTTAGGCGCTCGGCCATGCCGATGAAGAACGCGACCACGGGATCGTAGAGATATTTCTGGAAGACCGGCTCGATGTGGAACTCGAAGCGCCGACGTTTGGCGAAGTACCGCGACTCTTCAAGCAACTCCGTCTCCAACTTCACCGTCGGCTGATAAAGCGTGCTGAAGACTCGCTTGATCGGCTGAACAAATCCGGTCGCGGTGTATTCCATCCGGGGCGTGAGGTTGATCCCACAGCCCCAGGTCTTGTAATAGCGCTTTTTCACAAGACCACCGAACACCACTACGAGCCCGAGCCCGAGCATCGACAGCACGACCAGCAGCAGAGCCAAGACTGGCGTTGAGAGGCTGGAGAATTCCACATTCACCGGGGCCAGCGCCCAGCCATCCAGCGCCAGCACTTTTCCCGCGATCGACATGCCCGCAAATGGTGAGACCACCCGGTCCAACATCGGGACGACGACCATGGGAGCGAGGCCGAGCAACACGCAGACCACCGCCAGCATGCCCATCGCGATACGCATGGTGATCGGCACTTCCTCCGCCTGTCGCGCATGGGAGCTCCGTGGTAGGGCCAAAAAAGAGATCCCGAATGCCTTGACGAAACAGGTCAGAGCCAACACGCTGGTCAGGGCCAGCATCGCCGCGGCAAGCGGAAGCATGAGTTTCAGCAAGACGGTTGGGATGTGAAAACTGAGGAAGAGACTTTGGAAGACCAGCCACTCGCTGACGAATCCGTTGGTGGGAGGCAAGGCGGAAATCGACACGGACCCGATCAAAAAAAAGACCCCGGTCCAAGGCATGCGTCGGAGCAGGCCGCCATACTCCTCCATATTGCGCGTGTGGGTGGCATAGAGCAGCGAGCCGGCGCCTAAGAACAGCAGCGCCTTGAACATGGCATGGTTGATCGTATGATAGAGCCCGGCCAGCAACCCCAGGGCAGCAAATTCTGTGAGCCCGTAGGTCTGAAAGATCATGCCTGCTCCGATGCCCAACAGGATGATGCCGATGTTCTCCACACTGTGGTACGCGAGCAGGCTTTTGAGATCATGTTCCATCAGCGCATACATCACGCCCAACAATGCCGACACCGCGCCGATGACCAGCACGACAAATCCCCACCACCAAGGGAACTGGCCCCCGAGGAAATCGAAGTACAGCCGCACGAGCGCGTAGATAGCCGTCTTGATCATCACGCCCGACATGAGCGCCGAGATATGCGACGGCGCCGCCGGATGCGCGTAGGGCAACCAGACGTGGAGTGGCACAATACCCGCTTTGGTGCCAAAACCGATCAGGGCCATCAGAAAAACCAGGGTTCTCATCCCTTCGGACAGGGGCTGCTCCGGATGCCGGAAAGCCTCGAACGAGAACGACCCGCCTGCTTGGAAGAAGATCAAGAAGGCCAGGATGATGAACGCCGTTCCGACATGCGTCATGATCAGGTAGAACAAACCCGCGTAACGCACTTCGGCCTTCTCGTGCTCCGTCACCACGAGGAAATAGGACAGCAACGACATGAGTTCCCACACGATCAGGAAGAAGAACCCGTTGTCGGCGATTACGACGAGGGTCATCGAGAGAAGAAAACCGTTGAAAAGCGCCCCAAGCACTGCGATCGAGGCGCGCCCATAAAATTCGGTCACGTAGCCGAATGCATAGATCGAAGCGGCCAAGCCAACCAGCGAGATGGTCAGCACGAATAAAGACGCTAAGGAATCGAGTCGGACGGCGAAGCTCAGAAAAGGAATGGTGGATTGCACTGAAGCCGTCCAGGGTTCCGTCGCGAAGAGGCCGATGACTCCGAGCAAGATGCCTGCTCCACTGGCCAGCCCAGCGGACCCATGCGCGAGAATGTTTTGTATTCTAGGCCTGGCGGGAAAACACAGAGGGAGAAACAGTCCTGCTACGTAACCCGCGAAAAGCAGAAGAAACAAATTCAACATGTGCTCTCGATCGGGTTACCGTTCCTGACGAATTAATGTCGGCACGATGTGGCTCTGGGCATCGTCGGTGATGCCGAACCGGATATAGGGCTTGTCCACCATCTCGTTGGCGTAGAGGCGCCCGGTGGGCGCGGAGATTTTTATGTCCACCTTCGCTTGGCTCTTCGGCTGGATCGTGATGGTCTGTTCCTTCGTGCCGCCGAGGTACGGATGCCAGATCACCATCTTGTATGTGCCGGGAGGGATGTCGCCGATTTCAAACCGCCCATCCTGGTCGGTCAGCGCATAGTAGGGATTCTCCATCGCCAGTCCCCAGCTCTCCATGTAGGCATGGAAGCCGCATTGCATGACGAACACCCGGCGCCCTTTCGTCATGCCGAAGAGCTGCTTCATCGGTTCGCCGGCCAGGTGCTTGTGATACAGGGCGGCGTCGCTCCTGTCTTTGAGGTCTCGCGGGTGCTGCGGATTCATCGGCAGCGGCACGTTGAAGAGCACGCGCGGGCCAAGCTGAGAGGTCTCATAGGCCTGAATGTCGTGCATGACCGGATCCATATTCACGACAACCACGTCCTGTTTCTCACGCACCACGGTCGTAAAGGGAACGAATCGGCAATCCTTGGCTTCAATTCTCGGAGCATGTACGTGCGCGAAGGATTTTCCTTTCTCGATGTTTTCGAGATACACCACCACGTCGCGGAACTGTCCAGCTTGACCCACGTTGAAGGGCTGGAGCAGTCGCCACCCATGGCCATCGGAAATCCGCCCGCAGTAGATTTGATCAGGAAGGGTAATCAGGTTGTAGCCCTTCGGGCGTGGCACCTTGCCCTCCAGCGTCACGGTGCCGGCGAGGGTTCCGCCCTCCGATACGATTGTTTCTTCATACGCCCAGGCCACTTCCCCGGCTCCAGCAAGCGCGGCAATCAGCGCGGCGCATAGATATCTCATAGCCTTCTCCTCTGGTTCTCTGAATAGTTCTTGATGAGCGACAGGCTGATACCACTTCTAGGAGGGTCTCTTCCGCTTCAACCGTTCAACGGCATCCACTATACGCTGAATCGTAGCGGCTGTCAGGTCACGGATCGTGATGTGTGCCTCGTCATCGCCATTGAAGGTACAGAGCGCGATGGTGAAACAGGTGGTCCCGCCACGGATGATCTTCAACGCGATATTGGACTGGTGGCAATGGACGCCGACGAAGAGACAGACATCGATCTTGTTCTGCCAGATGGTCAGATTCGGATGGTTCGGGTTGATCTCCTTCTCCGGAACAATCTTCGGGTACTTCGGCCGGTAATCCGGCATCGGAATGAGCTTGGCCGGAATCGCCTTGGCCAATTCCTTGATGACCTTCGCCTCTTGCTGGGCCTGTCCATTCCAGGCCCACAGCACCAACGGGCCGGGGAAAATTGTGGGATTCTTGGCATTGAGGAGCCGTCGCGCTGCCTCGTCAATCGCCCGTTGCTCGGTGACAACCTTACCCAAGACAAGGCCTTCTCCTTTCGACGGCAGCACGACCCCCCGTGATGAAACGGGACTGGCCAAATAGCCTTCCGGACCAACCGTCATTTCATACTGATTCATCCCGGGCTCCTTTCGATCGGTTATCGTGTGTTGCTCCAAGGTCTTCCTTCATAAACAAGTCCATCGCCGTCAGGGTCATTCCCTTATCTGGCATCACCACAGAGGGTCGAAATGAACAGGCCCCCTCGATGCAATCCGCATGCGTTCTCGTCTGACCGGACTCCACCACCACCACGCGTTCTACGGTACCAGCGAACGACTCCAACTGTGCCACCGGCAACGGCACGATCTGCTTGGGATACAAGGCGGCTACGCTCATACCGAGATTCCGACACAGCGTCAGCGCGTCACGAACCACCCCTTGGGTTACCCCCCAGGCGATAAATCCGACCTCCGCGTCGTCCTTCCCCTCGCGCACGGCCCGCATGGTCGCGCTCCCATGTTCTTCAGTTCCGTCGAATCCGTCTGTGGCATCCGCTGTTTCCCCGCTCCTGGCCGCTGCCAATGCTCCGACCCCGACACTTTCGAGACGTGTCGTGAGGACCTCTTCGACCACGACTCCCACCACATCGGCTCGGTTCGTCTCGATCAATCGATGTCCTACGACCAATAGGCGCAATGCGTCGACCGTATCAGCCGCGACAAAGATCCTCGGGTCGGCACAGCCATTCAGCGAGTACAAGATTGAGGTCTCATTTCCACGAAACAGCGCGAAGACTTTCCCCTGCTGGCCTCGATAGGCCTGAACATCTGGAAACTGCTCGCTGTGCAGCATCGAGACCATCTTGTCGGCCAAAGCGAGGTGTCTAGCTATCCACTGTGTCGGTGATCGTTCCAGCTCGCCGACGCAGTCCGTTCCAGACTCGCAGTAACTCGCGGCAAACCCAAGTTTCACGGCTTTCTCCGGACTCAGTACAATGCGCGCATCGCCGCACGCGGCGAGTGGAAGGGAATAGATGTCATGCTTGACGAGCGAACGGGAAGCGAACTGATACCCGCTGTCGAACAAACGGGATGCCGAAAGGGATTTCAGACAGACCAGTCGGGCCTCCTCGGAGAAGCCGAGCAGATGGGCCAGCACTCCCATCGCCACAAACCCTTTCCCCCCTGTGTCCTGGCTGTACTGCGCGTTCAGTTCCCGGAGAGGAACCGGGTAGGCAATGATTCCGGTAGGCATCAGAGGGTGAAGAGGCAACTGTTCAGGCGGCTCCCAGACAAGCACGCTGCCCGGCTGCAGACCGAATCGCTGGAATTCCGGAGGGTCCTGATCCAGATACACGACCACATCGCATCCATGCCCCATCGAATAGAACGGGCGCGACGCGATTCTGAGGCGCAGCACCAACTGCCCTGAGCCACCGTTCAGCCTGCCGCTTTGTGCCATCACCTGGCAACCGTGAAGGCTCAAAGCTTGAGCAATGGTCGCAAATTCATCAATGAGACCCGAGGCGCTTCTCCCGACGATCTTCACCGCCAGATCGAAGTCCTGATTGGGATGCGCGGGAAGCCATGCTGAAAACGGGGCCATATCGATCTGTTCCGTTCTAGACACGATACCTATGTTCCACCTCTAGGACCGCCGTCACCTTCGTCCACTGGACGGCATACCCGTTGAGGAACAGATGGTCAAACACCGCAGCCAAGAAGGCGTGCCCATCGTGGGGCAAGACCAAACACCCCTCCCAGCTCGGGACTCCTCGTCGAAGCGTGGCGCGCAGACCGGCATGACTCGTCGTAATCGACCCTGCGAGCGGATCGAACCAGACGATCGCCGTACAGCCTCTCGGGTACTGCACGACCAGGACGTCGGTCTCTCTCTTCATGAGCATGACGGTGGTTTCGGGATTACTTTTTCTTCTTTTTCTGCGCCGCGGTGGTCTTCTTGGATGTCTTCGCTGCCGCCTTCCGCTTGGTTGCCATGAGTTCCTCCTGTGTTGTGTTGATGATGATCACCCCGCCTGCTCGCGGGACCTAGCTAATTTGCCCTCCACTCTGGGACTGTGCAGCAACTGGTTAAAAACTGTGGTTCAGCATGTCGTTGACCAACTGCTCCGCATGCTGCGGTTCGAACCACCATACAGCCCTTCTTCACTATCATAGTCCTTGTTCTTCTCCACTCACCGGACGTAACTGATCGGCGTCGGCCGGCATCATCCTTCACCAACTCCCATCACCGAATTGTTTCGAAATATGATGACCTCGATCCTTTCGGTTTCCAGCAATCCAGAATGCTCCGCAAGGGTCGGTACCACAAAATCGCCGGGACGAATTTCGTCGAGGCTCAGCCGCTCAAAGCCTTTCATAATCCTGGTACCCACTCCCACGACTGCACTTGGTGCGGCGAGTCCCAAATGGTATCCTCGTGTTCAGCACCAGGCTCGGAGGAGATGTCGGTTGGTTCATGACCGATTCGACATGGCCTCAGATGACCGGCATGATGATCCCTCTTCACCCGATACTGACGAATGGTACGACCGAATCGTCCGTGACCGGGCTAGGTAACGACGGTCTGCTCCGGTCGAACGTAGATCGTGTCGGCATCCAGCCTTCCCTCTCTTCCCTGCCGATAGGACACTTCCACGAACTCGCCCTCCCGTAGACCCGATACAGCAACCGGCTCGGTTCCTCTGGCGATGAGCGTCTGTGCCCCAATGTTGGCGCGGACTCGTATGACAGTTCCGCCAGGTAATACGGTCCTCATCTGGATCTGCGGAGCATGCGCCGGCGCTGTGTCGACGTGCTCAAGATGGCCCCAGATAGTGGGCATGGTCCCTCTCACAGAGCGGACTGCAGGGGCCGCCCGGTTCGCTGCCGGCATCGAGCCACCCCCTCTCGAGCTTTCAGACTGTTGGGATCGCAGGCCAGGACCGCGTTCCAGTTGACACAAGGCCTCTTCCGGTTGCCCCAGTTTCTCCAATAACATCGCCAGTTCGCACCGTGCCAAGATATCCGTTGGACAAATCGCCAGGGTATCCTGAAGCCGACCGATTCGTGCGATCCATTCCTCGCTCGACGCGCGGGCGCAAGAGTGCTGGTGGTTCCACCGAGCGTTCAGCGTTCACCGCCATGCTCGCGCTCCTCTTCTGTTGGCCTTCTTTCCCACGCCGGACCCGCACCCGCTACGCCGGCGTGGATTCACTCGCTCGACCCCATGGTTCGCGCGAACCTGTGTCCCGGTCAGCCGGACATTTTTCCCGTCTTTCGGCATCTCGATGCCCAGGTCCTTCCGGACGGTTCGAAAAATGTCGATGACATGGTCCATCTTCTTCACATCGAGATCCTGCACGCTGAGCATCGCGTCTTCATGAATGTCATGGCAGAAGGCGACAGTGAGGCAGTTCGTTCCGGCCCGCACCATCCGCAACGCCAGGTTGGCGTAATGGCAGTGAATGCCGATGAACAGGGCCACTTCGATTTTGTTTCCCCAGATCGTCAGGTTCGGATGATTCGGGTTGAGGACCTCTTCCGGATCGATCTTGGGGTACTTGGGCCGATAGTCCGGCATCGGAATGATCATGATGCCCGGGATTTCCGCCGCAAGTTTCAAGAGTGCTTGCCCTTTCGCCATCCATTCCGGATGCCAGGCCCATAAATACAACGGCCCAGGGAAAATTGTCGGATTCTTCCGGGTAAACAGTTGCCGTGCCGACTCAGCGATCACCTCATCCTCCGGGGCGTGATGACCGTACAACAGCCCGAATCCGGAATCGGGATGCGTGACACCCAGCTGCATCGCACACGGCGGATGGAATCCTGCCGGGCCTACATCGATCAGACGTTCACGCTTTGCGCTACCTACTGGGTTCATGAGTCCTTCCTTTCTGCATTGTGTCTGCCGGGCGCATCCACCCGGCGGAGCCTTGGGTAATGGTCATCCCGCCTTGTCGGCGATATCTGCTGACATTGCTGCTGCGACTGTCCTCCCTCGTGAAGACCTCTGGAGTGGAATCATTGTTTCGAACGACTGGACTGGCCCAGTCTGAGACTTCAATCGGCGAGCGCCCTCACATCACGAAGCACTTCGTACACTGTGGCCAGCAGGATTACGGGGATGAGTAGACCGAACGTCCAGGCTCCTATGATGCTGCTTGCGCACATCAATAGGACCTTGACATACCAGACAATATCCAACTGTCTGACTGGTTCTCATGCGGTGGTGGTTTCACCACCTCAACCATGGCATCTGAAAAAAAGGCACCTGTGAGAATGCCATGCAGGGAAGATGCCGTGGATGAGATTGGTTTGGTGTTCGAGGATGGCGTGAAAGAAAATGCGGCTTTCTAAGTTGGTTATCTTCGCGCCGAGAATGGAGACAACGCGGTTTTCTCGTCACATGCAAGACTTGCAGAGTTGTCCGCACTAGTGACAACGTGGCCCTGCAATCCTTGCAGTGTCGCGAGGGAAGCGACGAATTCTCGGTCATCCGACCCGCCGAAACGTGCAACTGTTGCGGATCGGGAGGGGAACGCGGCTGATCGGAGCGCGAAGGAGCCAGGACAACTGGAGAGTTACTCGCGGATGCCGTACTCTTTGATCTTGTATTGAAGCGCGCGGAGGCTGATGCCGAGAAGTTTGGCTGCCTTCTCTCGGTGATTGGTCACTTCCGCCAACGTACGCCGGATGGTTTCCCGCTCAATGTCCTTTAGCGACGAACCCAAGGCGACGACCATCGTGCGCGCATCTTCTTTACTCGCCTGAATCTCTTCGGGAAGATGTTCGGGCTGAATGCCCGAGTCTCTCACCGTAATTACGAGGCGTTCCATCAGATTCCGCAGTTGGCGAATATTGCCGGGCCAGGCGTAGAGTCGCAGCAGCCGCATCGCGTCGCGGGAGATGTCTTTCGGTTCGCGACGGTGTTGAGCCGTGAACTCACTGAGAAAGCGTTCGGCCAAGAGTGGGATATCGTCCCCCCGCTCGCGGAGCGGCGGGAGACGGATCGGCACCACGTTGAGCCGGTAATAGAGGTCTTCCCGAAAGTCGCCCTGCTTGACTGCTTCTTCGAGATTACGATTGGTGGCCGCGATAATGCGGGCATCGACCGTGATCAGCTTGGTTCCTCCCAGGTGTCTGAATTCTTTGGTCTCAAGCACACGCAGAAAATCGACTTGGGATTTCAGCGAGAGTTCACCGACCTCGTCCAGCAACAACGTGCCGCCGTCGGCTAACTCGAACCGTCCGATCTTCGTCGTCATCGCGCCGGTGAACGCGCCTTTCTCGTACCCGAACAATTCGCTCTCGAAGAGGTTCTCCGGCAACGCGCCGCAATTCAGCGTCACAAACGGTCCGTTGGCCCTGGTGCTTTTGTGGTGGATCGCTCGGGCCACGAGTTCCTTGCCCGTCCCGCTTTCTCCTGTCAGCAAGACGGTGACCGCACTCTCGGCCACCATGTCCACCAGGTTGTAGACGCGTTGCATGGGCTCGCTCTCGCCGACCATTTGATCGAAGCGCGTCCTGGTTTCGAGCCGGTCTCGGAGCTGCTTGTTCTCGGTCGTTAACGTGTGTCGCTCCAGCGCCTTGTCGACCACGATGGGAAACCGCTCCCGATCGATGGGTTTCGTGAGATAGTCGTAGGCCCCGTAACGCATGGCCTCGACTGCCGTATCGATGGAGCCGTAGGCGGTCATCACCACGACTTCCGTATCCGGCCATACGTCTTTGAGCCGAGACAGGAACTCCATGCCCCCGATCCCCGGCATACGAAGATCGGTGATGACCAACTCAGCGGGAGCTGCTTCCAGTTGTGCCAACCCCTCCTCTGCCGTGGCCACTCCGCGCACCTGGTGCCCCTTCTTCTCGAGCATCGTGACCAACGCCCCGCGGATATTGATCTCGTCATCCACGACGAGAATGTGTGCACGTGGTTTCATGAGGTCACCACCACGGGTTGCGCCTCTTCAACTGCGACAGGAAACGTCAGCACCGCGGTGGTGCCGATCCCCGGCGTGCTGGATACCTGGATGGTTCCACCATGATCTTCCATGATGCGATAGGCGATGGCGAGACCCAGACCGGTTCCGCTGGACTTCGTCGTATAGAACGGTTCAAACACCCGCGCGAGCTCTTCTTTCTTGATGCCGATCCCCGTGTCCTTCACCGACACAACGAGCCAGCGCGTGCCGTTGGCGTGACGTGCCTCGGCCGCGATGCGACAGAGCCCGCCGTTCGGCATGGCGTGAAACGCATTGACGACAATGTTCACCAGGACCTGACTGATGGCCGTCTCGTCGCCCAGAACGGACGGCAACGGTTCCTCCACAGCCTGTTCGAGGCGGATCTTCCGCTCCTCCGCCTCGAATTGCATCAGCGCCGTGATGTGCTCGATCAGGGTGGAGACGTTCACCTCGTGGAGGCCGACCGACCCAGGGCGGGCGAACTTCATGAAGTTGTCGAGAATGACCGAGAGGCGGTGGCATTCCGCGTTCAAGACATGGAGATAACGCGCTCCCTGCTCCGGCAGGGATGCGCGCTCCCTGAGTTCCTCTTCCAATAGGTGAAGATTCAAGTCCATGGCACTCAGAGGGTTCCGCAACTCATGGGCCACTCCCGCCGACAACGTGTGTAATGCGGCCAGCTTGTCCGCGATGCGGACTCGTTGCTCGAGTGCAAGCCAGTCGGTGACATCCTGAGCCTGCAGGATGACGCCGGCCGGTTCCGCATCGTCCCCTGTGAGCTCGGCCGTGCTCACTCGGATGGTGTGCGGGGTCCGGTCCTGCCTCTCATAAGGCAAATCTTGTTGGCTCACATGGCGGTGGAAAAGCAGCGCACCGTCGAGCACATTCCGAATGGTCTCGCCTTCGGAAAAGACTGTTTCATACGAATGGCCCAATAACTCCGCTGACGGTCGCTTCAGCACCGCTTCGGCCGTGGGATTGACGGCGGTGATTACCCCGCTGCGGTTAAGAGTCAGTATCCCGGTCGGGATACTCTGAAGGATGTTCCGCGCCAGCCCCTTCACTTCTTCGAGGGTACTTCTGGTGCTGTCGTAGTGGAGAAAGATGATGACCGCCGCAATCCCAATCGCGCTCACCAAAAATACGAGGAGCGTCACGACGATCAGGTCACTGCGGGACTGCCAGAGAGCCGGAAACAGCTCTGTGGGAACCGTCTTGTCTTGGGTGAAACCCTGCAGGAGGAGTTTTTCCTGTTCCAGACTAAAGAGCAAAATGACGGACACGACTAAGGCCAGAATCAAGAGGACGGACGCGATCAGTCGATAGGGAATCCTTCGGAAGAGGGTGGCTTCTGGAATAGGTCTAAACATCGCGGCGTCACATAGAAAGGATGTAAACGCAAATATGGTAACACGCAGAGTTGAAAACTGTACACTGAGCACTCTGGAAAACAGGGCAGAATCGCTCGGCCCACCGACATCTTCCTATCGTGACGCGACGATCGACATAGTCGACGAGGAAGGATAATTCGTGACGAAGATCGCAGCCTAGGATTCATCTTTCGAGCAGAGTCTTCGGAGGAGAATCTGTCGCAGGCTCGGTTCCATGTTGTGTACGGTTCCGTCGAAGATCCGCAACGGCGGGCGATGGGGTTCTCTCACACCTTCGGCTTCGCTGGGTGGGAAGCCATTCCGCGCTTGCGTTTCAACCGGTCGCAGCACTCCTGACAGAGCTCCTGCAACGTGAGGTCGTCAAAAAAGAGCGCCGGAGAGCGGCGGGCGCACCGGTCGCAATATTTGATCGCTTTTGCCTCGGCTTCGGTCGACGGACTGGAAGAATCTTTCATGCGTGGCGCCTCCCGTATTCGCCCCGGCTGATTCGTTGCTGGTACATCCTTCCTTAGGCGCAAGGCACCTCTTCAATGGCGGACCACTGTTCAATGGCTTCGTCGAGATTGCCGCAGCGGATCTGAAGCATCGCCAACCGATGCCGAAACATACGTTCATATCGTCTGAGTCGTTCTGCATGGTTCAAAATGCGACTGTGTACGACAGGCCCGTTGATCCGCTCCACCGCTTCGACCCACTTTGGGGCCCTGAACAGGCGGAGGCCGCTGGCGCATGCGGCAAGACCTTTCTCTGTTGTTGCAATTGCCTGGTCGGCGTTCTGGACGCACTGGTAGATGGTGGCGAGCAACAGATACCCTCTCAACCAGAACGGATTGGTGTTCACCACCTCTTCGAGGATCGTGACAGCGTGCGTCATCTCCTGTCGCTCAACTGCCTTCAACGCGATCTCGATCGCCTCATCGATGGCCTCGGTGGGGGAATCCGGAACGATGCAGTCAAGTACTCTGTTCATCGTCCGCAATCGAGTCGCCAGCTCAATGCGGGTCCAATCACTCAGCATGAACGTCGTCCCTCCTCCTCTCTGTTAAGCAACGCCGGTGCCTCAGTGCGCACTCATCCCAGTCGTTTGTAAGTCGTTGAGTTTACGACGAAGGCCAACGCGAAGGAGGCTTTCGTATTATGATTTAGCCACACGCTGAGCGAGTGACTCTTATCCGACCCTGCAAAGATTGCAGGGTCGGGTAAGGAACCACGGGATGTGACGTCAGAAGCGTGTGGACGGACTAGTTAGCCGGCATGACGAGGGATACGACGCCAGCGCTGATCTCTATTAAAGCGGCGACTGGATGTGAGTCGGCGCTGGCAACGGTGCCATCTGAGATGTATCAACTCTCTCCACATTTGAGCAATGACGTCGCCAGGATAGGTCTCGAGGATTCGCCCACACTCCTGAATTGCACTCGCATACAGTTCATTCGCCGTGAGCAGGAAGATTAGGTAATAGGATAACTCACGACTCCTGGGATGGCGAGCAATGAGCCATCGGAGCTTCGTCTCCTCCTCGGCAATCCGGGCTTCATAGGCAGGATTGAACTGAGGAACGTTGTCTTGCCTCATACCCATGTCATACAGTTTCGGTTTCGCGCAGAAGGGACCAGGCCTGCTGCCGTTGCACATGCTCCAGGCAGCTTTCGCAGAGGACGAGCTCGCTCAGCTGGTCGAAGACCAGCCGAGGCTTGGGGTGGCCGCATCGCTCACATGGATTGTCCGGAGGCTCCACCTCTATTCGCTCGGGTTCGCTCATCGGAGCAGTCCCTCCGTGGTCGCCTATTGCTACGATTCGATTTTATGGTCTGACTCTGGCCTTGTCCAAACAGATGACTCCACCCGTTCGCTCTGTGGCAGCGGTGGGATGCACTGGACGCAGTAGAAGCGCTGCGTATAGTTGTCCCATAGCCCCATGTTCAGAGATTTCTTACAGATGGGGCAGATTAGGGCAGGCATCGTCAGAAGTCCACGTCCGAAATTCTGAAAGCACCACTACTTCACCGAATACAACGCAACTCGCATGCCCTGTAACTTCGAGACGACGATGTAGAGGATTTCCAGAGGTTTGAAGAAAAAGTGCCTCGCGGTTGTCTTGTCTGAATGTTCGCCTGGGACAAGCTTCCTGCAAACTTTGCACGAGCATCTGAGAATCGATGAAGAATTACTGAGCAGAATCACGAAGAATCGGTTCGACCGAAAGCAACAACTATCAAGACATTCTAATGCAAAAGTTGCAGATGGTTTCATCTTTTGCTGTTCAGGTC
>CAVUHR010000018.1:0-201475 GCA_963741245.1 Nitrospirota bacterium | reverse complement strand
CTTGTCATCGAGGCTGTGTCGGAGAAGCTGGAAGTGAAACAAGCGGTGTTGGCGGAGTTTGAATCGGAGGCACATCCCGATGCGATTTTCGCCACGAATACATCGTCGTACACACTCGCCGACATCGCAGCAAGGGCCGTCCATCCTGAACGGTGCGTGGGACTCCATTTCTTTAATCTGTCGCCAAAATGCAGTTGGTCGAAGTGGTGCGCGCATCCTTTACATCCGACATGGCCCTGGCACAGGCCTGTAGTCTTGCCAAGAGGTTGGGCAAGTTTCCCCTTGTGGGTCCATGACGGACCGGGATTCCTCGTGAACAGGATCTATCGCGCTATCTGGCGGAGGCCGTGATCATGGTGGCCGAAGGTATCTCCGTTCGGCGCATCGACACCGTCGCCAAACACTTTGGGATGGCAGTGGATAGCGGACATCCTATGGGTCCGCTAGAGCTCCTCGATCTGATCGGACTTCCTGTCGCCCTGCACGTACTGACCTCGCTCGCAGTGCTGGGATCGCGAGTCGAGTCGCGCGATGCGCTGCTGCGAAACTTCCTTCCGGAAGGGAAGCCGCCGCTGACATTTTGGAAATCGGAAAAGAGAATCCCCAGACTCTCGACGCAGTCGCGAGCTATCGTCGCGCTAATCCCTCAAGAAGCTGGCCCGATCTCCGACGACATCCTTCACCAACGCCTGTTTCTACCAATGGTCGACGAAGCGGTGCGCTGTCTGCAAGACAAGATCGTGGAGCATCCCTGGCAGGTTGATTTGCACTCACGTATGGGATCGGGTTCCCCGCGTTCCGTGGTGGCCTTCTCACCTGGGCTCGGGAACCATGACGCAAGCACACGTAGCCCAGGAACTGGAGTCGATGGCGATCAAGTATGGCAAACGCTTCGAGCCCTGTCCGGCTCTCTCGAACGGAGGGTGGTAGTGCCGGGAATGTCTTGAGCAACCTAAACGGAGCGTCTCATGCCTGAACAACCGTGGTTCGTACATTACCCCGAGGGAGTTCCCCACCAGCTTTCACCGTCCCCCGAGACGCTCTTGGCGATGTTCTCCCGGAGTGCACAACGGTATTCACGCCGGCCGGCTCTCTATTTCTTTGGCAAGACCCTGTCGTACCACGAATGCCACGCGCTCGTTGAGCGATGCGCCTGCGGCCTCGCGGCGTTGGGAATTCGCAAAGGCGATCGCGTGGCCCTCTGTCTCCCGAATTCTCCACAGGCAGTTATCGCCTACTTCGGTATTTTGCGGGCCGGGGGGATCGTCGTGGCCTGCAATCCGACCTACACGGAATACGAGCTGTCCCACCAGCTTCGAGACGCGGGCGCGCGAGCGATCGTGGTGCTCGACATGATGTATCAGAAGATCCAACATCTCGATCTGGAGACGATCATCGTCACGCGGATCACCGATTTCATGACGACGATCGTGAAGTATATCTATCAACGTCGAAATGGCCGACCGCCACTTGAGATTCCAACCAGAGATACGACGCTGTTTTTCCACGATGTGCTGCACGGCGTGACCCCCGTCGCGCCGGAGAAGCTTCCGATCGTGACCCCTGACGATATCGCGGTACTCCAGTACACAGGGGGCACCACCGGGGTGTCGAAAGGCGCGGAGCTGCGTCACCGCAATCTGACGGCCAACATTCGGCAACTCATCAGCTGGTTCTCTCCCGCCGAGCAAGAGAGTAGTTTCTGGGCGGGATCCCGCTCTTTCACGTGTTCGGGATGACGGTCTCTCAGAATATCTGCCTGGCTGTCGGAGGATGCATGGTGCTGGTCCCGACCCCCGTAACGTGCCACTTGTGCTTACGTTGCTTCGCAAGAAGAAACCGACCGTGGTAACAGTCGTTCCCGCCCTCGTCCGAAAGTTGCTTGAGCACTGCGATGCGAAGGACTTTCCGAAGACGAAGTTCGTTATTTGCGGAGGGGCCGCGCTTCCCTACGAGCTCCTCAAGAAATTCAAAGAAAAGACGGGGCACCTGATTATCGAGGGGTACGGACTCTCTGAAGCCTCTCCGGCTACTCACTGCAACATCGCCCGTGGTCTCTCGGTCAAGCGATCCATCGGATTGCCCATTGCGAACACCGAGGCGAAAATCGTTGATGAGACAGGCCAGGAGGTCCCGTTTGGAGGAATCGGTGCACTTCGGGTGCGAGGTCCGCAAGTGATGGTGGGGTACTGGAACAACCCTGTGGAAACGGCAAATGTGATGAAGCCCGAAGGGTGGCTCGCAACCGGCGACATGGCACGCATGGATGAAGACGGCTTCTTCTATATCGTGGATCGGAAGAAGGACATGATCCTTTCCACTTCAGGCTTCAATGTCTATCCCTCTGAAATCGAGAAGGTGTTACTGCTCCACCCGGAGGTACGAGAAGCCGCGGTCATTGGCGTGTTGTCGGGGGACGGGAGTGAATCAGTCAAGGCGGTTGTCGTTCCATCTGCGAATGAAATTTCCGAGCACGACCTCGTGAAGCACTGTCGGCGATACTTGGCCTCATATAAAGTTCCAAAGCACATTGAATTTCGTAGCGAGCTACCACGAACGCTACTTGGCAAGACACTCTATCGGGTCTTGCGCGAGGAAGAACAAGGAAGAAGAGGAGCGGCTGCATCCTCAACACATTCGGGCGTCGTGAGATGAGGGGGATCGACCCCTGGACGGATTGAACCGCTTCTGAACGCAGAGCAGGTCGGCAACATGTTTGGCGATCGCTAAGGCCGCGGAGAGCCCGGGCGATTCAATGCCTACCAGATTGATGAGGGGCGGGGTTCTCGTGGTCTACGGCGATGATGAAGTCGCTTTTACGTCCGTCTGCAGATCTAATGCAGGGACGGATTCCGGAATAGGCCCACTCCAGATCGCGTTCTTCGAGGGTCGGGAGGAATTTCTGCAAGGCCTCGACGAACACGCTGGGTGGCGTTTTACACGACGTGTAGTCCGTCTTGTCGTGGATGGCCACCTCATTCGGTCCCACGAACAACCGTCCGTTCGGGCGGGGGCTGAAATGAATTCCCTTGCCGGTCGCGTGAGGAGGTAAAGCGGGATACACCAGGCGTCCAATGAGGCTTTTCTTCTCCGGGGTGACCAGTTCGTAATACTCACCCCGCACCGGGCAGATGGTATAGTTTTTATAGCGTAAGGCGAGGGCAGCGACATCGTCGGCGTGGAGCCCTGCGGCATTAATCAGGCACGCTGCACGGATCCTCTGACGATCGGTGGTGACAATGTAGGCGGTGGCGTCTTCATCGATGCCATGCACCCGGTTGTTGAACGCAAATTCGGCACCGGTCGCTTCCGAGTCGGTCCTAAGAGCCTGTACAAAGGCCAGAGGGTCTATGACTGAGACGCTTGGAATGACAATACCGCAGCAGGCGCGGAGATTCGGCTCCCACGCACGCAACCCCGACGGCGTGACGAACGCTACCCGGATGTTCGTCCTCCAGGCGTTGACGAACAGCCGCCGGAGCGTAGACACCTCACGCCAGAGGCCTCGACGGACATCATCCCACGAAATGGCGATGACCATTCCCGTTCTCAGCAGCGGGATGCCACGCTCTAATGCGTACGAGACCGCCAGCGCGCTTCCCTCTCGAGCCAGCTGTCCCTTCAGCGAACAGGGATGTTCGTGGATTCCACTATGGAGCACGCCGCTGTTGCGCCCGCTCGTCTCCTCCGCCACGCGAGCGTGTTGCTCGAGCACAACGACGCGGAGGGGCGTGTCCCAGCTCCGGTGCATCAACTCTCTGGCGATGGCGCACCCTACGACCCCTGCTCCCACAATGCAGATGTCATACGTGTTCATCGAGCCGGGTCCCTCGCAACCGGGCGCAGGCCGAGCGCGCAGTGCTCCGGGTGCCATCGCACATCCACGGCTTGGGCAGCGCAGCAGAGCGGTGTCCGCACCACACAGGTATTCTAAACACGCACGGCTGGAGAATTTGCATGTCGGATCTTCAATCGAATAAGGACGGAAACATCCTGTTTGTGTTTTGTGGGGGCGGGTGTAAAGCCGTGATCCAAGCGGTTGCGGCCGCGGAAGTGGTCCATGCGGGCTTCTGTCCCACCCATATTGTGAGTTCCTCCGCCGGCACCTGCAATGCTCTGGGGTTTGTCGAAAATCCCGGTATTGTCGGGGCCGAGAAAACTCTCCGCGTCTGGGAAGACTATATCACCTCCCCGGAAGCAATCTATGAAGTCCATCCATTTCTCCAGGAAAAATTAGCGCGTGTCTTAGGGGTTGTTCCACAAGTAAGTCAAGGCTGGGGGCCGAACGGATCAATTCTCCATGATCTCAGGAGGGCATTCAAGTTCCTGCCTTTGGTTATGTCCGTTTGTATACGCATGCCGTTTCGTGTAGCAGGCCGCACCGTGAGCTTCGTCTTTCGCCTCATGGATGCGTTTGCGTCCCAACACAAGTCGTTTCGGCGGCTCGTGCAGGCGCCTGAGATCCGAGAAGCGTTCGACGAGATGGATAAGTATTTTGAATTCAAGCGGATGAAAGCGTTCCTCGATCCGTTCCCTCTTCTGGCCAGACTGGGCGAGCAGATTGATCTGCAGAAGGTGCTCGCAAGCCCCATCGTCTGGCACATCATCACGGAACGGTACGAAGACGGAGCGACCGTGGTCTTTTCCAATAAAGATTCCGATCTCGCGCTGGACGGGAGCGAGGACCCGCGAAGCCAGAAGGCCAAACACGACCTCTTCTTTAAACGGATTCGCGCGTCCATGGCCCTGTACCCTTTGTTTGAGATGGTTGAAATGAACGGCTACCGGTACCTTGATGCCGATCTCGCCAATCCCCTTCCAGTCGAGGAAGCCTTCAAAGTGGGCTGTGATACGATATTCATCTTCCTCAATGTTCCACGGGAACGTATTCGTATCGAGCCCTACCCCCTGCGAGACCTTCTGGAGTTGAACAACTTCTTACGGTTGAACCAGCGGTACATCCACCACCGCGTCAAGGAAGCACAGGCGAAAGCCAAGGAACGGGGCGTGAACCTTTATGTCATCTGCCCAGACGAGATTCCCTCTGGACTGGGGTTGCTGGAAATTGATCATAAGGTGATCGAATTTGTAAAGCACCATGAGCGAAAACGTATGAAAGATTATCTTGCAAATCTGGAAGCCCACAATCTTCGATTTGCGCCACCGATTCAGTAGCCCTAGCGTGGTGGACGGCATCGGCGTTGGTGCCAGGAGACTTCATGGGCAGGGTGTTGCGAATCGGCCATCGTGGGGCCGCCGGACATGCGCCGGAAAATACGCTCGCGTCGGTTGAGCACGCGATCGCGCTCGGCGTGGACCTCGTCGAGCTTGATGTGCAGCAGACGAAGGATGGGCACCTCGTCCTCATCCATGACAAACGGGTTGATCGTACCACGGATGGAGTCGGCTTGGTCTCCGAGATGTCCTTCCGTGCGCTGCGGGAGCTGGATGCGGGTGCGGGGCAGCGCATCCCGACAGTGGAGGAAGTGCTCCGGACCGCTAACGGGCGTGTCGGCGTGATCCTGGAGCTGAAAATACAGGGCATCGCTGAGCAGGTCTGCAAGCGTGTGTATCTCTCGGGTTTCACCGGTCCGGTAATCTATGCGTCATTCCGGCACGACGAAGTACTTGCCCTCAGGCAGGCTGATCCTCAGGCTATGACCATGGCGCTCTTTGGCTGGCGTCTCCATGACCCGGTCCTGACAGCACAGAAGACCAAAGCCACTCATCTCGGGTTCAATTACCGCACCCTCACCACGGCATTGATTGAAACCGCTCACCAGCGGGGTCTTGTGGCCTTCGCCTACACTGTGAACGATCAGCGAGATATTCAGTCGGTGCTGTCAGTGGGGGTGGATGGCATCGTCTCGGATTTTCCCGATCGGCTCTCAGCGGCATGCTTCACTGGTAGGGTCGCGTGACCCTGTTCGTCCAATGAGAGAAAACTCATGGCCAAAGCACACAAAGATATCACGCTGAGCAAACGCAAAGATGGCGCGCCCTCGCCTTTGTGGCCGGAACGGACACGAGGTCTGAACTTTTTCCGTGTGGACCACAACCTGCAGCGGTTTTTAACGCGCTACTATCCGGTCCTGATGCAGAACGAAGAAAAACGTCTAGAGGACTTGGGGAAATTCTGCAGCACGGAACTAGATGACCAGGCCGAATATTCAGACCGGATTCATCCCCCGGTTCTAACGCAGGAAGTTATGGACCGCATCCGCCCGGACGAAAGGCGCGGCCACGTTTATCTGAACGAGCGCTATAAGGACACACAACAGGAACTGTATCGCCGTGAACTTCTGGCAAAATGCTTTGGTCCTGAAAACAAGGAATCGCATATGCTGCCCTTTATCGGGCAGTATCTTGTCTCCCACAGCGATGTCTCAACAGGCTGTCCGTTCGCCATGACGCACCCGGTGGCCTATGTCTTGGCGCACTATGCGCCCGAATTCTTGCGTCAGAAATATCTACCTGAACTGCTCCGAACGGACGGCGCAACAGCCGTGGGCGGCACGTGGGCGACGGAAAAACATAGCGGCAGCGATATCGGCAATACAACGACAAAGGTGACGAAACACCGTGATGGTCATCATCGTCTGCATGGCCACAACTGGTTTACGAGCGCAATAGGGTTCAGAAAGTTTCTGACTCTAAAAACGGCGCGCCCCGAGGCTGCGCCCGGTGGCAGCAAAGGGCTGGGCTTATATCTTGTGCCCAGCCATATTGATGACGACTGGAGTATACCCAACGAATACAACGTGACGCACCTCAAGGACAAACTGGGAACGCGCGGTCTGCCAACAGGCGAAGTCACGCTTGACGGAACGCTCTGTCACGAAATCGTACCCGCCGGACAGGGCGTGAAAATCATGATGGAAGCCCTGGGCTGCTCACGCGTTCACAACGCCATGGGATCGGCTGGAATCATGCACCGCGCCTTGTTAGAGTCGCTGTGCTGGACCTCCCACCGCGCCCCCTTCGGCAAGCGCCTGATTGAACAACCCATGATACAAAAACGGCTGGTAGATATCATGACGGAATGGATGGCGGGATCGGCACTTGCATTCCACGCTGCCCACGGCTTTGATGAGGTGGTTCATGACCCAAGCCAAAAGCCATGGGTGCGGATCGTCACAGCGCTGGCAAAATTCAAAACGGCCGAACAGGCGGTCTGGTGCGCAGACAAGGCGCTCACCCTTATCGGGGGCAATGGTTATACCGAGGAATATCCCACCGCGCGGCAATACAGGGACGCCATGGTGACGAAGGTCTGGGAAGGACCGGAGCAGATTCAAGCATTGGAGCTGATGCGCATGATTGGATCGTCTCCGGCCGATTCACAGCTGTTCATGGACAAGCTGGCGGAAATTGCCCCAGAGCTTCCCGACGCAATGGGGGGGGAGAAAGACCATCTAAGAACATTGAATGGAAAACTTCAGGCGCAGTTTAAGATTCTGGCTGCCAACCCTGCAGGTGCCACGGAGATGGCGGACGACTTCCTCAGGGATATGGCGAATATTCTGGCGTACGCCTTCCTCTGTGACGAGGCCGCATGGGAAGTCACGCATTGCAACGACCAGCAGAAACTTCTCGTTGCCAGACATTATTATGTTCGCACATTCGAGCATTGTATCGGCCCAGCCCCAACGTATGACCCCTTGCGCACGCATTTTGATTCCATCGGCAAAAACATAGAAATTCCTGCCGGGTCCGATAACAACCCGCCCCCGCTCGGCCTCAGTTAACATAGATGCTGCCAGGAGTCCCGTACTCGTCCCTCGATAGAACATATGAGCGTTCGGAGCTCGACTATGCGTTCGCTCTCATGGCCATCGCTTCGCGAGTGCCTACATTTAAGCAGGTTGGGAGGGGGAGGCTCTCTAAGTGGTTGATTTTTGGTGGGCCGTGTAGGGGTCGAACCTACGGCCCGCTGATTAAGAGTCAGCTGCTCTACCAACTGAGCTAACGGCCCACCGGGTATTCAATTTTCGATGCCGACCACTGGCGGTGTTTATCCGCGGGCGTCAAATCCAAAAGACTCAACTGAGCCCGCGGTACGAGCAAGCTCGGTTTGGTGCGCCTGACAGGATTTGAACCTGTGGCCCTCAGCTCCGGAGGCTGATGCTCTATCCAGCTGAGCTACAGGCGCTCCCGCAACCAAGGGGGGTGACAGTAGCACAGGATTTTAGCCTCTGTCTAGCAGGATGGTGAAGAAGTCCGCCAGCGGCGTTCTCGCATCGCTCAGAGGCTCAACGTACCGAAGCGTACGCCTTCCCTCTTCGCTCGCTGCGGCCTTGCTGAACGAACTTTTTGAGCATCCTGCCGGGTATTTTCCCATTGCCCCGACGTGCGGCTTGAATTTCCACCGTATCACAATAGTTTTCCACATCAACTAGAGTTACCAGTCGAACGATCTGGTCTACGTCTCGCTAAGAACCCGTAGGGCAGGAATATTTCCTCTCCTGTCGATCCGGTGGCCCGACGAAGCGCTTCCAGGGAGGCGGCTTCCTCCTGCGCCAAGCGATCTTCCTCCTCTCGGAATGCGGAGGGGAGCCGCAAGATCGGGATGAAGGTTTGGACCTCGCAGGCGCCATGGGCCAGGCCGCGATCTTCTGTCGGGATGCCCATCGATCGGCAGACCAGGGGGCGGTGATGGTACACGCCACAGCGTCCGTCTGCCTCTAGCGCTGGACAGGGATGATGGTGGAACTCTGTGACCAACCGGTCGATCTCCTGATCGGACCAATTGTCGAGAAGATCGGTGTGGGTCAGTTGTGGAAAGGCGGCCTCCATTGCGGTGGTCTGTTCGATGGCACGCTGTTCGATACGATGGCGGTGATCCGGCGGAAGGCCGGCGAGTCCCTGTTGGAGGGTGTGGACGTCGAGGAGGGTGATGGGAAAGGGGCCGATGCAACAGCTGGTGCAGCCGAGTCGGCAGGGAACTTCACCCAGCAGGGCGGCGGTTGCCCGCTGGAACCAGTGGTCGGTTTTTTGATACAGCGGAGCAGGGTCGGGCAGACAGGCTCCTAACACGGCGGCTCATTCCTCTTTGAAGGAGAGATCGACGGTGAGCTCGCCTTTGGGTGAGTAGAAGCCCTGGTTATCAATCTGGACGACTCCGTTGCACTGGTCTTGGTAGAACTCCAAGATCCAACCGTTGAAATCATAGCCCTCATCGGTCATATCATCCTTGGCGAACCGAGTCGTGAGCACAAACCGCGCGCGCTCCACGTATTCGCGCACGAGTCCTGCTTCGATGTCGTCGTGAGCGGAGAGGAGGCCTAAGAACAGCTCCTTCTCTTTGTCAAACACGTCTTGATAGGTGCCTCGATCTCGGACACAAAACACCTGGATCGGTTTTCGGTTGCGATCATAACCGAGCGTCACCTGGACCCAGGCCCATTCATCCAACATGGATTCGTCCATGTCCGGCGGAGTAATCGGAGACTGAGCACGTGATTTGAGAAATTCCAAGAGCAAACGGAGCGGGGGTGAGTTTTCCTTCTGACAAAACACGCGAGAATACTGGTACTGCTCTGCCTGTGCAGCGTCGGCCGGTTGGGCGGTCGATGGCAGAATCGGTAGTTCTTTTGCCATGCTAGCGACTCGGGGTACGGCAATTGTGACGCACGAATACGATCGAAGACTGTACTGTACGCTGGCTGGTCTCGAAACTGCAAGAAGCCGGTGAAGGCGATTCCCTACGCCTGGCTGTGTTTTTCTGGTTGACAGCCTCGGAGCGCTTGGATAGACTCCCGCAGGTTTTCGCCGCTTCCACCGACAAGACTATTCGTTCATGAATATTCATTGAGTCTGAGCGGAGTCAAGAGGGGCGAGTTTACTGCATTTCACCATCTTCGTTCTTTAAGGAGGTTGCTCGATGGCTAAATCAATGACCAAGTCGCAGATCGCCGATTACCTGGCCCAGAAGACCGGGTTGACCAAGAAGGCGTCGGTCCAGCTCATGGACGACTTTGCCGCCTTGGCTTACAAGGAAGCGAAGAACGTCTTCGTGATCCCTGGAATCGGGAAGCTCGTATTGGCGAACCGCAAGGCCCGCATGGGACGGAACCCACAGACCGGTGAGGCCATCAAGATCCCCGCCAAGCGTGTGGTCAAGTTCCGCGTGGCCAAAGCTGCTAAGGACGCGATCCTCGGGAAGAAGTAAGCGGCTTCAGTTACGCCGCATGAAGAACTATAGGGCCGGCTCCCCGAGAGGGGCGCCGGCCCTGTACTTTTCTGGCCTCGTTACATCGATGGGCCAAGCCCGGTTCCGCCCATGCCGTCGTGCCCCACCAGCCTGATCGCATCGCCGTCCTGAACCAGTGAGTCCTCGCTGGCGATCTTCTTATTGATGGTCACCAACACCTTCTTCTCGCGAATGAGTTGGAGGAGGTGGCGCAACTGAATGCCCTGCCGCTGGATCACCTGGCGGACAGACATGGGGGACGGAACTTCACAGGCGAGGTCCCGTTCGCCATCGGCGGCTTGAAGCTGACCCATCAGCGAAATGGTAATCATGATCGGACACTCCTCATCTTCAGTCGTGACATCCGTCTGAGCGGCGGAGGCATTGCGCCCGTTGACTCCGTGCCGGTCGCCATCGATAATGCTCGGCTATGCCGTCGTTGGATATCCAGGATTCCGGGATGCCGGATTTGCAATTTGTCCTGTTCGTGTCGGCCCTCTGCACGGCTGATCTTACGACACTGAATGTGCCGTCGGAACTTCGAACCACCCTGTTCGACCGTTGTTGGGCGCTCATCCATACTGAGGCGCCGCCGACTGATCCCAAGGAGCGTGTACTCGATCTTCGCGAGGGCACGGAATTGACGCTGGAAGCCTGTCTATCTACGATCCGCTCGTTGCTGACGGACGCCGGCATTCGCACTCTCACCTGGGACCATCCGGTGAGTGAGCCGACCCACGAGAGCACGCCGGCTGCGAAACCATTGATTGATCGGCTTGGGCAATTGTACCCCGATCCTCCTGAGATCGTCGATCCCGAAAACCCGGCGTCGGGTTAGCCGAGCGAGACAGGAGTATCGACCGGTCGGATGACGAGCCGCGAGCATCCTGCTAGGGCCCATTGATTCCACGAGGATGGCTATGTTATTGACCGAGGGCATAGTGGTAAGATCCCGGTGACGGCACGATTTCTTAGCATAGGGAGGAGGACACAATGGGCAAAAGTTTAAAAGGAACCAAGAGCCACGACAATCTCAAGGGCGCATTTGCCGGCGAGTCCCAGGCCAATCGGCGCTATCTCTATTTCGCCCGGCGGGCGGACATCGAGGGTTTCCCTGATATCGGAGGCTTGTTCCGCGATACGTCGGAGGCAGAAACTGGCCACGCGTTCGGGCACTTGGATTTCTTGAAGGAAGTCGGGGATCCGGCGACCGGGGTGCCGATCGGCAATACCGAAGCCAATCTGAAGTCGGCGGTTGAAGGCGAAACCTACGAGTACACGCAGATGTACCCTGGCATGGCCAAAACGGCACGGGACGAGGGATTCGCTGAACTAGCCGAATGGTTCGAGACGCTCGCCAAAGCGGAGCGGTCCCATGCGAATCGCTTCACGAAGGGTCTCGATAGCCTGAAGCAAGGCTGAGAAGAGCTGACAGCAGTCAGCTTTCAGCGGTCAGTGATCAGTTCATAGTTTATTTGGTCTGCCTCGTTTGTTTGGTCTATTTGGTTTGTCCGATTCAAACCAAAGAAACAAAATAAACCAGATGAACCAGAGAAACGTGACCAGGGTTGCTGACCGCTGATTGCTTTCTGATCGGAGAAACGTGAATGGTCTGAGCCTGATCAATCCCATCGATCCCGCGCAGCTCCAGAAAGAGACGCAGCGCATTTATGAAGTCTGCGATGGCTGCCGGCGCTGCTTCAATCTTTGTCCGTCGTTCAACACACTGCTCGACGGCATCGACCGTCATGAGGGCCACGTTGCCAAGCTCACGCCCACCGACCACCATCGGATCGTCGATGAGTGCTATTACTGTAAACTCTGCTACAACCACTGTCCCTATACGCCGCCACATCAGTATGCTCTCGATTTCCCCCGTTTGATGATTGCTTGGAAGAAGCATCTGGCTGCGACGCGTGGGGTGGGCTGGCGTGATCGGTTATTAATCAAGACGGATGTGATCGGTACCCTCGGGAGCCTAGCGGCGCTGATTGCTAATTGGGTGTTGGGCTGTCGGCTCCTTCGGGGGCTGATGGAATCGTGGGTCGGCGTGCATCGGGATCGACAGGTCCTGCACTTTTCTCCAGAGACGTTTACCCAATGGTGGGAGCGTCGAGGGGCGGCACAAGTTCCTGACTCCGCGCCGCGGAAGGTCGCGCTCTTTGGGAGCTGCCTGGTCAATTATCAAGCGACTGATGTAGGTAAAGCGACGATTCAAGTCCTCGAAAAGAACGGTGTGCATGTCGTGATTCCCGAACAACGTTGTTGCGGCATGCCCTCGTTCGATATCGGCGATACGGCGGCGATTGAACAGGCTGCCTCGGCGAATGTCGCGTCATTTTTGCCGTGGGTGGATAAAGGCTACGAGATTGTCGTGCCGGTGCCCAGTTGCAGTTTGATGTGGAAGCGGGAGTATTCCGAGATCGTCGGTGGCCATGGGGTGCGGCGCGTGGCTGAACGGACGTTCGATGTCTGTGAGTATCTCATGAAGTTGAAGCGGGAGGGCGCGCTGGCTACCGACTTTCTGCAGAAGCCAGGGCGAGTGGCCTACCAGGTTCCGTGCCATCTGCGGGATCAGAACATCGGATTCAAATCCAAGGAACTCATGGAGTGCGCCGGCGCGCAGGTCGAGGTGATTGAGAAATGTTCCGGCCACGATGGCTCATGGTCCGCCAAGACAGAGTTCTTTCCCCTCTCGATGCTGATCGCGCAGAAGGCCGTTCGAATCATTGAACAGGCTACGGCAGATCTCGTGGCCTCCGATTGCCCGCTGGCGGGATTGCAGCTGGATCAAGCCGGCGCTATGACCCATGCCGGCGGCAGGCCGGCGCAGCATCCGATTCAAATCGTGCGCGATGCCTATGGGTTGCGGTCGTAAAGGGTGAGGCGTGAGGGGTAAAGGGTGGGCGGGGGCATGATAGAGGAACGACACATTCGTGAAGCGCGAGAAAGACGATGAAGGAACTCATACAGACTGATCTGTTGTCCATGACTGACTATGAGTGCCAGCGGGAGCAGTTCCGCTCGCAGATCATCGCGCTCAAGCAGCGACGCCGGATTTCCGTTGGGCCGCTCATCACGCTCGTCTTCGAAAATCGTGAGACGTTGCGGTTTCAGACCCAGGAAATGATCCGGGTCGAGCACATCCTCGATCCCCACAAAGTCCAGGATGAATTGGACGTCTATAATGCCCTCATGCCGGGGTCCGGTGAGTTGAGCGCCACGTTGTTGATTGAGATTACGGAGCAGGACCGGATGAAAGAATGGCTCGATGTGTTCATGGGACTCGATCACGGCGACACCGTCGCGATCCGCGCCGGAACCGAGCAGGCTTTTGGGCTGTTCGAAGGCGGCCACAGTCATGAAACCAAAATTAGCGCGGTGCATTTCGTCCGTTTCCGGCCGCCCGCGTCGATGACAGCCGCGTTCGCCGACTTGCGCCAATCGGTTATGCTGACGGTGCACCATCACGTGTACCACGCCGAGGCGTCTGTTCCTGGGAGTATGCGCGAAGAGTGGCTCTCCGATTTAAACCAATAGTGCTGAGTGCTGAGTTTTGAGTTGTCCGTTTGGAGGAAGTTTCGAACCCAGAACTCAGAACCCAGAACTCAGAACTGGAACCTATGTCTACCGTTTTACTGACGAAACGTATCGAGTTTGCGGCGGCGCATCGCTATTTCAAGGCTGAATGGGATGAGGCCAAGAACCGTGCAGTGTTCGGCCTCTGCTTCAACCCGCCGGCGCACGGACACAACTACATGGTCGAGGTGACGGTTTCAGGCGAGGTGGATCCGAAGACCGGCATGGTCGTAAATCTCTTCGATTTGAAGCGCATCTTGCTCAATGTGCTCGAAGAATTCGACCATAAAAATTTGAACCTGGATATGCCCTACTTCGAGGGCCGGATTCCCACGTCGGAAAACCTTGCACGTGTCCTCTGGACCAAGCTGGATACGCAAAAAGCGATCGGTACGCTCCACGCGATTCGGTTGTATGAGGATGAAGATCTGTATGCCGAGGTGACGGCGGCGGCCGGGCTCAACGTCGCCAGCGTCACGCGCCGCTACTCATTCACGGCGGTGCAGGATGGCAAGCAAGGCCCCGAGTGGGACTGCTTCGTGACGGTCCATGGCACGATAGATCCGGTGACCGGGATGGTGACGGATATCGGCGCGCTGGATCGTTTGGTGCAGGATAAGGTGGGGCAGGCGTTCGGGACTCAGCCCGTGACCGGCGAGCAGCTGGTCGAACACATCTGGAACCAACTGGTCTCTTCTCTCTCATCGGGAAGACTATCGAACGTTCGTCTCGTTCAGTCTCGGGATTTGTCCTTCGAATACGCAGGCTGACAGGATGCTGAAAAAGCCCGCCAGCGGCGTTCTCGCTTCGCTCAGAGGCTCAACGTACCGAAGCGTACGCCTCGCCCCTTCGCTCGCTGCGGCCTTGCTGGACAGTCTTTTTGAGCATCCTGTGGGGGAGGGCGTTCTATGACCACACGTCTGACTGTTACACTGCTGATGGTGTGCCTCTCGTGGACGGCTGTGGCCTGGTCTGCCGAGGAAAGGGAGGCGATCGAGAGGACCGTCAAGGAAGCCGCCATGGCACCCGCGACCTTTTCAGAAACCAGAGACAAACAAGCCGTGTTGAAGCTGTACACCAAGGACTATGCCGGTATTCAGGATGGCGAGACGGAGACGCGGGATTCAATCGAGAAGTGGTTCTCGGACTATGAATCTGAACTCAACAAGGGAAGCACCCTGCGCTTTATCAGCGTCGTGTCGAACCTGCATGTTCGGATGCCGGGCCCAACGGCTTGGGCTACCTACGACTATGTGTTTCAGGCGGTCAGAAAAGGCGAACTCGAAGCGCAGGACTCCGGGCAATGCACCACACTCCTGCGCAAAGAAGGCTCCACCTGGCTGATTCAGCATGAACACTGTTCCAAGGCGCGACCGATGAAATAGCATCCTGCCTCTGTAATCAGCGCACAAGTGTTGGTCAAACTGCAGCCGTCGAGCGAGGCCACAGATAATCCTTCCAAGCTCGCTTGTTTCTCTCCAAAAGGGAGTGATCAAGGCAGCCCTTTACTGCGCGCAACTTCTCACCCGCCCAATCCCAAGCGCGCCGAGACGCGCTCTTGTCCCAGGCGAGCACATTCCTATCGTGCGCGTTCTGAGAGCAAGAAGGGCACCTGGCTGCCCATCCCAACTTTCGACGTTCGCCCTTCTCTCTTCAGGGATGGGGGCTGATTGATCTTCCACTGCGCGCGTCCAACGAGGGGAGTCCGCGACCGCGCGTTGCGCGAGCACAGAAGATCATCTGGCTCCATCCCTTCCTCTGTTCCGCGAGCACGGAGGATAACCAGGCTACCCGCTCTTTTTTCTATTTCAGTAAGTGATCCAAAATCAATGCGGCGAGTTCGGCTGGCTCCACCACCCCTTCACGGGTCAGGAGCAGCTTGCCATTGGAAAAGAAGTGGGTCGTGGGGTAGGTCTCGAAGGTGTGACTCTTCTTAATCTCGCGGCAGCGGCCTGGGACATGCATCTTGGCCTTGCCGACTTTCACGTCGGGGAAATTGGTAGCCGTCTCTTCCAGGATCGGGTCGTAGGTCTTGCAGGGCTCACAGGTCGCTAAACCGTAGGCGACAATCGACGCGGGCGCGTCGGTGAACTCCTTGTAGTTCTCGTCCCTGACGTCTTCGACGATCCCGGGCATGATTCAAAGTGCTGAGTGCTGAGACCAGAGAGTATCCTCCCCAACCTCAGCACTCAGTCCTCAGCACTGAATTAGCTTAATTTAGCGAGGGCTGCGAGGATGTCCTTGTCTTCCCGGGCCACCTTGATTTCCTGGACCTTCGCGTAGGCGACCTTGCCGTTCTTGTCGACGATGACGGTCGCACGCTTCGAGCAGTTCAACGGCTCAAAGTAGAGGCCGTAGCCCTTTGCCGTGGTCCGATGCACGTCCGACAGCAGCTGATGCTTGAGGTCCATGGAATCTGCCCAAGCCTTGTGCGAGAAGAAGCTGTCGCAGCTGATGCCGAAGAGTTGCGCGTTGGCCGACTGGAACTTGGGAAAGTCGTCGGTCAAACACTTGTTCTCGCCTTGACAGACGGGGCTCCAGTCCAGCGGATAGAAGCAGAGCACAACATTTTTCTTGCCACGATAGTCGCTCAGCTTCACGTCCTTCTGGTCCTGATCCTTCAAGTTAAAGTCCGGTGCGGTATCGCCCACCTTGATCTCTGCTGCTACGTCGCTCATCTCCATGCCTCCTTTTACTGGGTTTAGTCCGGCCTCTGACACTGTCATCTGCAATTTTGTACCGTGCGGCTTGGAATCTTGTCAACAGTCCTGAAGGCCTAGCAGGATACGAAATAGTGCGCAGGCACCAAGAGCGTGAGGCGTCAGGCGTGAGGTGTGTGGCAGAAGATATCTGACGATCTGATGGTTTTCCTGCAGGCGGCTAGAAGAAGCCTGACAGGCCCATAAGTATATAATAAGACTGGAAAACTATGGTAACAGCCGAATTTCTCGAAAACTCAACATGCGCCCGGCTGGTGCAGCGGTGCGGTGGTTGGCAATCTCAACGCTCTGATCTAAGAGTCCTATACGGATGTGGCTCCCGACTTTTGGCGACTGTCCGGTCCTCGTCAATTCGTCTGCTGTTTCTCTGAGCACATCGCGCGCAGGCTGGTCCGGGAGACCAGGGGGGAGAAACATTTCGAGTTCATCCACCCCGAACTTGCTGAGGCCGAGGGTATAGCACCAGCTCCGGCGGCTCTGCTCATCGTCGCCCCGCATGATCGGGATGTGATCGCTGACGATGAAGTGGGTGAGGGGACGATCCTGCCAATCCGACGGGTTCACGTATTGGTTGGTGATGATGTCATGGGCCGTGCCTTGTGTGAGGAAGGTGAGGCCCCGGGCAAGTCGCGCGGCAAAGAGTATCGTGTCCGGCATGTCCTGCGGGGATACGAGGGATGGCGCGACTGCGCCCATCACGTCGTGCTCCCAGGCCAACTGCTTCATAACGTCGGCGACGTGGCTCATCGGCAGCGGCATCACGACATGGGCCGACCAGGAGCCGTGAGTCGCGTGCCAGGATTCTGCTGAGCCCGCTTCGTGGCGAATGGTCAGCGGCCCGCCATACTCCCGCTCGTACCAGACCTTAAGTTCGTCTGTGGCCGGCGCAGTTCCCCGATAGCCTACAAAGTAGAGCGGGGGACGGCGGGCGGAAGGTTTGGGGGTTTTCTTCCTGATCCTCATCGCTGCAGGGAAGGCTATTTGCCGGATTTGCGGGCCTTACGGCGGTCATCCGGGTTGAGGAGCCGTTTGCGGATACGCAGACTCTTCGGCGTGACTTCAACCAGTTCATCCGGGCCGATATATTCGAGAGCGAACTCCAAGCCCATTTCCCGTGGCGGTGTGAGGACCAATGCTTCATCGGTGCCTGACGCCCGCATGTTGGACAGGTGCTTTTCTTTACAGACGTTGACGTCCATGTCTTCGTCCCGGCTGTTCTCACCGACGACCATCCCGCGATAGACCTCCACGACAGGGCCGATAAACATGGTACCCCGTTCTTGGGTCATGAAGATGGCATAGCCGGTGCTGGTTCCGTCTTCGTGTGCGACGAGTGACCCGTGTGTCGCCACCGCGAGGTCGCGCTCCTCCACCGGTTCGTACGCGACAAAGACATGGTGCATGATGATGGTGCCCCGAGTCTTGGCGATCAATAGATTTTTGAGTCCCATGATGCCGCGGGTGGGGATATGATATTCCAAATGCATCTCGCTCGGTCCGGCATCGGAATGGATGAGTCGCATATGGCGCAATTCGCCGCGGCGTTTGCCGAGCTCTTCAATCACGGCGCCCTGATAGGTTTCCGGCACCTGGATGGTCAGTTCCTCATAGGGTTCGAGGACCTTGTCCCCCTCCCGGTGGACAATCACTTCCGGTTGCGAGACTTGCAGCTCGTATCCCTCCCGGCGCATTTGTTCGATCAAGACGCCGAGATGCAACTCGCCGCGGCCGGCCACGAGGAACTTATCTGCACTATCCGTCTCGCTCGCGCGCAACGACACGTTGGTTTCGAGTTCTTTGAAGAGACGATCGCGCAAATGCCGCGAGGTCAGGTACTTGCCTTCCCGTCCGGCGAACGGGCTATTGTTCACGGAGAAGGTCATTTGGACGGTTGGCTCGTCGACCATGACTCGAGTCAGTGCGACTGGATGTTCCGCGTCAGCAATCGTATCACCGATGCTCACCTCGTCCAGGCCGGCCACCGCGACGATTTCTCCTGCCTCGGCCCGTTCCATATCCGTCCGTTCAAGGCCGGAGTAGACCGCGAGGTCTGACACTTTTCCAGAGAATTGTGCGCCATCCTTTCCGAGTACGATCACATTCTGCCTGCGGGCGATCGAACCGGACTGAATCTTACCCACGCCCATCTTGCCTTTGTAGAGGTCCTGAATCAGAGAGAGGACCAGAATCTGGAGCGGCGCGTCGGCGTTGATGGCCGGTGCGGGAATCTTGTCCAGCACGGTGTCGAGGAGTGGCGTAATGTCCGTGCCGGGCTTATTCACGTCGAGCGTCGCGGTGCCCTTGATCGCCGCCGTGTAGACGATCGGGAAATCGAGCTGCTCGTCCGTCGCACCGAGATGGACAAACAAGTCGAAGGTCCGATTCACCACGTCATCGATCACCGCGTCCGCCCGGTCGATCTTGTTGATGACCACGATGGCCTTGTGGCCGAGTGCTAAGGCCTTCCGCAACACGAAGGTCGTTTGCGGCATGGGGCCCTCTTTCGCGTCGATCAAGATGAGGACGCCGTCCACCATGCGCAGGGTCCGTTCGACTTCACCACCGAAGTCGGCGTGGCCCGGCGTGTCGACGATATTGATCTTCACGCCCTTGTAAGTCACGCTGGCGTTTTTGGCCCGGATTGTGATCCCGCGCTCACGTTCCTGGTCCATCGAGTCCATGATCCGTTCGCCCATATCGTCGATCTTGCGATGGACATGGGTCTGTCGGAGCACGGCGTCGACCAGTGTCGTCTTGCCATGATCGACGTGGGCGATGATCGCGATATTCCGAATATCGCTCCGGCGCTCATTGGGCTCGAGTTGCGTGGTGACGGGAGATTCTGATGCGGCTGCCTGATCCATAGATATTGCGCATGCTCCAAAAAAAAGACGCCCAGGAGTCCAGGCGTCGTATGGCAGTATACCCGAAGCATGATGTCCGTACAAGCGATGCCAGCAGCAGGAGATGCGGGGGGGTTGGCGAACCGGCATCGGCTTGAGTTTTGTGAGTCTCCACGGTATGGTGACCTTGGTATTCTTCTCAGGAAGCCAAGCCTCCTTCGAGGGTAACCCCGCGTAACCATGATGGATCAGCCGATACATTTACAGGATCCGCTTCGTCCACCACCGCCTCGTCGCTCATGGCGCTGGTGGCAGATCTCGCTCCTAGGCCTGGGGGCGGCAGTCTTAATAGGGGGACTGACAGTGGGCGGGTTGCTTTGGCACTTCTCTAAAGACCTTCCTGACTTGGAGCAGTTGGGGACGTATCAGCCAAGCCTGGTGACTCAGGTCTATTCGATTGATCAGAAGCTCATCGGTCAATTTTTCATCGAGCGCCGCATCCTGACCCCGGTGGCGGAAATTCCTGAACGCCTGCGACGTGCGGTCATCGCGGTCGAGGATGTCCGGTTCTTCGAGCATCCCGGCCTCGACTACATCGGCATGCTCCGTGCGGCCTGGACGAATGTGCGCCGAGGGGGCAAGGTCGAAGGGGCCAGCACCATTACCCAGCAGCTGGCACGGTCGCTGTTCCTCTCGTCCGAACGCACCTTTGACCGCAAAGTCCGCGAGTTAATTCTGGCCTACAAGATGGAATTGGTCCTGACGAAAGAGCAAATTCTCGAACTGTATTTGAATCAGATTTACTTCGGACAAGGCGCCTATGGTGTCGCCTCGGCGGCTCAAACGTATTTTGGAAAAGACCTCTCCGTCCTCACAATTGGAGAATCAGCATTTCTGGCGGGTCTCCCGAAATCGCCGAACCATTATTCGCCCTACAAGGCCTATGATCGCGCAAAAAGTCGACAGGAGCATGTACTGGCGCGTATGGAAGAGGCTAAGTTCCTCACTACGGCAGAACGTGAACAGGCTGCAGCGGAGATACTCAATTTCCGTCGTCCTGGTTCTGAACAGGCTGCGCCATACTTTGTGGAGTATGTCCGACAGTTGCTGGTCGCTAAGTATGGCGAAGCGATGGTGTACAAGGGCGGGCTCAAGATCTTTACGACATTGAACATGGAGATGCAGAAGTCTGCTGAAGTGGCCTTTGCGGCCGGCCTGCGCGAATTGGATAAGCGCCAAGGGTGGCGTGGCCCGCTTCGAACGGTAGATGTGGCTGCGCCGACCCCGCCCATTGTTACAGCGGCGACTGATCAGGCGGTGAAGGTGGGAGATTTTCGCGAGGGGCTCGTCACCAAAGTGGCGAAGGACCATTTTCTGGTGCAGATCGGCACGACGGTGGCCAAGCTCGCCTTTGACGATATGGAATGGGCGAAGCGCCGTCTTACTGGGTCGGATACGGCGAAAGATGTCGTCGTCAATCTCAATCTCAAACAAGTGCTGAAGCCCGGTGATGTTATCGAGGTGATGGTGAAGAAGCTGGATCGTGGCATCGTCCATGTGCAACTGGAACAGACTCCCCTCGTCGAGGGAGGGTTGATTGCGCTGGAGCCAGGCAGGGGGGCCATTCGGGCCATGGTCGGAGGCTATGATTTCAGTCGCAGCGAGTACAATCGGGCTGTGCAGGCCCGCCGTCAGCCCGGGTCCGCCTTTAAGCCGATCATCTACGCGACGGCCATGAGCCAGGGGATGAGCCCCGCGTCGGTGATCCTCGATGCGCCGGTTGTCTACGAGCAGGACCAGGATGAGAAAACGTGGAAGCCGGAGAACTATGGAAGGAAAATCCATGGCATGGTGAGTTTGCGGGATGCCCTGGCCCACTCGCACAACCTGGCGACGGTCCGGTTGCTGGATAAGATTGGTGTAAAGAATGTCATTGAGTTTGCAAAAACGGTCGGGATCACCAGTCCACTAGCGGCAGATCTGTCGCTGGGGCTGGGCTCATCCTCCGTCGGGCTGATGGAGCTGACCTCCGCCTATAGCGTGTTGCTCAATCAGGGGAGCCGTGCGGAACCGTATGCGATCCTGGTCGTGAAGGACAACGCGGGGAAGGTGCTTGAGCAGGCGGAGCCGCAAGTACTGCCGGTGATCTCCCAAGAAACGGCGTACTTGATCACGAACATGATGGAAGACGTGATCCAAAAGGGGACCGGTATGGCGGCCAAAGTGATCGGGCGGCCGATTGCGGGGAAAACCGGAACCACGGACGAGTTTATCAATGCATGGTTTATCGGCGGTGCCCCGAACTTGGTCGCGGGCATCTACCTCGGGTTTGACGATCGACGTTCACTCGGTGAGACGGAATCGGGAGCGCATGCCGCGCTGCCAGTTTGGATCAATTTCATGCGGGAAGCGCTCAAGCCGCTACCGGTCATGGCCTTTACCATTCCGGAAGGCGTCACGTTCGTCAAGGTCGATCCGGCGACGGGGCTGCTTGAGGGCGAGGAGGGACAGCCTAGTACCGTCGAACTCTTTACCAAGGGCAGCGAGCCGACTCAAGCGACTCAGCGACGAGTGGACCCGATGGATTTCTATAAACTGGATCAAATTCCCGAGGGGACGCTTTAGCAGGATTCACAGGGAAGAAAAGGAGCCATGGGTCAGAAAAGGGGTCAGGCTGAGCAAGCGGGGTTATGTCGGGGGCCCTTCTCTTCAGGGCTGCTCAAAAGGCAACCTTCTCACCCGCCCAACCCTGGCGCGCCAAGACGCGCCTTGTCCCAGGTAAGGCCGCAGGGAGTTTGAACGCCGAGAAGTAACCTTCTCACCCTCCCAACCCCGAGCTGTCGGAACAGCTCTTTTCCCGTGTGCGGTACGTCGCAGGGAGGCACGCGACTGAGAACGAAGTCAGGAACCTTTCCGGGTGTTCTCTTCGGAGGCTGCTCAAAAAGGCCTCGCAACTAGGCCGCAGGCGTAGCAAACACCGGAGGTGTACCCTCTTGGGTACATTGAGGATGTTTGCGAGCCGAGAACGACGTTGAGAGCCTTTTTCAGCAGCCGACTTAGTAGGTGTCGGTCGGTGGGCACGTGCAGACAAGATGGCGATCTCCGTAGGCTTCGTCGATGCGACTCACGCCGGTCCAGAATTTATGGTCGCGTACCCAGGGGGCAGGAAAGGCAGCCTGTTCACGGCTGTAGGGTCGATCCCATTCGTTGGCCGTCACCACCTGTGCCGTGTGGGGAGCATTCTTCAGCAGATTATTTGTGCGCGGCTGGCGGCCCTCGACGATGTCTTGCATCTCTGCATGAATCAAGATCAGCGCCTCGCAGAACCGGTCCAATTCGGCCCTCGATTCGCTTTCCGTCGGTTCGATCATGAGCGTCCCGACAACCGGGAACGAGACCGTCGGAGCATGAAACCCATAATCCATCAATCGTTTCGCCACATCCATCGCTTCGACCCCCGCACTCTCCTTGAACTGACGAAGATCGAGAATAAACTCGTGCGCGACGAACCCGGACGTTCCCGTGTAGAGGATGGGATAGTACTTCTCCAGCCGTTTGGCCATGTAGTTGGCGTTCAAGATCGCCATCTGGGTCGCCTTGGTTAAGCCGTCGCGTCCCATCAGGGCGATGTAGACCCAGGAAATCGTCACGATGCTGGGGCTGCCGTAAGGCGCCGCCGACACCGGTCCGATGGAATCTTGTCCGCCTAGTTGCGTCACCGGATGGCCGGGAAGAAACGGTGCTAGATGCCGCGCCGCAACGATCGGTCCCATCCCAGGCCCCCCTCCGCCATGGGGGATACAGAATGTCTTGTGGAGATTCAGATGGCACACGTCCGCGCCGATGTCCCCGGGCCGACAGAGCCCCACCTGGGCATTCAAGTTGGCACCATCCATATAGACTTGCCCGCCGTGCGTATGGATGATCTGGCAGATGCGCCGCACGTCCGATTCGAAGACGCCGTGGGTCGAGGGGTAGGTTAACATGAGCGCCGATAGCCGATTGCGATGGTGAGCGGCCTTGGCTTCAAGATCGGTTAAATCCACATTGCCCTGTCGATCGCAGGCGACCGTCACAACCGTCATGCCCACCATAGTCGCACTGGCGGGATTCGTGCCGTGCGCGGACAGGGGAATCAAACACACATCCCGATGCTCTTCACCCTGGCTCCGGTGGTACGCCCGGATTACCATCAGCCCCGTATACTCGCCCTGAGAGCCTGCGTTCGGTTGCAAGGATACGGCGGAGAGTCCGGTGATCTCGGCCAGCCAGGCCTCCAGCTGATAGAACAACTCTTGATACCCTTTGGTTTGCTCGATCGGCGCAAAGGGATGAAGCCGTGAGAACTCCGGCCAGGTGACCGGCAGCATCTCGACCGTCGCGTTCAATTTCATGGTGCAGGAGCCCAAAGGGATCATCGAATGGACGAGCGACAGATCCTTCGCCCCGAGACGGTGGATATACCGCAGCATCTCATGTTCCGCGTGATAGCGATTGAACACCTCGTGGGTCAGGTACTTGCTGGTGCGGGTGAGATTTGCCGGGAAACTTGTGGTGACGCTGCCGCTCAAGTCCCGCACTTGAAAAGGCAGCCGATCATGGCCGACAAAGATTTCCATCAGGCGCCGGATTTCGTCTTCCGTGCTCACTTCATCCAGCGCAATCCCGATGGAGTGGTCCTCATACCGGCGAAGATTGATGCCTGCTTCGTTGGCCCGGATCAAGATGGGCTCGGACTGCATCTTCGTTAGACGAACCCGAATTGTATCGAAATACTCTTCCGCTACGACATCGAATCCGAGCTGCCGCAATCCCGCTGCCAGCACCACAGCCAAACCATGCACGCGCTCGGCAATCCGCCGCAAGCCCTCCGGCCCGTGGTAGACCGCATACATGCTTGCCATGATGGCCAAGAGCACCTGCGCCGTACAAATGTTGCTCGTGGCCTTCTCACGCCGAATGTGTTGTTCGCGGGTTTGCAGGGAGAGTCGGTAGGCACGCTTCCCAGTAACATCTTTGGATACTCCGGCGATGCGTCCCGGCATCTGCCGTTTGAATGACTCAGCGGTCGAAAGAAACGCAGCGTGGGGGCCGCCAAATCCAAGCGGGACACCAAATCGCTGGCTGGAACCCACGGCGATGTCAGCCCCGAATTCTCCCGGTGGGCGCAAGAGAGTCAAGGCCATCAGATCGGTGGCGACCACCACAAGAACCCCGGCAGCATGGGCCTGCGTCACCAGCGCACTGTAATCTCCGACATAGCCGTCGGTGGCCGGATACTGGAGCAGAATGCCGACTAGCTGAGGATTGGAAAAATCGATGGTCTGCGTCCGCCCTACGTGCAGGGCCATGCCGAGTGGTTCAGCCCGCGTCTGCATCACTGCAATGGTCTGGGGGTGACAGTCCTGCGAGGCAAAGAACTCTGTCCGTTCGTGGCCGGACACACGGGAAATGGCGAGACACATGGCCATCGCCTCCGCTGCCGCCGTGGCCTCATCCAGGAGCGAGGCGTTGGCTAAGGGCAAGCCGGTGAGGTCAGTCACCACTGTTTGAAAGTTCACGAGTGCTTCCAAGCGGCCCTGGGCAATCTCGGCTTGGTAGGGCGTGTACTGGGTATACCAGGACGGGTTTTCGAAAATATTGCGCTGAATCACGCCGGGCGTAATGCAGTCGTGATAGCCCATTCCGATCAATGAACGGTAGATCTGGTTTTCTACGGCGATGGAGCGGATCTCTTCCAGCACGGCTTGTTCGCCGCGGTGAAGGGGCAGATCCAATTCCTTCCGCAAACGAATGTCGGCGGGCACGGTTGCCTCGCTCAGCTCCTCCAGCGATTGCAAGCCGAGTGTGGCAAGCATCTCACGAGCATCAGCGTCGGTGGGACCAAGATGGCGATGGATAAACGTGTCGGTCGGGCTTAGAAAGTCCGGTGTGGCCATGGCGTTCGTCTAGCAGGATGCTGAAAAAGTCCGCCAGCTTCGTTCTCGCTTCGCTCAGAGGCTCAACGTACCGAAGCGTACGCCTCGCCTCTTCGCTCGCTGCGGCCTTGCTGGACGGCCTTTTTGAGCACCCTGCGTGGTATTCTCCTCTTGCCTCAGGCGTACGGACCAGTGAAGTACTGGCGTACCCACATAGTCTTTCCGCATCCTGCTTGTCCTTCGGATATGCCTCGTCGGTTGAGAGAACTGATGTGCTGACGGACACACTCGCGATTCGCAGAGTACCATGCTCACCCCCTTTTCTCCAAGGGTTGTCAGATAGCTTCTGGACTTGCCTTCAGACTGAGAGTCACGTATGAGTGCAGACATCAAAGCCGTAAAAGGTAAGACGTGAATGGTGAAACGTAGGATTGTCCGAAACCTTTCACGTTTGACGTTTCATGTCTCACGGATCGGACGTGCATGCTATGAAACTACACGATATTCTTATCATCGGAGCCGGTCTGGCAGGGATGAGGGCGGCGGTGGCCGCACCGCCGGATCTCGACGTCGCCGTGATATCCAAGGTCCATCCGGTCCGCAGCCACTCTGTGGCTGCGCAAGGGGGCATCAACGCGGCACTAGGAGAGCACGATTCCTGGGAAGCCCATGCCTTCGACACCACGAAGGGCGGGCTCTATCTCGGCGATCAGGATGCCATCGAGGCCATGTGTCGCGAAGCTCCTGACGACATTCTCGAATTAGAACGTCTGGGGGTCATCTTCAGTCGCGATGAACAGGGACGTATCGCCCAACGTCCGTTCGGCGGAGCGGGCTTCCCACGCACCTGCTACGCCGCCGATCGTACCGGCCATGCCATCCTCCACGCCATGTATGAACAGCTGCTCAAACGGCGCATCGCCGTGTATGAAGAGTGGTATGTCACAGCGTTGATTGTGGAAGACAGCGTCTGCCGGGGAGTCGTAGCGTGGGACCTGATCCATGGAGGGTTACGCGCGATCGGGGCCAAAGCCGTCATCTTGGCCACGGGAGGCAGCGGGCGCGTCTTTCTGACGAGCACGAACGCCGTGATCAACACCGGTGACGGCGTGGCGCTCGCGTATCGTGCCGGTGCTCCGCTGGCGGACATGGAATTTGTCCAGTTCCATCCCACCACACTCAAGGGCACGGGTATCCTCATCACCGAAGGGGCTCGCGGAGAAGGAGCCTACCTCCTGAATACGCTGGGCGAACGGTTTATGAAGATCTATGCTCCGCAGCAGATGGAACTGGCCACCCGCTCCACTGTCTCATTGGCCATTGGGCAAGAAATCCTCGAAGGCCGCGGGGTCGACGGGTGCGTGTTGCTGGACTTGCGGCACCTTGGACGCCAGCGCATTCTCGAACGGCTCCCGCAGATCAGAGAACTCGCTATTGAGTTTGCCGGTCTCGATCCCATCGAGACTCCCATTCCTGTCCGCCCCGGCGCGCACTATCAGATGGGTGGCGTCCGGACCAATCAATGGACTGAAACAGGCATCACCGGCCTCTATGCGGCCGGTGAATGTGCCTGCGTCAGTGTGCACGGCGCCAATCGGCTCGGAGGCAATTCACTCCTTGAGACGATTGTGTTTGGTCGGCGCGCCGGAATTCGAGCCGGAGAGTACGCTCGAACCGTCGCGCCACAGGCACTCACAACAGACCAGCTCACAACCGAGCAGCGTCGCGTCCAGCGTCTGCTGGCACAGGAGGGATCGGTCCGAGCCTGGCAGATTCGGGAAGAACTCGGTCAGTTGATGAGCCTCAATCTTGGCCTCGTTCGGACTCGCGAATCCATGTCTGCTGCGCTCTCGGCACTCACTGCACTGACCCATCGCGCCGCCGCCGTCACGGTGCAGGACAAAGGGCAGGTGTTTAATACGGATCTCGTACAAGCCTTCGAGCTCCAGTCCCTTGTCGATGTCGCGGAGACCATCGTCGCCAGCGCCCTCGCCAGGACGGAAAGCCGCGGGGCCCATTACCGGTCGGATTTCCCGGTCCGTGATAATGAGCATTGGTTGACACACAGCCTCATCAGACGGACTCCCAAGGGAACGGCCTTGACCTATGAGCCTGTGACCATCACCCGCTTTCCGCCGACATGAGGCAGGCTGTTGAAAAAATCCGCCAGCGTCGTTCTCGCATCGCTTTGAGTCTCAACGTACCCCAGAGGGTACGCCTCGCCTCTTCGCTCGCTGCGGACTTGCTGGACGGCCTTTTTGAACAGACTGCAGGGTCACAGAAGTTTTTCAAGACATACCAGCGATTGTGGGCTCTTTTCGCATCCTGCAAGGCGATTACTCGACCGAGGTTTGGTATAATTCTCCATCGACAACTATGCGCATTCTAGTCATTGAAGACGAAACCAAAGTCGGCTGTTTCATCAAGCGCGCGCTTGAAGAGGAGAGCTACGCCGTCGACCTCTGTGAAGACGGCGCGAAGGGCCTTGAGATGGCCCTCCACACCAACTACGATTTACTGATTGTCGACTTGATGCTGCCGTCATTGCCCGGATTGGAAATTCTCAAGGGCGTCCGCCAGGCCAGGATTCAAACCCCCATCCTGATTCTGACCGCCCAATCGCAAGTAGACCAACGCGTCAAGGGCCTTGACGCAGGAGCGGACGATTACCTCACTAAACCGTTTGCCATCGACGAACTGCTCGCCAGGATTCGTGCCCTGCTTCGCCGCGGCTCCACCGAGAGTCCCGGCGTGCTCCAGATCGACGATCTGGCATTGAACCCGGCCACGCGCGAAGTGACCAGAGGCGGCCAGCGGATCGACCTCACCTTGAAGGAATATGCCCTGCTCGAATATCTGATGCGCCATACGGGACGCGTGTTGACCCGTCCTATGATTTCAGAACATGTGTGGAACCAGGACTTCGACACGTTCACCAATGTCATCGATGTCTATGTGAATTATCTCCGCAACAAGATCGACAGGGGACACTCAAAGAAGCTGATTCACACCATTCGCGGAAGCGGATATATGCTGAAGGTCGACTGATGCCGCTTCGCCTCCGGCTCACTCTCTGGTACGGCACAGCTCTCGCACTCATCCTCATCATCTTCTCAACCATCTTATACGTGGTTACGGCTCGAAGCCTCCGCGATGCGGTCGATGAATCGCTGGAGGAAACCGCTGCCGCGGCCGTTCGGTCGCTGGAAGAACGCGGGTTCCTCCCTCTCATCGACGAAGACGAACTCATGTCGCAATTCCCCGAGCTGGCGCGCATCGATAAGTTCTTCCAGATCTTCAGCCCCTCCGGCACCATCACCATTCGTTCGCCGAACATGAAACAACATGAGATGCCCCTGAGCCGACAGGCCTTGGAAGTCGCCTACACAGGCCGCTCGCTTCTCGAATTCGCAAGATACCCCAAGGAACCGCCGTTGCGCCTCATTTCGGTTCCCATCATCTATCGGGGCAGCCTGCTCTATATCATCCAGGTCGGCACCTCGATGGACTCCGTCGAAGAGACCCTAAACCGCCTCCTGTTAGTGCTTCTGGTAAGTATCCCTATCGCGCTGGCTGTGTCGCTCGCCGGCGGCTGGTTCATGGCCGGCCGAGCCCTTCGTCCGGTCGATGCGATCACACTCGCTGCCCAACGCATTGCCGGAGGCGATCTCACACAACGACTGACTGTCCCGGCCTCGGCCGACGAAATCGGCCGTCTGACTAAAACGTTTAATGACATGATCGACCGGCTTGAAACCTCCTTTCGGCAGATCCGCCAGTTCAGCAGCGATGCCTCGCACGAACTGCGCACGCCGTTGACGGTCATGAAAGGGGAAACCGAACTCGCGCTTCGACGCCCTCGAGAAACCGACGACTACAAGGTCGTCCTGGAGAGCAATCTCGAAGAAATCGACCGGATGACGCGCATTGTGGATGAGTTGCTCTTTCTCTCACGGGCCGACATGGGCGAGGTGAAGATGGAACGTTTGCCGGTCCCACTGGACACTCTCGTCGAGGACCTCCACCGGCAAGCCTCGCTGTTGGGGCAGGAACGGGACAACCAGGTCGTGCTACGAACCACCGCACCGGCAGTGGTATTGGGAGATGAACTACGCTTGCGCGAACTGTTCCTGAATCTTCTCGATAATGCAGTCAAATACTCTCGCCCCGGCGGCACCGTCGACATCGCGCTGACAATCGAACAGAATCAGGCACGGGTGTCCGTGACTGATCGCGGCATTGGAATCGCGCAAGAGGATCAGTCTCGGATCTTCGACCGGTTCTATCGCACCGATGAGGCGCGGGCCCATACCAAGAAGGGCACGGGCCTTGGGCTGGCCATCTGCGCCTGGATTGTCGAGTCCCATCGCGGGCGTATCGAGGTCCAGAGCAAGATCGGCGAAGGTTCGACCTTTACGGTGATGCTGCCTCTGGCCCCCGCATCGTCTAAACGACTTCTAATCCCCTCCTAATCCTCTTCTCATTGCGGACTGTTAGGGTAGTCCCAGACCTGCACAGACGCGCAGGTATTTACCTCATGTGATCAATCGCAAGGAGGGAATCATGAGACAACTCGTTCGTCAGACTATTGGAAGCGCCATTGCGGTGGCGGCGCTGAGCACCCTTCTGATCTGGGGCGGCCAATCATTATCCTCTTCCCAGGCGTCGAGTCCGGCTGCTGCGACACCGACGCCGGTTGCCCTCACAATGAGCACCACGCCATCGAATGGATTTACGGAGGTGGCAAAGGTGGTGACACCAGCCGTGGTCAACATTACTACCGTGATCATGGAGAAGATGTCGGATAGCCGGGGCATACCGGATGAATGGCGTGAAAGGATGGAGGAGTTCTTTGGAGGACCAGGGGCACCGTTCGGCCCCCGTGGATTCCGTAGGCCGCAAGGTCATGGTGAGCCACGGGAGCACCGGAGGGGCGGGCAGGGGTCCGGCGTCATCGTATCACCAGACGGATACATTCTGACCAACAACCATGTTATTGACGGAGCACGCACCGTCAATGTCACGCTACCGGACAAGCGGGAATTCTCTGGCAAGATCGTCGGGGCAGATCCGAAAACGGATCTCGCAGTCGTGAAGATCGACGGGCAGAACCTTCCCACGGTCTCCTGGGGCGATGCCACCAAATTGCAGGTCGGAGAATATGTGCTGGCGGTTGGAAATCCCTTTGGTCTGAACTCCACCGTCACCCTCGGCATCGTAAGCGCGCTGGGCCGGGGCCATATGGGCATCACACAGTACGAGGACTTCATTCAAACCGACGCGGCGATCAATCCTGGAAATTCCGGTGGTGCCCTGGTCAATACCAATGGGGAACTGGTAGGGATCAATACGGCGATTTTCTCCCAAACCGGTGGCTATCAAGGCGTGGGCTTCGCCGTCCCCACCAGTATGGGCAAGTCGATCTATGAAAGCCTGGTCAAGAACGGGAAGGTCGTGCGTGGGTTTCTTGGAGTCTCGATTCAGGACCTCAACCAGGATCTGGCCAAATCGTTCGGTATCAAAGACGCAAAAGGTGCCCTCGTCAGCGACGTACGGGACGATAGCCCTGCGGGCCAAGCAAGCCTCAAGCAGGGCGATATCATCACAACCTATCAAGGCGCACTCGTCGAAGACGCCGTCGCACTCCAGCGGCTGGTGACGACGACGGCGGTGGGCACGAGAGTGACTATTAGGGTGATCCGTGATGGTCAAGAGAAGGACATCACTGTGAAAATTGGCGAACAACCAGACACCACAAAGATTGCCAAGGGAGCGACCGATGAGTCGGACTATGTCTTCGCAGGTGTGGCCGTCCAGGATCTCGATCGGGACACAGCGAAAGAACTCGGGGTCAAGGGGAAGGCGCAGGGCGTAGTGGTCACGGCAGTCGAACCGGACAGCGGCGCAGAGAAGGCCGGAGTGATGCAGGGCGATGTGATCCGAGAGATCAACCGGCAGCCGGTGAAGTCGGTGAAGGATTTCGAGAAGGTGTCGTCCGGGCTCAAGAAGGGCGAGAATGTGCTGATCTTGATTGACCGGCGAGGCAACGCATTGTTCCTCAGCGCAAAAGTTTGATGATCACCATAACGAAGATGGGGCAGTTGGATGCTGCCCCATCGTGCCTGTCTTGCTCTCTCTCGAATCCTTCTAGCCCCACCCAGCTGGACGCTCAAAAAGTTCGTCAGCAAGGCCACAGCGAGTGAAGGTCCGAGACGTACCCTTTGGGTACGTTGAGGATCTGAACGATGCGAGAACGATGCTGGCGGCTTTTTCAGCGTCCTGCTAATCAAACACCACGGTTTTTCTGCCATACACCAACACCCGTCGTTCAACATGGCGGCGCACGGCGCGGGCCAGCACAATCTCCTCCAGATCCCGTCCCTTCCTCACCAGATCATCGACGGTATCCCGGTGGCCCACGCGCATGACGTCCTGCTCGATGATGGGACCTTCATCCAAATCGTCCGTGGCATAGTGCGCCGTGGCCCCGATGATTTTCACGCCTCGCTCATAGGCTTGCCGATAGGGATTGGCGCCCATGAAGGCCGGTAGGAAGGAGTGATGGATATTGATGACCGGACAGCCGACCTGTGAAAGAAAGCTGGCGCTGAGGATTTGCATGTACCGAGCCATGACCACGAGTTCGACACGATGATCCTTCAGCAAGGAGAGGACTTGCTGTTCCTGCTGCGGCTTGGTCTCCTTGGTCACGGGACAAACGGAGAAGGGGATCTTGAACAATTCGGCCCAGCCGGCGCAGGTATCGTGATTGGAAATAATCACCGGGATATCGATGTGCAACTCGTCGCGTTTGTGCCGTTGAAGCAGATCCGCCAGGCAGTGATCCTGTTTCGAGACCAACATCGCGACCCTCGTTCGGCAGCTTGAAGGGCGAACTTCATAGCGCATCTCGAAGGTCTTTGCGACCGGAGCGAAGGCGGTTGCGATCTCATCGGGCGGAATCTGCAACCCTTCGGCGGCAAACTCCATGCGCATGAGAAACTCGTTCGTCTCTTCATCAGTATGATGATCCGAATCGAGAATGTTCCCGCCGAAGTCGTGAATGAAGCCCGAAACACGGGCCACAATACCCCTGCGATCCTTACAATGGATCAGGAGGACGACAGATTCTTTTCGGTGTGCCATCGTGGGCCTGTCTTCCCGATGAGAGTGGTTAGTTTAAGTGTAGCAGGCGAGCAAGGATTCCGGTGGGAATGGTGCTAGGGGACTGAGGAAATATTGTTGTGGTATGCAGGAACCTCTCATGGCCTGCAGGTCATGGACAACAGATGAAAGTCCCGCAGGGTGCTCAAAAAGGCTGTCCAGCAAGGCCGCAGCGAGCGAAGAGGCGAGGCGTACGCTTCGGTACGTTGAGCCTCTGAGCGATGCGAGAACGAAGCTGACGGGCTTTTTCAGCACCATGCTAGGAGACGATGTGGCCCACAAGATCGTACAGTGCCGCATCGGTGATCTCGACCTTGACGAGTTCCCCTGCTGTGGCTGATCCATCATTGATATACACGACGCCGTCGATCTCTGGAGCCAACCCTTCATGGCGTCCCTCAAATAGTAACTCTGTCTCTTCGGAGACCCCTTCGACCAAGACCTCCATCACAGAGCCGATACGGGCCTGGCCTCGTGCCGCCGCAATCTCTTCTTGCACAGATAAGATTTCATTCCGTCGTTCGTCCATGACCGATCGCTCGACCTTGTCATCAAGGCCGACGGCCGGGGTGTCTTCCTCGTCCGAATACAAAAACACCGCCACCCGATCAAACTCGGCATCTTCCACGTAGCCTCTCAGTTCGTCAAACGCCTGCTCCGTCTCTCCTGGGAATCCCACGATGAAGGCCGTGCGAAACGTGACGCCGGGAATGCGCGTCCGGATCCGATCGACGAGGGAGGTGATGGCAGCCCGATCACCCAGCCGGTGCATCCGCTTGAGCATCCGGTCGTTGATGTGTTGCAGCGGCATGTCGATATACTTGGTAATTTTTTCTTCTCCTGCGTAGAGATCCAACAACTCATCCGATACCTGTTGCGGGTAGAGATAGAACGGCCTGATCCAGCGCAAATCTTTCACCTTCACCAGCTCGCGAAGCAGCGTGACGAGGCCTTGGCGCACACCAAGATCGACGCCATAATTCACCGTATCCTGGGAAATGAGGTTGACCTCTTTCACACCTTCAGCGGCCAGGCGCGTGGCTTCGGCTACGATCGATTCCACGGGGCGGCTTCGCTGCTTGCCCCGCATCAGGGGGATCGCGCAGAATGCGCAATTCCGGTTACAGCCTTCGGAGATTTTCACATACGCACTATGGGCCTTCCCGAGACGCAGACGCGGCGCGTCTGCGTCGTACAGATAGGGAGGCTCGCTGATCCAGAGCCGTTGTTGCCGCTTCTTCGGCGCCAGGAGATTCCGGCAAATCTCCGCGATCTTTCCGAACTCACCGGTCCCTACCACGCCGTCGAGTTCCGGCAATTGCTCGAGGAGATCTCCTTGATACCGTTGCGCCAGACAGCCTGCGGCAATCAACACACGACAGGATCCTGCTTCTTTTAGTTTGCCGTGCGCAATGATCGTATCAATCGACTCCTGCTTGGCCTCTTCGATGAAACCGCAGGTATTGATGATGACCACCTCGGCTTTCTTCGGATCATCGGTCAAGGCAAACCCGTCCGCCACCAACATGCCCAACATGACTTCGGAGTCAACCTGGTTTTTCGAACAACCCAGGTTGACGAAGCCAATGGTGGTCTTCTTGCTGCTTGGGCGAGACGGGGTGATCAATCGTGATGGCATAGGAAGCAGTCTACGGGACGGGTGAAAAGTCTGTCAATCAACAGCCCCGTGCAGGTCGCGGGCCGATTCTCTGTACGTCTCATTAGGGGAGTGGCCAAGGCTGCCCTAACTGTGCGCATCCAGGAGCATTGAATTCTATTATTTCCCAGAGGGGATGGGTCAGCTTGCGGAGCGTTTTGCCGAAGGAGCGGGGACCCCTCGAGAATTTGCCGAAGAGGAAAGCGGAAACTGACTGAGTCCGCGAAGGAATTTCCGAAGGATTCCCTTCGGCAAATTCCGAAAGGGTCGCTCCGAGAGGCACCAACGCGTAGCGATCTGATCCATCCCCGCACCTCCTTGCCCTCCTCTCGCCTCTTATGGCATCATGCCCCCCTCTTGGAGGCGCGCATGGAGCATTTGCTCGAATACGCCGGTTCCGTGCATATCTATCTTGGACCGTACCGCGGGAATCCGATTGCCTTGTATTTGAAGCGGACGGAGACCGGGTGCCAGATCGGCCCGAAGGTCTACCCGTGGAATGATGTCGTGGGGACGGGTGAGACGCCAAATAAGGCGGCCGCGGATTTCGAAGAGAAATGGAAAACGAAGGGTCTCTCGGCGGATATGTACTCCGGTCCCTCGTGGGAAGGAGGCATCAAGCCGGAGAAACCTGCTCCTCCCAAGCCGCCCGCTGCTCCCAAACCAGCGGTATCCGATGCTGCATCAGCACCAGCGGGCCAGCCTGGCGCTCCGGCAGCCTCTCCGATTGACACCACACCGGCTCCTGCTCCAACCCTGGTGGCTCAGCCTGCCGACAAATCCAGCTAGCTCACTCTATTTTAAGCGAACGTATTGGAAGGTGGCCTTCAAAGGTGGCCTTCAGAAGAAGGGCCGGCCAGTTTGCTGTGCTTCAGGCCGTATCCCATGTAGACCACAATGCCGATGGCAGTCCAGACGACGAATCGAATCCAGGTCACCCATGGGAGAAAACTCATGAGGCCGAGGCAGGCCAGCATGCCCAGAATGGGAACGACCGGCATGAACGGAAGCCGGAATGGGCGGAGCTGGTTGGGTTTCGTATAGCGCAGGATCACGACACCGATACAGACCAAGACAAAGGCAAAGAGAGTGCCGATGTTTGTCATGTCCGCCGCATCGCCGATGGGAATCAGGGCAGCGAGTGTGGCCACGCCGATACCGGTGAGAATGGTGGCATAGTGAGGCGTGCCATAGTGCGGATGCACGGTTGACAGCCAGGGGCTCAAGAGGTGGTCCCGTGACATGGCAAAGAATACCCGGATCTGCCCCAGCATCATCACGACGAGTACGCTGGTAATTCCGGCTACGGCCCCGAACGCCACAATCGCCGCTCCCCACTTGAAGCCCACCATACTCAGCGCTGCGGCCACCGGCGCATGGATGTCGATCTGCGCTGAGGGGACCAAGCCGGTCAGGACAGCGGCCACGGCAATGTAGAGGACGGTGCAGATGCTGAGTGAGGCAATGATCCCGATCGGCAGATCCCGCTGAGGGTTCTTGGCTTCCTCGGCGGTCGTCGAGATGGCGTCGAATCCGATATAGGCGAAGAACACGATCGCCGCTGCGGCGCCGACGCCGGCGAATCCTTGCGGCATGAAGGGCGTCCAGTTATCGGTAGTCACGGCCGGTGTCCCCACGGCAATGAAGAAGAGGATGACTGCGAGCTTCAAGCACACAATGATGCCGGTTGCGCGGGCGCTTTCTTTGATCCCAATGACGAGGATGACAGTGACGAGTAACACGATAATGGCGGCGGGGAAGTTTGCCACGCCCCCGTCAGGTCCTCCTGGTGGATGTGTAGCCCAGTGCGGCAATTCAATCCCGGCCAACCTGAGCAGATTGTTGAAATAGCCGGACCACCCGATGGCGACGGCGACACAGGCCACACCGTATTCGAGAATCAAGTTCCAGCCGGTGATCCAGGCCAGGAATTCTCCCAACGTTGCATACGAGTAGGTATAGGCAGAGCCGGCCACGGGGATCATGGTGGAAAACTCTGCATAGCAGAGTGCCGCGAAGGCACAGGTCAGGCCGGAGAGCACGAAGGACAGAATGATGCCAGGTCCTGCCCCGGGCCGGTGGGCATCGCCGACGATGGCAGTGCCGATCAGGACGAAGATGCCGGTGCCGATAATCGCGCCGATGCCGAGCGCGGTCAAATCCCAGGCCGTGAGGGTTTTTTTCAAACGATGATCGGGATGATCTGCGTCTGTGAGAATTTGCTCAATGGACTTGGTTCGGAAGAGTCGGCTGATCACCGTACCTCCTCCGACCGCGGGGATGGTGGAAGGCGCCGTAGGGTCAACGAGCTTCTGTTCCATATGGGGTCAAGTATAGCAGGCCTTCTCCACAGGATGGCCGAGCGAGACAGACGAGACCTGTTGATCTGGTTTATCTGGTCTATCTCGTTCGACTAAACAAACCAATCAGACAAACAAACAAGAGAGACCAGCCGGTTCTCGCGTTTCACGCTCCACGGTCTGTGGCGCGGGCAGCGCGCAGAAAGGTCTCGAACAATCGTCTGTGGAGGGGGTGCCGGTCGAAAAGAAATTCCGGGTGCCACTGGATGCCGAGAAAAAAGCGGTGGGCCGGAGATTCGATCGCCTCCACGATACCATCGGGGGCCAGGGCGCTGGCGATCAATGACGGCGCGACGGCTTTGACCGACTGATGGTGGGAGCTATTCACCCGCATCGACCGCGATCGTACGATGCGACGGAGTAGGCTGCCGGGTGTGACTGTGACGGTGTGACTGAGATTCGTCGCAGAGGTCCGTTGCCGATGTTGGAGCGCGGTCGAGATTTGGGATGAAATATCCTGAAACAGACTGCCGCCGCAAGCGACGTTCATCGTCTGCATGCCTCCGCAGATGGCGAGCAGCGGGACATCAGCCTGTCTCGCCAGGTGGACGATGTCCAGTTCAAAACTCGCGCGACGTTCGCTCACGATTGCGAACGGATAGCGCTGACGTTCACCATACAATGACGGTGGAAGGTCCGGCCCGCTTCCGGTGAGGAGGAGTCCGTCGAGCTGCTGCAGGAGGCGCCGTCTTGTAGCCCGGTCTGCGAGGAGTGGAAGGACCAGCGGGACGCCGCCGAGTTCTTCGATGGCACGGATGTAGCGTGCGCGCAAAAAGTAGGTGGGCTCGCGCCCACCCCATTCCTTCCGATCACCGGCGTTGAAGTCTGGTGTGACGCCAATGATCGGTTTCATCGGCTAGCAGGCTGTGGAAAAACCATGTGGACAAGCAGGAATTTCATTGGTCAGTAAGTTTGGAATATCAGGAACATCCCACGCGAGATGCTCAAAAAGACTGTTCAGCAAGGCCGCAGCGAGCGAAGAGGCGAGGAGGTACGTACCGCACTTCGTGTGGCCGTTCACCCCTAGGATGGGTCTTGGTGAACGGATAATCCCCACCAGTGTTTCCGACCTCCGAATTCTCTTCAACGTTGAGCCTCTGAGCGATGCGAGAACGACGCTGGCAGACTTTTTCAGCATCCTGCTAGCGGATGGGCTACGGAGCAGGGGCTGGCGCCTGTGCATCATTCGAATCAGCGACCCCCAGGAAACGGATGGGCCGATCGCCTCGTAGGTGATCGGGGGTAATGATGTAGGTACCGTAAAGACTGGTGTCCCAGATGTTTTTGGCCGTCTGTTCACTCCCGCCGGAAAATACATAGGCGAGTCCTCCGACAATCCCTCCGCTGATGGCAAATACCGCTTTCAGTGGAAAATACAATAGGGTGGAGAGTCCGGCCATAGCTAACATGCCCGCGTCTGACGGGGTTCCGCCCTCGGTGCTCGCGCTCGACGGGGGGGCCGCGCTGCCTTGACTCCACACCGATGGCACCATTGTGAAGGTGCACAGGGCCAGGAGCAGGAAGGCCGCCATCAGTTTGAAGCTGGAAGCCACACGGGGGCGATTGGATAAAGACGAGTAGGTGTTCACAGATAATCCTCCTTCTTCGACAAAGCTAGCTGAACGACAATGGTTGACTCTGGGGTGCCTACCCACGATTCAATGGTAGTGGGGTTATAACAAATTCAACTCTGATTGCAAACCCCCTGCCGTGCCCGCGTGGAGTGTCTTATGGAGCAGTAACGTCTCTCAGTACGAGGTCCAGTTCAGATGCAATGTACGACGTGATGAAGTTCGTCCGCTTGATTACGGTGTCTCTGACTTCGGGGATCCACGTGTCGTCTGCGAGACATTGGTTCTCTTGAGTGGTACCGGATTGCAACGCCAGGTCCAGCTTGCACCAACAGACTGCTTGGATAAACAGCTCATGGGCTCGCCTCTGATGAGATAGCCGATCTTCATCTGCGAGATCGGCTAGGGCCAGGGCCAACCACCGGGAGAAATCAACGTCAGTGCTGAGCGTATCAATCTGATTCTGGGTGATAACGACGGCGACCTGGATTCCGCCCTTCCAACTCCGTTTCTTGACGTTAAATACACAGGAGACAGTGAAGGGTTTTCCCTCCACTGGCTGCGGTCCGACAAACAGGGTCACGCGGAACTGGGAAGGCTCTGGTGCAGGCTCAACAGCCATGGCGTGCATTGTAGCATGACCACCGATCTCAACGACCGTCTCATTGACGGCTTGGGAGCGCGACGATAAGATGCCTTCTACCATGACCACGGCCATATATCAGCGTATCAGTGAGATGCAGCAGGCACTGCGTGATGCCGAGATCGACGGCTGGCTCTTCTATGATTTCCGCGGGAGCGACCCCCTCGCCTATCGTATACTTCAGCTCGATCCTACCGTCCATGTGACGAGGCGATGGTACTACTGGATTCCGGCGCAGGGAGTTCCTGTCAAGCTGCTGCATCGCATCGAGCCGCACGTGCTGGATACATTGCCGGGACAAGCCGACTGCTATGTGTCGTGGGAGCAGCAACGGCAGATCCTTGCGCGCCTGCTCGCTGGTGGCCTCCGTGTCGCCATGCAGTATTCTCCGCTGAACGCGGTTCCCTATGTGTCGCGCGTGGATGCCGGTACGATCGAGTTGATCAGAAGCTACGACGTCGAGGTGGTCAGTTCAGCGGATTTAATTCAGACGTTTGAAGCGCGCTGGACGGACCGTCAACTCGAATCGCATCAATTTGCCGCGGCGGCGCTGCGGCGCATCGTTGATCAGACGTTTCATCATGTGCATGAGGCGATTACGCAAGGGCGGGGTCTCACTGAATATGGAGTGCAACAGTTTATTCTGGCTCGTATACGCGAGGCCGGGATGGTCACGTCGAGTGCACCGATCGCTGCCGTCAATGCCCACAGCGCTGATCCCCATTATGGTCCGACAGAGACGGGGTCAGCCGAGGTCACCCGCGATACGTTGCTCTTGATCGATCTCTGGGCCAAACGAGCGGAGGCCGGTTCGGTCTACGCCGATATCACCTGGACCGGCTATGTCGGTCAGACCGTCCCGGTGAAACACCGTGAGATTTTCGACTTGGTCCGGCAGGGGCGGGATGCGGCCCTGACCTTCGTCCAGACAGAAATAGCTGCCGACCATCGACCATTCGGCTGGGAAGTCGACGATGCCTGCCGGCAGATCATCCAACGAGGCGGCTATGGCGATCAATTCGTCCATCGCACGGGCCATTCGATCGGCGAAGAGGTTCATGGCAACGGAGCCAACATTGATGGCTTGGAGACGCAGGACACCCGCCGTCTGATGCCGAGGACCTGTTTTTCTATTGAGCCTGGGATCTACTTGCCCGGCGAGTTCGGGATCAGGAGTGAACTGGACGTGTACCTCGCTGAGCGCGAGGCGTTGGTGTTCGGTTTGCCGTTGCAGAGCGAGATCGTCCCGCTCTTCTAGCCCTCCGTCCCTTCCTTGACAGTGCCTCCTAATGGCCTATAAAGTTGATTCGGTTCTCAACAAGGCCAGGCCGACGGCGATTTGTTATAGGAAAAAGGAATCACGCCATGTTTGGTACCATGGGGATCTCGGAACTCATCATTATCCTCGTCATTGTCCTCATCATTTTTGGGGCGGGAAAGCTCCCACAAATCGGTGAAGGAGTCGGCAAAGCGCTCAGAGGGTTCAAGAAAGAAGTCAACGATATTCCCCCGCCGGATGCGGCACCGCCCGAAGCGAATCAACTGGCACCCACGCAGGTCCAATCAACGATCCAGGCTGCACCGGCACCGACGATTACGCCGGGACAGACTCTCGCTGCTCCGAAGCCTACGGCACCCTATGTACCTGGGCCGGAACTGACTCCCGGGACCACTGCCGCCCTGATGTACAACATGGCGACTCCGCCACAGCAGGCTCGGCCAATGACATCAACTGCAGCTCAGTCGGTCTCGGCCCAATCGACGGGGCAGGGACAGCAGCCTCCCACAATGGAGGAACGCGCGACTGCTCCCACGCCGATGATGCGGGCGCAGTACCCGCCTCTTCCAGCGGGCGCCCAGGCAAAACCAGTAGTTAAACGCCCGTCGGCCATTGTCAACAAGGATGCCGTGGCCCGCGTGCAGGCGCAGCAGGCGGCGATGAAGGCGAAGGCCGCGCAGCCGGCCGGCATTTCCCCAGGGGATATGCAGAGTTTGGGAGAAGGACTTGGGGATGTGTTGCGGACGTTCAAGCAGGCCGTTACCGATGTCCGCAATTCGGTCGATCCTGAGATGCGGACAATCCAAGCCGAGATGGATTCTGCCCAGAAGGAGTTCCAGCAATCCATCGAAGCGGCCAAAGAACTTCCTGCCCTGCACGAAGAGCCTCCTAAACAAGCGTGAGTTGGGGTGCGGTCTTCATCAGCCTGCCCGATGCTTGCCCCCTGCTCCGTCGCACCTCCTCTCGCACCATCGGGTATTCAGTCGTCCTGGCAGTCCTCTGTTTCGCCGGTTGTGTCCAGGATTCTCCGCCTTCATCGAGGGAGCGCACGGTCTCGCTATTGCTGGAGTTGCTCCGCGATGAGGTGCCAGAGATGCGGCGGACGGCTGCAGAATCTCTGGGCAAGATCGGCGACCCACGAGCCGCAGACTCCATTCTCCCCCTCAAGCACGATCCGGCAGCAATTGTCCGCGAAGCCTCGGTGCTGGCCATGGGACGATTGAAACCCGCAGCCACTGATGGAGTGGTTGCCCTGTTGACGCAGGCGCTGGAGGACCCTGTCGAATCGGTCCGGCAGGCGGCGGTTGTGGCGATCGGTGAGATCGAACCAGGTCCTCGATTGCTGCAGCCTGTCGTAGGGTTACTGCGATCTTCGGATGCAATGATTAGGAAAGCGGCGGTGCGGGCATTGCTACAAATCGACTCAAGCCAATCGGTTCCCGCGCTCGTCGCAGCAGGACGTGACTCCGATGCGGAGGTTCGTCAGGGCATTGTGGCGGCGGTGGGTGAATGGGGAGGGCCGGCGGTCTCCCCTTGGCTCAGAGAACGTTTGGCCCATGATCTCTCGCCTGGGGTGCGAGCAGAAGCGGCCTATCGTCTGGGAATGCGCAGCGATTCTGATACGAAGGCAGCGCTCAACACGACGATTGCGAAGGATCCAGACAGTGGGGTGCGTCGCTGGGCAAACCGAGGGAATTAGGTCGCTAGGCGGGAACGATTCAACGCATCGACGAGCTCGATAAGCTCTTTGCGGGCCTTTTCATCGATGTTGGTAAATTGGATGCCCATCCCGGGGAAGAGCAGATGCCGTTCAGGCTTGTTGCGGATCCAGGCGACCTTCGCTGTGGCCTTGTATTTTTCCCAAGGACGATCGGGCAGTGCAAACTCGACGGAAAGCTCGGTCCCAGGAGCCAGCGGGGTGCTGCTTTCTATGAACAACCCGCCTGCACCGATGCCGCCGGTTAAGCTGTCGAACTGTTTGCCTTCCGGGGTCGTGTAGCGAACTTTCACGGCGAGCGGGGCTCTCGGATGAGAGCGTGCATGGGAGAATCGCATGTCGTCGTCGCCGGCAAGAATCTGTTCAATGATCGTTCCCCACGGCAGGGCGCCGAGCAGTTCTCCCGTGGCACTATGAAGCATGATCACTTCCCGGTCGGCATTCATCTCAAGGACTTTGCCCTCATGCCCTTCCGCCGTGATCACAGTAAGCTTCATGGTCAGGTCCTTGTATTGGTATTGAACGCCGGACGATTCGGTCGCAGATGCATAGTCGCTAGGCTGGCTGCCCTACGGGCTGGAGCGATTTCACCAGTTCGAGCACGCGGTTACGGATATCGGGGTTAATCTCCGTAAAGCGCACCCCCATGCCAGGGCTAAACGTATATTGGTCTGCTTTAGGGCATACCCACGCGACGAGACCCTTCGCCGGCAACCATTCTGACGGCTGCTCTGGCAGCGAAAATTCAAGCGCAAGCTTGGTGCCGACCGGTAGAGTGCTCAGGCTTTCGATAAAGAGCCCGCCTCCGCCGATGCCGCCTGCGCGACTTTCAAACTGCTGACCTTCCGGGGTTGTGTATTTGACACGGAAGGTGAGTGCCACGCGCGGCTCATTCCTAGTTTCTCGGCTCGCCTGGGGTTTACGATAGGCCAGAATCTGATCAATGACGAAGTCCCAGGACAGGTTGCCCATGAGTTCGCCGTTGATCCCCAGAAGGGTGATCACTTCACGGGCTGCGTCAAGGTCGAGGGTTTTCCCTTTGTGTCGAAGGCTTGAAGACACGGGATATTTCACACGTCCTCCACGTTCAATCTGTAACGCAAGTATAGCGCAGCATTTCATCTTGTCGAGGAAAAGCGTAGAGTCATGAGCGTCGCCACAGGTTAGGTTAGGAAAAAGGAGCAAGGAGTATTCGAGAAGGGACGTTGTGAAGGGGTAACCAGGCCTGGAGGATTCTGAGTAGACGTCCTGTGGGGCGGGCAAAAAAATCTACAGTTATAACGACTTAGGCGGTCTTCACATCCTGGTCTTGTTCGAAGATTCGGATGGGAGCGTACTTGCCGAGGATGGCATCCTCGGTGATGAGGACTTCCTTAATCTGCTTCTGAGAAGGGGCATCATACATCACGTCTAGCATCACGTCTTCGAGGATGGCACGCAATCCTCGAGCGCCGGTTTTTTGGAGAAACGCTTTCCGTGCAATCGCCCCGAGCGCGCCTTCCGTGAACTTGAGCTTCACCTTCTCAAAGGAGAGCAATTTCTCATATTGCTTCGTGAGCGCGTTTCTCGGCTCGGTCAAGATTCGAATGAGGGCGCGTTCATCCAGCTCATCCAAGGTGGCTACGACCGGCAGCCGACCGACGAACTCCGGAATCAAGCCGTACTTGAGGAAGTCTTCCGGCTGAACTTTCGCGAACAGTTCGCCAAGTCGCACCTCGCTCCGTCCGCGAACTTCGGCTCCGAATCCCATCGCCTTCTGATTCAGCCGTTGTTCGATAATTTGTTCAAGCCCGACGAACGCTCCGCCGCAGATGAACAGGATATTGCTCGTATTGACCTGAATAAACTCTTGATGCGGATGCTTGCGCCCGCCTTGAGGCGGCACGTTGGCGACGGTCCCCTCGATGAGCTTGAGCAGCGCCTGTTGCACCCCTTCGCCCGAGACGTCGCGGGTGATGGACGGGCTGTCGCTCTTGCGGCTGATCTTGTCGATTTCATCGATGTAGACGATGCCCCGCTCGGCCCGCTCCACATCGTAGTCCGATGCTTGCAGGAGCTTGAGGATGATGTTTTCCACGTCTTCGCCGACGTACCCTGCCTCTGTGAGCGTGGTCGCATCGGCCAGCGTGAAGGGGACGTCCAAGTACTTCGCGAGGGTCTGGGCCAACAGCGTTTTCCCTGTGCCTGTGGGCCCCAGCATGAGGATGTTGCCCTTCTGGAGTTGCACGTCGTCAACGTCTTTATCCTTGGCCGAGATTCGCTTGTAGTGGTTATGAACGGCCACCGCGAGAATTTTTTTGGCCCGCTCCTGTCCCACGACGTATTGATCCAAGTGGTGTTTGATTTCCACCGGCTTTTTGAGTTTTGACGAAATCTCTTCTTTGGCTTCTTCCCAATCCTCGGCAATGATGTCGTTACAGAGGTTGACGCATTCGTCGCAGATGTAGACGGTGGGCCCGGCAATTAATTTGCGGACTTCGTCGCGGCTCTTTCCACAGAACGAACAGCGGAGATGTCGATCCATCTTATCCGGCTTCGCCATGCGCCCTCCCTGTTACTTGTCCTTGGTCGCGTCTTTTCCTGCGTCGCCACTGACGGCCTTGAGGAGCTTCGGTGGCCGCGTGATGACTTCGTCGATGAGACCGTACCGCTTGGCTTCTTCTGCCGACATGAAGTAGTCCCGTTCGGTGTCCTGGGATATCCTCTCCAGCGGCTGGCCTGTATGTTTGGCCATGATCTCATTGAGTCGTTCGCGGATTTTCAAGATCTCTCTGGCATGAATGTCGATTTCTGTGGCTTGCCCCTGAAACCCGCCCATGGGCTGGTGAATCATGACTCTCGCATTCGGCAGGGCAAATCGCTTGCCTTTGGTTCCAGCGGTAAGCAAAAAAGCCCCCATGCTGGCGGCCTGGCCGAGGCAGATGGTATTGATCGGGGGTTTCACATACTGCATGGTGTCATAAATGCCCAATCCTGCCGTGACGCTTCCCCCGGGGGTGTTGATGTAGAGATTGATGTCCTTTTCAGGGTCCTCTGCTTCGAGGAACAAGAGCTGGGCAATAACCAGGTTGGCAAAAATGTCGTCGATTGGCGCACCGAGGAAGATAATCCGGTCTTTCAGGAGCCGAGAATAAATGTCGTAGGCGCGTTCGCCTCGGTTAGTCGTTTCGATAACGATGGGAACAAGCATGCACGTCGTTCCTTTCCGTTTAGCAGGATGCTGAAAAAGTCGCTCTTCTCACCCGCCCAACCCTGGTGCGCCAAGACGCACCTTTCGCCAGGCTTCGTTCTCGCTTCACTCAGAGGCTCAACGTACCGAAGCGTACGCCTCGCCTCTTCGCTCGCTGCGGCCTTGCTGGACGGTCTTTTTGAGCATCCCGCGTTGTGTGCTCCTGTTATTCCAAACTTACTGACCAATGAAATCCGGCGTGCCCACAGAGTTTTCCCGCAGCCTGTTGAAGCCGAGGTGCAAGGTGCCTGCACCTCGGCATTACCCCTGAATCACCGCATTGCGGTATACGAAATCCAAGGCTTTATCCGCCAAAATCCTGGTGCGTAACTCATCGATGGACTCTTGTCCGCCGGCTTTGACCATCTTGACGAGATCGGTCGCCGGCACTTTGAGTTCCGACGCCAGCCGCATAATTTCGGCGTTGAAATCATCCTGCGTGACCGTCAGCCCTTCTTTCTCTGCGATCGCTTCTAAAACGAGGCCGAGCTTCACGCGGCGTGCTGCTTCGTTCCGATGCTCCTGGCGAAGGATTGTAAGATCCTCCGTGCCAGGCGATTCCTGGGCGCCAGTCTTCCGCTGTTGCTGCTGCACGTGCTGACGGATGATGGCTTCCAGTTCACGCTCCACCAGGGTTTCCGGGAGGTCGAAGTGGTGAGTCTCCACGAGCCGTTTGATAATCGTATCCTTATGAGTGTCTTCGATCTCTCGTTTCAGCGCCCGTTCCATCCCGTCCCTCAGTTTGTCTTTGATTTCCTGGAGCGAGTTGTAGGGGCCACAGTCTTTGGCAAATTCATCGTCGAGGGCCGGCAGCTTCTTTTCCTTGACGGATCTGATCGTCAGCGTGAATATGACCGTCTTGCCGGCAACGCGAGGATCGGGATGGCTGGCTGGGTACGGCTGGGAAATTTCGAGCTCGTCACCCTCTTTCTTCCCCCCGACATGCGAATCAATTTCCAAGCCCAAGACGGACGCGTGGGATCCGACCTTGTGGAGTTGACCCTCTTTCTTTGTTCCTTCCAGCGGTGCTCCATCGAGAGCGCCTTGCACATCCAGCACGATATAGTCTCCGTCCACGATGGTATGGCCGGCCGGTGCGGCTTCCAGGCGTGCCTGTTGTTCGCGCAAGACCTCAAGTCCTCGGTCAAGCTGTTCGTCGGTAACGGTGCGTTTGTCGGGCTTGAGCGAGATCGGACTCGGTGATTTATAGTCTCGCAACTCGATTGTCGGCTTGATCTCGACGGTCGCAGTAAATGTAAAGGGTTCGTCCTTCTTAATCTTGACCCGGTCCAGCGGGGGAATTTCGACGAGGACCGGCACAATCCCCGCTTGGCGGACGGCCTTGTCGTAGAAGTCCGGCACGAGGCTTCGGATCACATCCTCTTCCACGGTTTTGGCATAGCGTTTTTCCAGCAAGGCCAAGGGTGCTTTGCCAGGGCGAAATCCTGGGATGTTGACCTGGCGGTTCAGCTCGACGTAGGCTCGGGCAAACCGTTGAGTGACCTCATCGGCCGGCACCTCAATTTTGAGGGCGCGTTTCATCGGCCCTAGTTCAGTCACTTCCATTTTCATAGCTGGCGCGCGTGCCTTTTTCTTTATAAGAAGCCTTGCGCGGGCTGCCGAGCCGTTGCCGGCTGCCCGGTCGTGGTCTGGTGCGAGAGGGGGGACTTGAACCCCCACGGTTACCCACGAGATCCTAAGTCTCGCGCGTCTGCCAGTTCCGCCACTCTCGCATGGTGGGATCTGCAGGAGCCGACTCCAGGATGATGAGCAAACAACCAAACGTACACGTTCCTGCGGGTATTTTGTACCGTTGGAAGTGGCCCACTGTCAACCCATACTCCTGCGGGGTGGATGGGTGTTCACTTGCGTGCGCGGCCTAAGGTGCGGGCTAAGGTAGTCCCAGCCTTCAATGACGGGTATAATCAGGTAGCATACGTAATTCATCGTCAGCATAGTGGTTAGAGGTGCACGATGCGCGTTGCGCTATTGCTCTCAACTCTGGTTTGCACGGTTGTGGTACTTCCCTCTCCTCCCTCATGGGCCTACCGGGACTATTTCACGCCGGAGCAGAAAGCGCTGCTGGATAAGATTCAAACCGTGCGCATCGAGGCGATTGCACTCACTGACAAGGGAGCCGTTGATGCTGCGCCGATTGCCGAGCTTGTAGCCCGTCGGATCGGTGAATTGGGATACACGGTGGTACAAGAGGCTGGTAAACCCCATGACGCGGTGTTCAAAGTAAAATGCGAACAGCGAAAAACATGGGAAGGCACAACGATTACGGGAGGAGATGCGGATTTGCCCGATGCCCCATCTCGGCTGTGGAAAGGCCCAGCCTGCCAGATGACCTATCTCCTCGGTGACATAAAGGTCAAATGGCAGAAAGAGGTCCGAACCGAGTTTGAAGATGCGGGACAAGCCGCGCAATCGGCTAACGCGGGAGATCCGGGAACCTATGCCCTGGGCAAATTGAGAGATGTGCTCGAGAAATACGAATTTCCGTTGTTGCTGGCCGCTGAATGGGGTCAGCCGGAGCGCCTTCTAAAGTTGCTCGATCGATCCGATACGCCGCAGGCCAGAAAGCTCAAAATTATTTCTCTCTTAGGCGAGATGCAAGCCGACGAGGCCCTGCCGAAGCTGAAAGAGGTGCTCAAGGATCGTGACCTGGCGAAGCAAGCGATTGGGGCGATGGGCAATCTCGGCAAAGAGGGCATTCCGTTGTTGGTTGAGATCATGAATACGTCACCGGACCTCGAGGTGCAAGCCGCAGCAGCCAAGGGGTTGGGCCAACTTGGCGGACTGCACGGGGATGCATCAGTTGTGCCGCCGCTGCTGGCCAAGCTGAAGAATCCCAAGACAGACTGGTCCGTGCTCACGGAAGTGGCCTGGTCGCTGGGCAAGATCCCGGATAAACGATCGATCCAGCCGCTCTACGATCTCGACAAAAAACTACAAGCCATGCGCGATCCGGAGAACGTGCAGTTGAAGAAACTCAAAGAGGCGGTGTTCTGGGCGATCAAACAGTGTGATACGTGGGATCAGTTCAGCTGATTGGGCGCTCCTCCGGATTAGATACCTAGGCTGCGAGAGTACTCTGGTGCCGTCGCAGTGCTTGAGATTACGACGGCTTGTTGAACGAAAACCGAGTTTTTCCGCAACCTGGTAGACGTTGGACGTGCAATGTGCGCACTTCGTGGCCTTGATCGGGATCGTCCATAAATACTGAGGACAGTCTTTGGTCGTCGGAGCCGCAAGCGGCTCAGGTTTCTTCAGCCGGTTGACCTGCTTCACCAACATGAAGATTACAAATGCGATAATAATGAAGTCAAACATGGCTTGAAGAAAGACCCCGTAATTGATGTGGGAGCTCCCGCGGCCTTGGCTGCGGTGAGAGATGGCTGTGGCGTTCCTGACAGATTGAGGAAGAGACTCGAAAAATCGACTTTACCCATGAGCAGGCCGATGGGTGGCATCAGCACATCACTCACGAGCGACGAGACGATTTTCCCGAATGCTCCGCCGATAATGACACCGATCGCCATGTCCAGCACGTTGCCTCTTCATGGCAAAATCTTTAAATTCTTTGAGCATAAATCGTCCTCCTTCTAGAGGATGTAGGTGAACTGCGCGTCTATCGCTTCCGGGTCGTGTCGAAACTGTACCCAAGGGTGACGAGGTACATGTTGTCCGTAGTACCAGTCCCTGCCGCCGGTTGATTTTATATCGCGTGGTCACTTGGAGACGGTCACGAAGTCCATCGAAATTTTGAAACGGACGCCGTTGTCCATTGTGAGATAATAATTCTTGGAATTCTCCAGTGAAGGGAAAAATTCGCTGGAATGATAGAGGGTCATACGGTCATCGAAGATCGGCCAGTTCAGCTTCAGGGCGACCCGAGCGCGGATCGATGAGGCATCGTTGGCCAGTTTAAAGTCCTCATTGAAATAGGCCAAACCGGCCTCCGTATAGAAAGTCATGTCCTTGAAGTAAGGTCCAGATAAGTCACCGCGTTCGATAAACTGATAGCCGGGGCCGGTTGCCAGGGCTGTTCTCATTCTAAGATCTTGGAACGTATCACTTTCGAAATAGGCCGACGCAAACCAGAAGAATCGCTTGGTGATGAAGAAGTCGAGCTTGATGGTGCCGCGGCCATTGCGGGCGATGAGCGTGTTCGCATTGTCACCATAGATATAGCGAGCGTTGATCGACAGTCGGAGCTGTTCGCTCCGGGCCACAAAGTCTCCGAGCAGGCTGGCGTTTGCGGACTTGGCTGTTTCCGGTGGTCTGTGTGTAACCGCCGTTCAAATTGCCGGTGTAGACCACCGGTGCTTGTATGATTGGATTCAGGCGGTGATCGAATCCAGGGGGACCTCCGTTGTCCCCTTCAGCGATTCAGCTTGCACATTGATGGTTCCATTGGGACCTTCGGTGGCCTTGCCGATCAGCACTGACCCCTCTTTGAGATGAAACGGGAGAGGGTGGTTAATGGTTAGCTTCTCCACGTTGGCCCATTTTATCTTGACGAGATTGTCCGCTGCTGCCGCAGTCTTGATATAGAGCACCCCGTCGGCCATCTCGACGACTTCGCCATAGAGCACACTGCCGTCCTTCAACGTGACCACGTCGGGTGGTGCGGGAGCAACTGGGGCATCCTCGATCGCTGGAGCATCAGCGGCCGTGACAAGTCTCGGTGTCATGAGACAAGCCAGAAGAACGAGAAACCAGAATCCCTTTTTCATCGAATTCTCCTTACCAGTTGAGCAAAAGCTCATGATCAAATCGTCGAGGCTCGTCGGAAACGTTGAGAGCCATAGGGCCTTTCTAGTCGTGACCCTATAGCTCATTTCATGATGGGGTGGCAAGCATAATCATTACGGTAAATGCAAATTCGAGTGACGCGAGCATTGCATGTGGAGTAATGGTTGCCAGAAATAAGCAGGGCTGATGCCTTGAGTGTGAGCGAATCATTTCATCAAAGTAACTTTGAAGTGTATGGCACGTGGACAGGTAAGGAAGGTCGAGGTCATGGCGATGAGCCCGAACGGTCATCTTGCTGGTCATCAGACCGCATGATAAGATGCCGCCTCGCCAAAATCGGCGTGGAGAGGTGCGAGAGTGGTCGAATCGACATGCTTGGAAAGCATGCGTCCCAGCAATGGGACCGTGGGTTCGAATCCCACCCTCTCCGCCAGATGAAGATGTGAAATGCGAGGTGTGAAGCGTATTGGGTGAGAGCGCAATAAAGGACAAGAAAGGTTCATAGGTGGGATTCGAACAAGGGGGATCGCGGGGGATGTGTCCCCCGCGTGGGGAGGCTACGAGGGGGCTGGCCCCCTCTGTAGGAGCGAGCGCTGTTTCAGCGAGCGCGACTTCGAATGCCCACCCTCTCCGCCATCTGAAGCCAGTGCTGAGTTATTAGTGCTGAGTGTTGAGTTCGCAAAAATGGGGGAGAAGTGGGCTTCACCGCCTGTGAGTCCTTCTTTTAACTCACAACTCATAACTCAGCACTCAGAACTTTGAAAAAGGGGCTGGGCCCTGTGCAGCAGAACCCTGTGAACCCCGCCAGGTCCGGAAGGAAGCAACGGTAAGCGGTCAGTTCTGTGTGCCGCAGGATCACCTGGCCCCGCTCTCTTCTAAGAAGAGCAGAGTTTTGAGTTATGAGTTCTGAGTTGGACCAGGCTGTTCGGTCTTTGAACTTAGAACTCAGCACTCAGAACTTATAACTGGAGCCCTGCGACGTTGGATTACCAAGTCTCTGCCAGAAAATACCGGCCGGGCACGTTTGATGACGTGATCGGACAGCCACACGTTGTTCAGACGCTGGTCAATTCCATCACCACGAAACGAATTGCCCAAGCCTATCTCTTTTCCGGGACCCGCGGCGTGGGGAAAACCACGGTGGCAAGAATTCTTGCCAAGGCGCTCAATTGCGAGCGCGGGCCGACCGGCACGCCCTGCGGCACCTGTTCCAACTGCCTCGAAATTGCGCAGGGGACCTCCGTCGATGTCATGGAGATCGACGGGGCGTCCAATACGAGCGTGGACGATGTGCGCGAGATCCGAGAGAACGTCAAGTTCGCTGCCTTTCGTGGGAAGTACCGGGTCTACATCATCGACGAAGTCCACATGTTGTCGAACTCGGCCTTCAACGCGCTGTTGAAGACGCTGGAGGAGCCGCCGCCGCATGTGGTGTTTATCTTCGCCACCACAGAGATTCACAAGATTCCGGCGACGATTCTCTCCCGCTGCCAGCATTACAACTTCCGCCGGATTGCGCGAACCGAGATCGTCGAGCGGCTGCGCCATGTGGTCGATCAGGACAAGATCGTGATAGAGGAACGGAGCCTTATGGCGCTCGCAAGAGCCAGTGAAGGCAGCATGCGCGATGGGTTGAGCCTGCTCGATCAGGCGGTAGCGTTCGGCGGCAAGACGATCGTGCATACGGATCTGGAGGCCCTGCTGGGAGCGGTTCCACAAGAACTCGTTCGTGCCATGATTCAGGCGATCACGGCTCAGGAGAGCGCCGCGGCGCTTCGAGTGCTGGCCCAACTGTTGGACCAAGGGCATGATCTGAGGGCCTATTGTGCGGAGGTTGTCGAGTATCTGCGCAACATGCTGGTGGTGTCGGTGGTGACTTCACCCCAAGAGTGGCAGGGGTTGATCGAGGCCTCTGCGGAAGACCTCGCACAGATGGCAGCTGATGCGCGTTCGTTCTCGCCCGAACCACTTCAGGAATTGTTTGCGATCTTCACGCAAGCGGAGGATTCGCTCAGGCTCAGTGCCCATCCTCGGTTCGTGCTCGAAACAGCGGCCGTGCGTGCGACGCGGTTGCTGCGTCGAGCGGATGGGAAGGCACCCCAAACGGTGCAGCCAACCCAGACAACACGCCCACCTCAGGCTGCTCCAGTGCGCACGGGCCAGCCGGTCTCCCAGGCGCGTTCCGCAGATCCAACACCCTCCTTGCCACCGCGGCCTCCTCAATCGACAGCTACTATAGCAACCGCTCCGATGCCATCGAGGTCTTCTGTTGTCGAGAATACGGCGTCCCCGCAAGGCCTCTCGGCCAACTCTCCAACCGCCCCGCCTCCTGGCGCAGCTGGTGAGGTGAAGGATGCAATGCCTGTGGCATCGTCCCCAACTGATGACGGACGCCTTGTGGTGACGCTCAATTGGGAACAGGTCCAAGAGGAAGTGGCCAATGCCTCTTCCAGGATTGCCGCCTTCCTGGAAAGAGGACGGTTTGTGGGCGTGGATGGCCATGTTGTGACAATTGGATTTGCCAAGCAGGAGACGGCGGCCCGAGGGATGATCGAGAACCCTGATAATATGGCGGTGCTCACATCGATATGTGCACGATTGAGTGGTCAGAAAGTTCGGCTGCGGATTGTCGAATTGACAGAGTTGGATTCTCCAGGACCGACGATGGCGCAGCTCAAGGCGGCGAAGGAAAAAGAACAACGGCTGATCCTCTTCGAGCAAGCGCGGGCGCATCCGGTCGTCAAGCAGGCACTGGAGATGTTCGGCGCAGAGATCGCAGAGGTCAGACCGGTGTTGAGACAGAAGGAGGTCGAGGAATGAAGAACCCGTTCGGCAATATGGGAAATATTCTGAAGCAAGCGCAGGCGATGCAGGCGCAAATGGCGAAGGTACAGGAACAGGCCGCGTCGAAGACCGTGACCGGGACGGCCGGCGGTGGCAGTGTGACAGTCACCGTCAATGGGGCTATGCAGCTTGTCGGCATCGTCATCGATCCCGAAGTGGTGAAAGGTGGCGACGTGGAGATGGTGCAAGATTTGGTCATGGCCGCGTCGAACGATGCCCTCAGGAAGGCTCGCGAGATGATGGCGGATGAGATGAAATCGGTCACCGGTGGGATGAACGTCCCCGGACTGCTCTAGCAGGCTAGCACGTCATGGCGGTTGATCAACAAGGATTACTCGCACGGTTGGTGCGCGAGTTAGTCCGTCTTCCAGGCATCGGCCAAAAAACGGCGCAGCGATTGGCGTTCCATGTCTTGAAAGCCGAGCGCGAAGACGCGCTTCGTCTGGCCGAGGCGATTCGTGCCGTCAAAGACGGGCTCTCATTTTGTCGACAATGCCGGAACATCGCCGAGGGAGAACTCTGCGAATATTGTCTCGATCCGAAACGGGACCAGACGAGAATCCTGGTGGTGGAAGAACCGAGCACGACCTATGCCATCGAGCGAGCGGGAGCCTACCACGGCTTGTATCATGTGTTACTCGGTGCCTTGTCTCCGTTGGACGGCGTCGGACCGTCCGATATCAGGGCCGAGGAGTTGGTCGATCGGGTGAAGCTCGGGGGAATTGAGGAAGTGATTCTCGCGACAAGTCCGACGATCGAAGGCGAGGCAACCGCCATCTATTTAACAAACCAACTGAAACCTCTCGGGGCCCGGGTCTCGCGAATCGCCTACGGCATTCCGGTCGGGATGGATATCGAGTATGCCGACGAAGTGACGTTGCTGAAGTCGATCGAAGGCCGTCGGGATCTTTAGCAGGATGCTGAAAAAGCCCGCCAGCAGGGGGCGGACGGCCCGGTGAGTCCCCTGTGCTCGCGCAACGCGCGGCTTGAGAAAGCCCTCGTTGGACGCGCGCAGTGGGGGACTCATCCAGGCCATCCTGAAATAACGTTAACACGCAACCTTCAGTGTTGGTCGGGTGAGAAGGCTGGATTTTTTGAGCATCCTGCGTGAGTTTTTCCGCAGACTGCTAGCGAAAGCTGGTCGGGCGAGATTGACGGGCCCACGCTGCCCATTGACCCCCCCCCAGGCCCCTGTTATAGTTTCGCTCGTTTCAGACGGTTTTACTCCCCAGACAGGTTTCTGTATGAAAGCAGGCCCTTCCGCCAAGCGTATTTCGCCCACTCCACCAGTGGCGCAATCTGTCGCGGCCAAGCGCAGAGCCAAGACATCGTCCCAGGGGAAAAAGTACGCGGCTATTCGTCGTGACCTTGAGCGGCAGCGCAAGGCCATGTTGGAGGAGGTCGTCGAGGGCCTTGCCAATCCAAATGGTCAGGAGGCATTCCCGGATGTCAGCGATCAGGCGTCTGCGGAGGCCGAGCAGAATTTTTCGATGCGTATCCGTGAGCGCGAGCAACGGTTGATCAAGAAGATCGACGAGGCGCTTGAGCGAATGGACCAGAACACCTATGGCATCTGTGAGCGTTGCGAAGAAGAGATTCCCTATCCGCGACTGAAAGCCCGCCCAGTCACCACCCTCTGCATCAACTGCAAGACGCTCCAAGAACAGGAAGAGAAAGCCCGCCGATAATATGCTCCGAAGGGCAATGAGCTTTCGTGTAACTTCCTGCTAGTGTTTCAACTCCTTAACGCGTTGTTGGGCGAGGGCGATGCGACCGGCTTCATCGGGGATACCTTCGACCAGAGCGAGATAGGTCTCGTACTCCGAGAGGGCCCGTTTAGGATTCGTGGGCTCGTAGGCCTCAGCCAAGTTGTAGCGGGCAATGGCATAGTTGGGGCGGAGGGTGACGGCTTTTTCGAATGAGGCGAGCGCGTTCTCCTTGTCTCCCAGCTTGCGATACACCGTGCCGAGGTTGTTCAGAACTTCCGGAGTGTTGGGCCTGATGGCCAACGACTGAAGCATCTCCGCCTTGGCCTGCTCGTGCTGTCCCTTCCCTTCCCATGCCAGGCCCAATTTGTGGTGAGCTTCTGCCAGCCACACTTTATTCGTAAAGCCGCTTGCGATCGCTTTCTGGTAGGCAATAGCTGCGGTATCGTAGTTCTGGGTCCCGCAGTAGGAGAGCTGCGCGGTTTGGCCGCGCGCGAATTGCTGGAGCGAGAGGAAGGGTTCCTTGTCCTCTGCGCCTTGACTGTCGAGCTGTCGCCCGGGCTTCTGGCCTCTTGGATTGCGCAACCGCTCCAAGAACTCGCGTCGATAGGGTGAGAACAGCCGTACATAGGGGTCGATCGTCACAGAAGCCTGGAGCAACACCGGCTGCTCGCGCGGGCCAAGGACCAAGTACTGTGTCGTCGTTTTCTCGTCGCCGGTTTCGTACAGGGCGCTGGAATCCATGCTCGTCTTTGAGGTCAGATTCGCCACGTTGAGATAGAACTCCAATGCTGGCTTCAGCAGCGTCAAGGTGTGGCGGAGGACTGGGTAGGGCTTCAAGTCAAGCCCAGACGGAAAGGTAAAAACGGTTCCGACCAGCATACCATCTTCATCGAAAAAGTAGGACTCGTCGCCATGTGACGGGCTTCGGTCGGCAGGGAGAAGCAACTCTTGTCCGGCGCCCCAGTCTTGTGGTTTGAGGGTAGAGGCAGGATGTGTCTTGAGGAAGTCGGGCTTTGAAGTGCAGAGGGTCGTGGACTTCAGGAGAACCAGATCGCTTTCAGACGGCGGGAGGATCGGTTTTGGAGCCGGAGTTCCGCAGGCGTTCAGGGAGAGGCTCAGTCCTAGCCCGCAGACCACCCACAGTCGAAAGGGGACAGAACGAGGCGCTTGCGTGTCACGTGGATTCCGACTCACGAAGGGAGCATACACGAAACGTGAAAGGGTTTGCCAACGGGGTGACAAGACAACGCCCGCTTTTGTGAGGAAAGCGGGCGTTGAATCTGAGAACGATGTGCACGAAGAATTATCGCCGTTGGCTATCCAGCATCGAATCCTCGGACGTGTACCCGAATAGGTACGGCATCCCGCTGGTGAGCATGTAAATCGGCCGGTTCAGGCCGTAATCTAATGCCATCCCGACAGGGTGCAAGATAAAACCGGTCCAACGCCAGATGTTGTCGCTAGGGGCTGCTCCGGCCGCCACATCGGTGTAGACCAAGGATGTGGGGTCCATCACACTGTAAATGCTGGCTGGGGCAGTATAGCCTCCAACTGCATCGTCTGAGGCCTGCTGTTGCTGGTTTCCGGCACAACCGACTGCAGTGGCCAGGAGGAGTATTCCCACGGCAAGAGCTGTAGTCCGCATAGATAACCTCACTTGTCTTGTACGGTTCAGGGTCGTCGGTCTCTCGTAGACTGAAGTGTAGCCGACCGGCAGGATTCTGTCCAGAATTGGAACAGTTCAGGCAATAGCATGAAAACCGCCAGTTTAGGCCAGGGGGTAGGGATCGAAAAGGGGGAGGTGAAGAAGGATGGTAGGCGATACTGGTATCGAACCAGTGGCCTCTTCCGTGTGAAGGAAGCGCTCTACCCCTGAGCTAATCGCCTACACAAGGCAAAGTCTAGCACGGGGTCATAAATCGGATCAACCGTGACGCCATGCGTCATGCGTAGCGAAGTCGCCTTGACATCCCCAAAACGCGGTTCCTACAATGCCACCGCTCTCAGTCTTTCTTCGCGGAGTTTCACTCGCATGCGCGACGACATTGTCATTATCGGGGGTGGTCTGGCCGGGTCTGAAGCGGCGTGGCAGGCGGCCAATCGTGGAGTGAAAGTGACGCTCTATGAAATGCGGCCAAAAGAGATGACGCAAGCGCACAAGACCGGTGGTTTGGCAGAGCTGGTCTGTTCGAATTCGCTCGGCTCCGCGGATCTGCTGAATGCCCCAGGCATCTTGAAAGAGGAAATGCGCCGTCTCAACTCGCTTATTATTCAAGTGGCGGATGAGGTACGGGTGCCGGCAGGATCGGCCCTGGCCGTCGATCGCGAGCAGTTTTCACTCAAGATTACCCAGGCGCTGGAAGGGCATCAGAACATTCGCATTCTGCATGAGGAGATCACCGAGATTCCAACGGACTGTCTCTGCATTCTGGCAACCGGCCCGCTGACATCCGACAAACTGTCTCAGGCGATTGCGCAATTGACCCACACGAAACATTTGTATTTTTACGATGCAATTTCTCCGATCGTGGATGCCGATTCCATCAATATGGAGGTCGTATTTCTCGCGTCCCGATACGACAAGGGTGGGGATGACTACCTCAACTGTCCGATGGACGAGCCGGTCTACAACGCCTTCTATGACGCGTTGCTCGCGGCGGAGAAAGTCCAACCTAAAGAATTTGAAAAGACGTCCTACTTCGAAGGTTGTATCCCCATCGAAGTGATGGCCGAACGGGGCCGCCAGACCATGCAGTTCGGTCCGTTGAAGCCGGTGGGCCTTGAGAATCCGAAGACTGGTGCGCGAGCCTATGCTGTAGTACAGCTCCGGACGGAAAACGCCCATCGCTCCTGTTACAACCTCGTGGGATTCCAGACTAAATTGACCTACGGGGAGCAGAAGCGGGTGTTTCGGATGATTCCCGGTCTTGAGCAGGCGGAGTTTCTGCGCTACGGCAGCCTGCATCGCAACACCTTTATCAATTCTCCCCAACTGCTGCGCGATACCCTTCAGTTTAAGGCGCGTGGCACCCTCTTCTTTGCGGGACAGTTGGTCGGCGTCGAGGGCTATACGGATTCCGCCGCGATGGGAGGGTTGGCAGGAATCAACGCTGCCCGTGGTTTGGCAGGGTTGCCGTTGGTTACGCCGCCGCCCACCACGGCGCATGGCTGTCTTGTGTCGTACATTACGACCACAGACCCTCGTCACTTTCAGCCGATGAATACGAATTTCGGGCTCTTCCCTCCCCTTGCCACACCGACGAGAGACAAGGAGCGCAAACGACGGCTCACGGGACAACGGGCGCTTGAGGACCTGACGGCATGGATGACGCAATTCGAGCTTTCATGACGTTCCTTGATCTGGAACGTCATGCGTCGCATGAAACAGTGCGCAACTATGTTTCGGATCTCCGACAGTTCCAGGCCTTCATGAAGGCGGAGCACCCCGGCGTGCCCACGCTCGATCCTGTTACGGTAACGACGGAGTCCATTCGGGCCTACCTTCACTGGTTAGACCGCAAGCGTGAGAAAAGTACCTCGATGGCCCGGAAGCTCGCCTCCCTCCGCAGCTTCTATCGCTATCTGCAACGAGAGGGCATGGTCGGCCTCAATCCTGCCGAGGCCATCAGGACGCCGAAACAGCCAAAACATCTTCCGCGTGTCTTGACCAAGGACGACGCGGCAGCGCTGATGGAGTTTCCTGCCGATCAGGCAGGAGGGTCGCACCGCGACCGCGCCTTGCTGGAGACGCTCTATTCGACCGGGGCTCGCGTGAGTGAACTCGTGGGGATCAATCTCGATGATCTCCGTGCGTCCGAGGGGCTGGTCCATTTGCGAGGAAAAGGTCGGAAGGAGCGCATCGTGCCGATCGGAGATGTGGCTCTACGGGCCATTCAGGCGTATCTGGATCAGCGGCACCTGGTGGACTCTCGAGATCTGACGACGAAGATGAAGCGCGTCTCGTCACCGGTCTTTCGAAACAGCCGAGGGGGGCGTTTAACGACTCGGAGCGTCGCTCGCATCGTGGCCCGCTATTCGAACCGGCTTGCCGGTGGCTCGGTGAGTCCCCATACGTTGCGTCACTCCTTTGCCACCCATCTCCTCGATGAAGGAGCCGATCTGCGGTCGATTCAAGAGATGCTGGGGCATGTCTCATTGAGCACAACGCAAAAGTATACGCACTTGGCCACGGACCAGCTCCTGGCCGTCTATGATAAGACGCATCCGCGAGCCGGCCGCTCGACCAGGGTCAGTGTCGTGAAAGACGAGAAGCCATGATTAATATACGGTTGCCGACGTTCCTCTGTGTCAAGCGAGAGTTGCGAGGCGTGCGAGAAGCGAACTTGCCCGTCCCGTGTTTCCCGCCTTTCGCGCTTTTTTCGCCATGGGAGCCTGGATATGAACAGACTAATTAAGAAAGCAAACGTCCTGATCGAAGCCTTGCCATACATTCGCACGTTCAAGGGCAAAACTATTGTCATCAAATATGGCGGTCATGCGATGACCGATGCGCCGTTGAAAGAGCGGTTCGCCCAGGATGTCGTGCTCCTGAAATATGTGGGTCTCAACCCGGTCATCGTGCACGGCGGGGGACCCCAGATCGACAAGATGCTCCAGCGCTTGGGTATCGAGGCCAAGTTTCGTCATGGAGTGCGGGTCACAGATGAGGCCACGATGGAAATCGTGGAGATGGTCTTGGCCGGCAAGATCAACATGGAAATCGTCGATCTCTTGAATCGCCATGGCGGCCTTGCGGTCGGCTTGAGTGGAAAGGATGGCGGGCTCATGCTCTCTCGACCGCTCACGGCAAAAGCCTGGGCGGCCAGTTTGGAGAAGGATCTCGATGATGGCGAGGGAGACGAGGATTTTGGCTTGGTCGGGGAGGTCCAGTCTATCGATCCCACGTTGGTGCGGAAACTTCAGCAGGATCATTACATTCCCGTCATCGCACCGATCGGCACCAACCGGGAAGGGAATACATACAATATCAACGCCGATCTGGTGGCCGGGGCGATGGCTGCCGCGCTGGGTGCGGAAAAGCTGCTGGTGATGACCGATGTGAAAGGCATTCGCGATGCAAATGGGCGCCATCTCTCGACGGTCTCACGCAAAGACGTGCAACGGATGGTGAAAAAGGGCACGATCAGCGAAGGGATGTTGCCCAAGGTGCATGCCTGCTTGGATGCGCTCGGCGGCGGCGTCGGCAAAGCCCATATCATCGACGGTCGAGTACCCCATGCCATTCTTCTCGAAGTGTTCACGCATAAAGGTATCGGGACGGAGATCGCATCCTAATCGGTTAATCCGATCAGTCTCTTTTCGTGGTGACCCAGCGTCTTCGAATCAACCGCCATCTTGAGGCCCTCGTCGGCGAGCGTCATCCTGAGACGAGTCCTCGCGCGTTTCGGAGGGCGGCGCACTATCTGGCGACGCAGTTTGCCAAGTCAGGGTGGGCCACCGGCGGCCAGCTCGTGAGTGCGTGGGGCAAGGTCTATCGCAATGTGGTGGCGATCAGGAGCCCGGACCGGCCCCGACAAGGAGAGGAGTTGCCCCCACTCCTGATCGGGGCCCACTACGACACCGTGTCCGGGTCACCGGGCGCGGATGATAACGCAAGTGGGCTCGTGGTCCTCCTCGAAGTGGCTTCTCGCCTCAGCGCGCGACCTCTCGCGCGACCAATCTGGCTCGTGGCATTTTGTCTTGAGGAGCAGGATCGGCTAGGGAGTCAGGCGTTCGCGTCCCGCTTGAAAGCCGAACGCCGTGAATTGGCCGGTGCAATTATTTTGGAATGTGTCGGGTTCGCCAGGAGCGAGGCCGGCACGCAGCAGGCTCCACCCGATATACCCATTGCGGTGCCGACCCAGGGAGACTTTCTCGCCATTGTGGGCAACGAGGCATCCCGGTCTTTGGTGCTCCAGCTTGAACAGGAGGCCCAGTGGCATGCGGCCCAGCTCAAGCCCCTGTCATTGGTGGTGCCAGGCCGAGGGGAGGCCATGCCTCATACCCGTCGCAGCGACCATGCCTCGTTCTGGGATGCAGGCTATCCAGCCGTAATGTTGACCGATACGGCGAACTTCAGGAATCCACATTACCATCGTGAGACTGATACCGTGGACACACTGAATCTCGAATTTCTCTCCAACGTGGAAGCGACGGTGACCGCAACCGCGATTCAGATCGCTGGTGTACGACCATGAAGACAAGTCGCACGAAGCTGGCCCCCGCAACCCGTCGTCGCGTGACGGAGGTCTATGGCCATCTCGACTATGGCGCACTGGGACGCGTTTATTGCTATGAAGGAGGCGATGAGTTCTGGCGAGCGAAGCGGGGGCTCTGCAACCACCTTGGGAGTCGTGTCGCCGTGGTCTTGAGGCGTAAACTAGGACGGGGCGGCCGCAGTCTCTACGTCGGTGCCGGGGTGGCAGAACTGCCTGCTTTGATGATGGAAACGATGGAGCTGGGTCGGATGGTGGAACCCTATAATCTCCGGAGAGCCGAAGTCGCAGCCCTCAACCGTGCCTGCCACTTGACTCCCCTCACGTTCCATGCGGCTGATGCGGCCAGCGCGAAGGGCCGATTCGATCATCTCTGGATGGCCAGCGTGTTGAATGATCCTGAGCGGTTCCCGCATCTGTCGCCTCTGTCTTATGGACGAGGCAATCCTCTCACCCTCGACCCTCTGAAGTTTGGCAAAGAGCGCCGCATCGTGCGTGCATTAGTTGCACGTTGCATGGGAAAGCTCGCGAGGCCTGGATTCGTCACGACCACCACAGAAGAAGTCATATGGATTGCAGAATGGTGCCACCGGCATCGAGTGCCCTACCGGGTTGGGAAACGTTACTATCCGACGGCACTGGTGGGCGACCCGATCTGTTTTATTCAAATCGGCAAGGGAGATAAGGGGTCTGGGCGAGGCGTTTGACAATCTAGATTTGGAAGCCGGGTTTGGTCTTTGATGGGCCAGCCAAGTACTGGCCCGCGTACTTCACGTAGTTCTCCGCCGACTCCTTAATCCAAGCGAGCTCTTCAGCCGTGACGGATCGTTTCACCTTCGCGGGTGAGCCAAGGATCAGGCTGTTGGGTGGGATGATTGTCTGCTCCGTGATCAGGGCCCCGGCTCCCACGACGGAGTCTTCCCCGATTACGGCTCCATCCATCACAATGGCGCCCATGCCGATCAGCACACGATCCTTAATCGTGCAGCCGTGGAGTATCACCGCGTGGCCGATGGTCACCTCGTTGCCGATGATCAGCGGATGGGCATCGTGGGTGACATGGAGCATACAGAGATCCTGCACGTTAGTCCGGTCACCGATCCTGATATAGTGCACGTCTCCGCGAATGACAGCGTGAAACCAGACGCTGCAGTGCTCGCCCATCACGACATCGCCGATGACGACGCCGGTCTCTTCGATAAAACAGGATGTGGGAATGGTGGGTTTGATACCTTGAAATGTGCGGATCATGCAGCGCACTGTAGGGGAATCGGCCGACAACCTGCAAGGGGGAAGGAAGCGCTCAAGAATACTTCGGATTAGATAACCGCGTCCGAACCTGTTCGATCGTGTGCAACAACGCCTGATGGGTTCGGCATCCTGCAACGAGTTTCGCATCGGAAACAGTCACCGGCTTATAGGGCGACACAAACCGGTCTTTCAGGCGGGCGATACGAGCCGCCGAAATGTCTAACCGCTCTACGGAAATCGTGCCTGTCGCCACCGCCTGCTCCACGGCTCCGAAGGCGGCGACTTCCCGATCCCGATCTTTACAAATCAACAAAACATCGCATCCCGCCAGCACCGCGCGAACCGCAGCGTCTTCCACGCCATAATGGTCGATGATCGCGTGCATTTCTAAGTCATCCGTCAACACCACTCCGTCGTATCGCAGTTTCTGGCGCAAAAAAACGTTGATGATGGTCGGCGAGAGCGTGGCCGGCAATTCGGGATCGAGGGTCCGGTAGAGCACGTGCGCGGTCATCATCGACGCGATACCCTGCTCAACGGCACGGCGGAAGGGGGGCAACTCGATGGTCTCCAATCGCTCCCGTGATGCCTCGACCACCGGCAGTTCTTTGTGGGAGTCGGCATTTGTATCTCCGTGACCGGGAAAGTGCTTGCCGCAGGCCACGACCTTGTTGTCTTGCAGCCCCGCCGCCGTCGCCAACCCCAGTTCACAGACCACTTCCGGCGTCGTGCCGAACGCCCGGTCGCCGATGACCGGATTGTCAGGATTGCTGTTTACGTCGAGCACGGGCGCCATATTCATGTTCACGCCCACCGCCCTCAACTCTCTGGCAATGATGGCCGCAGCTGCGTACGCCAATTCGGTTGAGTTGCAGCGGCCCAACAGGCCGCAGGGAGGGAAAATCGTAAAGCCCTTCGGAAGACGGGAGACCCGACCACCTTCTTGATCGATCGAAATCAACAGCGGCGAATGGGGGCTGCAGGCTTGCAGGCCGTTGGTCAGGTTGACCATCTGCTCGACGGATTCTAGATTTTGCGAGAAGAGAATAACACCGCCCGGCTTGTACTCTTTGATGAACGAGGCCAGATCAGGCGTCACCGTTGTGCCCAGAAACCCGACCATGAAGAGCTGCCCGATTGTTTCGCGCGAAGTCATGAAATCCTTCTAGCAGGATGCTGAAAAAGGCCGCCAGCGGCGTTCTCGCATCGTTCAGATCCTCAACGTACCCCAGAGGATACGCTTCCGGTCTTCACTCGCTGCGGCCTTGCTGGACGGCCTTTTTGAGCATCCTGCTGACTATTCAAATGCTATCGCCATACGTACTATCACGGCAGCGCGTCGCACAAAACTGAGTTTTTCCGCAGACTGCTAGGGCTCGGGGTCAGGCCGAGGCTAAGCAGACTACGGGACTTTTCATTCGGAGCATCAACCTTGACCTGCTTACAAGCTTCGATCGATCAGGTACTGCACCAATAACCTGGTTCCAATCGCGGTGGGACCCTTCGGAATGTAGGCCCGTTCACGCTCGCTCCAATCCGTACTGGCAATATCGAGATGCACCCACGGGCAGTCCCCCACGAACTTGCTCAGAAAGAGGGCCGCGGTAATCATGCCGCCACCACGGCCACCGATGTTGCGCATATCGGCGACGTCGCTCTTGAGCTGTTCGAAATATTCCTCCCACAAGGGCATCTCCCACACACGCTCGCCGGCCTTCTGTCCCGACTGCCTGACTTGTTCTTTGAGTGGCTGGTCACTCCCGAACATCCCGATCGCAAATTGGCCGAGCGCCACCATACAGGCCCCCGTGAGTGTCGCAATGTCGATCAAGGCTGCCGGTTTATAGCGCATCGCATAGGCGAGGCCGTCGGCCAGGATGAGCCGGCCTTCCGCATCCGTGTTCTGCACTTCGACGGTCTTCCCCGACAGCGTCGTCACGATATCGCCCGGCTTCATCGCCCGGCCACCCGGCATGTTTTCCGCCACGGGCAGGATACTGATAAGACGCAGCGGAAGCTTGAGTCTGGCCGCCGCTCTGATCGAAGCCAGGACTTCGGCTCCCCCCGTCATATCGGCCTTCATGTGCTCCATATTTTCGGCAGGCTTCAGCGAGATCCCTCCCGTATCGAAGGTGATCGTTTTCCCGACCAGCACGACCGGACGCATAACTTTTTTCTTGGCCCCATTGTATTCAAGGATGATGAACTTAGGCGGCTCCTGGCTCCCGCGTGCCACGCCGAGCAGCGCGCCCATCCCCAAACGCTCCATCTCCTTCTGCTCGAGAATCTTGATCGTGATCCCTTCAGCCTTGGCGATGGCCTTCGCTTCGTTTGCGACCCTGGTGGGGGTCAGGACGTTGGAGGGATGATTACAGAGGTCGCGGACAAAGACGGTGGCCTCTGCCGTGGCGCCGCCACGCCGAATCCCCTCGGTCACCTGCCGCAACTGACCCTTCCTCGGAATGAGAATGTTCATCCCCTCGACGTCGTGCCCTGAGGCAGCCTCGCTCCGATAAACGGTGAACTGATAACTGCCCAGGATCGCCCCTTCAACCATCGCTTGCGCCATCTCGACCCATGACATCCCGGCAGGTGTCATGGTTGGCAGCGCCACCGAAAAGGACCCGACCTTCGCCTGACGGACGCGCTTCGCCGCTGAGCCCATCGCTTGCCGGATCGTCTCAAGCGTCACCTCGTTCTTCTTGCCCAAACCAACCAGCACCAGCCGCTTCGCAGGCACCGTACCTTGCGTGTGATACAGCAATACTTCGTTGGCCTTGCCTTCGAATTCCTTGGATTGCACCAGCTTGCTCAACGAACCTCCGAGGGCCCGATCGAGCAGGGCCGCATCCTGTTTGGCCAATGGTTCTCCTTCACAGTGCGTGAGTACCAACACATCTGTCGCTATGGTCTCCACTCGCCCAACCTGTACCGTAACCTGCATGATCTTCATTTCCCAAACTCCTCGTCGTTGGTCAATCGTCACTGGTCAATGGGTACAGAGGTTTCCCCACCAATGACCCCTGACCAATGACATCTCTCATACCCCTCGCATGTCGGGCGCCCATATATATTTATGCAACTGCATCTGGAACCGCACCGGAAGCTTATCGGCCAGGATCCATTCGGCCAGCTCACGCACATCGAGCGAGCCGAAGACCGGACTGAAGAGCACCGTGCAGCGGCTTGCTACGTCATACTGGACAAGAATCTCACGGGCCCAGTCGTAGTCGGCTCGGTCGGCCAACACAAACTTCGCCTCGTCTTTGGCTGCCAGCTGAGAAAGATTCGGCCAGTGCATCCGATCCGTCATGCCGCTCCCCGGACATTTCACATCCATGATGACATGTACACGCGGATCGACCGGCGCAATATCGACAGCGCCGCTGGTCTCAAGGAGGACCGTATACCCGGCATCGCACAGTCTGGTCATGAACGGGAGACTCTCAGTCTGGACAAGCGGTTCCCCTCCGGTGACCTCCACGAGGCGGCACCCATAGGTGTGCACCTTCGCCAGGGCCTCGTCGATCGAGCACTCGTGCCCCCCATAAAAGGCATAGTCGGTATCGCACCAGGTGCAGCGGAGCGGGCATCCGGTCAGTCGTACAAACACACAGGGCTGTCCGGCGTAGCTCGACTCACCTTGAATGCTATGGAAGATCTCGGTAACTCGCATACAACGCTCGCGTCACAAAGTCTGAACATCTGAGGTCGAAAGTCTGAAGGTCGAAGGCCAAAAGTCCGTGACCTGATGACTTGAAGACATTTCGACTTGATGACCTCAGGCAATCTTGCTCACTTCCATCTCGCGACAGGCCAGCCGAGGCGGCGCGCCGTGCGAGCCATGCCCCGGATCGGGTTGACCACCAGGGGGTTCCCGACCAGTTCAAGAATGTCGCGATCGCCGGGGCTGTCGCCATAGGCGTAGGAGCCGGTCAGATCGAGGCCCATTCCCTGAGCGTGGGCGAGGATCAGTTCACGCTTGCCACAGCCATAGGGCAACGGGGGAATCAACGCACCGGTATAGACGGAATCCCGTTGCTCCAGCTTCGCCGCGAAGACCGTTGGCACGCCTAAAAACTCTGCAAGGGGCGCGATCAAAAAATCAGGCGCGCCAGTCACAAGAATCAGCTGGTGACCGGCCTGTCGATGCGCGTCCAACTTTGCGCGACCCTGCACGGATAGCCTGCCGATCATCTTGGCCTGACAGAATTCCCGCGCATACGATTCAATGTCCGCGGAGCGCTTGCCCGTCAGATACACTTTTCGTTCTCGGAGCGAGTGCAGCGAGAAGGGGGGAACGTGCCCCGCCAGCCAGGTCGCACTTCGCCTCAACTCGCCCCATCCCACCAGACCACGTCGCCACAGAAACCCGAAGAATAGTACTTCGCTGGCCTCTCCCGGCAGGAGCGTATTGTCGACGTCGAACAACGCAGCGACGGACCCCTGCGCCCGTCGTTCAACGACATCATCGAGCGTGGAAGTGAGGCTGTGGTGAGTTTGCACAACTTTGGAGGACCCGGTGAGCATGAGCCGCCCGATTCTACCGGAGCCTCCATTGATTGACAAGGATTTTGGGCCACTTCTATAATGCGGCTCCCTCATGAGCGTCGTTCGTGAAGCGTGAGACGTGAAACGCAGGCACGAAACAACGTGACAGTTTGCTCCAGTATCTCGAGTTGCAGGAGCTTCAAAAATCCCTGCAACAAGGCCGCAGTGAGCGAAATCCCGAGGCGTACTGCTGAGTACGTTGAGGGTTTGAGCGACGCGAGAACGCAGCTGCGGGGGTTTTTCAAGCTCCTGCCAAGTGCCGAAGTGGTGAAATGGCAGACACGCACGTTTGAGGGGCGTGTGGCGCAAGCCGTGCGGGTTCAAGTCCCGCCTTCGGCACCAAATTAAATATCCTCGTTCCCGCTCCCTGTTGAACAAACCCGCACGCCATGGCGCGGGAATCATGCTTTCCGGTCCACTCTGTATCCCTGATGCTCGCCGCCCTTCATTGAACCGTCCGCAGCCTGCTAGAAGGCACAGTGCGCGGGAAACCGAGGTCCTGAGTCATTCACCGCAGCCGAGGGACACGATGCCATCTATTCTTATCGTCGATGACGAAGACCAAGTCCGCCAATTGATTCGCCAAACATTGGAGCAGGCCGGCTATCACGTCACGGAAGCGTGTGATGGGAAGGAGGCCCTCCAGCAGTATCGGCTAACCCCGGTCAACTTGGTTATTTATGGACATTCTCATGCCCGATCAGGATGGTCTGGAAACCACCGCCACGTTGCGACGAGAATTCCCGAACGTGAAAGTCATCGCGATCACCGGCGGCAGTGACATGATTGGTATTCTCAACTTTCTCGACGTCGCCAAAATGTTGGGCGCCCACAGCACGCTTCAGAAGCCCTTTGAGATGAAGGCCCTCCTCGACACGGTCCAAGCCGAACTGCAGGACTAGCTCGCCCGCGGCGTGCGAGCTTGACCATCAGTCAGAGAATCGCTAAGGTGCGGGTAAGAGCCATGAGCCAGAGAGCCGTGGGAGAAGGGCCCGCGCGAATATGCCTCGTCTCAGCAGAGGACCACAGTCACGGCGGCGAGGAACGGATCGTCCGCATCCCTTGGTCGGGGTGTTGGGTGGAAGCAAATCCGATTTCCCGATCTTAGAAAAGGCCGTTGCGATTCTGACGGATCTCGGGATTCCACACGAATTGATAGTCGTTTCCGCGCACCGGACTCCGGATCGCTTGTTCGCCTATGCAGAACAAGCTTCAGGACGGGGGATCGAAGTCATTATTGCCGGTGCCGGCGGGGCGGCCCATCTTCCCGGAATGCTGGCTGCGAAGACGCATCTGCCAGTCATTGGGGTCCCGATCCCGACGGAGAATCTTCGCGGACTTGATTCGCTCCTCTCCATCGTGCAAATGCCAAGAGGGATTCCCGTCGCCACGGTGGCTATCGGAGGGGCGGAAAATGCCGGTTTGCTTGCGGCGCAAATACTGGCGGGCCGGTATCCAGCGATTGCCGCTCGCGTGAAATTGTTCCGTCGGACACAGACGGACAGCGTGCTCCAGTCTCCTGAAGCGAAGGGTCTGGTGACCGGAACGAAAGGTCCCAGCCGTCCGAGTCGCCGGTCGTGAAGGCCATGGTCCTCGAGACAGGATCTGTCCTGGGCGTCCTGGGCGGCGGACAATTGGGCGCCATGTTCACCATGGCGGCATGCCGTCTCGGGTATCACGTCGCCGTCTGGGATCCAGATCCAGAGGCGCCGGCTCATCGTGTTGCCACGCACAGCTTTCCCGTTCCGTTCACCGACCAACACATTCTTGCGCGCTTTGCCGACCTGGTCAGCGTCGTGACCTATGAGTGGGAAAATATTCCGGCGGAGCTCTGTCGAGCGTTGGAGCAGCGGAGGCCGGTTCGTCCGTCGAGTGCCGTCCTGAGCGTGATTCAGGATCGCCTCGAACAAAAGGGGTTCTTGGCCTCCAATGGATTTCCCGTTCCCCCCTTCGCCGGCCTGACCGCTCCCGATCAATTGGCGACGAGCGTTCGACAGGTCGGGTATCCCGCTCTCTGTAAGACGGCTACGGCCGGTTATGACGGCAAGGGGCAGTGGAGAATCCCCCGAGAGTCCGATGTTCGGGAGGTGGAACGAGCATTATCGGAATCAGCTCGCCCTGGCATGCGATGGATCGTGGAGTCCTTGGTGCCGTTTGAACGGGAACTCTCGATCCTGGTGGTCCGTGGAGCTGACGGACAGAGTTGTACCTACCCCTTGGCTGAGAATGAACATGAAGAGGGGATCCTTCGAACCACCATGGTGCCGGCCCCAGGATCTTCAATTGTAGCCGAGCGAGCGGCCGCTCTTGGGCGTCAAGTAGTGGATCGTCTGGAAGGAGTCGGGGTATTTTGTCTCGAATTGTTTCAGCTGCCCAGCGGGGAACTTCTCATCAATGAGATTGCCCCGCGGCCCCATAACTCAGGCCATTACACACTCGATGCCTGCAGCGTGTCCCAGTTTGAGCAACAGGTTCGTACTACCAGTGGCATGCCGCTTGGTGAAGTGCGTCTGCTGAGCCCAGCCGTCATGGTGAATCTCATTGGGGACGATGCCGCGATTCTTACGAAGGGCGCAGGCTGTCGAACCCTGCTGGATCTTCCTGGTGCGGTACTCCATCTCTACGGCAAGCGTGCGATTCGTCCCCGTCGCAAAATGGGACATGTCACGTTCCTCGGGGAGACGCTCAGTCTCGCCCTCGATCATGCGAAGCAGTTTCGTGACGGCCTGGCGAATGGTCCCACCCTGTCGGCCTAACCCAGTCTGTGGGCCGTTTTTTGGCCATCCCGCGTCGTTCTATTTTGTGATTTGCTGTAGGGAGATGGATCAAACGGTTCAACTCCTCTGGGCATAGCCTACTGGAAAAACATGGTTCCGCCCTGTTTGGGTATCGGTACAGGACTTGCTCCCCTCCTAGTCTTCGGTCGCCCGAACTCGAGATCATACCGATGAGCAGTCTTGCCCTCCCCTCTGAGAATCTTGTCGAGCCGTCTTCGGCGGATTCGTGTCACGACAGTACGATTTCGCGCCCACGATATGTTGTGCTTCAGTCGCTGGTCGGCGTTATGTTGGCCTACCAGTTATTGTCTGGAGCGGAGCTGATCGCAAGCCGCCCAACGAGCGGGGTGATCGTCGGTGGGTTGGTGGCGATGGTCCTCTGCCTGTGGTATGTGTCGGCCTCAATCCTACAGGCCGCGTGGTTCAGCGGGACCGTGATCGGGATCGATACGGTTCTCGTGACCGCGACAATCTATCTTTCGGGTAATGCTCGGTCGGAACTCTATTTGTCGTATTTCATTCTCATGCTCATTGCCGCCTCGGTGCGCCGCCTCTCCCATATTATTGGGTTATCTCTGCTGCTCTGTGCCGGGTATGGCGTCATTCTCTATCAAGGGGTTGTACAAACCGGTTCTTTGTCGCCCGGGCATCTGCTGGGAGTTCCGGTTTTGTTGGTGATGGCGACGTTCTACGGGCTCGCACTGCAAACGATCGGGGCCGAACGGCAACAAAAAACACTATTGCAGGGGAGTATAGAGGCTCTGAGAGAGACTGAACAGGCCTTGCAAGCGTCGCGCGATCAGTTGGAGGCCCGTATCAAGGGTCTCAAGAGCGATCTCTCACGGGCGAATGAGCATGTCCGGCAGGAGAAGAAGGAACGAGAAGGCCTCGAGCAGCAATTGCATGAGGCACAGAAGATGGAAGTGATCGGTCGGATTGCCGGAGGGATTGCCAACGAACTCAGCCATCTCGTTTCGGTGATCGGGAGGCAGACGGGTGTGGTCCTATCTCGCCTCAAGCCGGAGGACTCACTCTATGGGCCGGTCGATGACATATTTCGAAGCGGGGGGCAGGCCGCAGCCGTGACCGCTCAATTGGCTGGGTTGGGTCTCCACGACGGCCACCTCCGACAGGTGCTTTCGGTCAAGGCCGTGCTGGAGGAGATTCGTGGAGTGATGAGAGGACTGCTGCCCGCATCCATCGATCTAAGTATGGTCATTGAAGATGCGCCGATGGATGTCGAGGTCGATCGTGAAGGACTCGAACAAGTCCTGCTTCATCTTGCGGTGAATGCGCGGGATGCCATGCCAAATGGTGGTCGGCTCCTGATTGAAGCGAAGCAGGCGTTCCCTGGGCATCTACCCAAGGTGCTGATTCAAGTGACCGATACCGGAAGCGGGATGAGTCTAGAGACCCAGTCGCACATGTTCGAACCCTTCTTCTCCACAAAGGAAATGAATGTGGGACTCGGACTCACCGCGGTCTATGGCATTGTGAAACACAGTGCAGGCCAGGTCGATGTTGTCAGCCGGCCTGGCGAAGGCACTGTGGTGCGGGTGGCGCTTCCCCTTGTACGACAGGGCCGGCCACCTGCTCCATCAATCCTGGCACACGTTGCAGCCAAAGGTCAGGAAACAATTCTGCTGGTGGAACCGAATGAAATCGACCGGAAACTTGCGCTCTCCACGCTGTTGCGGCATCGCTATCAAGTCTTGGAGGCGAGCTCGTCTGTTGAAGCGTTGCTGCTCACGCAGCGACATTCTGGAGCCGTCCATGTGGCCGTGAGCGATCTCATGATGCCGGAGATTGGTGGGCGTGACTTAGCCAGACGGTTGTTGAAACATCACCCGATGATGAAGCCGCTCTTTGTCTCTGGGTATGACGACGAGGCAATGGTGTCTCATCGCCTCAACCCGCGGTATCTCTTGAGGCGTCCCTATCGACAAGCCGGGCTGGTAGAAAAAGTGCGTGAGCTGCTGGACGCGTGAAGCATTGCCTTGGAGTGTTTCTGGTGAGCCCTAGCCATCCCATCGGTTTCTGCGGCTTGGTGCAAAGAAGGGCACGTCCGCGCGTTTGAACAGACCAATCAGTGCCATCCCTGCGAGAAACCCGCCGATATGGGCGAAGAATGCTACGCCTCCGCCCGTACTGCCGATGCTCATCCCCCCGCTCAACAGTTGCATCACGATCCACATGCCGAGGACGAAACCCGCTGCCACCCTCGTTGTGCCCAGGCCGGGCATTATAACCAGCACGCTGGCTCGTGGGAACAACAGCACATAGGCGCCTAAGACACCGGAAATAGCGCCGCTTGCTCCGACCATGGGAATAGACGAGGACGGATCGGTCAGTGCGTGGCTCAAGGCGGCCAGAATTCCGCATGTGAGGTAGAATACGACGAACTTCCAATGCCCCATGACGTCTTCGATGTTGTTCCCGAAGACCCAGAGGTACAGCATATTTCCGATGAGGTGCATCCAGCCGCCGTGGAGGAACATGCTTGTGATCAACGTGGCGTAGGCGGGAATGGCCACGCCCATCTCAGGGAGGTCGGCCTCCCCGAACACGAGGGCTGGGATTGCCCCGTACTCAAAGACGAAGGTCTCTCCTGAGCCGGCGGGAAGGCTTGCCTGGTAGAAAAAGACGAGGACGCAGGCCGCGATAAAAGCGATCGTGACGACCGGCGTCCGCTCGGTTGGGTTGTCGTCATGCAGAGGGATCATGGTGCCATCATTAGCAGGATGCTGAAAAAGTCGCTCTTCTCACCCGCCCGACCCCGGCGCGTCGAGACGCGCCCTTTCCCATGCGGCGTTCTCGCTTCGCTCAGAAGCTCAACGTTGAGGAGAGGCTTCTCGAAGGACGGAAGCACTGGAGGGGATTTTCTGTTCGCCAAGATCCATTCTAGGGGCGAACAGCCCACACGAAGTGCGGTATGTACCTCCTCGCCTCCTCGCTCGCTGCGGCCTTGCCTGGGACGAGGCGCGTCTTGGCGCGCCGGGGTCGGGAGGGTGAGAAGGTCGCCTTTTTGAGCATCCTGCACGCGGTTCTCCGGTTGCCCTAGACTTACGAACTATTGAATTTTCACCACGCCACAATAGTTTTTCCGCAGCCTGTTAGGAGGGAGAGCGGCGACGGTCGATGACCGATCGAGGAAGTGCCGGATTATCCGGCAAGGAGCCATCAGGTCCAAGGGAGACTGAAAACCCCGCGGCGTGCGTATGGCCTCCACCGCCGAAAGATGCGGCGATGGCCCCCACGTCGGTCCCGTCCTCTCGCGAGCGCATGCTGTAAAAGCGGCGCCCATCGCGATCGTGCCAAATGACGCAAAACGGATGCTCCACGGAGAGGCGTTCGCCGATCTGACTCGTCAAGACCGCGCTGTGGACCGACGGAACGACGGCTCCGTGAAAGTCGATCAACATCGCTTGCGCCGCAAGTTTGCTCACGAGCTCGCTTTCATAACGCAGGATGGCCCGGCCTTCCTCTTCCAACTCCTTCTGCTTGAAGTGACTCCAGAGGTAATAATCGAATGGATAGGAGGCAACGGCCGCATTAATTTCTCGACTGGAGGGCAGGGCCCAAGTCCAGAGGTCTTTGTCTTGGATGTAGTCGAGGAGCCATGGCGTCGGCTGATCGTGTGCCCATTCCCAAGCCAGGACCGCTCCGGACTTCTTCATGTCGAAGTAGGCATAGGGAAGGCCGGCGAGGGCTTTCTCCGCGGTGATGTGATGGTCGAGCACGAGGAGCGCCTGCGTCTGCAGTGGCCATGGTTTCCAGCGTCTCGCGGGCATAGCTGAAATCCACGATGACGACTCGTTGGTCCTGTAGCCCTGTGGGGGGAGGATCCCCGTGTTTGACGGGAATGAACCGAGCCGCTGGAAATTGATTCCAGATCGCCCAAGCGGCGCCGAACCCATCAGCACATTCGGCGTGATAGAGCACGACGGTGGGGGGCTCAGAGAATGGATGCTGTGTGCGGGAACCGGCCATCGTCGCGGAGCATACCATGATGCTGCTCCGAGACTAAAGCCTCTTTGTGAGAAGAGGTTAGAGGGCGTTGAGATGGTCGATCAACTGACGCAACCGGCTCGCGCTCCGGCGGTTGGAGGTAAAGGCCAACCGAGGCAAGTCCCTCAGATCCGGCTCGTCTAGTTCTTCAGGGAGCGGCCCGCGCAATTCGAAGGTGCCCTCGGATAACAGATCGCCAAACGTTTCATGAAGGCTGGCCACCTGTTCCGGGGATATGCGGGTTTTCAGCCGCATGGCTAAGAGGCGGCCCACATATCGAATCGAATGGAATCGGCGGTAAAAGCTCCTGATCTCATCGATCGCGTCGTCCACGGACGTGGTGATTTTGAATAGTCTGAGATCTTCAAGGTTGATCAGTTGACGGGCCAAGAGTTGGCGTGTGACGAAGGCGTACCAGTCGTCCCAATAGTCGCAACCAGGAGCCTGGAGACACACGATCGGCTGGGGATCGCTCTTGCCGGTTTGGGCGAGGGTCAAAATTTCAAAACCTTCATCATGCGTCCCGAAACCGCCCGGGAACAATGCAATGGCGTTGGCCTCCTTCTGAAAGATGAGTTTGCGGGTAAAGAAGTATTTAAAAGTAACAAGCTTGGGGTCATCGGCGATCGTGGCATTCGGGCCTTGCTCGAAGGGCAGCATGATATTGACCCCGAAGCTGTTCTCGCGACCGGCGCCCTCCTGGCACGCGCGCATGATCCCATCGGCCCCTCCGGTAATAACCATGAACCCTTCCTCGACGATCCGACGGGAAAACTGGAATGCCAGCTGGTAATTCGGATCATCCGAGGCGGTGCGGGCTGAACCGAAGATGCTGATCTTGCGTCGATCGCGATAGTCATGAAAGACGCGGAAGGCGTGACGCAGTTCTTTTACGGCGCGGTTGACGATCTTGAGGTCCAGGACGTCCAAATGAGAATCGTGGAGCCGAAGCGTCCCAGCCAGGAGTTCCTTCATGATCGCGGCTTGCAGGTCGTCTTCCGGACTGTCAAGCAGGAGACGAATTTGGCTGAGCAACTCCTCGTTCGAGGGGAGGGGGCGGGACCGGGTCTGGGAAGTCTTCATCGGGTTATCCATGTGTGGTTATGGTTTATCCTAGGGAGAGAAGAAATTCTATCAGCTGATCGCCTGTTGGTCAAAAGAACGGAGAACATGTGTGAGGTTAGGAGCGATTGGGTGAGGCAGGCATTGTTTGAAGTGCCCAGGCCCTGATACGCGCGAGATCGGTCGATGAGAGGTCAGTGAACTGAATATCGACATGCCAGGTGCGGATCCCGCTTGATGGCTCACCGCGCTCTGCCCTCGGAATTCCGCTGGTCAGGACTGTTCCACGAATGGTTAAGGGAGTATTTTGGCCAGGAATGGAAAACGCCAGTACGACGTTCGTTCCTGTCAGAATCTTCGCGGTTGATTCAACCAACGCTCCGACATGGCTCAGTTGGGTAATGATGGCGTTATGGTTGGGCCCCTGCGTCGAGGCTCGTCCGACCACACTCACGACGACGGGGATCTTCGTGCCACATCGGAGCGGCGTGAGCATCAGGTCTTGTGCACTGAGCACCCCAACCGGTTGGTTTTCTTTGGTGACAATCAAGAGAGAGGCACCTGTCGCCATCATGAGTGTCGAAGCCTCTGCCAAGGCCTCATCGTACTCGATGAACTGCACCGGGCGTGTCATGATTGTCCGGACTTCGATGTCGTGCGGTTCAAGTCCCTGAGCAACGACTTTCTTCACAATGTCGGTCGGCGTCATGAGGCCAAATCGGGTATCGGTATCCTTCACGAGCAGGCAGGGCGCCTGTTCTCGTTCGAGCAGCAGTGCCGCCTCACTGACAGATACGTCTCCCGGAACTTGCACGACCCCTGGTGTCATCATATGGGCAACCATAGTGGGTATGAGATGTGTCGTCTTGAAGGGCTTGTCATCGCCGTTCGGCATGGATTCGAGACCTCCCCCGATTCGCGCCTGCACGACTCGTGAGGGTTCCGCCTCCGACGACGTAAGCCAAGTATAGCAGACGGGGCCCCCTGATCCGTGACCGGGGCTTCCCTTGTCAAACAAGGGGTTGGGCGAATAGACTATGCCAATTGCTAGCGCAGCACAAGGGGTGATCGATGGTTGATCCCGATTTCGTTCAACAGGACTTTCAGCGTCGCCTCGGGGCAATCCCTCCACAGGGGATGGGGCTGTCAGTCGACGTCTATTCTCCCGATCTGTTCGAGCTGGTGAACAAGCTTAGGGAACGAGGACTCCAGCCGGGCTATCTCGAAGTCTTTAAGGCAACGACGACCGCACTGACAACGGTTCGACAGGCTGTGCCGGATATACCGCTGGCGTATCACGGGGAAGGCCTGTGGATCACTCAGCCGGACGTTCAAGAGTCTCCGTTCTTTCAGCAGGATGTCGGCGAAATGGTTACGCAACTCAATAGTATACAGAGTCTCTGGCTGAATCATGAATGTGCGATGAAGCAGATGGCGGGCTACTCGTTTGGCACGTATGTCCCGCCATTATATACGCGGCTTAGCGCCGAGGTGGTAGCGGCAAACATCGCGACGGTTCAGCAGGCGATGGATCGGCAGGGCTGTCGAGCGGACGGGGTCGCGCCGCTCTTTCTCTTGGAGATGCCGCCGCTCACGTATTTTTCCGCCGGTACGATATCGATTCCCCATTTTTTCCGACTCGTCACAGCGTTGGTGCCCTGCGGTCTCGTGCTGGACATCGGACACCTCTGGACGGTCTATCGCTATACCACCGCCTGCCGACGGATATCTCTTGAACGATTTGTTGGGGAATTCCTCGACGATTTCCCCCTGGAGCGGGTCGTAGAAATCCACGTAGCGGGGTTGGCCTGCCATGAGTCGGTTGGTGAGCTAAAGGGGGGAGAGGGGCTTCCTGAATGGATCGATGCCCATGCCGCCCCGATTCCCTCGATCCTCTTCACCATGCTCGAACAGGTTCTGGCCCATTCGAACCTCGTCAGCCTCCGGGCGGTGGCGCTTGAAGTGGACACCAAACCGATCGAATTGATTGTGGAAGAGTATACAGAGGCCGTCCGGTGTTTCTCCCTCCTCGTTCAGCAGACGATGGCCAGAGGAACGGCTGTAGAACCGTTGATGGGACTGACGCCTCGTCCAGCATCAGTCCAGGAGCCTGTGCGCCAGTCTGATCGAGAGCAGTTGCGCGACGACTATGCGCGCTACGCGCGAATCATCTTGGGACAAGCCCCCATGACAGGCCCGGAGTGGCAGGAAACGGCTGCAGAGGTGACCGGTTTAACAGGGTACCGTGTGTCCTACGTTCCGCACGAAATTCTCCATTGGGGAGGAGACCTTGCAGAGATGTTTCCGCAAACCTGCCGGACTTTAGCGGAGCGGGGTCTCTGCCTGACAGAGTTCGTGGCTTTCTGGTTTCGGTCACCACGACCGCTCACGCACTCGTATGATTTCTTCCTACTCAAGATCGAACGGTTTCTCGAATTTGTGACGGAGCGTGCGCCGGACGTACGTGTCTGCGTACAACAGGAATGCGACAGCTTGCGCCTGGCCTATGCCCAGGCGAATGAAGTGGGGGAACCGGTGCTGGAGCTGGAACGAACCCGATGAGTTTCTGGCAGTCACTCACCAGACCGATCATCGGGATGGCGCCGATGGATGGGGTCACCGACGCGACGTTTCGCCATACCGTGGCGATGCACGGGAAGCCGGATGTTTCCTTCACGGAGTTCACACATGTGCATGACGTTTGCCGGGGACCGGAGTTCTTGTTGGACTCCCTCATCTATCATGAGCCTGAACGACCGATTGTTGCGCAGCTCTATGGGAAAGAACCGGACCTCTTCTATCAGGCCGCTCATGCCGTGTGTGAGTTGGGGTTTGATGGATTGGATATCAACATGGGCTGTCCCTCGCGGAGTGTGGCCTCATCCGGATCAGGAGCGGGGCTGATCCGAACGCCGGATGTGGCTCAGGCCATCATGCAGGCCGCTCGTCAGGGGATCGCCGATTGGGCGGCCGGTCAGACTCTTGAGGAAGCGGGGCTCAAGCCGGGCAGAGTGGCGGCGATCTGGAGGATGAACGAGCAGCGGCAGGACGCCCGTCCGCTCGTCCGACGCACGATTCCCTTGTCCGTCAAGACACGCCTCGGCTACGACGTGGTGGTCGTCGACCGATGGATCGAACATCTCCTCATGGAAAAGCCGGCAGTGATTTCCCTGCATGGCCGCACCTTGCAACAAATGTATCGAGGGGAAGCGGATTGGAACGCCATTGCCCGGGCGGCGGAGATCGTGCGGGGGAGCGGGACATTACTGTTCGGCAATGGGGACGTGCACAGTTATCACGACGTCGTCCGTCGCGTGCGGGACACCGGAGTCGATGGCGTGTTGGTTGGAAGAGCTGCGCTCGGAGCCCCCTGGTTCTTTCAGCAGAACGAGGCGGTGCGACTCGTTCTGCAGCAATATCGGCCTGAGGAAGGGCTCGAACCGTGGGTGCCACCACTCGACGTTCGCTTCGAGATGCTGCTCGATCATGCCCGACGGTTCGAAGCGGCCTGTGGGCAGGACCAGTTTCGGCGGATGCGCAAACACCTGGGCTGGTACTGCAAAGGGTTTCCTCATGCCGCCTCGCTTCGAGCCGCTATGTTCCGAGTCTCTTCAGTCGCCGATCTGGAGCAGGTGCTCGCCGATTTTCGCATGCACTGCGCGAGTCTCACCGAGGTCTCTGACCAGATACTGCTTTCTGCTGAACCCTCTCCGACGTTGTAGATGTCACTCATTCTGGCTTCAACCTCTCCGCGCCGTCGCGAGTTGCTCGCCCTACTGGGTATCCCATTCGACGTCAAACACCCATCCTTCGAGGAGCGGCTGGTGGCGGATCGGCCTGCGATCGAACAGGTGCAGTCCTTCGCGCAGGGCAAGGCCCAGTCGGTCGCGAGGCAAGAGCCGGAGGCGATCGTGCTGGGGAGCGATACGGTGATTGAGTTGGATCATGACGTACTCGGGAAACCGGCTGATCTGGCGGAGGCCCGCGCGATGCTTCGGCGCCTGGCCGGTCGTGATCATCACGTACGCACGGCGGTCGCGCTCGTCTGTTCAACTCGCGCGATAAACGTCGTCGCCCTGTCCACGGCCATCGTTAGGATGAAGCCGTTCGATGAACACACGCACGAACATTACCTCGCGACGGGAGATAGTCTCGGCAAGGCCGGTGCGTACTCGATCCAAGGAGAGGGCGGTGACCTGATCGATTCCATAGGCGGAGATTTTCCGACCGTGGTCGGCCTGCCGCTCCGCCTGGCCTCTCAGCTGCTTGCGCAAGCCGGGGTGAGAGTGCCGGTCGATCTCGACGAACTCTATGTCATCAAGCCCTATGCCAACTGGGCCCGCTTTCCAGGTTGATTGCAAAGGGGTACGGAGTTTCCGTACAATGCCGCCCCATCATTCGCTTTCTTGGTTACGGAGGGAGTAATGAGGGTGCGATGCCTGACATCAGTGGCGCGAGTCAGTGGCGTCGCCACCTGTGCTTTCATGGGCCTGTTGACGGTCGTCGGGCTCCAGCCGGTTTTGGCAATTGATGTGAATCTATCCGCGGAAGAGGCGCAGAAGGCCTTGGAAGCCGGGCGGGCGCCGTTGGAGAAGGCCAACACCCCGGAAGACGTTAAGAAGGTCCTTCAACAGGCCTCCATGGTCACGCGCGTGGGAGCCGACCCTGAGAAAGATCCCTGCGGAGCCAGTGCCATCCTCCGGACCAAGCGCTATCGACTTGAGGCCTTTGGCAGGCAGGAAGCGGCAGAGTCCAAGAAGCGGAAGACGGATGTGCGCATGCCCGAGGAGTTCATCAAGAAAGTCGTGGATATGCCCAATATGGAGATTGAAGTTCAGCTCTGTGGCGATGACGAATACTTTGCAGAAGGTGCATTGATCGAGTTGCAACAGGGCTCAAAGAAGATCAAGCCCATCGATATCGGAAAAGCCGAACGCGGCCGAAAGAATGAGGGAAGCGGGCCGATCTACCGCTCACGATTTACCGCATTGTTTGCCTATGAAAAATTTGATCCCACTGCGGCGTCCGTGTTCGTCGTGAATCTTCAGGACGGAAGTGAGGCGAGAATCGTTGCCGATTTCTCCAAGGTGAAGTAGGCACAATCCTTCGATCCTGGCCCCTGCCAATCTGCGGCATCGATTCTTGTTATCTTGTGAACAGTCGCCCGTGGCTGTTCCCCGTCAGATACTTAGTTCCGCTTTTGCAGATTTCTGACTGTCGTGCCGGTGCTGCTATTGCCGTGAGGAGCCTGTCCGACATTGCCGTTCGTGACGAGGTGCAGGAGGTGCGGCCAGATGCGAGGGCCGCAGGCCCGGAAAACTGGAGGTGTATTCGCAGGAATACATTGAGGATTGTCTCGGGCCGAGCACGACGCAGATGGCCGCGGATCGTTCGCCGCAGTAGAACGGTCAATGTCGGACAGGCTCCTAGCAGGCTGCGGAAAAACTATTGTGGCACGGTGGAAATTCAATGGTCTGCACATCTAGGACAACAGGAAAACACCGCGCAGGATGTTCAAAAAGGCGACCTTCTCACCCTCCCGACCCCGGCGCGCTAAGACGCGCCTTGTCCCAGGCAAGGCCGCAGCGAGCGAAGAGGCGAGGAGGTACTATCGCACTTCATGTGGGCCGTTCGCCCCTAGAATGGATCTTGGCGAACGGAAAATCCCCTCCTGTGCTTCCGTCCTCCGAGAAGCCTCTCCTCAATGTTGAGCTTCTGAGCGAAGCGAGAACGCCGCATGGGACAAGGCGCGTCTTAGCGCGCCGGGGTCGGGCGGGTGAGAAGAGCGACTTTTTCAGCATCCTGTTAGAAGAGGCCATGACGGCGAGCGTGGTGTGGGGCCTCACGCTGCTCGAAGTGCTGAGCCCTCTTTTGGCGCGGGCCCAGCAGATCCTGGCCTGGAAAGTCATCGCGTAGCATTTCGTCATTGGCGTCAGCGTGATGGCGATCATGCACTACGTGGGCGACCGGATTCATTCGACGTTGAGTTAGTTCATGGTGTAACGAGGATGTCCCTGAGAGGACCGTTAATGGTGCAACCACCGTTCGTCGCGTACTTTTCCATGGAGATCGGGTCTTGAATCTGGGATGCCGACCTATACGGGAGGGCTTGGTGTGCTCGCCGGCGACACAATTCGCTCGTCTGCGGATCTCGAAGTGCCGATGGTGGCGGTGTCCTTGCTGCATCGGCGCGGGTACTTTTTTCAGCGGCTGCCGGCAGAGAAGCACAGTGCCCTTGTCCGGGGCGCCAAGCTTCTGCTTGAGAAAGAGGTGATGAGTGGAGCGGATCTCAAGGACATCATGGCGGCGCACTAGCCGGGCGGTTGCGTGGTTGTGGGCGTGCACGGCGTGGTTTTTCCTGGCGTCCGTCGCAGGAGCGGATCCTGTACCGGGGGAGAAGGATCGGCTGGACGTGGATTGCCGCTTCAATCCGAACTCGGTGAGTCACCCTGAACAGGAGAAGACCGTGTGGGAAAACGTGTTCTTGCCAGACGGCGATGTCTTTCCCCCCTTGATGGCCGATCCGAAGGAACCGCAAACCTTCGCGACCATACAGCAGACTCAGGTACTGGAATCGAAGACCTCGAACACTATCAGCTCGGTCGCATTGGGAGAAAACTTCGGCCTCTGGAGCCGTCGCAAAGAAGGATCGTGTGATGGTACGCAGGTCGGTCTGTTGCTGGGCGCGTTCTCGCAGTTCAATCTGTCCGGACCGACCGAGCTCATCAATACGGATTTTCTCATCGGGGTGCCGGTGTCATGGCGGAGTGAATTCGTCTCCGCACGGGTGCGTCTCTACCACCAGAGCAGCCACCTGGGAGACCAGTTCCTCTTGAGCAGACCGGGGTTCAACGCGATCGAGCTGAGCTTCGAAGAATTCGACGGGATCCTGTCGTTCAACACGCCAGGCGGGTGGGGCCGAATCTATGGGGGGGGCGGGTATCTTATTCACCGGAAACCGGAGGGCATTGATCGTCTCAAAGCGCAGTGGGGTGCCGAGCTGCGCGGGCCTGAGATTCGTTCGCCCCTGTTAGGGCAGACGCTCAAAGGCGGGTTGTTCGTGACCCCGGTATTCGGGGCGGATTTTAAAGCGTTTGAGGAGCTTAACTGGCTCATTAATTCGAATGTCGAAGGAGGCCTTGAATGGTTCCGGCTGGGCACAACCAGGCGCCTGCGTCTGCTTGTCAACTACTATTGGGGCTACAATCCGTATGGCCAGTTTTACTCCCAAAAGGTCCAGAGCGTCGGGGTCGGCTTGTACGTGCTCTTTTAGGACATGGCAACCAGCACATGAAGCGAATTGAGCAGAAGGAAAGCGAGGGAGCCTACCATCAGGATCGGCGAAGACCAGACCTTATGGCTCAGCGATTTCGCGACGAACCGTCATGAATAATGCGGGATAGCGCTAGGCCCAATTCTCTTGCATGCCGGTTGGTTCTTTGATAGAAGTTTGCGCCGACCATTATCACGCTCGATCGAATGGAGGACATATGAGGACATATATGGACCTACACGTGTTTCGCTATCTTCCACTCCTGTTCCTTGGTGTACTGGGATGCACGAGTGTGCAATACAGCACTACTACCGACTGCGGATCGCTCCCGAGTGACACGTTCTGGTCAGGGAATGTCGCGCTGCAGTGCCAGGAATATCGTCGGTTGCAGGCAGAAACAGCCTATCGAGAGGAAATGACCCGGCAGCTCGCTGGTTACCGTGAATGCCTCAAAAAGCACGAAGCCTCTCCCGCCGACGCCAAAGAGCAATGCTCGCTCTATCTGCAAGCATTCCGCGAAACACCACCACCTCAGCGACCATCTAAGTGACGGGGGGAGAGATGGTTGCCCGCCTCGATCATTATTTTTCCGATGGTCAGTCGCTGCCACCCACCTCTCTTATTGGTCCGGCCGCAGTGGTTGGTTGACACTGGCTTAACGTGAGCAACGTGGTCGTCCCGAAAGTGAACGTCCACCCTCCAAGGATCGTCGTGAACGTCTTGAGCGGCCAATCTGTGCCTCCTTTCTCCCTCATGCGTAACAAAGTTCCTTCACGATACCGGTGGCTTCCTCATACCAGTGCCGCACGCAGCGCCGGAGGCAGATCCGCCCTTCTCATCCTATTGGTGATCATGCTGGCGGGCACGTCTGGTTGCGCCACTGGAAAGGACGCGGCGCTCCGCACTCCAGTGATGGGAGAGAGCATTGACGGGGGATCGCTGCCTCGCGAGCTCGACCCAGACCTCTCGATCCCCAATCACTCTGCCTCATTGCCGATGTCCGGTCCCGCTCAGTCAACTTCGGATGGCAACGATCTCTCTGCGAGATTTGTCCCTGAGTCCGACTTCGAAGGGAAGTCTTCAGGCCTGATCGTCCGAACCAGTGGAAGATTGCGCTTCGGCCCCATTACGCCCATGCCTGAGGAAGACGCGATGTGGGCTCCCGAAATCGGGAACCTCCGACCTCCCGTTGTGACGGCCTTCGGAGATGACCTGGCCCCGATCCGACCTCCGCTTCGGCAGTCGTGGGCGTACCATCGCACGGTTCGTCTCGAAGGGTATGGCATGGAACTCCGTTTGCCTCACAGCGTGCTCTCAGCGTCTGGTGAGCATGTCTCGCCCGGATCGCTCCGCAACACCTACGCCGGATTTCGCGACCAGCCCCTCCTGCATCCAGAACCAGGGAGCTTGTCTGAGGAGGAATCCAAGCTGCCTCAGATCGGTCCGCCCCCGCCCCACCACACCGTGAAAACCTTCGCGGTTTTCACGGCGGCGAGTCTCGTCGGCATCGGTGTCTATGCCTTGGGCCCCAGTTCGTTCACTGGAACAAACAAAGATGGACATGAATATGAGAAAGCCTGGAACAAATTCAAAAATGCATGGACTGAGCCACCTGTCTTGGACAAGGATCCCTGGACTGTCAATTACCTGGGGCATCCCTATTTCGGCTCGCTATTCTATCTCTCTCAGCGCAACTACGGAGAGAGTCCCCTGTACTCTTTCCTCTTCTCCACTTTCATGTCGACGGCATTCGAATATTTCATCGAAAGCTGGGCGGAACATCCCAGCATCCAAGATCTCATCATCACGCCGGTCGTGGGCTCAATTCTTGGAGAAGTAATATTTCTTGCCACCCAGGAAATGAGGAAGGACGGATTCACCACCGCGGAGAAGATCGTCGTGACCGTGATTAACCCGATGTACGTGTTCCAAAACGGCTATCGCTAGCCGTCTGGTGAAGAATGTGCCCATTCTTTCCCGCCCGACCTTCGATCGCTTTGCAATCGTTTTCCCAAGACGCGCCTGCCCCGGCTTCATTCTTGCGACGCTCTTGGGCAAAAAAATGGTGGAATGCTACTTTTCTGATCGCTTGGTCCGCGCGTGTGGCGAATGCTTTCGTCGTGAATCTTCAGGACGGAAATGAGGCGAGAATCGTTGCCGATTTCTCCAAGGTGAAGTAGGTACACTCCTTCGATCCTGCCCCTGCCAATCTGCGGCGACTAGTCCTACTGTCTGGCGAGCGGTCGCCTCAAACCCCTTTGTTGATCAGGACCGGACGTGGTGGGGCGCGGATCCCTTCTTGTGCTCCGGCAGCCGGATCATGTAGCGACCTCCAGTGCGGAATGTCACCAGCACCTGTCCCTCCCGGCTCAGCCGATCGACTTCAAGAAAGACCTGGCTCCAGGACAGGTCGGAGAGACTGTTCGTCAAGGTATCCAGATCGCACCCATGCGTGCGTTGGACTGCGCCGAGAATGCGATCAGTGACAGGTGTATGCGAAGCCATGATCAGATCCTCCCCCTGATGTTCGGACATTCACTGCAATCTCCGGCGCGATCTCCTTCCATTGGCGGCTCGGTTTCCAAGCCGGGATAGACAATGCCGAACTCCTCGTCCGGCATGATTCGTTGCGAAAGCAAGGCCAACTCCTCGGCCGCATCGTCCCCCAGACCATAGGCACGACTCGCCAGCATTGTGAGAAACACGCCCATCTCCCGCTTGGCGCTCCACCGATTCCCCAGGCTGACCGCACCACGGATTCGATCCAGTTCCTGCGCGTACGGTGAGAAATCGTAAGCGGGATATTTCTTCGTGAAGTACGTCGTCAGCCTGTGCTCAAGCTCGTCCAGCCAGGTGATCGACGGAGAGAGACGTTCGGTAGGCGCAGCGGCAGCCGGCAGAAAGGACGGAGTCTCACCGGCCTGAATGGGATTCGGTGCGAGCACGGAGAAGACAGCTGGCACAAGGATCGGTGCCAAGGAGGGAAGGAGGACTCGGCGGCAGACAGTCACCATGAGGACCCTCGTTCCAAAGGATCCGCATCCGGACGTGGATGCTCTACGACAAAGAATCTGGCGTAGGAGTGAAGGAGACTGTGCGAAATCCGGCGCGCAGAATGACGGGCCGGAAAGTGCGAATGAGGCAGCAGCCACCGTCACTGGAACGTCAGGGCAATATGCTACGCCGATCGAGATACTCGGTCAACCCTCCCTCGATGGGCGAAGAGAGCCAGTTCTCTAGAATCGTAAGATGCCCCATTTAAAGAAAGAAGACGAGCGAGCTTGAATGGAGGGGATAGGGAGCCACCAGACCATCGTTCATTCTCGCAAAACGCGCACGATGAAAAGGATTGGAAGGACACCCACGTTGGTCCTATGCTCCCGGAACGCGTGCCCTGAGAAGGGCCTCGTTCGACGTCCGCAGTAGGACCAACATGGGTGCCCTTCCAAGAGAGAAAAAGCAAGCCAGTTTGGAAGGGTCAATTAGATCGATGGTGGTCGCTCGATGCGCGCAGTGAAGGACAGTCCGGCGACTCCCTTAGGAGAGAAAGCGTGATGTTGCAGAAAAGGCAGCACGAGGCCCTCGTTGGATGCACGGCCTTGAGGGAAGGGTCTTGAAGAGATTTCATCTCGCATTGGGCGTCTCGGATGTGGAGGCTTCTCCGCCTGGCGTAATGTGAAGGGGCTGCTCCGGAAGTGTGTAACCGCCGACCGGTAGGGGCAGAGATTCGGCAGACCTGGCCCTCAACGAACTATCAACCAACGCAGTCCAGTCAGATCCGTCATCACCCCGCACGCACGCACTAGCTTGTACTCTTTCGCCGATCCTTCCGTTCTCCAGTGATCTTTCACAGCTGTACGGTGACGGCTTTCACCTCGGTGTACAGTTCCAGCGCGTCGTGCCCCATCTCGCGGCCCCACCCGGATTGCTTATAGCCGCCGAAGGGCAGCGCAGCGTCGAAGATGTTGTAGCAGTTGATCCACACCGACCCTGCGCGCAGCTCGGCCGCGATGCGGTGGGCCTTGCCGACATCGCGAGTCCAGACCGCCGCCGCCAGGCCGTAGATGGAGTCGTTCGCCGCCGGGAGTACCTCGCCCAAGTCTGTAAACGGCACTGCGCATACAACCGGCCCGAAGATTTCCTCCTGCATGATCTTCATCTTCTGCGTGGTATTGACCAGCACGGTCGGCTCCACAAAGTAACCCTTGTCGCCCAGCTTCCGCCCGCCGACCACTGCCTTGGCGCCTTCGGAGAAGCCCGACTCCAGATAGCCGAGCACCCGCCGTTGCTGCTCGTCCGACACCAACGGGCCCATTTGGGTGGCGAGATCCATGCCCGGCCCGACCTTGATCTTCTTCGCGTCCTCAGCCACGCCCGCCACCACCTCGTCGAAGATACCCTTCTCGACGAAGAGCCGGGAGCCTGCGCAGCAGCACTGGCCGTGGTTAAAAAAGATCGCGCTCGCGACCCCGGGTATGCTCGCCTCCAGATCGGCGTCCTTGCACACTATGTTGGGGGACTTCCCTCCGAGCTCCAGCGACACTTTCTTGAGATTCCTGGCGGCCGCCCCAAGGATGAGCTTCCCCACTTCGGTGGAACCGGTGAAGGCCACCTTGTCCACATCCGGGTGCGCCGCCAGCGCCGCGCCAGCGGTTTCCCCGTACCCGGGCACGATGTTGACCACCCCATCTGGGAATCCCGCTTCACAGATCAGCTCGCCGAGTCTCAGGGCCGAGAGCGGTGTCTGCTCGGCAGGCTTCAGGACGATGGTGCAGCCAGCGGCCAACGCGGGGCCTAGCTTCCAGGCCGCCATGAGCAGCGGAAAGTTCCAGGGGATGATCTGGGCCACCACGCCGACCGGCTCGCGCAGCGTGTAGGCGAGATACCGGGCGCCGGGCGTGTAGGGCACCGAAATGGGGATCGTGTTGCCTTCGATTTTGGTCGCCCAACCAGCCATGTACCGGAAGAGGTCCACGGCCAGTGGCACATCCGCCACGCGGGCCACACTGACCGGCTTCCCATTGTCGAGCGACTCCAGCTGGGCGAATTCTTCCAGGTGAGATTCGACAAGGTCGGCGAGCTTCCAGATCAGCCGTCCACGCTCCGAGGCTGTGAGCGTACGCCACGGGCCGCTCTCAAAGGCTTTCCGCGCAGCGGTGACCGCCCGGTCAACGTCGGCGCTGTTGCCTTCGGCCACTTGGGCCAGGACTTCGCCCGTGGCAGGGTTGTAGGTCGGGAAGGTCTTTCCCGACGCGGCTTCAAGCCACCTGCCGCCGATCAGCATCTTCCGGGGCGCGCCTAGAAAGGTTGTAACATTTTGGTGAGTCGGGATTTCCACCGTTGCCGTGCTCATGGTGTTCCTCCTCTCTAGATGTATATTGCGGCCATGTCAGATGCGTAGAGCCGAGGTCAGAGACACCCCATTATACATGAACGGGAATACGGTGATGATCGGAGAGGGTGGAATCTATACGACGAAGATTAAGCGGGATGTCCGTTGCCGATCTTCCAGAACCACTGCGGAACCGCTCGCACTCATCCTGAAAATGCTTTCTCGCCCTGCTCAGTACCCTCTATAAAGCTGAGTGTTTCACCCATGTTGACAGGGAGGGATTTGACGTAGTGAAGGTCAACAGGCCATTCCTACGGGTTTGCATACCCTGCTCATGCGACTGCTTTAGATGCTGCCCCGTTGCTGCGGAGCAAGGTCAAAACGGCTGCCGACTGCCAGCAGGAATACTTGCAAAATACGATTGACCCAACCGTGAAACGGTACGATTTCATAGGACCGTATTTCGAGATACCCGTTGCCGGTCTGTACCAGGAGTCTTCCCGATTGCTTTGCCATGATTTCTCCCGGAACTCTCCCTGACGGAGGTCCCTCTTGAGGTCGCGCATCGTAAATCCTGATGGTCGTACCATTTAGACATGCTGTGAGAGGTTCAAATGGTTGTATCGCGCGCAACAGATTTGCAATTTGTCTCGCAGACCCGTTCCAATCAAGAATGGTGTCGGCTGCTTTCTTCTTTCCAAAATAGCTACGTTCCGCGACATTTTGTGGCCTGAGGTCCATTGTTCCTTGTGCCATGGCATTGACGGCTTCTGTCAGGAGCGCAGCAGATGCATGGTATTGTCGCTGCAACAATTGCCCAGCATTCTCGTTCTCTCCGATAAGCAGTTCTTGTTGGGCCACAATATCCCCTGCATCAATTTTCTCCGTCATCATATGAACGGTGATCCCTGCAACCGATTCCCCATTCTTGAGCATCCAAAATGCCGGATGTGGTCCTCCATAACGAGGGAGTAATGAGGGATGACAGTTTAAGATTCCTAACCGAGGAATTTGGAGAATTGCCGTCTTTAAAATCTGAGAGAAGAAACAGACCACGATAGAATCGATGTTCAAACCCTTCACATATTCGATAAACTGGGGAGCATTAACGCTGGGACAAGGAATGCGCGGGATCTTTTCCTTATCAAGCCATGACCAGGTATCGAACCTAGGTTTAATTGTCCGTGTCGGTTTGGATAGGGACAATATAGTTGTGACGGTGGTCCTGACCGCCTGACAAAGTCCGCCACACTTTGGGTCTCGCCCCCACGTAGGGCGAACCCAGGCTACAATCTCATGCCCGCAAGCTTTCAATTGTGGGCCAAAATCCCAGTCGTCAATCTCCGAAAGGACCAAGAGACGTAAAGTGGATACTCTTGAGACCGCTTCCCTGCGGGGGTGGGGGCTCACAGCCTTTCACGCCGACGTAACGGTGGATAATCTACCTTACCACTGGTGGGTTTAGGCAATTCTGACAATGCTTCAACAAACTTTGGCACCATAATAACACGGGAGCTTTTCGCTACAATGGGCAATCACTCCTCGGAACTCGCCGTTATCCCAATTCAGTAAACCACAGAAGATTTAATTACTTGTCCCAGCATCTCATCCGGTAAGCCTACGACCGCAGTTCGTTGCAGTGTCCCATTAAATATAGAGTTTCTTCAACCTTTGAAGGGTTGATCCGAAACCCAGAGGATCCGGGGCCGAAAAACGGGGACATGCTACTTTTCTGACCGCCTCGTTCGCGCGGCCTTGAGTGGAGTGCCTTGAAGGGATTTCACATCGCACTGGGCGTCACGGATGTGGAGTCGTCGGCAGAAGACTACTCGCAACGCCTCGGATGGCGGCCGGACCGGCTCATCCCTGGATAATATGATTTGTAGCGTACGGATCCGGTCAATCTGTCGATTCGGAAGGTGGGTCTCGAAGAGGGTGGGGCTCGCCGGGGGCATGGGTCGGGCGATGTGGTCTGGCGTGGCGATGATCCGGCAGTGATTACTTGGATGGAGTCCTCGGCAGACTCAACTTGCTGTTCCTATGCGCATCCGAATCGATCTGTTTCAGGGCGCTGAGCTGATCCGTCAATTCCGCGATCCGCTTATCGCGAGTACGAATCCGCCGCCGAAGAGTGTGTACTGCTACGTCCGGGCTTTTGGCAGTTTCCGCACGCTGTTGTCCCAACCATGTGCGCACCAGCCCTTTCATCACCCCTAACGCCTCATTGGGCTTGTCAGCGGAAGCAGGGTGGGAAGCTCGGTTGGAAAGAAACCGAATCCAGAGTGCGCTTGAATCCGCGAATGGACCGTTCGGCGCGACGGCAATCGCCTGCTGAAAGGAGGCCGCTGCCGCCTCTCCATTCTGGAATAACGCGACCATCGCACGTGTGAAATGTACCTGATCACAGGACTGGTGCTGTCTGCAGGTGCTCAGCAGCGTTTCTTGTTCTCGATGTACGGTTTGCAAGATTACTGTATCGGTCGCATCGGCTTGAAATAATGGCGCAGAACCAGGAGGCGCGGTGCCATTTACCATGGCACATCCCCATAGCATCCCCATCATCAAGAGCTCGGATCCGCGACGAAGCCACATCGCAATGCCCCTTCTTGCGCCGAGGTCTCAGTGCCTATGCTAAGACAAGCTTAGCAGATGGTACGGCTCTTGACGGCTCAGAGGTAGAGACAAAAACCCTGGAACATGCTACTTTTCTGACCCCCCCCTCCGCGAGCGATCTTGAGGAGAGCCATGAAGAGATCTCATCTCACCTGGGCGTCTCGGATGTGGAGCCGTCCGCGTAGGACTACTCGCAAGGCCTCGGCTGCCGGCCGGGCGAACGTTCGGATGGTGGATATCACGGCGCAGTCGTACCAGATTGCGCGCCAGTATATGATTCGGCTGTCTGAGGAGGACTTAAACGATCCGGTGGCGCTGGGCCGCTGCGCGGCCCTCGCGGGGCTGTCGCCGGAGGCATTTCACAGCCGGTTTCAGCCTGTCGGTTCGAACGTGATGGGAGCTCAATCGAAAGGATGCGCATCATGAATGTGCTCGTGGCGACGGATGGATCGAAGTATGGGCGATGGGGGCTGAACTGGGTGGCCAAGCTGCCGTTCGTGGAGCCGCCACGGGTAACAGCGCTGCATGTGCTGGATGTCGGCGCGCTCCGCGCTCCGTTTCTTGTGCAGCCGGTGATGGTCGGCAACGAGCGGTACATCCAGGAAGAAATTCAACGCATGGAAATGCGCTCGGCTAAAACCCTCACGGAGGCCACACAGCAGTTGGCTTTGCTGAAGCTCAAGGGCACGGCCCGCAAGGAGCAAGGGGCGGTTGCACCGGTGATTTTGAAACGCGCGCCGAAACGGGATGGGCTCCTGGTGGTGGGCAGTAAGGGCCTCGACGCCCTCGACCGCTTCATGCTCGGCAGCGTATCGACGAATATCATCCATCATGCAACCTGTCCGGTGCTTGTCGTCAAGGCCGAGGCGGCGCCGTTGCGTCGGATCACCTTGGCGACCGATGGATCGGACACATCGGCCAAAGCACTGGCGTTTGTGCTGACCAAGTTTCAACCGGATTGTTCAACCGGCCTGGGCAGGCGAGTGCCGATTCACGTGAGCGTGATCCATGTGATGCCCTTCATCAAGTACCCGGGGTTGAAAGTGGCAGGCAGCAGGCTGGTCGAACAGAGCGTGCGGAAGCTGGTCAAGGCGGGATTTACGGCCGAGCCCGTATGTCAGCTTGGGAAACCTGCTGAAGAGATCATGAAGGTGGCCTCCAAACAGCATGCCGATCTGATCGTGATGGGGGCCAAAGGGCTGGGCGCCATCGCTCGGTTTCTCCTCGGGAGCGTGTCGACGCGGGTGGTGCAGCACGCGAACTGTTCAGTGCTCGTCGTTCGATGACAGAGCAGAACCACCGGGGGGTTCCGGACGGTTGTTCTTGTAACAGAGGCTGAGAGCAGGGTACTATAGATTCAAGTGTCTTAGCTGCGCACAACCGCTAGGGGGCCGCTTACACATTTCAAGAACGTATTGACAACCTCGTCATCCTCGTATTTACTTAAAGGTGCTGTGGCAACGATCCGTTCATTTTCCTCCATTTTCGTCTTCGCGCTGCTTCTCTGCACCGTATTCCCGGTCGCGCAGATCGGGTGGTCTTTCGATAGCATGTGCGGCTCGACCGGCAATACTGGGAGTGAGCAAGCCTGCGAGTTCAGTGACACGGGGGTGGCGACCGATTCCGAGGACGATTCGTCGCAAGAGACGCCGGACGACTATGTCGCTTCTCGAGTGAGTGTGTCGGATTGCGAATCAAGCCGCTCGCATACCTCGATGAACGAAATTCCTCCGTCCACCCTTCTGGTCTTCCGGCTGTTTCATCCTCCGACCGCACAGAGTTAGTGCAGCGTCGACGGTCTGGTTCGACTTCGACTTCGATCTCGATCGAACAACCTAATCGTGACTCCGAAGGAGGCAGCACATGCCGACTCGGCTTTGGAATTGTGTCGTATTGATGACCGTGATGGTGGCAGGGACGAGTGGGACGCTGATGCCGTCCTTCGCCCAGGTGAAAGAACAGATGCGCACGTTCGACCTCGACCAGCATCATCGATTTGGCGCTGGAACGGAACCCTGCGATCCTGGGTGCCCAAAGCGTAATCGAACAGAATGAGGGCAGGCGAACCCAAGCCGGCGCCTATCCGAACCCCACGATCGGCGGCAATACGGGAAGGGGCGCGCTTCGAGACCCCAGCACCGGGACGCGTACGAACGAGTATGGCATGACGCTGCATCAGACGGTGGAATGGCCGGGTATGCGGGCGGCCCGTAAGGACGCGGCAGACGCCGGTCTGGCCAGCGCGACGGTCGGCCTCGAAGAAGCCAAGCTCAATCTCATTGCGGAGGTGAAACAGGCATTCTACGAACTGCTGCTGGCGGAACGGACGGTAGACCTTCTTCAGCAGAACTTGGAGATTGTTCAGGAAGTGGCGCGCATTGTAAGAGCCCGCGTTCGATCCGGCGAAGGCCCTCAATTCGAAGCGGTGAAGGCGGAGGTGGAGGTGCTCAAAGCCAAGCAAGAGTTGACGAAAGCCAAGAATGCCGTGCGCGTGAAACTCGTTGGATTGGACACCTTGACTGCGGGGGCCCTAGGGCCTCGGTACAAGGTGCAAGGAGATTTCCGGTTACTCCGGGATCGTCTGGATCCGGAGCAGATGGCGACGAGGGACCTGTCGCAACATCCTATCCTCAAACGCCAGGGAAAACTGGTGGAGCAGGCTGAATCTACCGTCACCAAAGAGCGGCAGGGCCGTGTGCCGAACGTGACCCTGTTTGGCGGGTATGCCAGAGAGACAGGACGTGAGGGGGTGGTGGCGGGCGTGAGTGTGCCGACGCCCCTATGGTATCTGCAGCAAGGGCACATTGCGACAGCGCTCGGCACTCAACGAAAAGAAGAGGCAGAGCTGATTCGTGCCAGGAACGACCTTGGCCGTGCCATCAACCAACATGCTCGAGAGGCGGAAACGGCTCAAGAACAGATCCTCGTGTACGAAGAAGGGCTCTTAAAGCAAGCGCAAGAAGCGCTTCGCATTGCCCAATTGAGCTTCCGACAGGGTGCCTCCAGCCTCCTGGATGTCCTCGATGCCCAACGGGTCCAACGCCAGATCACCGTGGATTACAATCTGGCGCGTTTCGAACTCTCCCTGGCGCTCACGCGGTATGAGCGAGCCGTGGGCGGTCCACTCTAAGTGCGAACAGAACAGATGAGCAGCATGGTCATTTCTCCTGGCCGATGTACAAATCGATGTGAGCGTCATGCGCGCCTGCGAAGCCGTCTGAGTGCGACCTGCAGGGTCTTCTTCGCCATGCTTCTGTTGGCATCCTCCACGGGCTGTGACCGAGCGCCGGCCCCTGCGGAGGAGAGCAGAGTGAAACGTTCGTCGGACGAGGCACGTCTTGTTCGGCTCCCGCCAGAAGAAGTCACCCGCTCTGGTGTGACGGTGGAGACGATCGGACGAACGGCATTTCGTACCTACCGTACCTTTCCCGGCGTCATACGGCCGAACGAACATGCGTTGGCGAATATTACGACCCTCGTGCGTGGGCGGGTGGCCGAGGTGCATGCCGAATTGGGACAAGCGGTCACGCCCAATAAGCTGTTGGCGGTGCTCCATAGCAGTGATCTCGGACTAGCCCAGTCTGCTTACCTAAAGGCCCGGGCACGACGACATGTGGCGGAGCAGGCCTATCAGCGGGCGCAGTTTCTTTTCAAGGAGAAAGTCATCGGCCAGGCAGAGGCGCAGCGCCGCGAAGGAGAGATGATCAGTATCCGTGCCGAGGCTCAAGAGGCGCGCGAAGGACTCCGGCTGCTCGGCATGGACGACAAGGAAATCGGAACCCTGGAGCGGACTCAAACGATCCGCTCGCATGTTCCCATTGTGGCGCCCTTCGCCGGCCGGGTGATCGCGAGGAATCTCACCAAAGGCGAGGTGGTCGAAACCAACCGAAAAATTTTTGTGGTTGCCGATCTCTCGACGGTCTGGGTGGTGGGCAATGTCTCGGAAAAAGATATCTCCTATGTGAACAGCGCGACTGCCGTTCCGAATCAGCCGGTCGAAGTCCATGTCGCTGCGTATCCTGACGAAGTGTTCCAGGGGATCGTTTCGTATGTCGGCGACGTCCTAGACACCGCTACGCGAACCATGCAGGTGCGTCTCATCTTGGCGAATCCCACCGGTCGTCTAAAGCCGGAAATGTTCGCCACGATCCGCGTCTCGTCCGAACCTGCCTCGGATGTCCTGGTTATTCCCGAAGCAGCCGTTCAGCATGATCGAAATCGCAGCTTCGTGTTTGTGCAGAAGGAAACCGGCGTCTATGAAGCGCGGACGATCAGGTTGGGCGACAGGAACGGGACCTTCGCCGCGGTCATTGACGGGGTGGTGGAAGGGGAAGCGGTCGTCACGGAGGGCGCCTTTATCTTGAAATCCGAGCTGTTGAAGCCCAAAGACTGAGCCATGGTCGACAAACTCCTTGATTTTTCTCTTCGTCGACCCTTGCTGATCCTCACATTCGCCGGCCTCCTTGCCCTTGTGGGACTCTATTCCTTCCGTACGATCCCGATCGACGCGTTTCCAGATGTGACGAGTGTGCTCGTTCAAATCGTCACGAAAGCGCCCGGCTTGTCCCCCGAAGAGGTCGAACGGCTGGTGACGTTTCCCATCGAGCAACAAGTCACCGGGGTTCCGCATCTGACGGAACTACGCTCGCTCACCAAAGTAGGATTGTCGCTGATTACGGTGGTGTTCGACGATCAGATGGACATCAACCTTGCCCGCCAACTCGTGCTTGAACGACTGATTGAAGTGCGGGAGCACTTGCCGCCCGGGTCTGAACCGATGATGACGCCGAACAGCACCGGACTGGGAGAGGTGTATCAGTATTATCTGGAAGGCCCTTCGCATGCCGGTCTGGACGCCGCCGCGGTGGAACAAGAATTGATTGAACAGCGAACTGTGGTGGACTGGGTCATCCGGCCGTTACTCAAGGGCGTCCCCGGAGTGATCGACGTCAACTCGCAAGGCGGGTATGTCAAACAGTACCAGGTGCTCGTCGAGCCTGAACTGTTGCGCAAATACAGTCTCTCGCTGCACGAGGTGTTTGCTTCCGTGGCGAACAACAATGCGAATGCCGCAGGCAACGTGCTGGAGAAAAATGCCGAAAAGTTCATTGTCCGCGGCGTGGGGATGATCCGGAGACTGAGCGACGTTGAGGACATTGTCGTCAAGGAAGCGGGCGGCACTCCCGTGCACATCCGCGACGTCGCCCGGGTACAGATCGGCCATGCCATTCGCCATGGAGCTGTCGTCCTGAACGGTGAGCGCGAGGTGGCGGCAGGGATCGTGCTCATGCTGCGCGGTGGAAACGCCCGTGACGTCGTGGAAGGCCTCAAAGTCAAGATCGCCGAGATCCAGGACAAGGGGCTGCTGCCGGCAGGATGGCGGATCGTTCCCTTTTATGATCGTATCGAATTGATCTCCGCCGCGTTGGCGACCGTCTATAAGGCGCTGGGCGAGGGTATTGTCCTGGTGGTAATCGTGCTGTTCGTGTTTTTGGGCGATACCAGGAGCGCCTTAATTGTGGCGGCGACGCTCATCGTGACGCCGCTCGTGACGTTCTTTGTGATGGATCGGCTCGATCTTACTGCTAATCTGATGTCCTTGGGCGGCTTGGCCATCGCCATCGGCATGATGGTCGACGCTTCTGTGGTGGTGGTGGAAAACATCCACCGGCATCTGTCGGATCCCCGTCACCAGGGCCTGCCTCGACAGGCCCTCATCCTCAATGCCGCTCGGGAGGTCGCCCGCCCTGTGGTCTTTGGCATTCTGATCATCATCATCGTCTTCATGCCCATCCTCTCTTTCCAAGGCATGGAAGGCAAAATGTTCAAGCCGATGGCCTATACCATCATGATTGCCCTGATGGTGTCGCTCATCCTATCGGTCACACTGTCGCCGGTCTTGTGTAATCTGACTCTGCGGGCAGGGCACAACGACCCCGATCCCTTAGTGCTCCGATGGGCCAAACGTTCCTATCTTCCCGTGTTGCGCTGGGCGTTAGGAAATCGGAGCGTGGTACTGACAGCCACCGGGCTCATGCTGGCAGGAAGTATTGCGCTCGTTCCATTTTTGGGGTCGGAGTTTGTCCCCATTCTGAATGAAGGTACGATGGCCCCCCTCACGATCCGTTTGCCGAGCATTTCTTTGGAGCAATCGATCAAGATCGAACGCGAGGTACAACAAGCGGTGATGGAGTTTCCCGAAGTGAAGATGATGGTGTCCAAGATCGGACGTACGGAATTGGGGAACGACCCGCAGGAGCCGAACGAAAGCGATTCCGTCGCTTCGTTGCGTCCGATTCAGGAGTGGACGACGGCTACTACCATGCCGGAGTTGAAAGAGCGAATCCGCGAGCGGCTGGCACGGGTGCCCGGCGCCAGCTTTCTGCTCAGCCAGCCGATCCAGCAACGGGTGGACGAATTGGTTTCGGGGGTGCGCACGGAGGCGACAGTCAAGCTGTTCGGACCAGACCTGGATGAGCTGCGTCACACGGCGGAGGAGATCGCCGGTGTCCTCGGCACGATTCGGGGCGTCGTAGATTTAAAAGTAGAGCAACTCTTCGGGCAGCCGTACATCACGATCGACATCGATCGGGGCAAGATCGCCCGACACGGCATCAACGTCTCGGATGTGCGCGCGGTCATCGCGATCGCGATCGGAGGAGAAGCTGCGACCCGGGTATACGAAGAGAATCGACGGTTCAGTTTGGTCGTGCGGTTTCCGGAACATGATCGGAACAGCATCGAGACCATCGGGAACATTCGACTGACGGCTGTTGGTGGGGCCTTCATTCCACTCAGCGATCTCGGCACTATCCGGATGCACGAGGGACCGGGTCGGATCAACCGCGATCAACTTCAGCGGTACCTGCCAGTCAGCTTCAATACCCAAGGACGGGACATCGGGAGTATTGTGGATGAGGCGCAGCAGCGGATCGCCCGGGAGGTCCGGCTCCCGGACGGGTACACGATCGTCTGGGGCGGATCGTTCGAGAATATGCAACGGGCAATGGCCCGCATCCAGATCATTGTTCCACTCACTATTGTCTTGATCTTCATGCTCCTGTTCTCGTCGTTCTCCTCGCTCAAGCAGGCTGCACTGATCATTCTCAATCTCCCATTTGCCCTCATCGGCGGAATTGTCGCCTTATGGGTGACGGGGGAATATCTGAGCGTGCCGGCCTCGGTCGGATTCATCAATCTCTTCGGCGTGGCCGTGTTGAACGGCATCGTGTTGGTGTCCTATATGAATGCACTTCGCCAGCAGGAGGGGAAGGACGTTCAACAGGCGGTGCTGACCGGCTGTGTGATGCGTCTGCGGCCCGTCTTAATGACGGCAGCGGTCGCGTTGCTAGGATTGGTGCCCCTCGCCTTTGCCCATGGTATTGGATCGGAAGTTCAACGGCCTCTGGCCGTCGTCGTGATCGGCGGACTCGTCAGTTCGACGTTCCTGACGCTTATTGTACTGCCGGTGGTCTACCAGTGGATGGAAGAGCGAGCCGTTGTTCCGCGTCCTTCAGCGAGCGTCATAAGCGGTAATTGACCAAAAGGACTGAACGGCGCGAACAGTCTGTCCTTGCGCGTATGAAACACGACGAAGCGCGACTGCAGGGACAGGGATCACACGTCACGCGAGTCTCGCTCCTCGAGTTTGTCGCGCGCCACTCCGCCATTTCGTGACGAACCGCTCATGAATAATGCGGGCTAAGGGACGGATGACCTTTCACACGGAGGACCCTGGGGATGTCGGAACATCAGGTTGAGCCCCACGTTTTTGTTATCATCGGTGCGACTGGCGATCTGACGCGTCGGAAGCTCCTGCCCGCGCTGTATCATTTGCGGGATCAGGGAATCCTGGAAACTCGCAACACGCTGATCGTCGGCGCCGCCTTGCCCGAGATGGGTGAAGAGGGGTTTCGGCTCTGGGTCTTCGAAGGTCTGCAGCAAGCCGGCTGGCGCAATGAAACAGAGTTGCGCGTCTGGTGCGACGAGTGTCTTCACTACCAGACCGTGCATGAAGGGGGAGCACAAGATTATGAGGCGTTGGCCTGTTACATTCGAGGGTTGGAGCGTACGCACAACATGCCGGAGAACCGGGTGTTTTACCTGGCTTTGCCACCGGACACCGTGCCTATCGCGATGGAACGGCTGGACCAGACGGGACTGCTCAAGAGCCACGGGTGGGTCCGTGTCGTGTTCGAAAAACCATTTGGCCATGATTTCCACTCAGCCCGGCACCTGAACACGAACCTGCATCGCTATATCGAGGAATCCCAAATCTACCGCATCGATCATTACCTCGGCAAAGAGACAGTGCAGAATCTCCTGGCGTTCCGCTTCGCGAACCCGATTTTTGAATCGCTCTGGAATCGCGACACTATCGAGAATATTCAGATTACCGTTGCCGAAGATCTCGGCGTCGAGCATCGCGGAGCCTACTACCAGCAGGCCGGGGCGCTCCGCGATATGGTCCAAAACCATCTGACCCAACTGTTGACGGTCGTTGCGATGGAAGTGCCGGCGTCCTTCGATGCCGGTGCGATTCAGAGTGAAAAACTCAAAGTGCTCCATTCCATTGCGCCGATCACGACTCAGGATATTGTCTTTGGCCAGTACACGTCCTGGCAGATCGCCGGCCAGACGATTCATGGCTATCGCGAAGAACATGGGGTTCCGAAGGATTCGACCACGGAGACGTATGTCGCCCTGAAAGCGGAGATTCACAATTGGCGATGGAAGGGTGTGCCCTTCTATCTCAGGACGGGCAAACGCTTCCCGCGTAAACTGACCCAGATTGCGGTGACCTTTCGTGAGGCCCCCACCCAAGTGTTTCGGTCCCTCGAGCCTGGCAGCATTCCGTCCAATAAGCTGCTGATTACGCTCCAGCCTAGTGAAGGGTTCTCGCTCTGTTTTTCTGTGAAGAGTCCGGGGAGGCCGTTCCAACTGAGCGACCGCGCGCTGCAGTTCGACTATGAACAGGCCTTTGGCCAGCTCCCTGAAGCCTATGAGACTCTGCTCCGCGACGTGATGATCGGCGATCAGACTCTCTTCGTCACCGCGGATTTCACCGAAACGGCTTGGCGCCTCTATGATCCGCTGTTGACCGGCGAGAAATCCGTTCACTCCTACACGGCTGGGAGCTGGGGACCAAGCGAAGCAGATGCGCTGCTGGAAAAGAATGGGCATCGGTGGGTGTTGGGCTGGTAAGAGCAAGGGTATGAGGAGCTTTCTTTGCTCCCGGAGCGCGCGCCCTCAGAAGGGCCTCGCTCGACGGCCGCAGTCGAAAGCTCCTCACACCCTTACTTGGCTGGGCATTGAATTGGAGAAGAGAAAAAGAATGGTCGTGCGCAGTGGGAGACCAATCAGGCTACCCTCCCGTGAAGAGAAGCCAAGCGAGCTTGGACGGAGCATTGGTAGTAGCTATCATTCAGTGGCTGCTGAGGTGGGCGATGATGAGTCTCGCGTCGGCGATTGGGTCTGTCGTGAAGGGGGCTGCGTGCTGACGGGTCACCGAGGTGCTCAATCGCTCGGCTGCTTGGCGGATAGGAAGAGGGAAGGACGTGTCTTGCTGAATCTGCCGGAGATGTTCCATCGCATCCCCTCGCCATCGCGGAAGATGGAGCCGCGCCAGCCACGCCTCGGTGGCGAGGGCCACGGCACGTCGAGCACAGACTCGCTCCTTCCCGTCGTTGCTGTTCTGCCGCGCGACCTCGGCTGCCGCGAGTTCCTGTTCAATCAGCTCTGCTGGTGTCATCAGGCGGGGTCCTCCCGGTGACTAAAGCCCTGCAAGGTGAGCCGCTGGTCACATTGTGATCAATTGAAGATAAGATCCGCAAGCTGCCGCCTGCAAACACGGGAGGGGTCGTGGGTGACACAACAGAATAGCACTCCTGCAGGATAGCCGAACGAGACAGGCTGAGGTCGAGGTCAAGGGTGAGCGAAGACCTGACTTTTTTCATCTCAGCCTTAGCCTTAACCTTCCGATAACGCTGGCGGTCTTTTTGAGCATCATGCTGAAGCAGGTCCATGGCGTGGTTACAGGTTTGGCCATCCAGGCTCAGGAGGCGGATCGACCAGATGCCGCGAAGATTGCTGATGTATTGAAATGACAAGACGAAGCAGGATATCCTCACCTCTGCCAGTGTGCCGCGAAGAGAGAGCACGTCACAGGGTCTAATAGCGATGGTTTATCAGGAGAAATCCGATCTCGTCGAACGCTCCGTCCTTGGCGCGAAGTCGAGCGGTGCGCGGAGCGTGCCGCATAGTTGTCGAGCGACCGTCATCCTCAAGGACGGTCGAGTGACAGATGTATGATATGAGTCGGTGCTCAAAAGGTTGGTGGCCGGGAACCATTGCGGGAAGATCTTCGCGCGCTGCTCTCAATAATCAAGGCGTCGTGTCGTCTGAGAGTCGGATAACCAAGGAGGATGCATGAATCGGATACGTGTGGGAACTGCAATTGTGGTGGCGGCATTCGTACCGCTTGTCGGCTGCTCGTCCTATCATACGGGCAAGCTCGAGAAGACCTTGCATGCGAAGGCGGTCATCGCCGGTCCCGGTATTACGGGGGAGGCGCATCTCTACGAGGAGTATGAAGGGCGCGTCAGGATCAAATTGAAGCTCGAAGGCACGCCGGAAAGCAAGTTGAAGCCGGGACGCCATGCGATCCACATTCACGAGACCGGCAACTGTGAGCCCTTCTCGGCGGCCAAGGGGCACTATGATGGAAATGTGGATGCGGCAATGAATCCGGAAGCAAACGTCACGTCCGGGTTAGGGAACCATCCCTACCATCTCGGCGATCTCCAGAACCTCTCCGTGAGCGACGACCGGAAAGGGTCGTTGTATACGATCACGAGCCGGGTGACCCTGTCCGAAGGGCTCAACACCCTGTTCGATACGGACGGGAGCGCCTTCATCATCCATGAGTTGGAGGATAAGTATCTGCCGGACCCGCCGACAAAGGATGCGCCTGGTGGGCCCCGCATCGCGTGCGGCGTGATTGTAAAAGAATGAAAGTTCGTCCCGAATGACAGGAGCGTCTCCTTCGCCAACGGGAACGGTCATGAACGTGCCAGCTGCAATCGCCAATCCGCTGATCCTACGCGTGAAGCGCAGGACAGAATGAGTGTGTCTGTATCGTCGCATGCGAGATACGAGATACGCTTCACGAGGAACGAGCTTTCGGACGATTTCGCGACGAACCGTCATGAATATTGCGGGTTAAGCCCGAACTCGGTGTTTCTGATTTCCATATACCATCCATGCACCGAATATGGCGCCCAAGATAATGCTCAGCATGTCCAGAATTTGTCTGTACCAGCCATCCAGACCGATGTTTAGATCAGCACTCATAGCTTGAAACAATACGAAACCCAAGAAGCCTACGGCGGCGGCGGATACAAGAGAGGCCGCAACGATCGCCACCCGTTTGTGATAGTGCGGTACAACGTAGACTATCACACCCACAAGGGCAGCAGCTGCAACAATCCTAGTTATTAAAATAATGTATGTGCCACTAATTGGCATCCCATTCATATCCGGCGCTTCCCAAAATTCATCGACCACTTCAAATCCGTGGGCAAAGCCGAAGGTCGTTCCAATAGAATAGTTAGCTGCGAACCAAGCCACGAGCCCTGCCGGAACCGCGATGATCCATCGAAGTATATTAATTGCTAAGTTGTTGCGCATAAGTTGAAGCGGACATCTGAATTATTCATTGGTTCTCCTCACGGAGGCGACTCTAGCTAGGTGCTTATCATATAACTGGTACAAACTGAGAACGCAATCAGAACCATGCACTCGTAGGGTTAACCTGTGGGGCTGGACAGGTGAGGGTTTGAGGTCCGAAGTTCGAGCTTTTCGGAACGTCGAACCCCGAACTTCGAATCGCGCCTTTCCCGCACGTCTCGCGAAGGACTCCTCACACTTTTGCTATGAGCGCTTTTCTTCTGGCCGCCTATCCGGTGTCTCCAAGCTGGTGCGGCCGAGTGTGCCGTTGCGGTAGTCCGACAAGAGGACCCTCGCCGCTTTGTCTCGGTCTAACCCGCCGCCGCTTCTGGTCAGCAGGCAGCCACGCTTTTTGGCGATGGCGTCGATCACGCCCGCATTCGTCAGCCCGTCCACCGCAAAACCGTAGCGGGCCGTGAGCCGGGCAGGATAGCGCGCAAGCAGGATGGTGGCGAGAAATTCGGCGACCGCTTCGTCATCGACGACCGTGTGGCCCACGGCGTTGATCGTGGCGAGCAGGAGGCCCACGTGAGGGTCTTTGATGGTCCCCCACAGCAGTCCTGGTGAGTCGGTGATGGCCATCTGGTCGTTCAGTTTGTGACGCTGTTGGACCTTGGTCACGGCTGGTTCGTCGCCCACACGAGCGACGCGGCGTTTGAGGAGCATGTTCATCAGGGTCGATTTGCCGACGTTGGGGATCCCCATGATCAGCATGCGCAGCGGCTTCGCGCTGTTGTGGCGATGGGGGGCGAGCGGCTGACAGAGCTGGGGCACCTTGGCGGCATCGCCCGCATGGCTACAAGAGAGGGCCACGGCGCTGACGCCCGGTTGCTGGTTGTACAGATCGAGCCAGGCTTGAGTAACGGTGGGATCGGCGAGATCGGCTTTGTTGAGCACTTTTAGGCTAGGACGTTGGCGGACTAGGCGCAGCTCTTCGATCAGCGGATTGCAGCTGGCTTTCGGTATGCGCGCATCCAGCATTTCGACGATGACATCGATCACCTCCATCGTCTTGGCCGCTTCTTTGCGCGCCGCGTTCATGTGACCGGGAAACCACTGGATGGACATGGAGAGATAGGCTTTCTGAAAAAATGAATTGTACTCTACCAGGATGCTGAAAGGGCTGCCAGGGTTGCTCTGGTTCATCTGGTCTATCTCGTTTGTTTGGTTAATCCAGAAAGACCAGATCAACGAGATGAACCAGACAAACCAGAGGAACCAGCCTGCTCGTTATCGCAGACGTTCGCGGCCGTGGGGGGAGGTGAGATCTTGGTCGGGACCAAGGGGGACGATACGGGTCGGATTGATGTCGTCGTGGGTGATGTAGTAGTGCCGCTTGATGTGGTCGAAGTTCACAGTGTCGGCGATGTCGCCGGTCTGATAGAGGTCTTTGAGGTAGCAAAAGAGGTTCGGGTAGTCGATGATTCGCCTGAGGTTGCACTTAAAATGGCCGTGGTAGACGGCGTCGAAGCGCACGAGGGTGACGAACAAGCGCCAATCGGTTTCGACGAATTGTGAGCCGAAGAGGTAGCGTTGGCGCGCCAGCCGGTCCTCGAGTTGATCGAGGGCGTCGAAGAGGCGCCGCACGGATCGTTCATAGGCCTGCTGCGATGTGGCGAATCCAGCGCGATAGACCCCGTCGTTCACATTTTCGTAGATGAAGGTATTGAGGTCGTCGATCTCCTTCCTGATTCCGTCCTGATACAGGTCGATCATGCTCTCAGTGAAGCGATTGAACTCGCCGTTGAACATGCGCATGAGGTCGTCGTCGGAATTGGTGACGATGCGTTTCGTCACCGTATCCCACAACACAGGGACGGTGAACCGTCCCCGATAGTTCGGATCGGTGGCCTTATAGGCCTGGCTGAGGAACTGAAATCCGTTGATGGGATCGAGTGAATGGCCCGGCCCTTCGCGGAACGCCCAGCCCCGCTCGTCGCGGATCGGGTCCACGACCGTCATGCCGATCACGTTCTCGAGCTTCTTGAGTTTCCGCACAATGATCGTCCGATGCGCCCAGGGGCAGGCCCATGAGACATAGAGATGGTAGCGTCCGCTCGCCGCCGGGTAACCGGAATTACCATTCGCGGTCACCCAGTCCCGAAAGGCATCCGGTTGCCTGGTGAAGGCGCCCTCGACGCTCTGCTCGTCTGGAAATTGTGCCTGAATAGTCATCCTCGGGCTCCTGCTTTCCTCTACCGTAGCATATTGCGGAATAATAGGGGGTAGAAGGGAGCGGCACCCGCGTTGGTCCATTGCTCCCGGAGCAGAAGAGGGGATGGAGCCTGATGATCTTCTGTGCTCGCGCAACGCGCGGCCTTAGAAGGATGGGAGGGGAGCAGCCAGACCCTCCTTCTTGCTCGCCGAGGCCGCACGATCAGAATGTGCTCCCTCGATGCGCGCAGTGAAGGACAGTCTGGCTGCTCCCCTTAGGGCAAAGCGGGGAAAATTGGAAGACCCTCGCCCGGGCTAATGGCACGTCTCGGCGTGCCAGTGGGTGGGCGGGTGAGAAAGCTACGCGCAGTGGGAGACCCTCTAGCCCGCCCTCAAGGGAGAAGATAGAAGATCGGTGGTCGCTCGATGCGCGTCGGTGCGGATTGACTAGGACAATCTTGAAAAGTAAAATGCGCAAATATTTTCCACCGGAGAACGGCTGGTAATCAGACGGGAGGAGATCCCGCAGGGGATAGGTAGGCTGCAGTGTCCATTCAGCTGGTTCAAACAAGGAGGTCGCAATGCAGATGATGAGACGTATCGGGTTCATGGGATTAGGGATCGCGTTAGCGGGCTGTTTCAGTGGAGCACCAGTCTTCGCCGGGGATAACCCAGATAAAGCACCAATAGAGGATGGGTCGAAGGTTGTGATTACCTCTCCCAAGGACGGGGAAGAAGTCGACGACAGCTTTGAGCTGAAGTATGAGTTGACCAAGGGCTCCCAAGCTACGCATGTCCATGCGTACGTGGACGATCAGTATCAGAAGGGTTTTAATGGGGAGATTAAGGGCCTGAGCAAGGGGGACCACAAGATAACCCTGAAAGGTGCCACGAAGGACCACGATCTTGTCACGGCCACCCATACCATCACCGTCGAAGTGGAATAGCTTTGCTATCAGCCATCTTCACGGCCACCTGGGCCTCTAGTGAAAGAGGCCCTGGTACGCCGGGTTTTCACAAACCATTTCCAACCCTCCGTAAGTAGCCGGCCCGTTCAAATAGCAGAATTTTCTTCCACCGACAGCGCCAGCAGAGGATGGGATGGAGCCTGATGATCTTCTGTGCTCGCGCAACGCGCGGCCTCCGAAGGGTGGGAGGGGGGTAGCCAGACCATCCTTCTTGCTCGCCGGGGCCGCACAATCAGAAAGACGGGAAGGGCACCCATATTGGTCCTGTGCTCCCGGAACGCGCGCCCTAGGAAGGGCCTCGTTCGACGGCCGCACGTAGACCAACATGGGTGCCCTTCCAAGAGAGAAAAAGCAAGCGAGTTTGGAGGGGTATGAGAGGGCAGACTAGAGGGTCTCCTATGCTCGTGCAACGCGCGGTCTCAGAAAGATGGGGAGGGAGCGGCCAGGTGCCCTTCTTGCTCGCAGAACGCGCACGGTGAAACTGTGCTCGTTCGATGCGCGCAGTAAAGGGCGGCCTTGGCCACTCCCCTAAAGAGAAGTATGCGGAATTAGAAGGCCCTCGCCTGGGCTAATGGCACGTCTCGGCGTGCCAATGGGTAGGAGGGTGAGAAAGTCACGCGCAGTGGGAGACCCTCTAGCCCGCCCTCAAGGGAGAAGCTAGAAGATCGGCGCTCGCTCGATGCGCGTCGGTGCGGATTGACTGGGACAATTCTGAAAAAGTAAAATGCCAATATATTTTCCACTGGAGAACGGATGATAATCATATGGGAGGATATTCAGGAGGGGATTGTAACTACATTGTCCATTTAGCTGATTCAAACTAGGGAGGTCGCGATGCATGTGATGGGACGTATCGGGTTCATGGGATTAGGGATTGCGTTAGTTGGCTGTCTCAGCGGAGCACCAGTCTTCGCAGAGGATAAACCAAATAAACCACCGATAGAGGACGGGTCGAAGGTTATGATTACGTCTCCCAAGGACGGGGATAAGGTCAGCGACAGCTTTGAGCTGAAGTACAACTTGACCAAGGGCTCCCAAGCTACGCATGTCCATGCATACGTGGACGATCAGTATCAGAAGGGTTTTAAAGGGGAGCTTAAGGGCCTGAGCAAGGGAACGCACAAGGTCACCGTGAAAGGTGCCACGAAGGACCACGATCTTGTCACGGCCACCCATACCATCACCGTCGACGTGCAATAGGGCTAGGAGTCTGTCCGAGTAGTCCTTCGTTGCGAGGCAAAGGAGCTGCTGGTAGATGCGAGGCCGCAGGCTCGAAAAAACCGGAGGCGTATTCGCTGGAATACGTTGAGGATTTTTTCGGGCCGAGAACGACGCAGGTGCTTGCAGATCGTTTGCTGCAGTAGAATGGCATTACTCGGACAGACTCCGAGGACCAGCCATCTTCAAGGCCACCAGGGTCTCTAGTGAAAGAGGCCCTGGTGCGCCGGGTTTCACAAACCGTTTCAGGAAAGATTGAAGGTCAGGTCTTGGATCCAACATCACGCGGCGAAGAAATGCCTTATCCGAGTTTCGCGGCGAGCGGGATTCCGCCACTTGTTCTCTCGCCCCTTCCCGCTGGATGATGTCCGGCCAGGCCGTCGGTAAAGTCTCATCCGTTGCACCTTCCTTTTATCCTCGGTAAGCTGCCATCCCATGAGTTCTTCGAAACGGCAAGGAGCCCTCTTCGGGCTTGCAGCGGCCCTGTTGTTCGGCATCAGCCCTCCCTTCGCCAAGCTGTTGCTGCCGGAGAGCGGCCCGATGGTGACCGCGGGCTTGCTCTATCTCGGCGCAGGCCTGGGACTGCTCCTCTTCGAGGTGACCGGTTGCCCATGGTTGAATTCCGGCATGGAGGAGGCCCCGGTTCGCCGGGCCGATGTCGGCTTGCTGGCGGGAGTGATTCTCACCGGGGGGATGCTCGGCCCCTTTCTGATGTTGTGGGGACTGGAGCGCCTGTCAGGCGTCCTGACCTCATTGCTCTTGAATCTGGAAGCGCCCTTCACTGTGCTGATTGCGATCCTGGTCTTTCGCGAGCATTTGGTCCGACTCGAACTGGCCGGCGTCCTCGTGATCGTGGTTGGTGCAGGGATACTCACGTATCGGCCCGGCGCGATCCGCGGGGACGTCTTTGGGATTCTTGCCGTGCTAGGAGCCTGTCTCTGCTGGGCGATCGACAACAATCTGAGTCAGCGTCTCTCGCTTCGCGATCCGTTGGTTGTCACGCGCTTGAAGACCCTCGGCGCCGGCCTCGGAATGCTTGGCCTTGCGACGCTCAGCAGACAGCAGTGGCCATCGCTCACAATTCTGCTGGCGATCCTTCTTCTGGGACTCGTCAGTTATGGGGTGAGTTTGGTGCTGGACATGCGCGCGCTCCGGCTGATCGGCGCGGCGCGTGAGGCAGGGTTCTTTGCGACGGCTCCCTTCATCGGCGCGGTGGTTGCCGTGCCGGTCTTAGGCGAGCGATGGGATATCCAGGATGCCACTGCCACCGCCTTGATGATGGCCGGGGTCGCGTTACTCCTCCGCGGGCGCCACGCGCATGAACACCGGCATGAGGAAGTCGAACATGACCACAGCCATCAGCACGAAGAGCATCACGACCACGTCCACGATGGAGGCCCCGTCCTTCAAGAACCGCATGCTCACGTGCACTGGCATCTCCCTCTTACCCATGATCACCCGCATCTGTCTGAACTGCATCACCGTCATGATCATTAGGAGTCGGGAAGAACACGCTGTCGATCCCCCGTTTCGCGGCGCGCGGCGTCTGACTTCTTGAGACTACGTTGAGGAATCCACATCCATTTTCCTGCTCACAAATGACTGAATATTGCTGACGAGCGTTTGCTTCTCGCCCCGGCGCCTGCCCTCTCCTGAAGAGAAAAGGTATTTAGATTGACTCATTTCCGGTTTGGTTTTCAAATACCAGTATCGGGGTCAATCATATGCTTTTCTCACACAGGCGCAGGCAGGAGGGTGTCATGAACCGCTATCATGTATTCATCATGTTCCTCGGTGTCCTTGCTCTATCCGGCTGTGTCTCTCATCCGCAAACCGCCGAGGAGTTTCGCAAAGCCGTTCCCGGGGCGTTTTCGGCAAAAGTCGAGACGATCGAGGTCAATCGTCCCTTCAGTCAGGTGGCCCGCACCTTCCAAAAGATGGGGCCGAACTGTTTGGCGAAGACGATCACGACGACGTCTCAAACCAACATGAGCTACCAGGTCATCGTCACCACCTACAAACCCACGGTGGTGGTGACTGGGAAGAAAGCCGAGCTGCACGTGCAAATGCACCATGAGCAGGGTGTGCTCAATGTCAGCAAGGAGCCTGAGGGAGGCTATTATCTTCTGGTCGCCGATGCCCAGCCCGTTACTCAAACGAAAACCCGCATCGATCTCTATCGCCCGTCCATGGGCCACGGCGTTCTGATCCAGGCGGTGAAGAATTGGGCAACCGGTGAGAATATCGGGTGCCCTGATCTCACGAAGTGACGCGCTTGCCATGAACAGGGCAATGGGGAACCCTCTCGACATCGGCGGGATCACCTTCATCGTGCTCTTGATCTCTACCGCGAACCTCCTTGCCGGTTGTTTCGGAAGTAAGACATACCCGAACACGCTCGACAAGAACCTGCACGTGCATACCGTCACTGGTTCGGGGTCGTGGTTCTCGCGCGTCCGTGCGGCCGTTGACATCCATCGCGTGGGCAGAGATTGTGCCCTCGACTATGAAGGCACGGTCCAGCTGGCTGACTCCAAGATTGATATCGGAATCCCACCTCACCGATGGAGTTATCTGGTATTCGTCTTTGGCAGCTCATCCTTTTTTGCCAACCGGAGCGGCACCATCACGTATGAGACGCTGCTGAAGGCACGACCAAATTATCACTATGAAGTCGCGGTGCGTTACAGGGACGACATGTATCACGTGGGGATTCGGGAGACTCTTCCCAATCAGTCCACCGGCCGTGAAATTGAACCGCTGGAACTAAACGCCTGTCGATCAGCCTCCGGCCGGAAGTAGGTATGCACTGTTAATCCCTGTTTCGCAGCGCCCGGCGTCCCATCGCTGGAAGTTGACACCTGCCTCTTCGGAACGTAGCCTGTCTCTGGTTCCCTTTCATGCCTCACCAACAGGTCGTCATCATCGGGGGCGGTTTCGGAGGCCTGACGGCCGCGCAGTCGCTACGTGATGCCGACGTGCTGCTCATCGACCGCACCAATCATCACCTGTTTCAACCGTTGCTCTACCAGGTGGCCACTGCCGCGCTGGCTCCCGGCGATATTGCCTGGCCGTTTCGCACTATCTTTCGGCGGCACCCGCATGTCCGCGTGGTCATGGATGAAGTCCTGTCCATCGATCGGGCAGCGCGTCTCGTGCAGTTGCGGGTCGGCACGCCGATCGCCTTCGACGTCCTCATCGTAGCACCCGGATCGCGGCACTCTTATTTCGGGCACGACGCGTGGGAGCAGTCTGCGCCAGGGCTCAAGACACTAGCCGATGCGGTCCACCTTCGCGAGAAGATGCTGCTGGCATTTGAGGAGGCCGAACGACGACGAATCGCCACCGGCACAAGGGATCTACTCACATTCGTGATCGTGGGGGGAGGTCCCACCGGCGTAGAGTTGGCCGGCGCGCTGGCGGAGATTGGACGGAAGGCCATGGGGCCGGATTTTCCGAACTTGCGCCTCGATGATCTCGCCATTCTGCTCGTGGAAGGCGGTTCTCGCATTCTACCCGGGTTCAGCCCCGACCTCTCAGCGAAAGCTGTTACCGCGCTCGAACGCATGGGAGTCACGATCAAGCTCAACAGCCCGGTGAGTGGGATCCGCGCCGATGGTGTGATGATCGGAAACGAATTCGTTCGATCCACGAACATCATCTGGGCGGCGGGCAACAAGGCGTCGCCGCTTCTGACCTCGCTCGCAGTTCCCCAGGACGGGTCCGGTCGAATCAACGTTCAACGGGATTTGACGATTCCAGGCGACTCCTGGATCTTTGTCATAGGCGATGCCGCGCATTGTACCGGTCCGGACGGGAACCCCTTGCCGGGATTAGCTCCCATCGCCGTGCAGCAAGGCCGCTATGTCGCAATGCTCATTCGTGAGGAGACTGCTCCGGACCAGCGCCGACCGTTTGTCTACGCGGATCGAGGCATGCTGGCCACCATCGGACGCGCACAAGCCGTGGCACAGATCGGGATATTGCGCTTATCCGGACTGGTCGCCTGGCTGCTCTGGTGCGTGGTTCATATCTTCCTCTTGATTGGGTTCCGCAGTCGCGTGCGGGTGATGTTGGAATGGATGTGGTACTACCTCACGTTCAAGCCGGGCGCGAGAATCATCTATACGCGGCTGCGACAATCCTATGAAGAAGAGAGAACGTCACCGTCACGCTCCGCTGGATCTGACTCGAAGGAATAAGTCGGTCTCGAAAGATTGAGGATCAGGCTTGCAATCCAACATCGCACGGCGAAGAAATGCCTTAGTCCATCGTTTCGCGGCCCACGGCGTTCCGCCACTTCCGTTGAACCCCTCCCGCCTTTCATTGCATGTTTCACGGGTCTTAGATTGCACCGTATAGAGGAAGCTTGATAAAGAATAGTGGTATCCGTTGTCTGAGGGACTCGTTCCTTATCGCCGAACCAGGAGGATTCGCCCCTATGTTTGACATCGTCGCACGAATGACTCGAACCCGGCCTGTCCCTCACCTCATTGCCGGTCCTCTGCTTGTCGTGACTCTCATGAGCCTCGTTCCGGCCTCGCTCAATTGGGCTCAAGGAGGCAAGTCGGAGGTGTTCCCTGTGCAAAAAGCTGCACCGGCGGCGGTCTTTATCGAGTCGGCCGGAAGTGAAGCGGAGTTACGGCGTCAATTGCGGGTCAAAAACAGGGTGTCTGAACTCAACTCCGCCACCTCGGTGATCAGTTTCTCGGTCGCACCAACGGGGAGCTTTGGGTTTGTTACCCCAAAGCTCCTGGGAATGGCCTTGATCACGCAGAGCCCGGATCTCTCGTTGGAACAGATACCGCCAGTCTCCAATGCCTTTGAGATCCATAAGCTCGCTGACGGAAGTGGAATGTTAGTGGGGTTCGTGGAGGCGAGACTCAAGCCTCAGCTGACGTCAAGTGAGCGGCCGAAGAATATCCGGCTCGGGCTCTATTCCAATCCCTCGATCAAGGCTCCGCACATCGTCGCGGTGCCCTTGGTCAAACTGGTCGTTGATCGGATGCCGATCCGACTCGATCCCAAGGAACCCGGCAGTGCGGTCCTGCTCGATATGGATTTGCAGGGCACCGCCAACCGTACGTCGTCTCAAACCGGGCCTTAACCCGGACTATTCATGAATACCTGTTACGTCGCCCGACTCTCTCGCCCCGGCGGCTTCGGTCTCACGCCTCACGACGGCATTCATGAATAATGTGGGTTAACAGCAGTCTGTCCGTCTTGGAGAACACATCATGTCCTTGACCGCCTATAACAATGTGCCGGTTCCTTCGTTCATGTATGGCACGGCTTGGAAAAAAGAGGCCACGACGCAACTGGTGCAGTTAGCGGTGGCGGCGGGCTTCACAGCCATCGATACGGCCAACCAACTGATCCATTACCAGGAAGCTCTGGTGGGGGAAGCCCTGCTGGCCCTCGCGCAGCAAGGAGTCACGCGAGATCGCCTCTTTCTTCAAACCAAGTTTACGCCGACGAATGGTCAGGACCATCGCACCCCCTACGATGCCTCGGCCACTCTCACCACCCAAGTGACCCAATCCTTCGACAGTTCGTTGGCCCACCTGCACACCGAGTATCTGGACTCCTATGTGTTGCACGGGCCCTATCAGCGGCAGGGATTGGGAGACGCGGACTGGGAGGTGTGGGCCGCCATCGAAGGACTCTATCAGTCAGGGAAAACAAAAATGATCGGTATCAGCAATGTCACAACTGAGCAACTCACCCAACTCTGTACCCGGGCGGCGGTGAAACCCATGATGGTGCAAAACCGCTGTTATGCCGCACTGGAATGGGACAAAGAGGTGCGGGAGATCTGCCGGGCCCATGGCATTATCTATCAAGGCTTCTCGCTGTTGACTGCCAATCGAGAAGTCTTTGCTGATCCAGGCATTCGGGCCATCGCCCAACGGTTGGGGACCGGTCTCGCACAAGTCGTGTTTCGGTTTGCGATGCAGGTCGGGATGCTCCCGTTGACCGGTACCACGAACCCGCAGCATATGAAAGATGATCTCCAGGCTGAACTGCTTACCCTCACCGCTGAAGACATGCAGGTGATCGAAACGATTGGGATGTAAACACGAAGCCCCGAAGGATTCCAGGACGGCTTGCGCGCCGTCAGTAGCAACGCATGGTAGCGGCGTGTATTCGCGCCCGCGACTGTGCCGGACGAGAACCTGCAGCGGCCGTTGGTCTCCAGCCATTCAAGCCCAAGACTCGATCGAGATTCTGGCAATCTTCTTTATCAATCATCATTATTACCCACCGTCACTGGCGGTGCGGATTGGGTGGTCTTCTTGCTCGCGCAACGCGCGGCCTGTCGGGAAACGAGGCGTCTCGGCGCCGCGAGGGTGGGCGGGTGAGAACGGGAAGAAGGCCCTCGTTGGACGCGCGCAGTGTAAGACCGCCCAATCTGTGCCGCCCTATTCCCCGCTCTGCTGAATTAGCTTCGCCACCAATCCCGTCCAGCCTGTTTGGTGACTCGCACCGATGCCGGCGCCGTTGTCTCCATGGAAATATTCGTAGAAGGGAACCGCATCTCGCCAGAGGGGATCTTCCTGGAACTTGGCGGTGTCTCCGAAGACGGGGCGTCGCCCGGTTTGGTCGCGGAGAAAGATGTGGGTCAGCCGCCGTGACAATTCTGCCGCGACCTCGTTCAAGGGTATGGCTCGACCAGAGCCGGTCGGACATTCGACTGTATAGTCGTCGCCAAGGAAGTAATGGAACTTCTGGAGCGATTCGATCAGCAGATAGTTGACGGGAAACCAGATCGGACCACGCCAGTTCGAATTGCCGCCGAAGAGTCCCGTACTCGATTCGGCTGGCTCATAGCCCACTCGATAGTCCATGCCCATCGCCGACAGTAGATAGGGGTGATCTTTGTGATAGCGCGAGAGGGCACGGATACCAAACGGAGAGAGGAATTCCTCTTTATCCAGCATATACCGCAGGACTGATTTCAACCGCGTTCGGTTGACCAGTGAGAGAAACCGCCGAACTTCCCCGTCTTGTGATTGAGTTTCCACATGCGCGCTGAAGTCGGGCCGGTTTTCAATGAACCACTGCATGCGGTGTTTAAACCGTGGAAGGCTATCGATCAGTTCAGAATCCAACGTCTCAACCGCAAAGAGCGGGATCAACCCGACGAGTGAACGCACCTTCAAGGGAAGCGTCTGCCCGTCCGGTAGGTGCAGGACATCGTAGAAAAATCCGTCCTCCTTGTTCCATAGCTCGATTTTTTCGGCGCCGATGTTGTTCATGGCTCGGCAGATGTAGACGAAGTGCTCGAAGAACTTGCTGGCGACGTCCTCATACGCCCGATTCTCTCGGGCCAGTTCCAATGCAATCGAGAGCATGTTGAGACAATACATGCCCATCCAACTCGTCGCATCAGACTGTTCGATGTGGCCGCCGGTCGGCAAGGGTGCGCTGCGGTCGAAAATTCCGATGTTGTCGAGGCCCAGGAATCCGCCCTGGAAGATGTTCTTGCCCTCGGTATCCTTGCGATTCACCCACCAGGTGAAATTCAAGAGCAATTTGTGAAATACGCGCTCCAAGAAGACGCGATCGCCCACACCCTTCCGCTTCTTCTCGATCTTGTAGACACGCCAGGCGGCCCACGCATGCACGGGAGGATTCACATTGCCGAACGCCCATTCGTAGGCTGGCATCTGGCCGTTCGGATGCATGTACCATTCGCGCAGCATGAGAATCAATTGTTCCTTGGCGAAGGTCGCATCGACCAAGGCCAGCGGTATGCAGTGAAACGCCAAATCCCAGGCCGCATACCAGGGATACTCCCACTTGTCCGGCATGGAGATGACGTCTTCGTTGTAGAGATGGGTCCAATCCGAGTTGCGTCCATGGAGTCGTTCTCTGGGCGGTTCGGACCCAGTCGGGTCGCCCTTCAGCCATCGATTGACGTCGTAGTGGTAGAACTGCTTGCTCCAGAGGAGGCCGGCAAACGCCTGCCGCTGGACGCGCCGCGCGTCATCTGAGAGGCCGGGCGGCGCGAGTTGGTCGTAGAACTCGTTGGCCTCCTGAATCCGCTGCGTGAACGTGGTGTTGAAAGCCTCGCGCGTGAGACCCTTTTTGCCATCGTCGTTCGTCAAGCGAAGATGGATGGTGTCCGATGCGCCAGGAGCCAGTGAGAGGGGGTAGTGAGCCGCGGCTTTCGAGCCGATCTTGTCGGGGTTCACCGCTTCTTTGTCGCCGCGCACCACGTAATCATGAAAGCTGTCTTTTACATAACGGGCTCCTTCCGCATCGCCGTAGAGCCGACTGGTGTTTGTCTCGTTCTCCGTGAACAGCAACGTCGGCTGTCGCTCACACCAGAGGCGTCGCCGGCCGTAGTACTCGTGGTTCAGCTCGATGACGCTCATGCCCTTGGGGGATTCTTCTTCACGCATTCGCGGCCGGCGCGCGTCGAGCCCCCAGGACCACGTGTTCCGAAACCAGAGGGTCGGCAAGAGTGTCAGCTCAGCAGGATCGGGCCCCCTGTTGACTACCTGGATGCGGATTAAGAGATCTTCCGGCGTGGCCTTGGCATATTCCACGACGACGTCGAAGTAGCGATTCTCGTCGAAGATGCCGGTGTTGATCAGCTCGTATTCCAAGTCCCGCCGGCCCCGTCGACGATTTTCCTCGACGAGTTTCGCATAAGGGAACTCCGCCTGTGGGTACTTGTAGAGGTACTTCATGTAGGAATGGGTCGGGGTCGAATCGAGATAGAAGTAATAGTCTTTGACGTCTTCGCCATGGTTCCCCTCATTGCCCGTGAGGCCGAATACCCGTTCCTTCAGAATGGGATCTTGTCCGTTCCAGAGGGCGATGGCGAAGCAGATATATTGGTGACGATCGGAAATGCCGGCCAGTCCGTCCTCATTCCAGCGATAGGCGCGGGAACGCGCCTGGTCGTGAGGAAATGCTTCCCAAACGGTCCCGTGAGGGCTGTAGTCTTCGCGGACGGTTCCCCAAGCCCGTTCGCTGAGATAGGGGCCCCAGCGTTTCCAATGTTCCTGCCGGCGGGCGTCTTCATCGAGACGTTGCTGTTCCGCGGTGAGCGGTGATGTACTGGCTGGGTTTGATGGGACGGTTCGGCGTGAATGTGGCATGGGACTCCTCAGCGGCTCGTGTAGGAGAACAGTCGTCGGAGCAGGCTTTTTTACAAGCCTATCAGGAAACAGACTCAGTCCGCCATTGGCGAGAACGCCGCTGGCGGACTTTTTCAGCATCCTGATTAGGAGGGGAGTTCGATGAGCCGAAGGGTGTAGAGGTACTGGTAGAGTCCTTTACGGTCCATCAGTTCGGCATGGGTGCCGGTTTCCACGAGCCGCCCTTTGTTGAGGACAAGAATGCGATCAGCTCGTTGGATGGTCGTCAAGCGGTGGGCGATCACAAAGGTCGTTCGGCCTTTCATGAGTTGTTCCAGCGCTTCCTGGACGAGTCGTTCCGACTCACTATCGAGGGCAGAGGTGGCTTCATCCAACAACAAGATCCGTGGATTTTTCACTATGGCCCTGGCGATGGCGATGCGCTGCCGCTGTCCGCCCGACACATTGATCCCCTTTTCTCCCACGATGGTTTGATACTGGTCCGGGAAGCTCATGATGAAGTCGTGGGCATGGGCCGCACGACTCGCCGCCACCACCTCTTCCTGAGTGGCCTTCCCGTCTCCGTAGCGGATATTGTCGAGAATCGTTCCACCGAACAAGATTGTCTCTTGCGGGACCAGCGCGATTTGCCGATACCAACTGTCCATTGTGACCTGGCGGAGATCTTGCCCGTCGATGGTGATGTGCCCCTCAGTCGGATCGTAGAAGCGGTGGAGCAAGTTCATCACGGTTGTCTTTCCGGCGCCGGTGGGACCGACGATGGCGACTAGTTCGCCTGGCTTGGCTTCGAACGATACATCCGTCAAGACCGGTTGGCGTGGATCGTAGGCAAAGCTGACGTGCTCCGCCCGGATGTGTCCCGAGACGGTGGACAGCGGCGTGGCCGTGGGGGAGTCGCTCACCTCGGAGCGTGTGTCCAGAATTTCGAACACCCGTTGGGTGGCACCCTGTGCCTCCCTGATCTGCGCGAACACGCGGGCAGCGGAACTGAAGGGGCCGATCAGAATTCCGGCAAAGAGGACGAACGCAAAGAGGTCGCCTGGCGACACACTCCCGTCTATGACCTGGCTTCCCCCGTACCACAACACCGCTGCCGCGGCAGAGAAGGTGAGGAGGCTGATGACGGGAATAAACACCGCCATGGTGCCGGCCCGTCGCATCGTCAACGCCAAGGTCTGTTCGACTTGCGCGGCAAACCTGGTCTCTTCGCGCTGTGATTGGACGAAGGACTTCACGATCCGGATGCCGGAGATCACTTCCTCGATCAGGGTACTCAAGGCAGCGGTTTGATCTTGAATCGAGGTCGAGAGGGATTTCAGCCTTCGCCCGAAAAACTTGGCCACGAGGACGAGCAAAGGGAGCAGAACCAGGATCAAGAGGCAGAGCCGCCAATTCATCGTCAATAAGAAGGTGATTCCTCCGACGAAGGTCACGAGCTGTTTCGCACTGTCGATCGGCGTTTCGGTGACGACCGATTGGATGACCGTTACATCGTTCATGAGCCGTGAGAGGAGTTCGCCGGTTCGCCGGCGGGCAAAGAAACTCACCGATAAGGTATGCAGATGCGCAAAGAGATGCCGGCGAAAGTCGGCGACGATGCGCTGCGAAATCCACGCAGTCAGATAGCTATGGCCCATTGAACAGAGCCCCTGCAGGACGACGAGCCCGAGAAAGACGGTGATCAAGTCCGTCATCCTGGACTGGTTGTGCTGCACGGTAATGATGTCCCACAGCGTGCCGGCCAACCGCAGCAGGGCCAGATTGATGGCGGCGACACCCATGACCAGCAGGCCTGCGAGCACCATGCGGGACAGGTAGGGCTTCAGGAACGGAAGAAATCGTGAGAAGGTGGACATAATCAGGGGCGATCTTAGCAGACTGCGGAAAAACTGTGTTGGCACGGTTGAATTTCGATATGGATCACGTGTGCCACAACAGGAGAACAGTCCCGCAGGATGCTCAAAAAGTTCAGACTTCTCACCCGCCCAACCCTGGCGCGTCGAGACGCGCCTTGTCCCAAGCAAGGCCGCAGCGAGTGAAGGGCCGAGGCGTACCCTCTGGGGTACGTTGAGGGTCTAAACGAGGCGAGAACTCTGCTGGCGGGCTTTTTCAGCATCCTGGTAGAGGAGGTGGCTACGGAAAACCAAGTGAGAACGGCGGAGGGGGAGACGAAGCCGGAGGCGTTGTGGCAGCTACAGTTGTGCGATGGACTCGATCAGGTTCTTGTTAACGGCCACGAAGTCCGAGCGATCCTTCTCGTCGATCACCACGTCGGTGAGGCTGATAAAGAGACGTTGCTCTTCGTTAATTGCATCGGACACACGATTCCGCATGGGAGGAATGAGAAAGTCGCCAACGTAGACGCAGTTCACAGTCCGGACGCGGATGCGAACCTTTTTGCCTTCGGGCACGGACCCCTCCTCCCCCTTCTCGGGCGAGCCTAGCTTTTACGACGTTCAAACTTTTGACGCCGGCGCAGCTTCTTGTACTTGTGCTTGCGCATTTTTTTTCGGCGTTTTTTCAGCACACTAGACATGCGTTCTGTCTCCTGCAAGGGGCGGAGTGTAGAAGTTTTCGCCTCAAATTGCAAGGTCATCAACGGATTATGTCAACCACGGATTAAATTGATGATAAGTGGGCCGGGGCTGAACGGCTTGGGGACCTGCGATGCGGTGAGAGTCGGCTCACGGGTCGCTTGACCTGCCTGATACCCGTTCCTATACTGCGACCATCATGATGTTCCCGTACAAATTCCCACTGTTTCCCGTCTTGCTCCTGCTCGGCTCGATATCCTTGATCGGCGTCGGCTGCGGCGGCAAGACGATTCAATATCCCGAAGATCACGAACGGTACCTCCGTATCGATCGGGCGGTGGAATCGCTTCGCAAAGCGTATGTGAAGAAAGATTCGTCGGATCTGGCTTCGCTCATGATGCCGATTGACCAGCTTGACCGGCTGCGGGAAGAAGCCCTAGGCGACTTCGAGACATTTAGTATCATCACGTTGGACTTCGCCGTCGAGCGCATTATGATCGAAGGGGACAATATCGATGTGTTCCTGCATTGGCAGGGGCTGTGGAAAAAAGATGCAGACGATCCGGGCCTCCGTCAGCGAGGTCAAACGCGATTGCAGTGGGTCGGAACACAGTCGATTCTTTTGCGCGGGGTTCAGGGCGATGCTCCCTTCGGTATGAAAGCTCGGCAGGCCACGATCGATCCCACACATTTTCCCAAGAAGAAGTAATCCATGCCATCTCGTCGATCCCGTGCTCCGGTGCAGGCTGATTTCCTGGTCATTGGGAGCGGTGTGGCCGGCCTCCGCGCGGCGTTGGAGCTGAGCCGTTCTGGCCGTGTCATGGTGCTGACGAAAGGGCATCCGCTTCAGAGCAGTTCGATCCATGCGCAGGGTGGGGTGGCGGTGGCGATGAGTGAAGAAGACGACGTGGCCATCCATTTAACCGACACGCTCAAAGCGGGGCATGGGCTCTGCCGGAAAGAAGCGGTGCGGGCCCTCGTCGAAGAAGGACCTGAACGGATTCAAGAATTGATTGGGTGGGGAGCTAAGTTCGACAAAATTGGTGGCAAGTTCGCGTTTGCTCGGGAGGCTGCTCACAGCCGAAGCCGCATTCTGCGCGCGCGGGGGGATGCGACGGGGAACGAGATGGTGCGAGTGTTGATTGCCGAGGTGAATCGGCAGGAGCGTATTCAGCGATTGGATCATCACTTTACCGTGGATCTCGTAGTCGACGCCGGACGTTGCTGTGGGGCCGTTGTGCTGGATGAAGGGTCTGGTCGCCAATTCGTGTTGCCGACTCGCGCGATCGTGCTGACCACCGGCGGAGCCGGGCAGATCTATGCGCGGACGACCAATCCCCCGAACGCCACCGGTGATGGAATGGCCATGGCACTGCGCGCGGGTGCGGTGCTTCAAGATATGGAGTTCGTTCAATTCCATCCCACTGCATTATACTTGCCATCGAGTCCGCCCTTCTTGCTGTCGGAAGCGATGCGAGGCGAGGGTGCGCACCTGCGCAATAATAAAGGAGCGCTGTTCATGCAGCGATACCACCCCATGGGCGCGTTAGCGCCGCGCGACATCGTGTCCCGGGCGATCTTGGCGGAGATGGCGGCGACGAAAGCGCGTCATGTCTATCTTGACGTCACCCACTTGGGTGCGGAGTTCGTGAAGCGGCGATTCCCGACGATTTATGCGACTTGCCTTCGCTATGACATCGATATCACGGAAGAATGGATCCCTGTGTCTCCCAGCGCGCATTATATGATGGGTGGGGTCTGGACTGATCTGAACGGGGCGACAACGGTACCAGGGCTCTTTGCCGCCGGGGAGGTGGCCTGTAGCGGAGTGCATGGAGCGAATCGTCTGGCGAGTAATTCCTTGCTCGAAGGATTGGTGTTTGGCGTGCGTGCGGCATTAGCAGCCGTGGCTTTTGCCGACAGGCACGAGCTCTCCGCACTGTCGTCTCAGGAGGCCACGCTCCGAGCGGGCCAATTCGGCACACTGGAGGATGCGGAAAAGTTGCGAAGCTCACTTCGGCGAACGATGTGGGGACAGGTCGGCGTCATTCGTTCGGGCGAGTCACTCATCCGGGCCTGTGCTCAACTGTCACGGTGGGCCCAACTCGTGACTCAGCCGTTTGCAAGCCGAGCAGCGCTGGAAGTGAAGAATATGGTGCAAGTGGCGCAATGCGTTGCGGAAGCGGCGCTGTGGCGAGAGAATAGCGTCGGGGCACATTACCGATCAGATTTTCCAGAGGCCAAGCGGGCCGGTTGGCAACAACACAGTCGCCTATCGAGTGGGGAAGTCGTTAGCGGGAAGCCATCTCAGAAATCGCAGGGGCTGTTGCTGTCTCTGCGGGGGCGTATCGGCTGACCGGACGTTCCGTGATGACGCCATCGCGGACAAGGAACGTGCGGTAGAATCGTAGAACCTTCCGGACGTATTGCCTGGTTTCATCGAACGGGGGAAGTGCCTGATAGCGGTCGACCGCATTCTCTCCGGCATTGTAGGCCGCCAGGGCCAGCGGTAAATTCCCATGGAAGCGGTCGAGCAGCTGACGTAAGTATTTCGTCCCTCCGCCCACATTATCATCTGGATCATACATATCCCGCACATCCAGACGCACGGCGGTCTGCGGCATCAATTGCATCAGGCCGATGGCGCCAGCGCGAGAAACCGCCCGTGGATCAAAGTCCGATTCAGCTTTGATGACGGCTCGGATCAACGCGGGATGGAGTTGCTGTTGCGAAGAGTGCCGACGAATGACTGGTTCGAGTTCTCGCTCGGACAAAGTGGCGTGAAATCTGCTGGATTCGACCTCAATTTTTCGATAGCGCGAGTCTGATGGGACATTGGTGAGGGAAATTGATCCGTCGTGCCCGACGAACTGATAAATTTCTGCCGTGGTTGTTGGCACGAAGAAAGCCAGCGAGCCGACTCCTGCGATCACCGTCGTGGTGAGCCCCATGGCTGCGTGGCGCCGGAGGGATGTCATTATTAGAGAAAAGGTGTTGTGCATGGTTGCAACGATATCAGTCTGTCACTGGGTGTCAAGAAACTGCAGATCTTGTGCCTGGAGGCCAGTAGTAAATAGTGCAGGAAAACAATGGGGTCTGTGAGGGTGTGAAGCGGCTATGGTTCTAAAAAACGCGCTCGGTTGGCAATAAACAGTCTGTGGAGCTGCTGGGTGAGAAGTCCCGGTGTTCCATTCCCAACAGGATGCCCATCCACCATGATGACCGGCATCACTTCCATACTCGTGTTGGTGAGAAAACACTCGTCTGCCTTATGAATCGCCTCGATCCCAAAATGTCCTTCGTCAACTGGGATCTGTGCTTCTTGCGCGAGGCTGAGCACAATGTCACGCGTGATCCCGTCCAGCAGGCCGCATGCAAGTGTCGGGGTGCAGAGCCGGCCTGCTCGGACGAAAAAGAGATTGCTGACGGTGCATTCCGTCAGATGCGATTCCCAATTGAGCAGGATGCTGTCAAACGCTCCGGCGGCGATGGCTTCCCGTTTAGCTAAAATATTGTTCAAAAAGTTGGTGGCCTTGATCTGGGGCGAGAGCGCGCTGGGCAGGTTCCGTCTCGTTCGGGCGACGATCAGGTTCACGCCGGTACGGTATTGTTCGGATGGGGGAGGGTGAAGCGGTTTGGTCATGATCACCACGGTGGGAGTCGGGCAGAGGGCCGGATCGAGACCGATGTCGCCGGCTCCTCGGGAGATGGTGATGCGAAGGTATGCGTCGGTGCGTTCGTGCCCGACGTCATTCCGCGTCATGGCTTCGTGGAGGAGCGCCGGCCACCTGTGCTTGGGAATCGGGATGGTCAGGCCGATCGCGTCCGCAGACCGGCGAAGCCGAGCAAGATGCTGGTCCCGCATGAAGATCCGGCTCCCGTAGGAGCGAATCGTTTCATACACGCCATCGCCGTAGAGAAAACCATGATCGAAGACGGAGACGACGGCCTTCTCTTCTTTCACGAACCGATCATTGAGATAAATCCACATCATTACGTTTGTTGCAGTGCGCTGAAGAAAGCCTGGGCCTTCTGGAGCGTCTCCTCGTATTCCTTGGCCGGATCGGAGTCAGCGACAATCCCGGCACCGACTTGCAAGTATCCCTTCCCCCCACACCATACCAAAGTTCGAATCACGATATTGAGATCGAGGTCTCCGTTCCAGCCGATGTACCCAAATGATCCGGTGTAGGGGCCACGGCGTACCGGCTCCAGTTCCTCAATAATCTCCATGCATCGGATCTTCGGCACGCCCGTGATGGTGCCCCCAGGAAATAGGGCCTGAATCAGATCGAAGGGCGTAGCGTCCGGCTTCAAGGCGCCGCGGATATTGGACACGATGTGGTTGACGTGGGAATACTGCTCAATCGTCATGAACTCATCGACCTGCACGCTGCCGAATCGGCAGACGCGGCCCAGGTCGTTCCGTTCGAGATCGACGAGCATGAGGTGTTCCGCCCGCTCCTTTTCATTCGCGAGTAATTCGCCGATGAGACGTTGATCGTCACGAACGTCGAGCCCGCGTGGCCTGGTCCCGGCAATCGGACGAGTGTCCGCCTGCCGGTCGTGCAGGCGGACTAGCCGTTCAGGCGAGGAACTGATCAACGTGACATCGTCGAAGTGCATGAGCCCCGAGAAAGGCGAGGGGTTAACGGCTTGGAGACGTCGATAGAGTTCCTGTTCGTAGGCCTGTCGATCCTCGTCATCGTTGTAGGTGCTGGGAGGTTGCAGGGTGAATCGATGCGACAGGTTGGCTTGGTAAATGTCTCCTGCCGCAATGTATTCCTGGCAGCGCCGGACTCGATCGAGGTAGGCATCTCGCGTTTGGTTCGGATGAAAATCCATCTGATCGAGGGAGGGGAGATGCTTGAGGGGAGCGGGCCTTCCGCTCAACCTGGCTTCCCACTCGGCCAGACGGTCTAAGCCTTCGCGATAGAGCTCCTCTCGTGGCTCTCCCAAAAACCGTTCCATGGGCGGGCAAAAGATAATCTGCAGACGATCGGTTTGATGATCGACGGCGGTGATGATGTCATACAGACCGAATTGCAGATGGGGCAGCAGCAGATCGTCCTTGGCAATGGATGGAAGCGTTTCAAAGTCGCGCACGAGGTCGTAGCTGAGGTAGCCGACGGCTCCGCCCCAAAAAGCGGGCATGCCTGGAGGAGCCTCGATCTGAGGGCCGGCGATTAGTCGGCAGAGGCTTCCGAATGGATCATTCGACGAGCATTCGCCCCCTTCGTGGGTCCGAAAGGATGCCTGTCCTTGTCGCCCAGTCAGCACCGAGAAGGGGCTACTCCCCAGAAATGAATAGCGGGCTCCGCCGTCTGTCCCCTTCCCGCTGTCAAGTAAGAACGATGGCTGAGAGGGAAACGCAATCAGGCGGTACAACTCAAAGGGTGTTTTCCCTTGGCTGTCAATCGTGAGAACCAAGGGCTGTGGAGGACCGCCCAGGAACGATGGTTGGGAGAAACGAGTCATGGGTAAACGTGTATCGCTTTACACATACGCGCCACTCACTATACCCCACTGTTTTGGTTGTGTGATAGCTCATAGTCGGCTTGACAATTTCACAGTGATTCTGCTTGAATTGCGCGCCCGCCATCGGCAGAGTCCTTGCGTTATGGGCTGCATTGCACTCTCCTCCGTGGGTACGACATGCCCCCTTCACAAGATCCATTGTACGCGGGGCTCGGCCAAGCGGTTCGGATCGGAGCCGATCTGCTCGCTTCACTGATTGTCGGAGGAGGGTTGGGTTGGGTGTGTGACACATACCTCTTCGGCTCCACTCCCTGGGGGATTGTCGGAGGTCTTGTGTTGGGCGTCGTGGCCGGGATCAGGAATGCGTACCGGTCGGCGCAGCGGTGGCCGAAGACATAACGCGTTTCAACGGAAAGTACGAAAGCGCCATGGAAGAAAGTCCGCTTCATCCGTTCGAGCTTCACAACTGGATATCAATTTCGCTTGCCGGATTGGATATTTCCATTAATAAGGCCGTTGTCATCATGTGGGTTGTCGTCTCCCTGGTGGCGTTGCTCATGGTGATAGCAGGAGCGGCACGCAAGCTGGTGCCCGGCAAGTTGCAGAACATGGCGGAGATAATTGTGGATTTTATTCGCGGCATGATTATGGATACGATGGGCAAAGAGGGGATGCGGTTTTTCCCCCTCATCGCCACTCTGTTTCTGTTTATTCTCTTCTGTAATCTTATCGGGTTGATCCCCGGCAGCTACACCGTGACGAGTCAGATTGTCGTGACGGCCGTGTTCGCCTGCATGGTGTACGGGCTTAGCCTGGTCATGGGATTTTTGTTACACGGGGTGAAGTTCCTGGGCATTCTCGTTCCGCCCGGCTCGCCGGCCTGGCTACTACCGTTGATGATCCCAATCGAGTTGATCAGTCAATTGGCACGGCCCATTTCGCTGTCCGTTCGGTTATTTGCAAATATGACGGCCGGCCACGTGATTCTCGGGGTTCTGTTCGGCTTGGCCATCAGCGGCGGATTGTTAATCGGGTGGTTGCCTTTTGCATTTACGATCGCGATGAACGGACTGGAAGTCGGTATCGCGTTCATTCAAGCCTATATTTTCACCATGTTGACCTGCGTCTATTTGGGAGACGCATTCCATTTACACGGCCACGATGAGCACGCGCACTAGCACGTGTGAGTTCAGACAAGGGAGGAGTAGGACACAATGGATTCAGCAGCAGCAGCATTGTTGGGCATGGGATTAGCCGCGGCAGGGTTTGCCGGGGCTGGTGTGGGGATCGGCTACATCTTCGGGAAGATGATTGAAGCGGTAGCGCGCCAGCCGGAAGCGGAAGCTCGCGTCGGAAAATATATGTGGATCGGGTTCGCGCTGGTGGAAGCCATTGCGCTGTACGGCCTGGTCATTGCCTTTATCATAATGGGCCTCCGCAAATAGGAGCAGGCGTAGGTCTAGGTCAAGGCCGAGGGAAGCATCTCAACCTCAGCCCCAACCTCGGCCTTTCTGATTTGAACCATGCCGCAGTTTGAAACTCATTTTTTTTCTTCTCTGATCTTTTGGGAAGTCCTGTCGTTCGCAATTCTTCTCTTCGTGCTCTACAAGTTTGCCTTTCCCGGCATCTTGAGTGCGTTGGAAGAACGGGAAAAGAAAATTAAGGACAGTCTTGATCAAGCCGAGCGTCACCGGTCAGAGGCCGAACGGAAACTCAAGGAGTACGAGGCCAAGCTGAACAACGCTGCGAAAGAGGCGGAAGGAATTCTGGCAGCCGCAAAGGAACGGGCGCAGCGTCTCATGGAGGAAAATGAGCAGCGGCTGACGGCCGAAGCCGAGCGGATCAAGGGCGATGCGACGCGTGAAATCGATCATGAGCGTCGCAAGGCAATTCAGGATATTCGCGCCCAAACGACGGACTTGGCATTGATGGTGGCGGAGAAAGTCGTGCAGCGAAGCCTGAGTGATGCGGACCACCGGAAATTTGCAGACGAGGCGCTCGAGGCGCTGTCAAAATCCTACCAACGATAATTCTTGGACCGGGCGGGGTCAGCCTAGGCTGACCCCGCCCGGTCTGTATCCTTCCAAGTCCACACAGATGAAGCGAAACCCGGCCTCGCGGAGACGGACGCTGATGTGCGCACGCAGGCCAGGCTGATTCAGCCGAGAAAACTCCTCTGCCCCGAGCTCGATTCGCGCCACCTCTCCGTGCTCCCGTACACGCACATGGCGAAATCCCTCAGCCTGTAGAATTGCTTCAGCCTGCTCCACGCGATGGAGACTTTCGATCGTGATCGGAATGCCGCGAGGAATTCTGGAAGAGAGGCAGGCGGCTGCCGGCTTATCCCAATTTGAGAGTCCCAAAGCCTGGGCAAGTGCCCGCACATCGGACTTCGAGAGGGAGGCTTCGACCAGCGGGCTTCGAACTCCCCACTCGCGTGCGGCCTTGATTCCTGGTCGATCGTCCCCCAGATCGTCGAGATTCGTCCCGTCCGCTATCCACCGGCTTGCGCGTGGCTCGCGCAGTCCGTCCAGCAATTGATAGAGATCGGTCTTGCAATGGAAGCAGCGGGCTGCATCGTTTTGTACAAAGGCTGGAATATCGAGTTGATCGGTGTGGACCAGTTCATGCCGCGCGCCGATCTCTGCGGCCACCTGCTTTGCACCGTCGAGTTCGATCGTGGGAAACGTTGGTGAGATAGCGGTAACGGCCAGCGCGTGTTCACCGAGTTGTTCATGGGCGATTTTCAGGACGACGGTGCTGTCAATCCCGCCGGAGAAGGCGACCAGGACGGACTGCATGTCCGAGATTACCTGGCGGAGTGTATTGAGTCTGCCGTGGAGGGATTCGGTTATCATAGATTCCTGCCTTTAACGTTTGCGCCTAGCAGGCTGCGGAAAAACTTTGTAAGCACGCGAACAGGTCACTGATCTACATGTCTGGAACAGCAGGAGAATACCACGCAGGATGCTCAAAAAGGCCAGACTTCTCACCCGCCCAACCCCGGCGGTAATATCACCCACTTGCCCTGAGTCTGCCAATACAGACTCTTCGCCCCATGACGCGCCTTATCCCAAGCAAGGCAGCAGCAAACGATCACTTCATGCGGGGTGGCTGGGATGATCCCAACTGCGCGCGTCCAACGAGGGGAGTCCGCGACCGCGCGTTGCGCGAGCAAAGGGATCGTCCCAGCCACCCCGCCCCCTCTTTCAGCATCCTGCTAGTGCTTAACCTTCGCTTTGGCAATGTTGCCCACCACCACTAAAGCGTACCGCTTGGGGTCTAGGTATTGTTTGGCGACGCGCTGCACGTCTTCCTTCGTGACCCGGTCTATCCATTGTGGGTATTGCGTAAAATATTCGAACCCCAGGCCGTAGAACTCCACTTGGGCGAGCACCTGCGCGAGCTTCGCGGTGGAATCAAATCGTAGCGGGAAGCTGCCAATCAAGAATGATTTGGCCTCGGCCAACTCCTGGTCGGACACGGGTGCGTCACGCATGGACTTGATTTCGGACAGGACGCCGGTGATGGCTTGATTCGTCGTCTCCGTCTTAGTTTGGAGGTTGACCCAGAATGAACCGGGCATCAGCCGGGCGTCGAAGTGGCTCATGATCCCATAGGCCAACCCCTGCTTGTCGCGAATTGAATCCATCAAGCGGGAGGAAAATCCACCGGCTCCCAGGATGTAATTCATCACCGTGACTGAATAGAAATCTGGGTGCGCGCGCGGAAGGCCTACATGACCAAGCACAATAGTGGACTGGGTGAGATCTTTCTCGATGAGTTGGACCGTTCTGCGTTCGACCGGCGTGGGTTTTTTCGTATTCCGTGCTGTCGGGGCCACTTTTTTCCAGGTTTCAAAATGGGTCTGTACCAGTGCGGTGACCTGTTCAAGTGTAACGTCGCCGACGATGGTCAGGATGACTTGGGAAGGGGAGTATTCCCGTCCGTAGAAGGCCTGCACATCGGCCAGGGTGATCTTGTTGAGCGTCTCCTCCGTTCCATTGACGGGCCAACGGTAGGGGTGTCCGTGGAAGACGAGCTGATTGAACGCCTTCATGGCGATATGGCCCGGGTCGTCGTTGTCGCTTGCCATCTCGCCCAGGAGTTGGGTGCGAATCCGTTCGAATTCCTGCTTATAAAACGCGGGGCGTTGCAGCATGTCCGCGAGCAGGGTAAAGCCGAGGTCGATGTCTTTCTTGAGTACGCGGGCGGAGGCGGTGGTGAAATCCTCTGAGGCGTTGGCTTCCAGGGTCCCGCCGACGAAATCGATTTGCTCCGCCTGCTGTTTTGACGTACGCGTGGTCGTCCCTTCGTCCAGGAGACTGGCGACGAGGTTCGCGAGTCCTGCTTTGTCGGGAGGATCTTGCGCAGAACCGGCCTTGATCAGCGTGTGGATCTCAACAATAGGGAGGAAATGTTGCTCAAGGACGAGCACTGTGATGCCGTTTGCGGTCACAAATTTCGTCGGCGCGATCTCAGCCGCCACACTGGGACCGCTTGCTAAGAGGAAGGCACAGAATCCCATCACGAGGGTCGGGAGCGCCTGTCGTCGAGGCGCAACAGGCAGTCGTCTCGTCGTTGACATGATTAGGGCCTTCCCTGTTGCGCGGCGGTGGAGGGCACCTCTGGTTGTTTGGGAGGCACGGGAATCAACGTACCGACGGTCCTATTGTCTTCCGTCAAGTATTGGCGGGCGACACGCTGAATATCTTTAGTCGTCACTGCCCGGATTCGTTCGACAAACTGGTCGATTTTCTGCCACCCAGCGCCGACGGATTCAGCCTGTCCAAGCAACATGGCATGCCGGAAGTTGGAGTCCTGTTCGAAGACATGGGTGGCTTCGACCTGGTTCTTCGCCCGTTGGAGTTCTTGCTCTGTCGGCGGATCGGCCTGGAGGCGTTTGATCTCTCGATGGAGGGCCTCTTCAACCACCTCCGGTCTCTGGCCTGGGCTCACGAGGGCATAGAAGTAGAAAAGGCCAGGATCGGTCTGCAGCAAGCTGTATTCTGCCCCGACGGCAAGGGCCGATTTTTGCTCATACACGAGGTTCTGGTATAGGCGCGAACTTTTCCCATGCGACAGAATCGAATCCAGAATGTCGAGCGCGTATGAGTCTTCGCTCGTAAAATTCGGCACGCGATAGCCCATCATGACGAAAGGGACTTGTGCATCTCGCTTGAGAAGGAAGCGGCGTTCACCTTTTTGTTCCGGCTCCATGGTGGCGATCAGCTTGGGTTCCGGTCCTCGCGGAATCGGTTCGAATAGCTGTTTGATAGTGGGGAGCAGGCTGTCGGCGTTGATGTCGCCCACCACGACTAGGGTCGCATTGTTGGGTGAATAATACGTGTCGTAATGTCGTTGCAAGTCGTCCAGGGTCATTGCATCCAGGTCGCTGAACCAGCCGATCACCGGCCAATGGTACGGATGACTGAGATAGGCCTGGGCGAAGAGCGCCTCGACGAGCGCACCTTGTGGGTCGTCCTCCGCGCGAAGGCGTCGTTCTTCCTTCACGACCTCTCGCTCCGTCGTCAACTCACTCATGTCGAGCACGAGCCCCTGCATGCGATCAGCCTCGAGTTCCAGGGCCAGCTCGACGCGGTCGGCCGCGAGATTCTCGAAGTAGGCGGTGAAGTCCTGGCTCGTGAAGGCGTTGTCCATCCCGCCGTTCTTGCGTATGAGACGGGAGAAGGTGCCTTTGGGATATTTCGCGGTACCCTTGAACATCATATGTTCAAGCATGTGAGATAAGCCCGCACGGCCCATGACTTCGTTGCGTGAGCCGACTTTGTACCAGACTTGGACGGTGGCAACCGGAGCTTTGGGAACTTCGGCTAACAGGACTTTCATCCCATTGGAGAGTATGAACTCGCGAGGTTCCGTTGCGACGGCGGGCGATGTGAAGGCGAAGACGAGACTGCTCACGGCAATCAACCAGGATATTTGCATGATGTGTCGAGAATACAGCCAGGTCATGGTTGGGCGGCGCGCACACTGCATGCTAGCAACGGGATTCGATTTGTGTCAAGGCACGTTCTGCGTATTCGGGTGAGAGATTGCCCAATTGGCCGCAGGCGCCGAGGACGTCGCGTCCCCGGCTCTTACGGACGAACACATCGAGGCCCGCCTGTCGCACGATGGCTTGAAAGGCTGAAATGTCGCCTTCCGATGGACGGCGAAAGGGACTCCCGGGGAATTCATTGAACGGGATCAGATTGATTTTGCACGCGATCCCGCGAATGAGCTTGGTGAGCCGGCGAGCATCGTCGGCTTGATCATTCACCCCGGCCAGCAGCACGTACTCGAAGGTGAGTCGTCGGGTCGGCGTCAAGGGGTAACGGCGGCAGGCGGCAAGCAATGTTTTGAGCGAGGCGATACCATTGGCAGCCGGCATCAGGCTGGCGCGCTGGTCATCCGTCGTAGCATTCAGCGAGATGGCCAGATTGACGCCGAGTGGCGCAATATCTTTCAATCGCGCCGCGAGGCCGGCAGTCGAGACCGTGATGCGTCTCGGCGACCATCCGAGTCCCCACGGTTTGTTGGTGAGTCGCCGAATGGCCTCTGACACGGCCTCCATGTTGGCCAAGGGCTCGCCCATCCCCATGAAGACGAGGTTGGTAATCCGTTCACCGAGGAGAAGGCGATCTTGGGCGGTCAGCACCTGGTCCATGATTTCATGTGGCCTCAAATTACGTTTCAATCCCATCGTGCCGGTCAGGCAGAATCCGCAATCCAGGGTACAGCCGACCTGCGTTGATACACAGAGGGTTAAGCGGTCTTCATCGGGAATCAGCACCGTTTCAACGGTGAGTCCATCGTTGAGCGTGAGTACTAATTTTCTTGTGTGATCGATCGAACGGAAGACTGTGCAGCCTGCGGCGCGCGGAATCGTGGCGCGTGAAGCCAGCGCCGTTCGCTCCGCTTGGCCGAGGTTCGTCATCTGGTTGATGTCTTTGGCTCGACGTTGATAAAGCCAGCGTAAAATCTGACCGGTTCGGTAGCGGGGCCATCCGAATTGCTGCACGAGCCGGCCCATCCCTTCTTCATCAAGGGCCAGGAGGTTCGTGGTAGCTGTGCGTGATGGGAGGGCACCTTTTTCGTAACCCATGAGGGCAGCCTACCACAGCCTCAAAAAGTGGAACAAGGTACGGGACTCACGCAGCTCTGCTGGCAACAGGGGAGACACACTGCTATATATGTTACAGATCGAGAGGGAGACGACGGGTGGGAGACTATCTACATCAACGGGCCATACGAAATCTGCTCCTTGCCACGTCTATTGGCTTCTGTGAGTTTGCTCTGCTCTCCGACCAGGCGTCCGCCGGTCTTTCCTCTCAGTCGATGTCGAATGACAGCGACATTTGTGAGAGGGCAGAAGATTGCTTTCAGGCTGCCGCACTGCCAAAGGAACGGCTCGGCAAGGCCCTCAATAAAGAGCAAGTCTTGTTGCTCAAGCTGGATAGGCTGCAACGGCTGATGGAGCGATTCCCCGCCACACTCTGGGCCAAACGCGCAGGGTTGCTGTCCGGAGTGTTGCTCCTTGAACGGAATCCTGCCGTGGCGATTCAATTTCTTCGCACGTCTCAGCGAGACTTTCCGGTCTTGGATGACTATATCCGATTATGGACGGGGGAGGCGTTGTTGAACCTCGGAGACGCCACACAGGCGGCGGGCATGTTCGAAAGCATTCCGCAGGCGGTGCCTGACTCCTATCTGCTGACCAAGGCTGCCTATCGAGCAGGGGAAGCGTGGTATCAAACGTCGAGTTGCCCAGAAGCAATGGCTTGGTTTGCCAAAGCGGTGGAACAGAATGATAAGGAGCCAGCGACTCCGCGGGCGCTTCTTCGGAGAAGCGCCTGCCAACTGCGAGACAACAACATACCGGGAGGCCGCGAGACCCTGATGCAGCTCTGGGTTCGGTTTGCATCCAGCGCAGAAGCGAAAGAAGCGGAAGCGCTACTAGCCTCAAATCTTGGTGGCGAACCTTGGGTGGTACTGCCGGACGAGCGGCTTGCTCGGGCTCAGGCGTATCTTGGGCAATCCTTCAATGCCGAGGCGATCGAGGAACTCCGAAAGTTTCTTGCGGCTGATCCGCAGTCGCCCCGGCGCGCCGAGGCAAAGCTGAAGCTCGGCATCGCGCAGGTACGGCTGAAACAGTATGACGAAGCTCAAGAGACGTTCCGTGCGCTGGTGAAAGATGGGGGAACGGAGTTCCACGAAGCGGCGGTCTGGCTCGCCCGTGTCTACCTTCGACAAGGACAGGGGGATAAGTTGTTAGATCTCGCCCGTACGATGGAAACATCTTCGCTCTCCGCGGAGCAGAAGGGCCAGATCACCTTGTTCGCCGGGATGTGGTTGGAAGATCAGTACCGCTTTGACGAGGCAATCATACGGTACCGACAGGTGGCAAAGGTCGGAGAGCCGGTGGCTCAGCGAGCCGAGGCACGGTGGCGCGTGGGCTGGGTATATTACCGTACGGCGCGTTATCGTGAGGTTCGTGACGAGTTGCGTCAACTCGGTGAGCAGCGAGACAGCGATTTTGAACCACAGGCACTCTATTGGATGGGGCGTGCGGCCGAATTGAGCCAGCAGCCTCATGCTCGTGATGTGTATGTTCAACTCTGTCAACAATATGTCTATACCTATTACTGCCAACTTGCTCGGGAACGGATCGCTATTCCGTTGTCGGACCCCCCTGCATCAGAGCCAATTTCGGCGACTGTCCCGGTGAACGGTGGTACGCATGCGAATAGTGAGGCCACACGCTCGGTGCCTACCAGGGCCGAAATCGAGCAGCAGCCAGCATACCGTCGCGCCATTGAGCTCAAGACGCTGGGCTTGGACTCGGATGCTGCGCGAGAGTTGGCAGGGTTGACGGATCGCTATAGCCGAGACCCCGACGTCCTCATGGCGCTTGCGACGATGTTGAACGAGGTGGGTGCCTACCACCATGCACTCCGACTCGCGAGGGCCAGGTTCCGCGATAAATTGGAGCGAACCGGCGGTATCGTTGACCCGTCGCTATGGAAGGTGGCCTATCCTACAGGTCTCCTTCCCACAATCAAGGGCCAGGGTGCGAGCGGTGTCGACCCCTATCTGGTGGCGGCGATCATTCGAGAGGAGAGTCAGTACGATTGGCAGGCTGTGTCGCGGGTCGGCGCGATTGGCCTGATGCAGGTGATGCCGGGAACCGCAAATAATGTGGCGCAGCGACTCGGGCTTCCCCCGGTCGGACGGGATGACCTCTTCGATCAAGAGACCAATATTCGGATCGGCGTCCACTACGTCAAACAGTTACTCGAACAATTTTCCGGGAATGTTGCGCTCACCATTGCCTCATACAATGCAGGGCCAATAGTTGTTAAAAGCTGGATTGCACTGCATCCTGGACGAAGTCAGGACGAGTTTATAGAATTGATCCCGTATCAGGAGACGCGGCAGTATGTGAAACGCGTACTGCGAAGTTACCGAGAATACATACGTCTAGACAAAGCCCCCTGATGACCATTTCTTGACAAGGTCTAGACAAGTTTCTATAGTGCGCCACAACCTGTAGGGGCTACTTAAGGAAGAGAGTGAGGGAATGGCACTCGATAGATTGGATGCGCTCGAAAGTCGTATTAGAGATTTAGTTAAGCTCGTTCAAGAGCTGAAGAAAAAAAATGCAGTGGCTGAAGAAGAATTAAAGGTTGTTCGACATCGACTTGCGGAGAAGGATGATTCGAATCGACGGTGGAAACAAGAGCGTATCGATATCAAGTCTCGTATAGAAAAAGTTCTCGGCGACATCGAGTTGTTGGAGTGCCTTGAAGAACGTAAGGAGGTGGCCCTTGACTAAGACCATTGACGTGGAAATCTACGGCCAGCGATACGCGATTCGTGGCGAGGCGGACGAGGGCGATGTCCGGCGCCTCGCGAGCTTTGTAGATGGCCAGATGCGCCATCTCGCGGAAGGGATGAATACGACGACCCCCTCCAAACTCGCCGTGCTCACTGCCCTCAATTTGGCCCATCAGTTGTTTGAACTTGAACGGAAGCGTGCGCAAGGTGAGGCGGATGTCGAGCGGCGGATGAATTCGCTCATGGAATCGATTGAAGAGCAGGTACCGACCTCGCTCTTTCGCTAGATTCAGCTTGCAAAGGGCGGCCCCCTTTGTTATCGTAGTTCATGTGTGTCGGGACGTAGTGGATTCTACTATAGGGATATGAATAGGTCATGCTCGAACCGGTTCAGTGATCCGGGGATACAATGCAGTCACCGCGGAATGGATGTAGGGTCTTGATGCTGGAGAAATTGCGGCAGTTAGAATGTGCACAAGGGTTCGTCCACCTCATGTATAACCTCTTGGAGATGTTGGGCAAGGTCATGGAGTTCATGCTGCCGTCAGGGAGTGCGGTCTGCAGAAACGGCCAGCGGCTGCTTCCGGTTCACGCGCTGAATCCTCTCAAGCGGATGAGAGCGTACCGATGCAGATGGATTTCGTGGGATCTGTCCCGCACAGGACGTACTCGTCATCTCAATCCAGCAAGGCATCCATCCCCGTGGAGTACGTTCTCGGAGTAAGTCTGTAGCCCTCGGTTCTGGCCGTCCTCTCCTATTCCCTTATCTTCCCACTGCGATCCCTTCTCATTCAGGACCGTCGACAAACCTTGTATCAAGCCGAGGCTGAGAAGCAGGATTCTTCTCGTCTCGCGACTGTAAGGGGGTGAGTCCAATTTCGACCTCAATTATTGCCTATCTGTTGACAGGACTTGTTGGAGGGTTGCTCGGAATCGGGCTCTTTGAGCTGATCCGTCGCTCAATGAGCGCCACGAAGAGGGCTCAGGAAGAGGGACAGGCACGCCATGTCGTGCAGAATGCCCAGCATGAAGCTGACAATATCGTCAAAGAAGCGAAGCTTGAAGCGAAAGACCTTGTGCTGCAGTCGAAAGCGGAACTTGAGAAGGAGCAGAAGGCCAAAATGGCCGAGCTCGTCGTTGCAGAAAAGCGTGTGATCCAGCGAGATGAGGCCCTCGAGAAACGGATCAGTGCGGTAGACAAGCGGGATAGTGAGCTTCAGAAGCGAGATCTGGAGCTGGCGAAGCGGGATGAGAGGCTGGCGGCCAAGGAAGCGGCTTGTGCTCGAGTGGAGAAGGAGCATCGTGGAGCGTTGGAACGCGTCGCGGGGATGACGGCCGACGAGGCGAAGAAACAGCTCATTCAGGAAATGGAAAGCCAGGCGCGGCTCGAGGCCGTTGGGCATGCCAAGCGGACGTTGGAAGAGGCGCGGGAAAATGCGGAACGGGAAGCGCGCGAGATCATTACCAGCTCGATTCAACGGGTGGTGCGTGATTACGTCTCGGAATCCACGATTTCTGTCGTGCCGATTCCGAATGACGCGATGAAAGGGCGGATCATCGGGCGGGAAGGGCGCAACATCCGTGCGATCGAAGCCGCCACCGGGATCGACCTGATTATCGATGAGACGCCTGAAGCCGTCATTGTGTCGGGCTTCGATCCGCTGCGTCGCGAGATCGCCAAGGTCTCGCTCGAACGGTTGATGCATGACGGGCGCATCCATCCGACGCGGATCGAGGAAATCGTCGAAAAAGTCAAAGTCGATATCGATAAGCTCATGTATGACGAGGCCGAGAAAATCATCTTCGAGTTGGGGCTCTCGGATTTTCACCCGGAGTTGATCAAGGTGCTTGGTCGGCTCAAGTACCGGACTAGCTACGGACAAAACAATCTCTATCATTCGCGTGAAGCCGCGTACATTTGCGGCATCATGGCTTCGGAGCTTGGTCTCGATGTGAAGTTGGCGAGGAGAGGGGCGCTGCTGCACGACATTGGGAAAGCCGTCAGTCACGAAGAAGAAGGCCCGCATGCCATGCTGGGTGCTGAGATTGCCAAGAAGTACGGCGAGAGCGAGAAAATTGTGAATGCCATTGCGGGGCACCACGAACAAGTGGAGCCGATCTGTCCCGAATCGGTTTTGGTTGCTGCGGCTGAAGCGTTGTCCGCAGCCAGGCCTGGTGCTAGACGGGAAGCCTTGGAGACCTACGTAAAACGGCTGGAGAAACTGGAGTCACTTGCCACGACCATCAAAGGGGTGCAGAAGGCCTATGCCATCCAAGCGGGCCGAGAAATCCGCGTCATAGTTCGACAGGAAGACATTTCCGATGCTGAGTCGTTTCAACTGTCTCGGGACTTGGCGAAGAAGATTGAGCAGGAACTGACCTATCCCGGCACGATCAGAGTGACCGTGATTCGAGAGAGCCGGTATGTGGAGTATGCCAAATGAAGGTCCTCTTCATTGGCGATATCTTTGGAGAGCCTGGACGCCGAGCGGTGGCCAGGGCTGCTCCCAGGCTGGTGGCTCAGCGGCAAATCGACATCGTTATCGGGAATGGAGAGAACGCGGCCGGCGGGTTTGGCATCACGCCGGAGTTGGCTGAAGAGTTATTCGACCTCGGCCTCGCGGTTATTACGACCGGGAATCATGCGTGGGATAAAAAGGAAATTCTCGACTACTTTCCCCGAGAACCACGCCTACTTCGGCCGGCTAACTATCCGGATGGTGTGCCGGGTCATGGGAGTGTGGTGGTCGAGTCGGCCGGCGGAGAGCAGCTCGGCATTCTCCAACTGATGGGACGGGCGTACATGCCGACTTTGGACTGTCCGTTCCAGGTGGCCAAAAAAGAATTGGCCGCGCTGAAGAAAGGAACGGTTGCCGTGATTGTTGACATGCATGCGGAGGCAACATCAGAAAAAATGGCGATGGGGCACTATCTGGACGGAGAGGTCGTCGCCGTGGTCGGTACCCATACGCATGTGCAAACGGCTGATGATCAGATTCTCCCCAAGGGGACTGCATATGTGACGGATATCGGGATGACCGGTCCGCTCCATTCCGTAATCGGGGTGAAGAAAGAGTTGGCGATCGAAAAGTTCCTGACCGGGATGCCACGGCGCTTTGAAGTGGCTTCGGGTCCCTCCGTTTTTTGCGCGGTGTTGCTCGAACTTGATGCTCGTCTTGGGAAGGCGCTGTCGATCGAACGAATTCGCATCATCGATTAAAGGAGACCCACCACGAGTCCTCTCGGTTCCCCTACTTCCCTCTCTCAGGTTGCTCCTCCGAATCGAATTTTAACGGTTTCGGAGTTGACGGGGTTGCTTCGCACCTCAATCGAAGCACAATTCTCCGACATCTGGTTGGAAGGTGAGCTCTCCAATCTCCGTGCTCCCGGATCGGGACACGTCTATTGCACACTCAAGGACAAGGCGAGCCAAATTCGCGCGGTGCTGTTCCGATCCACCGTGGTACGTTTGCGCTTTGCCTTGCAAGAAGGGCTACACGTTATCGTGCGGGGGCGGCTCACGGTCTACGAACCACGCGGAGAATATCAGATCGTGCTCGACACGGTGGAGCCGAAGGGAATCGGCGCGCTGCAACTGGCATTTGAGCAATTAAAAGAACGATTGGCGACGGAGGGGCTGTTCGATCAGGACAGAAAGAAGTCGATCCCGGCATTTCCTCGGACCGTCGGTGTCGTCACATCGCTGACCGGCGCAGCTATTCGGGATATCCTGGCTGTTCTTCGGCGACGCTGGCCGACGCTCCATATTCTTATTGCCCCGGTTCAGGTCCAGGGGGAGAATGCCGGGCGTCAAATTGCTGAGGCGCTTGCTGCCTTGAACAAGCTGGGTTCTGTGGATGTCATCATTGTCGGGCGAGGCGGAGGATCATTGGAAGACCTCTGGAGTTTCAACGAGGAGATCGTGGTGCGCGCCATTGCTGGTTCCCATGTCCCAGTGGTGTCGGCTGTCGGACATGAAATCGATGTGACGCTTGCCGATTTCGTTGCCGATCTCCGAGCGCCGACGCCGTCGGCGGCAGCGGAAGCTGTGGTTCCGGTGTTGGCTGAGACCGTGGAACGATTGCGGGAGCTGAAGGTCCGTCTGGGACAGGTGATGCTCCGGCATTGTGCCTTCGAGCGGCAGCGGCTCGATGCTGGCATTCGAGGTGTGACGGATCTAGGCTTGCGCCTCCAGGAAGCGGCGCAACGGACAGATGATATGGTGGATCGATTGCGCGAGATGGTCCAACAACTGCTCACGGCCTGGCGTGAACGGGTTCACGGGATGCAGCGCGATCTATCCGGTCTCAATCCTATTCTCGCGATCAAGCAAGGTCTGGCGATAGTCCCGCAATTCTCGAAGCGCCTTGAAGGGCAGATGGGGGTGATATTGGCGCAACATCGTTACCGGATCCGCGCGAAGCTGGCGCAGCTCAATACCCTGAGTCCCTTGGCGATTCTTGGACGTGGCTACAGTATTCTTCAAACGGTCCCGGCTGGTAAAATTCTCCATCGAGCGAACGACGTGGGGGTAGGACAGGAACTGGAGGCCCAATTGGCAAGCGGGCGATTGAGTTGCACTGTCACGCAGGTGTTTGATGATTCCTCAGTTTGAAATCGTTGTGTGGTCGAGTATAATGGGTCTCCATCCACATACATAACGAGGCAAGTTGTGGCAGCGGTGAAATTTGAACAGGCGATGGCGCGGTTGGAAGCCATTGTTGGCGAACTGGAAAAAAGCGATCTTCCTCTAGACGAATCGCTTAGGATCTTTGAGGAGGGCATCCGCCTCTCGAAGAATTGTCTCAAGATTTTAGAAGAAGCCGAGCATAAAGTAGAAGTGCTCGTGCAAGATAAGAACGGCAAGAAACGAATCCACGCCTACTCTCCCGACGACGCAGCCGATGAATCGTCCTCCTAGACTCCTTAGTACCGACTTCTATTTCCGTCCATGCCACGATGAGTGGTTTTCCTAGTCGATATGGCCTCCCTTACTCGTGTTCACAGAGAACGGTTAGACCGTGTGCTTATGGTTCAGGGCTTGGTGCCGAGTCGGGAGGCTGCGGCCAGAATGGTCTTGGCGGGTGGAGTATTGGTTGATGGAACCATGGTGGATAAGCCTGCGAAGTTGGTGCCGCTGGATGCGCGGATCGAGATCGTGCAGCCTGCGTTGTTCGTCAGTCGATCAGGTGACAAATTGGCTGCGGCGCTTGATGCCTTTCATATTGACCCGCGAGGGACAATCGGTTTGGACGTGGGGTGTTCGACCGGTGGGTTCACCGACTGTTTGTTGCAGCGAGGAGCTACCCGCATCTATGCCATCGACGTGGGGTATGGACAGTTTGAGTGGAGGCTCCGTCAAGATTCGCGTGTTGTCTTGCTCGAACGGACGAACATTCGGTATGTTGACCGTGCGGCGGTTCCTGAGCTGATCGACCTGGCGGTGATCGATGTTTCTTTTATTTCTTTGACGCTGGTATTGCCCGCGGTTGTCCACCTACTTAATCGCTCCGCAGAGGTCGTGGTGTTAGTGAAGCCACAGTTTGAAGTCGGTAAGGGTCATGTGGGGCGAGGGGGGATCGTGCGAGATGATGCGCAGCGCGAGGCGGTGACTGAGAAGGTCATAGCCTGTGCCGCTCATTTGGGGCTTCAGCTGAAAGGCGTGCTTGATTCTCCCGTGGTAGGGCGAAAAGGGAATCGGGAGATTCTTGTTGGTTTTGCACGCGAGATCACAACCTGATCGGGTAGGCGTTGGACAGCTGATGGCATGGATTCATAGGCGATGGGGGCATGCATGAAGGTACTCGTGACCGGAGGTGCCGGTTTTATCGGGTCGCATTTGGTCGATCGTCTTGTCCAGGAAGGGCATGAAGTTGTTGTCGTGGACAATCTGTCCACGGGGAAGCGGCGAAATCTTAACCGCGCCGCTCGTTTCTACAAGCTAGATATTCAGAGTTGGCGACTTGAACGAGTGTTTCGCAACGAACGGCCCAATATCGTCATGCATCTTGCTGCACAGATGGATGTCCGCAAATCTGTGGAAGATCCAGTCTTCGATGCCCAGGTGAATGTCCTTGGGACGCTGAATGTGCTGCAGCAAGCGGTCAGACATGGTGTGCGGAAGGTGGTGTTCTCTTCTTCCGGTGGGGCCATCTACGGCGAGCAGGAGATCTATCCTGCCCCGGAGACCCATGTCACGCGGCCTCTGTCGCCTTACGGCATCAGCAAGCTGTGCGGGGAGCAGTATCTATCCTACTATCAACGAGTGAGCGGACTTCAAATGGTGAGTCTGCGCTATGCCAATGTCTATGGTCCACGTCAGGATCCTGATGGAGAGGCCGGCGTGGTCGCGATCTTTATTCAGAAGCTGCTGAATAACGAGCAAGCGATCGTCAACGGAAATGGACGGCAAACGCGAGACTTTGTCTATGTCGAAGATGTCGTTGAGGCAAACCTTGCGGTGATGGGTCAGGAGACGCAAGGGACGTATAATGTTGGAACGGGGGAAGAAACCTCGATCAACGATTTGCTCAGGATTTTAATCACCCACACGAGTTCGGCATGCAAGGAAGTTCATGGACCGGCCAAAAGTGGCGAACAGGTACGGAGCGTAATTGATTCGGGCAAGCTCCGTCAAGAATTGTCCTGGGAGCCGAAAACCGAACTCAGTGAAGGGCTCAAGCGCACCGTCGACTTTTTCCGCGAGCGCATGAACTAGAATCGACCGTGCCGTTCAGGGAGAGGGGGTAGCGCATATGTGCCACGGGCATTGGTGGGGCTGAGTTAATATCGAGGGACGGTTCCATCCACTTGGGCCGACCAGGCGTCGATTCCCCCCACCAAATTTTTCACATTAGGGAATCCTTGTTGAAGCAGGAAAGTCGTCGCATCGGCGCTTCTCATGCCATGGTGGCAGATGGCAATGATCTCCGAGTCGCGGTTCAACCGAGCGAGCGATTGAGGGAGTGTTCCGAGGGGAATTAGGATTGAGCCATCCAGCTTCGCAAGGGAATATTCCCATTCCTCCCTTACATCAAGCAGTACTAATTTGTCGCCTTTATCAAGGCTTGATTTCAGTTCTTTCGGGGAAATGGCAAAGCCCACTGAGTGACCTCCTTGCTTGAGGGCATCATACTATGTGAGGGGTGAAAAGCTTGTCAATGAGCCTGATGGCCACCTCGGTCTAGCCTTTTCTGAGATAGAGAGTAGTCAACTGATGAGGTCGCACTTTTTCTTTCTTTTCTTTCCTGAGCGAAGGGGGCAAAAATTGTACATTTTTGTCAACATCTTGTCTTTATGTGGTTTTATACCACCGAAATTCAGGCATGAATGAGAACTGACAAGGGTTAAGTTGATAAGCACAAGATCATAAGATATTGATAAATTGTTACAATGATTGGTGTGCGTACGTATGCATACGTAACAGGTCCAGAAATTGCTTTATTATTCTATCAATAGAGAGCGGCAGGGGTCATTGCAGAGCGGAAAGGTTATCTGACAAAGGTCTCGCCTCTCATGAAGAAATCAGTAGGGCAGGTCCTTGTTATTTTGGTTACTGCGGCAAATCAGAAAGAGGCAATAAGGATTGGCGAAGGAATGGTGCATGCGAAGCTAGCTGCCTGTGCGAATATTATCCCAGGGATTCAATCGATATATTGCTGGAAGGGAAAAGTTGTCAAAGCACAAGAAGTTCTCCTTATATTGAAATCCACCAGACCTCGGTATCATGCACTAGAGAAAGCGATCAAGGCGATGCATACATATGAGACTCCTGAAATCATCGCGTTGCCGGTCAAGGAAGGCCTTGATCAATATATTGAGTGGGTGCGTAGCGAGACCCACAGCTAATTGTTAGTGAAGGGAGTTTTTCATTACCAAAGTGAGGGGTTGACTGAAGCGACCTGGATCGGTACACTCGCTGAGAATTATCATAGGAAGCGGAGGAGCCCATTCAGCAGGGGGTGAAGGTCATGGGACAAATGAACGGCGCAGAAGACAGCGATGCCTATACTGTCGTGATCTTTCGTGGCGCAACAGCCAAGCCACTGCGGTTTAGTTTTCCTCGCAAACTTGTCAGTAAGCTATTGATTGTCGGAGCCATTTTCGTCCTAGTCGACATTCTTGTCATCTCGCACTACGTGATTAGAACCGGCGAAGTCTGGGAACTCTCAGCGTTCCGTGCAGAGGCCATGAGTGCACGGGAACAGACAGGAGCCTTTTCTAGCGCCGTTGACGATTTGAAGAAGCGTTTAACGAGCATGAAGGAGGTCAATCAGCGGCTTCGTGTCATGTTGGGAATCGAGACCCCGAAGACAGGGGATGTGGCTAATGGTCGAGGTGGTGAGGATACTCCCCTTCCTGATGGCAATACTGTTTCTACTACCTCTGAGAAGATGTCTAAAAGTGACGCTGGGGCTCAGCATTTGAGTTCAGTGGAATCCAGTCAGAATGCTCTGGCTGGCCAAACGGGCCCATCTGCCGGTTCGAGCGGTCTCACCGAGCAGGAGATGATCGCCTCAATCAAGGATGGAATAGATTGGCTATCGAAAGAAGCCACGATCCAGGAACAATCGCTTCAAGAGTTGTCCTTGGCTGCAGAAAAGAAATCTTCTCGATGGGCAGCAACCCCATCCATTTGGCCGGTGAAGGGGTGGGTGACCTCTGGGTTCGGGCCAAGGGTTTCCCCATTCACAGAAAAGCCCGCTTGGCACGACGGGTTGGATATTGGAGCTGCTGCCAATGCGCCAGTTCAGGCTCCGGCTCAAGGACGAGTCACAACAGTCGGCTTCGACCCCAAGCTGGGAATTCTCGTGAAAGTCGATCATGGATTCGGTATTGAAACTCTCTATGGCCACCTAGCCAAGGCATTAGTCAAAGAGGGGCAGCGCGTGAAGCGTGGAGAAGTCGTCGGGTTAGTCGGCAGCAGCGGACTAGCCACGGGGCCCCACTTGCACTACATGGTCAAGGTTAACGGCCAGGCGTTAGACCCGGTAAAGTACATCCTCGAATAGCTCGTTAGGCTTCCCGCTTCACTCACAGGCTCGTCATCAACCGACTCGGTTCAGGGCGTGGCCGCACTGAACTCACCACTCGCATCCAACAACGCCCACCGAATCGACTCAACTCCTATGCTATACTGCCGCGCCGTTACGGTTGTAGAGATCATGCTGTTACTCAACCTATGACAGATATTGAGATCAACCGAGCAGTGAAGGCGCATCCAATTCAGGATGTCGCTGATCAGCTTGGCATCCAGGCCAGCGAGCTGCTTCCGTACGGAAAGCTGAAGGCGAAGGTTTCGCTTGACGTACTTGAGCGGCTTCATGCTGCACCACTCGGCAGGTATGTACTCGTGACCGCCATCAATCCGACACCACTCGGGGAAGGCAAGACGACAACTTCCATCGGGCTTGCCATGGGCCTTTCCCGCCTTGGCCATCGAACGGCCGTCACGCTTCGGCAGCCTTCGTTGGGGCCGGTGTTTGGGATCAAAGGGGGAGGAACAGGAGGAGGAAGGGCGCAAGTCCTTCCGATGGAAGAGATCAACCTCCACTTGACCGGCGATGCCCATGCTGTATCCGCCAGCCACAATCTCTTGTCAGCATTTGTTGATAATCACATGTTTCATGGGAATGCGCTTCAGGTGGATCCGAATCGGATCACCTGGCCGCGGACATTGGGAGTCAGCGATCGGGCGTTACGGCAGATCTCGCTGGGAGAGGGGACTGCGGGTCGCACGGGCCAGTTTGTGATCACGGAAGCTTCCGAAGTCATGGCGATGCTCGCTTTGGCATCGAGTCAAGCCGATCTGCGACACAGACTCGGGCAGATCATCGTTGGGTTTACAACGGGTGGTAAGCCAGTGCGGGCAGAAGAGTTTGGATGTGCCGGGTCCATGGCAGTCTTGCTTAGAGATGCGTTGTTGCCGAACTTGGTTCAGACGTTGGAGGGAACCGCGGCGTTCGTGCATACGGGTCCGTTCGGTAATATCGCCCACGGGAATTGTTCGATTCTTTCCGATGCCATCGCATTGCGTTGTGCAGACTATGTTGTCACGGAGGCGGGATTCGGGAGTGATCTCGGGGCGGAGAAATTTTTCAACATCAAGTGCCGCCTCTCAGGATTCAAGCCAGCAGTAGCCGTGGTGGTAGCCACGCTTCGCGCACTCAAACTTCACGGTGGCGGAGGAGCGGTCAAGGTTGGAGCCCCGCTCCCGGCAGGACTTACCGGGCCTAATCAGGAGGCATTGGTAAAAGGCTTTGCAAACTTGGAGCAGCACATGGCGAATGTGAAAGCCCATGGGGTGCCCGTGGTGGTGGCGGTCAATGCGTTCATCGATGATCCGGTGGCTGAGCTGGAATGGGTTCGAGAGCGGTCCCGAGAGGTTGGGGCGGTGGACGCCGCGGTCTCAACCCATTGGGCCGATGGCGGCAAAGGGGCTGAAGAGTTAGCGAAGGCGGTGGTCAGAGCCACAGCGGAGACGTCTACGTTCAGGCATTTATATGACGTCGCCTGGCCGATTAAGAAGAAAATTCAGACCATTGCCACGCAAATGTATGGGGCCTCGGCCTTGTCGTTCGACGCAGAAGCCGAGCGAGCCATCGAGGTGGCGCAGCAGCTCGGACTTGATCGGCTGCCCATCTGCATGGCCAAGACGCCGTTATCGCTCTCGCACGATCCGACGTTGAAAGGGCGCCCATCCGGGTTTACGTTGCCGATCAAGGAGGTGCGGATGCTCGCAGGGGCTGGGTTTCTCACGGCAGTCTGTTCAGGCATTCAACTCATGCCGGGGTTGCCTAAGAGGCCAACAGGGGAACGTATTGGAATCGATCCAGGCACGGGCGAGATCGTGGGACTGTCCTGAAGGCTAACGCTGTTTAAGATAGCGGAAGAATTCTGAGTCTGGACTCATCACCAGGGTGGACTTGTCTTTGAAGGATTTCTTGTAGGCTTCCATCGAGCGAGTGAATTCAAAAAAATGAGCATCCTGCCGGTAGGCGTCAGCATAGACCTTAAAAGCTTTCGCATCCCCCTCACCACGAAGTTCCTCCGATTCCTTGTACGCCTGAGCCAGAATAATCTCTCGATCCTTTTCCGCCTCTGAACGGATTTTCTGTGCTTCCTCAGCGCCTTCTGCACGGTATTGCTTCGCCTGTCGTTCCCGCTCTGCTTGCATCCGTGCGAACACGGCCTTCTCATTCTGCTCTGGGAGGTCGGCGCGTTTGATTCTCACGTCCTGAATCTCGATCCCATACGAGGACGCTTTCTCATGCGACCGCTGGGTCACGATCTTCATGAGATCGGCGCGGTGATCCGCGACGATCTCCAGAAGGTCATGGCGCCCGAGTTCGACCCGGAGTTCAGAATAGATAATGTCGTTGAGCCGTTGCAGCGCTCCCCGTTGGGTTTGAAAGTTCTGGTAGACCTTGAGTGGGTCGACAATCCGCCATTTGGCGTAATTGTCAAGAAGGAGGGTCTTCTTGTCCTGTGTGATCACATCTTGCGCCTCTGAGTCGTAGTCCAGCAGGCGCTTATCGAAGTAGGTGACCTCTTGTATGAACGGCACTTTCACATAGAGCCCTGGCTCCGTGAGATTGCGAACAGGCTTCCCGAGTTCGACCACGATCGCACTCTGGGTGATGTCTACGGTGAAGAGCGGTGAGGCCCCCAGAAAAAACAGCCCGATGACAACCACCACCAGTGCAATGATGAACCCCTGCTTCGTCATTGTTTCTGGTCCTCAGCGGCGGTGCCGGTCCTGGGTTTGAGGCGCTCGAGCGGAAGGTAAGGAAGCACACGATCGCCGGTCTTGCCATCAATGATGACTTTCTCGATATTCGGCATGATTTCTTCCATTGTTTCGATATAAATCCGCTTGCTGATGATGTCTTTGGCCTGATTGTATTCTTTCAGGGTCGCCACAAAACGGTTGGCCTCACCTTGGGCGCGATTCAGTCGCGCCTGGGCGTAGCCCTTGGACTGGTTCACCACCTGAGCGGCTTCGCCTTGGGCCTTGGGGAGAATGTCGTTGCGATAGCTCTGAGACTGGTTGATCAGTTTCTCTCGATCTTCCTTCGCATTCGTTACATCCTTGAACGCAGCCGCCACGGCCTCGGGAGGACTGACGTCCTGGAGTTGGATGGCCGCGACCTGGACGCCGCCCTGATACTGGTCGAGAAGGGATTGCAGGAGTACCTGGGTATCTTGCTGGATCTGGGCTTTGCCGGTCGTCAACGCCTCGTCGATCTTGCCCTTGCCGACCACTTCCCGCATTGCGGCCTCGGCAGCTTTGCCGATCGTCTCATGGATTTCTGCGACATTGAAGAGATAGTTCGCAGACTCCTTAATCTTGTATTGCACGATGAATTCGATGGCCAGGATGTTCATGTCGCCGGTGAGCATCAGGGCTTCTTGCGACAGCATTTGCTGGCGGCCTTGCCGATCTGTGCGGAAGCCTACCTCGATACGGTGGAGTTTTTGAACTTTCGGCTGCAAGACGGTTTCGACGAAGGGGATTTTCCCGTGGGGGCCGGGTCCCACGGTTCGGACAGGGGCGCCGAATCGCTTGACGACGCCTTCCTCATCCGGGGCGACGATAAAGATGCTCTGCCAGGCAAGAAAGACGAGCAGCCCTGCCAACGCGATGTTTCTGAAGCCGCTTGAAGGCATCAGATTCTTGAATGAGGGCATCAGATTCTTGAATTGCGATTGGGCCTGCTTGAGGGCATCCTCAAGCGGGTCGCTCTTCTTACTCCAAGGATCTTTGGGGTCCCAGACCATGCGAAGTATTCGACCGAAGATTATTGCGAAGGATCTCTATCCGCGTCACCTTAGCAGACTGCCTAGAAGCTGCGCAATCACGATAATCACCAGTTGGCCATCATGTATTCTTGATGTACAAGAAGGGATGCCTGCGCTGTCGGGAGAAAATTGAGCCAAAACAGCTGAACTGTGCCACACGCTTGCAGATGAGAAGCGGCTGGACATCCTCGATCGGCTTAAAGAGGGCGAGCGTTGCGCGCGAGACGTGAAAAGTGAATCGTATAACGAAGCTCACCGAGTCTCGTCCGAGCTATAAGCAATATGTCAGTAGCTATCAGCACCGTCCTCCCACGAAATGCGCCTCACGTTTCACGTTTTCGTTTCACGGGTGTCGAGAAGTTCTGCCGTACCACAATAGTTTTTCCGCATCCTGTAAGGAGGTGACGGATCCGCCACAGGACGAACCAGCCCCTGCCGTACAGCCGTAGCAATGGTTGCGCGTTGTGATCTGTCGCTGATTGAGTTGAAGCGGGTCAAAGTCGCGGATATGGGCGGGCGCATCATGATCCACTGGTAGATCGAGCATCTGGTTGAAGTCGCAGTCGTAGAGGGTGCCGTCCCAGCCCACTGAGATGGTGTAGCGGCACATGACGCCGGTCACGGCAGCGGGATTGAAGGTGTTGGCCAATCGTTCCATATACTGCTCGAAGTTGCCGCTCTCCACTAGAAACTCAAGAAACCGGCTGATCGGCATATTGGTGATCGTATAGAGATGGTTAAACTCGACACCATGGCGAGCCCTGAGTTCTTTTCGAAACTGCGCTTCGATGGCCTCTTGCTTGGGAGGGAGAAAGGCTCCTACCGGATTGCAGACGAGATTCAACGACAACCCGCTGTCAGGCTGACCGTAACCGAGTCGATTGAGGAGGCGAAGCGCCTGGATCGATTTTTCAAAAACGCCCTCGCCTCGCTGCGCATCGGTCTGGCTGGCGCGGTAATAGGGCAGCGATGCGACGATTTCCACACGATTCCCTGCGAGGAACTCTGCCAAGTCCGCTTGAGATGGAAGGAGCAACACTGACAAGTTACATCGATCCATCACGTGGCGACCCAGTGCCCGGCTCTGTTCAACCAGCCATCGAAAGTTGGGGTTAAGCTCCGGTGCTCCACCCGTGATATCGACCGTCGGAATATCGGTCTTAGCGAGAGCGCGGATGCACTGCTCTGCCGTTTCGCGGGACATGCGTTCGGTGCGGTCAGGTCCCGCATCGACATGACAGTGCCGGCAGGTTTGATTGCAGAGTTTACCGACATTGATCTGAAAGACTGTGATCCCGGTGGCGCGAAGCGGGAGCAGGCCGATTCGATCGAGTTGCGTCTCGAAGGGAGGGTAGCTCGTTGTCCTCCCGAGTATCTTCAATTGCTCCGTTGGGGAGGCGAGGGAGTGATGTTGTCCCAGCAGGGTTAGAGCCATATCTGTGTGTGTCAGAAAGGGAGAAATCTTTTCAGGAACCGATCACCCTCAGCGTACATGACCGATCGTCATCAACGCCGATTCTGGAAACCGCAACTCACAGCAGCCGAAATCCAGAGCCTGTCCTTGCCTGTTCGCCAAGGCTCGCTGGATCGTGGGAGAGACTCTGTAACACACCTGTTTGCCGTCCCGATGTCCCTCGACCAGACCCGCGTCTCGCAGAATACGGAGATGATGGGAGGCATGGGGTTGAGAGCACTTCAATTCCTGCACAAGATCCGTCACGCATTTTTCACCGATGAGCAAGGATTCCAATATTCGCAGCCGTGTTTCGTCACCCAAGGCCTTGAGAACCGTGGCGCATTGGCGTGGGGTCAGCATCTTGCTGCCCGAAGGGGCTTTCATCAGCAGCAGCCCCCCTCGCCGGAAGAGCCGGTGGCGGCGTTACCGCTGACGCTCTGACCCGCGCGGTTGATGATCGCGAAATGAGGAGCGTAGCCGTCGGCTTCCAATACTTTTAGCGACTTGGAACAGATTTCCAACGGTTCGCCTCGGCGATACACGTGGTGATCGTCATCGGTCGCTTCGACGAAGGGTCCTGCGAGTATGGCGAAATGACCTTGCCAGCGGCAGGGAGCGTTTGCCGGATAGACCGCAGTCCATCGGTTATCGGCTCGATCCAGCCATAGCGGGCCGGTGGACAAGACAAAGTGAGACGCCAACGGAGCCTGGCTTAAGAGGAACACAGAGTCCGGCGTGATCGGTTGGGGTATGCCTCGGAGATAGGTCGTGCCAAGTTCATCGACTACTCGGCTGAACGGCCCGCGGAGCGTGGCATAACGAACGGCCGACACAGGCGCGCCGGCGGGAAGTTTATATCCCGTCAATGTGACGGAGAAGAAGTGAATGCCGTCGATCACCTGCCAGGGAGAGGATTTGAGTAGATGAATGCCCAGGAAGCCGGCTCCCACCATCCCCGCGATATAGTCGGTGAGCGTCAGCGCCCCGGAGAGGCAGTCGCCCCATTTTTCAGCGTCATGCGCCAAGTACTGCGGAACGGGCCGATCGGCCACGATTTCGGAGATCGTAAATCGTCCAGCCGGTTTGGCGACACGAAACATCTCCCTGAAGACCTTCCGTTTATCCGGTGCCAGGTTGATCACACAGTTGGAGATGATGAGATCGATAGTGCCGTCGATCACCGGTATCGCGTCCGCCATCCCTTTGCGAAACTCGACGTTGGAAGAGGTGTATCCAAGGTTGGCTGCGACGATGGGGGCATTCTTTCGGGCGATGGCCAGCATCGTATCAGTCATGTCGATCCCGATGACATGACCAGTGTGGCCGACGAGCCGGGAGGCTTCGAAGCAATCGATGCCGCCGCCTGAACCGATATCCAGCACCGTTTCCCCGTGGGAGACAGTCTTTAACCCGGCTGGCGTCCCGCAACCATATGAAATCTTGAGGACTTCTTCCGGGATGAAGGACTGGAGATCGGCCATGTCGTAACAGGTCGGGCAACACATCTGCTCGCCCGTTGACGCAGCCCGAGCATAGCGATCGCTGACCTTTTGGGTAATCTCATCTATTGGCATAGCCGCCCCATGCTCGAATGAAAATATGCAGCCCTTTCCATGTATCAACTTTGTCGGCGATTCGTCAACTCCGTTTTCCACTGGGTTCCCCGCCAGAGCCACCAATAGACGGCGACATTGAGGACGACCACTCCTGTGCCCAACAGCAACTGAATGCCTCGTGTCAGGTCCCCAGGGTAGAGGATTGGCAGCAGATACTGTGCGATGAAGTCGGAATTAAAGGAGGTCTCACCACCCTGCGCACGCAGCCAATTCTCCAGCGGCGTGAGCGGGCAGATCCAGCCGGTGAACTCGACGATCGCGCCCCACAGAGCTGCCGGCAGGTGCAGCCATGCGATCCACCGCCACTTCAGCACAAGCAGCCCACCGCACAGAACGAAGACCACGAACGCCAGGTGAACAACCACAACCAGATCAGCCAGGAGTTGGTGCATCAGCACACTCGGTTAGAACAACGAAGGGGGGTCGGTCGGTTTCCGATAGATCAGCCTTCCCTTCTCAAGATGGGCAAATGACGTGAGGACGTGCGGGGTGGCTTGCTCGGGAGACATGATATGCCGGACATTCCAGCTACGACTCACTAGCGCATCGGCGATCAACGACCGATGGCAGCGCCATGGCACCGCTTCCGCGCACATGATCGCCGTCCTCGTGCCATAGGCCATAAGCTCTTCAAGAGCTCTTTGAAATTTGTCCGTCTGCATATAGTCGGCGTACCCGCGAAAACTGGCGTTGCGCCATCCGTTGTTTAAGGAATACTTCTTCGGTTTTCGTAAGCCGCCCAACTCCGGGAGGTAGCGATACTGAAGCCCGGCTTCGCGCAACGACTGGGCCAGGGTATCCGTATTGAACTGCGGATTGTAGCGAGATCGAGGAACGGTGCGGACATCGACAAGAAGGCAGATTTCATGAGCGCGCAAGAGATTGATGAACTCACCGATCGGTCTGGTCGAATGGCCGACGGTCCAGATTGTCGGTTGCTGAGGCATAGATGAGTGTGGCACAGAGCGCGGGGAATCGCCACGGCTTGAAGAGGAGGGGGTCAATCCGGCGGCATTTTTTCGGGGTCGATTTCGAGGAGCCGCAGCCGGCCGTTGGCGATGTGCTCGGTCTTGTAGAGGCGATCGCCCAGCTGCATGGTCGCTACAAGGAGTGAGGCATTAACGACAAAGGTAAAGTCTCCCGTTGAAGGCGGCTTGAACGTACCGCGGATGACGGCGCTATCGTTGCTACGGGATAACGTCGACGTGATATCCAACTCGTGGTTGGCGCCATCAAACAGCTCAACGCTTATCCTGGGATGGGGTCTGGCCCCGGCATCCTTCAAAATTTGAAGCAGTGAGAGGTCAAGGGCGATCTCCCGATCGCGGAGCACCCACGGTCTCCGCGGCGTCGGAGGCTGATAGGCGGTGGGAGGAGGAAGAACTGTCTGCCACAAGCTTTTTGGTGTCGGGCGCTCATCGGCCCACACAGGAAAGGAACACACACAACTGAGTAGACTGACAAGAAGCAGACGCCGGTATGGGACGCGGTTGAGCCTGCGCCACGCGAAAGCCATCAGAGCTCGCTGGCCTGCCGAGCCCATATCGTCAGCTCTCCCGCATCTTCCAGGACGTCCACCGGGACTTCGTAATAGTTCTTGAGTGTTTGTTTGGCGTTGGGTCTGAATGGTTTCATCTTACGCCCGCGATATCGTGGTGCCGTGGTCGCATTCGTCTTGAAATAGACCCGGCCCTTCTGGACGATGCCGAAGAACACTCTACCACAGTACAGCCCATATCCGCCGAATATGGCGTGGCAAGTCAAACCCTGAAGATCGCTGAGTTGATCCAGCACGAAGTCCTTGAATCCGTCGTGCTTTGGCGCCACGGAAGTCTCACAGAGGTTTACGTGCCGAGACCATTCTGACAGCGATGGGAAAGGTGATTCTGTTGCCACGCTGGAATGGGGTCGCAGCCTGGGTGATGAGGCGCCTCACCTCTTGGATTTGGTTCGCCGAGAGTGTGGCCATGAGATTCTGTATCGGTGCCGCGATTTCCAAAAGGCTCGTGTAGTACTCCTCGGCGGACGCATACGACCATTCCGCAAGAAATTCATAGTCTGCCACATCGACCAATCCGGCCTGCTGCAGCATGCCGGCGAGATCGCCGGGCTTGGCTAGCCGAAAGATGCCGGGGGCAGTGGGGTCTGGTGGAGGCAGTTCGACCACCTTCTTTATTGCTTCCATCGAGAGGCCGATCGAGGGGTTCTTCTCTGGCGCAGACCAGACGGCAGCCGTGACCCAGCTTCCGGGCCTCAGCACGCGCGCAATCTCTGCAGCAGCCTTCGGAATATCCGGCAAAAACATCAGGCAGAAGCGGCTTGTGACGGCATCGAACGAGTTCGCGTCAAATGGAAGAGCAGTCACGTCACTCGTGCGGAACGTCACGTTTGCGAGGCCCAACGCCGTCGCCTTGCGTCGTGCGACGGCGAGCATCTGCTCGGCGAGATCCAGTCCGATCACGCCTCCATTCGGTCCAACAGTTTGTGCACCAAGCAGGGCGGGATAGCCGGTGCCCGAACCGAGATCCAGGACACGCATACCGAATCGAAGCCGGGCATCGGCCACGAGCCGGTGATTCAGAAACGCCATCTGCTCGTCGAAGAATCGATCCCACTTCTCCCAGCCCCCGGCGACACGGTTCCAGTCTTGACGTTGACCTGCGATGATCTGTTCGGGTGTCTGTTGCGGCATGTCTTTTCTTTCCACCCGGAGTCCGCTACCGGGTTATCAGGATGTCCCAGCGTAGGCTGAAATGTGCGACTACCAGCAAGTCCCTTGCGTCATGCTACTTGATCGTGTGCAATGTCTCGCGAAGCTCCCTCAGCTCGGCGCTCAAGAGATCAAGATGCAGGTCGCGCTGCGGTTGATCATTCTTGAATTTCCAGAGCCGCTTGAAGACGGCCGTCAATTCCTTCTTGTGTGTCACGGCAAGGTCGTAAGCCGGCATCTTGGCCTGCGCGTCCGTCACACCGCAGAACGCATCGCTGAGTGCATGGAACTGATTGTGCAAATCATCGAAGGCGGTATCGAAGCCTTTCCCGCCTTTGGCCTTGGTTGCCGTTGCCTCCATCATAGTAGTGAGGTTGATCATCGTTTCGACGCCGCTGGCGCCTTTCGCCTGCGTCGCATAGTCGCCTGCTCGGGGATAGAAAAGATAGCTGCAGCTGGAGAGCCCGACCAGCAGCATTGAAAGAGCGAACATTCCAATCAAACGTTGCATGGAAGCCTCCCTGTCATCGAAAATGCCGAGTCGAGATAGATCGTGAACAGTTCACACGGCGATGCGGTAAACGATACTTTCTGATGGATCATGGTCGCCATGGCAAGTTGGCCCCCTTATCAGGCGGCCCAGGAGAGGCTCCCCGCATGCTTATGTCCACACAGGGAGGCCTCGCCTGCGTAAAGATTTTGCTTAGACCGTGACGGTCACGGTCTTGATTGCCGCCTTCACTTTGGCAGCCATCTCCGGAGGTATTGATTCCAACTTATGGCACTGCTTGGCGTGGGTGGCCACCAACTGCATCAGTTCCGCCTCCGTCTCAGCCCGCACCTGGAATCCGCAGCCGCCTGCCGGTTGGACATCCAGACATCCCAGCTGTTTATATTGTTTAGTCGCCATGATCTCCTCCTCCTTTATGGTTGGGGTGAACGATGCTGTTTCCACATTAAATGTTGCGCAGCCTTCGGTGCTTACATCGAGTAGAAGAATTCCTCCTTGACGATTTTTCCATTTTGAGCTGTGTAGAGACCTGTTTCGTCCATGGTCATGCGTTCCCCCGTGTGTTTTGGCGTGACGTCATACTTGAATCGCACGATGAAGCGGTCGCCATGGGGGAACGGTCCTTCGGCAATACTCCCATGGACTTCGTGGTTGTCCACCCACCATTGATTTTTCCCCTTGATCTTCGCGATCCCCCGCTGGGTCTGTTCCATGCCCGGCATGGCACAGGGCTCGACGCTCTCAATATTCGTGGAATAGAATCGATCGATCGCCTCCTGATTCTTGCCCTGCCGACACAGCGCCACCAATTCTTTTCCGATGTCCATGGCTGTCATGACGAGGTCCTCCTTGGTTGATGGGTGATGGTCTTGGTGACTCGACGTATCGCTCTTCGCTTCGCAGGGGGCAAGCATGCCACGAACGTCTGCCCCCGCGTGAGCCACTTCCGCAATTGCACCGCAGTTTTCATGCCGTCCGGACTCACATAGATGTAGCCCTTCATGGGCCTCCCCGTGAAATCCATCGGCCTCGTGTGCGGCTCTTTCAGTGCCTGGTCGTTGGCTTCAGAGCCGACACGTACGACCAAGTCGCCTTTCAAGATGCCAGCAAACATCTTTCTCTGCCAGCGCGTGTTGCCCTTTGAGAAGCGCTCGCACAGGCGCCGCCAACTGCTCATCGTAGGCCATTGTTCTTTCCTCCCCGCGCCACGGTGTCCGCCGGTGCTATGCAGAATGAATGTTCCCAAACAGGGCAAAAGGAAATCAGTCAAGAATTGATAGAGCTGTCTCTGCCGTTTGTTTGACCGTGTCAGCCGATGCCCCGGCCTTGATCATCACAATGGTTCCTTGCATCATCGTCGTGAGAAAGTGCGCCAGCGCGCGCGGATCTTTATCAATCTTCAATTCATCCTGCTGTTTGGCGCGAACCAAGACCCGAAAGAATGTGTCTTCAGCCATCTTGAGGACGTGGCGGAGTGTGCCCGCGATCTCTTCCTCGTGCGGCGACAATTCCATGACTGTGTTGGCGATCAGGCAACCGCGGCGCTGCGGATCGGCCAAGCCGCCATCGATCATGCCATAGATAAACCGACGAAGTGTTGGAAGCGCTGGCCCCGGTTGATCAAGCAACGAGAATTTCTCGCCGACGAATCCGTGGCAGTACCGGTCTATCACTTTCAGGAACAATTGGCGCTTATCGCCGAAGGTGTCATAGAGTGAGCCGCGATTAATATCCATTGCGGTCAGGAGATCTTCCATCGACGTGGCCTCGTAACCCCTGTGCCAGAAGACCTGCATGGCCTTCTCGATCGCGTCATCTGGAATGAATTCCTTCGGTCGGGGCATGGGAGGAGACTCCAATTCTCGTGTTGGGGCCACATGTACTCTATAATGGAACGATCAGTCAAGTATAAAGTTACTGGACTGGAAGGCGCGCTGGGAGAGGGGATTTGTGTACGGTCGGCAGCGGAACGACGAACAAAAGGATGTGCGAGGACCGGTGGAGCATCCCAAGACGAATTGCTTCTCGATATCCGTGAGCATGTACGGCTACATGTGCCGGTTCCCTTTACCTGCGCGCTCTCCGAGGCGCGTGCTTCACGCTTTCATTCTCATTACTGTCATGCACGATGTGCTGTTGTTCGTCGATCATGAAGCGCAACTTCCTCATGAGAGACGCGGCTTGTTCGTTCAGCCGCTTGTCTCGTTTATTCGGCAAGGCGTAAGATCGGACATCCCCGCTTACCGACATCGATAGGAGGTGCGATGGCCGTACGTAGAGTGAAGGAGCAGGACATCCGACATTTGGCAGGGACGTAAGATGGGGGCTGTTTAGCGAGTTAGTGAAAGGCCCGCTCGATGCGGCAACCTTGATCAAGCGGCTCCAACTCCATCCCCGCAGCGCGCGGGATTGTATTAGTTCTTGAGTAACGCCATGGCCTACCTTCGATATTCACAAGACTGTGATTGGCATGTCTTTGAGGAAGCCATGACAGGCGAAGCTGAGAGTCGTCTTGCCGTATTGCACAAGGATCACGAGGCTCAACGTGCGTCGTATACTGTGAGCATGATTCAGAAGATGCTGGAGGTGGAAGATTACTCCAGTATCCCCGGGTACCAACCGAACCATAAACGCATGCTCCGTAAAGCGTTCGTAGCCTGGTTGAGCGAGCAGTCAAGCGCAGAGATATAGCGCCGGCTCTGTCTCATCGTCTCTCCCTAGCCCGCGGAGAACAGTAACAGCTGTCAGGAACCATTTCTCCTCGTCCGCGCGCGGGATGTGTTGATGAGCTGTCTTATCGGTGTGGTGTTAGCTGTGACCGGCTCTGGCTTCGAGGTGCCGGAGGGTGCAGTCCAACCGTTCCTGATGGGGTGAAGCGAGGGACTGAAACTCGATGCCGATCCCGTGTACTCCTGACCAGCGTACGACGGCGCCTTGAATGAGGATCGGGGTCTTGTCTTCAGGGATATAGAGCAGAAGATCAACCTTCATTCCGGCGGAGGCTCGAAAGGGGCTTTCAAGCCGACAGCCTTTGCACGAGAGATCCAGCGACTTGTCAATCTGATGGAGGTGACTCTGGTGGATGAGGGTACCGGAAAAAGACGCTGGAAATCGGGGATGTTGTCGGACCACCATAACTCGGCTCTTTTCTGGGGTCTTGCCGCAGGATGGCCGTACGGACCTTCAATGGCTGTATTATGCAGATGTAATGCCATCTGCATGCGATAGCGATTGTCCTTTTGCTCATGATTTTGCGAACTTGAACTTCGATGATTGTGACGGCCCTGTCCTTTCATGATCACCGGTGAAGGCAATCGGAAACGCCACGTTGACGTTGCGTGCGTGATTACGGACGAGAAACAGGGGGTGTTTGACAAGTATGGGCTGACTCAGCCGGAGCATCATTCGAATTCTTCCCATCCACTTAAACGGCTGCCGAACACGAGTATGCGGTGGCTGGTGGTGACGAGGATGAGGCCTTTCTCGTTGTCCAACCGCATGATCTGCTCGTGGACACCGAGTGCCTTTGAGGAGAAGTCGCCGAGCAGAGAGGCAAAGCCCACGAGCCGTTCGTTCGTGACGAATACCGCCCCATAATCAGTTGTCTGGATCCTCTTGACCATTTCTCGTATCCCGAGGGCTTCATCGAGCCAGATTCCGTCCGCTCCGCGAAATCCGTACAGATGCTTGTCCGTTCTTACCACGCTGAATGTGGGCAACACCCTTCGTTCGAGAATCTTTTCATTGAGATCGCGATCCGTCTTGCTCCAATTCAGGGTACGGCTAGAAAAACCCAGCAGCCGGCGCGAGGTCACGACAATGGCATTGATGCCGCTTGCACCTGAGCCGGTGACGGTCTCTTGTGCGTCGAGAGGAATTTCCCGACGACCGCTCACCAAACTGGTGGCGACGGCCTGGCCCTGTTCGATCCAGACGGTGACCTCGTTGCCATAGTCGACTGCTTGTGCGACGCTTGGCCAGACGAGCCAGGCAAGCGTCGCCAGCAGCAATCGGGGAGGGAGGAGAGTCCAATTCTCTGCGCAGGGTGTAGGCATGGTCTGGATGATTCTACCGCACGCTCGTGTCATTATGGAGCCGGCGGTGCCGACACTTTGTTTCGAAGCGTGAGCGTGACGGCCAAGGACACGGTGGCGCAAAAGATTAAGTAAAAAGCGGGCGCCAAGACGTTGCCACTCCATTCGATGAGGAGCGTGGCAATCAGCGGGGCAGTGCCGCCGAACAATGCCGCTCCGATGTTGTAGCCGACCGAGAGCCCGGTATAGCGTTGCGGTGTCGGGAACAGCTCGGCAACCGCGGCAAAGAACGGTCCCATGTAGCAGGCGACCAGCGCTGTAAGCAGGATTTGCGCCGCGATCATGCGGGGCAGGTTATTGCTCGTGAGCCAGAGAAAGCACGGGTATGAAAAGAGCGCGATCCCCGTGGCCCCCGTCATCAGCAGAGGAGCTTGCCCGATTCGATCCGACCAGGCACCCATCAAGGGAATCAACAGAGCCAGCAGCGCCATACAACCTGTATTGATAACGAGCACAGTGGCGAGTGGAACGGTCGTCACCGTTACGAGGTAGGTCGTCAGATAGACGTACAGTAGGTAGAACGCCACGCCGTGCAGCCACACGAGGCCGGCGACTTTTGCCACGGCAAGTCGCTGCGTTGTGAACACGTCGCGGACGGGGGAAGATGCGAGTCCTCCTGCCAGGCGGATTGTTTCGAAGGCGGGCGACTCCGGAACTCCGGTTCGCACATACCAACCCACCACGGCAATGAGGCCGCCCATCATGAAGGGAATCCGCCACCCCCACTGACGGAGCGCCTCGTCCGCAAGGTTTGACGCGATCAGCGCCCCCACGCCGGATCCTAAAAGCGCGCCGATCTGGGCACTGAAGCCTGCCCAACTCCCGACATAGCCGCGGCGCGAAGCTGCTGCGTGTTCGACGAGAAACGTGGCGGACCCGGTGAATTCTCCGCCGACCGACAATCCTTGGAGAAACCGGAAGAGCGTCAGGGCTATAGGAGCGATCACCCCCATGGTTTCGTACGTCGGCAAAAGCCCCACCAGGCAAGTCGGAATAGCCATGAGGAGGATCGACCAGGCCAACGCATTGCGTCGTCCCAGCGTGTCGCCCCAATAGCCGAACAGCATTGCCCCGAGGGGCCGTGCGAGAAATCCGACGGCAAAGACGCCGAAGGTGGAAATCAACGACACCGAGGGAGAATAGGACGGAAAGTACAAGGCGGCGAACACGGGAGCGAAGTATCCATAGAGCGCGAAGTCATACCATTCAAGCACATTGCCGATTGCTCCGGCCAGGAGCGTTCTCTTCATCGTTGAGGTCGTGGACATGCCCATGCGGCTTGTAGCGTGCGATAGAGTGGATCGCCGATACAAGTCCTTTCTCGGTGCCTAAGAAATTAGGGAATCATCGGAGAGCGAAAGTCGTGAGCTCTTGTCTCACGTTTTGACGCCACGCACGGCGGTCGCTCGCGTTTACATATTGCCGATCCGAGCAGCGCTCCGCGCTCAAGCTTAACCAGTTATGAACGCATCCATTCTTGCAAGACTGCTAGTAGAAGCTGGTAAGTTAGTGGGGTCGTTGCTTGACCTTTCACCTCGCGGTTTGGCGGTCTCCGAAACCAATTTTCGCCATAGGGTGGCTATTGACTGGATTGACACAACTCCCAGCGAGCCGTAGCCTGTATAGAAGTTATCAATGCAACCAACTGGAAAGTAGAATGTCCCAATGTCTCTCGCTCAATCTGATGCATCATCGAGGCGCCGAGGCAGGATGGAGCATGGAGGAGCGTCGCCATGCTAAAACACGTGAGACAACGGCGAACGTTGGGCGGGTCTGAAATCTCCGACTCCCTCCGTGATTGTCATGGAACACACGACGAACCATAGGGAGGTACATATGCTGCGTTGCCGCCTTTCCAGAGGGTGCCTTCGTTCTTGGTTGGTCGCCTGCCTGGTGCTGACAGTCTGCACGGGAACTCCCTGGATGCTCGCGGCTGCCTTGGTCACGCCGGAAGAAATGAACAGCGTACGGGTCTACAAGAAGCTGGCGAACGCTACCGTCCTTGTCGCCTCAGCCTATATCAGCACCCATCATATCGCGCAGGCATCGGGGAAAGGACTCGGGTCTGGTGTGCTGATCGATGAGCAAGGCTCGATCGTGACCAATGCCCATGTTGTGGAAGGGGCTGCCAACATCACGGTGACGTTGCATGATGGGACTCGTCTCCCTGCAGAGCTGATCGGAAGCGATCCGCAATCGGATGTCGCGCTACTCCATGTGATGCTCCCGCAGGGGCCGCATGCCCCTGCCCAACTGGGCGATTCCGACAAATTGGAAATCGGTCAGAAAGTCCTCGCGATCGGACATCCCTTTGGGTTGGGCTATGCGTTTTCGACCGGCATCGTGAGCGGGTTCGGGAAACTGCTGGAGACCAAAGAGGAAGTGATCCAAGAACGTGTGATACAAACTACGACTCCGATCAACCCCGGCAATAGCGGTGGACCGCTGGTCGATTCCGAGGATCGCGTGGTCGGGATCAACTCGGCCATATTGATGGGAGCGCAGAACATCGGGTTCGCCATTCCGATCAATACCGTCAAATCCATCGTGACCGAACTGCGGACGAACGGCCGAGTGATCAGGCCCTGGCTGGGCATCAAAGGGAAATTAGTGACCGATGAAGTGCGGAACCTGATTGCGCTCCCCCTTGTGAGCGGGTTGCTCATCATCGATGTGGAAGACGGGAGCCCGGCCCAGACGATCGGGCTTCGTGCCGGCAACCTGGATGTGACCATCGAGGGAGAACCGTGGGTCCTGGGGGGCGATATCCTCGTCGAGGTCAATGGGCAGGACGTGAAGACCAGCGAGCAATATGCCAAGGTGCTCCGGCAACTGAAGGCCAAGGAATCCATTGAGCTCACACTGTTTCGAGACGGCACAAGGCGTACCATCACTGTCACGCTGGGGGAACGCCCGATGCCGTCCAGTTTCTCACAACATCCCAAGATCGAGGTGCCTCCCGTGGTTCCACAGGGGTTTGATTTTGTTCCATTCTAACGAGGTCTGAGGGACGCGAGAGCGGAGCGCGACCGCGATACATCAGAAGAAAGAGGGGGAGAGTCTTCCGATGTACAGGACGCCCTCGGGGGGACTCAGCCTCCCCTTGCTCTTCAGAAAACAATGAGGCGAACATGATCCGCGCTATCTCTGCTCTTGTTGTATGCACCGCTGCCTGGCTCATCGGCTGTGCTGCATCTCAGCCGATCTCACCGAACCCCATCGGGAAAGCCTTGCTTGGGAAAAGCAAACAAGCACTCGTCGCCTGTGCCGGCAACCCTCTTGAGGAAACGAAGACGGCCGAGGGAACAGTCCTGACATACTACAAGGAAGCGCCCATGTTTGAGGAATCATTCTCCCTCTCCAAGGGCAGTACATCAGGAGCTCATCACGGGTGTTGGGCGCACCTCCTCGTGGAAGATAATCGCGTGGTGGGGGTAGAGTATAGGTCGGTGCCACGGTCGGTTGATTCTACGGATCACTGCGAGGAGATTTTTCACACCTGTGTTCAGTAAAAACTGTCAAGTCGGTCTTGGGGCACAAGGTCGAAACCTCCGGTTGACACATCTTGTTCATTGAGGTAGAAGGCCCCAGCTTTCTGCTGTTTGAACATTGCTACGCGACAACGTATAGATACTGGATAAACGTAATTGCATGGGAGGATTCATATGGATGCGGGTGGTAGTAACCAATCCGACATAGCCGGCTTGAATCCCATGCCCTCAAGGAAATACCGGTCTCCCCGCATAGTCCCTCCTCTCGTGGCCTAATCCAACGAGTGTGATAATGGCTCCGGCCCGGTCTTCGTGGACAGGGAGAATGGAGTGCAGCATGACGTTTCTCATCGTCCATCGCACACAGTTTTACCTCGTCGTTTACTCAATTTGGTTTCTTATCCGAACAGGGAGAGAGAAGCTTCTGGAACAGCGACAGATTACCACCCTCGCCCGTGCGGTTGGCCTTCTGATCCTGAGTAGCATCGGGCTTCTGGCCTCACCTTCCTTGTCCCTTGGGTTGGAAAAGTACGGTCGTCCATTGCCGTCAATGGAGCAGCCGGGCGGCGCGGCGGCACGGGCAGCCGAAGAGACCCTATTCGGGGGATATTTTCTCGAAGCCGCCTTTGTATCCAACCCGACTTTCGCTGCTCGTCCCGATAACACGGGATTAGTCGGCCTCCGGCACATGCTTCACTTGGAAACCGACCTCTACAAGCAATACCTGACCTTTTACACCGATCAAAACTTCTTCTCAGATCGAACAAACGGCTGGATCGAATTGAGTGAATGGGATAGTACCTTCGCACTAACAGGCCTTGTGGATCGATTTGGTTGGCGTATCCAATATGAGCGCGATGCTCCCATCGATAAGAGTGGTCTGAAGCAATCCTATGCGGATACCTTGCTGACGTCTCGATTTCAGGCGACAGAAGATTTGAGTTGGTGGAAAGGTATCTTCCCGAATCAGAACCTGACCGCCTATGCCGGTGCCGGCTGGCTGTTTCATAACAGTAACTACTTTGCACGACCAGATAATACCGGGAAAGCCCTTTTTCGGTATGTGGCCCACGCGGACCTCGACATCTACAAAAACAGGGTCGTGCTGTACGGGGATATGAATCTCTTTACAGACCGTGAGGCTGAAAACAAGCTCAACCCTACTGAATTGGATTGGATTATAGGGCTGGCGTTGCGGTTTCGCGAGGATATGGAACTAAGCGTGTATCGAGAACAGGACCAACCATTGGACAAGGCAGGACTCGTTCAAAAATATGTGGCCGTTCAATTCCGGTACTCGTTTGATGTTCCCAAGCGGTTCTGGAAGCAGTGAGGCGTTTGGTGAGGAGCCCTCTACACAAGAAGGCTGCTGCTGTTCTGCTTGATGGCGGGGCCAGAGGCTGGAGTATTGGCGGCGTGGGGTACGGGTGCGGTTGCCGCGGCGATTCTAGGGCGTGTGTCTGTGCAAGTGTGCCCAACGCAAAGTGATCGGGAGTCTTCAATGAAGACTCCCGACCCTTTTGATCGCCGCAGTTATTCTAGCGGTGGAACCACTCCGGCAAATGTTAACAGATCGGTCATGTGAAACTCGCCGGGGGTTGCAGACGTCAGCACCGGTGTCCAGTTTGGCCGAACGGCCAGATAGGAGGTTTCATCGGCCTTCAGCAGGCCGATGAACACCTCACCGACGATGCGGCCTCCCACCGGTCCTAAGCGGAGACCATCCTCCATGAGCTCCGCCTCCTTCAAAATGTAAAACCAGAGTGGGGTGCTCTTCTCCATGTCAAAGGGTTTGAGCATATCCAGCTGCGTGGGGGTCAACAGCAGGAAGGCCCATCCTTCGCGCAATCGCCTGGCCGGACGGTATTCCGAAATTGACGTGGCGCATCAGATTGCGCGAGGCCAACGACTGTACCCCGTCGGCAGGCAGACCCGGAGCAGGCCCACGCGAGCCTGGAAGCAACATCACCACGCTGGAGAGCTTGCCGTCGATCCGCTTGTTGGGCCGGAAATTGGTCGTCGTCGAATTTGAAGAAGGTCTGCCAGTCGACAAACCGGCGGGGTGCACGCTTGAAACCGCGCAGATCGTTTGGATCCTGGTTGTTGGGGTCTTGGTTATCGTCGAAGAGAAACACGAAGAACGGATCGTGGAGGTAAGGAGCTTCGGGACGGCCAAAGTTAAGGCGATAGCTGGGGCGGATTTGCGAATGGCCAAACCGGTAGGCGGCCACCGAAAATTCGATCGGCATCAACGGATTTTCTCTATCGAAGTGATAGAAGCGGATTCCCTGGTTCAGGATGTCATCGAGGCGACTCTTGTCCAATCGTCAGCGGCAGAAACTCGTGCAGGATGATCCATTGATAGTGCCAGCGGACCTGGCGTTGGGCCATCTCGAAGATTCGCTTAGCCGATTGATTGGGATGATCTGCGACGCAGGTGGTCGATCACTGCATTGTGAAAACGAAGCATCGCCACATGAAGCTGAGAGAGGATCGTGTTCTCGTCGTTGCGTCGATCCCCCAGAAACGCCACGAGGGTATTCGGATCACGTGGGAGATCGAATCGGGTGGCTCCTTTGCGCGAGAAGGCCTCTGAACCAGGAATAGCCTCGACCTTCAGTTTAATATCGTAGGAACCCGGGTCATACAAATCCGGGGACCGCTCTGGCCCATCGCCATACACACTGTCCAGATCGAACCGTGGTGTCCGGAAGTTGGTGGTCTTCTTGGGACTGGTTTTTTCGAGCAAGGGAGAGTTTGGATCGAATGTAATATCGTGATCAAGGAACTGACCGAAGAACGTCATGCCGGCCGTCATGTTCGGATTGTCGGGATTGTTCTTCCTGCGCTCGGGATCCGTGATCGACAGAATGGGATCGCTCAGGTCATCTAAGGCGTCGATGATGCCGCCTTTTTCACCCAGCTTCTTGGCCTGTTCACGTGCGGCATCGGTCGGTGGCGCAAAGGGGGGCAACTCAGGAAACATGCGAGTAAAGGACATTTCTCTGGATCTGTCCCTGTCCCTGCCCTCCGTCTCTCTTCCCCTATCTCTGTCGTCAGCCATAGCGATTCCGAACAGCGCTGTAGAACACAGCACTCCTGCGAGACCGGCCGACAGGTACTTCTTGCGACGATGCGACATGATGCCTTCCTCATGGTGTTTCAGGAATTCTGAGATCCGGGATTCAACCATTGTTTCCCGGTATGAACGAGATGCAAATCAGGCTTGCGCAAGAACTGAACCATGGAAAGCGGATAATCCATCGCGTCCGTATCCAGGCGAAAAGAAAGAAAAGAACTCTGTGGAGTACGTTCTCGAAAGAAGACTGTATGCGAAAGCGGACGTATGAGAACGGGTCCATCGGTTCTAATAAACATACAACGTGGCCCCTCACGCGAAGCAGTTGATCGAAGTGCACACCCCTCGCTCCGGATGGGGCCGGACCGTGAATGTCTTTGAAACCCGATGGACCAGGCCCTTAATTCCTCGCTCCGGATGGGGCCGGACCGTGAATGTCTTTGAAACCCGATGGACCAGGCCCGTTCAGGTGGAGTCATTCGGCAATCTGTACCTGGTTGGATGCCACCGCATATTTGGCCCCTGTCACTACTTGTCGTTCTAGCATCCCACCGCGACTGACAGTCGATCTTCCCTCTCGGAACGCAGTTCCTCCTGCCGACCACTTGCCCTTGCTGATCCAGTGGAGGTAAGATCGGCCGTCCCCGCTCACCTACATCGATAGGAGATGCTATGGCTGTCCGCACCACTCCCTCAAAACCACGGGTTTCTCTTGACCGAAGCATCGAACGGATGCGGAAACAGCTCGCCGAATTCGGCCCGTTCCTGGGCAAGGGTAAGCCGACGCGCAGTCTGGAAGAATTCGACCTGGAAACCGAACGGCTGATCGAAGATCTGCTCGGACAGGCGTCTAACTTGCTGCATGCCTATGAGTATGCTGAGCTAGGCGAGGCGGCAGGACTGGTCAACATGACGGACGAGGCGCCGGAAGGCACCGGCATGGATAGTCAGCGACAAAGCCTGTTGCAGCGCGGCCGCGTGTTGGAGAGCTGCGTGGCGGAATTGGAAGCGCGCCGATCTGCCGAACCGAAGAAAGCCAAGATCGGGCTCACGCTCATCGGTCCGCAGATCGCCGAGCACATGTCCACCGAGGTCCGGAGCGTGTCGCAGGACGACAGTCTGCGAAAGGCCGGGCAGTTGATGCAGCAATGGAAGCTGGGGTCTCTGCTCGTCACAAACAGCCAATCATACGTCGGCGTCATGACCGATTCGGTCCTGGCCCGCGAGGTAGTGGCCAAGGGGCTGGATCCCAATACGACCGTTGTCAAAACCTGCATGCGGACGCCAGTGGCGACCATTGAAGGTAGCCGGCCGATTATCGACGCCGTGCGCATGATGAAGGAGCAGGCTACCCGGCACCTGGCTGTGACGCAAGACGGACAGATCATCGGCGTGATATCCGTCTCCAATATTCTGCGGTACTACTCGGGTATCGCCTAGCAACAAGTCGCGCATCGTTCGTGGAACGCAGTTCATCTTGTGCGATACGTTTCTTGTTCATGCCATCGGCCATAAGCGCTTGTGTTTCCGCCATACGCTCCTATCAGAACGGGAGGTGAGAGATGGGTCCAACCAAGGCGATCGTGAAAGAGAACAAGCTCTATGAGGTGGTGGGAGGAAAGCTGATTAAGGACGGGTTCACCAGCCGGAAGGAACTTGAAGACTACGTGAACCATCATTATCTGACGTTGCCGGTGCTCGACAACGCGGGGAACCAATGGCTGCTTGATGGGAAGCCGGTGTATTGTCTCCGTGGCTCGCAATACGAAACCATAGACGATCAGAGGATTCAGCTCGCACGCTGCCCGGATTGCGGTGGCATGGGAATCAGATCAGACGAATTTACGGTTGAATCGGATTGCATCCGTTGCACAGCCTGCGGACATGAATTCGATGCGCGATTGGAAATGATGGAAACATAAAGAGGGGGCAGCTTGGTGGTCCCTTGCGCTCGCAGAGGGCGCACGATCAGAATGTGCTCCCTCGATGCGCGCGGTGAGGGACCTACCAACGAGGCCGCCCCCTTGAAGGAGAAGCGAGCGAGCTTGGAAGGAATATTGGTATTTTGCTCGACGTGCGCAGTGAAGGACAGTCTGGCGGAGGGTAATGCGGATGAAAAGTATCTGCCGTGGGTGGACGGGTAAGAAAGTTGCCACCGCACAGCATGTGTTTTAAGGTTGACTCTCTCCCAGCATAACAGTAGCCTTTTCCCTCATCCTCTTCCATTGCCATTGGCAGGACGCCTCCATCCACATGACAAGCATTGAGTATGATTACAAGACTGACCTTGAGCTTCGGACTCCCGACTCTATTCCAATTGTCGTGTCACTCGATGCTGCGCATTCAATGATTGCGTTGCCTGTCGAAGCGCCGGTGTTTCCTGTCAGAGGCGATCACGGTATCACCGGGATGGATGGTGCGCCAGGAGAGCCGCATGTCTATGAAGAATGGGGCTATGCAGAGCGCGCGTGGTATTTGGAGAAGCGTCAAGGCTTTACGGGGGTGCTCCGTGCGCTCTTGTGGCCGACGGAGGGCGTCGTCGAAGTCGGGATTCATGGATCGATCTGGGCCGAGCGGACACAGAAGCCTCCGGTTGAATCCTTCAGGTTTCAGATCAGTAAAGTTGGGTATCGGAGCCTGCGGTCCTATCTCCGCGCGACCATCGCATCGGAAGAGCCGGTGGGCATTGTCGGCAACAGTAGGTTTTGTGTCGCCCGGCCATCGTATCATCTGTTCCACCATTGCCATCACTATACGGCGAAGGGCTTGCGCGAGGCAGGGTTGCCTATTTCAATGCGGGGAGCCTTGACCCGCGATGGTTTTGCCAAGCAACTTCGGCGCATCATGCCCCTCTCCTAACCAGCATAATTCTCCTTCCCCGAATACCCCGAGCTGCTGCGGGGAGCGTCATTTCTCACCAGAGTCACATGGGATCTTGCGCGAGCTATACCTATGTAATATAAGGGAAAATTTTGGTGCCACGATTGTCTTGACATAGATGTTAAAGGGAGTTAGGATTTTGACGCAGCACACATACCGATGAACCCATTGTAGAGCACCTGGGGTGCAGGATGAACACAAACGGCTTTATAAACGCACTGGGGTGGTTTCAATTACTTAAAGGGAGGTAAGGAACATGGCTAGTACAACGTTCGGAGGGAGCGACCGTGGGTATGACATGTCGCTCTGGTACGATTCGAGGCCCCTCAAGATCGGCTGGTTCACCATGTTGGCGGCCTGTGGAGCCGAGGTCGTGTATCAGCGCATCTTTGGTTACTCACACGGCTTGGACTCGATGACGCCGGAGTTCGAAACTGTCTGGATGGGCCTGTGGCGCTTTAACGTGATCTCCAACATCATCTTCGCGGCCGCGACCCTGGGGTGGATTTGGCAAACACGGGATCGCAACGTGGCCAACGTGGACCCCAAGACAGAGCTCAAGCGGTATTTTTACTTTATGATGTGGGCTGCGGTTTACGTCTTCGGCGTGTACTGGGCGGGGAGCTATACCCTTGAACAAGACGCGTCCTGGCACCAGGTGATCATCCGCGATACGAGCTTCACCGCCAGCCATATCCTCGCCTTCTATTTCACCTTCCCGCTCTACATCACCTGTGGCGTCGCCTGGTACCTGTATGCCATGACGCGGCTGCCGCAGTTCAGCAAGAACGTCTCGTTTCCCTTGGTGGGGTCGGTCGTGGGGCCGCTGATGATCCTGCCCAATGTGGGGCTCAACGAGTGGGGCCATGCGTTCTGGTTCGTCGATGAACTCTTTGCCGCGCCGTTGCACTGGGGCTTCGTGATCCTGGGCTGGTGCGGGCTGTTCGGCGGGACCGGGGGCGTGGCGGCGCAGATCGTGGCGCGCATGTCCAACCTGTGTGATGTGGTCTGGAACAATGAGAGCAAGGACTGTTTGCATGTGATCCCATACTAAGACGTGCCGTCGACTTCGGCGTCCTCAGCGCCGTCCACGGGCGACCTCCTACCTAGGTGCGGGGTCGCCCGTGTTGTTTCTTTTTTTGAACGAGCCAATGGATGCGGCACTAAGCCAGGATTCTTTTGAGGTACCTGTCCTGATGGACCAGGTCACGCGCATCCAGACCGCCACGCCGAGCCCCTACCCACTCACGGCCATTCGCATTGATACTCACGACACCAAGACATTCCAATTTGGCCTTCCTGCCGATGCCACCTTGGATATGCTGCCCGGCGATTATCTCTACGTCCACGCCACGCTCAACGGCAAGTCCGTGAAACGTCCCTACACACCCTCGTCTCTACCGGGTACTGCGGGTTTCTTCGATCTCACCGTCAAACGCTATGAAACCGGCGTCATTTCGAAATACCTGCATGACCAGCGCGTGGGCGACACCGTGCTGATGAGCGGTCCTCGCCAGGGCGGCCATTGGGTCGATGGCATGGCGAAGAAGGTGGGATTCGTCGCCGGCGGCACCGGCATTACGCCGATGATCTCGATTATCCGCTGGATCCTTACGAAGCGACTCGATGCGGAACTGTTTCTGGTTTTCGCCAACAAGACCGAGGCCGACATTATTTTTCGAGACGAGTGGGAACAGGATGCCCGAGCGCATCCGAACTTTCACTGTTATCATGTTTTAGATCAACCGCCAGCTGGATGGCCAGAGGGAACCGGGCGTATCACCGCTGATATTCTTCACCGGCATCTTCCTCCTCCGGGTCCAGAGACTGTCGTCTTCCTCTGCGGGCCACCACCGATGATGAATGCCCTGGAAGAGATACTCCGAGGGCTCGGCTATCCAGAAGAGTCTGTCATCCTCCCGTAACTCGGCCTCCCGGCATCGCGACGGCAAGATCCTCCACGACGTCTTCCCGTTAAGAAGGGACGTCGATCTTCAGCCGTTGCAGCCTCTCTCCAGGCTTAACCCGGATCATTCATCACCGCTTTTGCTGCAATCGTCGATCCGCTACTCTTGCGCGTGAAGCGTCGTTCGTGAAGCCAGGACAGAATGAGTGTGTCAGCTAGCCCTTGCCTGGCATGGGGAAAAGGCTTAGACTCTGGGTCCTAATCAGCCCTTCAACCGCGAACGACGACTGCTCGGTTCCGCGGGTTGCGTCATGCCGAGGAGAAACACTCTGTGACCACGGCACGAAAAACTCCGAGAAGAACTGCCCCTACCACGACTCGCACCAAGCCTAAGAGCGCTAAGGCGCATCCTGTCGAAGCCGCGCTGCTTCCAGGGACGCTTGCTCCATCGCTGGACCTGCCCGATACATCGCCGAGTATTCTGATTGTCGGAACGGGGCTCCGCCGGCAGGCGGAGGAACTGCTCCGGACGACCAAGCGCGACGTCGCGGCTATGCCGGTTAAGGATGTGCAGCATCTCGTGCATGAGTTGCAGATTCACCAGATCGAGCTGGAGAAGCAGAACGAGGGGCTGCGCCGGGCCCAGATGGAGCTCGAAGCAGCCCGTGACCGCTATGTGGATCTCTACGATTTTTCACCGGCCGGTTATCTCGCGCTGGATACAACCGGCACGATTGTGGAAGCCAATTTGAGGGCCGGGATGCTATTCGGCATAAATCGGAACGAGCTGATCGGACAATCACTCGCACGCCTCTTAGCATCGGATGACCAGGGCCTCTTTCACCGACATTGTCAGGACGTCTTGAAGACAGGCACGCGACAAACCTGTGAGGTGCACCTCCGGGAAAAGGCCGGCGCCGCCTGTTGTATCTATCTTGCGAGCCTCGCGATTCAGGAGGAGCAGGGGCGCATCACCCACTGGCGGACGGTGCTCCTGGATATCACCGAACGGAAGCGGACGGAGGATGCCCTGCGCGAGAGTGAAGAACGGTTTAGAGCGATCATGGACAACAGCCCCACAATGGTTTTCCTCAAAGACACAGGAGGTCGCTATCTTCAGGTCAATCGCAAATTTGAGGACAGGTTTCATGTTGCCAACAGGGATCTCATCGGCAAAACGGACCAGCATATTTTCCCTCCCGAGCAGGAGAGAGTTTTTCGCGCCAATGACCGAAAGGTCCTTGAGGCTGGACGGCCGATGGAGTTTGAAGAAGTGGCACTCCACGATGATGGCCCTCATACCAGCATTGTCATGAAGTTTCCCTTGCTGAATGCGCAGGGGGAGTGTTACGCCTTGTGCGGGATTGCGACGGATATCACCGACCGCAAGCGGGCGGAAGTGAAGTTCCGCGGCCTCCTGGAGTCGGCACCCGATGCCATGGTCATCGTCAATGAGACGGGAACCATCGTGCTGGTCAACTCTCAGACCGAACAGCTGTTTGGTTTCCCGCGCCAGGAATTGTTAGGGCGGCCGGTCGAGATGCTGATTCCTGAGCGCTTTTGCCATCAGCATCCACAACACCTGACGGGCTATTTCTCCCAGCCGAAGGTTCGGCCGATGGGGATGGGGTTGAAACTGTTCGGATTGCGAAAAGACGGCACTGAGTTCCCGATCGAGATCAGCCTGAGCCCGTTGCACTCCGAGGAGGGCGTGCTGGTTTCCGCCGCGATCCGCGACGTTACGGAGCGCAAACTTGCGGAAGAACGATTGCGTGCTACGCTCGAGGAAGTCCGCATGTTGAGCGGACGACTCGCCACCGTGCAGGAAGCAGAACGGACCCGCATTGCCCGCGAGTTGCATGATGAATTAGGGGTCGGGCTTACGTGCCTCAAAATCGATCTCTCACGCCTGCATACGCTGGTGAGAGAGCGGGCAGGAGCCGGAGCTTCCAAGAAAGTGGGGGATAAGATCCTATCGATGGTCGAACTGATCGATACGACCATGGCCTCCGTGCAACGACTGGTGACAGAACTGCGACCGTCCGTCTTGGACGACCTAGGATTAGTCGCGGCCATTGAGTGGCAGTGTCAGGATTTTCAGAAGCGTACCGGTATTCCCTGCACCTGTGTGACCAGTGCGGACGATATCGCAATGGAACCGGAGCCGGCCACGGCACTTTTCCGCATCTGCCAGGAAGCCCTCACCAACACGGCGAGGCATGCCCAGGCCACGGCAGTGACGGTCAAGTTAGAATCGCGAATTGATTCCCTGCAGCTGGTGGTGGCCGACAACGGTATAGGGATTCGTGATACAAAGGTTTCGAACCGCCGGTCACTGGGGTTGCTCGGGATGCGGGAGCGCATCGCTCGATTTGGTGGAGAGATCACGATCCGGGGTAATCCAGGAACGGGCACGACTGTCACTGCATGTCTGCCACGGTGCCTGTCTTAATCCTGTATCCATGGAATGAAGCCCATGTTAAAAGTTCTCGTGGTTGATGATTTTCCGCTCATGCGGCGAGGGGTGCAGGATCTTCGTGATCGAGGGATTTCAAAGCGCGAAAATCGGCGAGGCCGGTAATTTCCACGAGATGCTGGATTTGCTGAGGCGGAAACCGTGGGACGTCGCCGTGATGGATATCAGCATGCCGGGCATGAACGGCCTGGACGCGCTCAAACAAGTGAAACAGGAGTTCCCCGACCTGCCGGTGCTGATTTTCAGCATGCATCCGGAGGAGCAGTACGCGATCCGGATGCTCAAAGCCGGCGCCGATGGGTATCTCACCAAATCCAGCGCGCCGGAGGAACTGGTCAAGGCGATTAAGAAGGTGCACGGGGGTGGCAAATATGTGAGCCCATCGCTGGGGGAGGCCCTCGCCTCCACAGTCAAGCCCGGCGCCGAGAAGGACGTTCACGAATTGCTTTCAGATCGGGAATACCAAGTACTGTGCTTCATCGGCTCGGGAAAAACCGTCAGTGAGATCGCCGATACAATGAACCTGAGTGTCACGACGATCAGCACCTACCGTGCACGGATTCTCGAAAAGATGCGCATGAAGACCAATGCGGAGATGACCCGGTATGCGATAGAACAAGGACTCGTGGAGTAAGAATTCTGAGAGCCGAGTACTGAGTTGAAATAGGATATGCTCGTATACTCCTGCCACCCTTTGATCCCTGATCCCTGCCTTCTCCGGCTTCCGCGCTGAACACTCTGCACTAGAAACGCAGCATTCAGCAGTTCCCTTCGCCTCTGTCATACAAACCACGACATTGCTGGTTTGTACGATTCGACAAGAAAATCCTGTTTTTGTTGATAGGGCTTCGACCACGACTCGGCTATAAGCCTGCACATACAAGCCGACGAATGGATCTAACACTGACGATGACACTCTCTTCAGACACTTTTCGAGACGACAAGCAGTCCGGTCATTCGACAGCCCCTTATACCCCATACCCCCAGAAAAGAGGAGGACGTCATGGTACAGGCGCTTGTCCGCAACCTTGACTCCGTCATCTGTCACGAAGTGACCAGCCTGGTGTCCTGCACCTTCGATGAGCTGGTTCAGAGGTTGCCGGCCTATTCGTGGGCGCAAGTGTTCGCGGCGGTGGATCGGCTCAGCCGGAAAGGAACACTGACGCTCAGCCGCACGAATTGCTTCGGCTACGTCGTATCCGTCGGGCCGGACCCTCCACCTCCCCAATTTTTGCCAGACCGGAAGAGCCAAGCACTGTTTGGGCGGGCCGGCTGATTCAATCCTCGCCGGAAAATAGACATTCAGAAGCGTGGGAAGAAGGCATGGCGAGGAGTGTGAACAAGAGCGTTCACTGAGAGGGAGGTCGGTGCGGGAACTATCATACGACCATCCAACGGAACCCGTAACGTTCGCATAATGTAATCTCACAAGGAGCCGCCGAATGAACCTTGAGGTGGCATGAGGCTGAGACAGAAGTAAAAGGAGATCTGACGATGGCGAACCGCCAGAACGGTGGGAGAACTTGCGTGATGATTGTGGAACAGGACTGGGACTTTGGGATGAAACTTGCCGATTGGCTCGAGGCTCACGGCTACCAGCCGGTGCTCGTTCGGTCCGTTGATGCTGCGATCGATGAACTCAGTGCCATCCGCCCTCAGGCGGTCTTTGTCGGACTCCGGGCTTCCAAGCCCCAGGCCCAGATGAACGCCGATGAAGTCTTGCTCATGATCCAGACAATTTGTCCTCTCGTGCCGGTGAATACGATGGCGGATGAAGCCAGCCAAGCCCAGACGCAGATTGTGTCCCGGCAGGGGGGGCGGAGTTTTCTGGTGAAGCCGGTTGAGTTCTCGCAGATCGGTGAGGTACTCCGGTCGGCACTGAGCGCGTCGACGGTATAAGTGGTCTCGTATTGCACACAGTAAAGGAGAAGCGACCGAGAGCAAATGAGAACATACCGCACGATAACAGTATCCCTGTTGTGACGGGGGCAAGTATCGGATGAGTTGTTATCGATGCCATGGCTTCATGTGTCCTGTGGATCTGCTCGATTGGGTGAGCGGCAGTAGGCATGACAGTTCTTGTGCGTTGCGATGTGTCGCCTATGGCGAGTTCATCGATCTGGTGATCGTTCAGAATCGCATTCGGCTGAAGGACCAGCGATTTGTCAGACGACAGAAGAAGATTCGTCAATTGGGTTGCACGGTTCCGACCTCTTAATGGCTGACATGTGGGGCATTCATCGAGAATTGGGCCCAAGGCTCAAGGGAGGCGCTGTGGATGATTTCGTTCCGATCTGCTGTATATGTTTCAAGGTTCGAGACGATAAGAACATGGAAGTCGGCAAAGGTCCATGGGTCGATCTGAACACCTATGCCATAAGCCGGCAATTGCCGCTCAGTCATGGATTTGTATTCACTCACGGTTACTGCCCCGATTGCGTTGCACATTTTGACGAGCGCCTGGCGACCTATCTTTCGACGACCGTCTGGGAGTCACTGAGAGAAGAAGGCCTTCGCCTCATTGCAGGAACCGGTGGAGGACAGCACGAAATAAAGCGTTTCTTATAAGGGAGGAGAACTCATCATGCCCACCAAGATTCGCGTAGTCTCACGACCCACACAGCGTGCCACACGAAACCCGGTCGAATCACGGAGCAACGAGAACACCATTACCAACCAGCCTGATGAACATTCCCAAGACTTCCATGCGCGCATCTCGGAGCGAGCCTACGCCTTGTATGAAGAGCATGGCCGAGAGGACGGTCATGCCCTCGAAGATTGGTTGGAGGCCGAACGACAGGTGCTCAATTAGCGCGCATTATTCATGACGGTTCGTCACGAAATCACGCAAGAAATCGGGCGAGGGGCTTGGGGCACGAGGCGAGAGGGAAGACTTTCCTGCTGGCCACGTCTAGCCTCTAGCCCCGAGCCTCTTACCTGCCGAACACAGCTATTGAAGCAGAAGTGCTCATGAATAATGCGGGCTAGCAGGCTGCGGAAAAACCATGTGGGTACGCCAGAACTTCGCTGATCCGCACGTCTGGGACAACAGGAGAACCGCACGCAGGATGCTCAAAAAGGCAGCCCTCTTCGGACGTCGTTGGTGAAGCGTCGTTCGTCTCTCGTCGCAGAACCGGCTGGGGTATGTTCGCGAGATACGTTGGAAGAGGGGCGGTATCATACATCACCAGACTTCTGAGGGTGAACGGTGGAATTTCTCCACCACCGGAAACGTAAGCGAGGCAAAGTCCCAGTATCGCATGCGGATCGCGTCCGAATGGGTCCCGGCCTGGAAGACGATCTCCTCGTCTTCCGTGAGTGATTGATCGACGTACACAGGGAGCCCATAGAGGTTACCGAAGGGCGGCATGGCGCCCAACTCGCAGTCGGGAAACAGGCCTATTAACTCATCCTCGGTCGCGAGCCGCACCTGGTGGGTAGCAAAGACAGTCCTCAAGCGATGGAGATCCACGTTCCAACGGGCTGGGAGTACTATCATCACAAACCGCTCCCGTACCTTCACGATCACGACCTTGGCCATCTCCTTTTCCGGGGTATGGAGCGTGCTGCGCGATGGCAAGGGCGCGAAACGCTTCCGGGTGGGGCAACACATCATAATGAACTCGTTCACGATCGAGATACGCGTTGAGTGTTCGTGAGATGGACATGGTGACACCTCCTGTGGTGGCTGACCTCCCGACAGAGGTCGCTGCTGGAATGGTTGAGAGGGATGGAGGAATGCTCGATGACGACGTGACTGTGGCGGGGACGTGTTTCATGATCAAGATTCCGCTGTGATCATGATGGCTCAATCGACAGGTGCAGTATACGCCGTTTGCAATGTCCAAGTCTTGGGGAAAAGTCACATGCAAAACAACGAGTAGAACAACGAGGAAGGAAGTGGGCTAGAGCTGGGACCGCATCATCTGCATGGCGCACAAATTGATGCAGACCCTTGACATTCCCTCTGGTCACCCCTAGCCTCTGGCCCCGTGCCTCTCGCCCAAACATTGACGATTGCAGCAGAACAGCTCATGAGTAATGCGGGCTAGGCCGGTTATATGGCGTGCAATGCTTCCCGTCCTTGAGAAGAGCTGCCTATGAGACAAATAGGTAAGTGGTCACGGCTTGTGATCGTCACGGGACTTTGTGTGCTCGGGGCGTGCGCCGGGCCAGGTCCATTCGGCATCTTCGTGGACTCCACGAAAGATTGTAAGGAGATGCTCCTGCAACGAGAAACTCAGACAGTTGCGAAGACCAGAGAGCAACGATTCTTGGGGAAGGTTTCGGACACAACGGCGCGTTGTCTCGGAGGGAAGCATGCCGAGAGTCTCAGGGAGGGGCCGTGGTTGGATTGGCCGAATTATTGGGCCGCTGGTGATGCCACGTCTCTAGCTCCTGCGCAGCTTCTGGCCAATGCCAAGATGGTTGGCCCTAATGCGCACGGGATCAACGGCGCGCTCTATGAACTGGAGTTGCAACGTATCGAACTCATCAAGTTCAATCTCTTCGACAACAACAAGACCTACGAAGCCTACGTCACAGGCCGCAACGGCGAGGCCGGGCCGGTACTGAATACCTGGCCGGAAATGCGTTTTCCGCAGAGCCATCCCGACTTCAAGGCTGCCGGTGGCGACCAGACGCAGGTCTGTCGCGGAGAGTTGATCCGCTTCCGTACCCTGACCGGTACATGCAACGACATCCGCAACCCGCTGATGGGATCGACGCATCAACTCTTTGCGCGGAACGTGGAGTTCAACACCACGTTCCCCGATCTGGGTCTGAATGAGATGACCAAGAATCGCCACGGGGATCGATTAGGGCTGTTGAAGCCAGACCCACAGGTCATTAGCCGGAAGCTGTTCACGCGAACGCAGTCGCATCCGGACAGATGTCGCAACGGGTACGGCCTGCCGGGTGGTGCAAAAGAGGCCGAGTGCGAGTACAAAAAGGCGCCGTTCTTCAATGTGCTGGCGGCATTCTGGGTCCAGTTCATGACCCACGACTGGTTCGCTCATCTGGAAGAGGGGCACAATCGGCCGGAGTGGATGACCGTCGGTTGCGCGACGCAACTGGTCAAGAACATCGAGCAGCCGCTGACGGGCGAGGACGTCAAGCAGCTTGGCTGCCGGCCCGATGACAAGATCGATACGGCGTACATCGCTGAAGGCACGGAGCCCAGGTCATTGACCCACGACGGCAAGACCTATCTCACGCAGGCGCCGAAAACCACCGCGAATCACGTCACCGCCTGGTGGGATGCCTCGCAGCTCTATGGATACGACGAGCGGTCCGGCAAGCGAGTGAAGCACGATCCCAAAGACCCAGCGAAATTGTTGCTGATGCAGCTGAGAAAGGGGGCATCAGTGGGCGAGAAGCTGGGATATTTGCCGGTCTTCGAAGCGGGGGACCCGATTAATCCTGAGTGGTCCGGTCAGGAAGCCACGGCCTTTCCCGACAACTGGAGCATCGGGATGAGTTTCTATCACAACGTCTTTGCGAGAGAGCACAACGCCTTTGTGGGTGAATTCCGCAAGCAGACCGTTCGTACGCCCGATGCCGATAGCGGCGTAAGAAATCCCGCCAACCCCGATGCCGTCATCCGCTACAGAGACGTCACGCCGGACGAATTGTTTGAGGTCGCTCGGCTGGTCGTCGCTGCCGAGATTGCCAAAATTCACACCACCGAATGGACCACGCAACTGCTCTACAACGAGCCGTTGAACCGAGGCATGAATGCCAACTGGCACGGGGTCTTTGAGAAGCAGGAGGTGGTGGCTGACGCGCTGAAGGAAGTCGTGCGCCGCCTCGACGATTCGAATGATGCGAAGAAGGCGAACAGCCTCTATGCGGCGCTGGTCGGCGGACCTGGCATCTTCGGGTTGGGCAACCGGGTCTATGAGGGGGTGCCGCTCGTGGGCCTGATCGATCCCGACAAACAAGACCGCTGGGATCTGAAAAACGACGATCATATCAACGGGGGCGTGAACCATTTCGGTTCCCCCTTCAATTTCCCCGAGGAGTTCATCACGGTGTACCGCTTACACCCGTTGCTGCCCGACCTGATCGAATACCGCGAGTGGACTAATGAGCCGAACGTCATCCGGCAGAAGGTGCCGGTGATCGAGACCTTCCGGGGGAAGGCGACTGAGGCTATGCGGCAGAAGGGCCTGGCGAATTGGGCGCTCAGCATGGGCCGCCAGCGGCTGGGGGCGCTGACCCTTCAGAACCATCCGCAATTTTTGCAAAATCTGATGACGCCACGCCTGCAATCTCCCACGCAACAGATCGACATAGCCGCGCTCGATCTCATCAGGGACCGGGAGCGGGGAATACCGCGCTATAACGAGTTCCGTCGGCAGTACGGGTTGAAGCAATTGACCAGCTTCGATGACTTCGTCGACACGCGCCTGCCTCAAGATTCGCCGGCTCGGCGCGAGCAGGAGCAGCTCGTGAATACGTTGCGCGAAGTGTACGGGCAACATCCGTGCGATTCATCCAAGAAAATCACCGAGGCGCGGCTGAACGACGACGGCTCGCCCATCAACGATTGTTTAGGGCATCCACATGGCAGCTTGATCGACAACATCGAGGACGTCGATACCGTGGTCGGCTGGCTGGCGGAATTCAGGCGGCCACATGGCTTCGCCATTTCCGAAACCCAGTTCGTCGTGTTTATTCTTAACGCCTCGCGCCGTCTCTTTAGTGACCGGTTCTTCACCTCCAGTTTTCGCCCGGAGTTCTACGGCACCCTCGGCGTTGAGTGGGTGATGCACAATGGACCGGGCTCGGAGATGATGGAGCAGGGAACGCCCAATGGCCATCAGCAGCAAGTCTCCCCCATGAAACGCGTCCTGCTGCGGACGATGCCGGAGCTAGCCGAAGAACTCCAGGGGGTGGTGAATGCGTTCGATCCCTGGGCGAGGGATCGCGGAGAGTATTACAGCCTGGACTGGAAGGCGCGGGAAGGGGCGGAGGGGGACGAGGCGTTCGCCAACAATAAGAAATGAGGATGGCCTGGTTGGTCCCCCGTGCTCACGGAACAGAGGACGGGATGGAGCCTGATGATCTTCTGTGCTCGCGCAACGCGCGGTCTGAGAAGGATTGGGGAGGGAGCGGCCAGGTGCCCTTCTTGCTCGCAGAACGCGCACGGTGAAACTGTGCTCGTTCGATGCGCGCAGTAAAGGGCAGCCTTGGCCACTCCCTTAACGAGAGATGAAGAGGATTGGAAGGCCCTCGCTTGGGCTAATGGCACGTCTCGGCGTGCCAGTGGGTGGGAGGGTGAGAAAGCTGCGCGCAGTGGAAGATCAGTCAGTCCCCATCCCTGAGAGGTAACGAGCAAGCTTGGAGGGAGCATTTATGTCGTTCGAAGCACGCAGTTGAGGATCGACCAGGCCGCCCTCATGGAGAGAAATAGGCGAACTAGGAGGGAGAAGGGAGTGGTCAGACGATCCTTCCTGCTCGCAGAGGCCCTATGATAAAAGGATGGGAAGGACACCCACGTTGGTCCTGTGCTCCCGGAACGCGCGCCCTGAGAAGAGCCTCGTTCGACGGGCGCACATAGACCAACATGGGTGCCCTTCCAAGAGAAGAAAAGCAATCAAGCTTAGAAGGCCCTCGCTCGGGCTAATGGCACGTCTGGCACGTCTCGACGTGCCGGTATCGTGTGGTCGTCCTGCCTCGTTAGAATCCTTTCAAGTTGATCTTCTCTCCGAGATTGGTTAATCCAATCTGGCATTTCGCCTAAGCATCAAATATCAATCGTCGGCACAGTGAAGCGCGGGTGTCGCGCCCTCACTTATGCTGCATGGTGGCTCGACTCGATGGTTACGCTGTTCAGTTCAATAAGCGGAGCACGGTGGATCAGAGTGGGAAAGCGCTCGTGAAAAATTCAGACGGTGTCAAGCTGATACCGGTACCCCTAATTTCCCTTATTTTTTTCTGATCTTCGCGCATGGGAGGCGTCTATTCCCTGCCTCATCAATTTTCCAAACTGAGCAATTTGGGTCAGCTTCCATCCAGTCAAAGGTCCAGCATGGTTGTGTGGCCTGGAGAAGGCGTCTGATCGTCGCCTGACATATGAACAGCGTCCACGGCTCTCGAATAGGGCAGAACAGGAGGACTTATGGCGTGCGCACGATGCGGTGGGTTCTTGGTGACCGACGACTGGGTGAGTCTCGTCGACAATGTCTGTGAGAAGCGGCTCAGGAGAATGAGATGTGTGAACTGTGGGTCCATTGACGATTCCGTGATTCTCGGGAATCGTCTTATTGAAAGGAGCGCGATATGCTGTACTACGCACTGATGTTCTTGGTGGTTGGAGTCATTGCCGGAGCCTTGAATATGGCCGGGGTGGCCGCGTTGGCGGTCCAGATTTCCTGGGCCCTGTTCTTGATCGGGATCGTGTTGCTGGTGATCCATCTGGCCATGAATCGCCCCGCCCGGGCCTCCTGACCAGCAGAATCACCTTAACCAGAGTCGATCAGTATCAACCGTTCTGGGTGTTAAGAGAAATTCCGATGGAACTGGAGGACAAGACATGTAGCGATGGAGGCAGTGTGCCCCCGTTGAAGGCTCTTCGAGCGAAGAAGTTATTGAAGGAACTCGGCCAAGGCTGGAAACTCAACGGGCGAGGGCATTTGGTGCGGTTCTACACCTTCAAGGACTTCGCGCAGTCGCTGGCATTTGCGAACAAGGTTGGGGCTGTCGCGGAGGCCGAGGGCCATCATCCTGATCTGTACCTGGCCTGGGGGAAGTGCAAGATCGAGATCTGGTCGCACAAGATTAAGGGTCTGACTGAGAGCGATTTTGTCTTGGCGGCCAAAGCCGAACGGAAGTTTAAACCGTTTCGCGCGCCGGCATAACCGACGCAAGCCCGGGATAACGGACACCCAGGTCGGAGCGCCTCGTCGAGATGCCGTTCAGCTACTTGATGTCCCTGTCCGTTCGATCGGGTACGCTCTTCGCGCTGTTGAAATCGAAAGGCATCACTATGATGTCGTTCAATGGTCTCGGCATGCTGGGTCTCGTCTCTGACCCTGGCTGTGATTCACCCAGATCCGCTATGGCGTCGCGCGGTCCAAATAGTTTACGCGCACTCTTTTGCCTCCCATATCAATTCTTCAAATCTGAGCTGTTTTGATCAGTTCCCAACCCTCCCGAGGCGTAGCATTAAACTCAAAACGTGGCATCAAGTCCTCGCCGATTGATCACGGTAATAGAGTGAATGTTGTGACCGCCGGGAAAGAACCGATGGAAATTTAGTTGGCGAATTCCAAACTACAACAAGGAGGTGCTTCCATGAACCCGATCCTATATCTAGGAGTTGCGCTACTTTTCGTGTTGGGCTGTCAGGGTATGCCCACGGTGACGAGGACTGGGGACGTCAAAGACATCATTATTGGGGATGAGCTGTCGTCAAGAGAAATAGTTGTCAATACAGGCGATGAAGTTCGGTGGATCAACAAAAGGACCCAACCTGTGCGAGTCATCTTTCTCGACGCTGTGTTGGACAAGCAGTTGTCATGCAAGAATAATGTGGGTGGGTGGATGACACCTAGCGACACAGCCCAACTGGGCAAGAACGAAACCGCCAGCGTCTGTTTCCGAGATCCCGGCTATTTCCGGTATATCGTCAGGATGGAATCAGCCAAGACGACTGGCGATATCAACGTTCAGGGAGTAATCAAGGTTGGAGGACAGGGCGGCCAGGCCGCTGATCAAACCAGTGATCAAAACAGGGGCCGTACAAGTGGTCAAACCAGTGAGCAAACCAGTGAGCAAACCAGTGGCCGTACCAGTGAGCAAGCCAGTGATAAAACAAGTAGTCCAAGAAGCTCAACGTCAACCACCACCAGTACTACAACGACCACTGAGGGAGCAAGTGGTCCAACCAGCTCTCCTCAGTAAGTGAACGCGGCATCGTGAACAGTTGAGGGGAGACTTCAATGAAACTGGTGGACAAGACATGTAGTGATGGAGTCAGTGTGCCGCCGTTGAAGGCTCTTCGCGCGAGGGAGTTGTTGAAGGAACTCGGCCAAGGCTGGAAACTCAACGGGCGAGGGCATTTGGTGCGGTTCTACACCTTCAAGGACTTCGCGCAGCCGCTGGCATTTGCGAACAAGGTTGGGGCTGTCGCGGAGGCCGAGGGCCATCATCCTGATCTGTACCTGGCCTGGGGGAAGTGCAAGATCGAGATCTGGTCGCACAAGATTAAGGGTCTGACTGAGAGCGATTTTGTCTTGGCGGCCAAAGCCGAACGGAAGTTCAAACCGTTTCGCGCACCGGTATAACCGACATGAGCTCGGGTTCCTTGATGAAGAGGCAGCGAGGACTTTGATAACGGACACCCAGGTCGGAGCGCCTCGTCGACATGCCGACCTCAGCAACTCAGTCCTGAAATGTTCTTGGACCCTCGTACCGAAGGCGGAAGAATACGTGGTGAGGAAGAGCATAGTGCAGGCTTATCAATCTAAACCACGGCGCGGTTTCTGGCGTATAGCTCACGTGACCGTACGCCGTCGGTCGGTCGATCCCGGGCTTGGTGGACTCACCCAATACTTGAAGCGACATCGTCCGAAAGTCCTCATCAATCAGCTGGTTCTCGAGGAACTCTCCATACAGTGTTGGTCCGCCTTCACAGAGCAGCGTCCGGATGCCATGTTCTTGCCGGAGCAGTTGTGCGGCGGCGACAAGATCGACCCGCGTTCCTTCACCCACGGAGAGGATTTTAATCGTTCCCTCCCGGCCTAACCTTTTGAGCTGCGACCGGAGATTCTCTTGCCCCTCCCGAGCGGTGATGATCCAAGGTTCGACTCGCGGAGAACTGAAGATGCGAAGAGTGACATCGATATTCCCTGAACCGCTGAGAACGAGGACTTTCTGTCGGCCGAGCCTGAGAATATCCTGTCGGTAAATCCGCAATTCCTCGTCATCGATGCCGTAGTCCCAGCCCCGCCCCTCAGGGTTTGGCTCCTCACGGAGCGTGCTCGCACCGGTCAACTGCGCATCATGGTGTGCTCGCAGAAAATCCATCAGCCAGCGATCGTCTCCGCTCCTTGAAACTATATTGCCATCAGTACGGCCCGCCAATTCTCTAAACGAGGCTCTGCCGTCGAGCCCCATTACAAAGTTGGAGGAGATATACGGGCGTCGGGCGTCGGCAGGAGCAGGAAACCCAAACGGGCCATAGCGTTCCTTCATGTGTCGCGGTAAGGGAAATATATCCTCGCTGGCGTTATAACAAAGTTGCAGATCCATCGGCGTCTCCCAAAATGAGCGATATGATATTCACCATGCGGTACTGATCACAAGTCTGTACTAGGAGGCATGTTGTTGTGGGGGCTGGACCGCCCGTCAGGCGTCCTGACCTCGCCCGCGGGCGTGACCTGGTTTCACTCACAACCGGGGTGTAGAATAAAGTCAGAAAGGCTCCCATGTTCAAGGCACAAAGACCTGTCAGTCGGCGCATCGCCTTCCTAAACCCAAAGGAGGTGCGGGCATGTTCTCCGCATGGGATTTTCACAGTTGGATCTTCAGCATTGGGACAGTGCTTTTCATACTCACTCTTCTCACGGGCTTCAGTGCGCTTGTGAGTGTGCTGATGTCTCGGATCTGGGGAGAAGCACCTGACGATGCTGCAACAGCTCGCATGAGTCGGACTCCGGAGGAGCCTCCGTTCCGTAAAGCGGCGTGATCGGTTGTCTCGACTATGAGCAATTAAGTGAGCGGCTTGCTCGCCTTCATGAGGGAGCACGTAGGTAGATCCTCATCCTCAGCTTCGACGACGTGACTCTCCCTTACTCCCTTCGCCACTCTTATAAGCTGTGCTTTGGATTCAATTGACAGGCAATAACAAAATCACGATCATGGGGATAAGCTGCTGCCATCTCAAAGCCGATGCGATTTCGTTCAATTTGGCATTCCTCAGACGTGGCAAAGGTATTTAGCACTGTAATTTTTTCGAGTCCCGGCACTATACTTAGGAGTACGATGATTAACATCCACATAGGGCTCCTTTCAGCCGCTACAGCGGCGTTGGGCCCGACCTGGTGCAAATCCATCACCCCTACCGTCGTTTCCCTGTGCGTTGTTCCATCGAGTACCATACTGGGCCATTCCTCAAGCTGCCGCTGGCCTACTCTCAGGGTTTCTTGGTACTGATTATTGATAACAATCCTGGTGCTGCAGTCAACCCCGATTTTAGGTGAGAGTCCGAAGCAGCGCTGATGTGGTGTTTATGCCACAGCAATTACGTCTGACTTCTCAGTCCTCCAGATTTCAGTCTGCAGGGCCGCACGCAGTGGGAGATCAGGCAGGCCACTCTCTTGGAGAGGGACAAGCAAATCCCTTTAGTAGATAGTTTGAGCAGGGAAAGAATTTCCCTTGACGCGCGCATTCGAGGATCTACTAGACCGTCTACGTTCCGGGTGGCGGACCTTTTGAGCATCCTGTTAGAATCTCCCGCCATGCCGGTCGAAACGTTTGCCGCTCAAGTTGAAATGATCAAAGATCTGACGCATGACGTTCGTCAGCTCGACCTGCGGTTGATCGCGCCGAAGACCATCACATTCAAACCAGGCCAGTTCGTCTCGTTCGAAATGTTCCATACTCAGACCGGCCACGACGTGACGCGGCCCTATTCCATCGCTTCGCAGCCCAGCCGCTCGGATGTCATCACGCTGCTGTTTAACCTGGTGCCGGGTGGACCAGGCTCCACCTATCTGTTCAACCTGAAGGAAGGGGACAAGACACACTTCAAAGGGCCGGCGGGAAATTTCTATCTGCGTAACGATCCGAATCGCGAACTGCTGTTCATCGGCACCGGCACCGGCATCGCGCCGATCCGATCCATGCTGCTGGCGAACGCGGAACGTCCCGATGCAAGACCGGCAACCTTGTTCTGGGGACTGCGCAGCCAGCAGGACTTGTATTATCAGGAGGAGTTGGCCGAATTGACTCGACGAACTCCGACCCTCACGGCCATCACGACGCTGTCCCGCCCCGAGCCTGGCTGGTCAGGCTTATCCGGCCGCGTCCAGAGGCTGATAGAGGAGCGGATCGTTTCGGTCAAGAGTCTCGCCGTCTACCTCTGCGGGAACAGCGCCATGATCGCCGACGCCACATCCTTGCTCCAGAAAAAAGGCCTGTGCCCCATTTACCGTGAAAAATACTACGACGACACAGGCTCGCCAGAAGATTGAGGGAGGGAGCGGCCAGGTGCCCTTCTTGCTCGCAGAACGCGCACGGTGAAACTGTGCTCGCCAGGGAGAAGAGCGCGTCTCGGCGCGCTCGGGGTTGGGTGGGTGAGAATGTTGCGCGCAGTAAAGGGCAGACTTGGCCACTCCCTTGAAGAGAGGTATAGAGAAAAGGTGAACACATGCATCGGTTGAAAGGGAAAGTCGCGATTGTGACGGGCAGCAGCAGCGGCATCGGAAAGGCGATCGCGTTGCGGTTCGGAGCCGAAGGAGCAAACGTCGTCGTTACGGCGAGGCGGATGGCGCTCTGCGAGCAGACCGTCGTACAGATCACAAAGAACGGCGGCGAGGCCTGGGCCATGCAAACCGACGTGGCCGATGAACGCCAGGTGGAACGACTGATCGAGGAGACGGTCACACGCTATGGGCGGCTGGACATTCTCGTGAACAATGCGGGAGTCATTGCGGGCGGGCGGTTAGCCGAGACGACGACGAAGGAGTTCGACGAGGTGATGAATGTGAATCTGCGCGGCACGTTCTTCTGTTGCCGGGCCGGATTTAAGCAAATGAAGAAGCAAGGCGGGGGGATGATCATTAACATGTCGAGCGTCGCCGGCGTACAAGCCTGGGCGGGAACAGGCACCTACAGCGCATCGAAGCACGGCATCCTGGCGCTGACGAAGTCGCTCGCCGACGAAGGCCGCCCGCATCACATTAGAGTGAGTGCCATTTGTCCTGGCGGTGTGGCCGACGATCTCGTCGATGCCTCGCCGGAGGAGATTCTCCGCAGTGAGAAGATTGACCCGTTTGACGTAGCTGAAACGGCGCTCTATTTGGCGACGCTGGGCAAGTATTCCGTGGTGCATCAGATCGTTATCGATCGGTTAGGGGCTGATTGGTAAAGGAGGAGAGAGGGCGGCCTGGTCGTCCTCCTGCTCGCGGAACGCGCACGCTCAGAAGGTGCTCGTACGACGCGCGCACTTGAGGATCGACCAGGCCGCCCTTGATGGGGCATAGGGAGACTTTCCAGACGTGCGCAGTTGGGGACTAATCCAGGCCACCCCCTTGAGAGAGAAATGAGTAAGCTCGATAGGATCATTTGTATCGCTGAACGCGCGGCCACGGAAGGGTGGGATTGGGAGCAGCCAGAACTTCCTTCTTGCTCGCAGAACGCGCACGGTGAAGGGGTGGAATGACACCCGTGCTGATCCCTTGCTCCCGCAGCAGAGGAGGGGATGGAGCCTGATGATCTTCTGTGCTCGCGCAACGCGCGGCCTCAGAAGGCCCTCGTTGGACGCGCGCAGTGGAAGATCAATCAGCCCCCATCCCTGAGAGAGAACAAGCGAGCTTGGAAGGAGCATCTGTAACCTCGCTCAACGGCCGCCGTGGGATCAACACGGGTGCCATTCCAAGGGAGAGATGCAAGCAAGCTTGAAAGGATCATTGAAAAGGATGAGGGGCGTTCGAGGCGCTCAGTAAAGGGCAGCCTTGGCCACTCCCCTAATGAGAGGTATGAGGAACCGGAAGGTTTCGATGCGCGCAGTGAAGATTGCGATCATCAGAATACGGAGGAAGGCAGGCAGTTGGTATTCTTCGTCCGTGAAGTGTGAAGCGGTCTAGCGAGAGACGAGATACGCTTCACGAGAGACGTATCCTGTTGCTGCCATAAGCTATCGTCATACGCTTTTTCCCCTCGGCTTGCAGCACTTGTTCCCAGCCTCTTGCCCCGCGCCTTCACCAAACGCCATCTGCTCTCCCAATTCACCATTCATCATTCAACATTAGAATCCTGTCCGACCCGCGGACCGCGCGGCGTTGCCATGAAGGGTCGCGACATCGGTCTGGTGTTAAGACAGGCAGGTGCCTGTCTCATTTTTGCCCGTAGGCCGCCCCCCACACCCACTGCAGCACTTCTTGTTCAGGCCTGCCTATGCCTTCGATGAATGTTTGGAATTTCAATGTCTAAGAAGGCCTCGTAGATTAAGCGCACTGGGCACACCTTATGCTCAGTAATGATTCCATGGTTTGTCCTGAATCATGGCGCAGAGGAATACAGATGAAAGGGAGGTCATCATGACTCTTAAAGCATACACCATGAGGGTTGGAGGCACCGTGCTGTTGATGGTGACACTCGTGGTGATCGGAGCGTCCTTTTCGGACGATGTATGGTCGGAGATAGGTAGATTTGCGGCACGTGATCCCGGCGTACGTCACGGCTCCGACTCTACGGGGGCCATGTTGCAGGGCCTCACACCGTCGGAACAAAAGGCATTTGAAATCGGGTTGGAAGCATTTGGGGAAGTGGCATCCGTCCAGGGTACAGTCGAGGATACGGAAGCGGGGCTTGGGCCGCGTTTCAATCTGGACAGTTGCGCCGGCTGTCACGCTCAGCCGGCCATCGGGGGAACCAGTCCATTTGTAAATCCACAGGTCGAGATGGCCAAGAAAGAGGGTGCAGACAACGACGTACCGTCGTTTATCAAGAAAGACGGTCCGGTGCGCGAAGCCAGATTCAAGTTTAACCAGGACGGTACGCCTGACGGCGGAGTGCATGCGCTCTTTACGATCGCCGGGCGAAAGGATGCGTGGAACTGTTTCCTCAACCAACCGGACTTTCGCACAGCGGTGGCTCGCCAGAACGTCGTGTTCCGCATTCCGACTCCGGTCTTCGGGGCAGGGTTGATCGAAGCCATTGACGACGATGCATTGCTCGCCAACATGCAAGCCAACAGTGCCACGAAGCAGTCGCTCGGCATTCGTGGCAAGGCGAATAGGTTGACGGGCCGTCTAAACACCAGCGGAAATGACGGCACGATTACCCGCTTTGGCTGGAAAGCCCAGAACAAATCGCTCGAAATATTCTCAGGCGAAGCCTACAACGTCGAGCAGGGAGTCACGAACGAACTCTTCCCGCAGGAGCGGGATGAGACACAGAATTGCTATTTTAACGAGACGCCGGAGAGTCGGACCAACTTCGACGCCACGGATCCTCACGAAGTGCCCAGCGATGTCGTGAGGTTTGGCGCCTTCATGCGCTTCCTCGCGCCACCGATGGCGGCGCCGGACAATCAGTCCATTGCCAGAGGGCGGAAGTTGTTCAGCGATGTCGGCTGCGCGATGTGCCATACCCCGACGTTGCACACCGGAAAATCGCCTGTGCGGGCCTTACAGGACAAGGACGTCAATCTCTATTCCGACTTGGCGCTCCATAACATGGGGTCGGGCCTGGCCGATGATGTGAATCAGGGCATCGCCGGTGGAGACGAATTCCGTACGGCGCCCTTGTGGGGCCTCGGGAAGCGAATCTTTTTCCTGCACGACGGGCGCACGAAGGATCTGGTCGAAGCGATTCAGGCCCACGCCGGGATCGGCGGCGGGCAGTATGTGCCGTCGGAAGCGAATCAAGTGGTCGGGCAGTTCAATCGGCTCAACGAGATCGAGAAGCAGCATGTGTTGAATTTCCTTCGCGCCTTGTGAGGCAGCGTGGCTGAGTGTGTGGCCCGTCTCGTGCCTTCAGTATGTATGAAGGCGTGGAGAGAGGAGGAACAACATGCTGTCCAAAACCGGCAAGGTCTTAGCTCTCCTCGCGGTGCTGTTCATGCTGGCGTCCCCGCAGGGGCTTTCTGCGGAGGGATTGCGCGGCGGATTCGATGACTCGTTCGGCCCGCGGTTCCATCCGGATGCCAGGCAGGCTCCACCGGATTCGAAACATCGCCCCCGGCACGGGTTCGATCGGGCCAGCGACATCCGCCATTGGAACCAAATCGCCATCGATGCCAGCGGCCTCGACCACACGCCCGTAGCGCCGGAGGAGAATCGGGCCTTCTTCGGCGAGCAACTGGGACCGGGGCGAGCGAGCCGGGCGATGGCCATCATCCATATCGCCATGTTCGATACGGTGAACGCGATCGAGGGCGAGTACAAGAGTTACACCAGGGTGGGGCGTGCTCCATTCGGCACTTCGATGAAGGCGGCGATCGCCCAGGCCGCCCACGATACACTTGTCGCGCTCTTTCCCTCACAGGCTCCGAGCTTCGACGACCAACTTGCGGACGATCTTACCGAGATTCCGGAAGGACGGTTGAAGACGAACGGCGTCGCGCTTGGAAGACGGACGGCGGCAGCCATTCTGGCTGCGCGAGCCAACGATGGCTCACAGCGTCCTGAGCCACACGTCGGCAAAGAGTTCTTCACGAGCGACGATCCCGGCAAATGGCGGCAGGACCCCATCAGTCTGATCCCGCTCGCGTTGGGAGCCTACTGGGACGAGGTCAAACCCTTTGTCCTCGAACGAGCCGATCAGTTCAGAGTGCCGCCGCCGCCCAGACTGGACAGCCGGGAGTATGCGGTCGCCTTCGACGAAGTGAAGGTGCTGGGAGGGGATGGGGTCGCGACATCGACCATACGCACCGCGGAACAAACTCTAATCGGGATCTACTGGGCGTATGACGGGACGCCCAGCCTCTGTGCCCCACCACGCCTCTACAACCAGATCGCCATGACTATCGCGCACAAGATGGGCACGGACACCGATGCCCTGGAGCTCGCGCGGCTTCTAGCCCTCGTGAATGTCGCCATGGCGGACGCCGGCATCGCCGTGTGGGAATCCAAATACTATTATCAGTACTGGCGGCCGGTCACCGGCATTCGCGAAGCCGACGAGCACACGGGGCCGAGTGGCTTGGGCGACGGCAATCCCGCGACGGCCGGAGACAAATTCTATTCGCCGCTCGGGGCGCCTGCCAGCAATCTCTTGGGGCCGAACTTTACACCACCGTTCCCAGCCTATCCCTCCGGCCATGCCGGGTTCGGCGGGGCGCTTTTCGAGATGCTCCGGAACTTCTACCGGACCGATCGCATCCCATTCACCTTCGTTTCGGACGAGTTCAACGGCGAGACGCGGGACAACAATGGAGTCATGCGGCCACTGGTGCGGCGCAGCTTCTCATCGCTCTCCCAGGCGGAGGAAGAAAACGGGCAGAGCCGCATCTATCTCGGTATCCACTGGTCGTTCGATAAGACCGAGGGCATCGCGCAGGGCCGCCGCGTAGCCGACTACGTGTTCAAGAACATGTTGCAACCGCAGCGCCATGGACGGTAACGGCCAATCGAGTATCTCGTTGCACGCCTTGGGCAAGAGGAGAACACCCAGGCTGGATGCTCAAAAAGTTCGTCCAGCAAGGCCGCAGCGAGATATCACGTAATAAGGGGTGGCTGGGATGATCCCAACTGCGCGCAACGTTTTCACCCGCCCACCCACTGGCACGCCGAGACGTGCCATTTGCCCGGGCGAGGGCCTTCCGACTCTTTATACCTCTCTTAAAGGGAGTGGCCGAGGCTGCCCTTATACTGCGCGCATCGAGCGACCACTGCTTCATCGTGGGGGCTCTGCGAGCAAGAAGGGCACCTGGCCGCTCCCATCTCATCCTTCTGAGGCCGCGCGTTGCGCGAGCACTGGGATCGTCCCAGCCACCCCGCCCCCTTTTTCAGCATCCAGCTTAGCGATATTTGGCGAAGCAGATGAGATCAAGGTGGTCGTAGTGATCGGGGAGAATCGTTTCCGCCTTGTAGCCGAGGCTCATGAAAAGGTGGATGTTCCGGGCGGTGCGCAGCATGGTGCAGGCAAAGAATTTATGGGCATCGGTCGCAACCAGTTCGATTTCCCGTATCAGCGTTTTCCCCACCCCCTGGCTCTGGTGTGCGGGGCTCACGGATAACAACCGGATCACGCACACACCGGCAACCGTCCAATAGCGTACGGACCCCACCACCACGCCATCCGCCTCTGCCACGAAGATATGTTTCTCCTTGGCATCGTGCTTCAGGCTGTCGAGCGTTTCCGTGGTCCATCCGCTGACTTGATAGACATTGGCGTATTCCCCGAACGCGGCCTGCTGTACTTGAAGCAGGGCGGCGAAATCCGCTTCGGTTGCTGGTCTGATGTGAATCATAAACGGCGCTCCGGGCTGGTGCTGCTCACCTCGCGATCGTGAGGATATCAAAGCCCGGCCCGATCTTCTATCTAACGCGCGTGGGAGGCAAAGCCAGGCGGTCCCAAGGAGAGTTGGCTCATCGTGCTGGGTATCGATCGATGTTACGATAGGAAATGCCTGCCGCACCGGGTTCTCCCATCACTACCGACATTCCGCAGCGAATGGACCGGCTGCCCTGGTCGCGATGGCACTGGCTGGTGGTGACGGCGCTCGGCATCACGTGGGTGCTGGATGGACTCGAGGTGTCCATCGTCGCCGCCCTCGGTCCCGTCCTCACCCATACCACCACGTTGCACCTGACGGAATCCGAAGTCGGGCTTGCCGCATCGGCGTATTTGGCCGGCTCGGTGCTCGGGGCCGTTGTATTCTCCTACCTCACCGACCGGCAGGGGCGGAAGAAATGGTTCATGATCACGCTCCTGCTCTATCTGACCGCCACGGTACTGACGGCGGTGTCCTGGAACCTGTGGAGCTTCATGTTCTTTCGCTTCTTGACAGGCGCGGGCATCGGTGGAGAGTACGCAGCAATCAATTCCGCCATCGACGAACTTATCCCTGCGCGTTGGCGCGGGCAGATCAACCTGGCGATCAACGGCAGTTGGTGGTTGGGGACAGCAGCCGGCGCGCTCCTCACCATTGTCCTGCTGAACCCTCATCTCATTCCGGAACATCTGGGATGGCGTCTGTGCTTCGGATTGGGAGCCGTCCTTGGGATAGGCATCGTGCTCATCCGGCGGCTCATCCCGGAGAGCCCCCGCTGGCTCATGACCCATCGGCGGGTGGAGGAAGCGGAAGCAGTCGTCTCCAAGATCGAAGACCAGATCTCGCAAGAGGAAGGGCTGGCCTCGCTGCCGACGCCCGAAGGCTCGATGACCGTTCGTTCCCGGTCACAAGCGACCTTGGGCACCGTGGCCCGCCAGCTCTTGCACGCCTATCCCAGGCGCACGGTACTGGGCATCGTGCTGTTGACCACGCAGTCGTTCACGTACAACGCCATTTCGTTTACCTACCCCTTCGTACTCACAAAGTTCTACGATGTACAGGCCAGCAACATTGGCCTCTATATTCTTCCGTTTGCGCTCGGCAACTTCCTGGGTCCGCTGGTGCTCGGCCGCTATTTCGATACCGTCGGCCGGAAGCCCATGATCAGCTCCACCTATGCCCTTGCCGGTTGCCTGCTGGCCGTGACTGGGTACCTGTTCTGGCAAGGCGCGTTCACGTCCATCACCCAAACGCTGGCATGGTCGGCCATCTTCTTCTTCGCCTCGGCCGGCGCCAGCGCAGCCTATCTAACCATCAGCGAGATCTTTCCCCTGGAGATCCGTGCGATGGCCATTGCAAGCTTCTTCGTCGTGGCGCAGGGGGCGGGAATCGTCGCTCCGTGGCTGTACGGCAAACTTATCGAATCGTCCGCCCAGAGTGTGTTCTATGGCTATCTAGTGGGAGCCGGGATGATGCTCACGGGCGCGCTCGTGGAACTGTGGTTAGGCGTCAAAGCCGAAGGGCGGTCGCTCGAATCCATCGCCACGCCTCTCTCGGCGGAGAAGTTCTGATGAGCCTGAACAGCTAGATGGAGGAGGCCAGCCGGGCGAATAGGTATTTCATTCCATTGACCCGCACGAGGTAGTTGCTGACGTCGTGGTCGCCGCATCGTTGGTGGCGGGTGAGTCGGAAGCCGTGTGCTGCGTAGGCGTTGCCCGCTGAAGCTCCACAGAGATGGATCACGGCGGCCAGATCCTGCTTTTGCTTGAACGTCGCAGGGGCGAGGCGCTGGTGTGTCAGCGCGCTCGCGACATTTCGGTCGAGCAGGGCCGCGGTCAACTCGATCGCATGGCTCGGCACGACACGCGTATAGAGACCGTTGAACCAGCACGATTTCATGTCGTGCCAGGGGCCATCCTGAATCACCACGTGATCGTGGATGCAGTAGCGCTTTGACTCGTGAAACGTCGCGTCGGTGATCTGGTACATGCCGACCGCGCTCGATGCAGGTTGGTAGACCGCCAAGGGATTCCACGTCCGTTGCCACCGCCAGTATGTCCGCGCCACCGGGTTCCCTCCGCCCTCGACCTGCGCCAGTGCAGCCAGTAACTCAGGTGTGATGACCGCGGTCGCATGTTCGCGGAAGAGCGATCCGTATTCGTTCCACGTCTCGGCAGGACTCTTGTCGAGTGAATGGGCTAAGGGAAACAAGATCTCGGTCGGCTTGGAGTAGGCGTGATAGGTCCAGTTGACGCCGAGCCATAGGACGAGGACGAAGACAGAGACCGCGACGGCACGCACGGTCGGCGGCGATGCCAGCACCGCCCTCATGAACGCACGACACGCACGCCACCGTGACCGCGCGAATCGTCGGAGGGTCACGAGCCTGATCCAATATTTTCATCAGTATTCCCCACGTTCTCCCTCGACCTGCGCAGTGCAGCCAGTAACTCAGGTGTGATGACCGCGGTCGCATGTTCGCGGAAGAGCGATCCGTATTCGTTCCACGTCTCGGCAGGACTCTTGTCGAGTGAATGGGCTAAGGGAAACAAGATCTCGGTCGGCTTGGAGTAGGCGTGATAGGTCCAGTTGACGCCGAGCCATAGGACGAGGATGAAGACAGAGACCGCGACGGTACGCACGGTCGGCGGCGATGCCAGCACCGCCCTCATGAACGCACGACACGCACGCCACCGCGACCGCGCGAATCGTCGGAGGGTCACGAGCCTGAGCCGACGCCTGCGCCTCCTTCGGGGAGCGGCTCTATTCGCACGCAGATGTGACCTGGAAGCCATGACATCACTATAACCGAAAATAGTAGAGAGATGCCTTCGGGCTTCGCTCACGTACCTCCCGGAGCGATCCTTCCGGGCTTCACCGGGCGGAAACCTTCTGGAATTCCCGCAGCCACGGTCTTGTGACCGTGGTGCTTTGGTCAGTTCCAGCCTTCCTTCCCGGCTAAGCCTCGGCGGATCCCTCGCTCCTCCGGTAACGTTCGCGAAAGCCGGAGGCATCCTTGTGTGGAAAGGGAGGAGGGGGGCCTGGCCACTCCCTAGAGAGAGGTAGTACGAAGATCGGTCAGAAGAATGCGTTGGATGGGCGCAGGTAAATATGGACCTGACTAGCCCTGAAAAAGTAGAATGCCCATATTTTTCTGATTCACAAGAGGAAACGGAGGGGGCGGGGAAGAACCATCATAACAACGTGGTCCTCGATGCGCGCAATGAAGATTGCGACCATCAGAATGGAGAGGAGGGCAGGTCATGGCGTGGGGATCGGATGCGAATACAGAAGAAGAACTGGAAAAACTGGCAGCCGTGCGGGGTTATTTTGAGCAACAGTTCCCAGGCGCCTCGATTCGTGATTCGTACGACGCCGGCAAAATGGCGCAGGTGTTTCAGGTCGAAAGCGACGACGCCGGCGGGCCGCGTGATGCGGTCGTCTCGACCGAATTCCTCGAAGAATATCCCCCTGACAAAATGGGAAAGGCTTTGATCGGATTGCGGGTCGCGGAACATCTCCGCTCAGCGAAGGGGAGGGAGGTGGTGCTCACAAGTTGGGGGGTGGAAGATAAGGAAGATTGAGAGATGAGGGATACATTCGGTCTTCGCTCACCGACCTCCCGTAGCGATCCTTCCGGGTCTGACCAGGTGGAAGCCTTCTGGAATTCCCGCCGTCACGGTCTACCGACCGTGGTGTCTCGGTCAGTGCCAGCTTTCCTTCCTGGTCAAACCTCGGCGGATGCCTCGCTCCTCCGGTCACGCTCGCTCAGGCCGAACACATCCCTCTAAAAATATGAGATGCAGGAGAGGAGGTGTTCGCTTGCACGTTCTCTTTGCGCCTCCTACAATTGGCTTCCGTGAGAGGCGTCCATGCTGTCCGACCTCCGGTGTCAATAAAAGGAAAAAATGCGCAGCAGAATCTTTCGCTGCTGTAAACTCCTCGCCATCGCGTGGATTGCATGCCTGCTTGTGGGGATCGGCGGATGCTCTATTCTGCCAGGTCACTGGCGGCCAGGATGGAATCAGCCGTGGCCCGCCGACAAGCCGGTGCCCGACACAGCCGGCTCATGGAAGTTGACCGAACTCGAATCGAAGGACGACCGGTTTGTCGCGCTGGCCATCTCGGGTGGCGGGAGTCGAGCCGCCAACTTCGGCGCCGCCGTCATGCTGGAACTCCAACAGAGGGGTCTGCTGGAACAAGTCGATGTGATTTCAGGCGTGTCTGGTGGAACGCTCCCTGCTGTGTACTACGGACTCGGAGACAAGGCCGGTGCATTTACCGAGCCGGCGGTTCGCGAGGCATTGGGCTACGATTTTCAGAGCAGTTGGATTCGCCGGTGGTTTCTACCGCAGAACATCTTTCGCTATTGGCTGTCCGACTTCACCCGCTCAGATATTATGGTGCAAGTCTTCAACAACCGCCTCTACCACGACGCCACCTTTGCAGACCTTCAGCTTCATCCGAAAATCTTGCTCAATTCGACCGTCCATAACGACAATACCCGCTTCACGTTTACGGATGAACGCTTCGCCGCGATCCATTCTGTGCTCGCCCCCTATCACGTCGCCAATGCCGTGAATGCGTCATCCGCATTTCCCGGCGCATTCCAGGACGTGACCCTGCAGTGGTATATGGAGCCGCCGCAGTTCTTGCACCTCTATGACGGTGGTCCCATCGATAATCTAGGCGTGCAGGCGATCAACCAATACATCAATCGGAACATTTTAGGCACGTCGCTCGATCGGCTGTTTCCCAGGGGATGTGTCATTATCGTCATCGACGCCACGCCATCGAGCGATCATGCCGAGCTCAACTCGAAGCAGTCCAGCCGCTCCTTCATCGACTATTTCGTCGACAACAATGCGCTCGATGCCACGGATGCCATGTTGATCGAATCTCGCCGCTCCCTGCTCGAGAGAATGGGCATTCCGGTCGAGAAGCAAGATCGGGAGACGAGGGGCCGGCTCTTGGTGAACGATCTCCGGCAATGCGGCTGCGAAGTCCGCCATATCTCGCTTCGGTATCTGCTCTATGCCGGAGAATCCGATGCTGATGAGGCATTGGCCGAACGGGTGACGCAAATTAAGACGAAGTTTTGGATTTCCGAGGAAGAACAGAACGATCTCTTCCAAGCCACCAAGCTCATCATGAAGCTGCTCGACGACAAACATCTATTGTCGGACCCGTCATTTAAGATTCCTTGTGCCAGTGGACCAGCACAGAAGCCACCAACTTGAGGAGAGGGGATGGAGCCTGATGATCTTCTGTGCTCGCGCAACGCGCGGTCGCGGACTCCCCTCGTTGGACGCGCGCAGTAGAAGATCAATCAGCCCCCATCCCTGAAGAGATAACGAGCAAGCTTGGAGAGACCATTTATATTGCTCGACGTGCTAGGCGGGTGAACTGGCCTATTGTGATCGGAGGGCCGGGAAACGGCGACGGATCTGGCGGCTGGGGCGGATTAGGGGTGGGAGGCGGTTCAGGCAATGGAGGGCCCGGAAACGGCGACGGATCGGGCGGCAACGGCGGGTCGGGCGTAGGAGTCGGTCTAGGCAATGATGGGCAAGGAGAATCCATGGTCAGCTCGCCCTGCGTGCTAGCATCCGCTGGTGAATAAATTCCCTCGATTGGAACGAGGCATGTCTTTGGATTCATTGTGAGGCGACCTTTTGAGGACACAAGGTGCAGACCGTCGGCCTGAATGTGTCAATTTGCATCATGATGACTCCCAGATTAATGCGATTCCCCAACTTCGCAGTGGCTCAGTTTCCCTCTTGCGGGTCAAGCCGTCCATTCATTACGGGGCACCTGGTTTCCCTTTAGGTCTTGCTCCACCGGGGGGATCAATGCTCTCGCGTGGGGAAGGCGCAACGTCAGGATTCGTTGACATGCTCGGATCGAGGTTGGGCGGTTTTACAGAGCCGCGGGGATCTCCGCGCCTCTCCGGCGTGTGTTGGATACCCGGATCTATACGAGACGGAGGGATTGCCGGAACACCAGATTCTGACGGCCTCTCGGGAGTGATGCCAGGAGCTGGCCCGCCACCGCTCTCAGGCAATTGGGCAGGCGGGGGTACATCTGCGGCGATGGCGAATGCCGGAAGGAGGGTCAGGATTGCGATGGCCACAAGTCCATGAACTTTCGCGGGACACCTCCTGGTAGATCGTGAGAGGGGAACCCCACCACATTCATGATTTGACCACGACATACTCACCTCCTCGTCTATGATAACTTTGTGTACCCTGTGAGGGCTCGACCTATTAACGCTTCCCTCCGCACCCCTTATGGGCACAGGAACAGGGAGCGCTTGTTGTTGCCTCTCGGCAATTAGACGAACAAAATTCCTTTCCCGGTTCTGCCATACACGTACAGCGCGGGTTCGCACATGGTTTTTCCGCCATGGTGTGCCTCCTCCTTACGTTCACGGTCATTACACAGTAAATAAATGGGCATGCCGCTTTCCATTAAACATGGCTCACAAGCTTTGTAGATAATGTCTCAATAGAGATGTCCGATCTGATCAATAGTGCTCACTATCATTGTTAAACCGTGGCAAGATCGTATGAATGGGCTTGGTCAGAAAAGGAGGGTCGATCGTGAAGCATCCGAACTCCTGAACGAAATACACTTCACGAACCCCGCCTTGGAGGGAGCATCTGTATATGGAAGGACACAATCCCCGCAAATACGTGTATTCCGCCATTTCGCTAGGCTAAGTTGACACCTACCGGCAACGAGTCGTAGCCTTTCCCGAATTTCCCACTGCAACCGACTGAAAAGTAGGATGTACTTATTTTCCATCCACACGTCTGAGTACTCGCGCGCACCGGGTTTCACTGGTGCACGGAAAGTCATGGCGAGCTTCCTGCTTGGGGGACTCTTGACCGTCCTGCAGGCGGTACCTTCTCTGGCGGGCATGGAATTCGCGCCGTCGTCGGTCGGGAAAGGTGTGCTCTTAGTGGCCAGCCCAAACCTGGATGATCCGAACTTCCGCCAAGCTGTCGTGCTCATCGTGGAGCACGGGCCTGAGGGAACCGTCGGGCTCATTCTGAATCGCTCCACGAACGTTCTCCTGTCCCATGCGTTGCCGGACCTCACCGTGCTCAAGGGGACCAGCTACCGGCTGTTTGCTGGTGGCCCGGTCGAGCCATCCCGGCTTCTCCTGCTGTTCCGACTCAAGGAGCCTCCAGCAGACGCACGATCGGTCTTCGACGGGGTCTATGTGGGGGGCACACCTAAGGTCCTGGAACGCATCATTACGCAGGCGAAACCGACCGAAACCTTTCGGGCCTTTGCCGGATTTGCCTCATGGGCTCCGAGGCAGCTGGAAGCTGAGATGCTTCTGGGGGCGTGGGGGATCTTGCCAGCAGATTCGTTCAGCATCTTTGACAAGGACCCGGCCACACTCTGGCTGGACTGTCTCAGCCGCCTCCAGGCGCCCAGGGTGGAGGGGGTAGCCTGGGTAGTCCCCTTTGCTCACGGAACCCCCACGATAAAGCGGTGGTCGCTCGATGCGCGCAGGTAGTGAACCATCCGTAGGACTCATATGAGGGAATAGTAACAAATTCTTGAGGGGAACAGGCTCCTGCTAATCCATAAATTTCCTCATTATGTAAGAGTTGACAACATCACAACCAAAAAGTAGCCTGTCCTTAGTTTCCTACGTGGTTTGAACAAGGAGGTCGTGATGTATATGATGGGACGTATCGGGTGTATGGGATTGGGGATCACGTTAGTGGGCTGTCTTAGCGGAGCATTAGTCTTCGCAGCGGATAAACCAATAGATGACGGGTCGAAGATTATTATTGTTTCTCCCAAGGACGGGGACAAGGTCAGCGACAGCTTTGAGTTGAAGTACGAGTTGACCAAGGGCTCCCAATCTGGGCATGTCCACGTATACGTGGACAATGAGTATCAGAGGGGTTTTCAAGGGACGTTTAAGGGCCTGAGCAGGGGGGAACACCAGATTACGGTGAAAGCTTCCAACAAGGACCACGACCTTGTCACGGCCTCCCATACCATCACCGTCGATGTGCAATAGGGCTAGGAGTCTGTCCGAGTAATCCTTCGTTGCGAGGCAACGGAGCTGCTGGTAGATGTGAGGCCACAGGTTCGAAAAAACCGGAGGCGTATTCGCTGGAATACGTTGAGGATTTTTTCGGGCCGAGAACGACGCAGATGCTTGCAGATCGTTTGCCGTAGTAGAATGGCATTACTCGGATAGACTCCGAGGACCGGTCATCATCAACGCCACCAGGGCCCCTTGTAAAAGAGGCCCTGGTGCGCCGGGTTTCACACACCGTTTCCAACCCTTCCCAAGTAGTCGTCCCGTTCCAGCAACAGAATGCTCTTTCCCGTGGGCGCCAGTAGAGGCGGGATGGAGCCTGATGATCTTCTGTGCTCTCGCAACGCGCGGCCTCCGAAGGATGGGGAGGGAGCGGCCAGGTGCCCTTCTTGCTCGCAGAACGCGCACGGTGAAAAGGATTGGAAGGACACCCACATTGGTCCTGTGCTCCCGGAACGCGCGCCCTGAGAAGGGCCTCGTTCGACGGCCGCAGTAGACCAACATGGGTGCCCTTCCAAGAGAGGAAAAGCAAGCAAGCTTGGAAGGATCAATTATATCGATGGTGGGCGTTCGACGTGCGCAGTTGGTGACTAATCCAGGCCACCTCAGCCTTACCCTCGTCTTGTATCTCATATTGGCCCGAATTCCTTCAAGTTGAAGAGGTTAGCCGGGTTCCCCCGATCTGCTATTCTTGATTGGTAGGTCGGTGGTTTCATGCAATTCTTTCCAGTCAGGAACTGCCATCTCTCATTGCGAAGGGGGTCACTCATGACGACACGTATCATCGGCTGCGTGGTAGCGTTGATCCTGCTCAATATCGCGGAGGTACAGGCTCAGGGGTATCTCGATGGCCTCATGGGTCGAGCCACCGAAAGCGCTAAGCGCAAAGCGCAGGATCGAGTGAATCAGAACATCGATCAATCCATCGACAAGGCCATCAAGAAGACCGAAGACACGGTCAAGTGCGTCGCGACGGACCGGGAGTGCCTCAGGCGCGCAAAAGAGGAAGGGAAGCAGGTCGAGATAGCTGAAGCGCCTGCTGCCAAAGACACCATGAAATGTCTGGTGACTGACACCGGTTGCATGAGGCAGGCGAAGGCCCAACGCAAGAAGGTCGAAATTGTCGAAGAAAGTGAACTCGATACACTCCGTTGTGCAGCGACGGACGCCGACTGTCTCAAGCGCGCACAGGCGATGGGGAAGAAAGTCGACATCATCGACTGAACAGAGACGTCCACGACGACGACCTCGTGACTCCGCTGCTCAATCTCCCCAAACCTAACCCTCGTTCCCTGCCAGTTCGCATCCACGCGATCAGCTATAGGCCATCAGCCATCAGCTCTTAGCTCTCAACGACATACGAACGACGAGCCACGATCCGAGACACGAGAACACTTCACGATGCCCGCTTCACGAGACTCCGTGGCTACGTGCGCAGTAGGGGATCAACCTGGCGTGGTAAAGTGGGCCATGTCCATCCCGCCGTTCATCCCCTGCCCCGCCACTGGAGACGCATTCATCGGTCGCCACGGGCTTGTCAGGAACCTGCGTGGCCGCATCGCGAAGGGCGAATCGCTGGCGGTGATCGGCGGGCCGAAGCTGGGGAAGACCTCGCTGGTTCGCACCGCCCTGGACGGACTGTCGGACCGCACGGTGGTCGAGGTGGATTGTGGCACAGACCCGTCACCCCGGCTCGCTGTGGTTCCCGGGTCGATCGTGGTCCTGGACAATCTGGACGATGTCGCCGGCCCGGCGATCGAACCACTGCTCGCGCGCCTGTCGGCGGCGGGAGCCGCCGGCCTCGTCGTGACCGGTGGCCGCCGACTGCGGACGCTGCTGGGCCACTCCGGGACATTGGCCGCGGTGAAATTTCGGCTGTATCCGCTGTCAGTCCTGCTCGATGGGGAGATGCGACGGCTGATCGGCAGAGACAGGAGTCCTTCTCTGGCCGCCTGGACGGGAAACCACCCCTACCTGACAAAGCTGCTACTCCATTATAAGGACCATAGGGGGGACGATGCCGTCGCGGCTGGCCGGTGCCAATGGGAGCCATTCGTGCAACGTCTGGCTGCCGAAATCGGCGAGGGCCCCGAGCGGCGGCTGCTGTGCTACCTGATCGAGCGCGGGCAACCGGTGAATCCCACCAAGGCCCAATCCGACACCGGAATCCGAGACATCAAGGCGGTCGCGGACCGACTCACCTACCTGGGTGTCATCAGCCGATGGATTCGGAATGAAGAGGCAACACTCTTCGCTGGTTGTCGGCTGCTCAACAACTACATCACCGCGGTCTGAATTGGCGACGATAGGCAGCAACCAGGCCGCCCTTCTTGCTCGCAGAGGGGTGGGATGGCATCCGTGCTGATTCCTTGCTCCCGGAGCAGAGGAGGGGATGGAGCCTGATGATCTTCTGTGCTCGCGCAACGCGCGGCTCGAGAAAGCCCCTCGTTGGACGCGCGCAGTGGAAGATCAATCAGACCCCATCCCTGAGAGAGAACGAGCGAGCTTGGAAGGGAAGAGAAAGGTAGCCTGATGGTCTCCTGTGCTCGTGCAACGCGCGGCCTAGGAAGGCCCTCGTTGGACACGCGCAGTGGGAGACCAATCAGGTCACCTTCCTGTGAAGAAAGCACGAGCGAGCTTGGAGGGGGAGTGGCGAGACAGCTGAAATGGTTTCTGTGCTCGCATAGCCCCCACGATGAAGCGGTGGTCGCTCGATGCGCGCAATGGAGACCACACCAGCCGCCTCGCTGAATGCGGTAACGAGTTCGCCTTCGTTGGACGCGCGCAGGCAAAAGCGGTTGGGCTACCCCCTGTAGAAGAAGTCGTCTACCCCGAAGCCCTGTAAATGGTTGTATTTCGCCATTTCGCTGAGTTGACTCCACGATTAACAAATCGTAGATTATTCACATTTGATTCCTCAGCGAATGAAGCAGAGCCGTTTCGCACAAGCAGGGCACATCCTACCATTCGATTAAACAACCTTCCTAGGCGATTGAAAAGAGGGAAGCATATGGAGAGCGATGAGTTACGCAATCTTTCTGGGAAACTTGATGCGATTATCAAGCTAATGGTGCTTCGCATGACTGAAGGAAAGAGCCAGAAGGACCAGATCCGATTGCTGTCAACTGCGGGCTTTAAGCCTAAGGCTATTGCAGAGATTCTCGCAACGACTAGGAATACAGTTAATGTAACTCTGGCTAATATGAGGAAGACAAAAAATAGAAGTCCTGGTAAAAAGTAACGTTAAGTTTTTCTCGTCGAGAGGAGATTCATCATGCGTAAGAAGGATGTTTCCTCATCCGATCAAATTTTGAAGGAATTCGAAACAATCAAGAGGCTCCTGGCCCTGATGTTGATCAAGGCAGGCGCCTCGCAAGATGAGCTGGGGATTGCACTCCAGCTTGATCGAAGTGGTGTCAGCAGGATGTTACCGTCAAGCAAGATTAAACCATTCAATTCGTAAGTAACGATACAAGAAAATGGTTCAACCTGTTTCCGATGTGCGATCCAATCCGAATGACCAGATTGACCATGCGGCAAAGATCATTGGCAGATCAAAAGACCGAGCAACTGTTTTTGAAGCCATCTGTTATGGCAAGAAAAGCTTTAAGACAGTGGAAGAGATTCACGAGGCAACCGGACTGTCTAAAATTAGGATACTGCAAGAGGGTAGAAAGCTATTCGTCAACCACATTGTCCAGCAAGCTAAGATTGATGGTCAGACCGCATACAAGAAAGACGATTTTTACAGTGACCAGAAATCGAAGATACTCGCTATGGCAAAAGACTCGAAGAAGCGGGCCTCGATGCCTACAAAAACAAGACCACAACATCGAGCATCCGGCTCGTGGATTACCATCCGTGTCCATCGACAGCGCATAAATGTAGGGCAAATAACAATAGACGATATAGATTCGTTCTCCAGGGTTCGAAGGTATCCCAACGCTGCCGAACGGCCGACTCCAATGCTCGAGGCTAAATTCAAGGAAGGGATTGAAGGGATTAAGGAAATTCTCAATGAGCGAGGGCGTTTTAAGGATTGGGGTGGCGAACGGAACGATCTCCTTACGACCCGTCTTCGACTAGGGGGGAAACGGAGAGCAACTGCGTTTGCTTTTAAGGGGCGTGGTCATCGCGGAAAGCTTACTCCTGCGTCTATGGGGAAAAATGGGGATCAGATTCTAAGATTGTTCCGAAGTCCGGCATAGGTATATTTAGTGCAATATTGGGATCAGATTGATGAAAGCGTCATTGACCAGATGGCCGATTCAGCCAAACTAAAGTCTCTTGCAGGAGATAAGAAGATTTATTACGGAGTGATTGACGGCCAAGATTCCAATCGAATAATAAAGGCTTACCCCTCTGTTTTTGCAAAAAACACAACTGAGGGATGTTAATAAAACTCTTCAGGAGGCAAACATGCCCCAAGCTGTAAATGACAAGATACTTGAGCGTCTGGAACAAATTCTTCGAGTGATGGCCCTTCAGGTAGGTGCCGACAAGAGCATCACGGAACGAGCGAGGTTGCTCAAGATGGCAGGGATGGATAATCGTACCATTGCTGACGTGCTGAATACGTCTGACGCAACTGTCCGAACATTGACCTCCAACCTCCGTACGAGGAATAGGGCCACAGGAAACAAGAAGGGAAGGAGGAGGTAAATGGAAAAGATAGATCGTAGTGAGCATTTATTGGCTTTAGTCCTTTTGCATATGATGAAAGATGAACCCCAAAGAGACAAAATTCTACAATTGAACGTCGCGGGATTTTCTAACCTCGAAATTGCCGATCTACTGCAAACTACCGCTGCTGTTGTTTCTCAATCTCTTTACGAGGCTCGTCAAGGGAAAGGTCGTAGGAGCGGGATAACGAAGAAGTCTTCTCGAAGCCGAGCGAAAAGATAAGCTTGTCGAAT
>CAVUHR010000017.1:0-40261 GCA_963741245.1 Nitrospirota bacterium | reverse complement strand
AGGTTTCAGTGTGGGAAGTGCGGCAAATGATGTGCGATTCCTGTCGTTCCAGCAAGGACGTCCGGGACGGGCCCTTGAGGTGTCGGGAAAATCATGCGAGCCAAGAGGCCTGTTCGCGTGGTGGTCTGGGTTTTTTGCATGATCCGTTTGAGGTGCTCTTTGACGGTGTATTCGCTCAGGTTGATCCGGTTCGCGATTTCTTTATTGGTAAATCCGAGCATGAGATAAATGATGACCATTTGCTCACGTTCGGTTAGGTGATAACGTTGCTGCATGTCGGCATCCGGGCATTCGAGCTTTTGCTGATTCAGCTTTTCCATGATGATGAGGAATCTGCTGTTCCGCGCGAGGGGTTCATCGGGAATACAGAACCCGCGAAGGAGGAGCCGCTGATCGTTGGCAAAACAGAGCCGTTCCACTTGGATGGACTCGCAATCCTTGGGATGATCGCAGTGCATCAAACGACCGATGAGGTCGCGGACTACGGTATGGATCTTTTCTGGAATGAGACAGGTGCCGTTCTCTCTGGTCGATAGGGGTTGCAGTTGTCGGGTAAATGCCTGGGCTTCGGTGTTCATGAATAAGAGCTGCCCCGTGCTATTGAAGAGAATGATGCCGGTAGCGCCTTGTTGCGGCAGGCTCTGTGCCTGCTTTTGCCCATTGAGTGGCCCGGTTATTTTGTCTGCCGTGATGATAGACATCTGCCCCCCAAATCTTTGGTACTAGGTACTCAGAAAGCACTTAATTTAATCTCTTTGCAGAATACTACTTAGGTTGCTGGGTGGAGCTTCATTTTTGGCGTACTCTGCACGGTTCGGCTTCCCCCTGTCAAGGCTCTGTTCCATATAATCTATATATGTCTATGCATGAGCAAGTTGTAAGCCAGAGTGTTGCCGTGCTGACGGGGGACTGGCGAAAAGTTCAAACCGATAGGAGCGATAGAATTGGAGGGGTGTTTGGCAGGTGCGCATCACAGCTCTACGCACAGTGGGTGGTCCAACCAGGGATTCTGTCTGCATCTAAAACGATTCAGACTGAATCTGATTTGATTCATAACTACTCAGGTAGAAAGGCTGAAGGCTTTTAGGCGGCTGCCTCACGCTTCACGGCCTTCTACCGCTGTGGGGGCTGTTCGTGCATGGTGCGGCAGAAGAGTTCGGTCAGCGTGGGATCGAAGGCGGCGCCGGCTTGCTGCTCGATCTGTTGCAGGGCTTCGTTGATAGGGAGGGATGTTCGTTCGGGTTTTTCGGCTGTCAGGTCGTCAAACGCTTGCGCGATGCCGACAATGCGAGCGAGCAAGGGCGTGCGTTCTTCTCGTAAACCAAAGGGGTAGCCCGTTCCGTCCCATCGCTCGTGATGAAGGGCGATAATTTGTACGGCGTCGGCGGATAATCCCATCGCTCGGCCCATCCTCGCGCCGAGGTCGGGACGATGGATCTGGGGGTCGGAGTCCATGTTCAACACAGCACAGTCGGGGACGCTGATTAAATCGAGATCATGCACGAGTGCGCCGAGTGCGAGCGACTGCTGTTCAACGACGGGAAGGTTGAGTCGAATGGCGACGAGTGTCGCATAAAAACTGACGCGGTTTCCATGATTGAGCAGGTGGCGATCCTTGGCTTCTAGGAGGTCGGAGATCAGGGGAACCAAGGGCGACGTCTCATCGCTAAGCGGCGCGGAGAGCGATCCCGCGCGGTTCATGGTGGAGTAGCGATCGACGAGGGCCTGCCAAGCCTTGGTACAGGCTGGTTCTTGGTCCCAGAGTGTCGTCGAGTTGGCGAGGACCGGGCGCAGTTGATCGAGCCGCAGTTTTTTCTGAGCGGTCTGCAAGGAAATGGCCAGCAATTCTGAGGCATTGAACGGTTTCAGGAGGAAGCCGGCCGCGCCGTGGCGGATGCAGTCCATTGCCGATTGAAGAGTGCCGTAGGCCGTGACCATGATGACTTCGATCTCGGCATGCGCGCGCTTGATGTCATGCAAGAGGTCCGATCCGGATCGATCGGGCAATTTCAGATCCAGCGTGACGAGATCGACGCCGTGGTCGTCGAGGACGGCCAGGGCGGCGTGTGCATTCTCCGCGGTGAAAATGTGGAAGTCCTGCCTGAGGATCTGTGTGAGGGCTGCACGGGGGGCGGCCTCATCATCGACGATCAAGACGGTTGGTTTAGGGTCGGTGATCTCAGGGACGAGAGTGGAAGGCATAGCGTCACTTGTATCTCTATCCCCTCTACTGGTCAATGAAATCTCGTGAATACACGGGTTTACACACGAGACGCGAGCGATGCGCGGGACAGGGGAAGAAGTGCTGAGTTCTGAGTTTTGGGTTTTCGCTCAGAACTCAGCACATCTCTCTCAGCTTTTCTGACCAACTCATGACTCAGAACCCAGAACTTCGAACTGTCCGTCCCGCCAGTCTTGCGCGGCAATTCGGTGGGCTAGGTTTCTTTCTCTCAACTTGGGTATAATCGCCCCAATCTCTCCATACATAAGAGGAGCACCCATGGCTGAAAAAGACGACAAGAAGCGCGCGCTGGATCTGGCCCTGTCCCAAATTGAGAAGCAATATGGGAAGGGGGCCATCATGAAGCTGGGGGGGGCCGAGGCCCCGGTTGATATTCCGGCGATTTCAACCGGATCCCTCGGACTCGATATTGCCCTGGGCGTCGGCGGGCTTCCCCGCGGTCGAGTGGCCGAGATCTTTGGCCCTGAGTCCTCGGGCAAGACGACGTTGACCCTTCACGTGATTGCGGAAGCACAGAAGGCCGGTGGCACCGCTGCCTTTATCGATGCCGAACATGCGCTGGATTTGGCCTATGCCAAGAAGCTGGGTGTGCAGGTGGATGATCTGCTGGTGTCGCAGCCCGATACCGGTGAGCAGGCGTTGGAAATTGCCGAGACGCTCGTCCGGAGCGGGGCGATCGATGTCATCGTGGTGGACTCTGTCGCAGCGCTCGTGCCGAGAGCCGAAATCGAAGGCGAAATGGGCGATGCGCATATGGGGCTGCAGGCGAGGCTCATGTCGCAGGCCCTTCGAAAATTGACGGCGGCCATTTCCAAGTCGCAGACGACCCTGATCTTCATTAATCAGATCAGGATGAAGATCGGCGTGATGTTCGGCAACCCGGAGACGACAACCGGCGGCAACGCACTCAAGTTCTATTCGTCCGTGCGGCTGGATATCCGGCGCATTGAGTCGATCAAGGAAGGGCAGGAGGTGACCGGCAGCCGCGTGCGCGTGAAGGTGGTGAAGAACAAGATGGCGCCTCCGTTCAAGCAGGCGGAGTTCGACATCATGTTTGCGCAGGGCATTTCGAAAACCGGCGAGTTGGTCGATCTCGGGGTCGAGAAGAAGGTGGTGGAGAAGTCCGGGGCCTGGTATTCCTATCAGGGCGAGCGGCTCGGGCAGGGACGCGACGCGGTGCGCGATTTTCTGTTGAGTAACCAGCCGTTGGCGCGTGAAATTGAAGGGAAGCTGCGTGACCTGGCCGGTCTGCCGGGGCGTACGCTTGAGAAACCGGCTGCCGCTCCGGTGAAAGACGACAAAAAGATCGAGGAGAAGCGCGAGGAGCGGCGACCACACAAAGTCGGCGTCTAGCCCGCAGTATTCATGAACACCTCTGCTGCAATCACCGATCGGCTGTTCTTGCGCGTGAAGCGTCGTTCGTGAAGCGTGAAGCGCAAGACGGACTGAGTGCGTCTGATCGTCGCGTGCGAGATACGCTTCACGCTTCACGCTTCACGGGTGTCAAGCAGGATCGGTGGCTGCAACTGGCGGTGCGCGCTCTGGCCCGCAGTGATCGCACGACGGCCCAGATCGAACGATTGCTCGCGGCGAAGGGGGCATCTCCCTCGCAGGTTCGCGCTGCGATTCGACGGCTGACATCGTTGCGATACCTCGACGATGTAGCCTTCGCTGCGCGGTGGGCCGGTCGGCGACTCGCACGCATGCCAATGGGGCGTGCGCGACTGCAAGTAGAGCTGCTCGCCACCGGTTGTCCTGAACACATCGTGCGTGCGACGCTGCGGGCCACCTACCGCAAGGTGAATGAAAGGGACCTGGCCATGCATGTGGTCATGAAGGCTGGACGGACCACTTCAGCGCAGACGCCTGGCCGAATAGCGAGACTCTTGAGCCAACGAGGATTTGACGAAGACACCATTGAGACGGTGATGGGGCCGCTGATGCGGGAGAGAAGTTAGAATGACATGAAGAACAGCACTCAAGAATTGCGACAAGCCTTCATTCGATATTTTGAACAGCATGGCCATCAGGCCGTGCCGAGTTCCGCCTTGATTCCTCAAGCCGATCCCACGTTGCTCTTCACCAATGCCGGGATGAACCAGTTTAAGCGGGTGTTCCTCGGCGAGGAAACGCGTGCCTACACGCGAGCGGTCAGCGTGCAAAAGTGTCTCCGTGCGGGGGGCAAGCACAACGATCTGGAGAATGTCGGCTATACCAGACGCCACCATACGTTCTTTGAAATGTTGGGAAACTTTTCCTTCGGCGACTACTTTAAGGAAGACGCCATCACGTTCAGCTGGGAATTTCTGACTCAGACGGTCGGCTTGGCGAAGGATCGGATGTGGGTGACGATCTTCCGCGACGACGACGACGCGGACCAGCTGTGGAAAAAGGTCGGGGTCCCGGCCTCGCGGATCATGCGGTGCGACGAGAAGGACAACTTCTGGCAGATGGGTGATACCGGACCCTGTGGGCCCTGCTCGGAACTTCATTTCGACCAGGGATCGTCAGTACCGGGCGACGATCGGCCGAACGGCGCGGGCGATCGCGTCATCGAGATATGGAATCTCGTCTTCATGCAGTTCAATCGGGATGCTGCGGGGAAGCTGCATCCCTTACCCAAGCCCAGCATCGATACGGGCATGGGATTGGAACGGTTGGCGGCAGTGGCACAAGGCGTCTACAGCAACTATGACAGCGATGTGTTCATGCCGTTGCTCAGCGCCGTGGCCACCAGGGCAGGGGTTCGGTATGGGGAGCAAGACCAGACCGATCGGTCGATGCGCGTGGTGGCGGACCATCTTCGCGCGATCACCTTCCTGATGGCTGATGGTGTGTTGCCGTCGAACGAGGGGCGCGGCTATGTGCTGCGCCGGATTCTGCGCCGGGCTGCGCGCCATGGACGGCTGCTGGGCATCGTCGAGCCGTTCCTCTATGAATTGACGACTGTGGTCGTGAACCAGATGGCCGGGGCCTATTCAGAAATCCGAGGCGCTGCCGCGACGATTGTCGAGGCGACGAGAGGAGAAGAGGAGCGATTCATCGCCACGCTCGATCAAGGCTTGCCGATTCTCAACGAGATGATTGCAATAGCGCGTGCTGCCGGGAGTAAGGTCCTCACGGGTCCTGACGTGTTCAAGCTCTACGACACCTATGGGTTCCCGATGGACTTGATGGGAGAAGCCTGCCGTGAGCAGAATATGACACTTGATGAGAAGGGCTTCGATCAGGCTATCGAGGAACAGCGCAATCGTGCCAGGAAGGTAGGTGGGTTTGAGCAGGACACGACAAGACCAGCTGTCGCTGAATTGGCCGGGCAGGTCGGTGCTACGAAGTTTGTCGGCTATGACTGTTTGGAGACCGACAGTGTCCTGAAGGCGATTCTCAAGGGCGAACGGATGGTGAAGGAAGCGGTTGAGGGGGATGAAGTCGAAGTTGCGCTCGATGTGACGCCCTTCTACGCCGAAGGGGGCGGCCAGGTCGGCGATCAAGGTGTGCTGGTCGGCGTTGACGGGCGGGTTGACATCAAGGAAACCACCAGACCGGTCCCGACGCTGATTCTCCACAAAGGTGTGGTGAGTAAGGGACGCATTCGTGAGGGCGAGCAGCTTCGCATGACCGTCAATGCCACGACGCGGCAGGACTCTCAACGAAACCATACCGCCACCCACTTGCTCCATGCCGCGTTGCGCGACATGCTGGGACCGCACGTGAAACAATATGGCTCATTGGTCGGTCCGAACCGGCTGCGGTTTGACTTCGCCCATTTCAGACCGCTGTCCTCCCGCGATGCCGATGAGATTGAAACGGTCGTGAACAATGAGGTGCGGAAGAACGAGCGGGTGGCGACCGAGGTGATGAGCATTCAGGATGCGGTGGCCAAGGGGGCGCTGGCCTTCTTCGGAGATAAATATGGCGAGCAGGTGCGGGTGGTGACCGTCGAATCCTTCAGCAAGGAGCTCTGCGGTGGAACGCACTGTCAGCATACGGGGGACATTGGCCTGTTCAGGATTGTGTCGGAGACCGGTGTCGCGGCTGGTGTGCGCCGTATCGAAGCTCAGACAGGTAGCGGGGCGCTCGCGCACATGAAGAAGCTGGAAACGGATATTCGGGAACTCTCGGACTTGCTCAAGGTCGGTCAGTCCGAGTTGGTCGCCAAAACACGCAAGGTTATGGCGCAGCTGAAAGACAAAGAACGAGAACTGGAAGAGCTGAAATTGAAAATGGCCGGCAGCTCAGCGGTCGAGGCCACGGCGAAAACCATAGCCGGTATCCAGGTGCATGTGCAGCGGACGGACGGCTTGGATGTGAGCGGCATGCGGGCGTTGGCCGATCAGTTGAGGGACAAGTTGAAGAGTGGTGTCGTGGCTCTCGGCGCCGCGACCGAAGATGGGAAAGTATCTCTGTTGGTTGTCGTGACAAAGGACCTGATCGGCAAGCTCAATGCTGGCGATCTGATTAAGGTGATGGCGGCCGAGGTGGGCGGTACGGGCGGCGGCCGGCCTGAGATGGCTCAGGCCGGTGGGAAGGACCCAGCCAAGCTGGATGTGGCGTTGGAAAAGGTCTTTGGGCTGGTCGAACGCATGTTGGAGCGGTACACTAATGCAGGGTAAACGAATTCTCGCGCTCGATTACGGGACCAAGCGGATCGGGGTGGCCCTGAGTGATGAGCTGGGATGGACCGCCCAACCGCTTGAGACGATCAATCGGCGCACGTTGGATCGAGACATTGCCCATATTGCGTCCCTCGTCGGGACGCATGAGGTCGGGCAAGTCCTGTTGGGTTTCCCCCTTCAATTGGATGGCCGTGAGGGTCCGGCGATCCAGGCGATGCGCGAGTTCCAGGCTCGGTTGGAACAGGGAGTGACCATTCCCGTTATTCTGTGGGACGAACGGTTGACGACGAAGGCGGCGGAAGATCTCTTGATCGCGGCCGATGTCAGCCGGAAAAAGCGGAAGGGTGTGGTGGATCGCATCGCCGCTTCGATTCTGCTCCAGAGTTATCTGGCGAGCCTTGAACCGGCGCTGAAGATGGAGCCGGATTCATGGGCGAATGAGTATTTGGACAGGGGAACGGTAGAGCCACCTCATGAGCCTACGGATCATTCTCGGATGTCTGCTGGTCGTGGTCGTCGCACTCGGCGTCGCCGCATATCAGGCGATTCGTTGGGCTGAAGGCCCAGCCATTCCCACGGAAGCGCACCCTCCCTCGAAAGTCGTCGTGATCCCTGACGGCTCGACGTTTCAATATGTCGCTGCGCTGCTTGAGCGTGAAGGACTGATTAAGAGCCGTTCTGTCTTTGTCCTTATTGGAAAATCCCAATCTGCAGACCGGAAAGTTCAAGCGGGTGAGTATGAGCTCAATCCCGGCATGACTCCGGCGGAGATTCTCTCGAAGCTGCTCAACGGTGAAGTGCTGCTCCATCCGCTGACTATTCCCGAAGGGCTCACCATTACCCAAATCGCCGATGTGGTCTCGCAACAGGGCCTCACGGATCGTGCGGAGTTTCTCCGGCTTGCGAAGGATCGGGAGTTCGTTGCGTCGTTTGGGATCAAGGCGGAGACGCTGGAAGGGTATCTCTATCCCGACACGTATAAGTTTCCTCGTCCCATCGAGGCGCGAGAGGTGTTGGTGGCCATGGTTGAGCAGCTCAGACAGGTGGTCGGACCGGATCTCCTCGCTCGGATGCAGGAACTCAAGATGACGATGCACGAGATGCTGACTCTCGCCTCCGTGATCGAAAAGGAAACCGGGTCGGGCGGCGAGCGGGCGGAGATTTCCGCGGTGTTTCATAACCGGCTTAAGAAGCACATTCCGTTACAGAGCGATCCCACCGTCATTTATGGATTGCCGGCATTCGACGGAAATTTGCACAAGAAAGACCTGTCGAGTCCCAGTCCCTACAATACCTATCAGGTACAGGGACTGCCGCCTGGACCGATCGCCAACCCAGGCATTCAGGCGATTCGCGCGGCACTCTATCCGTCTGATTCGCGCTCCTTGTATTTTGTCTCCCGAAACGATGGAACGCATCAGTTTTCCTCGACGCTTATCGAGCACAACAAGGCGGTGGAGAAATATCAGAAGCGGCCCTTTCGTCGTGGAACCCATTCCCAGACGTCAATCGTCCCAGGGGAGAGGGCTCTTGGCCCACAATGAAGGAGTGTCGTGAGTTTATCAGGACGCTGAAAAAGTCCGCCAGCAGAGGAGGGGATGGAGCCTGATGATCTTCCGTGCTCGCGCAACGCGCGGCCTCCGAAGGATGGGGAGGGAGCGGCCAGGTGCCCTTCTTGCTCGCAGAACGCGCACGGTGAAACGGTGCTCGTTCGATGCGCGCAGTAAAGGGCAGCCTTGGCCACTCCCTTAACGAGAGGTAAGAGGATCGAAAGGCCCTCGCCAGGGTAAATGGCACGTCTAGGCGTGCCATTGGGTGGGCGGGTGAGAAAGCTGCGCGCAGTGGAAGATCAATCAGCCTCCATCCCTGGAGAGAGAACGAGCAAGCTTGGATGGATCAATTAGATCGATGGTGCTCGTTCGACGCGCGTAATCGAGGATCGACCAGGCTACCCCTGAAAATGAAATGGGGAATTGGGAAGACGCGCGCAGTAGAAGATCAATCAGCCCCCATCCCTAAAGAGGGATCGAGCGAGCTTGGAGGGATCAACTGTAACCTCAACCTCGCTCGACGGCCGCAGTGGGACCAACACGGGTGCCATTCCATGAGAGGAATAGCGAGCTAGCTTGGAAGGATCATTGATGCGCATAGTTGGGATCATCCCAGCCACCCATTAGTAAGTGCTAGTTCGCTGTGGTCTTGCTTGGGATAAGGCGCGTCCTTGGGCGAGAGGCTGTCTTGGCAGACTCGGGGCGGGCGGGTGAAGTAGCCGCCAGGGTTGGGCGGGTGAGAAATCTGGCCTTTTTGAGCATCCTGCGCGGGGTACTCCTGTTGTCCTAGATGTGCGGGCCATTGAATTTTCACGGTGCCACAATAGTTCTTCAGGAGCCTGTTATGTCTGAGTGGAACTTACCAGATCTCATCGACCACACGATGCTCCGTCCGGACGCCACAAAGATAGATGTCCTGCGACTGTGCCAGGAAGCTAAAGATCATCGATTCACCGTGATTTTCGTCCCGCCTTGCTATGTGGATGAAGCGGTGGCAGCTGTCATGGGCACGGCGGTTCGTGTAGGCATCCCAATCGGGTTTCCCCTGGGTGGTCACACGACAAAGGCCAAAGTCGCCGAAGCCGTTGAAGCGGTCGCGCGCGGAGCGCAAGTGTTGGATATGGTCATGAATGTGAGCCGGCTGAAGTCAGGAGATCGTGAGTATGTGCGAAAGGACATTGCTGAAGTGGTGAACGCGACACCAGGCGTCGAGCACAAAGTCATACTCGAAACTTGTTATCTGAACCAGGAAGAGAAGCGTATGGCCTGTCAGTTGGTTGTGGAGGCGGGAGCCGACTACGTGAAGACTTCGACCGGTTTCGGCGCCGCTGGTGCGACGGTCGAAGATATTCGGCTGATGAAAGAGGCTGTGGCTGGTCGCGCCAAGGTAAAGGCCTCCGGCGGAATTAGAGACTGGAAGACCACGCTAGCCATGCTGGAGGCCGGTGCGGATCGGATCGGCACCAGCGCAAGTCTCGCAATCATGGCCGAGTGGGCGCAACGAACAGCGCTGCATAGCGCGCAGGCTGAAGGCTTAAGGTCGGAGTTTCGAACACTTCAGTCTTCAACCTTGAGACCGCCTCGCCCGTCACGCCTCTCTCGCACGTCTCGACTTTCTTATCCGCCTCTAACTCAGAACTCAGAACTCAGAACTCAGAACTTCTTCGCCAGTCTCGCCAGTCTCGCGCTTGCGGGCATATCCGATGCGTCTCGCTTCTGTTATAGTGCGCCCATGATTACTCGCGTGATTGTGCTGGTGATTGATGGACTCGGCGTCGGGGCCATGCCCGATGCGGCGGAATACGGCGATGCCGGTTCCAACACCTTGTCCCATCTGGCCGATGCCGTAGGGGGACTCGACCTCCCCACGCTGGAAGCGCTCGGGCTTGGCCACATCACGGAGATCAAAGGCGTGCAGGTGATGGGGCAGCCTGAAGGGTGCTTCGGTCGCCTTGGATTTCTCTCCAAGGGTGTGGATTCCATGGTCGGCTATTGGGAAATGGCCGGCCATCTGACGGGCGTTGCCGGGCCGCTGTATCCCAACGGATTTCCTCCTGACATGGTCGCGGTCCTCGAACAGGCATTTGGCCGCAAGGTCATCGGCAATCGCCGTTCGTCCGGCGCTGCCATGCTGCGCGAGTGTGGAGCCGAACATCTGTCGTCGGGCGCGTTGATCGTCTGGACGGATGGACGACGAACCTGCCACGTGGCGGCGCATGATCGTGCCATGCGTCCGGACAAGTTCTTTCAGCGCTGCCGGGACGCGAGAAAATTGCTCAAGGACCCCTGGGGAATTTGGCGTGTTTCAGCCCATCCTCTCTTGGGTGATGCCGGTACGGTACAGTTCAGCCCACAACCCCGCGAGTTCGTGCTTGATCCCCCCGGGCCGACCATGTTCGATGTGCTGAATCGTGCAAGCCAGATCCTGGTTGGGGTGGGGAAAGTCGGCGATCTCTTCAACGGTCGCGGGCTCACTCGTTCCGTTCCCGTTGGGCACTGGACGGCGTTACTTGCTGAGGTCACGGGGATGTTGAAAAAGGTTCCCCGTGGATTGATTATTGCCGGGCTTGATGTCCTGGAATCGGATGCTGCACAGTCGGCCACGGCCCTCCATGATTTTGATCGACGGCTTCCCGGGTTGCTGGAACAACTTCACCCAGGCGACCTGCTCGTCCTGACGGGCGATCATGGACGGGATATCACGAAGGCGGATCAGTTTCCGACGCGGGAATATGTCCCCCTCTTGGCCACTGGGCCGAAGTTGGCACATGGGGTTCATCTGGGCATCAGAGCTTCGGCTGCTGATCTGGGACATACCATTGTGGAGGCCCTGCAGGGGGGGCAACTTCCTGTGGGTGAAAGTTTTCTCGATGCGCTCCGCGCAGGGTAGTCGTGGGACGTGAAACGTGAAATGTAAGAGGAAGGGAGCACACGGGTCATCGGGATGTCCTACGAACGCAGACTGAAGGACCTGCATCTAGAGTTGCCCCTTCCGCCGCAACCGTTGGCGACCTACGTCCCGGTGGTCCAGGCCGGAGATCTCTTATTTTTGTCCGGCGTCCTTCCAATGCGCGACGGGCAGTTAGCGTTTTCCGGTAAGCTTGGACGTGATCTGACGGTCGAGCAGGGGATGGAGGCGGCCAGGCTCGCTCTCTTGAATGCACTGGCGATTGCCAAGCAGGAACTCGGGACGTTGGATCGAATTACGCGTGTCGTGAAGGTCGTCGGGCATGTGGCATCGGCGGAAGGTTTTGTGCAGCAGCCCCAAGTTCTCAACGGGGCCTCGGACCTCCTGGTTGAGATCTTTGGAGAGTCTGGTCGTCATGCGCGTGTGGCTGTGGGGGCTGCTGAGTTGCCTCGCGGGGCTCCCGTCGAAATTGAAGTGATTCTTTCCGTTGAGGTGGTCTCAAGGCTGAAGACTGAAGGCTGAAGTGTTCAGAACTTCAAACTCAGAACTCAGAACTTCGTGTCCCGCCTGTCGCGCTTACCTGATAGGGGTCTCTTCATGAATGCATTCGTAACCGGCGTGAGTACGATGACGTTGTGGGCCAGTCTGAGCGCTGGCGTGTTTGCGGCCACTCCTTCCGCTCTCGAGCTACATCCGTCAACGGCGGTCCCGGGCGCCACCATCTCGATCGGTGGGAAGGGGTTCCCCGCATTTCGATCCGTGCAAGTCAATCGCGTGACTGTCGGTGGGTTTCCTGCGTTGATTCAGCGATGGGAGTCCGACCTGATCGAGGTGAAGGTTCCCTTCCAAGCTCAATCCGGTCCCGTTGAAATCATGGCCGGGAAGAAGAAGATCGCTGCCGGGAAATTAATAATAACGCAGCCGATGATTACCGCAGTGACGCCGGCAGAAATCGAACCAGGCCAGACCGTGCAGATTGCCGGCGTGCATTTCGGTGCCACGGCTGGTCCTCGCGATCCCAATACAATGTTCGGAGTCAACGATGTGATGATCGGGGGCGTGGTCGTGAGGCCGCGTCGCTGGAAAGACGACATCATCGAAGTCCAGGTTCCCACGAATGCTGCGTCGGGCGATGTGGTGGTTCGATTGGCCTCGTCCGATCCCTTGCCGGATGGGTCTTGTTGCGCGCCAGTCCAGTACACAGTGAGCAACGCCGTTCCTCTGAAGCTGATTCCGAGCATTCGCGTCGATCCCGTCAGTGGGCCGGTCGGGACCAAGGTGGTCTTTTTCGGCCAGGGTTTTGGCGCCGTGAAGGGAGCCGGTGACAAGGTGATGTTCGGCGGGCATCTCGCTGTCCTCGCCCAGTGGTCCGATGACGCCATTGTCGCGCATCTTCCGATGGATGCGGAGACTGGACCCATCGTTCTGACTATACAGGGGCGTGAGCGAACGGTCGGGACCTTTACGGTTCACGTGCCAAAAGTGATCGCCATGACGCCTTCGGCCGCTCCAATCGGTACTCTGCTCAGAATCAGCGGAGAACATTTCGGATTCTATTCGGAAAGTGGCGCGACCCCCTACGCCTTTACCGATTTTAATACGGGTGAGAATCGAGTCGATATCGGTGGGGTCCGCGCCGTCATCTATCGCTGGCAAGACGATCGCATTGATGTGTGGGTGCCCTTCAGTGCGAAGAGCGGGCCGGTCGTCATGTATCGAGGGGCGACGAAGCCCAATCCCGACGGTTCTTGCTGCGCGACGAAGGAGGTTCTAAAAACTGAGGCGGGGGTCTTTACGCTCGTGACGCCGAAGGTCGACTCCTACAGCCCGCAATCAGGCGGACTCGATGAGCTGATCACTATCAAAGGGTCGGGGTTCGGCTCTTTCTTGAAAACAGCCGAGCATGCCGATTTGGGCCTCAACCAGGGGGCCTACAAGCGACGAGACGATATCGAGTTGGGCGAGAACGTCTCGCGCACGGAAGTGCTGTTCAGCAACGTCGCGGCGCAGGTGATGTCCTGGACGGATACGGAGATCGTCGTGCGTGTGCCTCATCGGAATCTCTATGGTGTGGGGAAGCGCAATGAGTTCGTCAACGAGATCGCCACTGGTCCGCTGATCGTGCGGCGCGGATCCTGGGATGTGCAGCCTGACAATTCTTGTTGTACTCCGAAGAAGTGGCTGACGGTGGAAGTGGGCACCTTCACCATTGTAGCCAAGGGCATGCCTGATCCTGGCTACTTTAACAACAACCGCCCTGACGCCGACACGAACCAGTGAGAGATGGATTGCCGGGATCATGGTGGATTTCCTATCTGTCACGTGGTGGATGCTTCGCGGTCGTGGTGCTGGCGACGCTGTTGTGCGCGCTTCCTTCGTGGACTGCTGACTCTCCTCTTACGATCACCCCTCAAGTGAGCCATACGGAAGCCATCCTGATGGGGCTCTATTTTCATACGCCTCAGCTGGGCTGGGCAGTGGGGTCTAGCGGCACCATTCTGAAGACGATCGATGGCGGGAAGAAGTGGAAGAAGGTCGTCAGCGGCACCACGGCGAGCCTCTCGGGCGTCTTCTTTTGCGACGAGACGCAGGGATGGGTCGTCGGAGCCAATGGGACGATTCGCCGGAGCCAAGACGGGGGAAATACCTGGCATTCACAACTCGTCGATACCCAGGTGGCGCTCTACGGTCTCTCGTTTGTGTCGCCCAGCGAAGGGTGGGTGGTCGGTGGCAACGGAACCATTCTTTATACGAAGGACGGCGGGACCCATTGGGTTGATCAAGCGAGCAAGACGAGCGCAGCCCTCTACGGCATTCAATTTCTCACCGCACAGCATGGGACGGTGGTAGGGGCGGTGGGGACCGTCTTGATGACGGACGATGGCGGGATCACCTGGACCCCGCAAGAGACGCAGGGAGCTGTCACACTGTTCGATGTGTATTTTTCTGATACGTCGACCGGGTGGGCCGTCGGGAACGCCGGCGCCATCTTCCAAACCACCGATGGTGGCCATCAATGGATCGATCGCACGTTACCCTGCGCCCGCACCTGTACGAAGCTGACCGACCTCTTGCGAGTGCGCTTTACCGACCCTCAGAGCGGATGGATTGTGGGGGAACGGGGCATGGTCTACCGGACCACCGATAGTGGTTTTACCTGGACAGAGCAGGGTGCTATCGCGAAGGTCTCGCTGTTCGGCCTCTCGTTTCCTGATGGAACACAGGGCTGGGCCAGCGGAGAAAAAGGCACGATTCTACGTCTGACCATTGGCCGTTAACGGCTGGCAGGATGCTGAAAAATGAGGGATGGGGTAGCTGGGACGATCCCCGTGCTCGCGCAACGCGCGGCCTCAGAAGGATGGGAAGGGTAGCCTGGCCGTCCTCCTGCTCGCGGAACGCGCACGATCAGAATGTGCTCGTTCGACGCGCGCAATCGAGGATCGACCAGGCCACCTTTGAAAATGAAATGGGTATTGGGAAGACGCGCGCAGTTGGGATCATCCCACCCACCCCTAATAAAGTGATAGCTCGATGCGGCCTTGCCCGCGGAACGGCGCGTCTCGGCGCGCCGGGGTTGGGCGGGTGAGATGTCTGGCCTTTTTGAGCATCCTGCAGTCTTCTGTCCTCTAGCCCTTCCCTTGCTCATCAAGTCGTGATTGGAGAATGCTAAGCGCGGCGATTGCTGCGGTCTCGGCCCGCAAGATTCGTGGTCCGAGGGTGAGCGGGAGGAAACCTTGCTCCTGTGCAAGACGCTGCTCGTCTGGTGCCCATCCCCCTTCCGGTCCTATCAACAAGACAATCGGATGCTGACGGTCCAGTGGCAATGGTATGGTGGCAAGTGAAGAACTGCTGGAACGTTCCGCGAGCATGCCCTTCAGAGGCGCCGAGGCATATTGTCGGCAGATCTCTTCGAGGTCAACCGGGTCTGCGATAGTGGGAATGGTCCATCGTTCCGACTGTTGTGCCGCGTCCCGCGCAATGCGCTCCCATCTGGACCGTTGATGCTCCAGGCGTTCCGGGCTTGGCTTGATGATGCTGTGTGTGCTGTGAATGGGGACGATGGTAGCGACTCCGAGTTCTGTGGCCTTCTGAATGACCCAGTCCATCTTGTCGCCTTTGATCCACGCCTGTCCGAGCACGACCGGTGAGGTGCTGCGTGTCGGCTCGGTGTAGTGATCGATGATGCGGCTGTCGATGGCCTGTGAGGTGACGTGGGTCACTTCCACGCGAAAGCGGGTTCCGCATCCGTCGTTCAGGGTGAGGGAGTCTCCTGGGTGTACGCGGAGACTACTGCGAAGATGATGAAGGAGGTCACCGGTTATGCGGATCGTGGGGGGAGTGATGGCGCCAGGGTCGACGAAGAACGTGGGCATAGTGCGGGAACCGCCGGCGCTATTCGAAGAATGTCTTCATCTTATCGAAGAAACCGTCGCTGTCCTCTTCCATCGACATGCCGCTTTCTTTGGCAAACTCTTTGAGCAATTCTTTCTGACGAGCGGTCAGTTTGGTTGGAATCTGAATCTTGATGACAAATAATTGGTCGCCGGTACTCTGGTTCTTGAGGCTGGGAATGCCCAGGCCTTTGATGCGCAGGGTCTTATCCTGTTGCGTGCCGGCAGGAATCTTGATGACCGTGGTGCCTTTCAGCGTGGGGACCTCAATCTTTCCTCCGAGTACGGCTGTGGCAAAATGAATCGGGACGTCACAGAGGATATCGTGTCCTTGGCGTTGGAAAATCGGGTGCGGCTTGACGGTAATCGCCACATATAGATCGCCTGGCGGGCCTGCGTTGATTCCGTGCTCCCCTTCGTTCGAGAGGCGCAGGCGCATGCCTGACTCGATGCCGGCCGGGATATGTACGGCGATGGTTCGCTCTCGATAAGTGCGTTGACGGCCCTGGCAGGCAGGACAGGGTTCAGTGACGATTCGTCCCGCTCCCTCGCATTGGCCGCAGGGACGGGTGATGCTGAAGAACCCTTGCTGGAACCGCATCTGTCCGGCCCCTTTGCAGCTGGGGCAGGTCTTGACCGATGCCGCGCTCTTGGCGCCGCTCCCTTTGCAGTCGCTGCACACTTCCCATCTCGGGATTTTGAGTTTTGCCTCTTTCCCGTAGACGGCTTCTTCGAAGGTCAGCTCCAGATTGTATTGGAGGTCATTGCCGCGCTCCGCCCGATTGCCGCCTCGCTGGCCCCCGAAAAAATCTTCGAAAATGTCGTTGAAGGCGTCGCCGAACCCGCTACCGCCGAATCCGAAGCCATTCGGACCGCCACCCTGCTGAGCCCCGGCGGTGCCGAACATATCGTAGCGCTTACGTTTGTCCTGGTCGCTCAGCGTCTCGTAGGCTTCGTTGACTTCCTTGAATTTTTCTTCCGACGTTTTTTTCTGAGCCTCTCCCGTTTGGAGATCGGGATGGTGCTGGCGGGCCATCTTCCGATAAGCCTTCTTGATTTCGTCGTCGGACGCGGTTCGTTCGACGCCTAAGGTCTCGTAGTAGTCGTGCTTGGACACGGACGCTGTCTCTCCGGGTGATAGAGCAGCGAGACCGAGCCCCGTGCATTGACGAAGCTCGGTCTCGTTGACAGTATTCTAACTTATTTTTTGTCTTTGTCTACTTCTTCGAATTCCGCATCGACGACCTTTTCATCCGTCTTAGTCTCGCCGGCTCCGGCTCCGTTTCCGCCTGTTGTATCGGTGCCGCTGCCTGCTGCAGCCGATGCCGACGCCTTCTTATACATTTCCTCAGCCAGCTTGTGGGACGCGGTCGTCAATGTTTGAGTGGCGGATTCGATCGCCACGTGGTCCGTTCCCTCCATCGCTTTCTTCAGCGATGCCACAGCTTCCTCTATCTTGGTCTTGTCTTCTGCGGCGATCTTGTCCCCGTGCTCACTCAGGTTCTTTTCCGTTTGGTAGATCAGGCTGTCGGCCTGGTTTTTGGCTTCGGCGGTCTTCCGCCGCTTCTTATCCTCATCCGTATGGGCCTGAGCATCTTTCACCAGCTTCTCGACTTCCTCCTTGCTCAATCCGCTGGAAGCCGTGATCTTGATGGACTGTTCCTTTTGTGTCGCCAAGTCTTTGGCCGAGACATGGACGATGCCATTGGCGTCGATGTCGAACGTCACTTCAACTTGCGGCATCCCGCGGGGTGCGGGAGGAATGCCGACCAAATCGAACTGGCCGAGGAGTTTGTTGTCGTTTGCCATCTCGCGTTCGCCTTGAAAGACTCGAATGGTTACCGCTGTTTGATTGTCGGCAGCCGTCGAGAAGACCTGGCTCTTTTTCGTCGGGACGGTCGTGTTCCGCTCGATCAACTTCGTAAAGACACCGCCGAGGGTTTCGATGCCCAGCGAGAGCGGTGTCACGTCGAGGAGCAGCACGTCCTTCACGTCGCCTTTTAACACGCCGCCTTGAATGGCGGCGCCGATGGCGACCACTTCGTCGGGATTCACACCTCGGTGCGGTTCTTTGCCGAAAAAGTCTTTGACGGCCTGAATCACTTTCGGCATGCGGGTCATGCCGCCGACGAGGACGACTTCGTTAATGTCGCGGGCCGTCACACCGGCATCGGACAGGGCCCTCTTGCAGGGATCAATCGTTCGTTGAATGAGGTCGTCGACCATCTGTTCAAGCTTCGCGCGGGTCAGTTTCGTGACCAGGTGTTTCGGTCCGCTGGCGTCCGCGGTGACGAAGGGCAGATTGATTTCGGTGTCCTGTGAAGACGAGAGTTCGATCTTGGCTCGTTCCGCCGCCTCTTTCAGGCGTTGGAGGGCCATCCGATCCTTCCGAAGATCGATGCCTTGATCCTTCTTGAACTCATCGACCAACCAGTCCATGACGCGCTGGTCGAAGTCGTCGCCGCCGAGATAGGTATCGCCGTTGGTCGACTTGACCTCGAAGACGCCGTCGCCGATCTCAAGGACAGACACGTCGAACGTACCGCCACCCAGGTCATAGACGACGATCCGTTCGTCCTTCTTCTTGTCCAGGCCGTAGGCGAGGGACGCGGCTGTCGGTTCGTTAATGATCCGGAGGACGTTCAAGCCTGCGATCTGGCCCGCATCCTTGGTGGCTTGGCGTTGGCTATCGTCGAAGTAGGCCGGGACGGTGATGACCGCCTCGGTGACTTTCTCGCCGAGATAGTCCTCCGCCGTCTGCCGCATCTTCTGCAGAATCATGGCGGATATTTCCGGCGGGCTGTAGCGTTTGCCGCGCAATTCGACAAGCGCATCGCCGTTATCTCCCTCGGACATCTTATAGGGCAGTCGTTTGGCGGCGTCTGTCACTTGCTGGCTGCGGAACTTGCGGCCCATGAGACGCTTCACGGAGAAAATCGTGTTCTCAGGGTTAGTAATCGCTTGCCGCTTTGCAATCTGTCCGACAAGGCGTTCTCCCTTGTCTGTAATGGCGACGACTGATGGTGTCGTGCGGGCTCCTTCTGCGTTCGCGATCACAATCGGGTCGCCGCCGCTCATGATGGCGACGCAGGAGTTCGTGGTTCCAAGGTCGATGCCGATCACTTTGCCCATGTGCCTGCTCCTTCCTACTCTTTCTGTGTTCTAACGATGGTTTTACGATGAACCGACCGTCTCGTCTGTTCCTGGTGCGCCGTCCTGTGCCTGTCCGGTGGACACGCTCACCATGGCCGCCCGTAACATACGGTCGTGCAGGCGGTATCCTCGCTGAAACTCGTCGACCACATGCTGCTCCGGAACCTTCTTGGACGCGACAGAGGCGACAGCTTGATGCGTGGCGGGATCGAACGGCTGGCCTACTGTCTCGACGGGTTTGACATGAAATCTCGTCAAGGCTTCCGTCAATTGCTTGAGGGTGAGATCCACGCCCTGGATAAGGGCGTCGCTGCTCCCACCGTTTCGAGAGGCCTTGATGGCCCGTTCCAGATTATCGACGACCGGCAAAAGTTCCTTGAGTAATTGTTCATTTCCGAATCGGATCTGATCACGCTGGTCCCGCTGAGCCAAGCGTTTGTAGTTGTCAAACTCAGCGGCAAGTCGCAGATACTTGTCGTTGAGTTCAATGGATTTTTCGGTCTTTTCCGCGAGAGCCCGTTGAAGCTCCTCGACCAGGCCTGTTTCCTCTGTGGCGGGGCAATCGCCGGGCGATGGAGTATCCAAGTTCTCGATTGTATTCGCGTTCTGGTGTTCCTCGGGCATGAAAGACTCCTTTGTCCGTGAGGAGATAGCCACAGGGCCCAAAAAGTCAACCGGGCCAGGAAAATTAATTACTTGTGCGGAGAACGGCGATCTTTTGCAGGCTGCGGAAAAACCATGGTAGCCCAGCAGAATTCTGAGGGCATGCATTTCTGGGACAAGGGCAGAACATCCACGCAGGATGCTCAAAAAGGCTGTTCAGCAAGGCCGCAGCGAGTGAAGATCCGAGGCGTACCCGCTGGGGCGCACGGTGCGACGAATAAGGAGCACCACGGCTGTGCGCGCCGCCGAGTGGTGAGGCGGCCGGGTCCCCGTTGAGGGTCTGAACGATGCGAGAACGATGCTGGTGGACTTTTTCAGCATCCTGTCAGACCTGTATGGTGGGAGGGGGAAGACCCTGGGTTCGTCGGTAGATAAGTTCAAGACCTTCTAACGTCAGGAGCGGTTCAATTTTTTGAATGGAAGTGGTTTCGGCTGCCAGAATGGAACTGAGTCCTCCGGTGCCGATGACATAGACGGAGCGTCCGAGTTCCTGTTCCATTCGCCGGACGACGGTATCAACCAGTCCTGCATACCCGAATAACAGGCCGGCTTGAATACTGCCGGCGGTGTCGATGCCGATCACGGTTTTAGGACGGATCAATTCCACCTTGGCCAGTTTGGCGGCGCGTGCGAACAAGGCTTCCGCCGAGATCCCGAGGCCGGGGGCGATGACGCCTCCGAGGTAATGGCCCTCTGCCGTGATGGCGCAAAAGGTCGTGGCGGTGCCGAAATCGACGACGATGAGATCGCGGCGATATTTATGATAAGCGGCTGCGGCATTCACCAGCCGGTCGCTGCCGATTTCTTTTGGGTTGGCGTAGCGGAGTGTGAGCCCCGTGTCCGTATCCGAGGTGACGATCACTGGGTGCTGATGAAAATATTGTTCGAGCATGTCTTCGAAGGTCCCGGTCAGCGCAGGCACGACACTGGAGATGATGGCGCCGGAGAGACGTTGAGAGGGAATCCCTGCTGCCATGAGGAGATTGGCAAAGAGGATGCCGTACTCGTCCGAGGTTTTTTTCACGTCCGTGGCTAATCGCCAATGGGCCGCCAGGGTGCGGTCGTCATAGACGCCCCAGACAATGTTGGTGTTGCCGATATCAACGACGAGGAGCATGGGACCTATTGTACGTTTCGCGCGGGTGGTTTGGCCAGCAGGCTGCGGGAAAAACTATGTTGGCCAATAGCCGCGCGAGACGGGCGGGACGTGGATAGGGTGGAGATCCTCCTTGTCTCACTCATCCCGCTCATCTCGCCCGCCGCACGCAGTGAGTGCGGCCCTTCCAATTCTCTCTACCTCTCGTTAAGGGAGTGGCCAAGGCTGCCCTTTACTGCGCGCATCGAACGAGCACCGTTTCACCGTGCGCGTTCTGCGAGCAAGAAGGGCACCTGGCCGCTCCCTCCCTTGCTGGCGGACTGTTTCAGCATCCTGCTAGATTCTTACGTGGATAATGTCGGCGACCCGCAAGTGGACGACCTCCGGGGTTCCCGAGCCAGGTTGAATTGCCTGCGGCCGCACGCGCAAGGATCCATCCTGGCCGATTCCCTCGGCAAGCCCCACGACCACGTCTCCATTAGCCAACGTCGCTTGTATCGAGTGGCCGATGGTCGAGCATCGTTGGTAATAGGCCAGCCCGATCCGATTCGTTCCGTGAATAACTAATTCATCGAGGCACTGTTCGAGTTCGAGGAGCAGCTGCGCGAGCAGTCTGTTGCGGTCGACGACGATCTTCCGTTCCTGCCATAGCGACGTGGCTGAGTCGCGAAGGTCAGAGGGCCAGTCATCGTGGTCAAGGTTGACGTTGATGCCGATTCCGATGATCTGGAAAGGGTCTGAGCGAGTTCCTGTACCGCTTTCACAGAGGATTCCGCCTACTTTTCGTGCCGAGATCAGGAGATCGTTGGGCCATTTCACGGAGACCTGGATGGATGAGACCTGTTCGATCGCTGCGGCTGCGGCCAGCGCAGAGATCAGCGGCAACCAGGACAGCCATTCCGTGAGGCGTTCCGGTGGGCGTGCTGTTCTGAGGATGATGGAACAGTAGAGATTGGCACCGGGCGGGGAAAACCAGGTTCTGGAGAGACGGCCGCGTCCAGCGGTCTGGCTATCGGCGACGACGACGGTGCCATGTTCCACTTCTGCCTGTGCAAGCTGAACGGCCTCTCGGTTCGTTGAAGGGAGGCGGTCGAAGAGTTCGATGCGACGCCCCAGCCACGTGGTCGACAGGGTGCTATGGATCGTGTCTCGTGTGAGTGGTGGCGAAGGTTGCACGTGTTACCTATCAGAATGCTGAAAAAAGGGTGGGGTGGGTGGGACGATCCCCTTGCTCGCGCAACGCGCGGCCTCCGAAGGATGGGAAGGGTAGCCTGGCCGTCCTCCTGCTCGCGGAACGCGCACGATAAGAATGTGCTCGTTCGACGCGCGCAATCGAGGATCGACCAGGCTACCCCTGAAAATGAAATGGGGAATTGGGAAGACGCGCGCAGTTGGAATCATCCCAGCCACCCCTTTAAAAGTGATAGTTCGCTGCGGCCTTGCTGGACGAACTGTTTGAGCATTCTGCGGGAGTGTGGTTTTGTTGTAGCACATGTGCGGATTCTCAAAGTTCTCGCATGTCAAATGATTCTTTCCGCTACCTGCTGGGTCCGCGAGGCCGGCGGCGTGGTTCGAGTACCAGGCTGAGCGCCGCAGCTGGGGCTGAATGGGTGAGGGCTCCGATGGAGATGCGATCTGGGCCGGCCGCCGCCATCGCTCGTACGTTCTTCAACGTGATTCCTCCGGACACTTCCACGAGTGCTCGCCCCTTGATCAGCCGGATGGCGTGACGGACAGACGCCGGGTTCATGTTATCCAGCAGAATGATGTCGGCTCGTCCTGCGACGGCCTGCCGCACATCTGCCAACGATTCCGCCTCCACGATAATCTTCATGCTGCGAGGGGCGTTGGCTTTCGCCTTGCGGCAGGCAGTTCGGACAGGCATTGTCGTTCGGTTTAGGAGGGCCAGATGATTGTCCTTGATGAGGACGGCGTCGCTCAGCGACTGGCGGTGATTCATGCCCCCGCCGAGGAGGACCGCCCATTTCTGAAGCGCACGGAAGCCCGGGATCGTCTTTCTCGTGTCGAGGATGGTCACGGGGTATCGACGAGCCGCGTCGCAGAACCGACGCGTCAAGGTGGCGATACCGGAGAGGTGTTGGAGAAAGTTCAGGGCGACTCGTTCGGCCTTCAGGATGGATCGCCCATCGCCTTCGATCTGGAGGAGACAGTCTCCATCCTTTGCGCGTTCTCCATCCTGGCGGTGGATGGAGAAGACGAGGGACGCATCCACGGTCCGAAAGGTTTGCACGGCTGCGGCAAGACCGGCGACCACCAGCGATTGTTGGGCGACGATGCGCGCGCGCGCTGGTGTGGGAGAGAGAAAAAGTGCGGCTGTCGTGACGTCGCCAAGGGGGAGGTCTTCTTGGAGTGCACGTCGAATGGCGCGCTGTATGTCGGTAACCGGGGGCCTGATCATCGGTTACGTTCCCAGCATGGCGCGCAACTGTTGCTCACTGCTGATGAGCATGGCTTGATCTCGGCGCAGGCTTGTACGGCGATCTTGGTGATCGGTAATGACCTCAGGCGGAGCCTTGGCGATAAACTCCTGATTCCGCAGTTTCCCCTCCAGCCGCTCGATCTCCTTGGTCTGCTCGAATTGCTGCTTAATGATGCGATCCAGCGCTTTGTTGAGATCGACGTCGCCCGCCACCGCAATGCCGACAGATAAGCCCTCCGTGACCAACCGGAGGAGGTTACTGGTTGGCCAGTGAGTCGTTGGGGCTAGATCGACAGTGCCACGGCCGAGATGGGCGAGGTAGCTTCGGAGTTGGTCCAGGTGGCCCTGTCGCTGTGGTGCGTTGTGCGCGACGTAGAACGTGATCTGTTCCCCCGGCGGATAGTTCAAGAGCATGCGGGATGTGCGCACCAAGCCGATGGTCTGTTCGAGTAGCGCAAAGTGTTGGTCCATTTCGGGTGCGGCCCATGTAACTTCTGGTATTGGATAGCGCTGAACCACGATGCTCGCACCCATGTGCGGGATTGTTTGCCAGATCTCTTCGGTGAGAAACGGCATGAACGGATGCAGGAGGCGCATCGTGGTCTCTAGCGTCTCGACGAGGGTCTGTCTGGTCCCTGGTCCTTCCGGGTCCGCCGAGTTTTGAAGTGTGGGCTTGATCAGTTCGAGGTACCAGTCACAGTACTCGTGCCAGATGAATTGGTACAGTGTATTCGCCGCGCGATCGAACCGATAGGCTTCCAGTTCTGATGTGACCACATGGATCGTCTGGTTGAGGCGACTCAAAATCCAGCGGTCGGGGAAGGTGCGTTCTGATGGCGCGGTGGCCGTTCGTGGCCCATCGAGATTCATGAGGCAGAAACGAGCCGCGTTCCAGATCTTGTTCGCGAAATTTCGGTAGCCTTCGATTCGTTCCTCCGCAAGTTTGATGTCGCGCCCCGGTGAGGCCATCGATGCGAGCGTGAAGCGGAGCGCGTCGGTGCCGAACTGCTCCATCACATGTAGCGGGTCGATGACGTTGCCTTTCGATTTGCTCATTTTCTGCCCTTCGGCATCGCGCACAAGGGCATGGATATAGACCTCACGGAATGGCACGTCACCCATGAACTTGAGCCCAAGCATGATCATCCTGGCCACCCAAAAAAACAAAATGTCAAGCCCGGTGACGAGAGTCGAGGTCGGATAGTACTTCTTGAGTTCAGGCGTCTCTTCGGGCCAACCAAGAGTGGAGAACGGCCAGAGTCCTGAGGAGAACCAGGTGTCGAGCACGTCTGGATCGCGAATGAAATCCTTGCCCCCACACATCGGGCAGAGCGGGGGTTGAGTCTTCGCGACGACTGGCCGAGCCTCACGGGGAATGATCCACGTACCATCCGGTTTGGTTGATATCAGCACCTTGCCATTGCATGTCCGGCAGTACCATGCAGGAATCTGATGACCCCACCAGATTTGTCGTGAGATGCACCAGTCTTTAATCTCCCGCATCCAGCCCAAGTAGTTATTGGTCCAGCCTTCAGGAACAATCCGAATGCGTCCATCTTCAACAGCTTTGATTGCTGGCTCGGCAAGCGGTTTGATCTTGACGAACCATTGCGGTGACAGATAGGGCTCGACCACAGTTTTACAGCGATAGCATTTTCCCAGAGACATCTTATGGTCTTCGGTTTTGAGAAGAAGACCTGCGTGCTTGAGGGTTTCTATGATGATGGCTCGCGCATCGCGTGCAGGACGTAGAAGGATCTTTCCCATGATGCCCTGATCCACTGCTGCTTCAGTTAACCCACCCGAATCCATGCGTGCATGATCGTCAAAGATTGAGATTCTTGGTAGGTTATGTCTCTCACCCGCCTCAAAGTCATTAAAGTCATGAGCCGGGGTGATCTTCACTGCTCCGGTCCCGAATTCGCGATCGACCAGAATCGCATCGCCGACGATCGGGATGGTCCGACTGGTCAGAGGCAAACGCACTTGTTTGCCAATCAACTTGTTATAACGTGGATCCTCAGGGTGGACGGCCACGGCGGTGTCGCCCAGCATCGTTTCAGGTCTGGTCGTCGCGACGGTAAGTCGAATGGTTGGATCATGCTCGAGCGGGTATTCGATAGAGTACAGTTTTCCTTTGGTGTCTTCGTGCTCGACTTCGATGTCCGACAGAGCCGTCAGACAGCGCGGGCACCAGTTGATCAACCGCTCCCCGCGATAAATCAGCCCGTCTTCATACAGTCGCACGAAGACTTCCAAGACGGCTTTTGATAGCCCCTCATCCATTGTGAATCGCAGACGATCCCAGTCGCAGGATTCTCCCAGCTGCTTCTGTTGACTGACGATCGTGTTTCCGGAGGTGGCCTTCCATTGCCAGACGCGCTCGATGAAGCGCTCGCGTCCAAGGGATTCCCGAGAAGCGCCTTCGGCCATGAGCTGCTTTTCCACGACGTTCTGCGTGGCAATCCCGGCATGGTCGGTGCCGGGCAGCCAGAGAACATTGCGGCCCTGCATGCGTCGCCAGCGTATCAGGATGTCTTGTATCGAATGATTCAGCGCGTGGCCGACATGCAGTGAGCCCGTAACATTGGGTGGGGGAATCACGATGCAGTATGGTTGGCCTGGATGGGTCGGCGAGGCGTGGAAATAGCCTTGTTGGTTCCAGACCTCATACCAACGTGCTTCGACCGCCTTGGGATCGTAGGCTTTGTCGAGTTGAGGTGTGCTCATTCAGTCATGGTGTCCTAGCAGGCTACGGGAAAACCATGTTGGAACCGAAAACTAAATGGTCCGTAAGTGTGGCACAACAGGGAATTGTCCCGGCAGGATGCTCAAAAAGTTTATCCAGCAAGGCCGCAGGCGAGTCGAAACCGAGGCGTACCCTCTGGGGTACGTTGAGGATTTCGATGAGCCGAGAACGAAGCTGGCGGACTTTTTCAGCATCCTGCTTGAAGCGCGGCGCATCTTAGCATGCGGGTGCAGGCCTCTCAAGGCGAAGTGCAGGACACACCTGGCCCGCATTATTCATGAACGTTTCTGCTGCAATCGCGAAGACGGAAGTCAGAACCCACTGCGGTATTCTTTCTTTGCGCCACGATCATGCAAAGGACGCTCGACCTCGCAAGCGCGGTGGCGACGCACCTGGACGCGGTCGGCGCAGCGTCCAGGCAGGCGGGCTCGCTGTTCGGTCGGTCAACATACTGTTTCAAGTATGCCTCCCTCCCTCATGGGCTCGGCCCTGAAGCCTGCCTCGCCCACTCTTACAAGGGGGCCGGCCCCCTTGTAGAATCCCCACGAAGGGGGCACACCCCCTTCGGAACTCCCCGGCGGGGCAACGCCCCGCCTCGCGGCTCCGCGCGCCTGTCTCGCGTGGCGACTGCGCGATTTCGCGATGAATTGTCATGAATAATGCGGGCTACGCTTGAGGGGTGTAGAGCCCTGTGCTATACAGACTCGCACAAGGCGAGGGCGAGGGGTTCGTTCCGCTTCCACTTTTTTTACAATTTGGAGAGACTATGGCCAAAGGGCGTGAAAAAGACCGCAAGACGAGAAAGAAGCATCGGAAGAATGTCGCGCGTGTGAAGGCACTGGCGACAGCCAGACGGAATAAAGGTAAGAAGAGCAAGAAGGGGTAAGTCGGAGCGGGGACTAGGCGGCTTGTGTGAGTCGTGTGATCTCTGCTTTGATCTGCTCTTCGGCCAGGTCTGGCACGAGACGCTGAACGGTCTGACCGACCTGCTCTCGGGCCATCGCCCGGACAAGTGCTTCGACCACATCAGAAGTCTGCTTGGCGGCAGCCTGTTGGATCTCTTCCTTGACGAGTCCCTCGATCGATCCGAGGTGTTCCCGAACCATGTCGGAGAGTGCGGCACGAACGGCATTGATTTCTTCACGGACGAATTGATCGATGCGCTCTTTGATCAGGGGGGTTGCGGTTTCGAAAATGCTGTGCCGAATGATGGGCTCGAGGAGGGAGATTTCCCCTGAGAGAATCTTCGGGAGTGCCGTCATGAGTAACGGTTCAAGCACCTGAGTCAGCCGCTCTTCCGAGAGGGACGCACCCATGTGTGTGTGTACCTCTGTTTCCACGGCTTTGGCCACGAGTGTTGACAGGTCTTTCCCCACCATCCGGGGGAGCAGGTCGGCAATCTTTTTTTCCGTCCGTTCTGACATGGACTGAAGGAGTTGACTGAAGAGGCCCTTCATCGCTTCTTCCGGTTCGGCTGTCGGGGCTTGCGCTGCTGTGGTGGTGTTCACGGGGGAATCTTTCAGTTGGGGGTGGGGTGCGAACGCCTGTTCCTCTTCTTCCTCAGTCAAACTGTCATCGTTGAAGGCATCATCATCGGAGTCCGTCGCGCTCGAGACCGGAGGCCAGGAGCGAGATTTCTTCTTTGTTCCGTTCGCCCTGGCTGCCTGCTGTGCTTCCAAATCCTTGATTACATCGATGAGGCTCTCGGACTGAAATGGTTTGTTGAGAAAGGCCTTCACTCCCAGCGAACGCAAGTGGGCTTCATCCACACGATCCGAAGGGCTGGTCAGGGAGACAATATAGGTTTCTGCCAGGTTATCCAACTTGTGGACTTCTTTACAGAACCCCGAAAAGGTCATGTTCTCCAAATGATAATCTGCGATGATGAGATTCGGGCTCATCCGGCGTGCCGCTTCCAAGGCTGCGGGGCCATCGTGGAATCCTACGACATCACACCCTTCCGGTTTCGAGATCTGCTCGACCAGCCGGCGGACGGCGGGACTACTATCGACGACAAAGATGGTTGAAGCCACCTAACCCTCCAATGTTATTGAACTATATCGAAGCTAGCAGTGAGGGTGTTCTTTGTCAAGAAATCGCACGATAGGTGCGTGTTTTGACTTCGGATTTTTGAACTGACTACTTAGAGTCGAGGTTGGCTCGCTCTGCCACGTAGTTTCCCGAATCAGGTCAACTACGTGCGAGCCTGTCACGGACGGGGCTGGCTTCTCGTGTGGCCCAGCAGTCCCGGTTGTAGTCCCGGTTCTGCCATGAATATCCGGTGGAGAGATAGTCCTGAGATGGTTGCAGAGACTGCCCATGTTGACGGCCTGTCGGAGATGGGTGGGGCTCAAGTGCGAGTATCACATCGTCGTCGCAACATCACGATGTCCCAAGATCTCCTTGACGCTCACGAGATCCACGTCGGCCATGATGCGTCTCGACGCTGCGGTATGCCGGAGTGAATGCCAGTTGGCCCCGATGATCCCGGCCCTCCTCAGGGCGACACTGGTGCTGGTGGTATCGGAAGTATGCGTCGGGAGATGCGTGGCTGGAAGGGCTAGTGCACGAAGCGCGAGTCCTTCACGCTTCGTCCCTACCGTCGCTTCCCCGTGCAATACCCTACTTCGTCAGGAAGCCGTAAGCTCTACGGGCTACAGCGATCTTGTGCCGGCCGTTCAGGTGCTATGAACCCCTATTCATAGTTCAGGCCTGATGATCCCGCCACCCTGCTCGCCTTTCCATCCGGCTAATCGCGCAAAGCCCCTTCTACTACACGTGTCGACGAAACCGCCAAGCCGGGCCATCCTCGGCGCGTTCCTTGCTTCTGCAACAGAGTGAACCTGTACAGAGTCCTCCAAGGGACGACGCACGAACCGGGAGGCGGCTATGAGATCAACGCTTGACCGATGGACACTCCCAATCGGACTGGGGACCGTACTCCTGCTGGCGCTCCCGTGCTTCCCCCTCGTTGTTTCTTCAGTGGCCCAAGCTGCCGAGAAGTCTGACCTCTCAGGCTCTGATGATGTGCTTGCGGATAGCCTCATCAAGCGCAAGACATGGTGGACGGCCCTCAATTTTGGGGCTGGGGCTCTGTCCCAATCTGGAGGCGGAACTAATCAGGACGACACCACCGGCTTCCTTGGCATTGAAGGTGGCTACGTCGTTCATCCGCAATTCTTAGTGGGTGTCGAGTTAAGTGGATGGCTCCTGGAATCAAGCAACACACAGGATCCTTCCGTAGGAGAAGGGGTCATGCAGGCCTTTCTGACAACGCGCTACTATCCGCTCCCCGATTCCGGTCTTTTTGTGAAATTCGGCGGCGGGTATGTGAGTCACTGGAATAATCGGCCTGATGAGCCAAGAAGGCTAAGTGGGTGGGGACTGACCGCCGGAGGTGGTTACGATGTGCTGCTCACCGAGTCCCTTCCAGTGCTTCCGTTTGTGACCCCCTTTGTCACGTACAGCTTCGGTGAAGCCGGCGACCTGAATCACAACGCTATCACCGGCGGCATCGGCTTGACTATCACAGGGAATGGAAAGTGGCAGGGGACCACGCACTAACTGAGGATCAGCTTGTGGCGAGGCAGAAATCATTCATGAGATCCAGAAGCCTCATTTGTCTTGTACTCCTAGTCACACTCTCCGGCTGTGTCATCGTGACGTTCGCGATTTCCCAATTGTGGACCCTCTACCAAGCGTATATGAGCCTGCTGCACCCCCTCGTTGTAGTCAGACCGTTAAGTTTTTAACAAAGCAATCGGCGTGGGTGCGAAGTTTGAGTGTTGCACTGCAAGAAGCACTTAAAAATTACGGAGGCTGTAGCAGCAGTTCGCCTGTTGATTATAATTCTAAGTGGGCAGAGACGGAAGTCGTGGTCAGCGTTCTGGAGAAACCGATGGGGGTCTGGGTAGAAATAGCACTTGGAGGGCTCACTCTCATTCCCATCTATAGTGGGCAAGGCGGCTGGGCGTTGTCCTACAGCGTCTATGACCAGAATGCGCTCAAAAAGACCTACAATTACGACATTACGCTGAAACGATTCTTCTGGCTATTGTTGCTTCCATTCCTCTGGATTAACTTCTTCACCTATAGTCTCGATGATGCTGTGCGTTCGACAACTGCTCAATTTGTCGTGGATGCCCAGCGAGATGGGTATCTGGGAACAGCGGAGTGACTCGTTGGACAAGAGCTAGCCTTCGGGGGGGCTGTGCCGGTGTCTTTCTTCTGCTGTGCGCTCCCCTGGCAACTGCCGACTTTTCCGGCTCCGTCGTCTCCGTCCTCGACGGCGACACCATCGAAGTCCTGCACAACCAACATCCTGAACGCATCCGTCTCAGCGGCATCGACTGCCCAGAGAAAGGCCAATCTTTCGACCTACTGGCCGACCCCGCCGCCGCATCAGACAGCGGAGTCGTCGCCCTCATGAGGGGAGGAGCGTGACGAGTGGCCGGGATGAGCAAGCGGAAATGGTCGAGAGCCCCAGGGGGCTCACGCCCCTGCACCTCCAAATGATCAAATCACCGAAGTCTCAATACGCAGACTCTTGCATTGGACCGCGCACACACCAGGTGAGGTCGGGGGCGGACTTATCGATGTCGGTCACGAGGCCATCGAGGAAGCGCACGGTCCACGAGCGGGACGGATCGCCTGCGGGCACTGCAACCACCGTCGTCGCCGACCAATAGAAGTCATTCTGGACCGTCTGGACATTCAGGAACGGATGGCCCGCTGGCAAGGAGGGATTGTTTTGGGTCGGATCGATCAGGCTCGCCAGTTCGGGGATCGAGGGCAAGCGCCAGCCTTTGCGCCCACCGACGTTCTTGTTTATGCAGAAGGAGATGGCGCCTGACCAGCTTCCCGAGTTCGTCGCCGGAGACTTCTCCCACACGAGCTGGGTTTCCTTGTCCAAGACCGCCGAGTCGCTGAACTCCGACAGCACCTTAAAGCGCTGGTTGGCAATCGGGATTTTGTCGTCCCAGCTCTCAAGTGGGACGGCTCCAGCCGGAGCGGTGAACCATAACATACACAGACCGGCGACCGTGACGCCCCACATTCGTGTGCTTCTACTATAGTTTTTCATCGGAACCCTCCTTGGTGTTGGTGATGACTGCTTCACGCCCTCGCGGGCGGCTTCTACACGAAGCTCACACGAATGACAATCTCCCCAAACGAGGCCCCCCTAAAACGAGGGGGGCCGGGACTGGTCAGACCCCAGTCCCCAGTGCTCAGACTACAGCCAGATCAATGTCGAGAATCGTGTCGAGTGTGCGAGCGAGGCCGAGGCGGAAACAGCAGGATATCAGCGTGCGGCGTGTTTGCCTCGTCCCGCGCCGTTCCCGTGAAAACCGGCTTTCACAATTGGCTCAGGCCGCGCGACCGGCAACGGATGCGACCCGGAGCCTGGGGCGAAATTCTGACCGGGTCAGAATTAGCAGGATGCTGAAACAGTCAGGCACCTGTCTATTTGGTCCGTCTGCACGCGCGCGGGTGACCCGCAGAGGTCGCGCGAAAAGGCTCGGCATCGACTGACGGGGTTCCGCAGTGGTCGGAGCGGGACCGGCAATACATAGCATATTTCTCAATCCCTCGCCTTGTGGTTTGATCCTTACCCTCCTAGAATACGCCTCCCTGCGAGGCTCCTATGCCCTTCACGCTTCGTCTCTACCGACGCTTCCCCGTGCATTGCTCCGTCACATACCACGCTGGCCTGCTTCCAAGGACAAGGCACTGTCTGGAACTTTTCGCTGAGCGGGTGGAAACTCTCGGGCGATGTTCCCCTGCAAGTTAGAGCAGACCGTGTTCGCTTGACCGTCAATATTGCCGAATCGAAGAAACGCATCTTTGCAGCCTGCTGCGATCGTGCGGTGGTCGAGAGGGCAGGAGTTTGCGGTAGAGAATATGTCAGTCGCGCGCCATACTAAGGCACGTCTTCATCATTACCTGAAACGATTGGTACGGGAACCAACGGTGATTGTCCTATGAGTAGCGATCAGCCCATATCGCCCCGATTCAACATTGCCCTCGTCCTAACGATCGTGTGCCTCACCAGTTCCGCTTGCGCCGATATTGAGCCTGCCGTGGACACGTCTAAGAATAATCGTGCCGAATACGAGGCAACTGCGAAAGCACTCCGCAAGTCAGCCGAAGAAGGAGACGCATCCGCTCAATTCAGACTCGGCCAGCTGTACGACGAAGGCACGGGATGTATCCAAGGACTATGGGCAAGCGAAGGAGTGGTTTGAAAAGGCCGCGAAGCAGGGGCACGTAGGAGCCCAAATCAACCTCGGCACGTTGTATCTCCAGGGAGAGGGGGCTCCGCAAAGCGACCAGATGGCGTTGTTCTGGTTTCGTCAGGCGGCAGAGCAAGGAGATGCTCTGGCTTTTGCGAAACTTGGGTGGATGTCTGAACAAGGGCGAGGAGTGCTCCAGGACTTTATCCAGGCCCATAAGTGGTACAACCTGGCGGCAGCGAATGGACATGCTGAAGGCAGCTGAGTATCGTGATGCCCTCGCCAAACAGATGACCCCAGCCCAGATCGCCGAAGCGCAAAAGCTGGCGCGAGAGTGGAAGCCGAAAGGCCCATGAGCACCGACCGCCCCAAACGTGACAACATGTCCCTCGAAGAAGCGACGGTCTCCAATATGTGGGAAATCGCCGTCATTGTGGAAGTTCTCGAACGGAAGGGCCTCTGCACCAAGCAAGGCACACACACTACTGAGAGGAACCTCAGGTGAAACAACTTGGGCGACTGCAAAGAGGAGGATTAGTCTTCTTGGCCATAGTTATGGCTGGGTGCGGCGGCTCATATTTGCAATGGGCTAAACCTGGCGCATCTCTGCAACAAGCAAAACAAGATGGCGTTGAGTGCAGGCAGATTTCTCGCCAGCCGTATCATGTGCCGGTTGAGGGGGTTATCGAAGGAGGGTCCGACCCGAGATGATCGGATATGGAAGGAGTGCCTGGAGGCGCGAGGATATACGGTGACCGAACAGAGTGACTCGCAAGGTTCACATTGCGTAGCCTCAACCGCAACGGTAGGAACAAGGGTCAAATCTCAAGATGGGAAGATGCTGAACGTCGCAACCTTGTATGGAAACTCCGCTAGATGTGCTAATCCAGCGACCCCGATTCTTGCGGATCTTGAAGAGGACAAATAATGGATGTCTGACCGTCGTTCCAGCGGACTGACTTCGGCAGCCACTGAACTCACACTTTGAGGCTGTAGAAAAAACCAAGCCTACGGCCAGCGAGCGAAGCAGGCTATATCAGCGCTGGTCTTTGGGAAAGAAGTCACGCTTCAGACGTACGGCAAGGACAAGTACGGGCGCTCGACGACCAGGCCGAGCGAATGTTGGGGCCTATGCCGGTGCCCGTCGTCAGCGTGCGCGATCAGGCGCAAGAATGGTCGGGGTAACGGCACGGCAGCATGATGAAGCTAGGGTGGCGTCAGTTTATCCAGCAGCTTTTCGGCGTTGAACTCGATGAGGTCTCGATCCTCAGGCATGAGCGTGCCCCCGCGTTTCAACAGGGCGTGAATGGCTTCGCAAGCCTCGACGAAATTTTCGGCTTCTTTCCCAATAGTAAGCATGGGGGGTCTCCTTGCCCGCTGACAGGTTACGGGTTTATTTGGCCTGGCGAATCGCCAGCGCGTGGCGCTGAGCGGTCACCTTCGCCTCAATATGATCGCCTGGGCGAATGGTTCCTGTCATCCGGGTGGATGCATCGGTATGCACACGCACTTGATCACCGTCATATTGCTTGACGAAATAGGCACTGGGGTCAACGCGCACCACTTCGCCCTTGATGGTGTGGCTGCCATTCAGGTACAGACCCAGGACCAGCACGCACCCACACGACAGGACCCCAACCACTTTGGGTATCGAGACCATGAACGCCTCCTCGGTTAGATGGACACGTCTAGATGGAACGATACGCTCTCCGGAGTCTTGCCATCTGTGCAATTTTGACCAGACTGCGGAAATGTTCGGCGGTATATTCGCGATGCTTTAGCCACCGCGATGGAAACACGGGGGACGCACAGCGGCCACTGTGCATGCCGTGCAACCAGGGCGGCAGTGAAGGAGAAGGCTCGACACCGAAAGGCGCCGGGCCTTTATCTTCCTGTATAGGGCGGTCTTGGATCTGATGTCCAAACTCACCGAGCCCATCGCGGCAGGATGAGGGACGCATGGCAGAAAAGAAGCAATCTGCCGACGTTACCGTCACGGCCTTTGAGATCCTTCAGGCTGTAACAGGTGAGCTACCCTGCCACGCTTCCCCTATTGGGAACGAGTCCGACAAGAAGAAAGCCCCGCCAGAGACGATTACAGTTGCGGTGGGTCATCAGAAGTCAATCCCCATCATGAGTGACCTCTAGTCGATCCCCATTGCAGGACGCGGGGTTGTGGCACTCGGCATCCGCCACAAGTCGAGGGATAGCTCATACCTATCAAGCTTCACATAGGCTCGGGTGTCTTGTTCAAACGCAATACTGAACGGAAGGATTGGGGTCTCTATGAACGCAGACGCACGATCCAGGCCCGTGCGGACCGATGTCCCGCACGGTGTCATGAGACTCAAGGCAAACATTAAAGACAGTAAACAGGTCATAATTATTCGCCTGGATTATTGACCCAATAAATCTTCGTGGATAAGCCCTTCGTGCTTGCCGTCGTGAGAGAGGTTAGCGTCCGGGAGGACTTGGGGACCCATGTCAGCTTTGTTAGCGTCGAAGCTACGTCCCTGGAGGGAGGGAATCTGGTCAAAATAGATCAGTTGTGAGAAATTAATACGGTGACTCATTGAGCGCACCGTTTACACCCGGATCACGCACTCATGGTCAAGTGCACCAAGGACTTTGCCTCCCTTCTTCTGGTCACGGGTCCGGTCCCAGTTTTGGTCCCGGTTGTAGTCCCGGTTCTGAATCAAACTCCCTCACACTCCCTCACAATCCTTTTCCTGCTTGATCCTTAGAAATCCCCTCTATCAACACGGGATTATCTCACTCTATCACTCAATCTCATCATCCGTCATAATGGGTGGAATTGGATTTTTGAACTGACTACAATCCGACATTCGTAGGATTTGCACGACCAATGAAGACCCCCATCCACGTCATCTTTTTCGACGCAGCGGAGACGTTGTTTCATATTAATGGTTCGGTAGCGGACATCTACCTAAGGTATGCAATTCAGCACGGGTTTCGACAGACTTCCGGCTCTCAGGCATCTATCGCACAGGGTTTTCAGCGTGCTTTTCGCGACGCGCCGCCGCCGGTTTTTGCCACAACGGATCCTATCAGGTTGAAGCAATGTGAGAGGCTTTGGTGGTTCGACATCGTACACAACGTGTTTTATCGCGTCGGGATGTTCGAGCGGTTTGATGAATTCTTCGAGCAGGTCTTTCAAGTGTTTGAAGATCCTCGCTCCTGGGTATTGTTTCCTGAAACCCATGCTGTGCTGACCAGGCTGCGTGAAGAGGGGTTCGAGCTGGGGATCGTGTCCAACTTCGATTCCCGGCTATTTTCTGTGATGCGGGGGCTCGGCATCGACGGACTCTTCGATACCGTGACGATTGCAAGCCTGGCAAAGGCCGCCAAGCCGTCGCCGAAAATTTTCGAGATTGCCCTTGAGAAACATGCGGTCGATTCGGACGAAGCGATGCATGTGGGTGACAGTATCCGGGATGATGTGGAGGGTGCGACGAAGGCCGGGCTGACCGGCGTGCTGATGGATCGGGCAGGACGCGTTCAGACGTCGGGTGGGATTGTGATTCGGACGTTGGAGGAACTTCTTCCCCTAGTAGGATGCTGAAAAATGGGCGAGGTGGCTGGGACGATCCCCTTGCTCGCGCAACGCGCGGCCTCCGAAGGATGGGAAGGGTAGCCTGGCCGTCCTCCTGCTCGCGGAACGCGCACGATCAGAATGTGCTCGTTCGACGCGCGCAATCGAGGATCGACCAGGCTACCCTTGAAAATGAAATGGGGAAGTGGGAAGACGCGCGCAGTGGAAGATCAATCAGCCCCCATCCCTAGAGAGATAACGAGCAAGCTTGGAGGGAGCATGTATATCGTTCGATGCGCGCAGTTGAGGGCAGCCTTGGCCCCTCCCCTAAGGGAGGTATAGGGAATCGGAAGGCCCTCGCCCGGGCAAATGGCGCGTCTCGGCGCGCCAGGGTTGGGCGGGTGAGAAGCCCGGTCTTTTTGATGCATCCTACGGGATCTTTCATGCATAGTTCGCATGCGGGTGAGGGTATTACAGAAGTAGCGGAACCAGATCTTTCGCGCGGCCCTGCAGTGAGAGGTCAACCAGGTTTGACTGGGGGGTGCTCTCGAGATTGATCTCGATGACCAGCGCGCCGACCTCCTTCGCTACCGACGCAAATCCTGCTGCTGGATAGACGACTCCCGATGTGCCGATCACAAGAAGAAGGTCGCAGGCCCGCAGAGCCTGATCGCAGCGGCGCAGGTCGTCTTCCCAGAGCGATTCCCCAAACCAGACGATATGAGGCCGGAGCAAAGCATGACAGAGCCGGCATGTCGGCAGGATGGGAAGAGGAATCTCACGATTTTCCGAGATGACGCCGCAGCCCGTACAGCGAACCATCCAGATGTTGCCGTGAATTTCGGAGAGGCGTTGTGATCCGGCGGCTCGATGGAGCCCATCGACATTTTGCGTGATCAGCCACATTCGATCGGTCCATCGCTGTTCAAGCTCCACGAGCGTGTTGTGGGCAGGATTTGGCTGTTTCGTGGCAATCAATTCGCGCCGCCAGTTGTACCATTCCCAGACCAGCCGCGGGTCCCGCTCAAAGGCCTCCGGGGTCGCGAGATCCTCCGCGCGAAAGGTACGCCACAAGCCGTCCGCCCCCCGAAAGGTCGGTACGCCGCTATCCGCAGAAATTCCAGCTCCTGTGAGGGCGGTCACATTTCGAGCGGAGGCGAGGTGTGTGCGGGCGAGGAGGATCTGATCGTCAGTGGCCATGGTTGAATGTGCGAATTGTACCGCATTTCGAGCCAACGATTCTGCGTGGTATAGTACGCTTCCTTTTTTCTTGTGAGGAGCATGATGAAACAGATTCTAATGGTGGGGGCTGGATCGGTTGGTGGATTCTTTGGCGCACATTTAGCGAAAGCGAATCTCTCTGTTTCTTTCCTGTTGCGGCCTAAGACTCTCGCAGCTGTGAAGCAGAATGGCCTGACGATCCGCAGTGCCAATGGCTCCTTCACCGTGCATCCACCAGCTGCTTCCGATCCGCGAGATCTCTCGAAGCCGGACCTGATTATTCTCTCCGTGAAAGCCTACGATCTGGATGAGGTGCTGACCCAGATCGAGCCGGTCCTGACCGATCGGACCGTCATCTTGACCCTGCAGAATGGAGTGGATACGGAAGATCGCATCTTGGCGCGCTTTCAACGGGATTGTGTCGTCGGTGGTATCGCGTATATCTATACCAAGATTGCGGCACCCGGCGTCATCGACCATTATAAGAAGGGGGCTGTGGCGATCGGGGAGTTGATGGGGAATCAGAGCCCTCGTCTGCTGGCCATTGCGGATCTGTTCAAGCAGGCGGGGATTCCTTGTCAGCTGGCCGACGATATCCGGCGCAGCAAGTGGGAGAAGATGTGTTGGAATTGCGTCTTCAATCCCTTGACTGTGATGATTGACGACAAAGTGGCCAAGGCGCTCGATCATCCTGAGATGCTGCGAGTGATTCACCAGATCGTGGGTGAAGTCGTGGCAGTGGCAGCCACCGTAAAAGTGCCGTTAGCCGCAGATATGGCAGAGAAGGTTGTCCGTTGGACGAGCGAGATACGGGATATCCATACCTCGATGTATGACGATTGGAAGGCCGGTCGACCGACCGAGATCGATTTTCTGAATGGATATGTTGCGAAGGTCGGGCGGGAATTCGGCATTCCGACGCCGCTGAACGACCTGCTGACGGCGGTGATCAAGACCATCACCGAGCGGGATCGAACCGGTCCCGGCATTGTGCGCATCGACGGGGCGGTGGTCCAGCCTGTCTCGTTTGATCGTGCCGCGATCGCATCGTTGCCGGCAGAACATCAGCTCGATATTTCGACGGTGATGCCCGGCATGAAGGGTAAAGGGATTCGCGTGAAGGGTCTGCTCGATATCCCGGCGCTGGCCATCGGGGCGGATCATGTCACCTTTCATGCCTCAGACGGGAAATATTCCGCCTGTCTCACGCTCCAACAGGCGAGAGAGTACGGGGTTCTCGTCTATGAACTTGCTGGAGCATCGTTGCCTGGTGCGAAAGGCGGTCCGTTCCGGTTAGTGACACCCGGTCTCGGAGATCTGTGCGCGAACGTGAAGGGAGTTGCGAGAATTGAGGTGACCATCGGAACCGGAGTAGATACGCGGCCAACGAATTGTTGAGGTCTGTCTGGTTCATCTGGTCTATCTGGTTTGTCTGGTTCAAGGGAATAATCGGGAGTCTAGGCTATCATCGGCGCAGGCAGACCTGACACGTAGAGATCATTTTCCAGCAGTCTGGTAACGGAACGATGCCGGTCGGTATAACATGTCGACGCGGTGCTATAGAGCGCGTTGACAAGTGATTGAACATGCGCAAGAATCACGCGCCAGTTTGCAGTTTGTCTGGGCGTACTATGCAGGTCAGTATACTCAATAGTTGAGTCGATGTTTCGTGTCGCCTCAACGGCCCCGCGGATGATCCGCGGGGTCGTTAGGCACTGAGCACAGATGGAGGATACTGCTGAGCCCGACAATTTTTAGAGCAGGAGGGTTCCGCTTCTATTTCTTTTCCCGCGAAGAAACACGAATGCACGTTCATGTTTATTGTGAGCGCGGTGAGGCGAAATTCTGGTTGGAACCGACAATCGAACTGGCGCAGAATTCCGGTATGGCCGCCCGGCAAATCCGGGTCGCGAAAACTCTTATCGAGGAGCATTACGATGAAATCCTCAACGCTTGGCAAAAGCACTTCGGGTGCTGAGGTGACGAACATCTCCAGTCATGGATTCTGGCTGCTAGTGGCTGACGAAGAGCTATTTGTTTCGTTCAAAGAGTTTCCCTGGTTCAAGGATGCATCTGTATCAGAGATCCTGAACGTCGAGTGGCCGCAGCCTCATCACCTGTATTGGCCTGGTCTCGATGTGGATGTAGCCGTTGAATCCATCAGGCATCCAGAGAAGTTCCCGCTCATCTCAAAAGAATTGCGTCTAACGAAGCGTTCCAGCCGACACGCAAAAGCACGCCGTTGAGCTTGGCCGTTGATACGGTCGGGAAAACATAATCGCCCTGGGCGCCAAGAGGATTGAGGAGCAGATTGAGATGCGTTGCTTTGACGACGGTCTTCCTCAGCGGATGACCTGAATCGCTTTCCACCGTTCCGATCGGTAGCGCAACAATAGCAAGACCATTCGGGCCGTCCAATCTGCAATCATTGCGCTCCAATCCGTATATCACGCCAATCCGGCTATGTGGATATCGTTGAGAAGTCTTAGCCCGCATTATTCATGACGGTTCGTCGCGAAATCGCTGAGCCGCGTCGCGAGACCGGCGCGCGGAGCCCAGGGGACTGGCTCCGACGTCTGCGGCGGTGCCTGTCCCGCTGTTCCTCAGACGGGTACAGGCGCCAAAATGAAGGGCGCCAGTCCCCAACAGTACGGTGAGGGTCCGAGAGGCGAGCCCGCTGGCCGAAGGCTCGTCGTAGCAGCGGATCGGCGATTGCAGCAGAAGTGTTCATGAATAATGCGGGTTAGAACCGACACGACAATCACAGAGGAGTTTGTGGACCGGTTTCACGTACTATGCCGGTCAGTATACGCAATAGACGACACCACAACTTAGGCAGTCAAATTGAAGGAGGGAGATTATGGAGAAAGGAATGCGTCCAGCAACGGCCGTTTCAAACAACGGCCCGCAGATTGATATCGGCATCCAGCCAGCCCAGAGGAAAGCCATCGCGGAGGGCTTGTCGAGGGTTTTGGCGGACACATACTCGCTGTATCTAAAGACCCACTACTTCCATTGGAACGTCACGGGCCCAATGTTCCAAACGCTTCACCTGATGTTTGAACTGCAGTATAACGAGCTTGCGCTTGCGGTCGATCTTGTTGCGGAACGAATTCGGGCCCTGGGGCATCCAGCTCCAGGTAGCTACACCCAGTTCTCAAAGCTTTCCTCTATTGCTGAGGAAACGGACGTGCCCCGGGCAGAAGACATGATTCGCCGGCTAGTCGAAGGACAGGAGTCGGTGGTTCGGATTGCGAGAAGCGTCTTTGCATCTGCCGAAAAAGCGTCCGATCAGGTGACGATGGATCTTCTGACCCAACGCATGCAGGTTCATGAGAAAACTGCATGGATGCTCCGGAGCCTTCTCGAATAGCGGGGAAATCGTCTAGCCAAGCGCTTGAGCGGACCGGGGTTGAAGGCGAGTTCTCGTCTCGGCACTAGCGGCG
>CAVUHR010000016.1:0-21130 GCA_963741245.1 Nitrospirota bacterium | reverse complement strand
GCCCACATTATTCATGAAGCTTCTGCTGCAAGCGCGGATACGCGGCTGTGACGAGCAGTCTCGCCGTTCAGCCCTTCGACATACTGCACGAGTATGCCTCAGGGCTTCACGCCTCCGAGTGCCCGTCTCGCTTCGCGTCTGCACGCTTTCGCGACGAACCTTCATGAATAATGTGGGCTAGGACTGCTCACTGCTATCCATGTCCAAAGCATCCGCAACCCTACCACTCACCGCAGAAACCATCGCGATCGGCACGGAACTGTTACTCGGGGGCCGGTCCGATTCCAACTCTCTCTTCCTTGCCGACGAACTCGGTAAGTTCGGGATCGCCGTTCGATTCAAATCGGTTGTCGGTGATGACCGGCAGGATATCGTCACGGCCATTCACACTGCCGTGACGCGAGCCCAGGTGATCATCATGACCGGCGGACTCGGTCCCACCGTAGACGATTGCACGAGAGAGGCGGTGGCGCACGCGACCGGACACCGGCTCGGTCGTCGCAAGGAAGCGTTGGAGGGTATGACGGCCCGACTCGCGCAATGGGGTCGCCGGCCAAGCACAGGGCAGCTGCGGCAGGCGATGATTCCGTCCGGCGCCACTGTGCTGATGAATCCGGTCGGCTCTGCGCCGGGGTTTTGCCTGACATGGAAGAAGGCGCAGATCATCTCGTTGCCTGGCGTGCCGCGGGAAATGGAAGAGATGATGCGGCAGGAAGTGCTGCCCCTGCTGCGCGCAGAGAGTGGCGCAGTGGGCCGGTCTCCCCGAGAGCCGATCGTCCGTCAGATGTTCCACACGTTCGGCTTGGCGGAGGCCGACGTCGATGTCAAATTACAAGGACTCATTCCAAAAGGAGCGCCCGTTGACTTGGGGCTGCTCGCATCGCCCATGGGCGTGCTGGTCTCGCTGACGACGAAGGGGACCCAATCCGCCCAGGAGAAACATCGTGATCTGCTGCAGAAGCTGGCGAACGACGTCCGCTCACGACTTCGTGCATGGCTGTTCGCCGAGGGGCGGGACACGATGGAAGAAGTCGTCGGGCGGGAACTCACCAAACGGGGGCTCATGCTGGCGGTAGCGGAATCCTGCACCGGCGGGTTGATTGGGCATCGGCTCACACAGGTGGCTGGTTCATCTGCCTATGTGGATCGCGCTGCTGTGTGCTACAGCAATCGGGCGAAAACGGAAATGCTAGGTGTACCGGCGAAACTCATTGTCCAACATGGCGCGGTGAGCAAGGAGGTCGCAGCGGCGATGGCCCGCGGCATTCGTGAGCGCGCCAACGTATCGGTGGGACTCAGCGTCACCGGCATTGCCGGGCCAGGCGGCGGGACCGAGACCAAGCCGGTCGGGCTGGTCTATGTTGGATTGGATGATGGAACCGACCGGCCGATCACACAAGAATTCCGGTTTCACGGCGAGAGGAATGTCATCAAACAACGCGCATCGCAAGCCGCATTGGATTTGCTTCGCCGCTGGTTGCTCGATAAGGCCTAGCCCGCATTAATCATGAACACTTCTGCTGCAATCGCCGATCCGCTGCTACGACGAGCCTTCGGCCGGCGGGCTCGCCCCTCGGAGGAGAAGCGGGACTGGCACCGCCGCAGATGGCGGAGCCAGTCCCCTGGCCTCCGCGCGCCGGTCTCGCGACGCGGCTCAGCGATTTCGCGACGAACCGTCATGAATAATGCGGGCTTGAAGTGATCCGGGCGTTCCTTGCCGTCGAACTGTCGCAGGAGCTGCGGGCCGAACTGGCCACTGTCCGACAGGAGTTGAAGCGTAGAATTGAGCCTGAATTGAAGCGAAACATGCGCATCTCCTGGGCGCAGCCTGCCTCGATTCATCTCACGCTCAAGTTCCTTGGCGACATGGATGAGCAGGTCATTGATCAGCTACGCGCCGCGCTTGAGCAGGCGATCCGAAGTCAGATACCTGTGAACGTACCGCTTGAACGACTCGGTGCCTTTCCTCGTCCGCAAAGTCCGCGCGTGCTGTGGGTCGGGCCGTCGGAGAATTGGGAGCGGGGAGCAGAGGCGAAGCGAATCGCGGAGATCCATGGCGCGATTGAACAGGCTTGTGAAGGATTAGGCTTTCTCCGCGAGACGAAACCGTTCAGTCCTCATCTGACCTTGGCGCGAATCAAGGTGGGAGAACGCCAAGTTGGAGTCGCATTGGCAAAGGGCGGCGTGCTGGATCGACCGCTTTCATTGTGCCCGCTGGCGGTGGAGTCGGTCGTGCTGATGAAGAGTGAATTGCGGCCGACCGGGTCGGTATATACGAAGCTGTGGGAAGTGAAGATAGGAGAATAGCAGGTCCTGTCGCTGACCAGCCCGACCGTCCTCGCACCCCGCCCGGTGTAGGATGAGGAGGGAGTGGCCAGGTGCCCTCCTTGCTCGCAGAACAGAGGACGGGATGGAGCCTGATGATCTTCTGTGCTCGCGCAACGCGCGGCCTCCGAAGGCCCTCGTTGGACGCGCGCAGTGGAAGATCAATCAGCCCCCATCCCTAGGGAGATAACGAGCTAGCTTGGAAGGATCATTGATGCGCGCAGTAGAGGGCAGCCTTGGCTACTCCCTAGAGAGAGGTAACAAGAATTAGAAGACAATCGGCTTCCAGGTCGGCACCACCCGCTATTCTTGTGAGTGGAGAGGAGGGCGACTTGAGCATTGGTTGCCGTCGTCTTCGACGACCACTTTCGGTTAGGCAGTCGGCGTCCAAGTAAGATGCTAAAAAGTTATCAGGCCGCGCCTCTGCGAGGTTCACGGTGGAGCGCTTCGGCGACTGCTTGCGGATTGCGAGCGGCAACGCGCAAGAGCAGGGCCATCCGGTGTCCTGCGTCCCTGCTCCCAGTTGCGCAGCGTCGCTACACTCACGCCGATCAAGAGGGCAAACTCAGTCTGCGACGCCTTGAGTGTATTGCGGACAGCCTTCACATCGGCTGGTCGAAAGGTCATGACTCGCGCCGGCTTGAGCGTGCCCCGGCGAATCCGCCCAGCCTGGCGGATACTCGTGAGCAATTCTTGGAATGCTGCGTCTTTCATGTACATTCCTCCCGAGCGAGCCGCGCCAGCTACTTCCTACGTTTGAGGGTTTGGAGCCGCTGGGCGAACACGGACACGCCCCAAATCGACCGTCACAATAGCACCAGATTGGAGCTCTGCCCCATAGCGATTGATCGCCATCAGGCAGGCAGGAGCTTGGTGGGCCGCGGACAAGATGACGAGGCGAAGGATTCCTGCATGAGGTTGACCATGTACGACTGCCAATTCTCCGAAATCCTTGTCGAGCGTGATGAGAATACGCCCTTCCCGATGAGCCAGGGCTAAAATCTCATCATCGCCGGGATCATTCGGCCAGTTTCCTGCCCAGATGACATCGTGCCCCGCAGCGTTCAACGGATCAACGGTTCCACCCCAGACACAGGTATCGAGCAGAAGTTTCACGAGGCGGATTCGAGAGGCAGCGGCTCGATCCGTTCGTGGCCGACGAGCCGATGAGCGTAAGCGAGGCAGGCTTGAATATCCTCACGTTCCAACCATGGATGGCCCTGAAGGATTGTGTCAGGCGTGTCACCCGCCGCCAACATACCGAGAACATGCTCCACGGCGAGTCGGCGACCTCGGATAATCGGCTTGCCGCCGAAGATGCGCGGGTTGATCGTAATGCGTTTCAGAAGGGCGTCTTCATTAGGCGCGGGATTCATAAGGCCATGATAGCGCATCTGGACTCGGATTGAAACAGACGCCTCTCATGCTGATATCTTCGGGTGCAGGAGCACCTGGCTTACTCTGATCCCAAAGAAGGAGAACGCCTCGTCGGGAATGCGTTGACCAAGGGCGGAGTGCTGGATCGGCCGCTTTCGTTGGGATCGCTCGCTGTGGACTCGGTCGTGCTGATGAAAAGTGAGTTGCAGCCTTTGCCGTGGCGGTATTGAACCCGGCAGCATTGCCGCTGTGAAAAACCTGATGCACTGAGCGGGGTCGGGCTAAACCGTCTTCGGATCGATCGCGCCGCGCTTCACGTCGCGCAGCAGTCGTTCGACGATCAGCCGCATGAAGAAGAAGCCCAGCTTCGGGTTCTGGTAGTACAGGCGGTAGATCTGCTCGTCGGTCATCTGGTACAGCTCGCAGTCGGTCTCGCACACCACCGTCATCGTGCGCACCTTCTCGGGCGAGAACAGGCCGATCTCGCCGATCAGTTCGCCCGGGCCGAGGATGTGGTCGATGCCCTGCAACTTCAGCTTCCCGGTGGCCACGTACACAATCTCGTCGGCCACGTCGCCCTTGCGGAACAGCACCTCGCCGGCCTTGTGCTTGCGCAGGTGCATGTGCGGCAGCAGCCACTCGGTCACCGGCGACTCCACGGTGGCTTGCTCGATCTGCTTGGTCAGCCTGTTGATTTCTCCCAGCCGCTTGAGATTTATCGGCAACAGGATCACGTTCATAATGAATTCCGGCAACACGATCAACTCCATGATGTCGAAGTGCGTGTGCAGCACACTGAAGATCAGGGAGAGGACGCTGCTGACCAATGCCAGCACCCGCAGAGGCACCATGGCTTTCATGTAGTGACTGGCGAGATAGAACACTCCACCCAACATGCCGATGGCGGTGGTGATGTCGAAATGCATGGATTCTGATTCCTTCTATTTTTTTCGTTGCGCGAGTGATCTGCGCGGCAACGCCTGCCCCGAAGTCACGGACGGGCCAGTCAAGGCCCGCGTGGCTAACCCGCATTATTCATGAAGATTCTGCTGCGAGCGCCGATCCTGTAGGCGTGCCTTCGAATCAGTCGGTCTATCTGAACATCCCCGGATGGACTTCTATTTCTACACAGGTGATTTTGTCGGCGGAAATATTCAGCATACGTGCGTGTTCGAGCAGAGATTCGGGATTGGGAGCTTCATATTCACAGTAGGTTTTGCCCTCTGATTCGGAAATATAGCTCTTAATCCATACCACCCCAGGAATTCCGTCGGCTACCTGTATAGAGCGCCGTGCCAGTTGTTGCATTTCTTCCTGCGACATCTTGGGCAATGTTCGTTCGATAATATAACGAGGCATAATGACTCCAATCATGAAAATGAAGTGAGTTCAATGACCGCTATTGTATCCTCTAGCCCGCACTATTCATGAAGGTTCGTCGCGAAAGCGTGCAGACGCGAAGCGAGACGGGCACTCGGAGGCGTGAAGCTCTGAGGCATACTCGTGCAGTATGTCGAAGAGCTGAACGGCGAGACTGCCCGTCACAGCCGCGTATCCACGTTTGCAGCAGAAGCTTCATGAATAATGCGGGTTAGATTCAGACAGGCCTGTCCCAGCTCCTGGTCCTTATAGGTTGACGCGATTTCATGGGCCTGGCTCACGAACGATCTGCCCTCCTGAACTTGCTTCTGCCGGACATATATGAGCGCAATATAGTACGTCATCCAACCTTGACCCACTGGGTCCCCGATCTCACGACGAATTGTGAGAGATCGCTGGTAGGCATCAATGGCTTCCGTAAACTGATCTCGATCAGCATGGAGGTGTCCCATCACGGCTAAAGCCTGGCCTTCATGTAGCCGCTCGTTCGTCTCGTGGTGAATGGCAAGCGCGCGGTCAAGTGCGGTGATCGCCTCATCGAATCGGCTCATGGATCGAAGCGTGACAGCGATACTGTTTAAAATGAACCCAACTTTACGGTCGTCCCCAAGGTCACGATAAACTGCAAGCGCCTCTTCATAATGGCCTAGCGCACTGGTGTAATTCTGACGTTCCCATTCGATGATGGCCATGCTGTTGAGGAATCGCCCCACGTCCTCTCGTTTTTTGAGCTTGGCGGCAAGTCGGTACGCTTCCTGTAGATGTGATAACGCGCCTGCGTTGTTGCCTCCACCAAGTCGAATGTTTCGAGCCATTCCTTCCACAGCGTTCAGTTGCCGCGGAAGATCATTCAGCCGCTGAGCGAGCTTGCGGACCTGGTCCCATGCTTTGACGGCCTCATTCCATCGATCCTTATACCGTTCGTAAATACTCGCGGCGATCTGCCATGAAATCGCTTCGTTGGCCATGTCGCCGAGATCTCCCAAGATGGCAATGCTTTCCAGTAAATAGGGCAGTGCTTCGTTCGCTTGATTCCTCAGCAGCAGAATATCGACAAGACCCCGCAATCCATTCACGCATCCTTGCGGATATGTAATGCGCTTCGAGATGTCAACAACCTGCTGGTAATAGTGTTGGCTTTCTTCGAGCCTCTCTTGTTTTTGATACATGCTGGCTATGCATCCGAGGACCAGTGTCTGGTTGATATAGAGACGATGGTCAACACAAGGACGCAGAGCCTCTTCGTAATATTTGAGTGCTTCATCATACTGGGAAAGTTTGCTATGAATATTACCGATATTATAGAAAATGGTCATTCGATGAAAGGGATCGCCCGCCGCCTCTACGGTGAGCGCTTCTGTCAACTTCGCCAACGCCCCTTCCATGTCATCAAGACTTTGCAGGACCGCCGCTAGATTGGTGAGGTTGTGAACGATACTTTTGCCGTCTCCGAGTTTCTGATCGATCGCCAGCGCGCGTTCGTTACAGGCTAATGCCTCTCGACTACGCCCTTGGTGCCATCGGAGAAAACTGAGACTGCGCAGGGCATTACTTTCTCCGGCTTCATCCGCAATCTCCCGACGTAATTCGAGCGAACTTTCCAAGGCATCTTCAGCATCGAGATATTTGCCCTGCTGGGTCAACAGGTCTCCTTGACGCAGCTGAACGGCGGCAAGACGGCTTACGTCCTCTTCCTGCACGAGAATGGAGAACATTTCTCCAATAACGGCCTCCTGGCGTTCCCTCGCACCCAGGGTGTCGTACAACCGCTCTTTAACGAGAAGAATATCTACCAGGGAGTGTTGGCGAGAACGACTGAGGGGAAGTCGACGCAGAGCGTCTGTGACTTCATCAAGGACAACCACTGCTTCTTGAAATTGACTCAGTCGCTGTGCCTTGTCCGCCACCGATTGCCCATAAGTGACCATCTTCTCCCATTCCTCGGCAAGACGGACATGGTGGTACAGTGTTTGGATATGTTCTGTTAAGCGGCCCTCGAAGACGCGTTCTATCGTCTGCGCGACTGAACGATGGAGCATCCGTCTTCTTTTCAACAACAATGTCTCGTATGTCACTTGCTGAGTTAACACGTGCTTAAACAAATACGTCGCCTCCTCCAGTGGCGAGATCATATCGATCGCTACAAGTGATTCAAGCACGTCCTGGAGACAGGTTCGCCCTTTATAGAGGGGCTCCAGAAGAGAGAGCGTAAAGGACCGGCCAATGACTGATGCGGTTCCCAAAACCTCCTTCCAGTCGGGATGCAGACGATCCAACCGGCTTTGAATAAGCCCTTGTACCGTCGCAGGCAAGTGACTAGCCGCGAACGATCGGGTGAGCACTGCCTCTTCACCCTGCTTCACGACGATTCCTTCTTCCACGAGTGAATGACTGGCTTCTTCGATGAATAACGGATTCCCTCCCGTTCGCTCATACAGGAGGTCGGCGAGGCCGGCCGGCAGTTCCCGGACCGCCAATGTGGCTGCGAGCAAACGTTCAGTTTGCGCGATGTCGAGGGGTGGTAACATCAGAATGATGTCTGGACTGCGCTGTCCCCATCCAACAACCACATACTCGGAACGGTGCGTCAAACCGACCATGAGAGCACGCCCTCTCATTTCCGTGAGCAGATGCTGAAGGACGGCATTGGAAGCCTCATCGCTCCAATGCCAATCTTCAAGGAGCAAAAGAGTCGGCTTCCTGTCTGCTTTACGTAGGAAGAGCTGAACCAGTGCCTCTCGAATGAGGTGTCTCAGCTCGGTGGCTTGCATGTGAGAAAGTATTGGATCGGTGCGTAACGAGAGAAGATGAAGATAGATGGGCAGATATTCTTGCAGCGTTGGGTGGATCGCAGTGAGGGTTGCGCCCGCAGTGTCGACCACCGTGTGACTGCTCTGATCGGCGACGATTCCTAACTCTCGTCGAAGCACATCAAGGAAGGGATGGTACGACGTGCTGATCGCATCCGTCTGACAGCTACCCTGAAGAACGACGACATCTGTAGGCCTGATTTCGCGAGTGAATTCATATAACAGACGGCTTTTCCCGATGCCCGCCTCCCCGACGACCACTACAAATTGGTCGGTACCCCTTCGTGTCCTCTCAAAGGCCTGCGTCAGTTGATCTAATTCAAGCGCCCGTGCCGTATATTGCGTCAACCCTCTTTTTTGTGAGGCTTCAAAACGGGAATGGATCGCGAGTTCGGCGGTGACAGAATAGCATGTTACCGGAGCAGCTCTGCCTTTTACATCTACATTGCCCCAGAAATCGGCATGAAAATAGGGTGCGATCAATTTGTACGTGACCTCGCTGACGAGAATCACGTCACGGGGCGAGGCCGCTTTTAATCGAACGGCGGTAATGACCGTATCACCAGTAATCCCGTAAATACCGTCCCGTGAATCGTGAGCATTCGTTACTATCAGTCCCGTATGAATCCCCGTATGCATGGCGAGTGACTCGCCGATGGAAGAGTCGACTTCGGCGCTTAGGTGACGTGCCGCCGCATGGAGATCGAAAGCGGATCGGACTGCGCGGACGGGGTCGTCCTCATGGGCCGCATCGACTCCGAACAGAGCCAAGACTTCATCGCCGACAAATTGATTCACAATGCCGCCATACGTTTCCACGATTTCAATTGCCATCTGCTTCAGCCGGAGCATGACGGCTTCAACTTCTTCAGGATCCAGATGCTGATTTAACGCGGTGTACCCGGACAGATCCGAGAAAAGCACAGTGGCAATCCGGCGCTCACCCTGCTCGGCCACGGGATCTTTATCAGCGACTATTGCTTTTATAGGGGTAGGAGCGCCGCAGCTGCTGCAGAATTTCGCTTTGTCAGGAAGCTGTTCACGACAACGAGGGCAAAAAAATGGGGTGTTGGTAGCCGGAAATGTCATAGCATCAGGCCCTAACAGAGCATCCTGCTAGCAGGCCGCGGAGAAACTCTGTGGGCAGCATTCTCGATACCCGTGAAACGTATCTCGTTATTCGCGCGAGATTTACGAGAAAGGCGCGATTCGAAGTTCTGAGTTCTGAATTCGAAGTCCCGAAAACCTCGAACTTCGGACCTCGAACCCTCGCCTTTCTTATCCGCCTCTAACGCAGAACGCAGAACTCAGAACTCAGAACTTCTTCGCTCGTCTCCCTCGGCTATCCTGCTAGATCGTGAGCGTGTGGTCCTCCTCGAGGACAGTTAAACCGGGGATTTGTAATTCGCGAAGCTCGCGCAGAATCTGATCTTTGTATGCCGGCTTCAGATGGTAGGCATACACCGATATATCGTCTCGATCGAGTTTTCTGAATTCCTGTGCGAGCAAAGCCGGTGTGAGATGTTTGCTCGTGCGGGCGAGTTCAATCATAGAATTTGGAAAGGAACATTCGATGAAAGCGGCTTTGAGGTGAGGGATGTGTTTCGCTTCGTGCCACAGTTCATCGGTGGAATAGGTGTCTCCGCTATAGACAAATGCAGAGGAGCGATCTTGCACAATGAATCCTGTCGTTGGAACGGTGTGATTCACGAGGATCGGTGTGATGTCGACTCCTGAGAACGAATACACATTTCCAGGTTTCAGATATGACGAAGTGAGCGTGGGACGTTCCGGTGTAGGGATGCTGAAAAAATCGGGATACACATCCGTATTGAAGATGTGACGTTGCAGTCCGTGAACCACTTCAGGGATACCCGCCACAACGATCGGGGCGCTCATCTGCTCGCTCAGATTGTCGGCTAACGTGGGCAGCTCTTTAATATGATCAAAATGAAGGTGTGAAAGAATAATGTGGCGGATCTGCTCCTGCTCGCTCAATGAGAGCTTGCTTGCCACAGTCCCGGCGTCAAGAAGAAGAGTTCCGTTGAGTAAGAAGCTGCAAGTATTGCATCTGTGAGGCCCGGTTGCATATTGCAGCAGCGCATCGGAGCCATGACAACCGAGAATTCTAAGGTTCACGTTGTAGGCTCCGCCTGGCTAACAGGATGCTGGGAAAGTCCGCGTACCTAAGAAGTCCGTTATTCGTGAAACGTGAGACGTCGAAACCTTTCAGGAAGATCACCGTATCTCGTCCGGGCTATAAGCTCATAGGCCATCGACCTCCCGCGAACTACTATTTCACGTTCAACGCCTGTTCTCCGATAGCCCGCCTGACTGCATCCAACAGCGTTTGTGCCTGAGCCGGCTTGATGAGATAGTCCACCACACCTTGCTTGAACAGAGAGGTAGCTCCCTGGACATCGGGGTAGCCAGTCAGCACGATGACAGGCACCGACGGAAGTTTCGCCCGGATGAATGCGATGAGGTCATGTCCGTTCACCTTTGGTAAATCAATGTCGCAGATGATTGCATGGACTGAGAAGCCAGGGGGATAGGATTGGATCGCGGCAATCGCTTCTTCACCGTCAACGGCTTCAAGAACTTCGTAGCCACCTTGTGTCAGCACAAGGCCGACTGTTTTTCTGACATGCGCTTCGTCATCAACAATGAACACTCTCCCCATTACCATGCTCGTCCTCGCAGCGCCAACTGTGAAATGATCGCTCACTTAACCCGCATCATTCATGAACACTTCTGCTGCAATCGCCTGGCTTCTATGCGATTATGGAACAAGTCGACTCTCCTGGCGCGCGCGGCAGTCGGATGTGGATCTTCGTTCCAGCGCCAAGTTCACTTTCCACCCAGACCGTTCCCCCATGAGCAGCGACCACGTCCTTCACGATTTTCGTGCCGAGTCCTGTCCCGCCTTGCTTGGTGCTAATGGCGCGTTTGGTGAAGAGCCGATCTCTCACCTCCGGCGGCATCCCTCCACCCGTATCGATGACCGAAACCACGATCGCGTCTTCAGACGTAGGGGGTTGTCCGCACACGATCACGGAGCCGCCTGCAGGCACTTCAGCGATCGCGTTGTTGATTAAATTATAGAAGGCACTGTAGAGCCGTCGCTCGTCTGCCACGATCAACGGGAGTAACTCCAAGTTCTCGGTGATCAACCGGATATGTTTTTCCTGGGCAAGAACCCCCAGAGAGCGGATCACGTTGCCGACGACGCCGGCCACTTCGCATGCGGAAAAATCAAGCGGGGTGCTGAGTTCTTTGACCGCGTCCGCGATTTCCGCGACGCGATCGTGAATCCGGCGCGCGTCGTCCTTCAGCATCACAATCACTTCGTTGCAGAGTTCGCGACTGGCCTTGGTCCGTTTGCTTTCAATATTATCGGGTAAGCGATCCAGTAGCTCGTTGATTTCGGTCTGTAAGATTCCCGCGCCACATACAATCGGCATGAGGAGATTCTTGATGTCGTGGGTAATGTCGCCCATCAACGTCGCCACCTCGGCAAGCTTGGCGGCTTCCACCAAGCGTGTATGCTCAATCGCGACAGCGGCGAGTGCAGAGATAATGGTGAGAATCGCCAGGTCGTCTCGGTCGAGGAATTGCCCCCCGCGCTTGTTCATGACCTGAATGACACCGATGGGGTCACCCTCCCAACGTTTGAGGGGAATCGTGATCATGTCATGGGTAATGGAGCCGGTCGCTTCGTCGACTTTCTTAAAATGTCGGAGATCGGCCTGTGCGTCAGGGACGATTTCAGGTAATCCCGTCCTATAGACCGTTCCGGCGATGCCCTCGTACCAGGGTACTGCTGTGCCGGGTGGCACGGGTTGTTCGTGTCCTCTCAAAGGCCAGCGTCAGTTGATCTAATTCAAGCGCCCGTGCCGTATATTGCGTCAACCCTCTTTTTTGTGAGGCTTCAAAACGGGAATGGATCGCGAGTTCGGCGGTGACAGAATAGCATGTTACCGGAGCAGCTCTTCCTTTTACATCTACATTGCCCCAGAAATCGGCATGAAAATAGGGTGCGATCAATTTGTACGTGACCTCGCTAACGAGAATCACGTCACGGGGCGAGGCCGCTTTTAATCGAACGGCGGTAATGACCGTATCACCAGTAATCCCGTAAATACCGTCCCGTGAATCGTGAGCATTCGTTACTATCAGTCCCGTATGAATCCCCGTATGCATGGCGAGTGACTCGCCGATGGAAGAGTCGACTTCGGCGCTTAGGTGACGTGCCGCCGCATGGAGATCGAAAGCGGATCGGACTGCGCGGACGGGGTCGTCCTCATGGGCCGCATCGACTCCGAACAGAGCCAAGACTTCATCGCCGACAAATTGATTCACAATGCCGCCATACGTTTCCACGATTTCAATTGCCATCTGCTTCAGCCGGAGCATGACGGCTTCAACTTCTTCAGGATCCAGATGCTGATTTAACGCGGTGTACCCGGACAGATCCGAGAAAAGCACAGTGGCAATCCGGCGCTCACCCTGCTCGGCCACGGGATCTTTATCAGCGACTATTGCTTTTATAGGGGTAGGAGCGCCGCAGCTGCTGCAGAATTTCGCTTTGTCAGGAAGCTGTTCACGACAACGAAGGCAAAAAAATGGGGTGTTGGTAGCCGGAAATGTCATAGCATCAGGCCCTAACAGAGCATCCTGGTAGCAGGCCGCGGAGAAACTCTGTGGGCAGCATTCTCGATACCCGTGAAACGTATCTCGTTATTCGCGCGAGATTTACGAGAAAGGCGCGATTCGAAGTTCTGAGTTCTGAGTCCCGAAAACCTCGAACTTCGGACCTCGAACCCTCGCCTTTCTTATCCGCCTCTAACGCAGAACGCAGAACTCAGAACTCAGAACTTCTTCGCTCGTTTCCCTCGGCTATCCTGCTAGATCGTGAGCGTGTGGTCCTCCTCGAGGACAGTTAACCCGGGAATATGTAATTCGCGAAGCTCGCGCAGAATCTGATCTTTGTATGCCGGCTTCAGATGGTAGGCATACACCGATATATCGTCTCGATCGAGTTTTCTGAATTCCTGTGCGAGCAAATCCGGAGTGAGATGTTTGCTCGTGCGGGCGAGTTCAATCATAGAATTTGGAAAGGAACATTCGATGAAAGCGGCTTTGAGGTGAGGGATGTGGTTCGCTTCGTGCCACAGTTCATCGGTGGAATAGGTGTCTCCGCTATAGACAAATGCAGAGGAGCGATCTTGCACAATGAATCCTGTCGTTGGAACGGTGTGATTCACGAGGATAGGTGTGATGTCGACTCCTGAGAACGAATACACATTTCCAGGTTTCAGATATGACGAAGTGAGCGTGGGACGTTCCGGTGTAGGGATGCTGAAAAAATCGGGATACACATCCGTATTGAAGATGTGACGTTGCAGTCCGTGAACCACTTCAGGGATACCCGCCACAACGATCGGGGTGCTCATCTGCTCGCTCAGATTGTCGGCTAACGTGGGCAGCTCTTTAATATGATCAAAATGAAGGTGTGAAAGAATAATGTGGCGGATCTGCTCCTGCTCGCTCAATGAGAGCTTGCTTGCCACAGTCCCGGCGTCAAGAAGCAGAGTTCCGTTGAGTAAGAAGCTGCAAGTATTGCATCTGTGAGGCCCGGTTGCATATTGCAGCAGCGCATCGGAGCCATGACAACCCAGAATTCTAAGGTTCACGTTGTAGGCTCCGCCTGGCTAACAGGATGCTGGGAAAGTCCGCGTACCTAAGAAGTCCGTTATTCGTGAAACGTGAGACGTGAAACTTTTCAGGAAGATCACCGTATCTCGTCCGGGCTATAAGCCATAGACCATACCTCCCACAAACTACATTTCACGTTAACGCCTGTTCTCCGATAGCCCGCCTGACTGCATCCAACAGTGTTTGTGCCTGAGCCGGCTTGATGAGATAGTCCACCACACCTTGCTTGAACAGAGTAGGTAGCTCCCTGGACATCGGGGTAGCCAGTCAGCACGATGACAGGCACCGACGGAAGTTTCGCCCGGATGAATGCGATGAGGTCATGTCCGTTCACCTTTGGTAAATCAATGTCGCAGATGATTGCATGGACTGAGAAGCCAGGGGGATAGGATTGGATCGCGGCAATCGCTTCTTCACCGTCAACGGCTTCAAGAACTTCGTAGCCACCTTGTGTCAGCACAAGGCCGACTGTTTTTCTGACATGCGCTTCGTCATCAACAATGAACACTCTCCCCATTACCATACTCGTCCTCGCAGCGCCAACTGTGAAATGATCGCTCACTTAACCCGCATCATTCATGAACACTTCTGCTGCAATCGCCTGGCTTCTATGCGTTTATGGAACGAGTCGACTCTCCTGGCGCGCGCGGCAGTCGGATGTGTATCTTCGTTCCAGCGCCAAGTTCACTTTCCACCCAGACCGTTCCCCCATGAGCAGCGACCACGTCCTTCACGATTTTCGTGCCGAGTCCTGTCCCGCCTTGCTTGGTGCTAATGGCGCGTTTGGTGAAGAGCCGATCTCTCACCTCCGGCGGCATCCCTCCACCCGTATCGATGACCGAAACCACGATCGCGTCTTCAGACGTAGAGGGTTGTCCGCACACGATCACGGAGCCGCCTGCAGGCACTTCAGCGATCGCGTTGTTGATTAAATTATAGAAGGCACTGTAGAGCCGTCGCTCGTCTGCCACGATCAACGGGAGTAATTCCAAGTTCTCGGTGATCAACCGGATATGTTTTTCCTGGGCAAGAACCCCCAGAGAGCGGATCACGTTGCCGACGACGCCGGCCACTTCGCATGCGGAAAAATCAAGCGGGGTGCTGAGTTCTTTGACCGCGTCCGCGATTTCCGCGACGCGATCGTGAATCCGGCGCGCGTCGTCCTTCAGCATCACAATCACTTCGTTGCAGAGTTCGCGACTGGCCTTGGTCCGTTTGCTTTCAATATTATCGGGTAAGCGATCCAGTAGCTCGTTGATTTCGGTCTGTAAGATTCCCGCGCCACATACAATCGGCATGAGGAGATTCTTGATGTCGTGGGTAATGTCGCCCATCAACGTCGCCACCTCGGCAAGCTTGGCGGCTTCCACCAAGCGTGTATGCTCAATCGCGACAGCGGCGAGTGCAGAGATAATGGTGAGAATCGCCAGGTCGTCTCGGTCGAGGAATTGCCCCCCGCGCTTGTTCATGACCTGAATGACACCGATGGGGTCACCCTCCCAACGCTTGAGGGGAATCGTGATCATGTCATGGGTAATGGAGCCGGTCGCTTCGTCGACTTTCTTAAAATGGCGGAGATCGGCCTGTGCGTCAGGGACGATTTCAGGTAATCCCGTCCTAAAGACCGTTCCGGCGATGCCCTCGTACCAGGGTACAGAAGTACCCGGTGACACGGGTTTTTCGCCAATGGAGTGATAAAACACGAGGGTGCGATTGTTGGGGTCGGCCAGCAGCACAGAGCCATTTTCCGCATTCACGACATCCAGCGCGATGTGAAGCGACTGTTCCAGCAGGTCTTGGAGTTTGATCTCTTGAGAGAAGACCTCCGACATTCGCAGCGCAGCGGCAAGCTCCAATTCTCGTCTGGCAAGAAGCTGCGCAAGCGCTTCTTGCGATTCGGGTTTGGGCAATTGATGGGATGGGGTGTCAGAGAGTCGTGGAGTCGTCATGTCGGGCCTGTTTGCAGCGTTCCAATATAAATAACCACGACGATTATCTCCCATCAGGATCATCAAGTAATTCCCCCAAACTAGGTACCCCCTCATCTGAGGGGATAGGCATTGATCTTTATTCCGTATACCTGGTACCCTGCCCCCGCAGAGAGGGTGAGCAGACTGCGGGAAACATGGTTGGTTTGTTTTGTTTATCTGGTTGATTTGGTTTATCTGTTTAGTTTCGTTCAACCAAACAAACGAGACAGACCAGATAAACAAGAGAGACCAACCGGTCCTTGCGCGTCGTGCCCGTCACGCGCTTGCCTAGAAGACTAAGGGCCTAACCTGGAAAAGGAGGATAGACGTCATGAGTAAAGGGAGAGTGCTGGTCGTGGACGATGAGGCGGACGTGAGAAGATCCGTGCGTCTCATCTTAACGAAGGCAGGATACGATGTAGACGAAGCCGAACATCCAGAAGCGGGAGCCACCATGGTTAAGACGGGAGCCAATAAGCTGCCGTTGAACGTGATTGTTACCGATCTCAGTATGCCGACGGTCAACGAGATCATCGTGATCCCCTATTTGCACTCCCAGTTTCCGGCCTGTCCGATCATTGTGCTGAGCGGATCAAAAATGCTGGATAGATCCACTAAACTGTTTAAGGACGCCGGCGTACAATTCCTTCCGAAACCGATTAATCAAGAGCAGTTATTGGGCGCTGTAAACAAGGCCGTCAACAAGGGCTGATCGAGAAACAAGGTTAAGGCTGAGGTGGTCTCCTGGGGTCGAGGGGAAACCGAAGGTGGAATGTCGTGCCCACACCAGGCGCGCTTTCCACCCAGATCTTCCCTTTGTGCGCATCCACCACGTCCTTCACGATTTTTGTGCCGAGTCCAGTGCCGCCCTTCTTGGTGCTGACCGCCTTGGCTGAGAAGAGGCGGTCTCGAATCTCGGGAGGCATCCCGCGCCCGTGTGTCTGCCACAGCGAGCGCAATACCCCCTGAGTCCTGATCGAGATGCCCCCGCACCGTGATCGAACCTCCTTGCGGCGTTTCCGGAATGGCGTTATTGATGAGATTGTAAAACGCGTTGTAGAGCCTCCGCTCGTCGGCCCGGAATTCCGGCAGGGATTCAAGGCCCTCAGTTCGCAAGGTAATCTGCTTTTCCCGAGCCAATACCTGTAACGTCTGAAACACTTCGAGGATGACCGGCCCAACCGCGCAGAGCGCAGAAGTTGGGAGGCGCACTCAACCCTTTGACACAATCGGCTATTTCTTTGACGCGATCATGTAGGCGCCTGATTCCATTCTGAGCTATCTCGACTGACTCATCGCAGATCTTCTTGTTGGTCTTATTGTAAGTCAGCTCCGCACTGTTCATAGCGCCGAACAGGTCCTTCACGACGTCGCGCAATAATTCAACACCCGCCTGCACCGGTGTCAGCAGATTCTTCAAGTCATGGCCGATGTCGCCGAGCAGCGTCACCACTTCAGCTTTCTTGGCGTCCTCGAATTGCTTGGCCTGCTGAATCGCCAGCGCGGCAAACGCAGAGATAATCGTGAGGAGTCCGAGGTCGTGGTTCGTGAACGGCCCCTCCCGCTTGTTCAGCACATCTAACACACCGATCGGTTCTCCTCTCCAGCGGCGTAGGGGAACGGCGATCATGTCGTGGGTGACGAAGCCTGTCGTCTGATCGATGGAGTGAAGATGGGTCGCATCCTGGTTGACCTGGTTCGTAATCCGGGCCTCCCCGGATTGGAAGACGGCGCCGGAAATACCTTTATCCCAGGGAATGCCAGTCCCCCGGGGGACTGGTTTGTCGCCGATCGAATACTGAAAGATAAGCTCTTCTTTTTCCGGATCGGCAAGCAGAATGGAGCCCGCTTCGGCTCCCACCTCTTCCAGCGCAATATGAAGGGTCGTTTCGACGAGTTCGTCCAGATCGATCGACTGAAACAGGGCCTGGCTGATGCGCTCGACCGCCTCCAGCTGCGTCTTGTAGTGCAGAAGTTCTGAAGCATCAGCCTTGCTCAATCGCGTGAAGTCGGTGCCTGGCTGGTTCTGCGTATCAGGGGAGGGTGGCTGCGTCGTTCCAGCTCCAAGTTCACTTTCAACCCAGATCGTTCCCCCATGAGCATCGACCACGTCCTTCACGATTTTCGTGCCGAGTCCTGTCCCGCCTGGCTTGGTGCTAACGGCGCGTTTGGTGAAGAGCCGATCTCTCACGTCCGGCGGCATCCCTCCACCCGTATCGATGACCGAAACCACGATCGCGCTTTCAGACGTAGGGGGTTGTCCGCACACGGTCACGGAGCCGCCTGCGGGCACTTCAGGGATCGCGTTGTTGATCAAATTATAGAAGGCACTGTAGAGCCGTCGCTGGTCTGCCACGATCAACGGGAGTAACTCCAAGTTCTCGGTGAGCAGTCGGACATGTTTTTCCTGGGCAAGAATCCCCAGAGAGCGAAACACGTTGCTGACGACGTCGGCCACTTCGCACGCGGAAAAATCAAGCGGGGTGCTGAGTTCTTTGACCGCGTCCGCGATTTCCGCGACGCGATCGTGAATCCGGTGCGCGTCGTCCTTCAGCATCACAATCACTTCATTGCAGAGTTCGCGACTGGCCTTGGCCCGTTTGATTTCAATATCGGGTAAGTGATCCAGCAGCTCGTTGATTTCGGTCTGTAAGATTCCTGCGCCACACACGATCGGCATGAGGAGATTCTTGATGTCGTGGGTAATGTCGCCCATCAACTTCGCCACCTCGGCAAGCTTGGCGGCTTCCACCAAGCGTGTATGCTCAATCGCTACAGCGGCGAGTGCAGAGATAATGGTGAGAATCGCCATGTCGTCTCGGTCGAGGAATTTCCCCCCGCGCTTGTTCATGACCTGAATGACACCGATGGGGTCACCCTCCCAACGCTTGAGGGGAATCGTGATCATGTCATGGGTAATGGCGCCGGTCGCTTCATCGACTTTCTTAAAATGGCGGAGATCGGTCTGTGCGTCAGGGACGATTTCAGGCACTCCCGTCCTATAGACCGTTCCGGCGATGCCCTCGTACCAGGGCACCGCTGTGCCGGGTGGCACGGGTTTTTCACCGATGGAGTGATAAAACACGAGGGTGCGATTGTCGGTGTCGGCCAGCAGCACGGAGCCATTTTCCGCATTCACGACATCCAGTGCGATGTGAAGCGACTGTTCCAGCAGGTCTTGGAGTTTGATCTGTTGAGAGAAGACCTCCGACATTCGCCGCGCAGCGGCAAGCTCCAATTCTCGCCTGGCAAGAAGCTGCGTAAGCGCTTCATGCGATTCGGGTTTGGGCAATTGATGGGATGCGGTGTCAGAGAGTCGTGGAGTCGTCATGTCGGGCCTCTTTGTAGCGTTCCAATGTAAATGACCACGGCGATTATCTCCCATCAGGATCACCAAGTAATCCCCCCAACTAGGTACCCCCTCATCTGAGGGGATAGGCATTGATCTCTATTCCGTATACCTGATACCCTGCCCCCGCAGAGAGGGTTGCAGGCTGGGGGAAACATCGTTGGTTTGCTTCGTTGTCTGGTCGATTTGGTTTATCTGTTTAGTTTCGTTCAACAAACAAACGAGACAGACCAGATAAACATGAGAGACCAACCGGTCCTTGCGCGTCGTGCCCGTCACGCGCTTGCCTAGAGGACTAAGGGCCTAACCTGGAAAAGGAGGATAGACGCTATGGGTAAAGGGAGAGTGCTGGTCGTGGACGATGAGGCGGACGTGAGAAAATCCGTGCGCCTCATCTTAACGAAGGCAGGGTACGATGTGGACGAAGCCGAACATCCAGAAGCGGGAGTCACCCTGGTGAAATCGGGAGCCAATAAGCTGCCGTTGAACGCAATTATTACCGATCTCAGTATGCCGACGGTCAACGAGATCATCGTGATTCCCTATTTGCACTCCCAGTTCCCGTCCTGTCCGATCATTGTGCTGAGCGGATCAAAAATGCTGGAGAGATCCACCAAACTGTTCAAAGACGCCGGCGTAGAATTCCTTCGCAAAACCGATTAATCAAGAGCAGTTATTGGGCGCCGTGAACAAGGCCGTCAAGAAGGGCTGATCGAGAGACAGTGAGGAGGTCGAAGGCTGAGGGCGGAAAGTTTTGAGTTCGAGTCTAAGTTCTGATGGGGTTCGGAACGGAATAACCAGAGCTCACTCAGAACTCGAGCGTTCCGCCTGTCGCGAGGCTTGCTTGTCGCGCTTCACACGAATTGAGCATGCGGTCGTGGGGTCGAGGGGAAACCGGAGATGGAATGTCGTTCCCACACCAGGCTCGCTTTCCACCCAGATCTTCCCTTTGTGCGCATCCACCACGTCCTTCACGATCTTTGTTCCCGAGCCAGTGCCGCCCTTCTTGGTGCTGATCGCCTTGGCTGAGAAGAGGCGGTCTCGAATCTCAGGAGTCATCCCGCGCCCAGTGTCTGCCACAGCGAGTGCAATACCCCCTGTGTCCTGATCGAGATGTCCCCGCACCGTGATCGAGCCTCCTGGCGGTGTTTCCGGAATGGCGTTATTGATGAGATTGTAAAACGCGTTGTAGAGCCTCCGCTCGTCGGCGTGGAATTTCGGCAGCGATTCAAGGCCCTCAGTTCGCAAGGTAATCTGCTTTTCCCGGGCCAGGCCCTGCAGCGTGTGAAACACTTCGAGGATGACCTGCCCGACCGAGCAGAGCGCAAAGTTGGGAGGCGCACTCAACCCTTTGACGCAGTCGGCCATTTCTTGGACGCGATCATGTAGGCGCCTGATGCCATTCTGAGCGATCTCGACTGACTCATCGCAGATCTTCTTGTTGGTCTTATTGTGAGTCAGCTCCGCACTGTTCATCGCGCCGAACAGGTCCTTCACGACATCGCGCAATAATTCAACACCCGTCTGCACCGGTGTCAGCAGATTCTTCATGTCATGGCCGATGTCGCCGAGCAGCGTCACCACTTCAGCCTTCTTGGCGTCCTCGAATTGCTTGGCCTGCTGAATCGCCAGCGCGGCAAACGCGGAGATGATCGTGAGGAGTCCGAGGTCGTGGTTCGTGAACGGCCCCTCCCGTTTGTTCAGCACATTCAAGACGCCGATCGGTTCGCCTCGCCAGCGCCGGAGCGGCACCGTGATCATGTCGTGGGTGACGAAGCCGGTGGCCTGGTCGATCTGGTGAAGATGGCTGGCGTCGTGGTTGACCTGGTTCGTAATCCGGGCCTCCCCGGATTGGAAGACGGCGCCGGAAATACCTTTATCCCAGGGAATGGCCGTACCGCGAGGAACTGGTTTGTCGCCGATCGAATACTGAAAGATCAGCTCTTCTTTCTCCGGGTCTGCGAGCAGAATCGAGCCCGCTTCGGCGCCGACCTCTTCCAGCGCAATATGAAGGGTCGTTTCGACGAGCTCGTCCAGATCGAACGACTGAAACAGGGCCTGGCTGATCCGTTCGACCGCTTCGAGCTGCGTCTTGTAGTGGAGAAGTTCTGAAGTGTCAGCCTTGCTCAATCGCGTGAAGTCGGTGCCTGGCTGGTTCTTCGCATCAGGGGAGGGTGGCTGCGTCATTATCGAGGTCCTTA
>CAVUHR010000015.1:0-42496 GCA_963741245.1 Nitrospirota bacterium | reverse complement strand
TGGGGTGAGTGACGGGTTTCGAACCCGCGACCTCCGGATCCACAATCCGGCGCTCTAACCAGCTGAGCTACACCCACCATCCAAGGGGGAAATACAGGAGATAGGCTCTGCGAGATCAGGGATCTTAACAAAGTGGAGAATGCTGCCGCAACCGGTGGAGTAGTCATTGGTCATGGGTCATCCGTCAATGGGAGAGAATAGTCTCTTCAAGTATTAGCAATTGACTGTTGACCAATGACGAATGACTCTTTTCACCTCCGTGCATCGAAGGCCGCCTGCATTTCGGTGAGAATTGCGGCGGCAGCGGCGGCGGGATCCGAAGCATCTCTGACAGGTCGGCCGATCACCAAGTAGTCAGCCCCCGACGAAATCGCCTGGGTCGGCGTGGTCGCCCTGGCATGGTCGTCGACATCTTTGCCGGCGGGACGCACACCGGGCGTAACGATCAGAAATCGCGGACCGACCTTGGGACGGAGGATCGCCGGCTCTTCGCCCGAGGCCACCACCCCGTCACAACCCACCTCGGACGCTAATAAGGCGCGCGCGGTGACCAAGTCCTGGACGCTCCGCTGAATGCCCATGTCGCGGAGATCCTGGCTGTCAAAGTTAGTCAGCACCGTCACCGCCAACAGTTTCAGTGTGGACTCTCCACGGCCTTGGACGGCTGCGGCCAGCGCCTTTCGGTTTGCATGAACCGTTAAGAATTCCACGCCCATCGCCGCAACCCGCGCAGTGGCCCGACGAACAGTTTCTTCGATATCGAGAAACTTGAGATCCAGAAACACCCGCTTGCCTAGTGTGAGCAGGCGTTGAACCATCTCCGGTCCGGCGGCAGTATAGAGTTCGAGTCCGACCTTCACAAACACGATCTGATCCTGCACGCGCTCGAGAAGCCGTTCAGCCTCAGCCCTTGAGGGAACGTCGAGGGCCAAGATTAAGCGGTCACGAGCAATGATGGTTGACATGGGCTTGTCCCTTTGAAGAATGGCTTACCTTGACGCTTCATTGAGCCGTATGGTACAAACTCGCTCGTTTCTATAGGAGTCTACTATGCCGGTTGTACACAAATCGACGATTCGCCGAGCCCGCCAAGCTGTAAAGCGGCACGACCGTAACCGTGCGACGCTGGGTGCCCTCAAGAGCCTCGTAAAGAAAGTCCAAGCGGCCGTGGCTGAGAAGAAGGTCGAGGATGCGACGGTATCCCTGCGCCAAGCCACGTCGGCCCTCGGCAAGGCTGTGACGAAAGGTGTGATGAAACCAAACACGGCCTCGCGCCGGATTGCTCGTCTCACACTCCACGTCAACTCCTTGTCTGCTTCCCGCTCGTAATCGTTCGCACGTTCGATATGGTTCTCGCCCTCACCGGTTTCAGCACCTCAGAGCCACGACTCGGCCAGGGTGGGGGTGGGTTCGGCTGCGCACGATCACATAAGCGCAACAACACGTCTTCAAGAATTCTCGCAGGACGTCCATCGCTTCCACCCTTCAGCTTGGCATCGGCATCCAAAAATAACCGAAACGCCTCATGCAAATGGGCGTCAGGAAATTGCTCGAGAAATGCTCGCACCTTGTAAGGATCCATGCGCAAGGTCCGAGCGGCCTCCCCCTCGCGGCCCCCTTGCCGTACGACTTCCTTGACCTTCCATAGTCTCCGATATTGCCAGGCCAGTGAGCCAAGGATTCTCAATGGAGCCTCCCCCGCTTCCAGATTCCTGGCCAGGATCGCCAACACCCGCCCGCGGTTTTTCCCGCCGATCGCCAACGTCAAATCAAACACCGAAGCACCAGGTTCCGTTCCGCGCAACGTCGCCACATCGCCGGCGGTGACAGCCTGGCTGGGCGAGACATACGCAGCCAGCTTTTCCAGTTCACGCCGAACCGAGTAAAGCGAGCCACCACTGGCCTCTTTGAGCAACTCGATAGCCTCCTCGTTGAGCCGGACCCCAACCCGTTCAGCGTCCTGTCTGAGCCAAGGAAACCACTGCGCCTCTTTGAGAGGGGAACAATCGACCGTTACCGCGGCCCGTGCTAAGGCCTGCGTGAACTTGAGTCGTCCGTCAAGTTTCGGCGCGACGAAGATCACGGCCGTGGAGCCATTCGGCTCCTTCAGATAGGGGAGGATCGCGTCGCACTCACGGGCGGGAAGTTTATCGGCCGCCTTCACCACCACCACTCGCCGAGCCGCGAACACGGCTACTTCCGAAGCACAGGTGACAATCTCTGTCCCGCTCACATCGTCTCCATAGAACAGATCGCAATTGAAGTCGCTCTCGCCCTCTCCCAACAACGCGGTCTTCAGTGCACCCAGAGCCATATCGCGCAGCAAATCTTCCTCGCCGACTACCACGTATAGCGGCGCAACCGTTCCTTGCGCAAGCTGCGCGTTAAGTTGGGCGTGAGAGATGGTTGAGGCCATAGTGGATATCCGATTTATTTGATGGTGGTGTCCGCGTTGTCCGATGCTGGATGCACGGCCGGCTTTGCCAGCTTCCCCGATTCCAGCTGGAGCAGAAAGCGGGAAGCCAAGTCCTCGGCAATGAAGCGGCCGGCTTGCTCCAAGGCCCGGTTCTGCAGGACGCGGTTGAATTGCAGATCGGACGTCACGTAGAATTCCGAAGCGCCCCTCGCCGTTTGCGCCCACACGAGACGTTTCGTCCTGATCTCCTCCACCTGAACCATCACGAAGACCTCTGCGCGACTTTCGAGCGTGGTGGTCTGGCTGAAACTGAGCGTCGGAACACTGACCGAGAGAATTTGCCCGGACAGCACAAGATCTGCCGCCTCGGAATCCGGAACGATCTGCACCCCACTGCCAGACGAAAACTCGTGGCGCAGATAGTTGGTATAGCGGACCTCCAGGTTGGGTTCGAAAGTCTTATTCTCTAAGGTCCGGACTACCAACCGCGGTGGCGGTGACGTGGGGGAGGAGGTCGCTGCCGCCCCCCCAATCGTAGGCCCGACTCCCTCCACGCGGAATTGATAGCCGCAGCCACCCAGTAGGGCTAGGGACAGACACAGTGCTGAGACGTGAGTGCTGAGAGTGGAAAGGAAGTGCACCCTCTTGTTCCAAATCGCACTATTCCTAGTCACTGGTCTCAGCACACAGCACTTCCTTAGACGACAAAGTTCATCAGTTTTTTTTCGACGTATACAGTCTTCTTCGGCTCCTTGCCATGCAGCCACTCCACGATTTGAGCACGAGCCAGCTCTTCGACCTGCTCGCGAGTGGCGTCGGCTCCCACGTCGAGTTTAGCCCGCAACTTTCCATTCACCTGGATCGGAATGGTCAACCGGTCGCTCACCGTCAGGACCGGGTCAAAGATCGGCCAAGGTTGTTGGGAGACGCTCGGCCTGTGGCCCAGCACCTCCCATAATTCTTCCGCCAGATGGGGCGCGAAAGGTGCCAGGATCAGGACGAAGGGTTCGAGTAAGGCCCGGGAGCGCTGCCCGGCCTTCGTCATCTCATTGGTAAACACCATCATCTGAGAGATCGCAGTATTGAACCGCAACGCTTCGATATCCTCCGTCACCTTCTTGATCGTCTGATGGAGCAACCGCTGATGTTCGAGAGTAGGGCCCATCCCCACCACGGTACTCGAGAGCCGGCCTTCTTCATTCACCATGAGTCGCCAGGCCCGTTCGAGAAACCGCGTGACCCCTTCTACACCCCTCGTACTCCAGGGCTTCACGGCCTCCAGCGGGCCCATGAACATTTCATAGAGCCGCACCGCATCGGCCCCGAACTGGTCCATGATCTCGTCGGGATTGACGACGTTGCCGCGGGATTTCGACATTTTCTGGTTGTCTTCTCCCAACACAATTCCCTGATGCACCAGTTTCTTGAATGGCTCCGGCGTACTGACTACCCCAATGTCGTACAGAATCTTGTGCCAAAACCGCGCATAGAGCAAATGCAGCACGGCATGTTCGCTGCCGCCAATGTAAAGATCCACCGGCATCCAAAAGCGCTCTTTTGCCGGATCGATGAGCCGGTCCTGATTCTTCGGATCAATAAATCGCAGATAATACCAGCAGGAGCCGGCCCACTGAGGCATCGTGTTGGTTTCACGGCGTGCCTGCGCCCCACTGATCGGGTCGGTGGTCGTCAGCCAGTCGGTTAAATTCGCAAGCGGGCTTTCGCCGCTCCCGGACGGTTTGAAGTTGCTGGTCTCCGGCAACAGCAGCGGCAACTGCTCTTCTGGAAGCGGGAGGGCCCGGCCATCGACCCACACAATCGGAAAGGGCTCGCCCCAATATCGCTGACGGGCAAATAGCCAATCCCGTAACTTGTAGTTCACGGCCTTGCGGCCCTTGCCGTGCGATTCTAACCAGGCCGTGATTTTCGGAATCGCGTCACCAGGTGTCAGCCCATTAATGGTAAAGCTTCCATCTGGCGTCGTGGAATTGACGACGGTACCCTTGTCGGTCGTGATGAAGGCCTCTTGTTCAACGCGACCGCCCTCAATCACTTCGCGGATCGGCAAGGCATAGGTCTTCGCAAAGGCCCAGTCGCGCTCGTCGTGCGCGGGCACAGCCATAATGGCCCCGGTCCCATAGCCCATCAACACGTAGTCGGCAATCCAAATGGGTAGCTGCTCGTTGCTCACCGGATTCACCGCATAGCCGCCGGTGAAGACCCCTGTCTTTCCCTTTTCAAGTTCCTGCCGTTGGAGATCGCTTTTTCTGGCCGTCGCCTCGCGATAAGCGGTGACCTCGGTGCGGCGGTCGGCAGTCGTGACGACCTCCACTAGGGGATGCTCCGGCGCCAGCACCATATAGGTCGCGCCGAACAAGGTATCGGGCCTCGTCGTAAAGATCCGAACCGTGCCAGGGATGCTGGCCAAGTTAAACTGGACTTCCGCGCCGATCGATCGACCGATCCAATTCTTCTGCATTTCCAATGTGCTGGCCGGCCATTCGACCAGCTTCAAATCTTCGAGGAGTCGATCGGCATAGGCCGTGATTTTCAACATCCATTGGCGCATCGGCTTGCGCACCACATCGAATCCGCCGACCTCGCTCTTGCCATCGATAATTTCTTCATTGGCGAGCACCGTCCCCAGCGCCGGACACCAGTTCACCGGCACTTCCGCCACGTAGGCCAGCCCTCGCTCGAACAGTTTCAAGAAGATCCACTGTGTCCAGCGATAATAATCGGGGTCGATCGTACTGATTTCACGCTCCCAGTCGTAGGACAGACCGACACGCTTCATCTGGCGTTTGAACGTCGCGATGTTCTGCGCCGTCGTCATCGCGGGGTGAATTCCCGTATTCACCGCATACTGTTCAGCGGGGAGCCCGAATGCGTCCCACCCCATCGGATGCAACACATTGAACCCCCGCATACGCTTGTAGCGGGACACGATATCCGACGCAGTATAGCCTTCGAGGTGGCCGACATGGAGGCCCGATCCTGAGGGATAGGGGAACATGTCGAGGCAATAGAATTTTTGCATGGTCTGGTCGTCAGCGACGCGGAAGGTCCGGTGCTGCTCCCAATAGGCCTGCCACTTCACTTCAAGGGCGTGATGATCGTAGGTCTTGCTCATGCCGCAACAAACCGCAGATGTATAGAAAAAGAGGAAGGACTCTAACATAGACCTGCGGGAGCAACAAGAATCGACGAGCGGGGAGCTAACATGCTACAGGAGTACATCACGCAGGATGCTCAAAAAGGCCACGGTTCTCACCCGCCCAGCCCCGGCGCGCCAAGACGCGCCGTTCCGCAGGCAAGGCCGCAGCGAGCGAAGAGGCGAGGCGTACGCTTCAGTACGTTGAGCCTCTGAGCGATGCGAGAACGCCGCTGGGAAAAGGCGCGTCCCGGCGCGCCGGGGCTGGCGGGTGAGAAGAGCGACCTTTTCAGCATCCTGCTAGATCACAGGCCGACCGTTGAAGAGTGGAGAAAAACCGGTGACCGAGACGAACTGAGTGAGCGGGGCGGGAGGCAGCTGAGAGCTCGACTTGGCACTATGAATCAGATGGGCGACGCCAAATTCTTTTGCCGCATTCAGACAGCCCTCATCATCATCCATGTAGAGAGACCTTGTCGGATCAAATCCCAGTAATCGCGCGCAATTGGGCCAATACTCCGGACGCATTTTTAGATATCCCACTTCAAACGCATTCAGGATTCGATCGACGTGCCGATCGATCCCGGTCTTGGCGACTTTGATGGCCACGCCTGATTCATGGGCATTCGTCACGATCGTCACTCTTTTCCCTAGCTGTCGAAGGTGTTGCAAAAATTCCTCTGCGCCGGGCAGGAAGCCGATCCTATGATCCAGTTCCTTGGTCATGGCTACGACATCGATTCCCACTCGCTGCGTCCAATAATGCAGATCGGTCCAGGCCAATTCACCTTCGACCGAGCGGTACATTGCCATAAGGGTGTCGCGAGCCTCTTCGAGCTGTAGACCGTGGAGCGCGGCATAACGACGCGGCAACTCCTCTTCGAAAAAGAAATTGTCGAAATGGCGGTCGAGCAGAGTTCCGTCCATATCGAGCAGGACATCGTCTATCCGGCTCCAGTCGACGACGTGAGGGGTAAGGGGTAAGGGGTAAGGGGTCACGAGCACAGTATAGCGAATGCCAGAGACGAACACGAGAGCCGTTGTCTTTGTCGAAACCCCTGTGTTACGGTCCAACAGGAGTTTTCAGTTCTTCGATTCTCCGGTTTCACCATGACTTCCAACCCCTTACCCCTTACCCCTTACCCTTCACGCATTCCGATTGTGGCCATTATCGGTCGCCCCAACGTCGGCAAGTCGACGCTCTTTAATCGCATGCTCGGCAAACGAACGGCCATTGTGGACGACGTTCCAGGTGTCACCCGGGACCGTAACTACGCCGACGCCACCTATCGGAATCGGCCATACCGCCTGGTGGATACAGGGGGCCTGGACCCGTCCGCCTCGGAAGGCATGCTGGCCCTCATCAAACGTCAATCGGAGCTCGCCATTGCAGAAGCGGACCTTTTGATCCTGCTGATGGACGGCCGGACCGGGTTGACGACCCCGGACCAGGAAGTGGTCCGTCTCTTGCGTGGAACGACGAAGCCGTTGTTTGTCGTGATTAACAAGATCGACACGCCCAAGGTCGAAACGCTCGTGGCGGATTTTTATCAGTTGGGCACGGATATGCTCTATCCTATCTCTGCGGAGCATGGCATTGGCGTCTCCGACCTCCTGGATGCGATCTATCCACTCCTCCCGGTCCCTGATGGGAGCCCTGAGCAGACAACGATGCCCCGCATTGCCGTCGTGGGGCGACCGAATGTCGGCAAATCCACGCTGGTGAATGCCGTACTCGGGGAAGACCGAGTGGTGGTCAGCGACGTGCCGGGAACCACCAGGGATTCGATCGATTCGATTGCTCTCCATCAGGGACGGCGATACCTCTTCACCGATACCGCCGGGATTCGCCGGCGCGGAAAGATCGACCGGGGGATCGAAGGCTATAGCGTGGTCCGATCGCACTTGGCCATCGGCCGGTCCGACCTCGGGATCTTGTTACTCGATGCCACGGAAGGCGTGACTGAGCAGGACACCAAGATCGCCGGGATCATCATCAAGCAAGGACGGGCCTGCTTCCTGCTGGTGAATAAATGGGACCTCCGGGAGGGCGATAGCCAGGCCCGGCAGGAGGTCGAACTAGAACTTCGGCGGCGCTTTCCCTTCCTGACCTGGGCGCCGGTCCTCTTCGCATCCGCGGTTAATCTCGATTCACTTGGCCAGCTCTTTCCTACCATTGATAGGGTATTCGCAGCTTTTTCAAAACGGATCCCGACCGGAGCGTTGAACAAGTTCCTCCAGGAGATCCTCGCCACCCACCCCCTACCGGTGCGGAAAGGCAAACCGACGAAGATCACCAAGTCTGCCTTCATGACCCAGGTCGCGACACAACCACCGGTCTTTGCATTGTTTGTCGGCCATCCGGACAATATTACGCCCGCCTATCTCCGCTTTCTCGAGAACCAACTCCGCGAGGAGTATGGATTCGAGGGAACCCCGATTCGCATGCTGGTTCGGAAGAAGTAGTTAGCCCGCATTATTCACGAGGACTTCTACTGCAACCGCCGATACGAAAATCCGAACTCATTGCGGTATTCTTTCTTCGCGCCAGGATCATACAAAGGGCGCTCGACATCGCAAGCGCGGTGGCGACGCACCTGACGGCGGGCGGGCTCGCCGCTCAGTCAGTCAACATACTGCTGGGGACTGGCGCCCTTCTTCCTGGCGACTGTCCCCGTCTGAGCAAGAGTGGGACAGGCACCGCCGCAGACGACGGAGCCAGTCCCCTCGGCTCCGCGCGCCCGTCTCGCGTGGCGTCTCAGCAGTTTCGTCGCGAACTCTCGTGGATAATGCGGGCTGGTTCAATTTCCGCCACCATGACACCGTCTTTGTGCGCAGCCTGGTACTTGGTGTCCCGTTGTGATCGGAATTCGCAGGATAGTCGCACTTTCTCCATCCCTGCCATGGGTGCAACTCTTGCAGAGTCCGGAGAGCATTTCCCCGAAAGGACATGCGTGCCACGATCGTCTCCGCAAAACCAGCTCACCCCCCCGCCCCTTCTCTCTCCCCCCGATTCGGGCATGATCGTGTTTTCCTCATCCGCTCGCATCCTGCACATGAATGGACCAGCCCGTACTCTCATGGCGTTGTTCGGTAAGTCCCATGAGCTCTGGCCGCAGATGGCACCTGAATCCATGCCCTCCATCCTCACGGAGTTCTGTTACGACGTGCTGGCACAACTCCAACGTCGAATCGAGGCGCAGGACTGGGCACAATTCGAAATGCGCCGCATCTGCCACATGGTCACACCCTCCCTCCTGCTCACAGGGTTCGGTGTGCCGAATTCAACCAACCGTGAGATCCGGGTCATCCTGACCCTCACCCCCCTGCCCTCCACTCCATATGCAGCCACGGATTCACAACAGCTCCACCAGCCGACCGACGTACAAGCTTCCGTCAGTGACGCAATTTCGTAAGGGCATCGGCTTCCGAGTCACTGTCGTGGCGGCTTTCGCCTTGACTCCTCGTAGGCATCATGTTATTCGCTCCAGCTGATGCTGCATTCCGCACAGACAGAAACTCATCCCCCTGCGGTTCGCGCTAACCCGAAGCCATCCCAGATGCGCGATTCCTCTCTTCTCAGGTTGCAGCGCCGTGCGATCGAGTCCCTCTGCGCCGGGGTGGTCGTCGTCACCCTCCTCGGCCCCGTCCGTGCCGAGGAACCACCTGCGCCAGACGGAATGCTCTCGCTCCCAGCCGATGAAACCCCTACTCCAACATCTGCCGACGTTGATCCAGTCACGATTGATCCATTCATAGGGCTACGGGGATCGGTGTGGCGGACCAAGGCCGGGATCGTCTTTCTCAAGACCCCGATCGGACTGCTGACTCTCACTTCCAAAACAACGTTGAAGGATCTCAAAGCCTCGCAGGAAGTACGACTTTTGGGTGCATGAGCGCCATTTCGTCGTCGAGATCCGAAAGAGGGCCGACGAATCGTTGGTCCATCGCTACCTCAGTGGACCAATGACGTCCGGGACTGATGCTCCGAAAACGTTACGTCTGGTGGGGGCCTGACGGTGACCAGACTGTCCATGTCGGCACACAGGAAGAACGCCTCACCGACTATCGCGAGGGAGATCCGCTGACCGTCGAAGTCGATGAAACGAATACCATCACCGGAGTGCATGATTTACAGTTCGACCTGCAGGTCAGCCAAGCCCCACCGGCCGGGGCCGACGTGCAGCTCCTCCTCTCGGGAACCGTGTCCAAGCTCAAATCCAACTTCGTCTTTCTCCGCACCCCCGTCGGCCTGGTCATGCTCAATTCGAAGATTGGAATCCCTCGTGTGAAGGTGGGACAACCGTTGACGTTGCATATCGACCATGAGCATGTGGCCGTCACGTTCCCATCCACTGAGACATCAACTCCCCGACGCAGTGCCTCACCAATCCCCTAACCGACCCCCATTACATATAGCGGCCCTGACCAAGCAGGATGCTCAAAAAGGCCAGACTTCTCATCCGCCCACCCACTGGCAGATACTTTTCACCCGCCCTACCCTCCGATTGCTTCGCAATCGATTTCCCGTGACGTGTCGTCAGCCCAAGCGAGGGCCTTCCGATTCACTGTATCTCTGTTTAGGGAAGTGGCCGAGGTTGCCCTTTACTGCGCGCATCGAGCGACCACCGCTTTATCGTGGGGGCTCTGCGAGCAAGAAGAACGGTCTGCCTGCTCCCTCTCATCCTTCTGAGACCGCGCGTTGCGCGAGCACCTTTCTTGTTCAATGATCCTTCCAAGCTCGCTCAGTACCTTCTTTCAAAGGGTGACCTGGCTTGGTCCCCAACTGCGCACGTCGAACGACTACTGCTTCATCGTGGGGGTTCCGTGAGCACGGGGGACCAACCAGGCCATCCCTCCTCCCCGCTGGCGGCCTTTTTCAGCATCCTGCCAGGTTTGCTTGACAGGCCTCAGCCAACTCCCTAGACTTCGCGCCAGCCATGCGCGCCCCTGCTCCCAAAACGCCTCCCCAACGCCCAGCCATGCAAGAGCCTGACGGATTTGATAGGCTGTATCGAGACCATGTTGATCTGATCTATCGATACGCACACCGCCTGTGCGGCGAAACGGAGTCGGCAAAGGATCTCGTTCAAGAAACATTTCTTAATGCCTACCAAGGACTCAAAGATTTTCGAGGCGAGTCACGGATCTCCACCTGGCTATACACCATCGCCTCACGAGCCTGCATACGGATGCGGCGCAAGCGCAAAGGAGAGCCGGAACACGAGCTGTCGCTCGAGGAGTTTGTGCCCACCTCCGAGGGAGAGTTTCGCCTCCAGATCCCGATGGACGGGCTCAGTCCTGAAGAGGCACTGCAGAACAAGGAGCTCCGGCAGGCCCTCGACCAGGCGATCGAGAAACTGCCCAAAAAATATCGGATGGCCCTGGTGCTCCGTGATATGGAAGGGTTGAGTGCCAAAGAAGTGGGGACCATCATGGGCTTGAATGAGCGCGCCGTAAAATCGCGACTGCACCGAGCACGCTTGTTTGTGCGGCGGGAACTCAGTGCCCGCGGCATCACCCACCATGATGACCACAAGTCGGGAGGCTTGCGCTCATGACCAAGAAAAAGACGGCGGCGCCAAAGAAACAGTCCGGGCCATCGTCTCACCGCCATACGCATGGCCAAGGCCATTGCATGGGTCTTCTCCGGCAGTTGTCTGCCTATATCGACGACGAACTCCCATCCGACATTTGCCGGGAGATACGCCAACATCTGGGAGCCTGTCCGAATTGCGAAGTCTTCATCGCCTCCCTCCAGCACACCGTCACGCTCTGCCGACATCGTCCAGCCCCACAGCTGACCTCGGTCGACCGGGTGAACATGCGCCGCGCGATCCTCGATGCGGCCAACGCACGGTGAGAGGAACGCTCGGACTCATGTGCCTGGCTCTGGTGCTAGGGACTCCCTCAAGGAGCCTGTCCGACATTGACCCTTCTACTGTGGCGAACGGCAATGACGGACAGGCTCCAAGCGCACTCCCAACCGAGACCGAGGTGGAATCGGTCACCGTAGAGATCGGCTCGCGGATGTTCACTCCAAATCACGTCCTCTTACATCATGATCAAAAGACAGTGCTACGGTTCCGCAACCATGACACGGAACTCCATACCGTGGTGGCCAAGGAGCTCTTCCTCAGCGCCGACCTCAACGTGGGCGGCAACGGGGCCCAGGAGTTTGGTCCAGACGGACTCAAGCGAGTAATCATCCCGCCTGAAGGCCTGGTTGAGTTTCAGTTCACGCCGGCACGTACCGGAACCTTCTCTTACCTGTGCGACATGCCGGGTCATGACATGAAGGGCGTGATCGTGGTCGAATAGCAATGAGATAGGGCGTCGTCTTCGTATGTTGCTCGTGTCTCGTCCAAAGAAAAGAGCATTAGGGGAGCGCACGACTTGATGCGCCTGCAGATCCTCCAACGTGGCTGGTTCACGATCCTGTTCCTCGCCGGAATCCTGTCGTTTGTCAGTGAAATGACCCTGATCGAGGCCTCATCGGCATTTGCCGCTGCTGCGAAGAAGTCGAAGAAGGCCGTCACCTCTGCTGAAACGACGGCTCAGCGTTACGCCGAAGCCATGGGAGCGGGAAACAAGGTGGGCGTCGGCCAGCTCGACTTCGCCTGTCAATATCCCCTCGTGGCTGCAGCCCCACATGGCATCAAGATCTATCCGGCCGACTCCGACAGCCTCTACGACTCCTGCTGGCAGCGCCTGCGAGAGGCCCATGCCTCCACCCTCATCAGAACCGATGTGGGCATGGAGGTCTTGTGGCCCAGCAATGGCGAACTGGTCTTTTTCAGTGAAGACCTGAACCGCTACCCCGCCTCAGCTTTTATGACCGACTCGCTGGGTCTTACGCCGCCAGGAACCGGATTCCATACTCACGTTGTCGGAAGCGCACCGCTCCCTTCTGCCTCGTTCCGTCTTCGCCCAAATGGTCCGATTGTATCGGTGCCGACCACCTTGGTGAAATTGTCAGTCAGTTACCAGGATCCTCTCACAGCCCCGTTGACCTACGCTGCTGGTTCGGTCAAGTGGACCAGTACGATTAAGCGGACCAGGCGCGCGCTGAAGGAAATCACCACCCAGTGGGTCGTCCTCTCCGGGCTAAAGAAACACGGCTTCGCGGGCGACCGGGCGGTCGTGAACCTTCCCGTCACCAGCGGTGCCGTCTCCGGCAGCGGCATCCAGGAGAAGATTCCGTTTGTTACGGAAACCAGTCGGGCCCTCCCCGACTCGCTGGTCTGGTGGGGACCGACGGATGTCCCGGGCCTTTTGACCGCCGGGGCCGCTCGCGCGGCCACCTTCCCTGAACTGCGTGACCGCGTGGCTATGTTGAATCGTGTGCTCATCATCGATCCCAATCAGGCCGAGGCCCTCATGGTGCTGAGCCGACACCTCTATGCCATTGTCCTGCGCGAGGCCATCCCGTTCCACAAACTCACGGTGAGGGATCCGGCGCTTGCTTTGGTGGTGAACGAGCATTTTTGGAACATCTACGCCCAATCGACGCGCATGGACCTGTCGCTGGGGATGGAGATGGGTGGGTTCGACAAACCGACGACCGCCGACTACCTGTACCGCATGCTCTCAGCCATGCGAACCTTGGCTGTCGTACGGCCGGAACAACTCGATAACCTCTTTCGATTAGGCGTGGCCTATCGATGGAACAACGATCAAGAAGCCGCAATCGCAACCCACCAATCCTTGGTCAAAGCCATCCCGGCTCAACGAAGAGCCGGCAGAACCGAAGCCCTGCTCCAACTGGCCTGGTCCCGCATCAACAAAGTGGCCTGGAACCGCAACTTCGACGACCCAGATATTCGGGTCGCCTATCAGGATGCCGACGAAGCGCTCACGCTTGCCGACCTGCCGCTCGATAAGTTCCTGGCCGAATACACCAAAGCATACAGCTTGCTGTTCACCCCGGACCGAGACAATCAGGCACTCTCGGAGCGACTGACGGAAGCCAAGCGATGGTTTGCTGAAATTCCCGGGCAGACTCCGGACATCTGGCAATTCTTCATCGGAGCAGAATCGTTGAAGGCGGTGCTGGACGCAGATCCCATCTTTCAGCCGATCCTGGCTCAGGCGGAGGAGAAAGGAAGAGGGTAGACGGTCTCGATCGTCCGCAAGACCGTAGCCTTTTCCTGCGTTCGACTTCACGTACTTGCTCGTCCATGTTCAGGCTCAGCGCAAACCCATCGGATCTGCGCTTCCCACCGTTGATTGGCATCGCCCGAAGGACTGCTCGCCGTCGGGGGCGACCTGCGACCAGAACGATTACTCGAAGCCTACCGGCACGGCATCTTTCCCTGGTACAACGACGACCAGCCCATCTTGTGGTGGTCGCCCGACCCACGGACGGTGCTCTTTCCCGACAAACTCCATATCTCGCGCAGCCTAAAGAGAAGTCTTCGTCCCGGCCTATTCAGCGTCTCGTTCGACCGGTGCTTCCGTGATGTGATGCAGCATTGCGCAGGACCAAGGCCGCAATATCCAGACGGTGGCACGTGGATCACTGCGGAGATGCTCGCAGGCCTACACGCGCTTACACGAACTCGGGTACGCCCATTCAGTTGAAACCTGGCAAGAAGGAAAACTCGTAGGCGGACTGTATGGCGTGGCGCTCGGCGGCGCCTTTTTCGCAGAATCGATGTTCGCCCATACATCCGATGCCTCGAAAGTGGCGCTGGTCTCGCTTGTGCGCCAGCTGCAGGCCTGGGGATTTCGCATCATCGACTGCCAACAAGCCTCGCCGCATGTGATGCGCTTCGGAGCTGAAGAAATCCCCCGTCGCAGCTATCTCGATTACCTCGCCGCAGCGCTCACCCTGCCTGAACGACGTGGGCGCTGGGAATTCGATTCTCTTTGATTACACCAGGCAATCACCGGAACGGTCTCGACGTTAAGAATGTCTCTTGCATGAAGTGATCGCCGTCAAGCTTGAGATCCGTTTGACAGCCCTCTGATCTCTGCTAGCCTTCCTACATAACTAGCTTGAACAGGGAGGCTTGTCATGACATCTCGCTCTTGTATTGTCATCTCCGCAGGAATGATTGCGCTTTCATTTCTTCAGCTGGCTGTTCAAGGTTACTCGGCTCCACTGAATGCGGATCCCTCCGGCCAGTTCCGATGTCTACCATATGGAATTGCCGGGACGAAGATTGGGCGATCGAAGTTGGGTTGCCGGGATTTGTGATCCAGCAGGAGGAGGTGCAAGCCCAAGCTCAAGGGGCCAGGATGATGGGAGAGAAGCCTAACGAGTGGAACCTATGTGTCGATGTTTATGGAACCACGACCCACGCCGGTAACCTCAAAATCTTGTCGTGATGACTATTGGGCAAAAGGAAAAGATTCGCCATCAAAAAAGACTAATGTCGAATTGTCAGATCTTGGCCAGATGTCGTTGATCAAGTGGTTGCAACCAGACCATCAAGGTGCTCGGATCGATCAACAACACATGCATTTTTTCCTCGGACGGGACAATGTGTGCACGGAAGTTCACATGTCCAAGATCTATTTCAAGCCCGGCGAAGAGTCCGTGTTTGGGGAAATTTTTAGAACCATCCAGTACAAGGAAATCGCTCCTCCGACATCTGGCGCACAGATTACGGCAAAGCCTACAGATCGCATGACCTATCGTTTTACCGTGTCGAAGCGGAACCGGCTTAAGCTCGCACTTCCTGCGAACTGGCGAGCAGGGATGAGACAGGACCCGAGCGGGATGACCTCAACAATCAAGGTTTGGCCCAATGGAGGTGAGCAGTTCGAAATGCTAATCAGCCGAATTCCGCGAAAGGATGCTCAGGAACCTGTAACCCCTGAACGTCTCCTCCAAATTGTTCGAGAAAGTGGACGATGGCTGTCTCAATCGGCGAGCAAAGGCTGGACGTCAAAGAACTCGGGCCAGGAGAATTGGAAAGGATACTATTACCGGTTAACAGACAAAGCTCCTCGACCCAAATGAGTACAAGTACATGACTCAAGGAGCCATGTCCGAAGGAACCGTTCTTCTTCTACGTTTAGCTTTCCTCACGAATAGCGAAAAAGCTTTCGATCCAAGAACAATTTCTGCGCGCTGCTTTCCTCAGCTCAATTAGAGCTATAGCTCGTGTCTGATCTCCCACTGTGCGCGCCCACTCCAATCTCTTCCTGGGAAGGAGTGGCCAAGGCTGGCCTTCACTGCGCGCATCGAACGAGCACAGTTTCACCGTGCGCGTTCTGCGAGCAAGAAGGCACCTGGCCGCTCCCTCCCCATCCTTCTCAGGCCGCGCGTTGCGCGAGCACAGAAGAGCATCAGGCTCCATCCCCTCCTCTGTTCCGCGAGCAGGAGGACGACCAGGCTGCCCTATCCTTTTCCCATCTTCGCCAGTTCCGCAAAATAATGCGCGAAGGCTTTCATCCCGCCGGAGGCTTGGCCCCAGTCGAAATATTCGTTCGGCGCGTGGTAGCCGTGCTCGGGCAGACTCAGTCCCATAAACAGGATCGGCACCTTCCAGGCTTTCTGCATGGTGACCACGGCACCGATTGATCCGCCTTCGCGGATGAACGCCGGTTCTTTCCCAAACCCAGCCTTCGCCGCCCGCTTCACCGCTTCGACATAGGGCCCCTCAAACAGTCCTTTGAACGGCTGAAGCATCCCTTCCCGTTCGACTTTCATGTTCGGATTCAGCTTCGCCACGTGGCGCTTGAGCAACGCAAAGGCCTTTTCCGGAGTTTGATTCGGCACCAACCGCATACTCACTTTGAGTTCGCCATGGCCCGGCACGACTGTCTTCACCCCCGGCCCGTGATAGCCACCGGTCAGACCATGCACCTCAAACGTCGGCGCGGCCCAAATCCGGCGCATGATCTCGGCGGGATCCTGCGTGCGCAACGTCTGAAACCCATAGGCCTGCTTGAAGCTCTTGACCTGAAAACCTGACGCAAGGAAGCTCTTGATCTCCGCTTTGGTCGGTTCGACCACATCCTGATAGAACCCGGGAATCTTCACCTTGCCGGTCTTGGCATCGACGCAGGCTTGCGCCACTTCCATCAGTTCCGCGAGCGGATTACGCGCGGCGCCTCCGGTCACGCCAGAATGGGCGTCTTTCGTTCCAGTGCGAAGCGTGAGGCGCGCGCCCAGCAGACCTCGCAGACCATAGGGCATGGCAGGCTTTCCTTTTGCGATCCAGATGGTATCCGACACGACCACGGAGTCGGGACATGGGATGGCTTCACGATTCTTCAGTCCTGCGGCAAAATGCGGACTGCCGATTTCCTCTTCCAGCTCCCAGAGAAACCGGACGTTGATCGGGAAGCCCTGTTCGATCGCGTACCGCGCGCCGAACAGGGCCGAGAGTGCCGGACCCTTGTCGTCCGTCGCGCCACGGCCGTGATACATCCCGTTCTCGTTCTTGAACGCAAAGGGTGCCTGCTGCCATTCCGGCTCCTGCGCCGGTTGCACATCCATATGGTTATAGATGGTGACCGTCGGAAGATGGGCTCCGGTCATCCAGCCGCCGGACACGATCGGATAGCCGCCGGTCTCCACAATCTGGGCCTCCGCCCCCAGATCGGTGAGGACCTGCCGTGCGAAGTCCGCCATGCGCCGGATGTCGGGGGCCTTGGCCGGGTCCATGCTGATCGAAGGAATCTCCACCATCTGGCCAAGCAGATCTTCAAACCGGCGGCGGCTGTCTGTGACGTAGCGTTCGAGGCGCGCGCGATCGATCATGAGTGATTCTCCAGGAAAGGTCGGCGGATTATAACGAGTTCGTCGAGGGGGCGGAAGGGACTTCTGCGACGACCTTCTGTAAAATAGAACCGTGACACCAGGCAGCGCATCTCGTGCACGAACGTTGGTGAGTCTCCTCGCCGTCCTTTGGCTTGTGTGGTCTGTGGTCGGCTCTTCCTGTGCTTCAGCCGCGGAGCCCATCACCATTCGCGAGATCCTCGACGAGCCGAAGTCGTTTCATTTGAAACAGGTCACGTTGCGGGGCACCGTTCGCGATGTGACGCCGCTCGATCCCTACAAGCTCCCGGCCGGCACGATGTGCTACGGCGCCTATTTGTTCTACCTGGAAGACGAGACATCCTCGATCAACGTCGCCGTCTTTGGACGTTGCGGGATCCCGACCGTCAAAGACCCCGATATCGAAGACGGGCAACGGATTGAACTCACTGCCACGATCCAGTCGCCGAGTCACGGGGGCTACTATTTGAGTTTTCAAGGGGTGAAAGTGGTGGGAGAGCGGGAAGGCGTCATTCAGGCGGTGGCGGATCGAATCACCCCGCTCGCCGAATAAACGAGCAGACGAACGATGACGTTCCCACTTACCATACCAACGGCAACAAGAATTGGCTGGATCGGCACCGGTGTGATGGGATCGTCGATGTGTGGCCATCTGCTCACGGCCGGCTATCGCGTGACCCTGCACAGCCGCACGAAAGCCAAGGCCAAGCCGCTGCTCAACCTCGGCGCGACGTGGACTGAGAACCCACGCATGGTCGCCGCTGAATCGGACACGATCTTCACAATGGTGGGCTTTCCCCAGGACGTGCGTACCGTCTATTTCGGCGAGACTGGAATCTTGGCCGGCGCACAACCTGGCACGGTGCTCGTCGATATGACGACGACGGACCCCGCACTCAGCCGCGAGATCGACGAACGTGCGACGGCCAAGGGTCTCTCTGCGATTGACGCCCCGGTATCCGGTGGCGATGTGGGTGCGCGCAACGCCACCCTCTCAATCATGGTGGGAGGCGACCGCAAAGCAGTACAGGCCGTCATGCCGCTCTTCGAACTGCTGGGTAAGAAGATCGTGCATCAGGGAGGGCCCGGCACTGGGCAACAGGCGAAACTCTGTAACCAGATCGTGATCGCCGGCACGATGGTCGGTGTCTGCGAGAGTATGCTCTATGGCTACAAGGCAGGGCTCGATCTGAACCGCATGCTCGAATCGATCCGCGGCGGCGCAGCAGCCTGCTGGACGTTGGATAATCTGGCGCCGAGGATTCTACAGCGCAACTTCGACCCAGGATTCTTTGTCGAGCATTTCATCAAGGACATGGGCCTCGCACTGGAGGAATCGAAACGCATGGGGCTTGTACTGCCCGGTCTCACGTTGGTGCACCAGCTCTACCTGACCGTCCAAACGCTCGGGCATGGCCGTAGCGGAACCCACGCGCTGATGCTCGCGCTCGAAGACCTCTGCAAAGTCCACGTGACTGCGTCGATGTAAGAAATCATAAAAGATCACGGCGGTGGGTCATTCCGTCCGGAGCCGATATCCAACTCCCAACTCCGTCACCAGATAGCGTGGATGGGCTGGGTTTTTCTCCAGCTTGTTTCTCAACTGGCGCATGTACACTCGCAGATAGTGCCCTTCCTCCACGTGCAGTGGACCCCACACTTCCTTCAGAAGCTGACGGTGAGTCATCACCTTGCCGGCATACCGGATCAGCGTCGTGAGCAGCTTATATTCGATCGGCGTGAGATGAATTTCGTTCGCTGACACAAACACCTGTCGACGCCCGAGATCCACTTTCAGATCGCCGAGCGTAAACACCGGCTCGGCCGGTTCTCCCGGCGGTCCGGCGATGTGGCGAAGCGCAGCACGCATCCGCGCGAGCAGCTCGTTGACTCCGAACGGCTTGGTGACATAATCGTCAGCGCCCAAGTCGAGCGCGGCGACCTTCGCCTGTTCGTGCTCACGCGCCGACAGCACGAGGATCGGGATGGTGGACCACTCACGGACTTGCCGAATAACCTCGGTCCCGTCCACATCGGGAAGACCCAGATCGAGCAAGATGATGTCAGGATTTCTCGCCTTCGCCTGCGCAAGCCCGTCTGCTCCAGTGGTCGCTTCATAGAGCCGGTAGCCGTGGGCTGGTAAGGAGGTCCGAAGAAATCGCCGGATCTCCGCTTCATCTTCGATGAGGAGGACGGTCGCCTCGTGAATGGCCATGATAGTTCAAGATCCTTCCATCTCCTCACACGACCGGATGGCGTTCTGCCTTTTCCGGCTCGATCGTCGGCTGAGCCTGCTCGATCGGAAGAGTGAACCGGAACAGGGCGCCGCCACCGGGGCGTTTTTCAACCCAGATGCGCCCCCCGTGAGCTTCGATGATGCCCCGGCAAACCGTGAGACCAAGCCCAACACCCCCCTCACGGGCCGGACCGGCCCGATAGAACTTATCGAAGATGCGCTGTTCATCGCCGGGTGGAATCCCGGGCCCTCGATCGGCGATCTCAAAAACCAGTTCGTGATCAGAGGCTGTTGCAGATAGCTCGATGGCCGTGGAAGGAGGGGTAAATTTCAGGGCATTCTCAAGCAGGTTGATCAGGACTTGTTCCATCAATACACCATCCGAGAGCACAAGCGGCAGGTCTGGAGGGAAATTGGTACGTACTTGATGTCCGTTCAACCGACTCTCCAAACGCGTCAATGCCGCTCCTACAATCTCTTCGAACGGGTGCCATTCTTTTTGCAACTGGACTGCGCCTGATTCTAACCTCGTCATGTCCAACAAATTTCGAACCAGCCGATCCAGGCGATGCGCCTCATTATAGATAGATTTCGCCAACTCATGACGCGCCGCGGGGCCAAGCTGGTCTTTCTCTTCAAGCAGACCGCTGGCAGCTCCGGTAATCGTCGCCAGGGGGGTCCGGAGGTCGTGGGAAACAGAACTGAGGATGGCATTGCGCATCCGCTCTGTCTCCACCGAGACGTGCGCCTGCTGCGCTTCGTCGGCCAAGCGGGCACGTTCCAATGCAAGGGCTATCTGGTTAGCCAGGATTTCAAGGAGATGCAATTGCTCCGTATCCAGGAAACGCGTCGCGAGGGTTGGACGGACCGCCAACACGCCGATAGGACCCTTTGATCCAACCAATGGCAGATACAAAGCACTGGCGCCGGGCAATGTATCGCTGCCCAGGCCCGCCCGCTCGCCATGCTCGAAGACCCATTGCGCCACTCCCGATTCTTTTGGATCCAATTCGAAGAACAGTTGCTCGCCCCGTTGAAGGACCAGATGCTTGTTGAGATCCGACACAAAAATGGCCGCCTGGCTATCGAACACCGCTCGGACGTGTTGCACCGCCAATTGTGTGAGGGTGGCCAACCCGCGGTTGGTTGCCAGATCACGGCTCAATGCATAGAGGACCGCCGTACGCCGTTCCTGATGACGAGCCAGGTCGGCCTGTTGCTTGGTACGGACGGCCAGTCCACTGATCGTCAGCGCAACGACCAACATGACGCCAAACGTAAGGAGATACTGAATGTCCGACACGGCAAAGGATAGATAAGGAGGGACAAAGAAAAAGTCGAACGCGGCGACACTCAGGACTGATGCGAGGACCGACGGCCCTCGTCCATAACGAGTGGCCACGAATACGACTCCCATCAAATACGCCATGATGAGATTGGCGAGAGTGAAGTACGGAAACATCAGCCACGCGACGGCGGTCGAGAGCGCTACGCCTACAACACCAAGCCCGTAGGATGACCACTCGCTGTTTCGTCTCACAGCCTGACGTCGCCAACGGGCGGCTTTCACCGGCCTCGCCAGTGATCACATAAATGTCCGTCTCCCCGCTCTGTTGCACGAGATCAGCCACCACCGAACCGAACACCACCTCCTTCCATCGGGCACGGACCGGCTTCCCAACGATGATCTTCGCCACGTTTCTCGTGCGGGCAAAGGACAACAGTTCCTGCACGACATTGGCTCCGCTCAGCACCACCGTCTCGGCGCCAAGCAGCTCAGCGAGCCGAAGCGTCTGGTTCGCCCGGTCGCGGTCGGCTTGAGGCATGCGCAGATGCCTGGGAGTCTGAACGTACACGGCGATCCATTTTGCATGGAGACCCGTCGCCATCGTTCTGGCAGCCCTCACCAACCGGGGACCTCTGGGCTTCATGTTCACACAGACCATGATGGTTTCGGCGGCAGGCCACGTACGGACCACTGCATGGTCACGGCGGTACACCTCCATCTGCTGGTCGACCCGCTCCGCCGTCCGACGCAAGGCCAATTCCCGCAAGGCAATCAGATTCCCCTTGCGGAAGAAATTCTGGAGCGCATGTCGCGCTTGCTCCGGCATGTAGACCTTGCCGTCTTTTAGGCGTTGAAGGAGGTCGTCGGGGGGAAGGTCGATCAGCTCGACATCATCGGCCTGTTCGAGCACCGAGTCCGGCACCGTTTCACTCACCCGAACACTTGTGATCTGAGCAACCACATCGTTCAGGCACTCCATGTGTTGCACGTTGACGGTCGTATAGACGTTGATGCCAGCCTTCAAGAGTTCCATGACGTCTTGCCATCGCTTCGGGTGCCGAGAACCAGGGGCATTGGTATGGGCCAACTCATCCATCAGGATGAGCTGCGGGTGCCGGGTGAGCGCTGCGTCAAGATCGAATTCCTGCAATGTCGTTCCGCGATGCTCGACCAGGCGTGGCGGCAGAATCGTCAGCCCTTCCAGCAGGGCTTCTGTTTCCGCACGACCGTGCGTTTCGACCCACCCGATGACCACATCGACCTCGTCACTCCGTTGCTCGTGCGCAGCCTGCAACATCGCGTAGGTTTTCCCCACGCCTGCTGTGGCGCCGAAACGCTGTGGCGCCGAAAAATACCTTGAGCTTGCCGCGCGCCTGCTTGGTCTCCTCAGCCTCTCACGCGCCTCAGCAAGGCATCGGGATCTGGTCGTCGTTCTTCCATCAGATGTGTGCGGTCGGTGACACGGAGTGCAGTGTAGATTGGAACGTTCGTATCAGTGTAGAAGAGATGCAGGAATCGGTCAACGAGAGCTCTTGCCCTTTTACGACAACCCGAGCACAGTTGATCGTTGGTTCCTGGAATGATCGTGCGAGTGGTTCTAGTTTACGTGATTGTCCAGCGTAAGATTCAACGTCAGTACATTGACCCGTGGTTCGCCCAGGACTCCGAATTGACGCCCCTCAGTATGTTGTGCCACGAGCCGCCGAACGACCGTTTCATCCAGTCCCCGCACTCGTGCGATGCGGCGGATCTGATACTCGGCCGCGGCAGGGCTGATGTGCGGGTCCAGCCCACTGCCGGAAGCGGTGACCAAATCGACGGGAAGGGGAAGAGGATTGTCGGGGTCGGCAGTCTTGAGCGCGTCGATGCGAGCCTGCACGGCTTTAATCAACGCGTCATTGGTCGGGCCCAGATTGGACCCGGACGAGGCGGCGGCGTTGTAGGGGAACGGAGACGTGGCGGAAAGACGGCCCCAAAAATATTTCGGCGCGTCGAACGGCTGGCCGATCAACGATGATCCGACCGGCTTGCCGTCGATAAGGATCAGGCTCCCGCTGGCTTGGTGTGGAAACAGCACCTGAGCCATACCAGTGACAACGAGCGGGTACAGGAGCCCGGTGATCAGGGTCAGGGCGACGAGTGACACCAAAGCCGGGCGAAGTTGAGTCCGCATGAATGCCTCCTCAGACTAAGTGCAAAGCGACGAGCAACAAATCGACGAGCTTGATTCCCACGAATGGAACAATGATCCCCCCCAACCCGTAGACCAGGAGATGCCGACTTAGCAGCCGAGCGGCGCCGATCGGGCGATACTTGATTCCCCTCAAGGCGAGCGGAATGAGCGCGATAATGACCAGCGCGTTGAATATAACGGCCGACAACACGGCACTGGCCGGCGTAGCCAGTCCCATAATATTGAGCACATTGAGCGCGGGATAGGTCGAGGCGAACGCCGCGGGAATGATCGCGAAATACTTCGCGACATCATTGGCAATGCTGAAGGTGGTCAAGGCTCCGCGGGTCATCAAGAGCTGTTTGCCGATTTCCACGATCTCAATAAGCTTGGTCGGGTTGGAATCCAGATCGACCAGATTGCCGGCTTCTTTGGCGGCCTGCGTGCCGGTGTTCATGGCCACCGCGACATCCGCCTGGGCGAGGGCCGGAGCGTCGTTCGTGCCATCCCCCGTCATCGCGACGAGCCGGCCACCGGCCTGCATCTCTCGAATCAGCTTGAGCTTGGCTTCCGGCGTGGCCTGCGCCAGGAAGTCGTCTACGCCGGCCTCTGCAGCCACGGCTGCCGCAGTCTGTGGATTGTCGCCGGTGATCATCACCGTCTTGATGCCCATGCGTCGCAATTCGGCAAACCGCTCTTTGATCCCGCCCTTGACGATATCTTTCAGGTAAATCACGCCCAGCACATTTGGCCCCTCCGCCACGACCAACGGTGTGCCCCCCTGCTTCGCAATGGTCTCCACATGTAAGCGGACCGCTTGAGAAAAGTGCCCACCCCGTTCCGTCACATAGGCTTCGATCGCGCCATCGGACCCCTTGCGTATTTCCCGCCCGTTCAAATTGACGCCGCTCATACTGGTTTGAGCCGTAAAGGGAATGAATGTCGCGCCTAACTCGTGAATGTCGCGCGCCCGCAATCCATACTTTTCCTTGGCCAGGACGACGATGCTACGCCCCTCCGGCGTCTCGTCCGCCAACGACGAAAGCTGGGCCGCATCGGCTAGCGCCTGATCGTTCACCCCGTCAGCCGGAAGGAACGCAGTCGCCTGACGATTGCCCAGCGTGATGGTGCCGGTCTTGTCGAGCAGCAACACATCCACGTCGCCAGCCGCTTCAACCGCCTTCCCCGACATGGCGATGACATTGGCCTGCACCATTCGATCCATACCAGCAATTCCAATGGCAGAGAGCAATCCTCCGATCGTCGTCGGGATCAGACAGACCAACAGAGCGACTAAGACCGTCACAGTGACAGGGGCCCCCTGGCCCGCCGACTGCACACTGTAGAGGGAAAAGGGAAGCAACGTGGCCGTCGCCAAGAGGAAGATGACCGTAAGTGCCGCCAGTAGAATGTTGAGGGCGATCTCATTCGGCGTCTTCTGGCGCTTGGCTCCCTCGACCATCGCAATCATCCGGTCAAGAAATGTCTCGCCGGGATTGGCCGTAACCCGTATGACCAACCAATCCGACAGGACACGTGTTCCGCCCGTCACGGCACTGCGATCGCCGCTCTCTCGAATGACGGGGGCGCTTTCGCCGGTGATGGCACTTTCGTTCACCGAGGCGATGCCTTGGATAACCTCCCCGTCGCAGGGGATAAAATCGGCGGCCTCCACCAAGACGACGTCTCCCCGCTTTAAGGCGCTCGCCGGGACGATGGAGGATGGAGCACTGAGATACTGGTCGCCGGACTCCGGCTGGCCCAGTTTCTTCGCATTCATTTCACGCCGCGCACTGCGCAGCGATTCCGCCTGCGCCTTTCCACGCCCTTCCGCCATCGCTTCGGCAAAGTTCGCGAACAGCACGGTGAACCACAGCCATAGAGATACGGCGAGGATGAACCAGACAGGCGCTTCGCCTTGCCCGAACAGCGCCTGGAAGAACAGGACGGTCGTCAGCACACTCCCAACCGCAACCACGAACATGACCGGATTGCGAATTTGGTGGCGCGGATCAAGCTTCCGGAAGGATTCCAGCAGCGCCCGTCGCATAATCTGAGGATCGAACAATTGCCTTCTCTTTCCTTGCGTTGTCATCTCGAAATCCTCCACGCCAGTGCCGTCATCGGCTCACCATCAGGATGTGTTCTATAATTGGACCCAGGGCCAGTGCGGGCACGAAGGTGAGCGCTCCCACGAGCACGACGACGCCGATCAGCAGCACGATAAACAGCGGTGTGTAGGTCGGCAGGGTTCCGGGCCCAGCCGGCACGAGTTTTTTCCTCGCCAGCGATCCGGCCAATGCCAACGTGGCAATCGCCAACCAGAAGCGGGAGGTCAACATCGCGATCCCACCGGTGAGGTTGTAGAAGGGTGTGTTGACGCTCAGCCCGCCGAACGCACTACCGTTGTTATTTCCCATCGACGTATAGGCATAGAGCATCTCACTGAACCCATGAGGGCCTGGGTTGAAAATCGAGCTGGTGCCGACGCCCGTCACCGACGCAACTGCCGTGAAACCGAGAACCACCATCGGCATGATGAGAATCAACAAGGAGGCCATCTTCATCTCATAGGGTTCGATCTTTTTGCCCAGGTATTCGGGCGTGCGTCCCACCATCAGTCCGGCCACGAAAACAGCAATGATGGCGAAGACGATCATACCGTAGAGACCCGAGCCGACCCCGCCGAACACCACTTCCCCGAACTGAATCAGGAAGAGCGGCACCAGCCCTCCCAAGGGCGTGTAGGAATCGTGCATTGAATTTACCGAGCCGTTCGAGGCCGCCGTGGTAGTGGCAGACCACAGGACGGAGTTGGCGATACCGAATCGCGTCTCTTTCCCTTCCATGTTCCCGCCGGATTGCCCGGCACTGGAAGCCTGATCGATCCCCAGAGCGGTGAAAGCCGGATTCCCGCTTTGCTCGGCCCACAGCCCCAGTGGAATAAAACAGAGCAGAATAATCGTCATCGCAGCAAGGAGAGCCCAACCCTGGCGCGTATCTCCGACCATCATCCCAAACGTGTAACAGAGCGCCGCCGGGATAAGCAGGATCGCCAATACTTCTAGGAAATTGGACCAGGGCGTCGGGTTTTCGAACGGATGCGCGGAATTGACGTTGAAGAAACCTCCGCCATTGGTCCCGAGCTGCTTGATCGCAATCTGAGAGGCTGCCGGTCCGACCGCAAGTACCTGTTCGGCTGCCGTCGCGGGCTCTGTTTTCGGCTGGCCCTGTTCATCCAGCACCGGCTGGCCGTTCGCATCCATCACGGGCTTGGCGTAACTGGCCGGCTGGAGCAACGTGGCGGTCTGGTATGATGCGAACGTCTGGACGACGCCTTGTGACACCAACAGCAGGGACAAGAGCAGGGCCAGCGGCATGAGAATGTAGAGTGTACTGCGGACGAGGTCCGTCCAAAAGTTGCCGATAGTCTGGGCGCTCCGGCGAGCCAAGCCCCTGATCAACGCGACCAGGATCGCCATACCGGTTGCTGCGGACACAAAATTTTGCACGGTGAGCCCAAGCATCTGAGTCAGATAGCTCAGCGTCGTTTCGCCTCCGTAGGCCTGCCAATTGGTATTGGTCACGAAGCTCCCAGCCGTGTTGAAGGCAAGATCGGGCGTGACGGCTCCCAAACCCGCTGGGTTCAGTGGCAGGAATCCTTGGAGTCGCTGCAACGCATACAGCGCGACCAGCCCCATCGCGTTGAATAACAGCATGGCGATCCCGTATGTCTTCCAGTCCATCTCCTCGGTTTCGCGCACTCCGCACAGACGATAGATAAGCCGCTCAAGAGGGCCCACCACCCGGTCGAGCCCGCAGACTTGGCCTTCGTACACTCGTGCCATGTACCATCCCAGCGGCTTGGCCAGCGCGAGCAGCACGACAAAGTAGAGTCCGATTTGAACCAGTCCGTTGATCGTCATCAGAACCACTCCGGTTTCAGCAACGCCACCATGAGATACACCAACAATCCCAATGACAGAATTCCGCCGAGCACGTACATCACATTCATGGCCATGCCCTCCTTACAGTCGCTCCAGCGCCGAGATGAGCCAGACAGACAGCAGAAAAAATATCGCTACGATAGCCAGATAGACGAGATCCATGTGCATACCCCCTCAATCGACGGCAAAGGAAATGTTGTCCATACGTCTTTCTCTACTTGTCCGCATTCACAATAGGCCGCAAGAAGTAAAAAAGGTGTAAATACCGCGGAGACTCGGAAACAATTTTCCTCTTATTCGACATTCTGCCGACGGTGCCGGACCGGCTGTGACGACGACCCGCGCGCCGCTGGCGCCCTTGTGACCCTCTCCTAGCCTCTGTCGTAGCTCATGCAACGCCGCACGCATTTCTCGCCTGTACTGTTCGCCACCCATATGATGGCGCTGGCCAACACGAACATGAGACGATTGGCTTTTGGTAGGGTAGATATTCGTAATCATCGCCGTCGCTCCTCGTGACGCCTCCCCTGTCGTGTCAAGAACCTTATCAAGCTCCGTGTCAGAACGGTGTTAAACCGGACCGAGAGAGTGTTAAGACGATATAAAAATTAACGGGAGAAGCTCATTGAAGAACGCAGGGATGACGCGCCTGGGAAGCAAGGCTGTGCAGGATGATTACCTGCATGCGGAAGAGCGTCGTGGCAGTGGGTTTCGAATTGACGGGGGAGGCGCGGGGTTTTCTTTTTCTTCGTGGCCCTTTGAACTAGGAGTCCGCGGAAAAATGATGTTGGTACGCTAGAACTTAGACGGTCAGCACGTGCTGCACAACAGTTTTTTTGCCATATCCTATAGCCGGCGGTAGTGTTTCACAAGAAGCAGCCCGCCCCAAGCGAACGAGGCCAGCATCAGGAGAATGCCGAGGTTGTAGGCGAGGTGAGCCAGGCGATGGTCATACTCCAGCCAGCCCAACATGGTCAGGATATTGTTCCAGTCATGCCCGTCCGTTTCCTTCCCGGTCACCCCGCCAAGCAGCATGAGATCCATCGCTCGCGCATCGTTGATATAGGGGGCGATATCCATGAAGCTTTCCGCCGTCCACCAGAGGGCCACCGACGCGCCGAAGAGATCGCGCGTCTTGATGAGAAAGGCAGCCAGGCAGACGAGCGGCATGAGGATCTGACCGAGACGTTCCGCCGAGAATCGTCATGAAGCGCCCCAACGGGATAAATAGAAGATGGCCCTGCTTCGTGGAACGGCAGATTGATCAGATGGAGAAACGATTCCCCTGTGTAGTTGGTTTCGAGCGGCGTGAAAATTAATGTTCGGCCCCACCAGAGCAGCAACAGAAACACTGCGACCCGGCCAGCGAATGTCAACGAGTCGGTCGACGTATCTGCGTCAACGAGCCATTCTTTAGCAAGGACAACCCAGCGCGGTCGACCCAGCAGCACATGCTGCTGTAGTGGGGTATGCGGCCGATACTTTGCAAAGACAATCCCGCATTTCACGCACTCCGTCGCTCCGTCAGGCTGGTCGGCCTGACACTTGGGACACAACAGGGTCGCGGTCTCGGCGGACTCCATAGGCACACTGTAGGGCTGAGTGCGCGATCGGACAAGAAAATCTCTCGATTGATCCGGGCCGCTGAAGGGAGTTCGGTTGCGGGATGCTCAAACAGGCCAGACTTCTCACCCGCCCAACCCTGGCGCGCCGAGACGCGCCTTGCCCCAGGCAAGGCTGCAGCAAGCAACTAACAATAGTTCTTCCAAGCTTGCTCGTTATCTTCTTTCAAGGGGTGGCCTGGCTTGGTCCCCAACTGCGCACGTCGAACGACCACTGCTTCATCGTGGGGGTTCCGTGAGCAAGGGGGACCAACCAGGCCACCCCCCCTGCTGGCGGACTGTTTCAGCAGCTTGTTAGTGGAAGGAGAAAGGAACAGGCGCAAAGGTGAGAACAAACACGGCAAATGCAATCCATCCGACAACGATCCGCTCCCGGCCCAATGGTATGTGAAGATCGCGCACTGGCGGATGCCCGAAACCCCATAGTCCTGCCATGAAGGCCCAGAGCCACCAGCCGGGCCAGCCCACGTATCCCAGCACGATGAGGATCGGCACCATGATAAACGCCATCGTACGTTGACGTTTGCCCCACAGGGCGTACGCCACATGCCCGCCATCGAGTTGGCCGATGGGAAGGAGATTCAGTGACGTCACAAACAGACCGAACCAGGCGGCGAACCCGATGGGGTGCAAGACGATGTCAGCCTGAGGAGGGATGGATCCGACAACCAGCCAAGAGATGAACTGCAAGAGCAATGGTTCGCCCAACTGCAATCCATGGGTCGCCGTCCGATCAACGACCGTTGACATGTTCAGACCGATGACCAGTGCCACCACCGCGACGATGAAGCCGGCAAGCGGACCAGACACGCCGATGTCGAACAGAGCGCGCCGATTCAAGATCGGCCCGCGCAGGCGGATGATCGCCCCGAATGTGCCAATGAAATACGGAGGGCCCGGGATGAACAACGGCAGCGACGCCGGAACTCGGTGGATGCGGGAGAGCACATAGTGCCCGAATTCATGGGTCACCAGAATGATCAGCAGCGTGGCAGCGAAGGGAATCCCGCGCCAGAGCGTCTCGGGGTGTTCAAGCAGAAAATTCACCGGTCCATGGATTGGTCCCTCGTAGGCCTGATAGGCCCCAGCCCACAGTGTAGTAAAGATCGTCGCCACAAAGAGGCTGATGGGAAGGATCCATTTCGAGAAGGGTGCCTCCTCGAATTCGTCATCCGCAGGGAGATCACTGAGGTCCTCAGACGGTCCTGCCACAACCGGCAGCTCTCCGCTGCGGATCGGCTGGTCATCGTTCCGCTGGTCCAGATTCATGGGGTCTTCTTCAAGCGGTTGCGGAATAACTATTGTGGCACGGTGGAAATTCACTGGCCCGCACGTCTAGAACAACATGAACACGCCGCACAGGATGCTCAAAAAGATCAGACTTCTCACCCGCCCATCCCTGGCGCGCCGAGACGCGCCTTGTCCCTAGCAAGACCGCAGCGACGTTCTACGATGGTTCGTCCAAGCTTGCTCGTGTATGTTGCCCAGGATGACCCGGATGAGTCCCCAACTGCGCGCGTCCAACGATGGCCTTCTTAGGCCGCGCGTTGCGCGAGCACAGAGGACTCACCGGGCCATCCCGCCGCTGGCAGAATTTTTCAGCATCCTGCTCAATGATCCGTACCGAAAGGGTTATGGTCGAGTTCTTCACGAACTGTCGTGGCCGGTCCGTGTCCCGGCAACAACCGATACTCAGGTGACAACTCGAGTACTTGAGTCCAGACCGATCCCAGATGGGTCTGATACAGCGTACTGGGATTCGAACGGCCAATGGATCCCGCAAACAACGTATCACCGACGAAACAGACGCGCTGTGACTCGGCATCCATGCGATAGCAAATCCCGCCAGGGGTATGGCCCGGCGTCGCCAGGCAGTGTACGCGCAACCGCCCGACCGCAATCGTCTGACCATTTTTCGGCGCCTTCATCTGTGCACCGGGGGGCCGCCAGCTGAGGAGATCGACATCCTCAGTTCCGAGATACACCGGTACCTCATGAAACTTCAGAATATGGTCAATCCCGTCGGCATGATCTGCATGGCCGTGCGTCAGACAAATCCCCATCAGGTGCAGGCGGTGCGTGGACAAGAACTCGATCATCGCCGGCGCATTGTACGCTGTGTCGATGAACACCGCCTCTCCGCCGTCATGGACCACATAGCCCTGCACGCCATAGCCATTGATCGACCCCTGTATTGTCTCCACCCAGGCTATCGGGTCTTGCGCGACCGGTTCCCATTTCTCGATTGCGATCTGCTCCAAGGGACCAGCACGAAGTCCTAACGCCTTCGCCAGCGTCCGAACCTCAATGAGATCAGGTGGGCGAACGCCGCGCTCCAGCGTTGTGATGTCGCCAACGGGCAATCCGGTCATCCGCGCCACATCCGCCACGGACCATGCCTGTCCGATGCGGGCCTTCTTGATAATGTCACAGAAATCGTCTTCGAGCGGCATAACGAAGCCTTCAACTATCGCTTCTGTTCCACACCTGTGCCATCTTAGGCCAGGCCGCTAATGATGCGGCGATAGTCATCCTCGGAGTAGGCTCTGAGAGTCGTGGACCGCACATTGCCGAGCGATCCCAACTTGAGGCCGAAACTCGCCAACTTGTCGTTGTTCGGCATATCAACGATGAGAACAAGATCATACGCCCCCAGCGTCATGTAGAAGGATTTGACCTCGCCACCCAAGTCCTTCGCGAGCTTCTTGACCCCATCCAGCCGCTTCGGCGAATCCTTCACATTCTTAATTCCCTGATCCGTCCAATTGAGAAGCATCACATAGGTAGTCATGACAGACTCCTTTCATAGACTCCCAGCGAGCACTTTCTTAAATGCGGGCTGTGTGAGTATCAAGCTCGATCAGACCATCCGCTCGACTCTCCTCCCCACCAAAACTCCGATGGCGTTGATTCCCTAGGAAGGGGGGCTCGGTTATTCCCCTACTGCGGCCGTCGAGCGAGCACATTCTGATCGTGCGCGCTCCGGGAGCAGGGGGAATGGCGAGCCCCCCGTCCACTCTCCTCTCAGCTCTCCGGGGCTAACTTTATCTCCTTTACTTCCCCGAATCCCGACAGCAACTTCGGCAGGGCCTCGCCGGCCCCGACGGCGACAATGGTCAGTCGATCGGGGTGGAAATGTTTCTTCGCCGCCGCCAGGATCTCCTCTTTCGTCAACGCGATCACGCGGGCGCGCAATTGCTGGAGAAAATCCTTGGGAAGCCCGTCATATTCCAGTCCAATTAACCGCTCCACGATCGCGGACGAACTGGCAAAGGAGAACACAAACGAGTTCACATAGGCCTCTTTCGCTTCCTCCAGCTCGCTGTCCGTCACCAACTCGGTCCGCATCCGCTCCATGTTCACGACAAACCGAGCGATGACCTCTTGCGTCGATGGCAATTTCGTCTCTGCACGCATCAGCCAGACGCCTTGATCGTGCACCCCGGAGTTCAAGCGGCTGCCGACCGAATAGGCCAAGCCCCGCTTGGTCCGCACGTCGTTGAAGAGACGGCTGCGAAAGGAACTGCCCCCCAGAATATCGTTCGCGATCGCCAACGCCACATAGTCGGGGTCCTGCTCTTTGATCGACAGATGACCGAGGCGGAGATGCGTTTGCGAGGTCTCCTTGTTCACAAACCGAACAACGGGCTTCGCCGTCGGATCCTGGGGCACGTCGGCAATCGTCAGCATCGGAACCTCGCCTTTTTCCCAATCGCCAAATACTTCGCGCAGCAGGGCCAGCATCGCGGACTTGTCGAAGTCCCCCGTCACCCCCAACATCATGCCGTTCGGATGAATGGTCTTCCGGTGAAAGGCGACCAAATCGTCTCTGGTGAGGCTGGTGATAGACCCGATGCTGCTTTCACGCGCCGACGGGTGATCCGCTCCGTACAGAAGCTTCACGAACTCGCGTCCGACGATCGAACCGGGGGTATCTTGCCTGCGGCGAATTGCTTCGATGGCCTGCAGCTTGGTCAGTTCAATTTGCGCCGGCTCAAAGGCGGGTGTCCGAATGAGTCCCGCGAAGATCTGGAGCCCCCGCTTCAAGTCCTTGCTGAGCACATCGAGCGACGCGGAACCTGATTGCCGTCCAATCGAGATGCCCACATCCCCGGCGAACTGTTCGAGTTCTTCGTCCACTCGTTCAGCCGACAGACCGCCGCCCCCGCCTGTCCGCATGATAGAACCGGTCAACGAAGCCAGGCCGATCTTCTCTACCGGATCGAGCCAGCTCCCAGTTCGCATAGTCGCGGTCATGCTGATCAAGGGCAGCTCATGGTCCTCAAGGAGATACACGACCATCCCATTCTCGAGCACCACGCGATCCGGTTCTGGCGGGGTAAACTCTACCGGCTTAAACTTCATCTGCCTGGGATCGCCCAGTGCAAGGTCTCCAGCACAGGCCGCCAGCACCGGGAGCAGAATCGAGATGATCAACAGACCGACGGCCGTTGCGCTGCGCCTTACCCCTAACGTCTCACCCCTTACGCGCTTCCTCACGTCCCTCATCGCGCCACCTCGTGCTGCGGCGCCGTCGCGACATTCTTCTCGCCGGGCTTCTTCACCAACGTGGCCACTGTCCGGTTGGACTTTGTGAAATACTCAGCTGCCACTCGCTGGATATCCGCCGGCGTCACGGCCGCAATTTTGTCCCGAGCCTTTAACGCATAGCGCCAGTCTCCCGCTACCGTCTGATAAAGCGCCAATTGAGAAGCAAGACCTCCGTTGGATCGAAGCGCCCGCACCAAATCGGCATCGAGGTTATTCAGCACCTTCTCAAGCTCCTTGGCGGAGACCGGCTCCGTCTTGAGTCGTTCGAGCTCGGCATAGATGGCCGCTTCGACTTCTGCCGTCGTATGGGGCGCAAGCGGTGTGGCACTGAGCACGAACAGATTCGGAGCACGGACCCCCGGATAGTTCGAATCGGAGTTCACCGAGGCGGCGATCCGTTTATCGCGGACCAGATTCGCATAGAGCCGGGAGGTGAGTCCGTCGCTTAATACCGTGTCGATCACGTCGAAGACATAGTCGTCGGGATGGCCCAACGCCGGCTTGTGAAACCCGATGGCTACCGACGGTTCAGCATCAAACTCCACCTCCACGCGGCGCTCCCCTCGTTGAGGTGGCTCAACTGTGACGATCGGAGGTTGCGGAGGCGCGGCCGGTATCTTGCCGAACGTCTGCTCGATCAAGGTCATGACGTCCTTCGGATTAATATCGCCCACGATGGCAATCGTCGCATTGCCGGGACCGTAATAGGCTTTGAAGAAGGCTTCGGTGTCGGCCGGCGTGAGCGACAGGATGTCCGACTCCCAGCCGATCGTCGGAATGCCATACGGATGTGCGCGGAAGGCAGCCGAGGTGAAGGTTTCAAACAACAGCCCGTTGGGGCTGTCGTCATTCCGCAACCGCCGCTCCTCCATGACTACTCCGCGTTCTTTGTAGAATTCGCGGAGGACCGGATGCGCCATTCGATCGGATTCGAGCGCAGCCCACAGCGGCAGACGATTCGCCGGGAGGCTGATCATATAGCGAGTCAGGTCCTTGCCGGTCGCTGCATTGAGCCCGACCCCCCCGTGTCGTTGGTAGAGCAAGGCCATCTCATTGCCTGCCACGAACTGTCCCGCCTTTTCTTGTAGCTCCGTAAATCGTTTCTGCAGCCCCTCGATGGCGGCCCGATCCTCGGGACTGGCCGGTCTCTCCTGACTCTTCCGTGCGAGCTCCCGTTGCCGCTGCTCCAGCTCGGTCCCCACTCGATACCACTCTTCGAGAATCGGGCGTTCTTTCTCGTAATTCTTCGTCCCGACCGTCCTCGTGCCCTTGAACGCCATATGTTCGTAGAGATGAGCCAGGCCGGTTTGCCCCACCTGTTCGTTTACTCCCCCGACCCCGAAGGTCATGTTGAGGGAGACCACCGGAGTCTGATGTCGTTCGACCATGAGGATGGTCAATCCGTTCGTCAATGTCTGTTCCACCACACGATCCGCCAGGCCGGGCGAGGCGGCATGCAATAGGTTAAGGTTCAGGCTGAGGCTAAGAGCCGTGGCAAGCAAGATAACCGTGAAGCGTGAAGCGTGAAGCGTGGGAAGAGCTAAGAACTGAACGCTGAGGACCCAACCGGATCTTTTCACATCGCTATTTCGTCGAATACTTCTTTCCGCGAGATACGATTCACGAGATACGGGCGACGCTTGAGTCGTCATATGAATAGCTCCAGTAATTCTTCTGGTCGTTCAATAAACCAATCCGGACGGCAAGCGGCCATCTTCTCCCGATTCCCCATACCATAGCCGACTGCGCAGACGCGGATACCCGCATTGTGGCCGCCGTTGATGTCGTTGGTGCTGTCCCCGACGAGTACGGTCTGTTCTTTCGGCACATTCAGTTGTTCCATTACATGCAACAGCATGCCCGGCTCCGGCTTCAATCCGAACCCGTTGTCCCCGCCGACGACGTACTGAAAATGATTCGCCCCCAGCCCTTGGAGAATCACGTTTGTGTACTCGATCGACTTGTTGGTGGCCACAGCCTTTCGCTTGCCTGCGAAATGCGTCAGCATCTCTCCAACGCCAGGATAGAACGTGGTGCGATCGAGGCAATGGGCCAAGTACTGGCCCCTGAACACCCGCAACGCCTCATCGAAGGTGACCCGACTGCCCTGGCCGACCGACAAGCGCAACAATTGTTTCACCCCATCCCCCACAAACCCAAAGATTTCCTCGATTGGCCGCTGCGGCAGCCCTAGTTCGGCTAAAGTCAGGTTCACCGACTCAGCAATGTCCCATTTGGACTCGATGAGCGTCCCATCCAGATCGAAGATCAACAGCTCGACCGAGGTCTTGCCCATCATTACTTCGCCTTTCGTAACTCGTCCCGCAACGCCCCAAGACGGTCTCGCTTCGCCGGATCGGTTTCCTTCATCCAGGCTTCGCGCACGAGATTCACCATCCGCTTCAGTCCCACGTGAGGGGGAAGCATCGGCTCGACAATTCTCCATCGCTTCTTCACGGCTTTCACGCGAAACCGTATCTCTTCTGTCTCAACCTCCTGGACGAAACCGGCGGTTTCCATATATACCGAGCCTATGACCTGAAAGGTGACCGGAATCACGACTTCCAGACTATCGATCACCTCCCACTGGCGATACTGCTCCGCCACCACAAAACCTCGCGTCACGACGACATGCCCCCACACCGGTTCCTCATTCCAACTCGTGTAGGACGTGACCGTCTCGACCGAGATGGCATCAAGCCGCGCCCCCTTATAATCAAGCGCCAGATATCGTTTCACCACATCTGCCGGAGAATGCGTGAGGGATCCGGTCTGCGCGAGCCCATCTCCGGCCGACAATACCAGGGCAAGCAACTGACACAGAATACACACTAGCCGCCCCACAATGTTGGGTGTCATCGTGTGCTCTTTTCTTCCAATCTGTACTCCTCCTGAGGGAACTGAGTAAGCCTCACGCCTCTTCGCTCGCTGCGGCCATGCTGGGCGACCTTTTTAAACAGCCTGCATGCGCGCGGGCGGCAATGGAGCGCTCAGTTCGCAGGTGCTGTGCGGGCACAGGGCCCATTCTGTCGCTTCAGCTCACCCGACTTTATGTAACTTCATCAAATTTGTCTCCCCGGGCTGACCAATCCTGGTCCCCGACAGAATCACGATCCGCTGTCCCATTGTCGCTAGTCCCTCGGTCTTGAGGCGGCGTTCCGCTTCATCGATCCGTTCATCAGTTTGAGCGATCTGCCGCATCGTGTGAGGGATCACACCCCAGTACAGCGCCATCCGCTGCCGTACGGCCTCAAATGGTGTGAATGAAATAATTGACGCGTCAGGTCGCTGTTTCGACAGCAAGCGCGCAGTCGTACCCCGTTCGCTAAATGCCACGATGACGCTCGCCCCGATGGCTGAGGCTGCCGAAGAGGCTGAATGGCAAATGGCTTCCGGGAATGAGTCTTCCCCCTGTGGCGCGTCGGACGAGCGCGTACGCCATGATCGAGTCCCTCCCTCTGCGGCTCGAACGATTCGGTCCATGACACGGACTGTTTCAACCGGGTGCTGCCCGATCGCCGTTTCTGCGGACAGCATCACGGCATCAGTCCCATCGAGCACGGCATTGGCCACATCCGACGCTTCGGCCCTTGTCGGGCGCGTGCGGTACGTCATGGTCTCCAACATCTGAGTGGCCGTGATCACGAGGCGGCGGCGGCGGTTGGCTTCGGCGATGATGCGTTTCTGTAGGAGCGGAACCGCCTCCGGCCCCATCTCCACTCCCAGATCGCCCCGTGCAACCATCACACCGTCTGCCTGATCAAGAATCGCGTTCAAGCACTCAACCGCTTCTGGCCTTTCGATCTTCGCAATAATCGGCACGTCGCCGCCCCAGTCGGCTACTAACTTCCTTGCGGCAACCACGTCATCGGGATCTCTGACAAACGAGAGGGCCACATAGTCCACCCCCTGCGCGATGCCGAACCGGAGATCGTCCCGATCTTTGTCTGTCAGAGTGTGAGCGCTGATGCGAGTATCCGGTAGGTTCATGCCCTTGCGCGAGGTGAGTCGTCCCCCGGTCACGACTCCGCATTCGACGGCGCCGCCGATAATCCGATCAGCAATCAGCTCGATTAACCCATCGTCAATCAGGATGCGGGCGCCTGGCTGGACATCCCGCACCAGGTATTGGTACGTCACCGGGATCTCACGCATGCCGGATGGAGCGATAGACTGTGCGCCGAGTTGACCGCCAGACCGGAGCAGAGTCGTCACGAGCCTCACAGTCTGGCCGGCAACCAAATCGATCCCACCATGATCGACTTCTCCAACACGGATCCTGGGTCCTTGCAGGTCCTGGATGATCGCTACCGCCACGCGCCGACGATCCGCTACCTCGCGAATGGCCTTGATCGCATGCGCGTGCGATTCGTGGGTCCCATGAGAAAAGTTGAGTCGCGCCGCGTCCATGCCGCTTTCAATTAACTGATCCAGCAAGGTGGGCGAATCGCTGGCGGGGCCAATGGTGCACACGATTTTGGCTTTACGCATAGACAATGCTGTTAGATGATGTCCGGGAATGCCATTCTAGCAAACGACCTCTAAGCCCACAACGCAACCGCTGTTTCAGGCGCAGGCAGCCTGGTTAATCCATGATCGAGTCGCCCTGCGACGATGAGTGGAGATGGAATCAGGGCACGGCCTTCACGGTAAGATGCCACGCTCCATTCACCCCGCTACGGAAGCTCGCTTCCGTGCATTCGTGCGAAGATTTCCCAGTCGAACTGCTTCGGTGCCACAGCGTGGAGTGGGATTGCCTCGATGGTGCCTGGCCCGCGATAGGCCAACATGCACCCGACCACCCGCTCAGGCTCCTTGACGAGTCGGCGAATCGCTTCATAGGCTAGATCTTGTCCGATGGTCTTGTCCTCGGGGGTCGGGGGTGCCCCCCGTAATGTGTGCCCGAGGATCGTGGCTTTGGTTGCAGGGGCGAGGCGATACTCACCGGGGCGTGCCTGAAACTGTGGCCACGTGGTGAGTGTGCTGGCGACATACTCGACAAGACCGCGCACGCCGCCATCCGGGTGATGGCGATGGGGCGTCTGTTCCGCCACCACAAACAGATGGCTCTTGTTCGGGACGCCCAAGGTGCGTTTGAGCGTGCCCAGGATGAAGTCGTCGATATACGCGTCGGGATCGGGATGCTCGTTGACCAAGAGGCCTTCAGCTCTGGCCTGATACGCACAGGCGAGGGCAAGATGGCCGGACCCCGCCCCCATAATCTCGACGAAAAAGACGCTGCCCATGGCGGAACTGGTGGCTTTCAGCGACTCGATGGATTGATTCGCCAGAGACACGGCCGAATGAAAACCCAGGGAGGTCGTCCCCGCGAGATTATTGTCGATCGTGCCAGGAATCCCTACAGTCTGGACCCCAAATCCTTCGTAGAGTGCCCGCGCGCCTCGAAGACTCCCGTCCCCACCAATGACCACCAAGGCTCCGTCTTCCATATAGGGCCGAAGATGCCGCATGGTGGCCTGCTGCACCTGCTCGTCCTTGAAATCTTCGAAGCGGCTGCTCCCAATCGGACTGCTCGCATGGCTGCCCATACCACGAGTATTGTCCTCGGTCACCGCCTCGATCCAGTTGTTGGCCAGACCTAAGTACCCGTGACGGACGAAGTAGACCTCCAGGCCAAACCGGTGTCCTGTCACGCGCAGTTCTTTCAACGCGGCGCCGGCACCGGCGAAATCGCCACCCGAGACCAATGCCACGATCCGTTTGATTTGTCGGGGCTTGAGCGTGATGCGGTCTCTGCGTTCGCGCTCGACCTTCACCCAGGTCTCCCGCGCCGCCCGTTCCCGCGCTGACAGACCCACGGCGGTGGAATAGCCGGATATGAGTCCCTGTTCGTAGGTCAGCAGAACGACGTTATCCTGTCCCTCCTTATATTCGCCAAACTCGGTGAAGGCTTCGCGAAAGGGACGAGGATCGAGATAAATCATGAGCGCCCGCAGCGTGGAACTGTGGCTATACACACACACGGCCTTCCCCTGGTGGGACTGACCTAACCGGCGGAAGCCATCGACAATATCCACATAGACATCGAAGAAGGAATGCCCGCCCGGGTAGCTGTAGAGGGGATGTTTGATCAGGCGCTTGGCCGTCTGCACGTCCACGCCGAATGCCTTTGCGGCCTCCTCGGCTTCCACCTTCTTCTCTAGACCTGTGACCCATCCGAAATCCTGGGAGTCTAAGGCGGGATCGCAGGCGGGTGGGAGTGCCTCAGCGTGATGCGCCTGCGCCTGCATCAGCGCCGCGATCACCCGCTCATACAGTTGCCGCGTATTGGGACTCTGGCTCACCATATGGACGAAGGTGCGCGGATCGAGGTAGTTGTGAATGTGCAGGAAGTCTAACTGTTGCCCGACCACGCCCAGCATCCGAGCCAGGGCTGCACCGACTGCGTCGGCTTTGGGGACGCCTCGCTCAGGATCCAGCACGTTCGCGAGGCGGCGCCCGACTCGATAGGTGCCGCTCTCCACGCGTGAGATACCATGACGCATCGTGAACAGGAGCGTGCGACCGGTTAAATCGCGCGGCAAAAGCCAAAACCGATCCTCGCCCAAGTCCAGCACGATACGATCCTCGACCAACTGCGGCGTCAGTTGCGCGCGCGGCACGATCGCCACCGGCCGGCGATGCGCCGGCTTCTGCACTGACCCGATCGGCACGCGGAAGAGCGGAGCCAACTCGCCTGCTGCGAGGAGAGCATTCCAGGCGGCAAAGAACACCAGTTCGTCGCCCCGGCAACCCTCTTCGATCACAGCGCGACGGGTAGCCCGATACTCCTCTGCCCCAGGAAAACCCCCTTGCGCACCCTGCACAAACGCCCTGATCTTCTCCATGGCGTCACGGGTTCGCTGTGGTCGATCGACTGAGGAAGTCGGGATGGGTGGGAGCGAAATTCCCTCACCGGCGGTGCGACGCGCCAGCATCTCTCCGTAGGCTAGGAGCCCTTCGACTGTCACAAACTCAAGCCGGTCCACTGCGGATTCCAATCTATACCTCGTTGACTCGTCCTAGGAGCCTATCCGATCTGCCCGTATGGTGGCCGGGAGATGCTGATCTGGAGAACATCCTCAACAGGATGAATACGTTGGATGCTACGCTGGCGAATGAGCGATAGCAACAATTTCCGGCCTCGAGCGCCCGCTCCTCTCACGCCCGTTGATCCTCCGAGATCGTGCATGCTAGGGTTCGTACCGTCCTGCCTCTGTCCCATCTGTTCAGTCCGCAGGGCCTACTATACCGGTAACCACTACCGAACGTTTATGCCATTGAGTGAGACACCATGACTCCGAAACACACAATGACATTGACTGCCTATCTCCAATCGACGAAGGCCCCCTGGACCTCATTACTTATGGTCACAGCCGGGCAGCGCGCCAAGTCGCTGGTGCGCCCACCGAACGGGTTGGCGATGAAGGTCATCAAGGGCCGTCACTGTAAGACGCCAGCAAGTCTGTTTGCGGAATTCGCACGGGCATTGGAGTTCCCTGACTACTTCGGTCACAACTGGGACGCCTTGGAGGAATGTCTTGCCGATCTGGAATGGCTGCCGGCCAAGGGCTATATTCTGCTCATCACTGATGCGGCCCATGTGTTATCCGACGACGAAGCAGAGTATGAAACCTTTCTTGAAATCTTGCGTGATGCGGGAGAAGCCTGGGGAAACGGACAGGCGGAAATGGGCGCGCAACGAGCAACGCCCTTTCACGTGCTGTTCGCTGTATCGGAGCGAGAGAAAGCCCAGCGGGCCCACTGGGGGATGAACGAAATCAATGCGGAACCGACTCGGGAGCCAGGAGTACGGCGCCGAATTCCTTCAAGACGGACCTAGCAGAATGCGCCTGTCCTACGGGCGCATCTTCTTGGTTACGTTCAGCAAGCCTGTCCAGCGGAAGAGCATAGAAGATATTCCTGTCGCGACTCCAGAGTGCGAGGCAGTGTGAATCGATGCCTGCCATCGGGCTTCGACAGCGTGGCGATGAACGACGCAAATCCCATGCGTTTCCCGAGCATCGTCGAGAGGCACCTTCTCGCCTACCAGCTCGGGTTTCCCTTCTCGTCGGCACCATGAACAGACAATCTTCATCGTTGATCTCTTAATCGCTGTCTAGACTGCCGAATATTACTCACTTATTAGGCAAGAGTCGAGCCGCACTCGCTTGGTAGCATGAATCGGCACATTTGCAAGGGATTACGAACAGTCCCTGCTTCGCAGCAAAACAGTCTGCACCAATAATGCTGAGAACCGCACCTCTTCAGACATTTTTTGGCCCCGGTCACCTTATCACACAGCATAAACCTCCTCTTTCTTGACCGACGCTCGACTGCGTGGTACTGTGCGCCCCCATTATGAAAACCACTCGTTCCGCCAAGCTGTTTGCCGACGCGCAGCAGTTGATTCCCGGGGGCGTAAATAGTCCGGTGCGCGCCTTTCGCTCCGTCGGAGGCCAACCCCGGTTTATCAAGCGCGCCAAAGGCGCCCGCCTCTATGACGTCGATGGGAACGCCTACATCGACTATGTCCTGTCATGGGGCCCGATGATTTTGGGCCATGCCGCCCCATCGGTCATCCGTACGATCAAGAAGGCTGCCGCAAACGGAACCAGTTACGGCGCGCCGACCGAGCTGGAGGTCATGCTTGCTCGCATGATCCGCGACGCCTTCCCATCGATGGAAAAGGTCCGACTCGTCAGCTCCGGCACCGAGGCGGTCATGAGCGCGATTCGTGTCGCGCGTGGCTTTACGAAGCGAGACAGTATTCTGAAATTTGAAGGGTGCTATCACGGCCACAGCGATTATTTGCTGGCGAAGGCCGGTTCAGGTTTGGCTACGTTGGGGATCCCGGATTCGCTTGGAGTTCCGGCTGACTTTGCGAAGCACACCTTGACCGTCCCGTACAACGACTTCCAAGCGGTCCAACAGATCGTCAAGGAACATCGGGACACGTTGGCCTGCATTATTCTGGAACCGATCGCGGGGAACATGGGCGTCGTGCCGCCGGCGCCGGAATTCCTTGCGTCACTCCGTCGACTCACTGAAGAAAACGACATCCTCCTGATTTTCGACGAGGTGATCTCCGGCTTTCGCGTGACCTACGGGGGAGCCCAAACACTCTACGGCATTACTCCGGATCTGACGGTGCTGGGGAAAATCATCGGCGGAGGATTGCCGGTCGGCGCCTACGGAGGGCGGAAAGAGATCATGGATCTGATCGCGCCGTTGGGGCCGGTCTATCAGGCGGGGACGTTGTCGGGAAATCCGTTGGCCGTGTCCGCCGGCATTGAAACGCTCAAACAGCTCAAAGCCCACGGGGTCTATAAGAAGCTGGAAGAGAAATCAGCAGCCCTGGCCAAAGGGATT
>CAVUHR010000014.1:0-104621 GCA_963741245.1 Nitrospirota bacterium | reverse complement strand
GTCTTTTTGCCATACCACGATTTTCCTCATTGGCTACAGCCTCATAGGCTTTTTCCTGCTGCCCTACCTCATCAAGGCATTCATCCTTCCGGCTGTAAGCCTCTGACCGCGGAGGTGATGAAGTAGCAGCTGGCTGCCTCGCTTCTGGTTGATGAAATGGATCTCCGCCTCCTGGCACAGCAACGGGCGGAACAGGTGCGTGGACAATTAATCGTGGATGGCAAGCTTGCCGACGAGCGTGTGTTCTTGACCGAAGTCGATCTGACCGCGTCGGATCACGAAATGGTGAGAAGTCGATTGAACATTACGGCTGGTCAATGAGGTTCCCCGCAGCAGCCTACTCCGCCGAAGTAGCCACTTCGGCTACGAAGTTCGGAAGCGGCGGGGTATTCGGCGAAGGAGAATAAGCCTCGGTTCCCCTTGCACTTCATCTAGGAAGGACAGTATCGTAGTGCAATCAGCGATGTCGATTCATTGACTTGAATAAAGGAGGCTACCATGGCACTACGACTAGGAGACGAGGCACCGAATTTTACTGCAGAGACCACTGAAGGGACCATCAACTTTCATGAGTGGTTGGGCGGCGGGTGGGGGATTCTCTTCTCGCACCCGAAAGACTATACCCCCGTCTGCACCACCGAGTTGGGGACCGTCGCCAAGATTACGCCGGAGTTCAAGAAGCGGGGCGTGAAAGTCATCGCCGTCAGCGTCGATCCGCTGGATTCGCACAAAGGCTGGATCAAAGATATCAATGAAACGCAGCACACGACAATGAATTATCCGATCATCGCCGATCCGGAGAAAAAGGTCGCGGCCCTGTATGACATGATCCATCCGAACGCGATGGACAACATGACCGTCCGATCAGTATTCATCATCGGGCCGGACAAAAAGATAAAGCTAACCTTAACCTATCCTGCTTCATGTGGCAGGAATTTCGATGAACTCCTGCGAGTCATCGACTCGCTCCAATTGACCTCCAAGTTCAAAGTCGCCACGCCGGCGAACTGGAAGGACGGGGAGGATTGCATCATCACCCCGGCTGTGAACGATGCTGAAGCAAAGACGCTCTTCCCCAAGGGCTTCAAGAGCGTCAAGCCCTACCTGCGTTATACCCCGCAGCCGAATAAGTAGTCTGGCGTTCGATCAATCACAAGGGCGGGAGTGGCCGTGAGCTTCTCCCGCCCTTCGTGTTTTTAGCATCCTGTTTATACGAGCAGCAGGCCGGCAGAGCGAACCTTCTTCCAGGAGGTAGTACCGAGGAAGGTCTCGAACTCTCGAGTGGTTCCTGGAAATGTGGTTTTCGTTTCCCGGAGCAGGGGATAGGGACGGGATGGGTTGTTTTGAGGTGTGGATTGTCGAATGAGATCGTCAAGCCACTGGGCCTGTTGGTCGGGGAGTGTGACGGCGTGATCGCTGGTACGCCCAGGCAGAATGAGTCGCGTTCTTCTTCCGACAGGTTCACAGACCGGTTGCCCACCGAGCCAGACGAATCGCCGTTCTGCTCGTGGGTCATCTTCAACGGTTCGGCCCTTGAGGAGACGACGTACCCACGTGGAGGAGACGCGTGGCTTTGGCACGGAATGGTCGAACCATTGGCGGACGTCGAGTGTGAGTCCTCGCCCTTCGAGGTAATTGAGCATTGACCGTCGTAGTCCTTCGCCGAGCCACTCCGGCGTCGTGCCACGTCGATCCTCATGTAGAAAGTCATTCTCCGCAAAGCCCTGAAACTCTGGCCCGAGGATGCGCAATCCATGGGCAGCCGGCTTGAGCCCGATCGGGCTATGGGCTGTGGCGGTGAAACGATGCCAGAAGGCGGATTGAATCAGATCTGCCGCGAATAATTGTCGCACCCGTTCAAGCGAGTCCACCGTTTCTTGCACTGTCTCAGAGGGGCATCCGTACATGAGATAGGCGTGAATGAGAATGTCTGCGTCTTTGAAGGCCGCTGCCACGAACGCAGTCTGATCGACGGTAATCCCTTTCTTGATCTTATCCAAAAGACGGTCCGAGGCAGCTTCAAGTCCCGCCGTCACGGCGATGCAGCCGGAAGCTGCCAGGAGGCGGCAGAGGTCCGGCGAGAACGCTTCTTCAAAGCGGATATTACCCCACCATGAAATGGTGATGCCTTTTTCCAGTAACGCCAAGGACAGCGATTTTAGCGCAGAGGGAGGGGCTGCCTCGTCGACAAAGTGAAACCCTCGGTGGCCCGTTTCGGCGATCAGTTGTTCGATCTGCTGGATGAGCCGATCGGTCGGCGTCATTTCATAACGGCTGATGTAGTTGAGCCCGACATCGCAAAACGTACATTGCTTCCAATAACAGCCGTGGGCGACCGTGAGTTTGTTCCAATGGCCTTCCGACCAGAGACGATGCATCGGGTTCGTGCTGTCCAAGATCGTGAGATAGTGCCCCAAGGTCAAGCCGCTATAGGTTGGACAGCCGACCTCGGCTATGCTGAACTCCCGATCGGATGTATCATTCGCAAAGACTACTCGATCCATGTCCCGATAGAAGGTTCGGCAGAGTTGCGTGCGCGGTCTGGTTCCTGCCAGATGTTCGATCAGCGAGAGCAGAGGCCGTTCCCCGTCGTCGAGCGTGACGTAATCGACATAGTCGAATACGCGGGGGTCCGAAAGACGGCGAAGCTCCGTGTTGGCATATCCGCCGCCAAGGGCAACGGTCATGTCGGGTCGTTGGCTCTTGATCGAGTGGGCAATACGAAACGCACCATAGAGGTTCCCGGGAAAGGGAACAGTCAGGCAGACGAGCGAAGGATGGAGTCGCTCAAGATGTTCCCACAAGGATTCGAGCATGAATTGGTCCGTCAGCGTCGGAGGGACGGCTACCGCGTCGATGATGGTCTCAAACGATGAGGCTGCTCGGGCGATATGTTCGGCATAGCGGCTCAGGGCAAAATGGGGAGACACGGTCGCCTGGGTCAGATCGGCCAGGTCTTCGAGATACAAGGTAGCGAACCGTTTAGCACGATCCTGCTCCGACAAGCCACGTGACAACGCAGCGCTTCCTCTCTGGTCGGCAAACCGAGGGCCTTGGGGAAGAAATCCTGGACGGGCGAGGAGCAAGGCTAATGAGGGATTGCGTCCTTGGAGGAATTCAATGACCGGCTCGATGGCATTCAGATAGGCCGGCTCGACCGCCAGCATCTGTCTAGCTTCACCGGGCAATTCATTTTCGCGTTTGCGCACCTGCTCAAACAGGCCCTGGAGCCCTGACCGACAAAAGAGGCGGAGCACCATTTCGATGCCGAGGTCGGCTTGAGAAGCCTCGATCCCGCGACCACGGAGAAACCCCGTGAGAAAGGCGGTGGATGGGTAGGGAGTATTCAACTGAGTGAGCGGGGGAATGAGGAGCAAGACGGAGGGCGTCGGCATGAGCTCACATACCATACCTCTTTGAACGAATGCCAGGTTCGTGGGTTATGGCAAAATAGGGAGGAGACTATTGGTATTCTTGGTGCTTGGTGCGCTATTGTAAGACGATGGTCTGAGTGATTCCTAGAGTATGACGGCTCCCTACACCCTCTACAGTGACTTTAACTGTCCGTTCTGTTATGCGATGCACGAACGGCTGCACGAGATGAACTTACTCGCTCGCTGTGAATGGCGAGGTGTGCAGCATGCCTCGCATCTGCCTCGTCCAATGAAACCTTGGCAGGGTTCATTGGGCGCTGAACTGCGTCACGAAGTGACGGTCGTGCAGCGGTTGGCGTCAGGGTTGCCGATCGCGCTCCCTCCTGGTAAGCCCAATACGAGGCCGGCGATCGAACAGGCAGTGGTACTTTTACGGCGTGATCGATCACACATGATGACCTTTGTGCGTGAGACCTATCGGGCCTTCTGGTGTGAAGGCAGGGACATCTCTGATCCGGGGGTGCTCAGGCAACTGGTCGAGCAGGTAGGAGGATCACCGGAGAGTATGGGTACGATCAATGACGAGGATCGCCGAGTGGCTCAAGAATGGGAGTCGGCCTGGCACGTAACAGGCCAGGCCGGGGTTCCCCTCATTGTCTCGCCGGAGGGTGATGTCCTTGTCGGCTGCGCACCTTCCGAAGATATCAGACGGTTTTTCGCCTGACAGGATTAGGCTACATCCAGATTCATCACGTAGTTCTGCAACTCCCGCCGATGTTCTTCTTCCGTGTTCTTGAGGTTCTCGATTTCCTTGCGTAGTTTCTCCAGTTCGGTCTCCTGCTGGTCCAACTTCTTAACATAGCGATTATAGAGATCGGAGTTCTGCTGAAGCCGCTGCATATTCTCCCTGATGCGAGCATGCTCCGCCGTGATCTCGGCGGTGCGTTGGTCTAGGCGGGTTCTTTGGGCACGCGTGCCGTCCAGCGTACTGCGTAATTGCACCACACGTTGCAGCGACTCTTTCACTTTTGGGCTGACTTCCTTCGCTTGCTGGTAATGGGCGATCTGGTCAACGCCGCTCTCCATTAAGAGGATCGATTCCTGAATGGGCAGCGTTTCTTTGACGCGGAGCGTCGCGCTTTTCCCCGGATCGACTGCGATGCTAAAGCGGTACAGGTCGCGCGTTCGCTCTGTCGGCTCTTTCGGTTCGGCAAGTTTCCAGTCTGCACGATAGGGTTGTTCGATCAGTACGGTCTTGGCCTGGGCGTCGCGGTTTTTCACGAGATAGGTCCGGTCTTCGACCAAACGGCGTGAGATGAGCATCGTACCCTTCTTCAGCGAGACTGTCGCAAGTTCTTGCGTGCCGCCTTCGAGTTTGGGTTCCACTTCGGTCTTGAGATCGAGGGCATAGCTGATCAGCCGGTCTTGTCCCGGAGCAAGATCCTCTATGCGTGCATCGCCCGCATAGGTCCCACTATCGAACAGCGTGATGGGGCCTTGCATCAAATGAAGGGCCGATGTGTTTTTCAGCCGATATCCGTTCAAGGGATGTTTCGCGTTGACGCTCTGATTGTAGAGCGATACTTTCTGTCCCTGGAGCGGTTGGCCGATGATGGGTAGCAGCGCGCTCTGGTGCTTGGCGAGGGTGACGGACTGATCGATACGATATTCGAACAGCTCACCCTTATCTTCGGCCATCGCCATGGGGACCACGCCTTCTTCCAAGCTGCCCATCTCCATTTCGGCGGCGACGGCGGATGCTGCCGGGGCATTGGCCCGACCACCGGCAAAACCTTGGGCCAGCTTGCCGAGCAAACGTTCTTTTTTCATGTCGCTACGGGCTGGAGGGGCCGAAGCCATCGACTTGAGTTCATCCATGGCATCGCCGTATGTCTGGGGTTTGAGATTGGCGTAGAGTTCAGGTTGTACGAGTGGACGTGGGTTGTAGAGCGGTTGATACAGATCCATCGTGAAGGAAATGGGCCGTCCCGAGACAAGCGAGAGTTTCACGTTGCGCCAGTCCTGTTGCGTCTGATTCTCTACAATGGCCCAGCCTTGCAGATAGGGCGCCTTGTCCTCGTCCAAGACGAGTCGATAGGTGGTCTTCCAGACCGGGGTCTCCGTCAGGTAGGCGACACGGGCCTGGCGGTTCCCGGTGCCGTCGAAGGTAATCGAGACCGTCTTCTTCTGGGCATCGTGATTTGCCGCGAGTGCGGCCAGCGCCTGCTGCATTTCAATGTTCAAGGCGGGATTGGTGAGTTTGATGCGTTGCACGTTTGCCAGCGAGAGCGAGCGGAACCCGTCTTCTGTCAGGAGCGTGATATATTCCTGCTCGATGACGCGGTGCTGCGAGCCCTCGCCGATGGACTCCGTTTTCTTCTCCACGCCCAGCAACGTGCCGACGATGGGATTGGGCGCGGTGACTTCAACCGGTTCCCCACGAACCTGAGTCAGAATCTGTCCCAGGGTCGGATTGCCGTTCAAATTGATCCCGAAGCTGCCGAGCGTTTTCGTCACAGGATCGCGAGAACCATACGTAACGGTCGAGACTTTGCCGCCTCCGAAATCTTGCACGACCAGGCTTTTCAGCATGTCGTTGATCTGGTTTGCATGCAGGCGGAGGTCGAGTTGCGTTCGGTCGTTCACCGTGCCGTCATGTTGAAAATACCCCACGCCGCTGGAATAGAGCACGATCTTGGAGAGGGGGAGCGCCGCTCCTTCCTCTGCCAGAACAGGCCAGGGGAGCAGCAGGAATGATATGAGGATCAACCGCCTCACGAGGGCGTGACCAGAGCGAATCGACAGTGCGCGCATAGAGGCCTCCATCGTAGATTGTTGCACCAGTCCGGGATGGCCATGGTGATAAGACCTATCCCTGTAATGTCGTCAAGGGGCTGATCCTTTCAGCCTCGCCCGCACGTGAAGCGTTGTTCGTGAAGCGTGAAGTGCAGGACGGAAAGAGTGTGCCTGTATCCTCGCATGCGGGATACGAGATATGCCCTTCGAGGGGCTCAGGGCGTCCCGAGCCTGTCGAAGGACGCTTCAAGAGGAACGCGCTTTTGGGCGATTTCGCGACGAAACGGCATGAATAATGCTCTCTAGAACCTGGAATGCCGTGATTCGCAACCATTCGCGCGTACCCTTTCAAGTATGGGCAGAAAGAGCCGGCTGGGAGCCTGTCCCTCATTGCCTGTGCGAAAAGGCGAAGGAGGTGCGGCCGGATGCGAGGCTGCAGAGCAGGAGAAACACAAGGTGTATTCGTGGGCATACAGTGAGGAGCTTTTTAGACCGAGTGTGGCGCAAATGGGCGCAGATCCTGTGCCCCAGCGACAAGTAACTTTTTGATGCATCGTCACGGCATGAGAAAAGCAGCGGTATGAGCAAAGGGAGGAACCGGTAATGACAACCTGGAATTCATGGTTGCTTTGGCCCAATAACGTGGCCTTTTCCGTATTGGCGGTGGCCGTATTGGCGATGCTGTTTCTGTATGCAGCGCGCAAGCCAATGCATGGAGTCATCCACTCGATATGTGAGCTTCTGTCCCAGTCTACGCGATTCATTGCACGCTGGCTGTTCCTTTGTGCGGATAGCTTACGGGTGCGTAATCAGTCGGTGCTGTTGGCGCATGGACAGGAAAGTGAAGCTACCGTGATCGACTGTGAATTCGAGCGAGTGAGCAATATGATTCGTAAGGATATGCAGGAGTTTCCTGCCTTGCAGCGAAAAATGATGGAAGAAGCGACCCGCATCGAAGATGATTACCACAAATGTGGAGAGGTCCCGCCGCCCCCTCCAGAATGGGTAGGCGCGCTTAAATCTGTCGCACAGATAAAATCGGGAGGCGATATTCCGCGCAAGCTTCTGGAGGACATCAACAAATCCATCCAGAAGATACATGACCAGACTGTCGCGGAGTTCCGCCGTTCCTATGAAGAGCGGCACAAGATTTTGAAAGCGATGCAGCCATCCTGGCGCTCTGTGGAAAAACTGACAGGTGAAATGGAAAGGAAGATGCTCACTCTCCAGACCAACGCGAAGCAGATCGATGGCCATATGGAAAAATTGGAGGCCATCAGGGCTAAGGACAACAAGACCGAACATGCTCTGACTGTATCCGGTTTCGTTCAGTTGGCGATCTCCTCGCTGGTGTTGGTGATAGCCATGGGCGGTGCGTTTATCAACTACAAGCTGATCGCGCTGCCCATGTCGGAGATGGTCGGCGCCAGCGATTACATCACCAACAGCCTGAAGACGTCTGATGTCGCGGCGTTGGTGATCATTCTGATGGAAGCGTCGATGGGCCTGTTCCTGCTCGAATCGCTGCGCATCACGCAATTGTTTCCCAGGATCGCCAGTATGGATGATCGTATGCGTCACCGGTTAATGTTAGCGTCGCTGATTTTTTTGATCATCCTGGCCGCGATCGAGTCCTCCCTCGCGCTGATGCGCGATATGCTGGTCGTCGACAAGGCGTCGCTGTTGCGGGACCTTGCCTCTGCCGCTCCACCTGCGTCGAATGGTTTGTTGACGAGCATACCGATGATCGGACAAATGATCATGGGCTTCGTGCTTCCGTTCGCATTGGCGTTCGTGGCGATCCCGCTGGAAAATGTGATGCATTCGCTGCGCACCGTCCTCGGCGTGTTTCTGGTGCAGGCTATGCGCGGCCTTGGTTTTGCGCTTAGGTTTGCCGGTATGCTGTTCAAACGGCTCCCCAAAGTGCTCGAACTGGCCTATGACATACTGATTGTCATTCCGCTGATGATAGAACGCTGGGTGATAGGGATGCGTGCAGGTTCGACGGGAGATACGGGTAATACAGAAGATAAGGAACTTTCTAAACTCAGGAGAGCGGCATGAGTAAATATCTGACCCTCTTGATCCTGTCGTTCGGAATGGTACTCGTCAGCGCTTGTGGTGACAGCCGCATTCACAGCCATGGCGTGTATATGCTGGTGGATACTTCCGGTACCTATGATCAGGAGATGAATAAAGCATCCAAGATTATCAATTACCTGCTGGCGACGCTGAACCCGGGGGATTCGCTTGCGGTGGCCAAGGTGGAGACGCGTAGTTTCACTGAAAAAGATATCATCGCCAAGGTCACGTTTGACAAGCGACCTTCGAAGGCTACCTCGCAAAAGCGCGCATTCAAAATCAACATTGCGGCGTTTGCCAAGGGAGTCAAGGGCAGTGCCTATACCGATATCACTGGCGGCCTGATCCAGGGCGCGGAATACCTGAACGAGACCAAGGCCGGCATCAAAACTATTGTGGTTTTCTCGGATATGCAGGAAGAATTGGGCAAAGGAACGATACGCAATTTCCCGATCAAGCTTAATGGTATCCGCGTCGTTGCGTTGAACGTCACCAAGCTGGGCGCGGACAACGCCGATCCCCGTCGATATCTCGACCGCCTAGCCCGCTGGGAGGCGAGTGTGCGGAAGGCCGGTGCCACCGAGTGGGTGGTGGTGAACGACCTGGAGAACAATTTGGAATCCATTTTGATCACTCGCTGAACCCGCGTGGCATTTCAAAACTAGCCCGCATGAATCGCGAAGTCTCCTACTGCAACCACCGATATGCCGCTGCGACAAGCCTGACCGCGCGGGCTCTCCGCTCGGTCAGGCAGCATGCTGTTTCAAGTCTGCCTCCCTCGCAACTTCGGCTCTGAAGCCTGCGCCTCGTAGAATCCCCATGACGGGGATTCATTCCCTTTGGAACTCCAGGCTGGGAGAAATCACGCCTCGCGGCTTCTGCGCGATTGCCTTCCTGAGGGAGGAAGCTTTATAGTTTCCGCCCATTAAGCGACGTGTGGATAGTCTGTCATGGTTCCTTCAACAGAATGTGGAGGCGGTTCATGAGAATGATGCTTGTATTGGTCGCGTTACTCGTGCTCGCTGCTCATCAGGCGATGGGCGCACCCTCCGTTGATAAGGGCTCCAAGGAACTTGCCACGGGGCAGAAACAGAGTCAGGAAAAGCCTGCGTTGGCCCAACCGGTAGAGGGGGCGATGGCGGTGGTGCCGGCGGGGGAGTTCATGATGGGGAGTCCGACGGGAGATTCAGACGAACAACCGGCACACAAGGTCTATGTGGATGCCTTTTCCATGGATGTGTATGAAGTGACGGTAGGGCAGTATGCGGCCTTTCTGCAGGCGAAAGGGATCGATCCGCCTTCGGACTGGAAGACGATGAATCGATCCGAGCACCAGAAGCGCCCGGTTGCCAATGTGGATTGGGCGGATGCGTTCGCGTTTTGCAAATGGGCCGGCAAGCGCCTACCGACAGAAGCGGAGTGGGAAAAGGCGGCGCGGGGGACGGATGGTCGCCTCTATCCGTGGGGCAACGAGGCTCCGACGCCGCTCCACGCGAACTTTGGGAAATCGGACTGGAACAATCACGGGGTATTGGCGCCGATTGGGTCGTTCGAAGGCGGCAAGAGCCCCTATGGCATCTATGATATGGCCGGGAATGTCTGGGAATGGGTTAACGATTGGTATGACTATAACTATTACAAGACCAGCCCGTCGCAGAACCCAACAGGACCGTCAATGGGTGGGACCAAAGTGATCCGTGGCGGTGCTTGGAACAGCAATCCGCGGGCCATGCGCTCTGCGAATCGGAGCCTCATTTCGCCGACGGACCAGGGACTCGACGGGTTTCGGTGCGCGAAGACTCCGTAGCCCGCATTATTCATGACGGTTCATCGCGACACCGCCCGAAAGTGCGTTCCTCGTGAAGCGTAGCTCGTATCTCGCTTGCGATGATACAGACAAGCTCGTTCCGTCCCGCGCTTCACGCTTCACGTGCAAGAGCAGTGGATCGGCGATTGCAGCAGAAACGCTCATGAATAATGCGGGATAGACGGGATAGTCCATAACTTTGCATGGTTGTTTTTCTGAGGTGCGAGGCTTTATAGTTCTCGCCCGTTGGATGATATGTGGAAAGGCTGTCATGGTTCGTTTCGGTAAATTGTGGAGGCAGTTGATGAGGAGGACGCTTGTACTAGTCGCGTTAATCGTGCTCGCTGCGTACCCGGCAATGGCCGCTGCGCCAGGTGATAAGGGCGCCAAGGAATTAGCCGCGGGGCAGAAGCAGAGTCAGGAGAGGCCTACATTGCCCCGTCCGCCAGAGGGGTCGATGGTGTCGATACCGGCGGGAGAGTTTACGATGGGGAGTCAGGATGGTGATCCAGACGAACGACCGGCGCACAAGGTCCATGTGGATGCCTTTTCCATGGATGTGTACGAAGTAACGGTGAGGCAGTATGCGGAATTTCTGCAGGCGACAGGGGTCAATTCGCCTTTGGACTGGCAGACGATGAACCAACCGGCACACCAGAAGCGCCCGGTCGCCAATGTGGATTGGGTGGATGCGGCCGCATACTGCAAATGGGCCGGCAAGCGCCTGCCGACAGAGGCGGAGTGGGAAAAGGCGGCGCGGGGGACGGATGGCCGCCTCTATCCGTGGGGCAACGATTCCCCAACGCCGCTCCACGCGAACTATGGGAAAACTGGGTCGCACAACTATGGGGCATTGGCGCTGGTGGGGACGTTGGAAGATGGCAAGAGTCCCTATGGCGTCTATGACATGGCCGGGAATGTCTGGGAATGGGTCAGCGACTGGTATGACAATGACTATTACAAGAAAAGCCCCCAGAAGAACCCGACGGGACCGTCAATGGGCGGGTTCAAAGTGATCCGTGGCGGCTCGTGGAACAGCAACCAGCGGAACCTGCGATCCGCAGATCGGTACTGGGATCCGCCGTCGTTCCGGAGCTTGTACTTCCCCGGGTTCCGGTGCGTGAAGAATCCATAGGCCACAGTAGGCTACGCATTAGGCTGAAGCTGGGAAGGCTGAAGGCCGGAGCCCGAATATTTCAGTCCTCAGATTAACCCTAACCTTCAGCCTCCAGTCTAGTCCTCGCCTTCAGTCTTCGGAGCGCGTCTCGCACACATATCTATTTCACTGGAATACTGATCACCATCGCCCCCATGACATCATTGATCTTGAAATCCCGCTTGGAGCTCTCCGGATGTGCATTATGGCAGCCGATGCAACCCTCGGTCACAGCAAGATCCGGATAGACGGCCTGGAAGTAACGGGCTTGTCCTACCTTCACATAACCAGTATAGGGCTTGGTCGGATGAATGAGAATAGCATTCAGGCCGTTCTTCTGGAACTCGCCGGAGGCGACATTCCGTTTGTTGATCGGCCAGAGGCTGATCAATCGATACTGTATGCCCGAGCCATTTTTTTCCAAGACGCGGTCAGACTCCATCAGGAGTTGAGCCGGAAGAGGCATCGTATTCTGGTACTCCCAGTTCTCCGAGGCAGCGACCACCCCTTTGGCCTGCAGCCGTTCAACGACGTGCTTGGTGTACACTTCACGGTTAGCTTCAATCACGGCGTGCAAATAGTCCGCCACCATTTCCATGGGCAGACTAACAGATTTATCATCCGTTGGCGCGCCGGTCGGGAAGGCTGCGCCTCCTAAGGCGAACACTAGTATGAGAACTCCTCCTAGCAACTTGTGAGAGGATGTCATAGAAACCTCCTTGGTTTTCTCATGGACACGTCGGCGTCATTCGCCGCGGTTCCATGAAGGGGTGAGGTGCGTTGCGGATGATAGGCATCCATATGATGCACGCGTGGATCTGCAACCCTCATACCGCTTGGATACCGTTCATTAAGATTCGCAAGTGAGTGAATTTATGAATGGGGAAGGTCTTTGGGAGCGGAAGGTGAGCATCGGAACCGATTCAGAGGAGAGACGAAACGATTCAGCCGTGAGGCTGGAGGAGGTCTTCCAGTTTCTATTAAGTCTGCTGTGGCCTACCCCTGCAACATAGCAGAGCAGCTTCAGCAATCTGTTGCGGACAGGGATTTAGGCCCGTTAAAAGTTTCCTGCCTGGACCACATCCTCGATGCTGTTGATGTCGAGCCAATGCCCGACTGTATAGAGTACACGGACGGGATACTGCCGTTTCAACAGTTCTTGGAACAGCTGGGGGATACCGGCCTTGCGGTTGGCTTGCTTGGCCAATATTTCTACAATGATGGCGGTAATATGGCTGGCGCCGCTGGGCGAGACTTTGAGGAATCCCATCCATACCCCGTGGATGGATTCTTTGGGCATGTTGTTCCCCAATTGCTTGAGATAGATCTTGGCGTTAAAAGCCTTTCTCGAATTGGGAACGGTGCATTCGGTAAACCCACCGAGGCGGGCATAGCTGGTCTGTTCCTGCCAGTTGCTGTCGACGAAAATGACGCAGTCATCATTCTCCTGACAGAGAGACTGGGGAATATATTTGTTGAACAGCACGTCGCCGTAGGAAATGATCGTACTCTGCACATGGCCTTTCCTGGATTGGAGTGCCTTCAAAAGAGAATCAAGTTCGCCGGTTTCAGCAAAGTCATTGTTGTCGACATAGGTCAGATTGGGCAGATTGACGGCCTCTTTCTTATACCCTCTGACCACCACGATGTCTTTGATCCCCACCGCATGGTAGGCGTCAACAATGTGGGAGAGGATTGGTGTGCCCTGGATGTTGACCATCGTTTTGGGCTGGTGTTCGGTGAGTTCCCCCAATTCATCGCCGCGGGATGCGGCGAGCACTATGGCGCAGGTGTCTTCGGCGCCTCGGGGCAGATACCGGTCTTCAGCTTCTTGTAACTCTTCGGCGTTTTGCAGACGGAAGATTTCGGAGACCGGCGCGACTTTGTCTTCAATGGAGAGCAGGTGTTCATGCTCCTTAAGGGTCCGCGCGGTTTTCTGCATGGCAGCCACAGCAGCCCGTAGCATGTGATTGGCCCAAATCACCATCGAAAATCCATGCTGCCGAAACACATCGGTGGGCGTGGCGTAATATTTGGTGGGCACGATCACGACGGGGCAGCGATTTCCCCATTCCTGTTTGAACGAAAGGATCTCATCGGGCACCGACAGGGCGCTATGAATGAGGATGCCGTCCGCCCCAGCATGATGATAAGCCTCGGCTCGACGCAGGGCCTCCGCGAGCCCCCAGCCGCAGATGAAGGCCTCCACTCTGGCAATAATGGAGAAGTCCGGGTCGGTCTGGGCGTCTTTGCCTGCCTTGATCTTGCCGCAGAATTCCTGCATGTCCGCCAGGGGTTGGGCGCCCCCCTTGATAAAACTATTTGTCTTGGGGAAGAGTTTGTCTTCGATGCAGACCGCGGCGATGTGGCGCTGCTCGAGTTTACGGACGAGCCGCTGCATGTTATTGAAGTTGCCGTATCCCGTGTCGCCATCGAGGAGAATTGGAATCGTGGTCGCATCGGACATGAATTCTAAGTTCTCAAGGACTTGGGTCCAGCTGGCTTCGTTGTTGTCACGGACTCCAAATTGGGCGGAAATGGAGAGGCCGCTGGCCCAAATGCCTGGAAAGCCGGCTTCTTGAACGATTTTTGCGCTGAGGCCATTGTGGGCTTCACAGATAAATTCAAGCTGCTCTGACAAAAGGAGTTTCTTAAATTGACGCGATGCGGTCATGCCTGCGGTCGAGCTCATGGATTCCCTTTCTTGTTCCCGGCGAAACGATACGAGTCGGATCACCCTCGCACTCGTGCGCGTAAAGAATACCGGTTTCTCGCTGGAGAAATCACCTTGCCTTTGGGGAGAGTCAAACGTAAAAGGTGAAACGTGAACCGTGGGGGAGGAGTTGGGAGGGCAACCTAGCCCTGCAAGGCCGAGTGGAGGAGTATTCTCAACCTGGAGGGAAATATGTCAGTCAAACGGATTGTTCCACGGAAGAAAGTGCAAGGTCGAGCGGTTGGTTCGGCGAAGAAGGGATCCGCTGCGAAGCGAGGAGATTTGGGGCTGAGCTACCGGCTGCAGGACCTGCGCGAGCAAGTTGATATCGTGTTGCCGGAGATGACTGCCAGGATTGCAGCGCTGGAGCATCTGTTGCTTGAGAAGCAGCTCTGTACCAGAAAGGATTTAGTCGACGCGCGTCAGTTCGTGCGCAGGCAGGAGGCGTAGGGGGGGTTAGTCCACTAACTGGCCCTGGAGAAAGAGGGTCTGCTCCAGGGTGCGGAAGAACTTCTGATAGGGGGCCGGATCTTCGACGGCGCGCAGGTAGTACTGGGCGCTGGCGCGCACGACGAGCTGTGTTTCGTTCCGCTTGCGCACGGTGGTGGTGAGCCGGACGAGGTCACTGCGGTGCCAGAAGGGGCCCCACGTGTGGTAGGACTTGGTGAAGATCAGGAGGCTTTGATCATCGTAGAGGTGGTAGTAGGGATCGGTGCCGATACTGGGCCGTTCGAGTGGATCGAACCTCTTGCCCGAGACGATGCCCAGCTCCTCATCCAAGACTTCGACCATGAACCCAAGGTCCTGCATGGCGTCGACGATGGCTTCGAGGGTCCGTCGGCGGTCGGCGGTTTCGAATACGCGCGATTGGGCCGCGCGCAGTTTCACCTGGCTCTGCTCCGACAGCCAGATCTGTTCCTGCGAGTCCCATTGGTCTTGATGGCGCCATTCGTACGGAGTGGGGCAGCCCTGCAGCAACAGGCATAGCCCGACGACTAACGTGGCGGCGATGCCACGTGCCTGTATGGTCCGGCTTGCCTCCTTTCCATTGTCCGGCGCGGCGCACCCCACGTACCTTACTCCTTGGTGATGAAGAGCGACCGTTCAAGGGTGGCAAAGAAGTTCTGATACACCTTGGGGTCTTCGATAGGCTTGTTGTTGTAGATGGCGTTGGCCCGGATCGTCATGCGGCCTTCCGTCTCCTGGCGTACTGTGACGGTAACCCCGACGACGTCGTAATAGTTCGGCTCGGCGAATCGCGCGGCTGTCACCAGGCCCAAGGGCTCGTTCGCCCGTTCGATGATGAAGCCCAAGTCTTGCAGCGCGGCGATGACCACGCGCATGGCCAACTGGCGGTCCTTTACGTCGAAGGTGCGAGTCTGAACGCTACGGATCTTCATCTGCGCTTCGGTCAGCGCGAGTAAGTCCTGGGTCGGCTCCGGAGCCGTGCACCCCTGTACCAGCAGGGCCCCCGCTATTACGATGATTCCCCGGACGGCTCGCAGCTTCATAATGGCCCCTCGGTCAGAGCGTAAAGGGCTCTAGGAAGACTGCCTTCGACAACTTGGCAAAGAATTGCTGGTACATCACCGGATCGCGGAGCATCTCCATCCTTTGCTGGCCGGGCGGGATATATTGGCGATCGACTTGGCCATCCCCCTTCCAGACGACCCGATAGAACATGATCCGGACTTCCTGGCGCGTGGCCTCCGGATTGACCGGCCGCGTGACGAGCACCGCCGCGATTTTCTGTTGGAGGTCCACGGGCATGTAAATTTTGCCCAACGAGAGCAGAAAGGTGAAGGACCTGGTGATGTCCTGACCGTACTCCCGGGCGCTCCGCTCCTTGCTGGCTCGCAGAAACCCCACGTCTCGCACGCTCTCCTCCACCTGAAAGCCGAGATCCTGCAGGACGGCGGCCGAGGCGGACAGTAATTCCGTTTCATCCTTGGTCTCGAAAAAGCGGATCTGCATGGCCCGGTGTGCCGGACTCTCCGCCGTGAGCTGGAAGAGTTCTGCCGGCTGGGTCGGGGTGACACAGCCGGCGAGCTGGCTCGAAAGGAAGAGGCAGGTCCCCGCCAGGAGCGCTCGCCACAATCCAGGACTGCAGCTCTTGCTAGAACTGCGTGGAGTTGTAGGCAAAGTCGCGAACCTTCTTTTCTTCGTCGTACTTGATGATGATGGTGAGCGTCCGCTGGCGTGTTGAACTAGAACTTTCGCTCGACTTGGTACCCATGATAAGGATGATGCCGGCAAAGGACGAATTGGCCACGTCCACCCGATCGCTCGAGACTTTGTCGTAGATCCAGACTTCGCGGCGTTTCTCATCCGTCGTTACGATATTCGGTGAGCCGAGGAGTTCTGCGACCTGGGACGCCGCCATGCCGACTTTGATCTCTCCCTGGACCTTCCCGACAGTCAGGCGGTCTTCTTTGATTTCGGCCTTCTCGCTACTACAGCCTACAGCGACAACCGATAAACAGAGTCCTAGTGCGATCCATGTTTTCTTCATCTTGTGTCTCCCTTCTGGGTGATGTCTCATTGGAGCATGATGTCTTGCGAGAGTGTGTGAGGTTTCCTTTCCTTCAGCCGACTTGGCCACCTCTCGCGGCTCCTGGTACCGGCAGTTGGTATTCACACTTCTCTCAGTCTCATAGAATACACGTTTCGCAAAGTGAAAGCACTCAGCCTTTCAGGGAACGTGAAACATAAAACGTGAAGGGTGCGTCACGACGTACCGGGGTTGGGCGGGTGAAAAGAGCGACTTTTTCAGCACCCTGCGAGATCTGCGCGACGGAGTATCGGTTGGATAGAGGGACAGGAGGTGGTAGTCTCGGACCACTATCATCATAATGAGTCGGAGGGGGAGGGTGTTTGTATGGCGATATCTTCGGCTCTTTCGAATGATGAGATTCAGGCTGCTTGGGTCAATTTGGCCGAGGAGGTCCGTACGGGGGTTCTGCTGACGCTCAGAAACGGGCGGCCGTTTGGGTCGCATGTGCCCTATGTCTTTGGCAGACACTGGACTCGCGCCTACATTCATGTCAGCCGCTTGGCGTTGCACACCGAACATTTGTTGCACGATCCTCGCGTGGGGCTGTTTGTCTCGGAGCCGGATCGTCCTGGGAAGAACCCCTTAGCCCTACGGCGGATGAATCTTCAGGGTGAAGCGGCGCTGTTGAATGTCGATGCACCGGACTATGCAGAAGTGAAGGCGCGATATCTCGCTCGTTTTCCACAATCGGCCATGATGTTTGGCTTTGCAGATTTCTCGCTCTGGGAACTGAGGCTACAGGACGCGCATGTAGTTTTGGGATTCGGGCAGGCCTACCTTGCCGATGCGGCTGCTCCTCTCACATGGATCCATCAGAAGCCGAATACGAAGAGCGCCTAACCACACATTTGCGGAAGTGGTAGGAATTTGCCCCAAGAAAGATGACGTTGCCCTGTTGGCCGTCATCTCTCTTGGGTACGACTCTCCGCAAACGCTCACGGCCAGTTAAGCCGGAACCTAACGGTCCGCTATTCCCGGAGCGAGTATGAGATTGACGGGAAGCTTTTCCGCCAAGGTATAGGGGCTCGCCTTATTTTCCTTCACCCACCGCTTCTCAGCCACAGATTCAAAAGGCGGAGGAAGTTCTCCTTGAAGAGACCACAGATCGAACGGTGTCTCGTCGATGGAAATCTCCCAATCATACCCCCTGTCCTTTACGAAGGGAGCAATGACTGCATCAAGTGTCTTGGTCCACCATTCTCTGATGACCGGACCGGGTAGCGTCCTGGCAATTTGGTCGATCTTGAACCGGACAAATTTGTTATGTGGCTCGCCACCGACAAAGCAGGAGTCCTTGGCGACCTCCTCAAAAATGAACACCACATAAAACTTTGGTATTGGGATGCTTGCATACACCTCCGTAACCTGCTTGGCCAGCTTCTTTTTGTCTTCAGCAGTGAACGCTCCGACTGGATGATAGACTTTCCACAGTGGCATGTCTCATTCCTCCTTATTGGTTAGGCACTATTGGTGTTGGGCTTGTCCGGAAAACGGAGACCCACGGTCTCCTCGATATCCGAACATTTCATGTCGATTCTCTAGAGAGCTAATGATCCATCTGTGAATCCTCCTATTCTGATCAGGACACCGAGTTGCTATTTGTCCGGTCGCCTGCCAGGCGAAGAGTTCAGCCGGCGCCAATGTGCATAGGCCCTTAGCGATGCTCGACGCGAGGGAATCTCTTCGTGCCCGGGTATTGCTTCCGCCCCCATACGATGATCGCCTCCAATACCGGCTCTAGACCCTTTCCCTTCTTTGTCAGAAGGTACTCGTACCGTACGGGGTGTTGCTGGTAGGCCCGTCGGGTCACAAGGCCGGCAGCCTGTAATTTCTTCAATCTGTTCGCAAGGATGTTTGAGGCTATTTGTTCCGGAGAGGACATAAATTCCTGATAGTATCTTTTGCCCAATACGAGATCTCGAATGACTAGAATTGTCCACTTATCTCCCAGGAGATCCAGGACATTGGTGATCGGGCATTCTGATCGTTCAAATTTCATCCTGTCATTCCATTGTTGAAGGTCGTTTTCTGCTACGCACCTGTTGCCCCATGAAGGGAGTGCTGAAACATTGTAACCCAGTGACTTGCATTTTGCAAGTCACTTTCGACGGGGGAGTTCTTCACCAACTCGTCGTCCGGCAACCATTTGGAGCTCACGCTTCAGACGACGATCGACGACTATCACGTCATGGTCCATGGCGTTGAGCAGAAAAGCCGCGGGCTATGACGGACTACCCGATTGGGGGTACTGCATGTTTAGAAACCGACTAGTCGATGGCGGGAACAGCAGGTGTAAGGAGACAGATCTTGCGTCGGGTTATGGTTCGTTCTGGGCTGAAGATCGATAGGTGAAATAGAGTGCGATGGCTCCTCCGACCGCGATGATCAGGGTAGCCACAAATCGAGTGGCAAAGCTCAGCGGTCCAATGTAGCGGTCGTACAAGAGGGGCAGGAGAATAGGGGAGATTACGGCCAGGGCAAGGCCCAGCATGTGACGCTTCAGATAGATCGGTTCGCCTGGCTTACGCTTCATATCTGACGAGCCTTATCAGGTGACCCTTCCGCGCTCGCTTCGGTCTCTCTCCACAGGGTAGCCTGGTTGATCCTCGAACGCACGCAACTTTCTCACCCGCCCACCCACTGGCAGATATTATTCACCCGCCCTACCCTCCGATTGCTTCGCAATCGATTTCCCGGGACGTGCCATTAGCCCGGGCGAGGGTCTTCCAATTCTCTACACCGCTCTCTAGGGGAGTGGCCAAGGTTGCCCTTGACTGCGCGCATCGAGCGACCACTGCTCCTTCCAAACCCGCTTCTCTCTCTTTTCAAAGGGTAACCTGGTCGATCCTCGAATGCGCGCGTCGAACGAGCACATTCTTATAGTGCGCGTTCCGCGAGCAGGAGGACGACCAGGTTGCCCTCTCCTTTCTATTTTACGAGGAACGGTCTTGAGTTTTCTCCCGAGGCAGTAGTGACGGTGAGGAGGACCAGGCCCTTTGTTCCGCCGCTTGGCACGGTCGTCGTGATGCCGTCGTCGGTCTGTTGAAACTGAGCTGGATGACCAGGGCCGAAGGAGACGCCCCGTAAACAGGCTGCCTCACCGAAGTTGGTTCCGGTGATGGTGACTTTGTCTCCGGCTTCTCCTTCGTCGGGCGTGAGCTTGTCGAGGTTGGGGGCTTCACCGAAACAGAATGGAGCGTTTCCCGCAGTCTCGGCCGTGGCGAATTTTGGGGCGGCCACTTGTGGAGCAGTCGCTTTTGGAGCGGGCGATTTGGGGGCGGGCGCGCTTGCAGGTGCTTTAGCCGGCTTTTTCACCTTCTTCTCCTGCTTAACTGGTTCAGCGGCCCAGGTGACGGTCGGGGTGAACGCTGCCAGGCTGAGTGCCAGCACTCCGATTGCGATTGTGATTCTAGAACCTGCTGCTGTATACATGACTGGCCTCCGGTTGAATCAATCTTCGATCGTTGAGATATCGCCAAGGTCCTGTCCGAGCTCTTTCGCTTTGAGCACCCGCCGCATGATTTTGCCAGACCTGGTTTTGGGGAGTGAGGACACGATGTCGATTTCGGACGGCACGGCGATTTTGCCCAACTCCTTCAACACTTGATCCTTGATCGACTGGATCAGGGCCGGACTGTCCACTTCCCCCTGCTTCAGAATGACGAAGGCTTTGATGGATTCGCCGACGAGCTTGTGTGGTTTGCCGATCACCGCAGCTTCCGCCACGGCGTGGTGGCTGACCAGCGCGCTTTCCACTTCGGCGGTACCGAGCCTGTTGCCGGCCACTTTGATTACGTCATCGGCACGGCCCATGAACCACATGTAGCCGTCTTCATCTTTATGGCAGATGTCGCCGGCGGTGTAGCAGTTCGGAATCTGGTTCCAATAGGTCTTGTAACGTTCCGGATCTTTGTAGATGGTCCGCATCATCGAGGGCCAGGGCTTTTTGATGACGGCCAGGCCGCCGGCGTTGGCGGGGAGGCTGTTGCCTTCGCTGTCCACGACATCGGCTTCGATACCAAGGAAGGGCCTGGTAGCGGAGCCTGGCTTCAAGGGGACTGTCGGCAGGGGGGTAATCAGGATGGATCCTGTTTCGGTCTGCCACCAGGTGTCCATGATCGGTTTGTCCCCACCGGCAGCACGATGGAACCATTCCCAGGCTTCCGGATTGATCGGTTCGCCCACGCTACCCAGGATGCGGAGGGTGGAGAGATCATATTTCTTGGGCCACTCTTCTCCGTAGCGCATAAGCAGGCGAATGGCGGTGGGGGTCGTATAGAAAATCGAGACGCCGTAGCGTTCGATTAAATCCCACCAGCGGCCCGGGTTCGGATAGTCCGGCTTGCCTTCAGCTGTGAGGATCGTGGCGCCGTTGAGGAGGGGACCATACACAATATAACTGTGGCCGGTGACCCATCCCGGGTCGGCGACACAGAAGTAAACATCCTCTTCTTTGAGATCGAAGACGTATTTCGTGGTGATGTAGGTCCCGACCATGTAGCCGCCGTGGACATGGACCACGCCTTTGGGTTTGCCGGTGGTGCCGGACGTATAGAGGATGTACAGCGGATGTTCTGCATCCAGATGCTCGGCCTCACACACCGCCTTCTCGTCTTTCAGCCAGTCGTGCCAATCGATTTCCTTCGGCGTGGATAAGCTCACCCCCGGAGTCTGACGCCGTAAAACTACGACACGTTCGACGGTGGGAGAATTGGCTACGGCGAGGTCGACCACCGACTTGAGGTTAAGGACCTTTCCCCGGTCAAACCCGACGTCGGCTGTAATGACCAGTTTGGATTCGGCGTCCTGAATGCGGCTGGCGAGGGCTGGAGCGCTGAACCCGGAATACACCACACTATGAATGACACCGATGCGTGCGCAGGCGAGCATGGCGACGATCTGTTCAGGAACTTTTGGAAGGTAGATCGTGACCCGATCTCCTTTCGTGAGCCCAAGTTTCTTGAGCGCATTCGCGCAACGATTGACCTGCCGGTAGAGCTCGCCGTATGTGATGACCCGTTCTTGGTCGTTCTCGCCGACCCAGATGACCGCCACCTTATTCTTGCGCCAGGTTTTGGCGTGACGGTCCAGACAGTTATAGGTAATGTTGCAGGTGGCGCCGACGAACCACTTGGCCCAGGGATAATTCCATTCCAGGACCTTGGTCCAGGGGGAGAACCACTCAAGCTCCTTGGCGACGTCGCTCCAGAAGCCTTCAGGGTCGGCAATCGATTTCTTGTAGGCGCTCTCGTAGTCCTGAATGTGGGCCGCGGCTTTGGTCTGAGCGGTCGGCTGATACAGGCGGCTTTCCTTGAGGAGGGTATTGATGTTCTCTGCCATGGTGCGATGACTCCTTCAGGTCGAGGTGCGAAGCAAATCATGGTCATTATGCTGGAGGGGCGAGGAGGAACTCAACCATACCTTGGTACGGGAGAGGAAGAATGCAGGGCCATATCGTGGCCGTTTAGATGCTCGTGACCTCGGTCTGCCATTTCTTGACAGTTTCGCAGAGGCGAGAGTAGGGTGAATTTATTACGCGTCACACACTGAGGCCGGTCCAATTGATGTTGCCGAACGCCTACAAACAACCGCGGTCCGTCCTTCTCGCAGTTCTCGCCTACTCGCTGGTAGCGACGTTCTGTCCACCATCGGCGTCCGCCCAACTGGGGAAGCCGGAAGGGCTGTATTACAAGTCGTGGGCCATTGTCATCGGGGTGGAGAACTATCTCCTGGCCCCGAAACTTCCCGGCGCGATTGAGGATGCCAAAGCGGTGGCCCAGGCGTTCCGCCAACTGGGCTTCGATGAGGTTGTTGAACTCTACGACAAGGATGCGAGTGTTCGCCGTATGCAGCAGACGCTCTCGGATTTCTTGCCCCGCAAAGTCGGTCGACATGATCGGCTTGTGCTCTATTTCGTCGGACATGCGGGTGTCACGCAGGATCTTGCCGGCAAGGAACTTGGGTATCTCGTTCCCTGGGATGCGCAGATGGGGAATGTGTCCAAATCGGTGACGTTTGAACAGCTGAAAGAGTTCAGCCGGCGTAGCGCATCTAAACATACCCTCTTCTTCTTGAATGCCTCAGTTAGCGGATGGGAGGTGAGCACGGCTCAGCCCCTGTCCCTCGAAGGGCGATTGGCCCCGGAAGACGATACGGAGCGGAGAGCCGTGCAAGTGTTGACGGCAGGCGATAAGGGTGAGTCGTTGAGTCAGGAGAATGGGAGGAGTCTTTTCGTGCAGGTACTATTGAATGGGCTGAGTGGCATGGCGGATCGTAATAAAAACGGATGGCTTATGGCCTCGGAGGTTGGAGACTATGTAAAGCAACAAGTTCTTGAACGGTCGAAGGACACCCAGCATCCCTTCTTTGTACAGCTTGAAGGGGACGGGGACATGGTGTTGATCGAGGGCCGAAAGGCCGCCTTCATCATGGGGGAAGAGCCCCAGTCTCCGGCCGAACGACGACAGGCTGCGAAGATGCAGTATGAGCAGGCCTTCGCGCTTCTCCAAACCGGGAAGGCGTCGGAGGAGGCGTTGGAGCGGTTGGATAAAGCCCTGGAATACGACCCCACGTTTGGCGACGCCTATGTGCTCAAGAGCTATGTGCTGCTAGAAGTGCTGCCGAACCTTGCCGACGCGTTGTTGGCGGCAAAGCTGGCGGTGCAGTATGCCCCGAAGAACCCGGATTCTCAGTATACCCTCGGGTTGATCTACGAAAAGCGCGGGCAGTATGCCGAAGCTGAGCGTGCAATGCGGGAGGCGCTGGTGGTCAATCCCAACTATGTGGATGTCTATTTCTCGCTGGGCATCCTCTACGCCGACGAGATGAAAGATCAGTCCAAATCGGTTGAAGCGTTCACGCGTTATCTCGAACTTGGGGGGAACCATGCCCGGGCCCGGGCTGCTGTTGCACAGTCAACCCCCGCTAAGCCTTAGCAGAACGCTGAAAAAACCCGCCAGCTTCGTTCTCGCCTTGAACAGGGCCTCAACGTACCCCAGAGGGTACGCCTGCGGCCTGTTCCTCGGCTGCGGCCTTGCGGGACGGCCTTTTTGAGCGTCCTGCGGGAGAGTCTTCCTTTAGCCCATTAGGCTCTTTCGCCTCCCTTGAGATACCCCAACCCGATTTTTACTGCCTTCCGCGTAATTTCTGCCCAGCGGGCTTGAGGATATTCGGCGAGGACTGCGGCTGCTTTGGGATCTTGAATTTCCAGACTCAGAATTTTAATGATGCCGTCATTGATTTGAACATCTGCCACGGCCTCCTCCTTGTCGTGGAACAGTGAGACGGGCAACCATCTTCCGTCGGTTGCGTTGACTGGATTAGGGGTGCATGTTAGCATGAATCCGTGTGAATTCTCGAACGTTCGCCCCCGGCATCTGCCGCTAGTTCGCCACCGTTTCACTGTCCTGATCGTCACCAAGGAGGCTGCGCATGAATAGGGTACTGGGGTTCAGGTCGAGGTTGGTCGGTGGAGGAGTGGCTATCGCCCTGATGATCGGACTTGTTGCCTGCGGCGGTCCTCCGAAGTGGGTCAAGCAAGGGTCAGGGGCTTTCAACGAAAAAGACATTAAAGGCTTTTATGGCGTCGGGTCCGTGATCGGTGTTCGGAACGAGCCGTTGGCCTGGGACACCGCTGAAAATCGTGCCAGAGCGGAAATCGCCAAAACCTTTGAAACCTATACCGGCTACTTGATGCGCGACTATGCGGCTTCCACGACGGCCGGAGACTTTACCAAGAACACGGAAGAGCAGAATGTCGAGCGGGCCATTAAGACGGTGACGACCGCGACCCTCAGTGGCGTGCGCCCCATCGATCGCTACAAGGATGAAAAAACGGGTACGTACTACGTGCTGGCGAAGCTGAATCTCGAGGAGATGAAAAATAATCTCGAGCAGGCGAAGGAGCTCAATGCGGAGGTTCGTGATTACGTCAGAAAGAACGCGGATAAGCTCTTTGATCGGCTTGAGAAAGAAGAAGACAAACGGGCGCCGCGGTAAGGGCTCCTATTGATCGACCGCCAATTGTTGCATCTGCGAGGAGGTATCGCGTGATCGTGATGGATAGAGGACGAATCGGGCTTGTGGCGCTGGTGGTGTTATCGCTGGCCGGCTGTGCCCAGGAGACCAAAGTAACCAGGGTCGACTCAGGGGTCGTCACGGATCTGAGCGGCCGTTGGAACGATACCGATTCCAGGATGGTTGCGGAGTCCATGGTCAAAGAGGCGCTGGAGTATCCGTGGCTCAACACCTTCTCCGGCTCGAAGCATCGCCAGCCGGTCGTCGTCGTCGGGACCATTCAGAACAGCAGCCACGAGCATATCAACGTCAACACGTTTGTGACCGATCTTGAACGTGAGCTCACGAACTCACAAAAAGTTACGTTTGTGGCAGGAAAGGGAGATCGCGAGGAACTTCGCACCGAGCGCAAAGAGCAAGCGATGTACGCGCGAGAGGAAACGCAGAAAGCGCCGGGAAAAGAAATCGGCGCCGATTACATGCTGAAGGGTACCATTGCGACGATCCTCGACGAGGCCGACGGGACGAAGGCGGTGTTCTACCAGGTCGATCTGCAGATGGTGGATTTGGAGAGCAACGCCAAGGTCTGGTTCGGTCAGAAGAAGATTAAGAAAGTCGTCGAAAAGAAACGTTCAATCTTTTAAGCTCCACGACCTTCGTTGAGCCTTTTTGTCTCACGCCCCACCGCCCTTGTTCCGGCACGGTGGGGCTTTTTTATTTCCACCCAGTCTCTCTTTGCCGTGCTGGCGTTCGTGCTGCTTGCCGGTTGCGGCCCCTCGGTCAACCGGTATCTCCTCATCGAAGCGAGTCTTCAAGCCCACGACCCCAAGGGTGCCGATGCCATCGTCGCTGTGGCTGAGAAAGACTATGGTTCGAAAGGCCGTGTGCTCTATGGCATGGATCGAGGGATGACCCTTCAACTCGCAGGCGACTATCAGCAGAGCAATGCCGTATTGGAACAGGCTGAGGAGGAACTGGATCGCCTCTACACTCGAAGGATACGCACGGAAACCCTCGCGTTTATGTCGAATGATACGGCGTTACCCTATGAGGGCGATCCCTACGAACAGGTCTTGATCAATGTGCTGAAGGCGATCAATTATGCGCTGTTGGGTCAGTGGCAAGATGCGCTGGTCGAAGCTCGGCGTATCGACCACCGACTCAACGTCCTGTCGGATCGAACCAAGGAGAAAAATGCCTATCAGGAGGACGGCTTTGCGCGCTATCTGAGCGGCATTCTCTATGAGAGTACCGGCGATGTGAATAATGCGTTTATTGCCTATCGGAAGGCGTATGAGACCTATGATGCCACCCGCGCATGGTCATACACGGCCGTTCCGTCTCAGCTGCGGGAAGATTTGCTGCGAACGGCCGAGGCACTGCACTTCACTCAAGAATTGGCCGAGTACCAATCTCTATTTCCCGCTACGAGGTGGGAGACCAGTCAGGAGTTGCAACAACTCGCTCAAGTTGTCGTGATCAGCTATAATGGCCGCGCACCACGCAAAGAGGATCAGTTTCTTGACTTGCCGATCAGTCTCGATGCGCTCCAATTGGTGCTCCTCAACCGCGGGTTTTCGCAGTTCAATCAGCATTCCAATCGCGGGGTGGACACGGTCTTGTACGGGCTTAACGGACGTGTCGTTCGCGTGGCCTTGCCACGGCTCGTCCCGCAGAAGACGCACGTGTCTGTCGATACGGTGAGTCTCATTCCGGACAACGGCACGCGGGTGACGGTGAACACTGAGTTGGTGCATAACGTGACGGCCCAGGCAGATAAGGCGCTAGAGGAACGAAGGGCTGGAGTAACCGCCAAGGCCCTCGCCCGTGCCGCCACGAAGTTCGCGCTGGCCGAAGGAGTGACGAGAGGGGCTCAGCAAGCAGCGGGAAATGATGCGGGGCCGTGGGTGGGTCTTCTGGTTGGGCTGGTGACGAAAGGACTGGCAGTGGCATCGGAAGAAGCCGACAAGAGGAGCTGGCAGACATTGCCTGATGAAATCCATCTTGCGCGGGTCTGGGTTCCGCCGGGCCGCTACCAGGTGCAGGGCCAGTCAGCCGGCGGGTCTCATGATCCTCTGAAGTCTGAGGCCATGCGGACCCTGACCCTCGGGCCAGGAGAGACCGCCATGCTCCTTCAACGAGTGATGCCATGATAGACGGATCGCGGTTTGTGCGTCGAATCGGGGTGGTGCTGATGGCGTTGGTCGCACTATCCGGCTGTGCATGGTTCGGAGGACAATCGGAACCAGACTGGATCAATGGGGTGAGTGCCTCCTATCCGTCCGGTCAATATCTCGTTGGTGTGGGACAGGCGGAGAGTCGCGCGGCAGCCGAGGATCGCGCCTATGCTGCGGTGGCCCGTATTTTCAAAGCCGAGGTGAGCGCGCAGGCGAAAGACTGGGAGTCGTATCTGGTGATTGAGCAGCGCGGATACAGCAGCGCTGAACGACGATTGACGCTCGACAGTCTGACCCGTGTGTCGACCGACAAAGTATTGGAGAACGTCCGGATCGTCGATCGGTGGGTCGATGTGCACAAGGGACTCCAGTATGCCTTGGCGGGGATGCATCGGCCTCAGGCAGAGACTGCGTTCATGGAACGGATTACTGAGCTGGACCGATCGATCAGAGACGATGTCGAGGAGGCCCAGCGGCCCACCGATAAGCTGGCAAGAGTCAAAGCACTGAGACGGGCTGCCAGAAATCTGGTGCTGCGGGAGACCTATAATGCCGACCTTCGCGTGATTCGACCGAGCGGGCAGGGTACCGCCGCGGCTTACCGCGTGAGCGAACTCACGCACGAACTCGAGCAGTTCCTTGCCACGAATCTGGTGCTGGCAGTTGCGGTGACCGGCGATCAGGTTGAACCGGCGCAACGTGCCTTGACGGAGGGACTGCTGAAGGAAGGGCTGCAAGTTACGAGTCGGCCGTGGGGAGGGGATCGTTCGATCGGCGGCGATTCCAGCGGACCGTCCCCGGAGTTGCTCGTGCAGGGTGTGGTGCGAGTGTGGCCGATCGACGTGCGCGATCCGCAGTTCAAGTTCGTGCGATGGTGCAGCGATTTCGAAGTCGTGGAATTGACTAGTCAGCGGGTGATCGGTGCCTTGTCAAAGGGTGGCAAGGAAGGCCATCTGTCGGAGCGTGAGGCCACGGCCAAAGTTGTGCGTGTCATGCAGCAAGAGTTTTCTACCGATGTAGCGAAGGCCATTGCGGCACATGTGTACGGAGAGTCGGAACTGCCGGTACAGGCGAGCCTGCCTGCGGGATGTCCGCGGGAAGGGCTGGTATCTACGCCGGCGTCAGCATCCCATTAACTTAGATAGAGAGGGAGAGTATGGCCAAATCGAAGCCGGAATCAGGACGAGCCTCAACTCGTGCACCACGCAGCCGTGGCCGCGGGTTAACGGTCACAAGGCAACGGGTTCCCAGTCGCTTGGCAAAACGCCGGCTGGGTGAGCGGCTCAAGAACGACACGGCGTCGTTCAATCAGGGCAACCTGGCCGACAAGTTCCGTAAGGAGGGGTATGACGAGCTGCCGCTGGATGAACTCCAAGATCGGCTCTCGAAAATGTCGGGACCCTTGGCCGCCATCATTTTGAAGGGGAGAGTGTGATCGCATGCCATACTACTATTTTGACTCAACAGCTCTGGTGAAACGGTACAGCATGGAGCGCGGCACACGCATCATCAGCAGGCTCATGGTGAAACGGAGCAAAGTAGCAATTCTGCCGACGTGGTCCGTGACCGATTTTTATACGGCGTTCGCGAATCGAGCCCACCATGGAGAGATCACCCGGGACGATTGTTACTCGGTGATCCACAAGTTCGAGAGAGAATCGCAGGAGGGTCTCTACCAATTCATCGCCCCGACGATGCAGACGTTCTTAGCGACTAAAGAACTTGCGCTGGAGTATCCTGCGCTCCGATCACCACAGGTCTTGCATTTGGCACTGGCTTTGGAACTCAAGCCCTTGCGGCTGACCGTCGTCAGTGCCGATACGCAATTGCTGACGGCCTGTCATTCGGCGGGCCTCCATACCATCAACCCGGAGGAAGACTAGTTTGGGGAAGTGCTGAGTGCTGAGATCTGAGTACGAGGAGAGACAGGTGCTAGCGGCACTGGTAATCGACGGTCATCTAGCAGGCTGCTGAAAGCCCTGCCCGGAAGGGCTGGGTGCTGTACTCGCGCGTTTGGTTCAGGTGGTCCCTTATGGTACCTGTGCCAACAGATCCAGGACCGCTTCATTCCATCCCACCGGCCCTATTCCGGGCGCACGAATCATTCCAGACAGGTGGATATCAGGGTCATAAGATCCGTCTGGTTTCTGGACAAGAATCGGGTAATCCACCATAGCGAGCAGGGGGGCGTCGTTGATGCTGTCCCCGATCCCAACCGTTTCAATCCGCTCCGCTTGTCCGTTCATGCGTTGTTGGCGATGGTAGCAGCGCAGGAGCACGGAAGCGGCCTCCCCCTTATTATTTTCCCCCATCAGATGAAACAACCGTCCCCCCTTTGTCCATCGAAGGCCCCGGCTGACGATTTGCCGGCAGACTTCTTCGATAAGCGCCTGAGGGCCTTGCAGGAGATAGGGCTCGTCGTATTCCCGTTGCTTGGCCAGGATGGCGTCGGCATGTGGGAGCCCGGTCACCTGCATGATGGCTTCTACCGATAGGTCGCCAAAGCCTTGTAACGGCGTTTCAACAGCATCTTCAATTTGTTTCAGTACCTCTCGCAGCATGTGATAGGGAAGGCCTAATTCTATGACCAGGTAGGGAGACTTAGTTCGCATGCGTTCGAATGGGAAGTCGAAGAGACCATGAGGGATAAACACCGCGCCGCCGTTTTCGACAATGAACGGGTCACGATGACCGAGACGTTGTCGAAGTGGTTCCATTTCCGCGCGCGTTTTACTCGACACCAGCACAAGCGGAATGCCTTGCTCGCGGAGCGCAGTGAGGGCTGGTGTGGCCGCCTCGTAGGAATAGGTCGTGCCGTCCAGGAGCGAGCCATCCAAGTCTGTGAAGACGATCAAATTGGGCATGGTCTTGCGCGGTTACCAGTGATGGAGATCATCGCCCTTGCTGGATTTTGATCGGTCCCCCAGCCGTCGTTCCAAGAACCCTTTCGCGAGATCGGATGCGCCGAGTCCGAATGCAATCGCTCCGGCCAACACGATTCCTCCCCAGGTAATGCCGAATCCCACGACGACGATGTGTTGGGCAATGCCGAGTTGCTCTAGCGCCATGGCCCCCGCGAGGGCCTGTATCCCCCATCGAGAACAGGCTGCGATGAGTCTGGCGGGAGGCAGTCCGGCGTTGACGGCGGCGATCAGGACGGCCTGGGATACAAAGTTCGAGAGAAAGTACCCGGCGAGAAGAATGACCGCTGCCGTCACCAGATGGGGTACATAGGCCAGCAGTGACTGGGCGAACTGGTTGATCGGAGTCAGGTTCAGGGCTCCTAACGCCGCGATCGATGCCAGCAGAAGCACCGTCCAATAGATGCTGCGACCGACGATGCGAGAGGGATCGGTCTTGACCCCTCCACGCAGGAGCGCTGCATTCATCCCCAGCCGATCACAGAGATGGTCGAATCCGATCACGCGAAACAGCCGTTCAGCGAAGGAACCGAACACCCACGCGGTGAAGAGGCCACCGAGCAGGATAATGCCCATGGCGAGCACATAGGGGAGCTCGGTCAGTACCTGGCGGCCGAGCAATTCCAACGGCCCTAGAAGCGCCTGGCTAATGAAGTCATTCATGGTCACCTCCTGCATCGATGGTCGTGTGGTGCAACAGAGCCGGTGCTGCTGGTTGCAGCGCAGACGGTTGCCACCGTTTAACCAGATAGGGTTTCATGCGTTCGAACGTCTGGCACAAGGCTTCGATCTTCTGTTCTGCTTCCGTGGACGTCAGGCCTTGGGTGGCATAGATGAATGAGGCAGTCCGACCCAAGTATAGGGGGGTGAGGGCTTTCAGGAGGTGATCGCGCGGCATGATTCGCTTGCGGTACGCGGTGGCCGCATCGTAGACGACCTGGACCCACAATTCATCGGGGATACGGCAGTCGGTGCCGGATGTCCCCTGGAGATCGCGCAACTGAGCGAACGTGTCGTCGGCCAGGATCTGTCGCCAGATGGGTTCAAGATCGGTGAGGCCCTGTCGAAAGTTCGACACCATCCGCTCCACGTTGACATGGACCGGTTCGACCCCGACTTCGTAGGGAAATCCAAAGAGTGGAACCGGCTGCGATCCCTCCTGCCGGGACCAGAGGCATTCATGCTGTTCCATTAAGGCAAAGAGCGCTCCCATCACTTGCATCAACATGGCCGACAGATCGGCAGCAGGATCCTTCGGATTATGGATTTTTGCGCCGAGGAAGCTTTGGCAGACCCGTGCGCCGCTGGCAATGGCTTCCGTCGTCATCCAGATATCGATGCCGAACCGCGCCACTTCCGATTCCCAGACATGTTGGTCCAGATAGTGGGCCGCGAGTGCACCGGAAAAACCAAACTCCCCACCGATGGGCTGGCGGACCCGTTGCCCGTAGAGCGCCCTGGTGAGTGGGTAGGCGAGACTGTTCGTGATCGTGCCGTCGTATTTGTGGCGCAGATAGTAGGGTGCGACGTAGTCGTATCCCTCTTCCATGATTGGGCGGAGTAACAGTTCGATCCATTCCGGTGAAATGCTGCGCAAATCCGCATCGACGACTGCGCAGGCCCTGGCCTTCAGTCGTCGCGCAATCTCGAAGATCGTCCGGAAGGCACTGCCTTTTCCAGGAATGCCATGGTAGGGCGTCACGATCCGATGCAGGACGCTTTGTTGGTCGCCGATGAAAAGGTGTTCGAAGTCGATGGCGGTGCGGGCGACGATGGCCGGCGTCTCATCTGAAGAGCCGCCGTCCGAGTTGACCAGGACGGCCCGACGGCCAGGGAAGTGTTTGGCGAGGCCCACGCTGATGGCCCGCACGACATGTCCGACCGTGTCCGCGTTGTTGTAGCTTGGAATACCGACGAGAATCTCCGCCGAACCAATATCTTGGATGCGTGCTTCAGTCGGTGCTGTGAGTGGTGTGAGACCGGTGTTCATGACGGAGTGGCTGCCGGTTCGGACGTGGGGTCCCAGGCGTGATCCGTTTCGACGGCGTCGATCAGGCGATCGAAAATATCGGGCACGGCATGGGTCACTCGACTCCAGTTGGAAATCATGGGGACGCCAAGCGGATCGTCGAGAAATCCGTCGGTGGCCATTTTCATGCCTTTCAAGAAGACTTCGACGGCCGTCCGCTCTTGGTGGCGGTCGAAGGTGAGGCTGTTGATGGCCGCGTCGTTTTCGTAACGGCTGATCGCTTCCTGCGCGGCTTGCAAATACGTCGCCCGCAAGGTCTTGAGGACCCCGTCAGATAGGATGACACCTTCGCTCGCCAGGTTTCTGAAGACCGATTTCGTGATATCGACACACATCTTGAGGAGGCCGGCATCGGGATTGTGATCCGAGAGTTCTTGATGTTTGTGGTCATAGGCATCCGCAATATCGGCTTGGCAAATGCGGCGCAAGGCACAGTTCCGATAGACTTCCGCGAGGACACCGATTTCGAGACCCCAGTCACCCGGTATTCTGTTGGTCCAGGCCAGATCCCGTACCATGGCGAACTCGCCGGCCAGAGGGTAGCGAAAGCTGTCGAGAAACGTCAGGAGCGCGTGCGGCCCCACGAGCTGCTGGAGGCTTCGGATCATGGGGGTGATGAACAGGCGTGTCACCCTGCCATGGAGACGGTCGGTGACGCGACTGTAATAGCCTTTACAGAATTCATAACCGAGATTCGGGTTGGCGATGGGATAGCAGAGGCGCGCCAGATATTCCCGGCTGTAGCTTGTGATGTCGCAGTCGTGGAGTGCAATGACCTGGCTGTGGTTCCTGGCCAGCACATAGCCGAAGGCAGTCCAACAGCCTCGTCCCTTGCCCTGCAGACCAATATCGAGGTTGTGATCGACCAAGAGCTTGAGGATGGCTTGGATGCGCGCGCCGTCATTCCAGATGAGACGCACCCGCTGAGGGAGTACGGAAAAGTATTGCTTCGCCAGACGAAATTCCAAGGCCGAGGCACGATCCAGCGAGATGACGATTTCATTCAGGTACGACACACTCTTCAGAGTTTCAACGATAGCCTTCAATGCCGGGCGTCCCAATTCTGCATAGAGGGAGGGGAGAACCAGGGCGATGGGATTGACGCGCCCATAACGCGTCAACTCTCGCTCCAGTTGATCGACGTTCGGCTGTCCAAGGCGGTGGAGTACCGTGACGACACCATTTTGGTAGAAGTCTGACATTGTGGCCTCCGATGAGCGAGTCGCCTGCAGGGCCTGGCAATGAGTTACAGCAGGATCAGGAGCAGGAGTCAGAAACGTGTGCCGCGTTCACCATAAGTAGCGTTGCTTCAGTATATTACAACAATTGTGCAGGTGATGTGCCATTAAAGAACGTTTTAAACGCTGGATGTTCTCGGAGCGAACCAGCGGGGGAAGTGAAGTAGATGATGGCAAAAACCTTCACTTACAGCAGTTTCACGTGAATGCCATGAGGTTTCTGGCCCCTCCTGCCCGCTCAAATACACGTCCATCATGATTACGTGAGTGTACGCTTCAAGCATCGACTTTAGTCCGTCAGCTGCAATGAAACCGAGTGTGCCGCCGAGAAACAAGGTTAATCGACGCTCATTGAGCCGTTGTGGATCGTGGCAATGCGGGTTTCTCCGCGAGCCCTGTGAATCGTGTGGAAAACACTGTGGATTGGTTGTCCCTACATGATGAAGCCGCTCAAGGCGGCACGGCTCGCAGGGTCCAACTGCTCAAGACCTAGTCGGGCTTGGGCCACGTAATACTGATAGCGTGGTTGCGGAAAGTTTATGACGACCATGTGAAACATCTCTCGTGCAACGTTCAAGCGGCCCGTTTCCCGCGAGGTCTGGCCAGCACGAAGTGTACAGGAGGCTGCCATCGCGGCTGGATCGGCCGAGAGGCAGAAGATTGGCCCTAGGGGAACCGGTTCATTACTTTCAGTGGGGATCGGATCTTCGGCGGAGTCGGTCGTGTTTACCACTAGACTCAATCGTTGTGCATTCATAGGCATCGCATCTAGGTCCTCGCTTCGGAAGCAGTGGGTATAGGTGCTCCACAGATCCATGAAGCGACCGCTGTCAGATAGAGATGATCGTGATAATTGTTTGCTCGTGTCGCATCCGCCAAGAGGTATCAGGATGGTGACCACGAGCGTGAGCCACAAGCGTTTCTCTCGAAGCATAGAACGCTCTCTCCTTGTTCCGATCATCTTACCTACCGTCTTCGCACGTAACTCTCTCGCTCACGCATGGACCGATTGTTGAATCGCATAGGCGAGGAATTCCATGAGCAACGTGAATTCACTTCCTTTGCGAATCCAGGCGAATGCTCCTCGCTCAACCGCCTCGTGGGCTAGGTCGTCCTGTTCTGCAGAAAAGATTAAGACAGGAGTTCCAGGCCACTTTACGCGGCAGACAGATAGGAATTCGAAGCCGTCCATCTTTGGCATATGGTAGTCGGTCAACACGACGTCAACCGAGTGCTTTTCCATTTGCTCTAAGGCTTCCAATCCGTTTGCCGCCCCATAGACCATATACCCGGCGCTGATGAGCCTGACGGAGAGAAGATAGAGCAAATCACGATCATCATCGACGACCAACACACTTTTGTTATTCCGTTCCATAGGCTCTTGTCTCCTTTCTGACTTTCCTTCCTGGCGGCGACTGCGCAAACATTTCAGGGGAGGTTTCCCCACCAGCTTCGGGCGTCGAGCGTAAGGTCAATGCGACAGACAATGGAACGATAGAGCAAATGGTGGACCGCGCTACCATGAAGGGTGCCTATCAGCAGGGATTTAATGGAAAATCAAATCGATAGACGACTGCGTGGCAGCCGTATTGAGCCGCTGAGGATCGAGCGTCATGGGAACAAGTTGTCGCAGAGACTGGAAGAGATCAGCGGGAAGGCCTGGTGGGATGCGGACTTCTGACTCTTAGAGACAAGTTGTCTCGTGTGGGAACAGGTTGACCGTTGATCGGGTCAGCCTTGACCGTACTGGCGGAGCTTGCGAAGGAGCGTCTTGCGGTGAATACCAAGTATAGCGGCTGTCTGGACGTGGTCCTGATGCTGAGCCTCCAGCACGCGCAGAATATAATTCTTTTCCATATCCTGAAGGGTATCCCATCCGCGAGCTCGCGCCTGGTCTTGAACGGTCGTTGTCCGGATGGTCTCCGGCAAATCTTCCGGGGTAATGATGGGATGCGGGGTCAAGGCAATGGCTCGCTCGATCACGTGCTCGAGCTCACGGACGTTGCCGGGCCATGAGTAGCGTGTCAGCAAAGGAATGGTCTCTGGCGCGAGGCCGGTCACCGGCTTCTCCTTGGTCCGGCCGAATTTGTCGACGAAGTATCGGCTCAGAAGCGGAATGTCCTCAATCCGATCGCGCAAGGGAGGAAGTGCAATGGTGACGACTTCCAGCCGATAAAAAAGATCCTCTCGAAATGTCCCGGCCTCAACGAGCGGTTTCAACTCTTTTTTCGATGCGGCGATGATTCTGACGTCGATTGCACGAGGCGTTTCGCTCCCGACACGACGGATCTCTCGTTCCTGTAGCGATCGGAGCAACTTGCTCTGCATCACCGGTGAGAGATCCGCGATTTCGTCCAGGAAACAGGTGCCGAGATGCGCTTGTTCGAGCAGGCCCTTCTTGCTTGCGACGGCTCCGGTAAACGCGCCTCGTTCATGTCCAAATAGTTCGGATTCGAGGAGTGTTTCGGCCAACGAACCAGTATCGATTGCGACGAACGGCCCGTTGCTCCTGGTACTGTTGGCATGGATGGCGCGCGCGATCAGCTCCTTTCCGGTCCCGCTTTCTCCCTGAATCAGAACCGTGCTGTCCGTCTCCGCGACGCGTGCGATGAGTTTATACACCGCCACCATTCCGGCACTGCTTCCTACGAGATTGTCGAACCGGTATCGTTCACGCAATTGGTCGCGCAACGAACGATTCTCTCGTACTAACTTCTTGTGTTCGAGCGCCCGCCGAACCACCAGCCGAATGTCATCCACGGCGAACGGCTTACTGAGATAATCGAAGGCTCCGGCCTTGATGGCATCCACCGCTGTCTTGAGGGATCCGTAGGCGGTCAACAGGATCACCAGGACGTCCGGCGCCTTCTCACGCACCGAAGCCAGCAAGGCCAGCCCATCCATTCCAGGCATGTGAATGTCCGTGATGACCAGATCGGGCTGCCATTCGGCAAGTTGCCGCAAGGCCGACTCTCCGTCCTCGGCGGTCTCGACCTGGTACCCCTCCTTGGCCACAACTTCGCGCAGCAAGGCCAATGTTTCGGCGTCGTCGTCCACTACCATCACGCGAGACTGTCGCAGCATCAGCGCGATCCTCCGTCGGTTGGAAGCACGATCGTGAAGCGAGACCCTTCTCCCGGGTTGCTATCCACCTTGATTTGGCCTCCGTGCGCCCGTACGGTTTCGAGCGCGCTCGCCAGCCCCAGTCCAGTGCCACGCCCGGCCCTCTTCGTCGTAAAGAATGGCTGAAAGATCTGTACGAGCTGCGCGGCGTTCATCCCGCAGCCTGTATCGATGAGTTCCACCGCGACCCACGTTCGATGGTCTGGCTGCCTAAGCTCGATATGGGGAGTGACCCGTACGAACAGCGTTCCTCCGGTCGGCATCGCGTCGAGTGCGTTTTCGATCAAACTGTTGAACACCTCCTGGAGCTGCTGGGAATCGGCCTCGACTTTCTCTATCTGATGACTCCATTCGGTAGCCAGCACAATCCGCCGGCGATCGAATTCCGGCTGGAAAAGGGCGAGACATTCTGCGACACAGGCATTCAGATCGAGCGGAGATCGCACCGGCTCCGGTCTCCGGGCATACAACAGCAGGTCTTGAATAATTTTGGAGGTCCGTTCGATCTGCGCTTCCACCGTCTGCAATCGTTGTCGCGACTCTGTGCTCAGAGTAGGATCCTCAGCCATGAGTTGGATATGGCCGGACAGCGCCGTCAAGGGAGTGCCGATTTTATGCGCCACGGTTGCGGCAACCTGCCCGATGGCCGATAGGCGTTGAGCGCGTGCCGCATCGCGCTGCGCCGCCGAGAGCAGTTCGTTCGTGTGTGCCAGCGCCCGATTCTTTTTCAGCACCTCGGCGGTCGCCTCGCTGACTTTCAGCTGCAGGCTGTCGTTCATCGCCCGCAGGGATTCCGTTAACTGCGCGTTGTCGTGAGTGGCTTCGCGGATCTTCTTCACCATGTCATTGAATGTACCGGCAAGTTCTCCGAGTTCATCTTGTTCTTCAACAGGCACGACCGAGGTCATGGTTCCATGGGAAACCGATTCGACGGCGGTGAGCAATCGTTTCACAGGGCGATGCACCTTGAAGTACAGAAACAGATTGATTGCGACCACAATTGCCAATCCAGTCAGCAATCGTCTAGTTCTGGAGGCCTGCCGCAACGATTCCAAGGCCTCATCCATTTGCAGGGTAGAGAACTCGGCATAGGTTGCCCCAACGACGGTATTTTTCAGGAATATCGGGGCAGCCAGGAAGACGCGATGGGTATTCGCCCGATCCGCAAAATCAATCAGGGGCCGCCGTTCCTCGCGCACCCGCTGAACAAGATCAGGAGCTCCCTCTTGACGAGGCAACTCCGTGGGGCCGGCGCTCGTGATCGGTAGAGGGCTTTCTCCCGATTTGGTTGGAAACTCGTACAGCACGATGTTGAGAAGATCGGGCAGAGTCGCCAGGATCTTCTCCACCTCTTTAGTCCGCGCCTCCCGATTCGACAGCTGGGCAAGACTGGTCACGTTCTGGTTGACGGATCGCCCGACGGCCAGCGCCGCATCGCGGACGTTGTCCTCCACAGTGTGTTGGATCGAGCGGGTCTCGAGCCACTCAGTCGTGCCCGCGGAAAGGCCGACGATGCAGATGATGATCAGCGACATCTTGACTTGAAGGCTCAGTCGGTGCCACCGGTTCAGCATAGGGTTATGGTAGTCCCTCGTGTTTCCTTGTTCAATCAGAATTCGAGACAAGATGTCTGCAGCGGAATAAGTTGTCTCTCATCTTGGTGAGCAATCCGCGACTTTTCACATCTCACAGCAACGGTCATCGGGATAAAACCTCGAATCTTCCGCGGTCTTGCGCGGCAAGTGGCACGGGATCATTTTTAGGCATCTAGTTTGCTCAGTCTCCACGACAGGACCTTCGGACATCGGGAGAAACGCATCGTGAATGGACGAATTCTTCTGATCGAAGCCAATGTCGTGTTGGGTGCTGTCGTAGAAGAAGTGCTACGGCACGGCGGGTATGAGGTGATCTTCGTGAGAACGTTACTAAGCGAAGTTAAGCGCTTCGATTCTCTGAGCGCCGTGATTCTGGATATTGACACGACCTCTCCAGAAAAAGAACTGGTCTGGCTCGGTGTGCTTCAGCCTGACGATGAGTTGCTGCCGATCGTTTTGATGGGTCTGCAGGTACAACAGGAACTGTGCCATCGTCTGCGCTTACATCTCGGTCCCCAGCAGACCAACGGTCTGACCTTGCTGCAGAAGCCTTTTCGGAATGAAGAATTGCTCGCTGCCGTTCGACAGGCGCAAGAGAGTAGTTTGCCGGGACAGGCAACCGGAATATAAATCACAGGGAGTTGTGAGAAGAACACGACAGGTCGAGAGAAAGTTAGAAATCATGAGATGCGAACGTTGCGCTGGGCTGGTGGTGGCTGAACACTTTATTGGCGGGGGGACCTCTATCGGAGGCTGGGCCTATGGTGGATGGCGGTGTGTCAATTGCGGTGCGATCGGTATATCGGAGCAAGCAGGCACGCATCCTGTCCTACGAACTGTTGCACGAAGCGAAAAAAACGGCCGGCAATGTCGTGCGCCGAGCAGAAAGTTTCGTCGGCCATGAGTAGCAATCGGATCATCGTGACAGGAATGGTTCGAATTGTCGGAGGCCTTGACCAGCAAGGGCGTTCCTGACGTTGCCCAGCGGGTCCTACACTTGCGAAAGGAGCTTCAAGCGATGTTCAGTCCGTCAGCGATCGTTCGCGAGATGAAAGATGACCCTGGCCAAATCAAGTCTCAGTGGCTGGGTGCGGAAGCACGCGTGCATCTTGCTCCACGGACGTTGGTGGGAAATCGATTCATGCTCTTGAGCCGGGGGTTGTCCGTCCCCATCCTCATTTTTTCGTTCTTGTCCGGACTCGCAATGGGCGGCTACCTGGCGTTCTTCTCTCGTAGCCAGTTTGTAAGCCGTCACCGCCGCGTCGGATATGGCAAAAGAGGTGACCCATTCAGAGTTTCAAGGGAGGTGACACCATGTCCAGAGTAATTAGTTGCATGATCATTCTGCTGTTCAGTCTAAGCCTCGTTGTTCCCAGTGCCATGGCTCAGCTTGACACGTCTTCTCAAACGATCAAGGGCGATCTGTTGTCCATCAAGGGCGACGTGTACCTAGTCAAAGATATCTCCGGGAGGTTTGTGTATCTCCGCGTTGACAAAAATACGAAACGAGAGCGGCTCTTGGTTCCCGGCGAAAAAATCGAAGCCGATGTGATTCCGGGTGAACGAGTCATTGCCCTTCGACCGGCGAAGTAAGCCCATGATGAAAGGAGCAGTCCGATGAGAATTGCCCAGGTTGCACCCTTGTGGGAGAGCGTTCCGCCGACACTCTATGGAGGAACGGAACGGATCGTGTCCTACCTCACCGAAGAACTGGTTCGGCTCGGTCACGACGTGACCCTGTTCGCGAGCGGAGATTCGGTAACAACCGCTCGTCTAGAAGCGATCTGCGCTCGCGCACTGCGGTTGAATACAGGTATCTTCAACCGCGATGCGCCCATGACGATACTGATGGAGCAGGCGTTGGGGAAAACCGGCGACTTCGACATCATTCACTCCCATCTCGATTTCATGGGCTTCCCTCTTGCGCGGCGGAATCCGACCCCGACGGTGACCACCTTCCATGGTCGGCTCGATCTGCCCGAACTGCAGCCAGTGTTTCACGAGTATGCGGAGATGCCGATGGTGTCGATTTCAGACGCCCAGCGGAAACCTGTCTCCTGGGCAAATTGGCACGCGACTGTCTATCACGGTTTGCCAAGGGATCTTTACAGCTTCCATCCGAATCCCGGAGGCTATCTGGCTTTCCTGGGGCGTATTGCCCCCGAGAAGCGACCGGATCATGCGATTGAGATCGCCAAGCGAGTAGGGATTCCCTTGCGGATTGCTGCGAAGGTCGATCCTATGGATCAGCAATACTTTCACGCCGAAATTGAGCCGCTGCTCTCTGATCCATTAATCGAGTATCTCGGCGAGATTACGGATGCCGAAAAGAACGAGTTCCTAGGTCATGCAATGGCGCTCGTCTGTCCCTACGACTGGCCGGAACCCTTCGGTCTCGTGTTGATCGAAGCCCTAGCCTGTGGAACGCCTGTGCTGGCCTATCGGCGTGGGTCCATTCCTGAAATCATTGAGGACAGAGGCACTGGATTCGTCTGCGAGGGACTCGACGAGATGACTGCGGCCATCCAACGTATTCCTGAAATCGACCGTCGACGATGTCGCCGGATCTTCGAACAGCGGTTCAGTGCGGAACGAATGGCGCAAGACTATCTCCGGGTGTATGAGCAGGCGATCGGTAACACCTGCGAAAAGGAGGCAGAGGCCACGAGTTTCGTCTCCTGGCCTATTTTCTCGACCAGTGCGTAAACGTGAATAAGTTTCCAGGTGGAGGTGGACAGGAAGGAGGCTTTCTTGAGCCTCAGAGGGGGTCCAATATGAAGTCCTTAAACTCGAGCAGTTTTGCCATGGCAATTGTCAGTGTCGGTCTTATAGCGATTCTGGGAGCTCGAGCGGAAGCCCGGTCGCCTTCGGAATCGTCACCCTCGAAGATTGTGACAGGCGAAGTGGCTCAGGTCGAGGGCGAATTTCATATGGCCAAGGACACTCAAGGCGAGCTCACACTTGATATCGTAGACAAGTCCTATGTCATCACCAGTCAAGCCGGTGAAGAGGTGCGTCTCGAACTCGACGACAATACCAAAGTCCTGAAAAAGGTCAACCCGGGAGATAAGATCGTAGCCAAGATCTCATCCAAAGGCCATACCCTTTCGGTCACGCGCCTCGAGCCATAACTCACGAGGCCGCCTAAGGAGAGTAAGATCATGCCCTTTCTAGCAAATATGCATGTCAGGCCGGTGGTCAAACCGGAACGATGCCGGCCAGTCACCTCCGGTTCAGTCTTGGAGCAAAAGCCCGGATGGTGGTGCGATGGGCGCGGCATGCTCTGGGAGAACTACAAGGCAGAGGGGAAAACCGCCTTTGAGCGAGGACAATACAACAAGGCGGAGAATTTCTTTCATGCTGCGATCGAGCAGGTCGAACAGGTTGGATCGCTCAATCCATGTCTTGCCGACTGCTTGAACGAACTGGCCATTCTGTACGCCAAGCAACACAAGTATGCGCAAGCGGAACTCATGTTCCAACGTTCACTGGGAGTGAGTGTGGCTGCCCTGGGTTCAAACCACCCTGACGTGGCCGTCATCCTGAAGAACATAGGGATTCTGAAGGCTTCCCAGAGACAATACGCTGAAGCGGATCTCCTGTTGAGCCAATCGCTCTCGCTAACAAACCGGGTCTTGGGGCACGAACATCCAACCGTGGCGGTTACAATGAGAACGATCGCTGTGATTCAGGCCATCCAGGGCCACTATGGGGAAGCCGAGCGGTTCATTCGTCGTTCGCTTGAGATCAGCGAGAAAACCCGTGGATCGGAGCATCCTGAGGTGGCGGCGAGCCGCAAGGTGTTTGCACAGGTTCTCCGCCCGGGACATAGAGATACCGAGGTCGATCGGGCAGAGTCACGGGCTCAGGATATGAGAACCAGATCTGCTTGCGGCAACTGAGAGGATGTGAACGATCCGTGCGGTATTCACTAGCGATTTTCAGCCGACGTGTCAGTTGAAGTGTAGAAGAGGTTTCGCCGTGACTGACAACGACAAGACAATGGAAGGTCGGACAGGATCAGGATGGGAACTGCTGAGGACGAGGAGTTTTGGCCTTCTGTTTTCTGGTCAGGCCATTTCCCAGATCGGCGACAGCATGAACAAGGTGGCTCTGCTGTGGTTCGTGTATGAACTTACTGGGTCGGCCTTCAAGATGACAGTGATCGGATTGCTCCAGACAATTCCACCGTTGGTTTTCGGTCCGCTCATCGGTGTCTATCTCGATCGGATGAAGAAAAAGCCGGTGATGATCTGGGTGGACCTCATCCGTACGGGGTTGGTCATGCTCATCCCCTTGCTGTATGCCATGGAAGTCCTGACGCTCGAACGGCTCTACGTGCTCGTCTTCGCGACGTCGATCGTCTCCACGGTCTTTGGTCCGGCGTTGGCGTCGGCCGTGCCACTTCTTGTGCCACGAACTCACCTGACCGCCGCCAACGCGTTGGTTCAAAGCACGACCAATATTGGTCTCCTGATTGGACCAGCAGTCAGCGGGGTAGGGATCGCAATGATCGGAGCCCACAATGTCCTGTACCTCGATGCGGCCACGTTCATGGTGTCCGCGTTGTGCCTCATGCCGATCCGCCTGCATGAGACGCTGCAAGCGCGCGCAGGATTGTCTGATAGAGCAACTATCCTCCAAGATCTCTTGGTCGGATTTCGATTTGTCTTCGTCCAGCATCGGACCGTACTCCTTCTCATGCTCACCGCCGCCCTCTACAGTTTGGGCGCGAGTGCCTTCGTGTTCTTGCTGCCGGTGTTTGCAACGCAACTTCTTGATGCGAGTCCCGTCGTACTCGGGTGGCTGTGGTCATCGCTCGGGATAGGAATGCTGGCTACGTCCGCCTGGCTGGCTTGGATCAATCAGGGAGATCTCCAAAACCGCCTGCGGTTGATTTCCGCTGCTTTGGCCGTCGGCGCTGTCGCGGTGTGTACGCTTGGCATGCTACAGGCGCCGGTCATGGCCGCTGCCCTCATCATCGTGTTCGGCGGCAGCACCGCCGTGTTCACGCCGGTTGTATGGGCGATGTTGCAAGAATTGACGCCCGAACCTCTCTTAGGCCGTGTCTTTACCACCTTCAGCACCGGTGCGATGGCCTCTGCCATGGCTGGGATGGCAGGGTTCGGTTGGCTGGCAGATGCCATCGGACCCGCAGCGAGCCTTGTGGGTATCGGGGTACTGTTGTTGGGCACCGCGACCGTCGCGGCTACCTTCAGCCGACGACACTCCGACAGGGCGGCTCCCGATTTCATTTCGGCGTGAGGCGGTTCCATCGTGTGTCATCGCCTAGGCTGATCTCGATGGAAATGAACGTGAGAGATGTGAAACGGTCCCAGTTCCGGCGCAGCGGTGTTGCACAAGGCGCGGCCCTCCCGGCACTCTGCCTGTTTGCCCTGCTCACGGGTCAGCTCACAAATCCGATGTTCGCACAGAGTGATCAGCATTCGATCACATCAGCTCAGTCTTTAGCCGTTCAGAGCAAAGTGACGAACTTCAAGCTTCCTGCCAAGCTACAGAAAGAACTGCCTCCCACCCAGTTGTCTGCTCAGGAATCGAAGCCAACTCAGCCGAAGCTGCAGACAGCCAAGAGTGAGGAATCGAAGGTGAAAAAAGACAGTAGAGAAGAGGGGACAGAGAAAGAAAAAGAGGGTACGGGCAAGAAGGCAGTGTCCTCGCTGATTCTGACGGTCAAACTCGCTTTACTGGAAGATCCACGCTTGTTTCCGTACGAGATCGAGGTGGAGGCCGGATCGGACGAGGTCACACTTGCGGGGAAAGTGTCCACCGAGGCGGAGAAGGCAGCCGCAGCAAAAATCGCGAGCACGGTGCCGACTGTGAAATCTGTGTCGAACAAACTGGAAGTAGTCAAGGAATTGCCGGAGCTCATTGCGCACAAACAGGATGAGATCATTACTCGCCAGGTCAAAGACCAATTCACCAAAAGTGCCACCGTGACTGCCGCCAACTTCGACGTGAAGACGGAACAGGGCGTGGTTTCGCTCAGCGGCACCGTCCGATTCCAAGTGATTGTGTTGGAAGCGGCAGAAGCGGCCAGGCAGGTCCCGGGGGTGAAAGCCGTGAGGACGGACAAGGTCAGGATCGAGAGTGAGGGATGAGGTCTTGGCAGACTCTGAGGATCAACCTAGATTCTGCGTGGCACGACGGAGCTACACAAAAAGAGGCGCGCGCGGTGAGCCACTGGCGCCTGCTTTTTACGCGAGATTTTGGATTGATCTGGCTCAGTCAACTGGTGTCCCAAGTTGGCGACGGTATCTCGAACCTTGCCCTCCTCTGGTTCGTGTATTCGATTACCGGTTCGCCGGTAAAAACCACCATCATCGGACTCCTTCATACGATCCCACCCATCGTGCTCGGTCCCTTCATCGGCGTCTATGTGGACCGGTTGCCGAAAAAATTCTTCCTCATCGGATCGAACGCATTGCGGGCTGTGCTGATCGGAGTCCTTCCCTGCGCCATCCAGACTGACTCCTTCACGGTCAATCTCTTGTATGCCCTTGTCCTCTTCGACGCTGTGGCGGTGTCGATGTTCAATCCGGCGCTGACCTCGTCGGTGCCTCTGATTGTCCCGCGCACGCATTTCACGGCAGCGAATGCTCTCATCCAGAGTACGACCAGCCTGGGCATCATTTTCGGTCCGGCGCTGAGCGGGATAGGGATCGCCTTTTTCGGTTCGCAGGAAGTGCTTTGTCTGAACGCGGTCACGTATTTCGTGTCAGCGTTATGCCTCGGGTTGGTGCGGCTGGGAACACTGCAGCCATCTGCAGGACCAAAGAAGACCGGTGGTTCAGTGCTGCAAGATTTCAGTGAGGGGCTGGCCTTCGTCGTGATCAAACAACGTGGTATCGTGCTGCTGGTCGTAACCGCTGGGTGCTACGCATTCGGTGCCAGCGCCCTGACGACGTTGTTTCCTGTCTTTGCGAGAAAGCTGTTGGGTGTGGGGCCAGTCGAGGTGGGCTACCTCTGGTCCGCCCTGGGAGTGGGGCTGCTGCTCATGTCGATGACACTGTTGCGGTTCACCGAATGGAACTTGTCGGACCGCACCAGGATCATCGCGGGGGCGAGCGTGGCGAGCGCGTTGGCGATCGGGGTGCTCGTCTGGACGAATAATCTATTGTTGGTCGGCCTGCTCATGATCGTGATCGGTGGGGGCATGGGGGCCTTCACCCCGATCGCATGGGGTATCGTGCAGGAACTTACTCCCGGGAATCTCGTCGGACGGGTGATGAGTCTCTATAGCGCGGGTGCGATGACGGCCGCCATCAGCGGGATCAGCCTATTCGGCTGGGTCACAGAAAGGTTCGGTGAATCGACCGGAGTAGCAGGCATTGGCGCGACCTTTCTTCTCACTGCCTCCCTCGGAGGCTGGTTGAGCTGGTCGATCCGAAACCGATGAGAGGGACTCATGGAACACATCGATGGTCGGAATGATCAATGCCCCGTTGTTGCCTCCTCTTCGCTGACCGATGAGCACATCGAGGTTCTGAAGCAGGGCGACACATTCGGCTTGTTCGATCGATACGGCGACATACATTCTCTTAGAACGGGCTCGCTAGGCCTCTACCACGAAGGGACCCGTTTTCTGTCTCGTTTCGAGCTGACCATCAATGGGGAGCGGCCGTTGCTGCTCAGCTCGACGGTCAAGGAAGACAATGTCTTGCTCAACGTCGATCTCACGAATCCCGACATGACCCATGAGGGACAGATAGAGGTCGCGCGCGGAGCACTGCACCTGTCTCGGGCTCGATACCTGTGGCAAGGCTGCTGCTTCGAGCGCCTTCGAGTGCACAACTACAGCCTCCTTCCCGTTCCGGTCCGGCTCTCCTTGTCAGTGGGTGCGGATTTTGCCGACCTTTTCGAAGTGCGTGGGAAGGTACGAACCAGGCGAGGTCGACGCTTGGAGTCCGTCATATCCAAGGATGGGATTTCGCTCGGGTATGAGGGATTGGATCGTGTGGACCGGTGGGTCACCGTCCGCTGTGCACCGGCTCCGACTGCAGTCCATCCCGGCGAGATCCGCTTCGACACGCTCTTACCAGCGGGAGATGTCGCCCAATGGGATCTCACGATTTCCTGTGAAGTCAGCAGGCGAATCAGGTGTGATCTCTCGTATGAGAATGCGCTCGTCGAAGTAGAACGAGCGCTCCATTCCGCCAAGGCTGACGATTGTCTCGTCGTGACATCGAATGAGCAATTCAACGTCTGGCTAAACCGCTCGCTTGCCGACCTCCACATGATGATCTCAGACACCCCCGACGGCCCATACCCCTACGCCGGTGTCCCATGGTTCAGCACCCCGTTCGGACGCGACGGCCTCATCACCGCATTCGAATTTCTGTGGGTCAATCAAAACATCGCCCGGGGTGTGTTGGCCTATCTGGCGGCTACCCAGGCGAGGGAGGTTCTCCCGGAGCAGGATGCAGAGATTGGCAAAATTTTGCATGAAACACGCAAGGGAGAGATGGCGGCACTCAACGAGATTCCGTACGGCCGCTACTACGGCAGCATCGACGCGACGCCGCTGTTCATCATGTTGGCCGGAACCTATTACGAACGGACGGGCGATCAGGCCTTCATCACACAGATCTGGCCGAACATCGAGCTTGCGTTGCAGTGGATTGATTGTGTGGGAGATCTCGATGGCGATGGTTTCGTGGAGTACAGCCGCCGGTCGAAAGGCGGGCTCGTCCATCAAGGATGGAAAGATTCGCAGGATGCCGTGTTTCATGCAGATGGCAGCTCGGCGGAAGGGCCCATCGCGCTCTGCGAAGTGCAAGGATATGTGTTTGCCGCCAAGCGCCGCGCGGCTGAATTAGCCCTGGCATTGGGCCATACAGAGCAGGCCAGACGTCTCCTCAAGGAGGCGGACAAGCTACGCACTCAGTTCGAGCGAAGCTTTTGGTGCAACGACCTCTCGTCCTATGCCTTAGCCTTGGACGGGTTCAAGCAGCCCTGTCGAGTCAGGGCCTCGAATGCCGGCCATTGTCTCTGGACCGGTATTGCCGACCAAAAGCACGGGATGAGAACGGCCAAGACCTTAGTGGGCAAGGAATTCTTTAACGGATGGGGTGTCCGAACCGTGGCAGCCACTGAGACCCGCTTCAATCCGATGGCGTACCACAACGGATCGGTCTGGCCGCACGATAACGCCCTCATAGCAGCCGGTATGGCCTCCTACGGATTCAAACAAGGCGCATTGAAGATTCTTTGCGGTCTCTTCGACGCCAGCCTGTTTCTCGAGCTGCATCGGTTGCCCGAACTGTGGTGTGGGTTCCCGCGCCGGCCCGGTGAAGGTCCGACGCTGTACCCGGTAGCCTGTTGTCCTCAGACTTGGTCCTCGGTCGCACTGTTTCTGCTGCTCCAATCCTGCCTCGGATTGCAAATTGATGCTCCGAGGGCGCGCCTATCATTCTCACAACCGGTCTTGCCACCCTTCCTGGAGCACATTGAGATTAAGAATCTCAGGATTGGAGACGCCGCAGTTGACCTCTCGCTTGAACGTCATGCGAAGGATGTCGGCATCAACATCCTGCGGCGAGAAGGCCGAGTCGAGGTTGTCGTCACGAAATAATCGTACGTGGCACCTGCTTTCAATATGTAGGATGATGCTTCATCGAGACATCTTGTCCCCGAGGGACAAGATGTTCCTTCCATACACATTCTCCTTCTGTGACAGTAACTTGTGTTTTGCCCGTCACTCAGTTTCATACAACGAGTCCGCTTGTCAGCCGATGTCATAACCGATTATCTGTCCCGCGGCGATGACATCACATGTCTATATTCATTGTAAACATTAAGAGTTATCCGATCCGGAAGTTTCGATCGGGTGGAGCGGTCTGAGTCTTGCACATTACCATGACATCACGTGTGTGGGTTGGGGTGCTCGGTGAAGAACCCATTCGACATTGCTGTTCAGAAAGAGAGGGGAATGAAAGAGATGAATCACACCCAGTCAGTGACGTTTCCCAATATGCAGAGGGACCTGAACATTGGAGGATTGCCAGTCCTGCGCGAGCTGGCAGGTCCTATCTGTGCACATTGCGGGAGCCTGCGCTACTTCCTCGTCTTTCGCGTGAGTGGAGACGGCCGGAACGGAATACTCGCGGGTCGATGTAGCCGTTGCCGCAATCCCCGAGAGTTGACAGCAAGCGAAATCGAAAGGGGATGCCATGCCTGAATTGAAGAACATGGACAAGAACAACAGGAGGATCGAGCCATGACTGAGAGAACACGATGCAGGGGATGAGCACGACAGCCTTCTTTGCCGGTCTCGTTGCGGGAATCGGCACCGGCTTATTGTTGGCGCCTCAATCAGGCGCCCGGACACGCCGGCAATTCCACAGCTTGGCTAAGGATCTGCAGGAAGAGACGAGTCACATGCTGGGCGACGCCAAGACATCGATCGGCAAGGTGATCGAGCAGGACAAGACCTGCGTGGGGTAAGCGACCTCGAAGTTGCAACATAAAAGGCTTCAAGAAGTCGGTGCACGACGCAGATGAGTAAGCGGTGCATCTTCAGGAAAACAAATTCTATGTCCAATGAGAAGGACATGGTTGGAGGAGAAAACGGACAGAACCTGACTCGCCAGGGATAGTGGGGACATCATCAGGAGAAAAAGCCTATGCGATGCCAACGTTGTCAAGGCTATATGATCAGCGATCATTTTATGGACCTTCTGAACGTGAGCGGTGAGATAGATTTCAAGGGGTGGCGTTGTCTGAATTGTGGAGACATCACCGACCCCGTCATTGTGCGCCATCACCAGTTGGCAACGAGCGTTCCTGCGAAATCGAGGCGGCGCTGGTGGGGAGTCAGTCTCATGCATTCATGCATTCCGGTTCGTGGAGAAGCAGAAGGATTGTCGCGCTAAACCGTTGGATGATTCCGCACTGCTTTTCTGTCGAAACAACCGTACGGCCGAGGACCTGTGTCACGATTCACACATGATAGACCGTCCACATACGCAGAGGAGATCCGGAATGTCGAACCGCTCAGCCAACATGCCGTTTCGTTTCGTCTCGTGCATGGAGTTGCGAGAAGTGCTCGGCAAACGTGCCATGGACGAGCATCGCTTGCTTGAACTCATCGAGGAAGTTCCAGCCGACAGCATCTATTACCATACCCATAGTTATTTCTTAAGGCATGCCTATACCCAACAGCTGTACTCGAATGATTTTGCGACGTGGGTTGTGCTGTATGCGCAGGATCGGGTGTTAGGAGAACGGCTGGGTGTGCTCGACCCTTTCGACTTCAGTGATATTGAACAACTTCGCGACGAGATCTTACGCATCATTGCTGACCATTTGAACCACTCTACAGCTGTCCCGCGGTGCGTCGTCAGTGAGCCATTCGAGTTTATCCGTTCACATATCATCGAAATTCCCTTGGGTTTGGAGACCAAAACACTGTCTGAGTTTCATGATGCCTTGGCTGAAGTAGAAGTCGGAGCGGTCTACAACCATGTGTGCGAAGCACGCATGCGTAAGAGGTTGCTTTCGGTTGATTTTGCCTGCTGGCTTTCTTCAGAAGAAGGCTTGGGGCTACAAGAATTGGCACTGAACGTTGAGAGAGTGGGGCGCCTTGGGCTCAGCCTGGAGGGCATGCGAAACAAGATCCTTCGTCTCTGCGATCAAGAGCTGGCAAGGCAACGCGGTCTACACCAATCAGGTGACCGAGATGCTTGAAGATTATCGAGACGTCGCACCACAAGGAACCGTGGAATTGTTGCAGCAACTCGGGCGCCGAGTTGAGGGAAAAAGCATGGTGCATGTCAATTCGACGCGGTATGGCGGCGGGGTGGCTGAGATGCTCCATCGTCTTCTTCCGTTATTCGAGGAAATGGGGGTCAAGGTTCGGTGGGAAGTGATGACAGGATCCGATCTCTTTTACCGCGTGACGAAGAGTTTTCACAACGCTCTCCAAGGGACCAAACAACGAATCACGCCCGAGATGTATGACGCCTTCATCGAGTGCAATCGCGACAATGCAAAGCGGCTGAACCTCGATGCAGAGTTTGCGATGATCCACGATCCTCAACCGGCCGCGTTGATTGACGCACGTCCTCATGTAGCCACGTGGGTGTGGCGGTGCCATATTGACGTCTCGACTCCTCAGCACTCGGTCTGGCAGTTTCTGCGCCCGTTCGTGGTCCGGTACGACGCCGCATTCTTTTCACTGCCCAAGTTCTCTCAAAGGCTGCCTCTCCCACAATTTCTGGTCTACCCCTCTATCGATCCATTCAGTGAAAAAAATCGTGAACTGATGCCTGACGAGATCGACAGGGTTCTTCAACGATTGGGTGTGCCTCTGGATAAACCGATCCTGCTGCAAGTGTCACGATTCGATCGGTTCAAGGATCCGGTCGGCGTGGTGGCGGCGTACCGACAGGTCAAAAAAAGCCATGACTGCCGCCTGGTGCTGGCCGGAGGGACCGCCACGGATGATCCGGAAGGTGCGGAGGTGCTAGCCGAAGTTCAGGAAGCCGTCGGTACAGACCCCGACGTGCACATTCTGTTGTTACCTCCAACCGCCAACCTGGAGATCAATGCGCTCCAGCGCGCTGCGACGATTATCTATCAAAAATCCACCCGAGAGGGATTTGGCCTGACAGTGGCAGAAGCATTGTGGAAAGGGAAACCGGTGATCGGAGGAGAAACCGGCGGTATTACCGTTCAACTGATCCCAGGGGTGACCGGATTCACTGTGAATTCACCGGAGGGCGCGGCGTTCTACACCAGGCGTTTGCTGAACGAACCAGAGTTGATGGCCCTGTTAGGGCGACAGGGCAAGGAATACGCGCGTCACCGGTTCCTCATCACGCGGCATCTTCAAGAGTATTTGGGACTGCTCATTTATCTTCAGCAGAAAGCTCGGAATGGCTGACAGAACATGATCGTGACCTCATCCACAAAAGGAGAACGTGATGCCCAATTTAATTGTTGTCTCAAACCGTGAACCCTACGAGCATAACTCAGTCGACGGCGGTGTTGTCTGTCAGCATACAGATGGAGGGTTAGTTTCGGCTTTGGACCCAGTTTTGAAACGTATTGGCGGCACGTGGGTTGCCTGGGGTAGCGGAGACGCCGATCGGGAGGTGCCAGACCAAGTCGATGGCCTTATTGTGCCTCCTGATTCGCCGGCCTATCGATTGCGGCGAGTCTGGTTGGACCCTTCAGTGGTCAGAAACGGTGGCCAGGGCTACGCCAACCAAGTCCTGTGGCCGCTCTGTCATGTCACGCTGGATCGGGTTTCCTACCGCAAGGCCTTCTGGGCCGGCTACCAGGAGCTGAACCGCAAATTCGCCAACACGGTGTTGGACGAGTTACACAAGCAGCCTGCTTCCGTGTGGGTGCATGATTATCACCTTGGGCTTCTACCGGCGTTGATCAAGAAAGATTCACCCGATACTACCATCTGCCATTTCTGGCACGTTCCCTGGCCGGGACCGGACGTATTCCGCATACTGCCGGAACGCCGAGAGTTGCTAGAAGGTCTTTTAGCGGCCGATTGTCTCACCTTCCAGACTATGTCCTACGCGACGGCGTTTGCAGATTGTGTGGCGGAGTTCTTAAACGCCTCCGTCTCCATCGATCCGTTCAAGGCGATTGTGTTCTACCGCGGGCGTCAGACAAAACTGACAGCACGCGCGATCAGTGTGCACTTTAACCAGTTCTCCGATCTCGCAAAGTCGATGGAGGTCGAAGACCTCATGGCCCGAACACGGCGGCGCCTGGGGGTTTCTTGCGGGGTTCGAATCGGACTCGGTGTCGATCGTCTGGATTACACAAAGGGTCTGCTGAAGCGTCTGTGGGCACTGAAGGATTTTTTCAATCGATACCCCGAGTATTACGGGAAGTTCACCTTTCTTCAGGTGGCCATCCCGACTCGAAACAATGTTGAAGCCTACCGCCAATATCGGGATCTCATCAGAAAGACCGTGACGGAAATCAATGAGCAGTTCGAGTTACCGCCTGAAGGAAAAAGCAAGGGTTGGAAGCCGATCGAGTATATCGAAGGACGCGTGACCCCGCGCACACTCGTAGCGTATTACAGGATGGCTGACCTGACACTTGTCAGTTCGGTGTACGACGGGATGAACCTCGTGGCCAAGGAGTATGTGGCTTCGCAGGTCGATGAGACCGGCGTACTTGCGGTGAGTCATCTGGCCGGAGCCGCGGAAGAACTAAGCGGGGCACTGGTTGTGAATCCGTACGACCAGGAAGGAATGGCTGATTCGATCAGGCGGGCGCTGGAGATGCCTGAGAACGAGCGACGAGAGAGGATGCGGCAGATGCGTCTCCATCTCAGCACGCACGATATATATCACTGGGCCGAGAGTTGTTTGCGCGATGTTGATATTGAAGTCGATCACTTACAGAGCGTGCCGGGATAAACCCATGGTATCGCTTCGAGCTAGACTTGCGGCGATTCCGATGAATCGCCTGATCCTCTTTCTGGATTTCGATGGTACGTTGTCACCCATTGTGTCGCGCCCCAACCGGGCCAGGCTGAGCCGGTCGGTGAGAGAGACGCTGCGGAAACTTGTCGATCTACTGCCGGTCATCGTCATCAGTGGACGAACCCCGAAAGATCTTCGACGGCGAGTCGGACTACAAAAAGTGTGTTACGTGGGGCATCATGGATTATCCTGCCTCGAAACAGACGGGAACGTGACATGGTTCACCACACCGCCGGATAGAACCTTGGTTCGCCGATGCCTTCAGGCGTTGCGAATTGCGGCGGAGGGAATCGAGGGCGCCTTTGTCGAGGACAAGGGCGTGACCGTCGCGCTGCACGACCGGTTGGTAAAGCCGAAGCAGCGTTCTCGATTGAGGCGGCGCACCTGGCGTGCGCTTGCTCCATGGATCGCGCGAGGATCCGTCAGTGTTCTGCGAGGACATCGCGTGTTGGAAGGCAGATCATCCAGAGTAGGGAATAAAGGCACAGCGGTGTCGATGCTGCTTCGGCGACCGTGGGCACGCCATCGAATGCCGGTCTATTTTGGGGACGAACATACGGATTTCGACGCATTCTCCGTGGTACATGACCGGGGACTTGCGGTTCGAATCGGAGGGAGGCGTGGAGCGGTCGGTGAAGATGCCTGGATACCTCACCCCAAGAAACTCCACTCAGTTCTTGACTGGCTGGCAACAAGACAACAGAGTGGAGAAACTGACCTGAAGTGATGGTTCTGCTGTCTGATAATATTACTTTCAGGTTTCTACCGCCGAATCACCACCGAGTTATCTCATGGCTCTCAACGTGAACATGCCCATTGTAAGACAGGTTTCATCACCGCTTCTAGCGAGCTTCCCTGGCTTATGAGACCTGTCCAAATATTAAGTGGGGCGCGACACCTTGGGAACGCAGTCGCTAGACGAGCGCCATTCGGAGTGGTGCGTCAACAACAAGATTCGAGCTATCCAAAAGTAAGCAGGGCAGTACAAGCCTGCGCGCACTACCCGAAGGCAGAGATCTAGTCTCCAGGTAAAGATAGTTAATCATAGGTACACTCCTAATCGCCTGCCAGTGCCGAGCTTTCAACCCTTTTTGAGTCAGGGCTGTGAATGGTGTGAGCCACGCCGGCATACCGAAGTGAACGTAACTACAGGCGCACCACACAATCAGCTCACCACACAATTGGAGATGTGATTCTACTCAAATGGACGAATCTCGCTCGACAGTTCGTCGAGTAAGGATTGTACTGGTCAATCTGTCCAGAGGCAGACAATCTGTCGCCGTTGAAAGATTCAATACATACAGAACCTTAGCTTCGTTCTCTTGAGTCCAGGGACAAGCTGTGCGTTGGCGACGCATCCACTCCGTTAATATGTTTGGTTCATATCTGTTTGGAAAGATAGGCCTTAAAAGATATTTGGGGCAGGTGGGTATCCCTTTTGCTCAATGAATGAGTGAAACTCAACGTATAACAATAAGAGGGAACGGAGAGCAGTCCTTATATCAGAGACGACTGAAAAGGAGACTCATCTCTTACAAATCTGCGGGAAGGGAGGGACTACCACATGCCTAGTATAAGACACATCCTGGCAAGTGCGATCGGTGTCGCCTTGCTCCTAGCGGAAGGGTCCTTTATGAATCCGGTCCAGGCTGTTCCGACTCTCGTGAACGACGCGACGGTGCAGGATGGAGCGGAGGTGACGGTGCGTTTTCAAATCGCACCGTGGGATGACCCCACCCTCACGTATATCGAAACCGAGAAATTCATCCAGGGCGAGCATCTGATCCCGCCTGGGATTGAACAGCGCGTGGCGGGCATGCGTCCTGGAGAATCCATAACGTTTCCTCTGTCGGTGACAGAAGCGTTTGGCCCATACGATGAAACAAAAATTGCAATCATTCCGCCGGATGATCTGCCCTTTGACGCTAGGGAAGGCGACACTGTCGAGGATCGCGCAGGGCGGCATGCGAGAATCTTAAAGATCTTACCGGAGAACGCCCTGCTTGATCTCAATCATCCTCTGGCGGGAAAACCGTTGATTGTCACCTTGCAGATTGTGACGATTGAAAATCCAGATTGAAGCCTTGGAAAGCAGGACACCCAGGTGGATAAAGGTGTTTATGTTCCCACGATACCTTACTATCTCAATCTTCCTCATATGCGCATTGCTCTCAGCGGCGTGTGCCCACCAGGCAGTTTCCGTGGGCTCCCAAGCTCCATCGATGGTCTCACAGGCCAGTGACCATCATGTCCTGGCTCGGGAATGGGAATATATCGACAGCACTGGCGCTGTTTGCCGTTAACACTCGACGAGCAGGGCAACGGTCACTATGAATGGAAAGAGGGGCGTTTCGAAACACATCGGCTCATCGATCATACCTGGAGCGGCATGTGGTTTCAGGAGGAGAATGACCGGGAAGGTGGTTTTATGGTTCAGTTCTCGCCAGATTTTTCAGAAGGCGAGGGGCAATGGTGGTATAGCCGCATCGGCACCGATACAGCCCCTATCCTAAACGGAGGAAGGTTTCATCTTAGATCTTCTACGAGTTCAAGCTGAAGTGTGACTGAAATCGGTTCGGAGACGGCAGGCTGGCATGGCGGCAGCATAAGAATACCTGGGTATTAAATATTTATACCACGTTAACAGAGGAGGCTCCCATGGTATCTACTTCTAGATTCATTTGTGGTCTTGCTGGTGGTTGCTTGTTAGGTCTGGGGCTATCCAGCTGTTACACGGGTCCAGCGCGTGATGCGGCATCGGCCACCGACGAAATGAAAATGGACCAATCGGATGGCAGACCGGCGGGCGAAGCACCAGGCACTAAGGCGATCAAAGGTGAAGTACTTCGCGTCGAGGGCCATAACTATGTCATCAAGGGGGAGGACGGGAAGGAAGTGAGTTTGCATGTAGACTCCACCACCCGAATGACGGGAGACATTAGCCAAGGATATAGTATTGAGGCGCAGGTGAACGATCAGAATCACGCGCTGTCGATTCGCTCCACCCCTACGACTGACCGTCGCAATGAAAAGTCGGAGTCCATGCTGGCGCAGTAGCAATGGTCTCGCGTAACGGAGGAACGCCCCCTTCAACCGGTCCTGCTGCGATCCTCCGGCTCACAGGAGGAGGTGCCGACATATCGATCATAGGATGGATGCTGTTCGGGTTGATCGTCGGCGTCGTGGCGAAGCTGTTAATGCCGGGACGCGATCCTGGCGGCATGATCGTGACGATTCTCTTGGGTATTGGGGGCGCGCTCGTCGGTGGGTTTCTCGGTCGCGTGCTTGCTTGGATGGTACGGAGACGGCGATCCGGTCGGCTTTATTATGGCCGTGATCGGGGCCATGGCGTTACTGTTTGCCTATCGTAAACTCAACGGCTCGTCCCATGTCGGGACCTAGGATGCGGGGGTGGCGTAGAACACCGAGAAGGCAGACAACTTCAGCGAGAGAGTTCCTGCACCGTCTCTCGTCTCATCTGCGGTAACTCCTCACGGAGCATTCATACTCCTTCAAGGCCACGGAGGGGAGGTCCTAGCTCCGAAAACACGGCGAGGAGCGTACAGATATGTAGACATGAAATCACCGCCATTGTGAATGATCCAAGGTTCACATGCACAGAAAGTTCGCGGCCAGCTCTTTGCTTGTGTCGGCGATATTGTTCTGCGGCTGTTCGCTTACACAAGAATTTTCACGGACTCCGAGAACCGCAGTGGAGCAATTGCTGCTCACGAAGGCGGTCGAGTATGCGCTGCACAACCTGACGATATCTCTCCCGGAACAGTCAAGCCTGCGTGTCGATGTCACGGGCCTCCAAACCGACCGAGCCCACTTTAATATGGTGGGAGAGGACCGGGGTGTTCTGCACGGACCATCGCTCGATCTCCTTTTAATTCGCGATTCCATTGCGACGGGTCTGGGCCGATTGGGCTACCGGGTCGACCCGCGCGACACAGAGCCAACGTACCTGGCACGGGTGGTCGTCGAATCGTTCGGAACGACGCAGGGGCTCACATTCTTCGGTATGCCGCCTGTGCAAAGTATGTTGATTCCCTTTTCTCTGCCCGCTCTCAAGCTCTACAGCGCCGAGGGACAGAAGGGGTACGCCAGGCTGCACGTGGATTTCTTCGAGTACCAAAGCGGAAAGTTTGTGGAGTCATCTTCAACCATCATCGGCCGGACCTATTACAATCAATACACTGTGTTGTTCTTCTTCACCTGGCAGACCACGGACTTGAGCGCTCCTCCCTGACAGGCTGAAGATCATAGTGACTCAACCGCTCGCCTGTGAAACGAGAAGTTCGCCTAAGTCGCACACTTGCGCCATCATTCGCATCTCTCCTACAATACGCCTCCCTGCGAGGGTTCCCATGCTCTTCACGATTTGCCCCTACCGTGGCTTCCCCGTGCCTCCGTCGCGTACAACGCTGGTTCATTCCAAGGCCAAGGCACGGTGTGGAATCTCTCGTGTACCGGCTGGCGACTCGCCGGTGATCTTCCGATGCGAGCAGGGAGACCCTCTCACTGATCGTCATGCTGCCCAATTAACAACGTATCGAAGAGTCTGAAGCTGTCGTGTGGAGGTAGTCAGCAAGCTGCCCATGGGTCAGTCTGAAGAGCGTTGTCGTTCCACTCACACTGATTTTCAACCCCCAGTTGCTCTATTTATTTTGGAGGAAGGTCACGCGCTCTTGCGGTGAGAAGCTGGCCCTATGTCAACGGAAAGGTTGTGAGCGGTATTGATCAAGGAGACGTGGGAAAAAGCTTGAGGAAAATTGCCGAGCAGACGTTTTGCGTGCGGATCATACTCCTCGGACAACAACCCCACGTCATTACAGAGGGCGAGGAGACGTTCGAATAACTGTCGCGCTTCCTGATGACGGCCGTGGAGCCAATAATTATCTGCCAGCCAGAAGGTGCAGGCAAGAAAGGCGCCCTCCCCAGGAGGGAGACCATCCACACCACGTGATGTTTCTGTCTGATACCGACGCACAAATCCGTCCTCGCACAGTTCGCGTTCGATTGCCTCTACCGTTCCCCGTATGCGTCCGTCTTCGGGTGGAAGGAAGCCCACGAGCGGAATCATGAGAAGACTTGCGTCGATCTCCTTTGAACCATAATACTGAGTAAAGGTTCGATGTTCCGGATCATACCCCTTCTCGCAGACCTGCTTATGAATCTCGTCCCGCAGTCGCTTCCAGCGATCCACATCCCCCGACAAGGCGAAGCTCTCCACACCCTTAACCGCACGATCCGCTGCGACCCACGCCATCACTTTGGAATGTGTAAAATGATGTCGGGAGCCCCGCACCTCCCAGATGCCTTCGTCCGGCTGCTTCCATCCAGTTTCGAGAAACTCGAGTAATCGTTGTTGCAACGCCCAGGAAGAATCATCTGCATTAATACCGACACCAACGCGGCGTGCCTGGTGCAGCGTATCCATCACTTCTCCATACACGTCAAGCTGAAACTGACTCACAGCGGCGTTGCCGATCCGAACCGGAGAGGATCCTTCATAGCCTGGAAGCCAGGGAAGTTGGGTTTCGGTCAAGCGACGCTCGCCGCCTGGCCCATACATGGTCTGAAGCTTTGTCGGGTCACCCGCTACCGCTCGAAGCAGCCAATCCCGCCAGCTGCAAGCCTCTTCCTTATACCCTGCGGCCATCAGCGAATAAAGGGTGAAGGTGGCATCACGTAGCCAGCAAAAGCGATAGTCCCAGTTGCGCACTCCGCCAATCGCTTCAGGGAGCGAGGTGGTCGGCGCTGCCACAATGCCGCCAGTGGGCGCGTAGGTTAGTGCCTTTAGCGTGATGAGAGAGCGCAGCACTTGTTCACGCCACTCGCCCTCATAGGTGCAGTGGCTCGCCCAATTCAGCCACCAGGCCTCAGTCTCTTGCAGCACCCTTTCCGGATCGAGGGGCTCAGGTGCCGGTTCATGTGAAGGATGCCAGATCAGCACAAAAGGAACGCGTTGTCCTTTCGAGACTTGAAAGTCAGCCACAGTGGACAGCTGCTCGCCCCGCGTGACGACTGGGGTATGAAGATAGAGCGCATCAGGACCACCGACCGCAGAGAGGACGCCGTCGCGAGTGCGGACCCACGGAATCACGGACCCATAGTCCAAACGGATCACAAGGTCCATCCGCACCCGCACCTGGCCGGAAAGCCCCTCGACAATCCGTACCACAACCGGATGCCCTTTGCGGGGCGGCATAAAATCCACGAGCCGCACCACACCGTCATCGGTTTCAAACTCCGTCTCTAAGATTAACGTGGACTGTCGATAGTGCCGACGCGTACGCTGCACTTCCGCGTCCGGACTGATCCGCCAGCGGCCATGCTGCCGATCCCCGAGAAGTGAGGCGAAACAAGCGCCGGAGTCAAAGCGCGGCAGGCAAAGCCAGTTAATCGAACCGTTTAGCCCAACTAGGGCGGCAGTCTGGGTATCGCCGATGAGGGCATAGTCTTCAATCCGCATGAAGACCCCGCAGTGAGGACATTCTTGTAGGTTGGCACATGTGTCACATCAAAATCTAACTGCTTGGGACATTGGTAGGAGATCCCAAGCAGTGCCGACAGAGCGCTTTCAGATTGCCCTGGGCCGCAACGCGAAAGAAGCTGGTTCGAAGCTCCTCTCCCTCATGAAAACAGGCCGTAGACGCGGCATAACCACAAAGGAGATTCGGCAGGGAGGAGAACCGGGTTAGAATAAGTCGTGGTTGATCGCCTTACTTCTCAGGGATTGGCAGTTCCGGAAGGGTCGTTGCCATGACTTTGACAACTTGCCCCTGATCATCCAGACGGACGGCGATGCGTTCTCCAACTGACAGTCCCTTAAACAAATCCGGACTCTGTATCGTGAACGCGACCGTCTGTTCTAGATCTGTTGTAATCTTTCCGGTCATCTTGGACAAATCGAGTTCCTCGAGCGTCCCGGTGACGACATGCGAATCCTGGCCCGTAGGCTCAGGCGACGCTGCCATTGTCGTGGCCAAAGCAGGATCACAGAGTAGTACGGCGAGCAGACCCATAATCTTTACGGTCTTCATGTCTCCTAGGTGCAGGGCAGAATCTGGTTCGGCAATTTCGGTTCAGGGGGCCCAGGTGATGGTGAAGTAGGTTTGGGGAGAGGATCTGTTGGGCCTGGTGAAGGCTGCGGGGACTGGTTCGTCTCCATTGGGTTAGCAATGTTGACGATAGGGCCCTGGAGAAATAGCGCCGACAATACCAGCAACTCGATCATTCCGCGTTTCATGATTGCTCCTTTCCCCGACCGGTAGGCAGCCGCAAGCGGCGTAGGAGACTCGTAACATTCGCCCGATCTAAGAACCAAAGTTTGGCGTCCCTGCTGCGGTCTTGGCCCACGTGCCGGCGGATCCTCTATCTATTTAGGAAGGTTATCTGGGGCCAGATGTGCGTCAGTTCACAATTCCTAATAAGTCACATAGTCTTTCTTTCCACATCCGAAACATACTCTCTTTTCTATTATTGGGCCAGTGTAGCGAGGCCTGATTCCTCCGATATATCGACTTACATTCATTCCATTCCAACTCCAGGTTCGAAAGTTCACATGGTGCCTCGCTGTTTCCAGTTCATTTGTAAAGCAGCCGCCTGATTCATCGTCGTCACGTATTCCCTAATCCGACCCTGAGTTACCGAACGGCTCCTAACCCTGCATTTCTAAGTCTGTAAAGTCTTTCAGGTCTATGTAGGTCAAAGCATTCAACACTATGCGTTTCTCCTCGGCAAATTCTATTGCATCAGCAAGGCTTGAGAACTTAACCGCCTTCGAGCTCAACATGGTTATGGAGCCATCCTGGGCAATGTAGCAAGTCCTGGGAGCTACTTGCTGTTGAGGACTAGCAACTATCACAAAAAACGTCTGTTTCAGTTTCGCCATACCGTCCCACCTCCCATTTGAAGTGAGGTGTACCGGCACGACCTCATTATACCAATGGAATGTGCAGCATGGGGCCGAGGAAACGCCCTAGCCCGGTTAGCGCCATTGACGGTGCAAGCACTCTCCGAGATGCTACGCGACTAGGTCATCGTTTCGATCGTTCAGTGAACCACCTTCTTCTTGTCCCATCTTCTCCTGATGCTGACCCGCACACCGAGCCACTCCTCCGCCGCCTCGTCTGGCAGTTGTCAAAATCCTGAATCTGCTTGCAGGATATGGCGGCTAGTGGCACACCTAAAAAATGCGCGTGATGGGTAAAAGGACCTGGAGCAGCATAGGCGGTGGTCTGCTATGGGCGATCGCGCTGAGCGCGTGCGGAATGCTGCCTGCCACTTCAGTGTGCAAGAAAAGCGATCCGGCCGCTGTCGACTCAGGTGGCGTGCAGTCTCTTCAACGACAAGTACGAGAGCGAGAGAAACGCATTGCAGAGTTAGAGGCCCAGTTGGATAGCTTGAAAGTGATCGATCAGGACGTGGAGAAACGGAGAAAGTCCAGCCGGCCACCCGCGACGTTGACGCCCGTCGACTGACCCTCATCGCAAACCCACTGTTATTTCCCCTCCCAGTACCACGATGGCCGTTGTGTGCACAATCTTCAGTGGGGCAGAACTCAACTCCAGCTTTGGCACGATAAACCCTCCTACAACGGACAGACTGTCCCATGAACAGACAGAATGCCCCTCTATTTCTATTGAGCCCCAGCACCACGAGACAATGCATTGAACAGTGAAATTGTTGAATTTATTTGTTTTCGTCAGATTCTCTTCCCATGACCTTCGCTCTGGCCAACAATTTGCTTATTGCACCAGCGTGCGACGCCGGAGGATCACAACCAGTCGTGGAACGGAGATGCGTATCATTCGGCGCCGTTGCACCCAGGTGAGCCTCAACGAGCAACGAGAAAGAAAGCAGAGGGAGGACCTTTGCTCTGTCGACGTTGCAGTGGGCGACGCGTCTGCGAAACATTCGCGAACCTCAGAGAGGAAACACCCCGCTTATGCTTAGCAACACGCTGCAGCAATTGTGGGAGTATCGAGTACGCCGTCGTCCGTGCCAATCGCCTTCGCCCCGCCAGTGGCACAACGCTCGACGCTTCACGAGATGTTCAGGAAGGAAGGAGTCTTCTTCATCAACACTCACGCTGAAGCGTAGGGAGCCATCTGACGAGCGGAAGCTCCGCGGAAGGCCTTACTTTCGCCGATTTGATCCTGCGTGTTCCTGTGGGCTCGACCTGTGGATCAGGCAGAGGCAGAGTTTCCAGCGAGTTCCCTTCTTGCAGACAACCATGACAACGAGGTCATCGCCGCGTGCGAGATCCCCACAACTCTCTTTCCGACCCCAAGGAGGCATTCTATGATGAACGACGGAACCGTGATGCGGGATGGCCATGAGTTACAGGTGTGGCGTGGACAGGGTTTGTCCTCCGGTGAACCGAGCGGGGAGAGTGCTTCTGCGGATTCGCTACCGGGTATTCTTCTCTATTCACACAAGGCGCAGTTACTACATATGAATCGCCGGGCCTTGGACCTGATCGGCGATTTCAATCAGGCGGGGATCGGCTCAGACAACGAGGTCTGTTCCGTATCGGTGCGTGAACTCTTGGCTCAGATGCAAGAAACCTTGGCCCACCGCAAAGCAGCCAATATTTGGGATGCCTTCGAATTGAAGCGAGTCATATTTGAGGCTGGGTGCAAGATCCTGGTTCACGGATTCGGGCTGGCGAATCAGGATTCATACAACGACTCACGCATTGTGATCGTGCTGGAGGAGGTCGACCTTCGGCAGGAGCACAAGGCTCATTAGGCGTCGGCCCGAGCCTTGGCTTCTGAAAGACGTTGCGCCGTCACCTAGGATTCAGCACACCGGCACAGCCTCACGATCTTGGAGCAGACGGACGGTGACAAGGATAGCCAGTCGACTGCTCTTGTACCGTCTCCAGAATTGATGGTTAGCACGGTTCAACAAACGGCCCAGAAATTAAGTGGGGGCAGTACTCGCATGAACACTACACATCGGATTTCCTCAGGGCAGGTTGGGTTCCCGTTGCGCGAGCTGAGAGGACTCAAAACCCTCGGTGTGCACGCGCTCTGGCTCGTGTGCGCAGCCTCGATCCTCTTGGGGACTAGGAGTATTCCTGAATCGAATCCATCGCCTGCTAAGAGCACTCCAACGGAAGCGATGAAGACCACAATTAGCCAAGCCCTCGCAGTCTTGCAGGATCAAGCGCTCAAGAAACCAGATCGCACGGACGAGCGTGTCACTCGCCTGAAGAAGATCGCCGATTCACGGTTTGACTATGGAGAAATGGCCAAGCGGTCGCTTGGAGGCCAATGGGATAAATTAGTAGAAAGGGAGCGACAAGAGTTTGTCGACCTGTTCACCGAGCTGTTGACGGCAACCTATGTGGAAAAGATACACGCCTACTCTGGCGAAGAGGTTAAATTTATCAACGAACGGCTTGAGGGGAACTATGCGGAGGTCAAGAGCATCATGGTGGGGAAGAAAACGGAGATTCCTCTCGACTACAGGCTGATGATGAAGGGTGGCGACTGGAAAGCCTACGATGTGGTGATTGATGGACTCAGCTTGGTCCGGAATTATCGGGGGCAGTTTACAGCGATTCTCCGTTCATCATCCTACGAGCATTTAGCCCAAAGTCTGCGCGAGAAGATTGCACAGTACAACGTAAAGACCAAGAGTGCTGACACGAGCATGTCATCCAGCTAAACAACACTCGGAACAGGTGAACGAATGGTTACCATTCGTTCGTCCGCACCAATTGTGGCATGGTACGTTTATATGCCCTTTTCATTGCTATGGTGCCAGCCATAACCCTTCCCTGCGGCTCCCCTCGTCGTCTCGCTCGGGAGCTATCCAAAGCGACGGGCGATCAGCGCACCACGAGCACGGAGCAGCCGGCTCGATGCACGATCCCGTGCGACACGCTGCCCAGCAAGAAACGATCGAGCCCCTTCCGCCCATGAGAGCCGACCACGATGAGGTCGTGGCTATTTCCCACTTCGCACACGGTCGTGACGGGATCACCCAGGCGGACATCGGTAGATACCGCGAAGTCTGGACCGGCCAACGCCTGGGCCGTGTCGTTCACAACCTGTTCGGCATACCGGTTCCCTACCTCAGACCAGGCTTCGAGTCCCCCCATCACATGCGGATCGAGCAACTGCAGCGAGGGGACGACCGAGAGGATGGTGACCGCGACGTGGTGCCTGAAGGGGTACGACGTCAGCCACGTGTGCAGACGGATTGCATCCTCGCGGCCTTCCACCGCCAGGAGGACACGGGCGACGGGGCGAGCTTTTCCTTTCACGATCAAGGTCGGCACCGTGGCATGGAGCAGGATGCGGTGCGAAACGCTGCCGGCAAACATTTCTGTCACCCGGCTGTGATCGTGTGTGCCCATTGCGATGAGGTCAGCCTTGACCGCGGCGGCGCTGTCGAGGATGAAGGCGGCCGGGTGTTGGACTTCGCACATCGTTCGGATGGAGGGGGTCTCAGCCGGTAGCAGGGTGCGGCATCGCTCAATGGCCTGGCGACCAGCATCCAGCAAGGCCTGGCGGAATTCGTCGTACCCTTGCAGATTGATTGCCCCGGCCACGATGGGGGACTGGAGCACCCCAAGATCCACGCCATGGATGAGCACAACGTCGTCTGGCCGGTAGAGTAATCCAACCTGTTCCACGGCGGCAAAGGCTTCGTCCGACCAGTCCACGCCAGCTGCGATCCTCATACTCGCCCCCCCTTGATTCAGAATAACAGGTGCGGCGCGGTGCCAAACGGCTAGACCTGGGGCGTCTTACCTCCTTCCTACCTTGGATCTGACTGCGGGAGCTGCTAGATGATTCCGTTCGTGATGCCGACGCCGATCAGAAACATGACGAACAGAACCAGCAGCGCCATCAGCCACCTTGAATGACGATGCGGCCCTTTGGTCACGCAATGCCAATGAATCTCCCATGGAATCTCCAGATAGTGAGGATGTCGGCCCATCGCACCCCTCCTTTTCCGTCCTCTTCAGGAGACTTTCACCTCAATCGGTTTCACGGCCGGTGCAGTCGGCATGGTGGCAATGGCACTTTCCCGTCGGTAGGTGACTCCGGCATTCGTCACTGCAGAATTCTTTTCCCACCGGAACGAGACAACTGCATAACGGAACAGCGCATTTTTTCATCGTCCGCCCCTTTCTGCTCTGGGATGAGATGAAATGGTGAAACTAGTGATGAAGAATGACCGCTACCAATACGACACGGGTGACGAAGTAATAGGCCAACCCGCTGAGAATAAGAATCACCACGCTTTTCACGAGCAATGCACGAATCATCCCTCCGCTCCAGCATTCCCCTACTGTGACGTCATGGCCTGGACTGTATCGAGGGATTGTCTTGGGTCGAACTATTGACCCTCCCGAGTCTTGGTGATCTTGGTAATTCTCTGGCTCAAGTCGCTCTCGCTCAACTCGACCTCGATCCTGACTCGATCGCCCTTGGCGACCTGCTGCTGCGTCAAGATATTGGAATCGGCCACCGGTATCGTCCAGGTTCGTCCCTCCCGCGTCTGGAATGTGATCGTCCGCTGGACTTGGTCAATACCCACGATTGCACCTGCAAAGATGGTTGCGGCTTCACTGATGAGGACAGTTGCGATAGCTGTCCAAAGCAGACAGATTGTTGCGATGGTGATCTTTATTTTTTTCATTGTGCACCTCCGAACTGAAACAATAAGGGCATACTTGTGCGTCAAGATGCCGCCGCGACTTCTTTCAGTCGCTTTGCGGCATCTTCCGATGGATGCCGCTGCTTTTCTCATTCGCAAATCGTTTGCCAAAGATTGGGAGGAGGTAGAACGGCCAATATTGCAAAGGTTTAGGGTTTCTCGATTCACAGTAAGGACATGAAGGAGTTATGGGGTCAGAGAACATATTGTCTCGTGCGCTCTCCTAACGAGTTGAATTACCGCAAGGATGTGGTCGCTGACATTCTGTCTGATGTGGAGCATTCTTCCCGGAAGGAAGGGACAACTAGAAGTTCTAGAAATCTCAAGTGATTTGCGATCATGGCATTTACGCGACACATGAGTGCCGGACAGATCGTTCCCTGTTCTTCTGTGTGGTCAGTTCTGAATTTGAAGCTTTTGGAGTTGCCTGCCAAGCCCAATCTCTTCACTTGATTCGGGGGGTTACACACACTTCCCCCGTCACGTTTTCTCACTTAAATCATGCATCCATCAGTGGCATGACCATTGCTGTACTGTGCCGCGGTTAAGAGGTAATGACACCGCCATCTCTCTCTTGATGTTGGAAAGATAGGATAGGATAGAGATAGATTGATCGGCAGCGTGAAGGATTGATTCTGCCGATCACGTTTCAGAACCTCGTGAAAACATTTCCGGTCCACGGGCATTAGAAAGGAGGACACCATGACACCATCAGTAAAGCCAGTTCCTGCCGGTTTTCATACCGTCACCCCGGCGCTCACGGTGAAGGATGCTGAGAAGGCCATCGGGTTTTACAAACGCGCGTTCGGCGCGGAGGAGTGCATGCGCTTTCTCGGACCCGATGAGAAGAGCATCATGCACGCGGAAATCAAGATCGGGGATTCGATCATCATGCTGGGTGAGGAAAATCCCGAGATGGGATGTCGCGGGCCGCACAGTCTTGGAGGCACACCCGTGAGTCTCTATCTATATGTTCAAGATGCGGATCACGTCTTCACTCGCGCTGTGTCAGCCGGTGCGAAAGCGGATATGCCGGTGGCGGATATGTTCTGGGGCGATCGATGCGGGCAACTCACCGACCCATTCGGACACAAGTGGAACCTGGCAACCCGCAAAGAGAACCTCACGCCTGAAGAAATGCGGAAACGCTCAACTGAGTTCTTTGCTCAAATGGCCATGCAGGCCAGGTAGCGATTCGTGAACGACCTACCTGAAACGTGAACGCGTGGGCACGGGGGTGACATGAAATAAAAGGTCAGGGGAGGGGAGCACGATCTTGCGATACAACCATGTTGTTTCGCTGTCGACACATTATTTTCTCCGAAGTAGCCTGCCTGAGATCCGGCGCACATATATATGCCGTCACGTTGTTCGGCGGATTCTCACCCATTAAAAAGGGGTTGGCCGATGTCTGAACACAAGGTCGCGCTAGAGTGGAAGAGAGACAAGGAGGGTTTTTCATACGAGACGTATAGTCGCGACCATGTATTGGTCTTTGAAGGTGGTGTTCGGATTCCTGCCTCAGCAGCCCCCGCCTATCGTGGAAATCTCGCGCACGTGAATCCAGAGGAAGCTCTCGTGGCGGCCTTGTCGAGCTGTCATATGCTGACCTTCCTGGCCGGGGCCGCCAAAAAACAGTTCGTCGTAGATCAGTACAGCGATCACGCCGTGGGAATTCTGGAAAAGAATCAGAAGGGGAAGCTCGCCATCACGCGGGTCGTTTTGCATCCTCGGGTTGTATTCGGAGGGCCGACTCCTCCGACGTCTGAGCAGATTACCGCGCTCCATGAGCGAGCCCATAGCGACTGTTTCATTGCCAACTCGGTGACCACGGACGTCACGGTTGAAGCAGGGTAACAAGGACTGGTTGTCTTATTAAGGAATTCATCGAATCGCGTGGCCGGGAAACCGGTGCCTGGCGGGGCACGGTCAAATGAGAAGGATGGGGTCTACAGTTCTAGCCCGGTCTCTGAGTTCTCCGAAGAGGAGGCGGCTGCCGATGCCCAAATCCCAACAACCGACGCAAGAACAGACACGGCGTCCCGGCGTGGAAAAGAGATGACTCCTGCCAGAAATCGGACGACTCCACACACCAAGGCACAGGGAAACTATGCAGGATGGCCTCATCACTGGCGGGGACAGCGGGCTACATAGGGTTCAATCAAGAAAAAGGAGGTACCATTATGCGAATTGGAATGATTGCCATGATGATCGCGATAGTGGGATTGAACTTCAGCATAATCGGATGTACTCAAAATGCCTCCGAAAGGCGTGCGGCATCTCCGACGATCGCTGAGCGGCTCAAGCAGGACTCGGTTACCGGCAAAGTGAACGACATTGGACCTAGGCATGTCTCGATTAAAGACGACCAGGGATAAACTAGGCGGGTCCGCGTGGATGACCAGACGAAAATGGACCCGGTGGCCTTCGGTGATCAGGTGAAGGCGTTCGTCTCCGATGACGGCTATGCATCGACCATTCAGCGCGTCCGACCTTAAATTTCGGATAATGATCTGCGCATAGGGAAGATGCTTTGCAACACACGAGATGAAGCTGGGAACGCACGAGAACCTCTGTGACAACGCAGTGGAAGCCTCGCGCACAGTCATTCATGGCGACGCATTTATAAACATCTCAGGCAAATCCGCTCTATCCATTAGTTCACAGATACCCCGCGTCGCTGAGCCGGTGGGTAAGGTGTTTGTACCAAGCTGGTGCCAAAACACCATGACGGACCATGATCCATGATGTTGTGCCCCACTTAATCAGTCGCGTGCTGAAAACCCATTGAAATTATTCAAAACCTATCGCAGCAGAAGACAGACGTGGCCCTCTCCAGAGTCACGAGCGAGTGCACCCGGATGTCTCTTGAGTAATGGAGAATTGAAGAGGCTGGATTCTTTGCAAAACGGATGGTTTCCAATGTTCAATAAATTGTCCACAATTTAAACGGGGCACAACACCGCACCGGTTGAAACGGCATGTCGTAGGCGCCTTGATTCATCGGACTAGCCGGGTTCCTCGGGCCGGCCTGTAGAAAGCTTAATTTAGTCGATGCCCGAGAGTGCCTTCAAGAGATCCCTGTAGCACAAATCGTGGGTCTGCTGCGCGCCATCTGCTGTCGTTACCACGACCGAGAACGACTTCCCGTCATTGCTGAGCGTACCCGTGGCCACAATCAGTAGCCCCGTGGCGTCGTCTTCGAGACGCACGAGCACTGGAATCTCTTGGCCAGGCTTGGCACTCGCAATGCCTAAGCAGTTCGATCGGTGTCGAAGGTCAAGGGCGCATGTCGGTGAGTCGAATTCGGCCATGCCAGTTCCTCCGGGTCGGATAGTGGTGCACGGTCGGCAGGAGCGCGAGACCGCAAACCGCACGAATCATTAGGGCACCTAGTCTTTGGCAGTTCGGCGATCCTGGATCGCTTGGTCCGAGAGGATCGATAGCGCGTGATTCTGATCGGTCACCTTCGCCTCAATCCAATCACCCGGCTGGATGTTGATGTTTTTCGCCTTTTGGGTGGTTTCATCGGTATGCAACTGCACTTCTTTACCGTCCTGGCCTTTGACGAAATAGTTATCGCCTTCGATGCGCACCACTTCGCCCGTGATCGTCTTGCCGCCTTTTGACTGGCCGCCCTGCCCATCGTTCATCTGTTGTTCACCCGCCTCTTGACCACCTTGCCTCCGATCAGATTGGGCCGCTTTCAGTTTGTCCGCAGGCGACGCCGTATCATCTGCCTGCGCCGCGTTGGACAGCCCGAGGCACAGGAACAATCCACACGACAGGACACCAACGACTTTGGGAATGGATACCATGGGAGCCTCCTCGGTTAGGTGTAAAAAACGCATACACGGATCTCTACGCTCACTTTGCAATCAATGGACCGAGTGAGACGAATAGAAAAACCACTGCCTTTATGGGCAGATAGCTGATAAAGCGGAAGGGGCCGACGGTCGGGACAGGGACAACTTGTCTGTGACGGCACAACTTGTTCATTTGAGAGGAGGTGTGATATGCCGGCATCTTATTTCACGCGATTCTTTGATCGGTCGTTCGACTGGGCCACCACGTCGGGCTTGCGCGTATTGCTGATCGCAGGAGCCATGCTCATCTTGTTGGGTCTGCTGAAGCGGGGCGTGGCGAAACTCAGCAGTCTGTATGAGGGCACACTTCCCAGTCCTGCCCAAATCAAGAGAGCGTATACGTTGACGCACATCGTCAGGGATGTTGCGCGACTTGTGATCCTGTTCGTCGGGATGACGATGATCCTTTCCGAAGGGGGCGTTGACTTGAAGCCCCTATTGGCGGCGGCAGGGCTTGGTGGCTTGGCCATTGGGTTCGGGGCTCAAAGTCTAGTGAAAGATCTGATTGCTGGATTTTTTATCCTCTGGGAAGACTCTGTTCGGATAGGGGATGTGGTTGAGGTCGCGGGGGTGACAGGACTTGTCGAAGAAGTTGAACTGCGCACCATCAAGCTCCGTGACGGGTCCGGCAATCTCCACGTGGTCCCCAACGGAGTCATCGATAAGGTAAAAAACTTGACGATGGATTACTCCTACTATCTGTTTAATATCGGCGTCGCGTACCGAGAGAACGTCGATGAGGTAATGGGGGTCTTGCAGGAGATCGCCGAGGACTTGCGTCGGGATTCTCGGTTTGCGGAAGATATTCTGGAGCCGCTGGAGATGTTGGGCGTGGACCAATTTACGGATTCTGCCGTGATGATTAAGTGTCGCATCAAGACCGAGCCAGCCAAACAGTGGCGAGTTGGTCGGGAGATGAATCGCCGGATCAAGAACACGTTCGATGCCAAAGGAATCGAGATCCCGTTCCCGCACCAGACAATCTACTGGGGCGAGCCCAAGAAGGGGATGCCGCAACCTACATAGATTGCTGAATCGCGGCCCGGGCCCGCGGAAATCACGCTCCATACCCACGGCCTTGACAAGTACGGCGCACACTCCACGCTCCTGCTGGCACCAACGTCAATCACGCGCTGGTCAAAGAGGACTGGTGCTGGTGGTATCGGAAGTATGCGCCGGGAGATACGGTGCTGGAAGGGTTAGAAAACGAAGCACGAGAGGCGAGGAAAGGCTTGTGGGCTGATCCACAGCCGGTGCCGTCGTTTCTCCGGACCTCGTCGGAGTCGGCAGATGGTCCCCCGCAGAACCGTCTACCGATTCCTACTGAGGCTGTTACCTGCTACCATCCCATTGGCCCTCTTGCTGATTCGAGAGGAGCGTCAGTGGGAAATAGATTGGTCCGTTAGAAACGAAATTGCGTGACCCTTAGCGTCCACTTTCGCCAGAACATTATCTCCCACTTTACCCATTAATTTTGATTTCTTTTCAGTTGTGGCGTCCATATGCATTTCCACAACATTTCCACTGTCCTCTCTGACGAAATACTTCTCACCGTCGACGCGCATCACTTTGCCTTTGACCTCCCTGCCGGCTTGAAAGTTGTCTTGATCCGACACGGTAAACATCTTCGTCTCAGATTGGCCAGTGGTGAGCTTGTCTGCAGACGACGCGACATTCGACAGACCCAGGCACAGCAAGAAACCACACGACAGGACACCGACGACTTTTGAAATAGATACCATGGGAAGCCTCCTCAGTTAGGGGTGAAAACCATACAGTTCACTATACGTGCCTAGAGAGTCACCGGAGCTAGGAAGGCCCCTAGTTTTGGCGTAGCGTCTGAAACGCGCAGATCAGCGTGGACTGTGGGCTGATCCGCTAGGCCTTTTCCTAGTAGGCACTGTTCCGGGGTCCGGTAGAGTGGAGATGCTTTAGCAACCGCGAGGGAAACACTGTCTGCACCAGTCGCCGTTCTGGACACCCGGTGGAACCATTGCGGAATCTGAAACAAAAGGCTCGACTCCGAAAGGCGCCGGGCCTTTGTTTTGTCTTGAGGAACCTGGAGAGTCCGATGAATCGGGGCGCGGCTGAGGTGCCGTTATGGTGTGGGCGGATCCGCAGCCTGTGCCGCCGTGGGAGTGGCGGAAAAGAACCCGGTGAGGCCGCGTGCCCGCAACCACGTATGGCCAATATTTTGACTTGGACTTCCTGGCAGGCTTTTGCTTGCTGGGCTTTCGTGGGACCGCGGCACGAGCCTTTATGACGAGATTGGAGGGATTCCTGACACGCCGTTTCTGCTTTCGCTTTGCTTGTGGTTTCCTCATGACCCATCATGCCAGAGCTCTAGGGCCTTTCGCTGTTCCTCAGGATTCACACATTACCAGCACCCCAGTTGCCCCCACTTGACTCCTTCCCTCAATAGGGCTATGGCTCGTTATCGCGGACTAGATGGCGGGTAACTCCCGGTCCTTGCCCTACCGCTGGAGGAACCCATGGAACAGGTCACGTTGATGGAGGTTAAGGATGACGGGCAGACTCTTATCCTGATCGATGGAAAAGAATTACACGTGGACCCTCGAGCGATTACAACGGCAATTCGTTGGTTGCCCTCCACGCTACTGGAGATCTCGGAGACAGACAACGATCCACTTTTCGACCTACGCGTCAAAGTCCATGGAACCAATGAAGAGATTCGTGCGAGCTGGAGGTTGAGCGTATGATTTGGCCCGATCCTCTAATGTTTCCTTCCCCGCCTGCGAATCTTCGCGCCAGGTAGCTGCTCAGGTAGCTGCTTCTGACTCTTGCTACTATTTCGCTTCCAATTCTTCCGCTTCGCCTTCAACCGTAATTTCTTCTTTTGTGAGACTTCTCGCTGATGACGCGCATGCGCATTCGCCTGACACGGGCGTGAGCAGGGTTCAGCATCGGCTCTTGCGCCAAGGCTAGCCCCCTCCTACAATACGCTTCCCTGCGAGGCCCTATATGACCTCTTTCCAGCCCGTAAGCGCATACCTAATATCACGTTCATTTTATCCTGAAGCTGAGGCTGATTTTTCGTAGAAGAACGGGTATTCTTCGGCGGCAGCAGGTAGTCTTTGCATACTTAATCATCTGGGACAGAACGATGAATAAAGTATTTCTTATCTTCATCGGCTTGCTTCTCACATCCTGCGGGACGGTTTCTGCAACGATAACGATTCACGACAACGCAATCCTGCGCGGCTCTGCGAGTGGAATTTTAGGAAGTGACGCGGTTATTTCCGTGAAGAATGTTGAGGGGCTCTCCTGCGAGGGGACAATGTTGGTTCCGGTTTCCGCCGCTCATCCGGCTGATACTGAAGGTACAATCGAGTGCAATGACAATCGAAAAGGCCATTTCAGTGCCAATGGCAACGCTGAATCATGGGCGGGAGAAGGAACATTAGATGATGGATCGACATTTTCCATTCTAATCGGACCGCAGAAGCCAAAAGTTCTAAGCCAGTGACCCGCCGCCGATGAAATCTGCTTCTCACACACCTTCCGTGTCGGTAACTCTCCAGGCCGAGGAAATGATTTTTGTCATCCATTAACCATGTGCGGGAGCTTTTCTCAAACGGCCATGCCTGAACTGACTACGCCTAGGCAGGCTAGGTCTGTAGCATCTCGGAGAGCGCTTGCACCGTCAACGGCGCGTTGCCCTCACTGCGGTTGTTGACCAGCACATAGGCTCGGCGGCCCTCGCTGACGACTACAGAATGAATGAGTATCAGGTAATCACTTCTGTCCTAACCAGGTCTTTGCCTAGTTCCCACGCGACACGTTGCTGTGCATGATGCGTGTGCACACGAGCACCTCACTTCAACCGGAGGTTCTACGCCATGATGCCCATCGAAGAGGCTGTTGTTGAAACGCTGCAGAGAAGCGGTCCCTGCTGCCTAGACGATGTCGTCACGTACCTTCCCAATTTCAGTTGGGGAGAGGTGTTCCTCGCCGTGGACCGGATGTCGCGGGACGGACGGGTGTCGCTTCTCCAACTCGGTTGCTCGACCTATCAGATCACCCTCCGCTCGCAGTTTTCGTTATCCAGTTCAACATCGGGCCAGAAGGAGCTGGAATCAAGTCTGATCGGGTAGACACACCAAGGGGGATAGATGAGTCTCCAAGGTCTTTGCGTCCAGCTTTACATCGACGACACGTTGTTGACCCGCTTCATCACCGAAGGGCTGCAGGTCAATGACACGGTCATCATTGTGGCTACTGCGCAACATCGTGAAGAACTCCACAAGGCGTTGACCCCAGAACAGGTGGCTCACGACAAGCTGAGATTCTTTGACGCGAGAGAACAGCTATCGAAATTCATGGTCAACGACTGGCCGAGCGAATTACGCTTGAGGAATGTGGTGAGAGACATGATGGGGCAGGCTCGTCAGACTGGTCCAGTCCGCATTTTTAGTGAAATGGTGGCCGTCCTCTGGGCCGAAGGATATACCCGCGCCGCCATGCGTTTGGAAGAACTCTGGAACACGTTGGTGACGGAACAACCCTTTTCTCTCTTGTGTGCCTCCCCCATGTTGAAGTTTTTAAACGATACGGGTTCTCTGCTCGCCATATCTCGATTGCAGCTGAGGCCCTTCGGTGTCCCGCCTGAACCCAGTGAACAGGTCGAGGATGTGTTTATGGACCGCGAGGTTTGCGATGGTCAGCGGATCACAAAGTGAGCGTGATGATGAAGGCAGAAACGGAGGCCGTACGAGTGAAATGGAAACAGCGACCGGATCGAACACCCTGCGCGCATCTGAACTTGGAATTGGAGTGGAACGACCTAGGCCATTCGACGGGCAAGTATACCTGTATTCTCTGCGGTGAACCTGTGGCCCAACGGTACCGAGCGGCGTCGCATTTCGGAGAGTCCCCCCTCCGACCGAACAGTTACGATTCGTCGGTGCCCGTGAGGTGTGTATTGGTCTCCGTCCTCTAGACGGAAGTGGTGGAGGAGGTCGACAGGAGTAATTGGCCGGATCTCAGCGACTTGCAACAAGGAGGACTGGCAAGGCAAATGAGTCTAACTAGTGGAAACAACCGACAGCAGTTATGGGTGATAAGTCTCAGTCTGGGGATGCTCCTGAGTGCCTGTGCATGGGTTCCTACGGGGACGTCTCAATTGGACGTGGGGATTGAGGATCGTGGGGTGGCCTCCTGGTATGGCGAGTCGTTTCATGGTAAGCAGGCAGCCAACGGCGAGCTGTTCGACATGGAGGCATTGACCGCGGCCCATCGGACTCTCCCACTCGGCAGCGTGGTCCGAGTCGTGAATTTAGTGAACGGGAAACATCTCCACGTAAGGATCAACGACCGGGGTCCCTATGTCAACAGCCGGATCCTCGATCTTTCCCGGGGCGCGGCGGCTCGGTTAGGGATGATGGAAGGGGGCCTATCCGTCGTACGGGTTCAGTTGGTCGGGGAACGCCGGCCCGCGGCTCTTCTCTCTTCTGAGGCCATGGAGACGGTATCGGTCGCCCTCATTCTCGGTCTAGAGCAAGCTCCCTCAGGGACCACCGAACCCCTCCCCTCAGCTTGGGGAAAGTCGGATCCTCTGCTGGTCTATCCCCTTCGACTGCCTCCCGGCGATATCTGGATTCAGCAACGCGCGCGACGTCTGACAGGCATGCAGGCCACAGATCGTACCGATCCTTTGATAACAGACTCGGGCGTCTAATGAACTGTACATTAAATAGGGCCATCGGAGTCCGCATGTATTGGAGTAACCCTGAGTTGATCGGTCAGGATGGTCAACGGGGCATTCTCTTCGGAGCAATTATTGACCAACAAATATGGACGTCGGCCTTCGCTGACCGCCTGTCGCGCCATGTGCACCGACTCTCGGCGCATCTGAGGATACTCCTCCACAAGCCTGGTATACGGCTCCGCTTGTTTCTTCGCGGCCTCATTAGAGATCTTTTAGAGGCGTAAGCTACGCCGGCATACCAAGTGAACGTTGAGGTCTGTTCCATCTTCTCGTGCAGGACTTCCCCCTCCTCAAATGCTGGGGTTCACCTGATAGTGCGATCCCTCTCTCTCGGGTACCTTTACACAAGGCGCAACTCCTTAACCCCTTGCACAGGAGGGAACCATGAAGTTCGAACCCAACAACATAATCTCACGCATCGAATGGTGCCGGCTCCAGCAACACCTCCACTCGATCACGAAGGATGAACGCGCAGGCTGGCGGGCAGAGGAAGCTGGCCTCGTGGATGCCTTGAGCAGCAGTGACCAGATAGCTTTCATGAGAGAGGAACACCGGTCTCAGTTCATACGCTATCAATGCGGTCTCGAGGATGGGCGAGCCCTCCTCCGGCTCAGCACTCTATCTCCCTGTGGCATGACGCGTAAGAAGGGATTGGACCCGATCCCGCTCAAGACCGCGGCTTGGATGGACAGACGTCCCTCACAAGCCCTTTCACCAGTACATGTGGGGGGAGCTCGACGATGACCTGCCCACGCTGTGAAGGACTTTTGGTCCATGAATACCTGCTCAATCCTCAGGAGGGGTCCCTGTCCGGCTTTCATGGGTTGCGGTGCGTGAACTGTGGCGCGATCCACGACGACGTCATTCGCACGAACCAGCGCCTGCCGCCGTCACTGAAACGGGTCCGGTCTCCTGTCGCCGCTGTGGACCTTGCGTATTGATGAAAAAATCCGTGGCACACTCGCGCCACGCGAGCGGTACGGCGTTCAATGTTGTATTAGAGAAGGAGGGATCGAACGATGACCTATTCTTTCGACATACAAGAACGTCGGCGTAGTCAACGGGTTCCGCAGTCAGTTCCATTATTCGTGAGTTGTCCGGATTCTCCTTTTACATTCGGCGGAAATCTAAACACTGTCGAGGTGAGTAGCCACGGCTGCGTGATCCATGCTCTCCGTCCCTTCCCGTGCGGCACCGGGCTGCGCCTTAATCTCCTTTACGGCAACCGCACGGTCACCGCACACGTTGTACACTCAGACCCGATTGGAACCGGCATGCATCTGACGACATGGACGGTCGCGCTGGAACTCGACAAACCAGGAGATGTCTGGATGGTTGAGCCGCCATCATCAGACTGGTCTAAGACTCCGAAGCAGCAGCGGGACCAGAAGGATCGTCCTTAAGGCTCCGGCAGGGCCCCCGACCAAAAGAGCCGGTGGTGATTTTCCGGTTCCGGTAGTCAGTCCATCCTCCCTCCAGATTCGGGTGTTTACCCCAACCGACATTCAGGTGATTACCCGATTGTTCTTCTCAGGCCTATACCCTACCTTTGACCTCCGTCGGATCAGAAGATATTCTTCTTACTACTATGAATAGCGGTTGCGAGTGTGTTGTTCAGTCCTTTGCATGACCTGGGTCAGAGGGAAAGAAGAAACCTGTTTGCAATGAAGGCCCACCGGAACTGATGGAAGACAGACTATCCAATCAACATTCGGTAGACCTGCAGTGTGATCGCGGTGCGTTGATCAATGCAATCACGAGTGTATATATGTAGGAGGGATCGTCATGATGAATGTAGGAGGTTCCCATGGGTGATCAAAAAGTAAAGAGAAACGAAGACAAGGGTAAAGGTGTCTCACTAACTAGAGAAATGCCTGCTCCCGATGACGAGTCCACCGTTTCATTGCTGCGTGAGCTGGTCAACCACCTTCGGAAAAACCGAACGCAGCTCCGTGAGGAGTGGGCACGGCGCATCACGGCGGCCAAGTTACTCGGGGCAATGACCGGCGAGGAAATGTTTGCCGAAGCCACATCGGTCTACGATAACTACGTGGAGGTACTGGAAACCGGCGCCGTCGAAGCGTTACAAGCATACGCCCGCGATCTATCGGAACGCATCATCCCGAGAGGGGTGGAAACCGACGAGGTCGTGGGTATCGTGCTGCTCCTGCGCGACGTGCTCGCGCGTTCGCTCTTCGCGAAATACCAAACGGATTTTCAGCTGCTCAACCGGATCCTTGATGCGTATGAGCCTGCGGCGAACCGTATTGCGAATACGGTGGCCGTGGGATTTGTTCAAGAGCGCGAGCGCATCATTCGCCAACAACAAGAAGCGATCAGGGAACTCTCCACGCCCGTGCTCCAGGTCCGCGAACGCCTGCTCATCTTGCCGATCATCGGTGTGATTGATTCCCAGCGTGCCCGGCAGTTGACCGAACAACTGCTGCGGGGCATTCGAACCAACCGTGCCAAGGTCGTCGTGATTGACATCACCGGTGTCGCGGCTATGGATGCCACCGTGGCGAATCACCTCGTACAAACTGTGGAAGCGTCTCGACTGTTGGGGGCAACCGTCATCGTGACCGGCTTGTCGCCTGAAATTGCCCAGACACTGGTCACCATCGGCGTAGACTTAGGCAAGATGAATACTGTCGGAGACCTCCAAGGTGGCATTGAGGAGGCTGAACGACTGCTGGGCTACAAGGTGACCCCCTTCAGCGAAGTCTCTCCGCAACCCATCTAGGGAGTCTGCGACCATGGAAGTTCCCATTCTGAAGCAAGGGCTCTATCTCATCGCCTCCATCCAAGCTGCGCTCAGCGACGTCGATCTGCTGCATCTGCGGGACGCGTTGGCTGAGAAGGTCGGCAAGTTCCGTGCTCGCGGGGTCATCGTGGATGTCACGGTGCTCGACGTGATGGACTCGTTTGCCTCTCGTACCCTGCGCGACTTGGCCCATATGACCAGGTTACGTGGGGCGGAAACCGTGATCGTAGGGATACAGCCTGAAGTTGCATTTGCAATGGTTCAGCTCGGGTTGACACTGGAGGGAGTAGACACAGCCCTGGATTTGGAAGAAGGGCTCGCATTTTTAGACAAGAAAACGAAGAGACACACGTCCCGTGGCTAGCGAAGCAGTAATCCCTATCAATTCGGACGTCGACGTCGTGGCTGCTCGACAGAAGGGGCGTGAGTTAGCAGTCGAGTTGGGCTTTGTCTCAACGGATTCGACCCTCCTTGCCACCGCCATCTCGGAGTTAGCTCGGAATATCGTTCGCTATGCCAAACATGGCGAAATTCTCATTGCGTCGGCGCAGTCTGGCGAGCGGGTGGGTATTACAGTGGTGGCTCGAGACAAGGGGCCGGGTATTACCAATATTTCACTTGCCATGCAGGACGGTTTCTCCACGTCAGGTGGGTTGGGTCTGGGCTTGCCAGGGGTGAAACGCCTGATGGATGAGTTCCATCTCGTCTCCGATGCGAACAATGGAACGACGGTCACGATCAAGAAGTGGAAGCGATGAATACTCCGCTGATCGAATCGGGCATCGCCTGCTTGACGATGCCAGGACAATCCCAATCAGGCGACCGGCACCTGGTACAACCGTACATCAACGGGCTACTCGTGGCAGTGGTCGACGGGTTGGGGCATGGCGCGCAGGCAGCTGCGGCCGCCGATCTTGCGGTCAACACACTGATCAACCACGCTCACGAATCCGTGATCACGGTCTTGAAACGCTGTCACAATGCCCTGCGTGACACCCGAGGTGTAGTGATGAGCCTAGCGTCGTTCAACGAACTGGATAGGGTCTTGACATGGATGGGGATCGGAAACGTGGAAGGTCTGGTCCTACGCGGGGAGAGTTCTCCCCCTCCGAAACACGAAAATTTGTTGTTGCGTGGAGGGGTGGTCGGCGACCAACTCCCATCGTTGAGCGCATCGATCATCCCTCTGATGCAAGGCGACACGCTGGTTTTCACGACCGACGGTATTCGCGGAGGTTTTGCCAAGGACCTGTCCCCAAACGATCCGCCTCAGGTGATAGCCGACCAAATCCTTGCCAAGTACAGCAAGGATTCAGACGACGCGCTAGTATTAGTTGTGCGCTTGCTGAAATAAGTTCACTATGCGGGAGACCATGGAGATGCTGGAGGACCAATATACGGACGCCCTGCGCGATTCTATTGCGGGGAAGGGAGAATCCTCCTTGCAACAGGCGTATGAGTTGGGGCGTAAAGCGTTGGCCGATGGGCTGGGCATACTGGACATGGCCGCCATGTATCACAAGGCGCTGGCAGCAGGTTTGCCTCGGCACTCGACGCCTGAAGAGACAGCGCTGATGCTCCAGGCAGGGGCCAGTTTTTTTGCGGAGAGCCTGTCGCCATTTGAAATGACTCATCGCGGGTTCCGAGAAACCAACATCGGGCTCCGTCACCTGAATCAGACCTTGGAGCAAGAAATAAAAAGAATCGCCCATGCCCTTCATGATGAGGCGGGGCAGCTTCTTGCCTCGGTCTATCTCGCCTTGGAAGAAGTGGCTGGAAACCTGCCGCCCGCCAGGGAGCATCTTCTCAAAGTGAAAGGGCTGCTCGACCTAATCGAAGGACAATTAAGGCGACTCTCCCATGAGCTTCGTCCCACGATCCTTGACGATTTGGGACTTCTCTCTGCTCTCAAATTTCTTGCCGAAGGCGTTGCTGCCCGGACAGGACTCCTGATCACGGTGGAAGGGGACTCCGAACTTTCACTCCCCCCGCTTCTGTCGACAACGCTCTACCGGATCGTCCAAGAAGGATTCACCAATGTGACGAGACATGCCAAGGCGACTCAGGTGAATGTCACCATTCAGCACGATCTCCAGACTCTTCGGTGCTCCGTCAAGGACAATGGAATCGGCTTTGATGTGTCATCCCTCTCAGCACGAATCGGCGAACGAGGCCTTGGTATGATTGGCATTCGTGAACGGCTGAATAGCTTAGGTGGTTCACTTTCGCTCGTGTCCACCCCCGGTCAAGGAACCGAGCTGGTGATTACAATTCCCCACACAAATTCATCGGAATCGTAAGATGTCGTTGCACATCCTGGTGGCCGATGACCATCCCATCGTTCGTCAAGGCCTGAAGCTCCTGATAGAGCGGGAGGGTTTCACCGTCGTGGGTGAAGCCTCCGACGGCCGTGAAGCGGTCCGGCTGGCCCGAGAGCTTTGCCCCGACATCGCCTTGCTCGATCTCAATATGCCCCTCTTGAATGGCATTGATGCCGGAGGCGCCATCCTGCAAACCTCTCCCAAAACGAAAATCGTCTTGTTGACAATGCATGCAGAAGACCATCATGTGCTCGAAGCTCTGCGCGCTGGAATTAAAGGGTACGTCTTGAAAACCAAGGCGGCTGAGGAGTTGGTCCAAGCGATTCAGGAGGTCTCGCGAGGGAAGCTGTACTTGACTCCCGGAGTGTCGGAAGCGGTTGTTCAAGCCTACTTGGCTAAAACCGAGTTACCGCCAGAGCCGCTGAGCCGTAGAGAGCGGGAGGTGCTTCAACTCGTTGCCGAGGGGAAAACTACCAAGGAAGTAGGTGTTGTTCTTGGGATCAGTACAAAAACCGCGGAGTCCCACAGAACCAGGATTATGGCGAAACTGAACATTCATGAGACTGCCAGTCTGGTCCGTTATGCCATCCGTCGGGGCCTAGTCCAACCTTAACCCCCCGTTTCAGGAGTCCTTCACTGCTCAGGGATTTTCTCCCCTTCTTTTATAGGTTTCACCTCATAGCGCGTTCCCTCCCGCTAGAATATTAACTCAACTGCGCGGCCTTGGAAACAGAAAGGAGGACCTTGTGGAAGAGAATATAGATGATGTCTCGGAGCGCCCATAAGGACAGCATAGCGGCCCCGCACGCTGAGGCTGGCATCATGCTGCTCACGCCTTCCATGCACTCGCGACCCCCTCACCACAGGTGATGGTGCCTACTAGGAGTGGTATGCCTATCGAGCTGGTGGCCTCGGCCTAGGAGCGCTTGGATCTGTCACCCCTCTCTGAATGGTGAGCCTACGAGCTTGAGAGAATGCTGCGAGAAGGGGGTCACGTTGACGCTACCAAAGGGGAAATGATCCATGCTGCTCTGGACGACTGAGAAACCGACCGAGCTCGGGTGGTATTGGTTTCGATTTTATCCGATCCACGAGCCAGCTTTGGTTTTTGTGTTCGTGCGTACGGGAATACAAGGGGGCGAGTTGTGGCTTCGACATGCTCTCCCTCTCATAGCAGAGAGTCCAGTCTCAGACTATGACGGCCAATGGGCCGGACCCCTGGAGCCGCCGCCGTAACATCGTGTCTCGGTCATATCCGGTATTCTTCAACGCCGTCTAGAAGTGGTGGTTTCCTCTCACAATGATTTCGAACGAATTTCACTGGGTTTCCCGCACTGCCTGACTAATCTCCCTGTCCAAATTTTAAGTGGGGCACAACACTGCGAAATATAGAGGCACACTGTCTGTTGAGGACAACCTGTCCATCTTCACCTAACGTCTTGTTTATCAATACATTCCGAATAATGTTCGGTTGATAGCACTAGACAGACTGTCTTGTCGGTGGCCGCTGCGCTCTGTTTATGCAAACTCTCAATTGTGTCGCTATCCAGCTGAAATTGCTTTTGTAAACTGCCCCTCCATCCCACGTCTTGCCTTGAGGCCAACGTCTTGCTTAGTCGAGAGATGGGCTCAGCGTCATGAGGTACGTCTTCCCTGAGAGATTTAGATGGTTCAAGACACGATGCCGATTGGGGAGATCAAACGAAAGAAGGCAACCATGAAAACGTTCACGATGACCGTGCTCAGCGCGTTGATTTTCATCGGAGCGGTGGGTCTGATCAGCTTCAGAGAGCTGCTGGCAGCAACCACGCTGACTGGCAATACGGTCGAATCGATTGACTCGGCCAGTTTGAACATCACGGTCCAGACTGCAGGGGACGGCGACAAACTGTCTATGCCGGTCGTGAGCTCTGAGGTCATGAAGGGAGTCACAGTAGGAGAACATGTCAGTCTCGAGCTGGACGGGCAGGGAAGGGTTGTAAAGATCATCAAACTTACACCTACCCCTAAGGAAGAGGATGTGTCTGAGCCGGGCGCCTGATCAATGATGTTCGTCAGGACAATGGAGTGAGAGGCGAACGATGAACAGGATCATAAACGGCAATCTACGACCATACTGGCTTGTGATTGTCATGTTCTTGGCTGCCTGCGCCTCAGAAGGTTTCGATGCCGGCGTACAAGCCAAGGGGGTCGATCAGGAGAACACCACTCAAATCTACAAGAAGGTGGCTCCAGCCACGGTATTCATTAAATCGGTATTGACCAGCGACTACCTGATGAGCGGGGCAGGCAGCAGTATTGGATCCGGGATTATTCTAGACCACCAAGGTGTCATCCTTACAAATGCGCATGTGGTGGACAAAGCTGCCAAGATCCTGGTCATTCTCCATGATGGCACTCAGTTGACCGCCGCATTGGTGGGAAGCGATCCGTATACGGATCTGGCCTTGCTCAGAGTCGACCTTTCGAAGAATCATCACGCCATAGTCCTTCTGGGAAATTCAGATCGTGTGGACATCGGTCAGGAAGTGGTGGCCATCGGTCACCCGTTCGGATTGGGCTATGCGCTCACCACAGGGGTTGTCAGTGGGTTTGGAACAACCCCGGACCCTCGATCCACTCCCCACGAGCGAGTGATACAGACCAGCGCTGCCATCAACCCTGGAAACAGCGGTGGTCCGCTTGTTGACAAGAAAGGCGAGGTCATTGGCATCAATATGTCGATCCTGAATGGTGGGCAGAACATCGGGTTTGCAATTCCTATCAATACTGCCAAGACCGTCGTGACCGAATTGCGCGCGCATGGCCGTGTCGTCCGTCCATGGCTCGGCATTACAGGGAAATTCGTGCCCGATCAAGTCATCGACCTCTTTGCGGTCCCTATGGCAAAAGGCTTGCTCGTGGCTCATATCGAGGAGGGGAGCCCTGCGCAGAAGGCGGGACTACGAGCCGGGACACTGAACGTGATTGTCGAAGGAGAGCCATGGGTGCTGGGTGGCGACATCGTTCTGGCTGTCAACGGCAGGGACATTCAGACCGTGGAACAGTACGCAGCCATGTCCAAGACACTCGAGATCGGACAGACCGTGACATTGCGAGTTCTGCGGAACGGTGCGTATCAGTTCATTATGCTGACGATCGAGGAACATCCGCAGCCGCAAGCGGCCTCAAGTCAATCACAAGTTCAGGAGAGTATGGGGTTCCTTCGCCGGATGAACCAACAAGGCGAATCGCATGAATCCGGACGCCTGGGCATCAGATTCTGAACAGACCAATAGCATACGTGTCCGACGCCCATGGCTTGCAGAGGAGGACTGTCTATGAAGCTCCTAAGAGTTCTATTCGTGGCATCGGCGTTCAGCGTCGGCCTGTCGTCTCTCGGCCATGGGGCCGAACCAATCCCGACCGACTCCTCCAAAGCGGTAACGTCGGATCTGACGATCAAGGGGGATGTGCAGCTGATCGAGGGGGAGTTCTACTTTGTGAAGGATACGACTGGTCATCAAGTGCGCCTGCACGTAAATAACGAGACCAAATTGGAGGATAGGATTAAGGTTGGTGACAAAATCGAAGCGAGCGTCACGTCGGAAGGGCACGCCACGTCTATCACATTGCAGATTCCGCAGGACAGCACAGTGCCGCCTTTACCGAACACGGTTCCGACATCCCCACGATGATCCTATTCGGGATACGCTGCTCAATGAGGCTCGATCGAATCTTCCAACCGGGCTGGCTGTAATGACGATGCAAAGAGGGAGCATGCCAAGGGGAGCGATATGAGAAGGATTTTGCCAAGGCCTCTCATCGGACGCGCCATGATTTGGCTGTTGGTCACCATGACCTTGGCGATGGGGCTGCATCCACCAGAAACTGTGGCGATGCTGGTCCCAGCTTTGCCGGTGGCGGCCGAGTCATCCTCAGATTCGCATCGAATGGCGGATCTTCAGAAGATTCAAACCGTGCTGGAGTCGAAGGTTGTCCGGCAGCGGCTGGAAGATTTTGGGCTTTCCCAGGAAGAGATCAATGCCAGACTGGCCGGACTATCGGATGACCAGCTCCATCAATTTGCAACAGACGTTGATGCCATTATCCCAGCCGGCGACGGCCTTGGGATCGTCGTCGTGCTTTTAGTAATCGCTATTCTCGCAGTCATCTTGGTGTACCTGCTCAATCATCGGATTGTCATCACCAAGAACGGCAGCTAAGAGAGAAAGGTCTTTAGAGTGGCTTTGATGAGCAAGTATGGACCGATTGGTGCTGTCCTGGCATTAGGGCTAGGAGTCCTCCTGCTGATCGGCTGTGTCAAGTTGCCCTTGCCAGGATCAGCCGAGAAGTACTCGGACACCAAGGGTGAGCAGATCCAACAAACTGCGGATTATCCGGATTCACCTGGTCAAGCCGTACGTGTCGTGGTTCCTTTTTTCCCCGACGGCACTGATCAGTGTGGTCCGGCTACTCTGGCCAGTGTTCTCACGTATTGGGGAATCCCAAGTGAACCGGCCGTCCTCAAAGCGGAAATGTATAGGTCTCAGTTGGGGGGGACATTACCGATCGATCTTCTCCTGGCAGCCCAGGCTCGAAGTCTGCAGACCGAAATCTCCAGCGGAACACTGGAAATTCTCAAGACCGAATTAGACGCGCATCATCCCGTAGTAGCACTCCTGAACCTTGGCTGGGTCGTTTTTCCGCAAGGCCATTATGTAGTGGTCACCGGCTATGACGAGCGGCAGCAGGGGGTCTACATGCATTCAGGATTGACCCGCGATCTGTTCGTACCCTATACACAGTTTTTCAGTAACTGGGAAAAAACCGGTCGATGGATGTTGCGGCTTCAGCCGATGGAGCGTCACGTTACTGTCCTCGATCGGATCACCCGGATGGACGAATGATGGGTAGGATTTTGATTGTTGCGATCGTCGCAGTCATCGGAGTCAGCTTCTCTGCCTGCTCCGATCTGCCGCAAGTCCGAGTCCTGCATGATCCGCTCACCCCGGAAGAGCATGTCACGCTAGGGTTGGCCTATGAAGTTGAAGGTCGCCCTGAGTTGGCGGCGCGGGAATACGATGATGCCCTGAGAAAGGAGCACGGGTACATGCCAGCGTTGATCGGACTCGGCAACCTAGCCTTCGACAGGGGGGCGATGATGGAGGCTGAAGCCTATTATCGCCAGGCGTTGAGCACGGCCCCGGAGGACCCTGGTGTGAACAACAATCTGGCGATGGTCTATCTTACTCAGCAGGAAAAGTTGGACGAAGCCGAACGGCTGGCCAATTTGGCACTCGCGCAAGGAGGTCCGTTGCAGCCCTATGTGCTGGATACGATGGCGCACATCTATGTTCGACAGGGGCGATATCGTGAAGCACAAACGGCTCTGAACAATGCAGAGGCCTTGGCCCCTCCGTATGACAAAACTCTTCATCAACGACTGACTCAATTGAAGCAGGAGCTTTCCACTTCCCATCCTCGTACGGAACAGGGTGTGGAGGTGGCGCCTTAGGGGTCGGGTAATTCAATGACAGCATGACGCTTGCAAGGCGGGTAGCAGTATGTGATCCGATTAAGGAGGGGGCCAATGAAACCAGCAGAGAAGGTCTTCGCATGGGCACTCGTCGTGGGGATGGTTACCGGGCTCATTTGGGGGCCAGCAGACCACACCGCACAAGCCGCGGAACAGACCGGCGAGACGTCGCGGAACGTCGCGTCGGCAAGCCCAACATGGTCGGGTGGCGCCGCAGTCGGATTTCTGAGCAACACACTGGACGGGACTGCCTTTGCGTTCAATTTACACGCCGACCGATTCTTGCAGCGGAATGTGTCGTTCGGCCCGCTTCTACAACTCGGCTTTACAGGAGACCTGACCCAGATCGGGTTTTCCGGTCAAGGAAAGTATTGGATCGATCTTCCCGAGACCGACAACCGAGCCAAGGTGGTGCTGCAAGCCGGGATTGGGTTCGTTCACGCGGATTATTTTCGAAACGATACCTCGTTCTTGATACCGCTTGGAATAGGGGTTGACTACTCGCTGAATCGGACCGTAAGCCTCACGGGGACATTTTTGCTCAACTTTACTGATCTCGATACGGGGCCGGGAACTGATACGAACGTGATGCCCGGTCTCACATTCGGTGTCCGGTTCTAATCTCTGCGGCCTGCGTTGTGTACGAAACGGCGGAAAACCGGAAGACCGATAACGAGTGTGGTGCAGGCCGGACCAGCGCATGGCTTCAGCTGAAGCGAAGAGGGGAATGGTATCCGTTCCTTCCGCGCCGCGCGATCCTGTGTTTTAACCAGACTAACCGGATAAACCAGAGAAACCAGCCAAACCACAAACGAAGAGGATGGCCTTTTTCAGCAGTCTGCTAAGGGCGATCGGTGGAGAGTCGTTTGGCGAGGCGATGGGCAAGTCGGACCATGCCGGCCGAACGATCGGCTGGATCGAGCAGCACATTCATGACATGCAGGCGGCTGGAGTCGGCCAAGGCGGCGGTGAGCCCTCGCTCAAATTCCCCTTGGGTTGCGACCCGCGTACCGATTCCGCCTCCGATCATGTCGCAGATCCGTTCATAGCGCCACTCGTGGACGTCGTTGAAGGGGCCGTCGAGAATCTCCCGTTCAGTGGAGTAGCCTCGATTGTTCAGCACGACGACAATCGGTGTTTGACCATATCGCACGGCGGTCGAGAGCTCCGTTCCCGTCATTTGAAACGCGCCGTCGCCGACCAGCACGATCGGTCGAAACGTGGGATCTGCAAACGAGGCGCCCACGGCTGCCGGGACGGCAAATCCCATCGAGGTGTAATAGGCTGGAGAGAGGAACTCGAATCGCCGGTGGACGTGGAGATCGGCTGCTGCAAAGAGTGATTCTCCGACATCGGCGATCACGAGGGTGTGTTCATCCAATAGACTATCGAGGTGGCGGAAGAGACCATTCAAGGTTACGGGGGCATCCGGCGCAATCGTGCCTTGTGCCACGGCGAGCGGTGCCGGCAGCGGGCGGGAAGGAAACGAAGGGAGGGGGTTGGCTACCAGGGCCCGCACGAAGTCTTGAAACCGGATCGCATCGTAGCGATGGTGTTTGATGGCCACCCTATCGGCTGTCGCGTGAATCGTGCGGCCTTCCGACAGCAAGGGCGAATCGGCGTTGAGATCTTCGACATCGGATAAGATCGATCCCAGGATCAACAGGCAGTCTGATTCATTGATGAACTGTTGGACCTCGTCACGCGCGATGAGGCCTCCGTACACTCCGACGTAGAGTGGGTGATCTTCACGGATGACGGATTTGCCTAGCAGGGTCGAGGCGATGGGGATGTTGAGCCGTTCGACCAGGCGAGTCAGATCGTCTTGCAGGCCGAATCGCCCGATTTCTGCACCGGCTAAGATAGCAGGGCGGCTGGCCGAGGCCAACATAGCGCGGACTTCAGCCATCGCTTCGTTCAGCGCCGCGGTGTCGCTTGGCTCATCGTCGAGACACAAGGGTCGTAACGGGTTTGCCAGCGGCGTATGCACCAGATCGCGAGGGATTTCGATGTAGATCGGGCGGCGATAGCGCAACAGCGCCGCAAAAGCCTGATCCATTTCTCGTTCAGCAGTTGAGGGATCATCCAGCGAAATGGCAGCCACCGTAATCTTCTCGAAGACCTCACGTTGCGTGGAAAAGTCCCGCACCATGTGATGCAAGTAGGGTGTGCGAACACGCTCCGAGAGTCCTGGTGACCCGGTGAGTAGTACCACCGGCGACCGTTCTGCATAGGCGCAGGCGATCGCATTCACGCAATTCAGCCCTCCGACACAATAGGTGACGCAGACCGCGCCGATGCCGTTGATGCGCGCATAGGCATCCGCCGCGAACCCAGCAGAATCCTCGCGCGTGGTCCCGACATGTTGAATCGGTGAGGCGTCGATCAATTGGTAGAGGCTGAGGACATAGTCGCCGGGGATTCCAAAGATATGACGGACTCCCAACTGGTGGAGCCGATCGATCACGGCGGAACCGATGGTCGGTATTCGTTTCATCGTGGGGCTTCCTGGATCACGGAGCGGAACACATGCGGTCCCTGACGCGTAGGCGCAGCAAACCACAGCGCGGGTCAGCCGTCAAGCAACTAGCCCGCATTATTCATGACGGTTCGTCGCGAAATCGCGCAGTCGCCACGCGAGACAGGCGCGCGGAGCCGCGAGGGAGGGAGGCATACTTGAAACCGTATGTTGACCGACCGAACGGTGAGCCCGCCTGCCTGGACGCCGGGCCGACCGTGTCCAGGTGCGTCGCCACCGCGCTTGCGAGGTCGAGCGCCCTTTGAATGATCGTGGCGCGAAGAAAGAATACCGCAGTGGGTTCTGACTTCCGTCTCCGCGATTGCAGCAGAAGCGTTCATGGGTAATGCGGGCTTGATGGGTCCAAATGGGCTTGACGTTCGGTTCGCGCCATTGGATAAGTATGCCATGACTCTTCATGATGACAGTCCACGCGGGCGCGTCCGCCTCTCTCGCGCACGTGCTGCCGAGGCATTGGGGCATCTCTGGATCTATGCCGGTTATGTCGAGGAGGTCAGCGGCGAGCTGATCTCAGGCGATGTGGTCGATGTCATGGCGCCGAATGGAAGATTCTACGCCAGAGGTCTCTACAATCCTGCCTCCAAGATCCGCGTGCGGATCCTAACCTTCGACGACGAACCCATTACAGAACAGTTTTGGAGGGGGCGACTTGCGCAGGCCGTCAGGCTACGTCAGCGGGTCGTCAACGGTACCAATGCATATCGCCTCATTTATGGAGAAGCCGATCGATTGCCGGGCTTGATCGTGGATCATTATGACGATGTCTTGGTCATGCAGACCCTATCCTCCGGTATGGACCGCCGGAAAGATCTCCTGGCCGATCTCCTATGTCAGGAATCCGGAGCCACGCGAGTGTATCTGCGCAACGATGCCAAGAGTCGCACCTTGGAAGGGCTGCCGGTGCAGAGGGGATTTCTCCGAGGGGGTGGTGCGACGACGGTCGAGCATCCAGGAGGGGCCGGCTCGATTTCTCGTCGATATCGAACGAGGACAGAAAACTGGTTGGTTTTGCGATCAGCGAGAGAATCGACTGGTGACGGCACGGTTTGCGGCCGGCGCGGAGGTGCTGGAGGTGTTTGCTCATACTGGAGCCTTTGGGATTCATGCGGCGCTCGCGGGGGCGAAGTCGGTCGAAGGGCTGGATGTGAGTGAGGAGGCCCTGGCGCTCGCGCGCAACCATGCGCGGTTAAACAAGGTGGGAGATCGTTGTGTCTATCGATCGGCGGATGCGTTTGAGGAGATGCGAAAGCTGGAGCGGGGCGGTCGCCGCTACGATCTGGTGTTGCTCGATCCTCCAGCCTTTGCCCGCAGTAAACAGGCCGTGCCCCGTGCCTTGGCTGGATACAAAGATGTGAATCTGCTGGGGATGCGACTGACCAAGCCGGAGGGATTTCTGGTTACGAGTTCCTGCTCCCACCACGTGACTGAACAGGAATTATGGACGGGCATCCGCCTTGCTGCACGAGATGCGAAGCGGCAGGTCCGCCTGCTGGAACAGCGTGGACAGGCCATGGACCATCCTATCCTCGCCACCATGCCGGAAACGCGGTACTTGAAATGTTTCATCCTGCAAGTATTGTGAGTATGAGGTCGGCAGGGTGCGATCGTCACTCGTATGCAGGACGCTCAAAAAGGCCTGACTTCTCACCCTCCCAACCCTAGCTGTTATTTCACCTGCCCGCCCTGAGTCTGCCAAGACAGACTCTTCGCCCTGGGACGCGCCTTGTCCCATGCAAGGCCGCAGCGAGCTATCACTTTATATGTGGTGGCTGGGATGATCCCAACTGCGCGCGTCTTCCCAATTCCACATTTCATTTTCAAGGGTGGCCTGGTCGATCCTCGATTGCGCGCGTCGAACGAGCACATTCTTATCGTGCGCGTTCCGCGAGCAGGAGGACGGCCAGGCGACCCTTCCCATCCTTCTGAGGCCGCGCGTTGCGCGAGCACGGGGATCGTCCCAGCCACTCCGCCCCTTTTTCAGCATCCTGCTAATCGTTCGGTGGTTCGAAGTGGCCCGATGGACGGTTCTGCCAGGGGATCGTCGCCTGTTTGGCTTGTTTGACGAGGCTACGCAAATTCACTTCCGCTGCGCGGAGCAACTTCGGTTCGCCGCTTTGCATGATAGCGGTCAGCAGGACGTACAGCGAACGATCCATTCGTGATCCGGTAAGAATTCGTTCTGTAATAGGATCGGGGCCTGCATGGGTGGAACTTGCATCTTCCTCCGGATCATCAAACAAGGTACGAAACGAGGTCGGATGGCTAAAGAGCCAAGCAGGAGGGATCTTCAGGGCGGCAGCGAGCGCTTCGAGTAGCGAGACAGAGGGATCAACCTCCTCCGCTTCAATTTCCTCTAACATGTGAGGCGGAAGATGCGACTCGACTGCCAAGTCGTCGACCGAGTGACCTCGCGAGATACGCCAGGCTTGAATCTGTTGTCCGAGCGCCATGGCGCGATGATACTGAATTGGGGCCCTTGCCGCAACCTCCCAGTGTCGGCCTATGGCACGATACACCTTAAAACACAATGGCTTATGCGTAATTGCCCTCAGTGGAAGATGAGCGATGGAATCAGGTATAATGCACTTCCTAAGTCATTCTCGATCCAGTGGGAGGCGTATCATGTTAGGGACAGATATTCGCGGAATCATCGCAGAAGAAGAAGAAGTTCAACGGCGCAAGGACGCCTTGAAATCGCTCTTAAGCATGCGTTCCAAACAGTTGCGGGAGTCGTTAGAACAGCGGATCAAGCGGGCTCGGACTTGCGGAGATTGGATCCAACTTTCTCAAGAAGAATGTGCCACGCTCCACAAGCGAGAAAAGCTCCATCTCAAGTCTCAGTTCGACATGCTTCAGCACGAGCAGGATCGAACCAGAGGGAAGTTGACTGCACTCAAACGAGCGAAAGCGCGGGCCCAACGGATTCGTGCTGCCGAAGCCGCATCCGGGCGGAAACGTCGCTGAACCAGTTCTGTCCACTGTGACGCATTAGCGTGGCTGCCTCACTCCCTCTCCTGACGCGCTCGCAAGGGGCGCACATTCGCGAACTCTTCCTTGATAGACGCGTACGTGCACAGGATGGCGCCTTCGTGGTCGAAGGCGCCCACGCAGTTCGAGATCTCCTGACACGGTATCCTGAGCAGATTCTCACAATTGTCACTGCCCACGGTTATCTGCCAAAGGAAGAGCAGAGCGACCGACTGGTTCGACTAGCCTCCTCGACGCAACAGTACTCCTGTACCGACCTCCAGTTCTCAAAATTGTCTGATCTGGACGCGCCGCAAGGCATCCTCGCTGTGGTGCGGCAACCGACATGGGATGAAGGAGAGGTTCTTAGACAGCCGACTCTCTTGGGAATTTTTGGAGAGCAGCTGCAAGATCCCGCCAATGTTGGGGCCATTGTTCGAACGGCGGCAGCTCTCAATGCGAGCGCCCTGTGGCTCACGCCGGAATCTGCCGATATCTATAACCCCAAAGTGGTTCGTGCAACGAGCGGTGTGTTGCTCGCGCTGCCGATCTTTGCCTCCAAGGATGTGTCTGGGTTGATCCGGCAAGGCTGCCGGATCTTTGCAGCAGAAGTGACAGGGGACGGGACCGTTCCGATCGACGAGATTCACCAGGTGCCACAGAAACTTGTCCTTGCTGTCGGTAATGAAAGTCGCGGTTTGTCAGCTCAGATCCGCAGGCAAGCCACCACTCGATTTACCATCCCCCTCAGCCGCGCCGCAGAATCCCTTAATGTTGCGGCGACCGTGGCCATCGCCACATTCTACTTCTCACGACTTCCCAGAGGTGAATGACCCAGAGCCCATTCGCTCGCGCGAACGTTCCGGGACGGGTTACAGGATCAGGTGCCACTGGTAGTACCTCATTGTTTTCGAAGTCGAAATGGAAAGCCAGACCTGTTTATTTACTTGAAGGTTGTGGATCCAACTGACGGTCACTCATCTTCGTCGAGGGTGGCTTTGCTATAGAGTAGCCATTCCGCACGCGTGCCCCATAGCCCCGCGAGGGGACTGGGACCTGCAGCTAGCAGCAGATCTTCCCCAGTCGTACACTCTAGCCGCTTCTTCCTTTCTGGCCCATCTGCGTCGGCCAGGGAAGAAAATGGAAAGTATCATACTGGGGCTATTACCTCGTGACTATTTTTAACGATTTAAGGATTATGCTCGCATAACATATTGAATGATGAAGATAAATATGTCATTAGATCGTCATGACATTGATTAATTATGAAGATACTATCAGGAGCAATGAGAGGTGCAAAATGTCAGCACGTGCAGTTCGAAGTGAAAAACTGAGTCTTCGGCTGAGCTTCTCAGATAGACGGACACTGGAAGCTGCTGCCTCCGTTTCTCGTCGTTCACTGAGTGACTTTGTGAGGGAAAGTGCTCTATGCCGTGCAGATGAAGTGCTGACAGATAGTCGTACCTTCGTGCTGAGTAAAGCGAAATGGTCTGAGTTTCAAGCTACCCTGGATACTCCGACTCGGTCTCTCCCTCGTATACAGCCACTATTGACTGAGCCTGGATTCTTTGATGCTGCCACGGCTTCCACCACGACAGAAGAGTGTTGATTCGAATAATCGAAACGGTTCACCGGCGTCGTTGCATTGATGATCTTCGTTGTCTCCCGCCTTTCCTCTTTCTGACCATAGATGGTGAGGTGGGATCCTCCGGGAAGAGACGGAGAAAATCCGTGACCCGAATGATCGCCATATCTTGGAATGTCTTGAGTCGCAGCAAGTGGCGGTCGCCGGTGACGATGAGGTCGGCGGCGGCCTCAAGCGCACATTCCAGGATGCGGTTATCCGGAATGTCCTCAAGGACCATGATCCTGACAGACGGCTTCACGATTGTCGCAGCGTGTCCGATGAGCTTGAGGGCGGCTGTGACGTCTTCTTCACCCTGATGAAACTTGGTTCGAAAGACGCGAGCGGTCTCGGTCAGGATCGGAATGGACGTAAAGAGCGTCGCGTGCTTGCGTTGAGCGTGGGAAAAGGCGTCTTCGGCGAGGCTACCTGAGATAAGGAAGGCCGAGACATAGACATTGGTGTCGAAGACCACCTTCATCAGCGGTCTTCGAACACGATGCGGGCGACCTCTTCCTCGGTCAAGGGGCCTCGCCGTCGAGCTCGCCGGGCCATCTTTCGCTGCAAAACGAAGAACTCGTCCTCGGCGAGACGGTCTTTGTAGGATTCCACCATGCGGCGAAAGAGCTCGCTTTTGGTCGTTTTCTGGCGGGCCGTGAGCTGCTCATACTCTGCGGCGATCTCCGGGTTCACCGAAAAGCCCAAAACTGCAGTCTTTCTGCTCATAGGTCACCTCAAGAGTTAAACTTGGTTAAACTCTAGCATATTCGATCTGGAGACACAACGACAGAGACCTGCGTCGGTACCGACTTGTCGGTCATGGCCTGCGGCCGAACACGAATGGTAACGAAGCAGCAAGGAGCACGGGAAAGCCCCCAGAGGGCCGGAAGCTTCTCAGTGAAGAAGTTTGACGCTTCAAGGCGTGAGCGGAGATCCACTCCTTTGCCTCACGCGCGACGGTGACAAGGGCTTCGAGGTCATTGAGACCGAACGAAGTTCCATTGAGTCACCCTCCGGATTGATCCTTGAACGGCCGGGAGAAAGTCGTTGCGAAGAACGGACCCTTCTCGCTGGTGTTCTGCGAGATGGTCGCTTTGATGTTGCCGCATCGCAGCTGGTTCGCGGGTTTGTTGTTGGTAGCCATCTTGTTTCCTCCTTTGCTGAGATGAAGTTGACTCTCTCACAGGAAGAGGGGAGCCAACGCACATTTCGTGGAGGAAAAAGAGGTAGGGGTTAGAACATGTGCAAGAAGCCTTAAACCCTGCCGAAGCGCACTTCAGTGCCACCTGCCTAACTAGAACTATTCCAGAATTGCGTAAGTAGTGGAAATGTGGTGCCGAGGGACAGAATTGAACTGTCGACACCAGCCTTTTCAGTGCCTCAACAAGATGATAATAAACAACAAGTTACAACAAAAAGACGATGCAAAAAGTGACATTTCATGTCATGGAAAATCAATGAGTTACAGCAGCAGGTGCCACTAGTGGCACTTGATTGAATCGCGATGGTCAAGCTGTTTGTGGACCGGTGTGCTACCCCACTTAATTTTGGACAGCGTGTTGTTTTGCTTCCAGACTCCATCTGATATTATAATTAAACTTATGGTTGTGATGCGTCTACTCATTGTCTCATGGTTCGTGCTCCAGTGCTGGGTCGTGCCGATTGGCGCACAGATTCGTCCTGCGCCGATATCCGACTTCACGGCCAACGACGCGGCCGAGCTGGAGGAACATTCGGCGTATGACGAGGCACTCGCCGGGGTCGTACGCATCAGAAGAGGTACGTTGGCGAGGAAGACTGCACCCCTCGTCACAACCTGTTCTCAGCAGTTATGTTCTCGCTTCAGTCTCTCTCCTGCAGTAATCGGACGCACCGTGACGGCGGTCCCGCGCAGCCAAGCGCTGCGTGTTCACCAACGCATTTCCGTGTATCGGATCTAATCTTCATCGTCCTCGTCTCCCCCTGGTTGCCTCCTTCCGCTTTGATGTCTGACATCATTCCTTGTGGCATTCGCGGCTGCGGGCAACATCGGCTGTGCACTTCCATATTCTGAAAACAGGAGAAGAACCATGGTCAAACTGTTAGGAAACACCTCAATGGACTTTATGTGGTGTGCCAACGGGAACTTGCCTCAAAACTGTTCTCGCTCCAAGAAGAGATGCGAGCAGAGCCGGTGAGAAGTGATGGGCGTCGATATCTGTTCCTTTCGTACCGGCTCTGGCATAGTACCCTTTCCCACGGATGTTGGCCGATGAAGCATTTTGCGGTTGTTAGTCTGGCGTGCCTGCTCTCTGCCTGCGTGTCAAACCTGGCCGATCTTCGTCATCAACGCCGACAAGGTGGTGGTCTTTCCAGCTTCGGCCTCGGAGCTTTCGGACTGCGTGCACCGGGCCATGCAAGCGATGGGCTCTTCCTATGCCCATCGTCTCCACGCCGATCCATACAAGCTGGAATTCTCCATCACCACCACACGGGTGTCCAATGTGATTAATCGGCGAAAAATGGAAGGACTCGAGCTGCGTGTCATAGCTCATGGCCAAGCCACCACTGTTGAAATGCGGGAAGGGGTTACGGGTATCTGGTATCTGGCTCGTAAAGTGTGGCCCCTCGTTGAACGCTGTTCCCAACAAGTCACAGCGCCGTCAGCAGCGAGTCCCACGAAAAAAGCATTGACAAGAGGTCGAGCCCAGTGCCTGCTGGAGTGGCTGAAAGGAAGCGCATCCAGTCGTCATTGTGCTCCGTAATTATGTGTCGGGAATCGAGAACATTATAGTGCTGTGGTGTCCTCTGGATGTGCATTGGTCGCGATTGAAGCAGAGCACGAAGGGGTACTGGTCGAAAAGCCTTTTTTCTTTGGTCTAGGGAATGGGCAATCCCACCCTGGGCATGTCTCTATGAGCGTTGTCGACCGACCAAATCTTTCGATGCGTATGAGCATTAGCCGCTTCACGCGGGATGACGTGTAGCTGGCGTGACTCGAAACGTTGGAAAAGGTGTTGCGGCAGGCGCCGCGTAGCTCCGTGGGGATGCAGTTGCCGGCCGTTCGCTGTCGGCTGGCTTATCACAGACAAGCCACGACCTGTCCAGAATTTAATCGGGGCAGTACAGCCTCACTCAGGGAGGATCACGATGTCCAGAAAGATGTTTCTCGTGTTGGGAGTCGGGCTTCTCTTAGGCTTCGGGCTGACCCTCAGTGCCGGAGCGGACGATACCGGTCTTGAGCGTCCGGGATTCGCGCTCACCACCCTGGACGGCCCAGGCAATGTCGGCCAATACACCTCCGTGACCATTGGGGCCGACGGCTTGGGCCTCATAAGCTACCACGACGTGAGCAACCGCAACCTCAAGGTGGCCCACTGTTCCAACAGGGCCTGCACTTCCGCCACCCTCACCACGCTGGACAGCACAGGCGAGGGTGGTGCGTTCACCTCCATGACCATCGGGGTGGACCACTTAGGCCTCATCAGCTACTACGACGTGACCAACCGCAACCTCAAGGTGGCGCACTGCTCCAACCGGGCCTGCACCTCCGCCACCCTCACCACCCTGGACGACACAGGCGATGTCGGTCAGTTCACCTCCGTGACCATCGGGGCCGACGGCTTGGGTCTCATTAGCTACCACGACGTCACCAACGGCAACCTCAAGGTGGCCCACTGCTCCAATCGGGCCTGCACCTCCGCCGCCCTCACCCACCTGGACAGTATGGGCGAGGTCGGTCAGGACACCGCAGTGACCATTGGGGCCGACGGCCTAGGCCTCATCAGCTACTACGATGCGACCAACGGCAACCTCAAGGTGGCCCACTGCTCCAACCAGGCCTGCACCTCCGCCACCCTCACCACCCTGGACAGCGCAGGCGACGTCGGGCAAGACACCTCCGTGACCATTGGGGCCGACGGCCTAGGCCTCATCAGTTACCACGACGTCACCAACGGCAACCTCAAGGTGGCCCACTGCTCCAATCGGGCCTGCACCTCCGCCACCCTCACCACTCTGGACAGCGCAGGCGAGGTTGGTCAGGACATCTCCGTGACCATTGGAGCCGACGGCTTAGGCCTCATCAGCTATCGCGACATGACCAACCGCAACCTCAAGGTGGCCCACTGCTCCAATCGGGCCTGCACCTCCGCCGCCCTCACCACCCTGGACAGCACAGGCGAGGTTGGTCAGGACACCTCCGTGACCATCGGGGCCGACGGGTTGGGCCTCATCAGCTACTACGACGCGACCAACGCCAATCTCAAGGTGGCTCACTGCTCCGACCGCTCCTGCGTTCCTCGCCATCGCTAAGCAGTTGGGCATTACGGAGTTGCGCCATTCAAAAATGGCGTCACAGAACGGCTGCCCGTGAGAAAGAAAAAGGATGGCGCAACCACGGAACGGGGAAGTCTGCACGTCGGGAGCTTTTGAACAAAATGCCTTTCCTTCCTGCCTGAGCATCGGAAGCACGTTCCGGCTGGATACGGCGGCGGGTTAGCTGCGGCTCAGATTTATATTGTTTCCACTATTTCAACCCAACTCTTTTCCACACTCTATGGACTAAAGAGGGCTCCATTCATCACGATATGCACGGCGATACTTGCGGCATAGCCCAAGGCAATCGCCCAGATCCATTTCAGGTGGGTAGAGAACGTATAGATCCCCCGTGCCTGCCCCATGAGGGCTACGCCCGCTGCCGACCCGATGGACAGAAGCGATCCGCCTACACCGGTTGTCAACGTCACCAACAGCCATTGGCCGAGGCTCATATCCGGGTTCATGCTCAAGACCGCAAACATGACGGGGATGTTGTCGATGACCGCTGAAAGAAGCCCGACCAGAATATTCGCTGTTGTGGCGCCCAAACCCCCATAAAGTAAATTAGAGAGTGTGGCCAGATACCCCAGTGCGCCGAGCCCGCCGACGCAGAGCATAATGCCGTAAAAGAACATCAGCGTATCCCATTCCACACGCTTCATACTGATGAACACGTCGAACGGCTTGACTGCAGGTTTGAAAAATGCGCTGAGGCTTTCGGTGCCATCAAATGCGGGGATTTCCGTCCACTCATCCAGTTCCTTACGCCGGAGAAAATACCCATAGGATTTCAGGACACCCAGCCCGGTCATCATGCCGAGAAACGGGGGCATCGCAAGAAAATGATGCATGAGAACGGTTCCGGCTATGGTGATGAGAAACAGGAGCACAATGACATAACCGCCATCCTTGACCTCCACGGTTTCCGTCGTGGCTGACGGCTTCTCGTGTGGAATCGTCATGGAGATCAGTGCCGCCGGAACAAGCCAGTTGATGAGAGAGGGTATGAACAGCGCAAAGAAATCGCCGAAATGCACGACGCCTTTTTGCCAGACCATGAGGGTCGTGATATCACCAAAAGGGCTAAAAGCCCCGCCCGCGTTGGCTGCGACCACCACATTGATGCAGGCTGCGCTGATGAATCGTCCGTTGCCTGCTCCCATCGCCATGACCACGGCTCCCATCACCAACGCCGTCGTCAAATTATCTGCGACAGGGGAGATGAAGAAAGCCAGAGTGCCCGTCAGCCAGAATACCGCGCGAAGGGACCATCCTAATGACACCAGGCGTGTCCGTAATGCCGTAAAGATGTTTCGTTCCAACATGGTATTGATGAAGGTCATCGCGGAGAGAAGAAACAGCATCAATTCGGCGTATTCCAGTAGATTATGGCGCAGGATTTCGGCGACGACATGGGATTGGTTTTGAGAGGCATATGCGAAAGCCGTCAGTATCCAGATCGCGCCTGCCGCCACCATGACGGGTTTTGATTTCCGCAGAAGAAGAATTTCTTCGAGAATAACCAACACATAGGCGGTCAGAAAAACAGCTAAGGCCATGTAGCCTGTCCAGTGATCCGTAAAGCTCAACATCCCGTCCCTTTCACAATTACAGTGCCCCGTCCCTTCGGCCTTTCCTATTTTCCCGCGGATTAAATATCATAGTTTCTCAGGAGTGTCCCAACGTTATTCGAACAGATTCAACTGGTTGACGGAGTCCGACGACATGCACTCGGCTTATGAGAGTAGCAGTAGTTGATCTAAGGGGATTCGCTCGAACATGGTCAGACTCAATATTTGTAGGATTTCGTACAGTCTGGCGGAGAGGGCCAGGCGCTTCTTGACAATGACCAGAAGGCCTTGTCCTGCGGCTCGTGCGGGATGGCATTCTTTCTGGACGCGCAGGTGTTAGACAACCGCTTGGATGCCAACTCAATTGGATTCTCCCCGTTCCCGCATGATCCCAGGACTAACCATGAACACGCGACGATCGCGCGAAAGCTTGCCGGACCCCATTCGCTCACCTTGTTCGCGTGTGCCTTATGATCCATCGGCTGTTTCTCACATGCCGTTCGTCTGCCGGCCGCCATGGTCGACAGCTTCTGGCATCCTGTCGAGTCGGTGGACGAGGAACCGAAGGACTTCCTCCATCTCACCTTGATGTTTGAGATAAAACTCCGCTTGAGATTCGGCGTGTATTCCGACACGAAGCCCTATTACCAGCCCTTCCGTGAGTCCGAACACGTTTTCGTCCGTCTCATCGTCACCAACGAAAAACAGACCGATTTGCCGGAGGTGACGCATCAGCGCCAAGACCGCCGGTCCTTTCCCCCCCTGCCCAGGAGGGAGCACATGCATCGACGATTTGCTGGCAATGAGAGAAGGCGCGGGGGTTAATTGCTGGAGAAGCGTGAGAATTGCGAGCCGGACTCCGGCTTTCTGTGCGTGGGCTCCATAATGAACGGTAAAGGAATACCGTTTGTCTTCCACCTCTCCGCCCAGGCTTTTCAATGCTTCGACAAGACGGGTTGCAACGTTATCTCGCTTCCATGCCGCACAGATCCCTTCAGCCCAGAGAAGCGTGGGGAGCGGAGTCAGGGGGCTCTCGATTCCGTGATTCCCGATCAGATACGGGACCGTGTCGTTGATTCGAGGAGCGAGATCGGCGAGCGCCCGGCTTGAGACCACGGCGCAGGGAGCGCGTTTCGCCAGTTCCTTGATCCACTCGTTGATGGAAGGTGGGATCTGGACGGCGTCACGAGCAGACCAGATCGGCGGGAGCGTACCGTCGAAATCGAAGGCGTACAGAATGGAGCGGGTCGCGAGGGTGCGCAGCGCCAGGCGTCCTTCGTCAGAAAACAGGTAGGTCATACTTGACCTCCCGTGGTGGTTCGTGCGTCACGCGCTCCCATTTGGCGGACGAGACGGGCTTGTTGCCGCATGCGGGCCGCATCCATCAGCATGCCCTACTCGTTGACTTGCGCTGCAACGAATTCTTTGGCAACGATATTTCTGCCGTCATGCAGGCTGCTGACGATGCCGACGGCGTCCCCTCGGTAATCGGTGGTGATGTCAGCGCCCCTTCTCCACTTGAATTGCCTCCGTCGGGCTGATCGCTACTTTGAGATTCTCGACAACGAACCGCACGTTGCATTGGATTACCCCTTCACAAACGAAATAGAGTTGTCTCAGCAACAGCGTTCCTTCGAATACGAACGGACACGTGAGTGCACGCTCTTTCTCGCAGAAGAAGTGCCGCTGTGATGTGGAGCAAGGAAACGAAACTAGAGAACAGGAGGATGAAACAGTGCGGAGGGGAGGATCGGCATATGCCCAGATGGTTGAACGTCCGTCACGGGTACTGTTTCGGATGAAAGCATGAGCTGAGGCACTGTCGGAGGAATGGAAAACCCTTCGAAGACCGATGCGTCTGGCGTATCGAGGGATAGCACCGGGCTAAGGAGTGTGGATGGTACTCCCAGCATCTGCATGATGACAGAGAAACAGAGAAACAGGATGACGACTGTACGAAGACCCCTCGATCGTGTCCTAGCGATACTGTTGCCCGTTCGATTGAGCATGACGCGGTCAGACTACTCCCTCTCGAATATGCTTGCAACAGAAACTATGGACTGATGGGTATCGAGACTGCCATGACCAATCATGTGTTGTACCCCACGTGAGATTTGGACAGGCAGCTCAGTCAAGGCGGCTGCAGGACACCCTGTGAAATTACTCAAAACCCATCGGAGCGGAAGACAGCCGAGGCCCTTTCCACAGAGTCACGAGCGAGTACAATCGGATGTCCATTGAGAAATGGAACATCGAAGACGACGGGACCCTCTCGTACGTGCTACCACAGGAACACCAATCGGCTCGTGAATCGCTCCCATGCGCTACTTCTTGACCTCAGGGTGCTCACTCGTCATTCTCGTCTCATCATTTGTGAGCCCTAGCGGTTTGTCATGCGTGTAGCCCGTCCAGCGATCGTCGCTCTGGATTGCCGTCGCCACCATTTCTCCCTTGATCGCAGCCCTGGCCCGAGTACGAATCATATTCTTGATGGGCTCCACATCCGCACGACTGTAGTAGCCACGCTGCACACCATTGTCGAATATCGCAATCGTGCGATCGAGATAAGACTGGGCCAAGGGTCTGTTCCCGGCCTGTAAGGCCTGGGCAGCGTTGTTGAGATACCGTACGACCTCTGCCTGCGGCGAGTTGCCCAAGGCGTTCATGAGGACGTCCCGATAGACATCCTGCTCCAGCTGAGCCGCAATGTCTTTGACCCACGGAGCCGTCACGATTTGATCTGCGGCCGGTGCCAGCCAGTCTGCGGCCGAGCCAGGAGTGGCAATGAATATCGCCGCGGCGGCGACGAAGCCAGCGATGCTCCATCCGACCCCCTGGCGAAATCGATGGCTCGTATCCACCTGTCGCGGGTTGAATCGATCCATGACACACCTCCTTGATTGAAGTTGACGTTTTGAAAGTTCGTTGTCATTTCTTTCTCTTGGAGACTGGATAGACCTCTTTCGTCAATAGTGAGGACCAAGGGCACCAGAAATTCTCAGGTAGGATTTCCTCACCCGCGTCTGACAGACGGCCCTCAACATCCTTAATGGTGGAGTGACAGCCTTCCGGTGCAACTTCAAAAAAGGAGACGGTTTCAGGTTTCAGGTGATAGTGCCACGGTGGGTTGTACGAAACAGGGGATTTCTCAATAGTCCCCATGACGTGTATCTTCAACTTCTTCGCGAGGATTTCCCTCGCCTCCTTGATTATCGATGCATCAACCAGCTTGAAGACGAACGTGTTTGAATCGAAATCTTTAAATTGGAAATAGGCTTCCGTGGAGGAGGCTGTATCGGTGAGAACTAGAGTCATACACATGACCATTGTGAAGACAAGCATCCGAGTCGCAACCGGTCTGTTCGCTTTCACGGTTGTTCCCTCCAATGTGGATAGACTCGCTTTCATCATAACGCTTCATTGCATGCGGTGGGTGACGTCAGCGTCACTCCTAGTAAATTTTCACCGCAGACCTGTAGGTCTTCACAGTAGGTTTTGAACGCTGAATGCCCTATCCTTCTCCTGCACGATCGTTAAAAGAGAGCGGGTGGTCACGACAGGCCTCTGGGATTCCTCCTGGCGAAGATGTTGTCTGACCCACAAGTCTGTGCAGAGGTGCCACCGATGGTTCAACATGGATGCATTGGAAGCGCGAACCTGCTTCTCATCACGGGCCTCGCTTCGCATGACACTTTCTATCCCAACTGTCATGCGCCGTACGATTGGCTCGTCACCCTCGATCATCTGTCTGAGTGAATGGCGCGAAAGGTGTCCGTGCCGAGGTTCCGGAGTTGGTGGACTGTCCTCTATCGGTAGGAAGCCTGGCGCTCCGCCCGCGATCACATGGTTGACCATTTCAAAAGGAGGAGGCTAACGATGTCTGTACAATTGTTGAAACCTGCGTGCGTGAGTGTCGGGATGCTGGTGATTGGGGTTATATTCTCCACTCAAGCCCATGCGCACGGAGGACTGGCATTGGCAGATGACATGTGCAAACTGCGGGTCGGACCCTACAACATGCACTTCACCGGCTATCAGCCTGACAGCACACGCAATAAGGAATTCTGCGAGGACATTCCGGCAACCGGCCGCACGGTCGTGGTGCTCGATTATATGGAAGATGCCCTCCGTCCGTTGCCCACCGAGGTCCGGGTCATCAAGGACACGGGTTCAGAGCAGGATCTTCAGGCCATCACGGTCCTGCACCTGCCGCCCAAGGTCTACCCCGCCGGCACGGTCAATTTCGAATACAACTTCGACCAGCCCGGCAAATTCGTCGGTCTGGTCACCGTAGGCGACAAGCAGGATCTTGTCTCGCGATTCCCGTTCTCTGTAGGGCAAACGAAAATACCGTTGCCCCCCGGCTACTTCCTGATCGCGTTCGCAGGGACTGCCGTGGTGGGGGTAATCTCGTTTTTCCTGCGAGGTCGCCGCAAATTATCGCTGAGCACCGTTTCGTAGACAGCCGACCATCCGGTCGCTGGAGAGCAGTCCGCCGAAACAAGACGGCCCAATGGCTGACTGCCGCGCTCGAACGCAGCCGTTACGGACAAGGAGGAGGTCCGATGAAATCATGGGGAGTAGACGTACTGTCCCGATTGCAGTGCGCAGTTCGCCTTGCTCGTCACCCACGGTCGTCGTCCTAGGTGAATGGCGCGATAGGTGGCCGTTCCGAGAGCTATTGCTGACGGTTCCTCCGTGGATGGATAATACGGGTCCATGAGAGAGGGAATGGGGAACAATACAAACAGACCCTTGCTCCTGACGATCGTCGGATTGGGCATCGGCCTCTTCTGCCTTGACCTGTATCTTCCACTTGGGATCGGAAACGGCGTGCTCTATGGCGGGCTCGTCATTCTGTCCTTTCTCTTACCGAACCGAAAAGGCCCATTGATTACAGCGGCGGTGTGTTCACTACTCACAATGGCTGATGTGATCCTGAGTCCTACGATCGAGGGCGTGCCACTCTGGATGGGCGTGTCCAACCGATTGTTCAGTCTGACGGCCATTTGGTTGCCAGTCCTTTTTTTCTTGCATCGTCGGCAGGCGGAAGACGCGTTACAGCAGGCACATGACGAACTCGAAGCGCGAGTGCAGGCTCGGACGCACGAACTCGCCACCGTGAATCAGGCCCTCGTCGCCGAAATCGGAGAACGCATGGAAACCGAGCGGTCGCTTCGAGCGAGCGAGACCGTCTTACAGGCTCATCAGCAGGAACTCCAGCAGAGCCGTGAGGATTTACGAGCCTTGGCGGGCCAACTGCTGTCGGCTCAGGAAGAAGATCGCCGGAGAATTTCGCGTGACTTGCACGATGACATCAATCAACGTCTTGCGATGCTCTCGATGGATCTTCGGCGGATGGAGAAAGATCCGTCCAGCGATCCGGAGCATCTTCGGGATGAGATTCGACGGATTTCCGAGAGCCTAACTGCGGTTTCTGACGACGTGCGGCAGATGGCCTATCGCTTTCATCCATCCATTTTGGATGATTTGGGACTCGTGAAAGCCGTGCGTCGCCTCGTCGATGATTTTTCCGCCCGCACCGGCATCAAGACAACCTACGTCCACAAAGACCCTGTTACGGCGCTGCCGGCCGAACTGACCATTTGTATTTATCGCGTCGTACAGGAAAGTCTCAGCAACATTGCTCGCCATGCCCAGGCGTCGCATGTGGAGGTCGAGGTGATCTGCGAGGACGATGTGGTCAGCCTTTCAGTTCGGGACAACGGCGTGGGGTTTGATTCCGGGCAACTGGCCCAGGTCGGCGGGCACCTCGGCTTGTTGAGTATGAAGGAGCGGGTGCGTCTAGCGAAGGGGAAGTTGGATATGGAATCGGCGCCCATGCACGGCACACAGATCCGGGTGGATATTCCACTGGGTCCAGGAGCGCTCCATGCCTAAGCCGCGTATTCTGCTAGCAGACGATCATGCCCTTGTCCTGGAAGGCTTTCGCCGTATCCTAGAAGGACACTATGAGTTGGTCGGTACGGTTGAGGATGGACGTGCACTCCTGGAGGCCGCGAAGACATTGCAGCCCGACATCGTCATTCTGGATGTCTCCATGCCGTTGTTGAATGGCATCGACGCGGCGACGCAGCTGAAAAAGATCTGTCCGAACGCCAAGATCATTGTCGTGACGATGCACGCCGATACCGATTATGTGCGCTCGGCCTTTGAGGCAGGAGCTTCGGCGTATGTACTCAAGCGATCGGCCGTGGATGAACTGGAACAGGCGATTCGGGCTGTACTCGCGGGCCATTCCTACATTACCCCGCTGATTACGAAAGAATTTGTGGATGTTTTTCTGTCCAATGGATCGGAGAAATTACCAGGGGCCGATAGTCTCACCACGCGCCAACGAGAAGTGATGCAACTACTCGCCGAGGGACGGACGGCCAAGGAAATTGCGAACCTGTTGAAGATTTCCTCACGAACCGTTGAGTTTCATAAGGCACAGATCATGGAGCACCTCAATCTGCAGACCAGCGCAGACTTGATCAAATACGCGCTCACCCACGGCATCGTGAGCGGCTCGTAGCCGGCAGCTCGGCATGTCTGCCCTGGTAGAATTCTCCGGGAGTACTTCGGTTTTTACGAGTTCCTTCCCGTAGGCGGAAGCGTTATATACATACGCAATGACACCGCGACTGATACCGATCCTCTTCTCATGCGG
>CAVUHR010000013.1:0-16000 GCA_963741245.1 Nitrospirota bacterium | reverse complement strand
GTGCTGACCCTCGACGTTCTGGCATGCCTACATAGTTTTTCCGCAGGCTCCTAGCCGTCTGAAAAAGATCGTGGTGACAGTCTGCTAGTTAGTTTTCTCTGTATATGTGGTATAAAACCTCCCGAGCCGGCCAGGAAGCCGAGCCAAATTTCTGGTGAATATACACTTCTAAAGGAGCGCGCCTGGCTCACGACCATTCTCTCTTATAAACAAAGGAGGACTCAGATGAAGACGACACATTTAGCTTTTGGGATACTGTGCGGCATGGCCGGACTTCTAGCCGGCTGCGGCGGCAATTATTACAAGGTGAGCGATCCGGCCGGCGGCGACAGGATGTATTACACCACGGAGATCGATCAATCCAAGGCAGGGGCCATTACCTTTAAAGATAAAAAGAGCGGCAGCAAAGTGACGCTGCAATCGTCTGAAGTAAAGGAGATTTCCAAAGAGGAGTTTGAGGCGGGCCTCAAGGCGCCGGCAGCCGCGCCAGCTAAAGCAACTCCAGCTCCAGCACCAGCCGCTGCGGCTCCGGTTGAGGCCCCGGCTGAGGTCCCGGCGCAGCCTGCTGATACAAAGTAGCACTGGACCTGAAACCGCCAAAGGCCGGCATGAGTTCAAGGCGGCGGTGAAGCCCGAGGAGAAAAAGAGCAAATCGCCAGGATCACAAGTGGGATGACGTTCCTGTACCGGCTCACGGAACGACGGGCAAGTTGCTCAGCCTAACAGAAGGAGCCCCATGAGCCAGACGTCTCTGAATACACCGATTCTGCAGCATGTGTTTCATCCTTCCGACTTTAGCCCAGCCAGCGAAGTCGCCTTCGCCCACGCGCTCAAGGCCGCGCTGATTGCCAAGGCCACACTCACCGTGCTCCACGTGTCGCCTAGCGGGGAACAGAATTGGACGGAGTTCCCTGGCGTGAGGCAGACACTGGAGCGGTGGGGATTGCTTCCGAAGAATAGCCCCAAGTCTGCCGTGCCCGAACTGGGTATCAAAGTCCGGAAGATTATCACCAAGGACAAGGATCCGGTGAAATCGGTGCTGGGGTTTCTTGAGCAGCAGTCCAGCGATCTGATTGTCCTCGCCACGCATCAGGACAAAGGGCAAGGCCTGTGGCAGGAGAAATCCGTCGCCCAACCGGTGGCCAGGAAATCGCGTCAGATGACGCTCTTCATTCCCGTAGGTGTGAAGGGGTTCGTGTCGTTCCAGGACGGCACCGTGTCGCTCAAGAACATCTTAATCCCTGTCGCCCCGGTTCCGAAGGCGCAGCCTGCAATTCAGGCCGCCGTCCGGATCGCGCAGCAGCTGAACTGTCCCACCGGACGGTTCACCATCCTGTATGTGGGTGACGACAGCGGGATGCCCGAGGTCAGCTGTCCGGAATTGCCTGGATGGGAGTGGACGAAGCTGTCACAGAATGGCGACATAACCGAGGTCATTCTGCAGACCGCTCACGCGACGGAGGCCGATCTTATCGTCATGACCACCGAAGGCCGGAACGGCTTTCTCGACGCCCTGCGAGGCAGCCACAGTGAACAAGTGCTCCGGAATTGTGCCTGCCCCTTGCTGGCTATTCCAGCTAGCGGGTGGGTCTCGTCCGTGCTGTAAACGACATCAGATTGCGCGTGTCCGAAACCAGGCAGTGCCTGGTTGGGTTTCGAGGGGCAGTTCACTTTCCACTTTCCTCTGAGGGATCCTCGCGACAGCCCCGAAGCAGGTTCTTCATCTCGTGTGCCAGGGATGTGATCCCGCCTTTGGCATAGTTCCACCCTGCGGTGTCGGCGCTAAATGTGGGGCTTTCCATAGAGCCTGTGATTCGGATGGCAAACGGGAGGGCCGTAAATCCGTCAGGCGTTTTGAGAAGCGCCGACATGCAGGGGATCTTGATCTTCTTTCCAAGGGATGGACCGATTTTCACAAAAATCCGTCCATCGACCGTGCGGTCAGGCGAGACAGACGCGTTGCCCTCGAGTGAGGCGGCAGATCCAGTGACAGTAAGAGAATCGGCATGAATCCATTCACCTTCCAGGCGCACTTGGCCCTGCAAGCCATCAAATCCCATCTGCTCGATTTCCCCAATATGAGTGTACTTTGCGAGAAATTGAAGGAGTGGGGCGCGCATGAATTGTCCGTCCGCGATGTTGAAATTAAAGATTCCCGAAAGATGCTTTCCGATGGGGTCTTCATTCAGAAGGCCATTTCCTGAGGTCATAAATGATCCAGTTCCTTTCAGACGAGCTTCCTGGCCTGGTTCCACTGCTTGCATGATGGTTTCGATGCTCAACCCCTGGCCTTTGCCGGACCAGGTGAGTTGCGCGTGACTGTCCTGCCGCGCGAGGGTCACTATCGCATCCACCCGGCCACCAGCAATTCCCGTTGGTTCCAGTTTGGCCTCCAGCCGCTCTCCGGTTCCTTTGGCTATCAAACGCCCTGACCCGATCATCAGTGTGCCGTAGGAGACGGAGCCTATTGACAGCTCGGCATCAAGGTTCATGAGAAGCGCTAGGGGATTCGTCTGGTTCGTAACGGTTTGTGGCGTGGCATCAGGTCTCGAGAACAAGGCCGCGTACCAGGCGGCGTCAAGCGAGGCGATATCCCCCCTGAGTTGCGCGCTTGGCCGTCCGGCAATCCTCACCATGCCGCTGGCAGTCATGCGATCAGACCGGCCACCAGGACGGTCGGCTGTCACCGTCAGGACTGTTGCGCGGATCTCATCATTATGTCGGCTCAGGTCATGGTCAATACGAAGGGTGGCCACATTGGGCCTTTCGTCTTCACCTTTACGAGCGACGCGAATCGGTCCAAGTATTTCCTGGCCGCGAACCACGAGACTTCCACTGGCGGAATCCCGAGCTATGGCGACATTGGCACTGACCGGTAAGGGACCGTGCTCTCGACCAGGGAACAGTCCGAATACATCCACGAGCGGCGCGGTATCCAAGTCTTTGGTCACGACGGTGATGGCACCGCCTTGTTTGGACGACACAATCGGCCAAGTTCCCGCAAGGGTTAGAGTTCCAGCTGCTTTCCCTTGGGACTCCAGAGTCATGCCGATCCTGTTGATCTCGATGCCAGTCCGGGCCACGTCTAGTTCCGCGGTTCCTTCCGTGAGAAGCGAATAGGTGAGGAATTGACCCTGCAAGGGCTGGAACCGAAATTCACGAGCATGAATCGTAGCCTGCGTTGAAATGGGGTGCTCCTGTCCAAGACCTCTCAGGCGTCCTTCAGCCGACACGCTACCTCCTGTGAACAGTTTGCGTTGCCGTTCGTCGAGTAATCCGATCCGGTCGAGAAGGTCCGCCATACTGCCGGTCTTGAATGTGACTGCGAGATCCGTGGAACCGTCGTCGATATTGGTTCGACCGCTGAATCCCGCCTCCGCGATCAGCCTTGCTCCCGCCAGGGCTTCTACGTTCAGAGTTTCCACCCGAATATGAGAGAACTCCGTGATCGTGGCATTTGTTCTGCCTCGAAGGCTGAGGGGGGCGCTGATGTGTATGGCTCCCGCATCTAGACGCAGGTCTGCGACGTCGAGAGTACCGGTTACAGACAGGGTGCCTGTGCCTCCGTGCCATTGAGTAATCCAACGTCCATCAATGCTGCCGGTCTTCACCCCGTCCAAAGCTGAGATTCTCCAGGCCGCCAGGTGCGCTCTTAGCTGGTTCATTCCAACATGGTGCGCCTGTACGGTGAAGGTGGCGACATGGTTATCTTGCGATTGAAGTGTCTTCCCATCTGTTTCCTTGCCCGGAAGGGCGATGCGAACAGGTTTATCCAATGCGGCAGTGATGACAGGCCGAGACCGCTCGAGTTCTTGTAAATTCCCTTTGTCCAGACGAAGGACACCGGTTGCGCGGTCGAAGCTGCCGGATTGTGTCACGACCAGATCAAGGGGGGCAGTCGCTTGATGCATCTCGGGAAGCCGCAGACTGACTTGATTGCCACGGAGATCGATTGCCCAACTGATCAGGTCTCCGGTCAGCTTGATCTGGGCCGTCCCGTTGAAGAGGGCTCGGTCGATGCGTGCGTCGCTCCAGAGAGCGAGCAGTGGATTGCAAGCTCCACCGGGTAAGCCTGTAAGCGTGAGCGAGCCCTCCAGCCTCGGATCTCTCGTGGGAGTCCTCAGGTCTATGGCTCCGGACAACCGAAATCCTCCCACAGATCGGTCGTTTACTGAGGCCGTCATGATCCAGGAATGCAGTCGAAGAAAGGTCAGATTGGTTACTGTTCCCTGGATCTCATGAGCGAACTTCAACGGTGTTCTGTCGGTGTCTTTCTCCGCACCGGCCATCCTCACGTTCGATATCATGAGGCGAGTGTCCAGATCTATTGCATTGCCGTTGTCTCGGCTGGAAACAGTTACGATGCCCCCTAATTGTCCTGTGCGGACGCCTCGTAACCCCTTCCAGCCAAAGGCATCACACCATTGGCGTAGTTGTGCAACGCCGATATCGTTGATCGTGAGCACCCAATCAGCCTGAGGGGCATTCTGAGTGGAGACTCCCTTGTGCTCTATACCATCTGAACCGAGGTTGATCGTCAAAGAATGTTTCAGTTCTCCCGCTAGCCGGACGTGACCGCGCTCCGCAACGCGCAGATCGAGTATGTCCAAGGTTAAATTGCGTGAGCCGATGTGGAATGTCCCTGTCTGTGCCACGTCGACATCCACTGGTGGAGTCGCATCCGTCCCCGAGACTGCTTGCAGCTGCCGTCCTGTGAATATGGAGCGAATATCGTACCGTTCCCCCATGGCATGAATATTCACGTCACCGCTCATGTGGGCTGAGCGAAGGCGGAACGATTCGTCGTTGCCCAGCAAGAGATTGACCGCCTCATCAGTCATTTCTTGAATCTTCATCCCAATGTCCATGACCGTACCGTCGGGTGATTCGGTTCGCGTGAAACTAAGAGATAAGTTGCCGAGAGAGGTCTCGCCTTGCCGAAGAGTCAACGATGAGTCGGCGTGCACAGTCGCTTGCGTGAAGTCATAGTGACCTGACAGCGTCTGATCGAGCGTGATTACGCCGGAGTCGGATGAGGCGACATGCATGGGCCACTCCCTAACCTTAAGTGTATGTGACATATTCCACTTCAACTCTTGGCCGCCGAGGCTTTCTTCAAGAGCGCCGGTCAAGAGAAGTGCACCGGCCCAGCGCTTCTGGCCTGCAGAGCGTTCAAACGCCACCTCGCTGCGCAGGTCGATGGTTCCGGTTCGACCAGGCCCGACATCATTGATCGCCATCTTCAGGTTTCGCACCGTGAACTCATCACTGCCTCTTTGGATCGAAAGCGTTATGTTCTCCAGACGCGCGCGTTGAATAGCTAATGGAAACATCAGGACAGTCTTGCCGGCCTTTGCAACTGCTGTTTCGCCTTTTTGCGGAGGTGGTGTCATCCCCGAGGCCATGCGCAGATTGCCATTCTCAAGATCGAGTTCTTCCACAAGGAGGAGCTGTTCGCGCAGCCATGCCATTACGGAAATCCGAACAAGAAGCTGGTCTATCTGCAGCGACAGGCCTACCTCCGGTTGTTGGTAGGAGAGTCCTGCCAATTTGAGTGTGGCAGGGAAGGTGAGAGACCCGTCATTTACTTGAAGTTTACCTGGTACAGCTGCAGACACGAGCGCAATAATGATGTGCCGGAATGCGTGCCCTGTTTGGAGATAAAACACGAGTGCGGCGAGGAACAGAACTATCCCGAACAGGAAGAGACTCAGCTTGCGAAACAGAAGATAACGGTGACCGGAATCAGTACCTGTCATAGTAAGTCACAGTGTAGGCTGTCGTACGAGAGGTTAGGGAGGGGCGCTCAAGTCCGTGGTTTGCCAGGTGAAGAAGAACAGCAGAATGTATTGATTGTAATAGGTCCGGCCGATGATGGTTGGAGATGACCCAACAAGTTTTCCGCTTTGGTACTCGAAGTAATCCACGTGCAGCCTGGAGTACCCCTTCTGTCCCTGGGCGCTGAACAGCACGAGAGCGGGGAGAGAAAAGGGAATCAAGACACTTGTCACAGGCGGCATGCCGAAGAATGTGAGCCCCTGCGTCGTTCCGAACGATTCAACGACCACCCGCGCCAGATACGCAGGCTCTGTGTCGCGCGGGTCGACCCGGTAGCCCAATCGCGCGAGACCCGTTGCAATGGAATCGCGAATTAAGAGGAGATCGAGCGATGGCCCGTGGAGAACACCCCGGTCTTCTCCCACCATATTAAAGTGGGCTCGGTCGGTTTGGAGGCCCGTGACGTCGACATGCAGGCTTGTCTGTTCCGGGAGAAACATCGTCAGGTTGTGCAGCGCATGCTCGATCGCCGCAGTGAGCAGCAATTGCTCCACTGCGGTTCTCGGTGTCCGTGAAAATTCTTGTGTAAGCGAACAGCCACAGAACAATATCGCCGACACAAGAAAAGCGCCGGCCGCGAGCTTTCTTTGCATGTGATCCCCAAGGGTTCTCAATAACCGGCGAGAGACTACGCGAATCATTTTAGGATGGCAAGTCTACGGTTCTTTCCGAGGTGATGAATGAGAAATGGCACAAGATACATTCCTATTCCCCGGAGATACCGGAAAAAATCCTTCAGATCAGTTCAAAGAATTCGCCTACAAACGACGGCATGCTGATCCCTAGACTTGGTGAGTTGGATTGTCAGCGATGTTTCGATGAATGGCTCATTCACTGAGATCGGGGCGGCAAGAGATACAGCGTCATGGCGAAGATCAGATAGACCATCAGCGCCAATACTCCGATGAACCATGCCGAGCGTCCGCTGTTGGTAACCAACGACACGGTCATCGTCGAGATCAGTATCATCACCACGGCGCCCGGCCAGAATTGCAGGTCCATTGGCGCGGGGCCGAGGACGTAACTGAGCAGGACCAGCACCGGGGCGACGAAGAGCGCGATTTGGGAGGCGCTCCCCAGGGCGATGCCCACGCTCAGGTCCAGCCGGTTCTTGCGCGCGCCGGAAAACGCCGAGCCCATCTCCGCCGCACCGCCCACCAGAGCTACGACGATGAAACCCACGAACGCCGGGGTCATCCCGAACGACTCCGCCGCTTTCTGCACTGACTCGACAAAAATCTCGCTCACCAGCGCGACCAGCACGGTGACGCCGGCCAGCGTGGCCAGGGCCAGACCGATCGGCCACGGAACTTCACCCGCCTCGCCGGATTCCGCACTGGCAAAGAATTCGCGGTGTGTCTTGAGCGAAAAGACCATGCCCAATCCGTAAGTGACGATGAGCAGGACCGACAGCCCCACGCTCAGCTTCTGGGTGAATGCCGCCCCCGTCGCGGAGTTGGTTTGAGAGACCGCCGAAGGAATCAGCAGCGCGACCGTAGCCAGGAAAAGCAGGCCCGCTTGAAGGCGGGCGTTGACCCGATTGTATTCCTGGACATGATGTTTGAGTCCACCCAGCAGAAACGATGCCCCCAGCACGAAAAGTGTGTTGGTGACAATCGCGCCGGCAATGGACGCCTTCACCAACATGTATTGCCCGGCACGCAAGGCGGCGAGCGCGATGACCAGTTCAGTCAAGTTTCCCAGCGTGGCGTTGAGCAGGCCGCCAACCGTATCGCCCGTCTTGGCCGCTACGGATTCGGTGGCGTGACTCAGCAACGCAGCCAGTGGCACGATGGCCAGCACGGACAGCACGAAAAGCAGCGTGTGCGCTTCGGGATTGAGCTTCGCGGCTGCAAACACCGTGGGCACGAACGCCAGCAGCCAGAGCAGCGGATTGTGACGGATTTCTTTGAGCAGGGGGTTCATAGTCTGGGTGCGGGCCTATTATCATCAATCACACCATCCACCACATATGTGGTGCGGAAGGCGGTTGAATGTTAGGTGACCCAATGTCTGAACATTGGTAGAGACAATCAGGAAGTGAAGTTATGAGTAGGACCCTACCGAGAGAAAACCTACTTCGCTGGGGTCAATTCAGCCGAGTATTGCGTGCCATCCTTCGTCGCGCTCTCGACCTTCAGCATCCGCCGCCCACCCTCCTCGTAAAGCGTGGCGATGGCCCATCCTCGCTCGGACTCCGCTTTGAGCTTGCCGTCGATGAGCGTGAATGTTCCCTGCCCCTGGAAGATACCGATTGTCCGAACGCTCATAAACTCGTATGACCCATCCGCACGGATCGTCAACGTCACCCAATCATCCCCCCGTACCCTGGGTGTCGACTTCAATATTCCGGCCCACTTCCCCGCCGCACTCCTGAATGCCGAAATAGAAACCGGGGTTGACGGAGAAGGCGGCAGCGGTTCGACCGGCGCGCATCCGATAAATCCGGTGACCCCTCCCACCAGCAGCCCAAAGCAGAGAGCGCGAAGCCACTCTTTCATCATTGCCTCCTCTTCGGCGTCAGCGTTCCTTCAACACATACAGGCTCAACGAGCCACGTAATCTACATCACTCGCCTCTATGCTGTCCATGTGATGACGCCCATGGTGAGGCTCATCGCCCTTTCTCACTTGGCTAGCTGTCGAGTTCCTTCAGGTGGGCGCGTGCTCGTTCAATTCGTTGGTGGGTATCTGGAGTATCTTTCTCCTTGGCGAGATAGTCGCGCAACGCCGCTGCCGCTTCCTTGCCCTGTCCCTTCTGCGCCAAGGCTTCTCCCAGCGCATAGAAGCCGGGCGCATAGTCCTGCCGCAGATTCACAAGCACCCGGTACTGTTCGATGGCCCCATCCAGGTCGCCTTTGGCTTGGAGTGCCACGCCCAGATTATAACGAGCGCGCGCGCGTTCCGGCTGCAAGCTGAGCAGATGACGGTACATTGCAATCGCCCCGTCGAGATCGCCGTTCGCCTGCAGTGCCGCGCCCAGGTTCAGTAGCGCCCCGACGTGGGTCGGCTGGAGGCGAAGCACGGTCCGATACTCCGCAATCGCGCCATTGAGGTCACCCTTTTCCTGGAGCGCGTCGGCAAGACCCTGGTGCGCGTTCACGTAATCGGGCTGGAGCCTGATCGACTCACGGAACGCGGCAATGGCTCCATCCAAATCACGGGCGGCCTGTCGTGCGATACCCAGGTTGTAATAAGCTTTGACGTGGTCGGGCTTGAGGGAGATCACGGTCTGGTACTCGGCGATCGCACCGTTCAAGTCACCCGTCGCTTGTAAGGCGATGCCCAAATTGTTGTGGGCCCCTACGTGAGCCGGTTGAAGTCGGATGGCCGTTCGATACTCCGCAATGGCTGCCACGAGATCGCCTTTCGTGTGGAGCGCAGTGCCGAGACTGTAATGTGCGTTGACATGATCGGGCTGCACCCGGACCGCTTCGCGGTACTGCTCAATCGCCTCATCGATGAAACCTTGGCCCTGGAGAAGAATACCTAAATTATTCCGGGCGCTGACGTCGTCGGGCTGCACCCTGATCGCTTCGCGATATTCCGCAATGGCGCCGTCCAGATCCCCTTTCGCCTTCAACGCGATCGCAAGATTGTAGTGGATGCTGGGATGATTGGGATCCAGCCTGAGCGCCTTGCGGTAGGCCTCGATTGCTGGGTCCAGGTTTCCTTTCGCTTTCAGTGCATTGCCGAGGCTCCCGTAGACGTCCGGCTCATCCGGTGTCAGCGTCAGGACCGCCCGGTATTGCCCGATGGCTCCGTCCAGATCGCCTTTGGCCTGGAGGGCCACACCCAGGTTATACATCGCCTCCGGAAAGTCTGGCTTGAGTTTCAATGCCTCACGATAATTTTGGATGGCGCCGTCCAGGTCTCCTTTACTCTGCTGCACGACGCCCATATCGTTATAGGCCGTCGCGTCCATGAGGAGTGCGTCGGAGTTGGTGGGAAACAACCAGAGGCACATTCCAAGCAGAAATGAAACGCCGACAGACTGAAGCCGATGTCGCATCGTTTCTCTCCTAGGTACGTCGCGGATTGGCCGCCGATCGTGTGAATCGGTACCGGATCTAGCCCGCATTAATCATAAACACTTCTGCTGCAATCGCCGATCCGCTGCTACGACGAGCCTTCGGCCACCGGGCTCGCCCCTCGGACCCTCACCGTACTACACGAGTACGCATCGGGTCCTCACGGCTCCGCGCGCCGGTCTCGCGACGCGGCTCAGCGACTTCGCGACGAACCGTCATGAATAATGCGGGCTGGCACAGAGCACGTACTGCAGAATACACCGACGGTGAATGGGAAATCGAGCAAGCGCCTGGCACCAGGCGTTCATCCATTGCGATTCCCTCATGCCCATGTTATGCGTCAGCTATTTCTATCGAACGGTATAATCCGCCTTGTCACCGCACATGAACCGCAACCTTTCACCTGATAGCAGACGGAACGGCCGACTGGTTGCGGTGAGCATGGGGATCGTCCTCCTCCTCTCGCACATGACAACGTTGCCGGTACTGGCTCAGGACTTGGAACTCGACCTGCCCGAAGAATCAGGCCCGGCAGTCGTTCAACCTGCGCAGCCGCCCCCTGGGAAGCCGGAGGCAAAACCGCCACCGGGGGAGAAACCGTCGGCGGAGGCGGCACGAGAGGCACCGCAGGAAACCCCTCAGGTGCAATATGAGCGACGCCCCGCGAAAGCCCTGCTCAGCAACATCTCCGACCGCCTTCTGAACATCCTGTCGGGGGACAACGGTACAAACCGGACCGCGATCATCGGTCGTTTTCAAATTTCAGGGGAATACCGTGAGCAACGAGATGGCTCCTCCCGGGTGGAGAATGTGGAGCGGCTTGATATTCCATTGGGAGACCGATTGATCTTCCGGACGGACGTCCCTTTTGTGAACTTCGACCCACAGATGTCTGGAAGCACGTCAGTGTCCGGGCTGGGCGATATCTCGGCGAGACTTGGCGGACAAGTATGGACAAGGCCTGCCTTCACCGCGTTGTTCGAAGGTCAGGTGGTGTTTCCCACGGCGAGCGACCCAGACTTGGGAAGGGGCAAATACCAGTTCGTTCCCGGGCTGACGTTCTCCATTCCGATTCAAGGCTTGGATACCGTGTTTTTGCCGTTGGTTCAGCAAACATTCTCCTTTGGAGGGGATCCGAGCCGGAAGGATGTGCACTTCACAAAGGTCGGCCTGGAGTTCACGACATCATGGGCCAACAACCTTTGGTGGACGGCGATAGAACCAGATCTGTACGTGGATTGGACCCAAAAAGCCAAAACCGCGATGAACCTGGAATTCGAAGTGGGGAGAAGGCTGGGTGACCACTTCCGTGTGTGGCTCCGCCCGGCAGTGGGATTGTGGGGCACGGGAGTTCCCGGAGCCTATGACTGGTTTACACAATTTGGAATTCGGTATATGTTCTAGCCCGGATTATTCATGAATGCCGTCGCGAGGCGTTCGAGACCGAAGCCCGCCGGGGTTTCTCGCAAGTAAGGCCGACGTAGGCGTACTTCCTGTCCGTCGAGGAGGCCGAACGAGAAAAGCCCCGTCGGGCGAGAGGATCGGATGACGTAGCAGGTATTCATGAATAGTCCGGGCTAAGCCAGTATTATTCTACATAAGTCTTCTTACCGCGGAGTTCTCCGCGTTTCGCACGGTTGCCTTCGCGAGACTGACGAACCTAAAGCGAGAATGAGCCATACGTCTACGCTGTTCATGCAAGATCCGGCCGGGATGTGGCTGGCGGTAGGGAGGAAAGCGATGCAGAGCGATCTAGTTCCAGCACGGCGCCTGTTCCTGGTTTTCTTGTTCCTGGTGAGTTCGCTCGCGGCTTGCGCTGGGTTGGGGACAGAGAAGGAAATGCCCTTAACCCTTGTTCCCATTACGGAAATCAAAGAGGTCGAAGGGACCTGGGAAGGACTGGTGAAAAACGTGCGAACGGGGAAGGACTCAGGACGGGTCGTGGTGGTCCTCACATCCCACGACACGTACGGGACCTACAGTTTCGGGGGAGAAACAGCCCAGGGCTCTCTCGTGGGGACAGGAAGGGTGACCTTGCAGAGCGGGCGACTGTTGTCTGAGATGGGACAGCGGACGGTCGTGTTCACATTCTGCCTGCGCGGTCGTGAGAAGGTCTTGGCAGCACATGCCTTTGGCAAAGACGGAAATCCCAACTATATGGAGTTGACGGAGATGAAGTAGCTGTTCGGTCTTCATTATTTGTACAAATGTTTTACTCTGCGCAACGTAGAAAAGAGTGAAGGATCGCGATGAGACAAAAATTTTGGCTGAGTCGAGAATTCGGGAGATCGGGGACATCGCTCGACAGTTCGAAGCTTAACCAACCCATCGTGGGTTTTGTCCTAGACCAGAAGGGTCTGATGTACAACCTTACTCTGGAAGGATCCAAATTTACGAAGATCAACAGGTAGTCCGGATACCGCGTCATTAGGTAAGGGGCGGTATCGATTCATCACTTGTGGACGCAGTGAAATTTAGAACACCTCTCCCTCTACTCTGACGAGTAGCAATTCTTCTGTCGCCTTCTCACCTTTCGGACACCCGTTACGTCTACTTCACTGTGTAGCCTTTCCCTTCCATACAGGCTCCAAAAGCTCGTTGGTAGCCCTCCACGCTCGCCTGCTGCTGTTGCGCAGCTTGCTGCTGTGCCGCGGCTTGCTGTTTTTCGCCTTTCCGTTTCTTGTGGGCACCGCCTGCCGCACCGACCCCGGCGCCGATCGCCGCGCCTTTTCCGGCGTCTCCAGCGATAGCCCCACCGATAGCCCCGACTGCTGCGCCCTTTGCAGCTCCGGAGGCAGCTCCACCTTTGGGGGCCGGCGCGCTGGCCTGTTCGACCGGCTTGTTCGGATCGAAACCTGTCTGCTCCTTGGCCCATTTATAGCAGCTAAACTCGTCCTGCTCTTGCTGCTCCTTGGTCTGCGCGTTTTTGGGAAACACGAAAACTTCTGCTGCCTCCGAGAGTCCGGTGCTGACTACAGTGAAGGCGCCCAGCACGGCCGCTGTCAGGATGCGCTTCATGTCACACCTCCAATGAGAATGTTGAGGAAAGTCGATTGCCAGCTATTGGACGGAAGGAAGATCCGCTTTCATGGGTCCAACTTGTGAGAAGAAAGATTGTTCTCCGGCAGAAGTATGCCCGACTGCAAATCGTATAGCAATTGTTTCGTGAAGGAAGATCTGGCAGTTGAAATGCGGAGTTATCTTCTGATAGCCTGCCTCCCCGTTCTGGCTCCTAGTAATAAGGAGATACGAGATGACGACCGAAGAGACACGGTTACGGGAAGCGCGGGAACCGAAGGCGGCGTGGAAGAAGTGGGGACCCTACCTCAGCGAACGCCAGTGGGGCACGGTTCGGGAGGATTACAGCGAAAACGGGGACGCCTGGAATTTCTTCACCCACGATCACGCCCGCTCGCGCGCCTATCGCTGGGGCGAGGACGGTCTCGCCGGGATCTCCGATGACCAACAGCGCCTTTGCTTTGCGCTTGCCCTCTGGAACGGAAAGGACCCGATCCTCAAGGAGCGGCTCTTCGGGCTCACGAACAGCGAAGGCAACCACGGCGAGGACGTCAAAGAATACTACTTCTACCTCGACAGCACGCCGACGCATTCTTACATGAAGTATCTCTACAAGTATCCGCAGGCGGCTTTCCCCTACGCTGATCTGATAGAGACGAACCGTCGGCGTTCTCGCAACGAGATGGAGTATGAACTGCTCGACACCGGCGTCTTCAATGACGACCGCTACTTCGACGTCTTCGTGGAGTACGCCAAAGATGGCCCGGACGACATGCTGGTGCAGATCACCGCGGTCAATCGAGGGCCGGAGCAGGCCGAGCTGCATCTATTACCGACCCTCTGGTTTCGCAACGACTGGGCCTCGTGGATTGCCCCATCCAACAGAGCGGCCGAGCAACCCACCCTCAAGCAGATCAAGGCAGCGGCGGGCGCGAGTGCGATCGAGGCGCAGCATTCTACGCTGGGCACGTACTATCTGTACTGCGACGGCAAGGTGCCGTTGCTCGTGACCGATAACACCACGAACAACGACCGGCTCTTTCCCGGCCATCCCAATGCCAGCCCCTACGTCAAGGACGGGATCAATGACTATGTGGTGCAGGGTCGCCAGACGGCCGTGAATCCTGACCACCAGGGGACGAAGGCCTCGGCGCACTATCGGCAGATGGTGGGGCCCGGCCAGTCGATGACCGTACGATTGCGCCTCACGAATCAGGCCTCCACCGTCCCTTTCGGGCCGGCGTTCGCCGAGACCTTCGCGGCCCGCCTCAAGGAGGCGGACGAGTTCTATCGCTCCGTCACCCCGCCGTCCGTCTCCCCGGACGCAGCCAACGTGATGCGCCAGGCCCTCGCCGGCATGCTGTGGAGCAAGCAGTTCTTCTTCTTCAACGGGGACAGCTGGCTGGAGGAGCACCACTCCAACCCCCTCCATACCGGCTATAGTTTCTCTCGGAACTCGGAGTGGTTCCACATGGTCAATAAAGACATCATTTCGATGCCGGACAAGTGGGAGTACCCCTGGTACGCGGCCTGGGACCTGGCCTTCCATACCCTGCCGCTCTCGATCGTGGACCCCGACTTCGCGAAGCAGCAAATGCAGCTGATGTTTCATGGGCTCTACCTGCACCCCAACGGACAGATTCCTGCCTACGAATGGAACTTCAGCGACGTGAACCCGCCGGTCCATGCCTTTGCGACCCTCTTCCTGCACCGCACCGAGCAGGCCCTGCGCGGCGAGACGGACGTGGAGTTCCTCAGGTCAGCCTTCAACAAGCTCTTGCTGAACTTCACCTGGTGGGTGAACCGGAAGGACCGGTTCGGCAAGAACGTGTTCGAGGGCGGCTTCCTCGGCCTCGACAACATCGGCATCTTCGACCGGAGCGCCCCGCTGCCCACCGGCGGCCACCTGGAGCAGGCGGACGGCACGGCCTGGATGGCCCTCTTCAGTCAGAACATGACGGAGCTTGCAGTGGAGCTGGTGGCCCACGACCCCACCTACGAAGACATGGTGATCAAGTTCGCGGAGCACTTCCTCTATATCGCCGGGGGGATGAACAAGCCAGGGCCGGATGGCATGTGGGACGAGGAGGACGGGTTCTACTACGACCTGCTGCGGCTGCCGGACGGCAGCGCCACACGGCTTCGCGTACGGTCGATGGTGGGGCTGCTGCCCCTGTGCGCGACGACCGTGATCGAGCCGTGGCAGCGGGAACTCGTTCCGCGGCAGACCGCTGCCATGCTGGCCCGCTGGCGCCAGATGCCTGAGCTGTTCAAGTCCATGCACCCCACCGGCCCCGGGCACTTTGGCGTGAACGAGCGGGGGATTCTTGCCATGGTGACTCCGGAGCGGCTCCGGCGGATCCTCTCGAAAATGCTCGACGAGAATGAATTCCTAGGCCCCTACGGGCTCCGTGCGCTCTCCAAGTTTCACGAGCGGAACCCCTATATCTTCCACGTGGGTAGCCAGGAGTACCGGGTGGACTACCTGCCGGCGGAATCTAATACCGGCATGTTCGGCGGGAATTCGAACTGGCGAGGACCGGTCTGGATGCCTGTGAACGTCATGATCATCCGTGCGCTCCTCAATTTTTATCTCTATTACGGCGACAACTTTAAAATTGAATGTCCCACCGGGTCCGGCAAGATGATGAACCTTTTCGAGGTCTCCAAGGAGATCGCGGATCGGCTGACCCGGACCTTCTTGCGAGACGAACGTGGTCGGCGTCCTGTCTATGGCGGCACGGAGAAGTTCCAGTCCGATCCCCACTGGCGGGACCACATTCTCTTCTATGAATATTTTCACGGCGACAACGGGGCGGGACTGGGCGCGAGTCACCAGACCGGCTGGACCGGGCTGCGTGGCGAAACTCATCCAGCTCTACGGTCTCCTGGATTCCAAGCGGGCATTGGAAGGGGGCAAGCGGTCCGCATTCAAGGAGGCCGCGTTCAAGAAAGGCAACGTATGAATACCTGGCGGAAATATCCGGTCATCTATGAGATCAACACCTGGGTCTGGCTGGGTGAGTTGAGCCGGACACAGGGGAAGCCCGTAACCCTGGCCACGGTGCCTGATCAGGAATGGGATGCCCTTGCCGCTCACGGCTTTGACGCGGT
>CAVUHR010000012.1:0-47476 GCA_963741245.1 Nitrospirota bacterium | reverse complement strand
GCCACGGATGTCGACGGCGTCTTGACCGATGCAGGAATGTACTATTCGGAATCCGGCGATGAGTGGAAGAAGTTCAACACGCGCGATGGCATGGGGATCAAGCTGTTGCAGAGGGCGGGAATCATCACTGCTATTGTGACGCAGGAGCGGACGAAGCTGGTGGCGCGGCGTGCCGAGAAGCTCGCGATTCCCGAGTTGCACCAAGGGGTGATGGATAAGTTAACGGTGATTCGGGAGATGGCGGCCAGACATGGGCTCTCGCTCAAGCAAGTGGCCTATATTGGAGACGATGTGAATGATCTTGAAGCATTGAAGGCCGTGGGATTTTCGGCCTCTCCAGCGGACGGGCTGCCGGCTGTTGTGGCGGCGGTCGACTATGTCTGTCGGAAGAAGGGTGGGGAGGGGGCGGTTCGGGAAATCATTGAGATGATTCTGGACGCGCAGCAGCATCGGCCACGTTAACCGTCAATCGTTCAACGTTGCACGAGCAGATGGATTACATTTATGGCAATTCACGATTCACGTATCACAAATAACGATCTGCACTCTCATCTCTATCCCGTGATCATGGCCGGCGGCAGCGGCACCAGGTTTTGGCCGCTCAGTCGACAGTTGTTTCCCAAACAGCTGCTGCGGATTATGGGAGATGAAACGTTGATTCAGCAGACCATGCGCCGGGTGGTCTGTGCTTCGGCACCGAACCGGGTGATGATCTCCACGAATCCAGCCCAAGCAGAATCCATTCGCGTCCAGTTGAGTGAATGGAAAGACGCGCTCACAGATAATTTCGTGCTTGAACCGGAAGGGCGCAATACCGCTCCGGCCATTGCCTTGGTGGCGTTAGAACTGGTCCGTCGGGATCCTGACGCGATAATGTTGGTCGTTCCGGCCGATCATATCGTCAAAGGCCAGCGAGCGTTCGATGCAGCGGTGTCGTTGGCGGCGACGCTGGCGAAGCGGGACTATCTGGTGACGTTTGGTATCAAGCCGATCCGTCCGGAGACCGGCTACGGTTACATCAGGCCCAACCGGAAAGTGACGTTGGGAAAACAGGGTATGCTCAAGGGACATCCGGTCAGCCGATTCGTTGAAAAACCCAATGCCACCAAGGCTGCGCAATATCTCAAGGCTGGGGACTACTACTGGAACAGCGGCATGTTTATTTGGCGTGCCGCGGCGATTCTTGATGAAATTCGACGCCATCAACCCACCCTCTTTCGCGGGATCGAACGGATCGGCCAATTGATGCAGGCAGGGGCGTCCAGACAGACCATCGACGATGCCTACAGGACACTCAAGCCGGTTTCGATCGACACGGGTGTCATGGAGCGATCGAAGAAATCCGCGATCGTGCCTGTGTCCTTTCAGTGGTCTGACGTCGGGAGTTGGGGGAGCCTGGATGAAGTGGCGCCGAAGGATCAGTCCGGCAATGTCGTCGTCGGCCGTGTGGTCGACGTCGATAGCCGCCGGTCGATCGTCTACGGGGATCGCCGTCTCGTGGCGACGATCGGGCTCACCGACATGGTGGTGGTCGATACGCCGGACGCCACATTAGTCTGTCCAAAATCCCGCGCGCAAGATGTGAAGCAGTTGGTTGAACTCCTTAAACGGCAGAACGCGCCGGAACACTTGGAACATCTGACCGTACATCGGCCCTGGGGGTCCTATACCATTCTGGAAGAAGGACTTGGTTACAAAGTGAAGCGCGTGACGGTGAAGCCAGGAGGGCGGCTCTCGTTACAGATGCACCATCAACGGAGCGAACATTGGGTGGTGATCACAGGGACAGCGCGGGTGACCAGGGGCGACGAGGTCTTCGATCTCAATGTGGGCCATAGTACAGAGATTCCTGTCGAAACTCGCCACCGGCTGGAAAACCCCGGTCAAGAGACTCTGCATATCATTGAAGTGCAAAACGGGCCTTATCTTGGTGAAGACGATATTGTCCGGTTTCAGGATGACTATGGGAGAGGGGTGAAGCGTGAATCGTGAATCGATAACCGTTCAGGTAGATAGACCGAAGGCTGAAGGCTGTTAGATCACTTCGGTCTTCAGCCTGAACCCCTGAGGAGTTACCGATATTTATCAAAAGCAAAAACGTCATCACGCAGTTCACGTTTAACGATTAACGAGTCACGAGGACCATGGGACTATTTCGCGAATATGATCTGCGTGGCGTCGTGGGCCAGGAACTCACCGATTCTATTGCGGAGCAGGTGGGGCGTGCTTACTGCACCTATGTAAAAGATCGTGGGGTGAAGACGATCTCGGTCGGGCGAGATGGCCGACTGAGTTCACCGGGGCTTCACAAGGCTCTCGTGCGGGGGCTTCTCGCCGGTGGACTGAACGTGGTGGATATCGGTATTTGCCCCTCGCCACTCGTGTATTTCTCTCTGTTTCAACTACCGGTTGACGGCGGCATCATGATCACCGGGAGCCACAATGCCGCAGAATACAATGGATTTAAAATCTGCATCGGGAAAGACGCGATTCATGGGGAGGAGATCCAGGCGCTTCGAGCGGTGATGGAGGCAGGCTCATTTGTATCTGGAGCCGGACAGTTATCGGAGCATCCCATCATTCCTGACTATCTGGCCTATATCAAGAAGAGCTTCACTCACGTCAATGCCAAGCGCCTGCATGTCGTTATCGACTGCGGAAACGGGGTGGCGGCCTTGGTGGCGAAACAGGCCTTGGAGCTCCTCGGCTGTCACGTCACAGGGCTCTATTGCGATCTCGACGGGAGATTTCCGAACCATCATCCCGATCCCACGGTCGTAGAGAATCTCGATGATCTGATTCAGGCCGTCAAACAGCACAAAGCCGATGTCGGGATCGGCTACGATGGAGATGCCGATCGCATTGGGGCCATCGATGAGCAGGGAAATGTGTTATGGGGCGATCGACTGCTGGTGGTCTACGCGCGCGATATTCTGGCGGACAAGCCGGGGAGTACCATCATCTCAGAGGTCAAGTCGTCGCAGAGTCTCTATGACGATATTGCGAAGCAGGGGGGCCGGCCGATCATGTGGAAAACCGGCCACTCCTTGATCAAGGCGAAGATGAAAAGCGAGCATGCCGTCTTGGCCGGCGAAATGTCCGGGCACATGTTCTTTGCCGATCGGTACTTCGGGTATGACGACGCGATTTATGCCTCATGCCGGCTGGTGGAAATTCTGGCCAAGACCACTCGTTCACTCTCCGCGTTGGTGGCGGATCTTCCGAAGACGTCCGTCACCCCGGAGATTCGGGTAGACGTGTCGGACTCCATCAAATTCGAGTTGGTCAGGCATGTGCAGGATCGGTTGGCAGACTGCACGAAAACCCGCGAGGAGCTTGGTCCAGCCAAGCTAGTGGTGCGCGATGTCGTCACCATCGATGGAGTACGTGCCATCTTCGACGATGGGTGGGGCCTGATCCGAGCCTCGAACACCCAGCCGGCCCTCGTGTTACGTTTTGAAGCCACCTCGCCGGAGCGATTGGCCACGATCCGAACAGTCATCGAAGGCGAGCTGATAGCGGCCAAACAGGCCCTTGGCTGTTAGCAGGATGCTGAAAAAGCCTGCCAGCAGCGTTCTCGCATCGTTCAGACCCTCAACGTACCCCGAGGGTACGCCTCGGCCTTCACTCGCTGCGGCCTTGCTGGACAGTCTTTTTGAGCATCCTGCGGGAGTCGTTCTCTTGCTGTGTCATAAGTCGGACCTCACCGAAGCCTCCACAATGGTTTATTCTCAACCGAATACAGCCATCATTCGCGAGCGTCTACCGCTCCATGCTCTTTTTTCGCGCACTGGCTCGTATTGGCATGCCTGATCCTGGGTGCCTTGAGCGGGGCGGTCTCGTGGGCGGGACCCACTAGCGACCATCCTTCAGCGAGATTCTTCCAAGTCGGGGAACAGCTCACCTACGAAATTTCTTGGCTGAATATCACAGCCGGCACAGCCGTGATGGCTGTGAGTGCTGCCGGCACTGACGGAGACCGGCCGCTGGCGAAATTGATCACCACGGCGCAGTCGAGGCCCGTGATCACCAAATTCTTTCCCGTGGATAACCGGGTAGAGTCGATAGTGGATCCCGCCACGATGCTTCCGGAGCACTTGACCTTCAAGCGGCGAGAAGGGAGGAAGAAAGAAGATATCGAGTACACATTTCATCAGAAAAAGGGAACGGTCACGGTTATCAAAGGTGGAATGACTGAAACATTGGAGATGCCGCCGGGCACCCAAGACGTCATCTCCTGTCTCTATTATGCGCGCAACGAATTATCGCTCCAGCCAGGGTCAGTTCTGACGATGAACGTGCATCACGATAAAAAGAACCGCAAACTGGACGTGCGCGTTGAGGAGATTGAGACTATCAGCGGTCCGTGGGGGAAGGTTGAAACGGCCCGCGTGCTGGTCATCATGCCGTTCCAAGGTATCTTCCTCAACCGGGGCAACATCCGGGTGTGGTTTACCAACGACGATCGGCGTATTCCGGTTCGGATGAAGGCGAAAGTCATCATCGGGTCGATTGTGGCTGATCTCGTCAGCGGATTGCCGGCCGCATCATCAATCCAATGAGGGAATCAGGAGCCTGTCCGACATTGACCGTTCTACTGTGACGAATGATCCGCGACCATCTGCGTCGTTCTCGGCCCGAAAAAATCCTCAATATATTCCAGCGAATACACCTCCGGTTTTTTCCGGGCCTGCGGCCTCGCATCTGGCTGCACTTCGTTCGCCTCGTCACGAAGGCAGTGTCGGACAGGCTCCTAGCCTTTCGTTGCCCACCCTGTTCAAAACAGTTATACTCGCTTCGACCATGGGACGGTTTCCTCTTACTTTAAGCAGATTTATCAACCAGAAGCAGGCGGCTCGCCTGGGAGCCACCGGGGAATTTGCCAGTCTTCTGGCCCAGATCGGCCTGGTTGGGAAACTCATTGCGCAGGATCTCAGACGCGCAGGGCTCATCGATATCCTGGGAACGACCGGCGAGATCAATGTGCAGGGGGAGACAGTCAAGAAGCTGGATGAGATTGCGAACGAGACCTTCCTGAAGGTATTTCGCCATAGCGGGCTTGTGTGCGCACTGGCGTCGGAAGAGATGGAAAAGCCAATCCTGCTTCAGGAGAATTGGCCGCAAGCCAAGTACATGCTGCTCTTCGATCCTCTCGATGGCTCATCAAACACGGATTGCAACATGCCGCTCGGCGCGATTTTTTCCGTCGTGAAGTCCGAACGCAACGACCGTACGCCGACCGAGGATGACATCGTCCGCAAGGGAACAGAGCAGGTGGCCTCCGGCTATCTCCTCTACGGGTCAAGTACCATGCTGGTCTATACAGTTGGGCAAGGAGTCTACGGGTTTACATTGGAGCCTGGCATCGGCGAGTATCTCCTGTCTCACGAGCAGATCCGCATTCCTGCTCGAGGCAAGGTCTACGGCGTGAACGAAGGCAACTATCACAAATGGACGACGGGCACGAAGAAGTATGTGGAATACTTAAAGACCCCGGATAAGGCTACGGGGCGACCGTATAGTGTACGCTATTCTGGTTGCTTGGTGGCTGATGTGCATCGGATTCTCCTCGGGGGAGGCATCTATCTCTATCCCGGTGAGCTGGATAAGCCGGAGGGCAAACTTCGGTTGTTGTACGAAGCCAATCCGTTGGCGTGGGTCGTCGAACAGGCGGGCGGCAGGGCCAGCACCGGCACCATGCGCATCCTCGACGTGGAGGCCAAGCAACTTCATCAACGGGTGCCGTTAGTCATCGGCAGTGCGAACGACGTGCGCGACGCAGAGGAGTTCATCCAAGGCAGACGATAGCCGGCATCGAATGCAGCGACTCAGGTAGATAGGCTGAAGGCCGAAGGTCGGAGTTCGAGGTTCCTGCTTCAGCCTGAACACCTGAATAGCTAGAACGAATAACGTTTCACGATTCACGAATCCACGGGAGGTTTGGTATGGCTGATCGTGTACAAGAGATTCTGAGCTGGTACAGCAGCGACAACGCGGGAACAAGAACAAATATCGCCCGTTTGTTGCGCCATGGAAAATTGGCGGGGACCGGCAAGCTGGTGATTCTGCCCGTGGACCAAGGGTTCGAGCATGGTCCAGCCCGGAGCTTTGCCTCCAATCCAGGGGGGTACAATCCCCACTATCATTTTCAATTGGCCATCGATGCCGGCTGCAATGCCTACGCGGCTCCGCTGGGATTTCTCGAAGCCGGCGCCGCTGAATTCGCCGGCCGGATTCCGCTGATTCTGAAGTTGAACAATCACGATGTCTTGCATGACGAGAAAGATCCCTTGCCCTCGGTCACCGGCAGCGTGAAGGACGCGCTCCGGCTCGGTTGTTCGGCGGTCGGATTCACGATCTATCCCGGGTCATCGCACTGCAACGCCATGTATGAACAGCTGCGCGCGATTGCAGAAGACGCCAAGGACTGTGGCTTGGCGGTCGTCGTGTGGTCGTACCCGCGCGGGTCGGTACTCAGTAAGGAAGGGGAGACGGCGATCGATGTGGTGGCGTATGCGGCGCAGATTGCGGCCCAGCTCGGTGCCCATGTCCTTAAGGTCAAGCTTCCTACTGCACATCTTGAACAGGCCGCGGCGAAGAAGGTGTACGAATCGGAAAAGATTCCGATCACGACCCTGGCGGAGCGGGTCAAGCATGTGGTGCAGAGCTCGTTCGATGGGCGCCGGATCGTCATCTTCTCCGGAGGGGCCAAGAGCGAGGACAAGCATGTGTTTGAGGAGGCGCGCGCCATTCGTGACGGCGGCGGGTTTGGCTCCATCATTGGGCGGAACTCGTTCCAGCGGCCTAAAGCGGAGGCGATGAAATTTCTCCACACCATCATGGGGATATATTCCGGCGAGATGCAGTGATGCGCAGGGTTACACCGGTTGTGTGTGTATCGTTCGTGTAACGGGGGATGAAGAGCAAGGATCACCTATGAAACTCGTTCGTGCATGGCTGGTTCCGTTTACCTTGGTCGCTGGAGGTATCATCATCGGGATCGTGGTGGCTTCTGACATGGGTTGGTTGCCGACCGGCACGGCCGGGCCCGAGCCGATTCCCAACCCAATCATTCGTCCCGTGGCTACCGCGCCACAGTTGCCGATGGCAGGGGGGAGCGGGAAAAACTTCGTTGAGATCGCAAAATCGGTGAAACCGGCGGTCGTCAACATCGCGGCGACGCGAAGCGGGAAATCCGGTGAAAGTCCGCACGGCGCTCCGTTCGACGACCCGTTTTTTCGCAAGTTCTTCGGCGATGAATTTTTTAAGCGTGATCGTGATGCCCCTCAGCGAGAGCCAAAAGAGCGGGGCCAGGGGTCCGGAGTCATTGTGGAAGCCAATGGGTTGATCGTCACCAATAATCATGTGGTGAACAAGGCTGACGAGATTCGGGTCTTTTTGTCGGACAAGCGGGAGTTTAAGGGCAAGCTGATTGGAACCGATGCGAAGACGGATATCGCGATCGTGAAAATCGAGGCGACAGGGCTCCAAACTATTCCCTGGGCCGATTCCGACCAACTGGAGGTCGGGGAGTTTGTCTTGGCCGTGGGAAGCCCGTTCGGGCTCACCCAAACCGTGACGATGGGGATCGTCAGTGCAGTCGGACGAGCCAGTATGGGAATTGCCGAATACGAAGACTTCATCCAAACCGATGCGGCGATCAACCCAGGCAATTCCGGAGGTGCGTTAGTCAACGTGCGTGGCGAATTAGTCGGGATCAATACGGCAATCTTCAGTCAAAGCGGCGGCAACATGGGTATTGGGTTTGCGGTGCCCAGCAACCTGTCGCGCGCTGTCATGGATCAGTTGGTACGGACGGGGAAAGTCGTCCGTGGCTGGCTTGGTGTAGCGATTCAAGATTTGACTCCTGAGTTGGCCACACAGTTCGGGATCACCGATACGAAGGGCGTGCTCGTCAGCGATGTCATGGAGGATAGTCCTGCGAAGAAGGCGGGATTTGAGCGCGCAGATGTCATTATCGAATATGACGGCAAGTCGATGGATTCGCCGACGCATTTGCGGAATGCCGTCGCACAGACTCCGATCGGGAAGAAGGTCTCGGTCAAGTTGATCCGAGACAAGAAGCCCAAGACGATCGAGGTCGCGATTGTGGAGCAGCCGAAATCGTTAGGACAGCCCGGCGCAGAGGAGAGCAGGGAATCAGCGGTGCCCACGGGGCTCCTCTCGGATCTTGATGTCCGCGAGTTAAACGAGGAACTGACTGCTCGGTACGGATTGAAAGCTACTGAGCGTGGTGTGGTAGTGGTCAGGGTCAAGTCGGGAAGCACGGCGGAGGAGATGGGTGTGCGCGAAGGCGACATTATACTCGAAGTCAATCGCAAGGCGGTGGGCTCGCTCAAGTCCTATGAACAAGCCGCTTCCGGCCTTGCCAAAGGTCAAGCAGTCCTCTTGCTGCTCAAACGGAAAGGCCAAACGATCTATCTCACGCTGCGGCCCTAACATGACCACGACTCGCTTGCCTCGCGGCGAACCAGTCCCTCGTCAGGCTCCTTTGGTGGTGGCACTCGTTCCCGCTGCCGGCCGCGGTCTTCGGATGGGCGGCTCCGTTCCCAAACAATTTCTTTCGTTGGGTGGTGAGCCGCTCGTCATTCAGTCGTTGCGGGCGTTGCAAGCCGCTCCCGTGGTCGACCAGATTATTCTTGCTGTTCCGCATGCAGACGTCGAATACTGTGAGCACGCGATCGTATCGCGGCAACGTTTCACCAAAGTGACGAAGGTGGTGGCAGGTGGTGCAGAGCGCCAGGATTCGGTGCGGCTCGCGCTCGCTCAGATCCCCTCAGACACAGAGATCGTGCTCATACACGACGCCGTACGTCCATTTGTGACGCTTCGGATGATCGCCGAGGTCGTGGCTGCGGCGAGGAAAGAGGGAGCGGCAATTATTGCGCTTCCGATGCGGGATACCGTGAAGCAGGTACGGATGGATGGGATGATTGAGCGAACGGTCGATCGCACCCCCTTGTGGCTCGCTCAAACTCCGCAGGCCTTTCGACGGGACTGGATCGAGACCGCTCACAGGAAAGCGCATGTCGAAGGGGTGCGGGCCACCGATGACGCATCTCTGGTGGAATGGCTGGGGTATTCGGTTGCGGTGGTTGAGGGAAGTGGGGAGAACATCAAAGTGACGAGGCCTGAAGACCTGGTGATCGGCGAGGCGATTCTGGCGTCGCGATCCAAGAAAAGTCATTAGTCATTGGCCAATGGGAAAGCGATATCACTGTGCGTGTTTGTGAGCATCATTGACGGTTGACCATTGACTGTTGACGAAGGGAGAAAGATGCGAGTGGGCTGCGGCTACGACATCCATCCGTTGGGACCAGGACGAAAGCTGATTCTCGGCGGGATCGAGGTGCCCCACAGCAAGGGTTTGTTGGGACACTCCGATTCCGATGCCTTGGTCCATGCCCTCTGCGATGCACTGCTCGGCGCGATGGGTGAAGGAGATTTGGGCCGGCACTATCCCAGCTCCGATCAGCGGTTCAAAGGTATTTCGAGCTTGAAGCTGTTGGAGGATGTGGTCGGGAAGATGCGGGGGAAGGGGTATCGCATCGTGAACGTCGATACGGTCATTATCGCGCAGGCCCCTCGACTCAGTTCGCACTTGGCCGCCATGCAGAAACAAATGGCGCAGGTGCTCGGGGTCGATCCTGACCTCGTCAACGTGAAGGTAAAGGGAGGAGAGGGAATCGGCATGATCGGGCGGGAGGAAGGGATTGCCGCTCAGGCGGTTTGTTTGATCGAACGGTCTCAGACAGCGTAAGATATTTTCATTATGGTCCTGAAAGCCATTCAAAAAGATCTCCGAGCGGTCTTCGACCGAGACCCGGCGGCGACCAGCTGGCTTGAAGTCGTGCTGACCTATGCCGGCTTTCATGCCATGTTGGCCTACCGCCTGTCCCATTGGTTGAAGTCCTACAACGTGCCGTTCGTTCCTCGGGCTATTTCTCAGATTGCTCGCTGGTTCACGGGCATTGAAATCCATCCCTCGGCCACGATCGGAACCGGCTTCTTTATCGATCACGGGATGGGGGTGGTGATCGGCGAGACGGCAGAGATCGGAGATTACGTGACCCTCTTCCAGGGCGTGACGCTTGGAGGGACGGGGAAGGAACGAGGGAAGCGCCACCCCACGCTTGGCAATCACGTGGTCGTCGGTGCCGGGGCCAAGATTCTCGGCGGGATCACGATCGGGGACAATGTGAAGATTGGCGCCAATTCGGTTGTGCTCAAGAATGTTGCCGCCAATTCCACCGTCATTGGAGTGCCGGCCCGCGTAATTAAAACTCAAGGCGAGCGGCTACCCGATGCGACCATGGACCACAGCAACCTGCCGGACCCCATCAGTGACCGGCTCTTGGCACTCGAACAGGAGTTGATCGAACTGCGCAAGAAGCTGGAAAATCAAGACCCCCCCCACCTGTTCTAGTCCCAATCTGCTGCGATCGCCGATGCCTACCCGTCTCGCCTGTCCTGCCTTTCCCGCTCGTCGCGCATCGCTCGCATGTCTCGCGTTTCGCTATTCGTAATCTACGCGCATGAGACAGAGTCCATGAGGTGGGGCGGTCTGGCCTGCTGCAGACCGGTCCCGAGACCTCAGGATTTCCGTGAGACTATCGGGAGTCCGTTTGCCCAGCCCCACTTCGACCACCGTACCAACCATCGCGCGGATCATGTGTTTCAGAAACCGGTCGGCGTAGGCTTCAATGAGGATCTGGTCGTCCTGGCGGATGACAGTGAATCGTTGCAGATGGCAGATGGGATTGCTGTTGTCCGTGAGGCTTCCTTCGAAAGAGGAAAAATCCTGTGACCCGATCAGCGTCGCTGCCGCCTGTTGCATGGCAGCCTCATTCAGCGGCCTGTAGATGTGCCAAACGAATGCGCGATCGACAGTGGGGCGGGCCGGACGGTGGAGGATCCGATAGACGTAGAGCTTGCCTCGTGCATCGTGTTGAGCATGAAAGCGGGCGTCCATGAGGGCGGAGGAACGAACCGCAATGTCTTTTGGTAGTACGGCATTGAGCGCCCTCATCCAGTTGGACGCGGGCCAATCTCGGTCCGTGCGAAAGCTCGCCACTTGTCCGAGCGCATGCACGCCGGAGTCCGTGCGTCCTGCGCCGATGACGCATACCGTGGCCTGGCTGACCTGGTGAATGGCTCGTTCGATGGCCTCTTGGATCGTGGGGTGATCGGGTTGGCGCTGCCATCCGGCGTAGCAGGTCCCATCGTATTCCAAGACTAACTTGACCGTGGGCATCGACGTGGGGGATAGAACAGTGCGGTGGTCATCGCGTGGCGAATTTCGCGGAGGCGAGGAAGGTGTTGACGCCTTCCCTGAGTGCTTCTGCCACGCGCGTGGTGAAGCGGGTGGTTCGGAGCAGGTCTTCTTCAGCAGAGTTCGAGATATAAGCAACTTCAGCCAGGATGCTGGGCATGCTGGTGAAGCGGAGCACGTAGAAGGGTGCGGTCTTTACCCCATGGTCCACCAGGTCGTATTGGCCGTTCAGGTTGGTGACCAGGGCTTCTTTGGCGGTCCAGGCGAGTTCGAGGGATGCTTCGATCTTCTTCGCCGTCAAGAGATCGGCGACGAGATATTCCCATCCCACGCCGGTGCTGTTGAGCGGGGTTCCATTTTCACGGGCCGCCACTTCGAGCGCCCGTTGATCCTTGGCCTCTCCGAAGTGGTAGATTTCAATCCCCTTCACGGAGCGTTGTGGGTGTGAATTCACATGGATCGATACGAAGAGATCCGCCCCCTGCTCATTGGCAAACTTCGCCCGGTCTTCCAACTCGACGAACTGGTCCCGCTCGCGGGTCATAAGGACGCGGACTCCCGGCTGCCCGCTCAAGAGATTGCGCAGTTTCAACGCGACCTTCAGCGTAATGTCTTTTTCTTCCGTCCCACGCTGCCCACGTGCCCCAGGGTCTTTCCCGCCGTGCCCTGGATCGATCACGATGGTTTGAAATGACTTGGCTCGCGGCTGAGCAGGCTGCGGAGGAGTAGGGAGTGGAAGTACTAGGCCGGGTGTTGATTCAACAGGCGGAGCTGTCAGAGATTCGCTGGAAGGCACCACATCGATGACAAGCCGATAAGGATTCGCCAACGTGAGCAACTTGTAACTCTTAAATGAACCAGTTGGGAAAGAGACCTCAACAGATCGTTCAGATGACTGGGTAATGATAAACGGTTTGGCAATCCTACCAGCTGTAAGTTTTGTCTTGGCGGATAAACCTAAAATAGTGTTGGGAATTTCGATGGTTACCCCCTCGGCCTGGAGTCTGGGATGTTTGCTGGGGCTGGCCTTCGCGTCGAGATCGAGCACGAGCCTCGTCAACCCTGGTGAGCTGGCTGTCCGGAAGTTCTGTATCGTCGTCAGGCCGAGCGCAGTGGGAGACAGGTGTACGGGGGATGTGCGCGACCGTTTGGGCTTGGCAGGATGCTCCTGACTGGCTGCACTCGTTGCCGCAACGGCGTGGTCGGGGTGAAACGGATTGAGGGTAAGACCTGGGAGGGCGAAGAGTCCGACCAGGAAGGCGAGGGTAAGGATGCGCCACAGGGCTGATTGCATGGGTGTTCACTGCGTGTGATGTGATGGGATATAGAGTTTTTTCTCAGATGTTTGTGCCGTTGTCAAGAGGATTGGCCGTGCTAGGCGCGACGGAACCGATTGACACCGAGCAGTGTGAGCGATAGGTTCTCTGGCCATGGCACTCCACCTGATCGTCGATGGCTACAATCTTTTGGCTCAGACGGGCCGGATCGGTGCAGGGACGAGCCTGCATTCCGAGATGGCGCGCGAGGCCTTGTTGCGCGACCTGGCTGCCTATCGTCAACGAAAATCCCATGCGATCACGGTGGTCTTTGACGGTTGGCAACAGGGATGGGGCACGGAACAGCGGGAGCATCGGCTGGGTCTTGAGATCATCTTCTCTCGACGGGGAGAAAAAGCCGATCAGGTGATTCAACGTCTGGCTGCCGAATTCGGGTCCGCCTGCGCGGTGGTGAGTTCCGATCGTGAAATTATCGACTTTGCGAGGGCGCAGGGAGCCTTTGTGATGAAGGCTCAGGAGTTTGTCGGGAAACTGCGCGAGGGGCCGAATTCAACCGGCGCATCGGCACACAAGGAACTGGATACGGGAGAGGATCTTCGACCGAAGCGAGGTCCAGAGAAGCGCGGGAATCCCAGAAAATTGCCCAAGGCGCTGCGGCAGCGCAGCCGGCAGCTCAAGCGATTTTGAACAGGCGTTTCGCGTTCTCGGTCGTAATGCGTCCGATGGTCTCGACCGACATGCCTGGCGTGTCGGCGTGAACCTCTGCCAGCTTTTGCGCGACGAAGGACACGTAGGCCGGTTCGTTTCGTCTGCCTCGATGAGGGATAGGCGTCAGGTACGGGCAGTCGGTTTCGATCAGGAGGCGGTCTAATGGAGCGGTCTTGGCGATGTCTCGGAGCATCGTCGCCTTCTGAAACGTGAGAATCCCGGAGAACGAGAGGTAGAACCCTAAGTCCAGCGCATCCTTCGCCAGCCACGCATCCCCTGAGAAGCAGTGAAACACCCCGCCGACTTCTGACGCGCGCTCCTCTTTCAAAATTGCAATCGTATCGTCTTGGGCCTCTCGCGTGTGAATGATCACCGGGAGCCCTAGCTCGCGTGCGAGCTGGATCTGTTCGCGGAACCGCTCGCGCTGCTCCTTGGGCGATGAATGATTGTAGTGGTAGTCGAGGCCGATCTCACCGTAGGCAACTACTTTTTTGCTCTGCGCCAGACGACGGAAATCGTCGTACCAGCTATCGAGGATATGTTTCACTTCATGCGGGTGGACGCCGATGGAGGCATAGATGAACGGGTGTTGCTCCGCCAGTGCGACCGCTGCCTGGCTGGTGGCCAGATCGCAGCCGATGGTGACGAAGGCTTCGACACCGGCTTCTCTGGCGCGGGCAATCATCGCCTCGCGATCCTCATTGTAGCGGGCATCGTCCAGATGGGTATGGGTGTCGAAGAGCATCCGGGTCTCTTAGTAAGGGGGGCGATCAAGCTGAAGACCGAGGCCTTCTAGCAGGATGCTGAAAAACTATTGTGGCACGCTAGAACTTCGATGGTCTGCACGTGTGGCATAACAGGAAAACATTCCAGCAGGATGCTCAAAAAGGCCGTTCAGCAAGGCCGCAGCGAGCGAAGGGCCGAGGCGTACCCTCTGGGGTACGTTGAGGGTCTGAACGATGCGAGAACGCTGCTGGCGGACTTTTTCAGCATCCTGCTAGACGGGCTTGGTTACGATCATGTCGGCCAGTTCGCGGAGCAGAGCTTCGGTTTCTTTCCAGCCGAGACAGGCATCGGTGATGGAAACGCCGTGGGCCAGCGCTTTGCCCTGCTGCCAGGTCTGCTTGCCGGGATTGAGGTTGCTTTCGAGCATCAGTCCCAGAATGGATTGGCAGCCTTCACGGAATTGCTTGAGCACATCCCGGGCGACGAGGCTTTGACGGCGGTGGTCTTTACTTGAGTTGTCATGCGAACAGTCGATCATGATGGGACGCACGATGCCCTCGCTCGCTACCACGGCCTCCGCGCGGGCCACATGTTCGGCCTCATAATTGGTTTTGCCGCCGCCGCCTCGCAGTACGATATGACGGTCGGGGTTGCCGGTGGTCTTGATGATGGAGGTCAGCCCATCGGCATTGATGCCCAGAAAATGATGAGGCTGCTTCGCGGCGACCATTGCATTCCAGGCCACCTGAAGATTGCCCTCTGTGCCGTTCTTGAAGCCGACCGGCATAGATAGCCCGCTGGCCATTTCCCGGTGCGGCTGGCTTTCGGTGGTGCGAGCGCCGATGGCGACCCAACTCCAGAGATCGGCGATGTACTGCGGGGATACCGGGTCTAAGGCTTCAGCCGCGCAGGGGACCCCGCGTTTGTTGATGTTGAGGAGAATCGTTCGCGCGAGTTCCATCCCGGCGGCGATGTCGCAAGTGCCGTCCAGATGCGGGTCGTTGATCAGGCCCTTCCACCCAACCGTGGTACGGGGCTTTTCAAAGTAGGTGCGCATGACGATCAGTAACCGGTCGCGCAATGCATCCGCCACTGGTTTCAATCGGTCGGCATATTCATAGGCAGCTTCAGGATCATGGATCGAACAGGGTCCGACGATCACCAGCAGGCGCTCACGGTCTTGGCCATGCAGAATGCGACGTATGGCATCCCTGGTTTCAAGGACCAGCGCGGCGGCTTGGTCGGTTATGGGCAGTGTTGTCTTAATCGTTCGCGGGGAGGGCAGCGGCTTGATGTCAATGACGTGCTGGTTATCGAGTGGTCGCTGCATGGTCCTGCCTTTTGCCCGTGAATCGCCTCTAGGGTATGTATAGCTGCGGGGGGCGATGCGCTCGGATGCGTAAAATATAGCGGATATTAAAGGAAATATCCACTGGAGGAGGCGCCTCCCGCTGGAAGATGCCTGGACAATGGCCTTAAATCCACCGTTTGACAAGTTGCGAACACCTATGTTACTTAGCTCGCCCTCAATGACTCTGCGCGCTTCCATACGACGTCTGCCCTGTTTTCTTCGGGGCACTGTGGCGATCGGCCTTGTCCTACTGTTGCTCGCCATTGCACCGTTTGCAGTGGCGCAGGATGTCCATCACGAGTTGGCGGCGGCTGACCACGATGGGCACGAGCACTCTGACACCGACCTCTGCCAGTGGTTACAGCATCACACTGCCGGCTCACTCGATGTTGATGTTTCCCATTTGAGCGTCTGTGACCTTGTCCGCAATCAGGATCCCCCAGTCGAATCAGTTCTTCTTTCGGTCGATCTCTCGGACGTCGGTCCTTCCCGCGCACCTCCCTGCTCCTAACCACCTGAACTGCTTGACGTATGCCCTGCTGTGCCGGTGGACGCTGTCCTCGGAAAGCTAGCGCACGCATCATTCATGTTGTATGGAGCTGCAGAGGAGCCGATGGTACGTACTATTCCTGTTGGTCTGTGGATTGGACTCATAAGCATTCTCGTGGTGATAATTTCATGTGTGTCCGGCGCAAGCGACGCTATCTCTGCGGCGGACAACGAAACCCGCACGATCACCGGCGTGGTTCAGAAACAGGATCTCCGCCGGGTGGATCAAGCCATCGTGCAGGTGCGCGATCAGGAAGGCAACGTCGTGACGCAGGGGGTCACGAACCAGGCCGGGGAATTCACCGTGACGGTCCCGGAAGAGGGCACATATTCCGTCAATGCGGTTCAGGAAACCTATAAGAGCGAATTCGTGGTGGTGAAGATTGGTATGGAGCGGGCGGCTCCGGTGGCGCTCACCCTGTCAGTGACGCAAGACATTGCCTTGGAGATCGTCTCTCCACTGCCGGCGATCCAATACAAGGCATCGAGTGAAACCTACCAGCTCAGTCGGAAGGACATCGAAGCCCTGCCGAAGGGGAACAATAATGATGTCTATGAGGTGCTGCTGACGGTTCCTAGCGTGGTCTATGGAGGACTCAAGCAGACACATATCCGTCAGGATCATGCCAACCAGCAGTATCGGATCGATGGCATTCCCATTCCCGACACAGTCAGCGGGGCATTCGCCGACATTGTTCCCCCGCGGGCCTGGGAGCGGGCCGACATCATCCTCGGCGGGATGGAAGCGCAGTATGGCAATAAGGCGGTGTTACTCGTGGATATCACGAGCAAGAGCGGGACGAAACCGGGATTCGGTTCTGTGCAACTCTTCGGCGGATCCAATGAAACCGTGAATCCGTCATTTGAATATGGGGGCACTGTCGGTGAAAAGTTTCGTTACTATGCCTTGAACAGCTACATCACCACGAATCGCGGTCTGGAACCGCCGACGCTGGGCTATACGAACAACCACAATCAGAGTGAAAAGAACAATACCTATCTGCGCGGCGATTACCAGAATGACAATCACAATAACTTCAGCTGGATTTTTCTCAATTCGGTGGCGAAGTACCAGATCCCGACGATCCCCAACCTTACGGCGAATCCGGATGTGTTGGCACTGCTCCCTGCCGGCTTCACGCCGGTAGCCTCCCAGAACGTCGATCAGTTTCAGAAGGAGAATAACCAGTACTCCCAGTTGGTGTGGCGGCATGATCTGGACGCCGTGAAATTCTTCAGCCTGGGGCTCTATTTCCGGAGAGGGGAAGCGGACTTTCATACTCCCGCGAACGATGCGTTAGCCTATGCCGACGATGTCAACAGTGCCCAAACGGCCAACCAGAGGCGAACGGCATATACAGGAGGAGGACGGTTGGACCATACCTGGATCGCCAACAGCCAGCATCTCGTGAAAACAGGCTTCCAGATCGATTACACGCATGCGAACAACACGGCACAGGTCTTCGCGTTCGACACCAGCGGTGGGGCTCCGGCTGGGCCGGTTCTTTCTTTGCAGTCTTCCAATCGGAACATCCAATGGCGGGAGGAGTTCTGGGTTCAGGACCAGTGGAGTCCGAACGATCAGTGGACGCTCAATCTGGGCGTGAGAGCTGACGTCATTCAGGGGTTCTACAACGAGGGGCAAGTCAGTCCCCGTCTCGGCGTCACATACAAACACAATCAATCGAACGTGTTCCATGCCTTTTATGGCCGGATGTTCACCCCGCCCAACGTCGAGCAGATTGCATTTGTGAATCTCAATACACAGAACACCACTGCCGCTCCGGACGACCCGACCGGCTTTAAGCCTCGGGCGGAGCGTTCACACTATTTTGAAGTAGGAAGCTATCATTCGGTCAGCCAATACGCGACGTTGGAACTGACGGGGTACTACAAGCTCGACAAATATATGTCAGATGCGGGCCAGTTCGGCGCAACCCCCATGCTGAACTTCTTTTCGTTCCAAAACGGGTGGAAAGGGGGTATCGATGGAGCGTTGAAGGTGCAATTCACCGATAAGCTGACCGGGCGCGGCAATGTGGCCTGGGGGCAATGCAAGGGACACGGACTTCAGTCGGGGCAATATCTCCTTGACAACAAGGAGATCAGCGACATCAATTCACCGGGCGGGGTCTTTTGCGATCACTCGCAGTTCGTGACAAGTTCGGCTGTTGTGACATATCGGCTTCTGGAACGGACAAACGTCACCGGCCAGATGTTGTACGGATATGGCTTGCGAACGGCGGCTGACGACAATGCGAAAACGAATTCTACTCATTTTCCTTCCTATACCGTTTACAATGTTTCGCTCACGCACGTGATCCCGTTGCCTTGGGACAATCAAAAGATGCTGCTGGGTTTCGACATCATCAATCTGTTCGACCAGCAGTATTTCTATAACACCGGTGAAGGGAGTATCGGTCTAGGGATTGCGCACGCGGGGACGCCGAGGTCGTATTTCTTTCGTGCGCAATGGTTCTTTTAATCAGATGCTGAAAAAGGTCGCCAGCGGCGTTCTCAGGCGCCCATCTCCTTGCGACGTACCCGAGGGTACGCCTCAGTCGCCGGGCTCCCTGCGGCCTTGCTGGATGACCTTGTTGGGCATCTGATAGTATGAGAGCCTAGTCAGCGCTCGAATTATAGAGTCGTTCATAAATGAACCATCATCGTCTTCTCGTACTGTTAATTGGGTCTTTTTTGTGTTTTGTCCCGGTCGCTGCATTCGCGGTGGCCGGCGATGAGGCGACGCATGAGACGGATCACAGCGAAGATGTATTGGAGTTACCGGAAGTCCATGTCCACGGGTTGCCGCTCAACAAGGACCAGCAGCTCGGGCCGGTTCCGAAATCCACCCCCTGGCCGGCGATTCCGCCCGCCTTGGACGGCAAAGAACTCGACGACTGGATGAAAGCGCGCATGCTGGTTTCCAAGGATGCGACGGTGACGGTGGTGGTGTTGGAACCGGCCAAGCATCGGGAACTCACCATCGCCGGAATGGCTGCGTTGAACAAATGGACCTTCAATCCCCAGTTGAAAGGCGACGAGCCGGTGGATGGGGAACTCACCGTGCGCATCCACTTCCGGACGCGTTGAGTGAGGAAGGCAGGTCAAGGGTCATTGGTCAATAGGCATTCGAGATGGGAACAATGCATATTTCGTTGGTCACAGGGCTGAATGAACGACAAATTGAGGCTCTTATCTCTCCCCATTGACCGTTGACTATTGACCATGAACCGATCATGAGTTGGGACGAATCTCTCCTTCGCGCCGTCAATGGGCTCGCCGGCCATGCATCGGTCATTGATCAATTCTTCCTTATTGTCGGATACCGCAGCACACTCTATATTCCGCTGGCGGTCGCCATCATCTATTGGATCTGGAGCAATCGACGTGAAGCTCTCCTTGGCGGGACCTTCTTAGGCGGAGTAGTCGGTCTCGTGGATTTCCTTGGCGGGCAACTCAAGTGGGTGGTGGAACGTGTCCGACCCTGCCGAGCGCTGAGTAATCTGGTAACGGTGGGGCCTGGCGGCTGCGGAGGGATGTTCAGTTTTCCCTCCAACCATGCCATGAATACTGCGACTGCGGCAGCTTTTCTCCACATGCTCTATCCGCGTTCCGGCTGGGTCAGTTGGCCGGTTGTCGCGTTGATCGGGTTTTCCAGGGTCTACGTCGGGGCCCACTACGTCACGGACGTGCTGGGAGGTTGGGTGATCGGCGGATTGTTCGGAGCCGGTGCCGCGTGGTTGCTCCTTCGTTACTCGCGTATTCGCGCTTCAATGGCCAGCCCTGCTGCCTAGCTCCCTGTGCCCTCGTGGCTTTCAAGACAGCGTAACAGTTCTGCTTGGCAGCGCTCCTGGTCGTAGCCTCGTCCAATCAACACGATCGCATGGCTCGGTTCGTCGAGCAACGTGATAGGCGTAATGGTTGCGTTGTCTGGCGGGGCGTATTGAAATTCTTGAAGTTCCGGTCCCTTGGCGAAACGGAAGAAACCTTTCGCCCGTTCAAGTTCAGGGGGCAGGGTCTTCATCCAGCTCAGGAATCGTGCAAGGTTCAACGGACCGGGCAGCCGAACCGTCGTGGCGATCGGATGATACGATGCCCGTTTCCTCGTCGCGGAAGATCGCGGCACTCCGAATTCCACATTCACCATCGACACCGGCGATCTGCGGGTCATTGGTTCGAGGAGCGATGATGGATCGACCCGGGCATGGCTGGTTTCCCAGACCCGCGCGTAGGGATTCTGGTCGACAGTCGTTGCTTTGAATCGCTCCCAATGGCCGGCGATATAGAGATCTTTCTTGTTGAGAATCAACTCGTCGGCGCAGCGAATCGCCTGCCTGGTGACGAATCCTCCCATACTCTCACTGTTCGTGGGGATCGGATGCAGTAAGGCGATGACTTTTTCTAAGTGCGTGAGCCGCGCGGTGTAGAGATCGGTGACGCCATCGATGACTTCGGCTGGATCAGCCATGCCGGAGCATTCCAGGATGATCACATCCGACTCATAGTCCCGCACCAGTTGGGCGATCCCCCAGGACAAGTCTTCCTTCGTATCGCAACAGACGCAGCCGCCGGCGAGGTTCAATACTTGTTCCGCGATGGTACCAGCGCGGGGGCCGTCGATGCTCACCTCGCCGGCTTCGTTCATCAAGACGCCGGCCCGTTTGCCTTGGCTCTTCCAATGTTCAAGCAGTCTCATTAAGAGGGTGGTTTTGCCCGCGCCGAGGGAGCCGCAGAGGATATAAAATGGGATCGGGGTCGTGGTCATTGTCTTAACCCGCTGCGCTTGCCGTGAAGCGTCGTTCCTAACTCGTCGCTCGTACCTCGTCATTCGGCCGTTCGGTGGGTCTGATCTGAAACGAGATACGAAATACGCTTCACGCTCTGCCGCTTCCGAGAAATGCGCTCTCAGTGGTGCACATGTAAGAGCCCCTCATCCCGGTGCTGCTTTGCCAACGTGTTGAGGTCGCAGTGGATCTCGTCCGGGTGACAACAGGCGGTTTCCATCTGAATCGTCATATGTTTGATACCGAAATCTGCGCTGACCCTGGCGCGGATGGTGTGTAATAAATTATTGGTCAGTGCCGAATCATCTCCATCGACGAGTATATGACAGGTCATCATAATCAACCGAGGTTCGACTGCCCAGATATGGAGGTCGTGGACGTTTTTCACGCTGGGGATCGCCTCAATGGTCGCAGCCACGTGTGAGGCGCTGATTTTCGGCGGGGTCGATTCCAGCAAGACCTCCAGCGATTCTTTAAACAGCGGCCAGGCCCCCTTTGCAATTGCCACGACGACCAGCAAGCTGATCAGCGGATCGAAAATGGTCCATCCGGTGAATAGTATGACCCCGCCGCTGATCACGACGCCTAGTGATGCCCAGGCATCACCCAACATGTGCCAAAAGGCGCTGCGGATATTGAGATCATCCTTGGCTCCGTGCTGCAACAGGAGTGCGATACTCAGATTGGCGGCGAAACTCAGGGCGGCGATCGCCATGATCCAGCCGCCGTCCACCGGTATAGGCTGCAGCAGCCGTTTGAGTCCAACAAATGTGATACCGAGAGCTGTGAGCAACAAGACGAACGAATTCAAGAACGCCGCAATGATGCCGGCTCGGTGATACCCAAATGTTCTGGCTTCTGTGGCAGGCCTAGACGTGAGCAGATGGGCATAGAGGGCAAGAAAGAGCGCGCCCTGGTCGACGAGGTTATGACCCGCATCGCTCATGAGCCCGATGCTATCGAGGATCCATCCGCCGATGAACTCAGCGACGATGATCGCCGCGTTCAGTGCCAGGGCGAGAGAAAGCCGGGAGCGAAGATGTTCGTAGGAGGCGAAGGTAGACATTGATTATAGTGTCGCACGGCCCTCGCATCACAGCAAGCTTTCAGGGCAGATGGGGGTCAGGGGATCATCATGGTTTTTGGGGTGGCACTCGTTGCCTGAGCATTGATCAGAAAGGGGTTTTCATCTTCCGTAGAGTTTCCACGGAGATCCCCTTCACTAAGGTCAACGTTCTTCCCTCAGGAGTTAGCAAAGCCACACCCGGGAACAGCTGCTGATCGTCCAAGTGGCACACCTCCTGCTCGAGATACGGCTGTTCGAGTTCCCAGAGATCGAACTGATTCGGTCGAGATCGAATGTTGAGCGAGGGGACCGTAACCCCGGAGTAGAAACTTAATTTCGACGCAACGTAGTAGCTGTTCGCGGTCCAGCGACAGTCAGGATAGTCTTTCATCAGCGACTCCGTCCAAACCTTCCACCCATGGGTTTTCGCTCTGAAACCGGCAACTTTGAAACCGGCAATGGAAAGCCCGCTGATAGGTAGTGCCGCAAACATACGGAACATGATTACCAACACCAAGGAGATTGCCATGAGGGTTGCAGGCACCTTTCCCATCAGGGGATGGACGTTGCGTCGCAGGAGAAAGACCGCCAGCGCAAGATAGGCGGCACTTGTCCAATTCCAGTGCACTTTCGTCCTAAACATAGCGAGAAAAAAGAACCCCACGGTCACCAACACGATCGCCTTCAACGTCCGCTCAAACGGCGTAGTCGCAGGCGTCTTGGCGAACTGCGTCCAGGCCCACGGGCCAAGCAGAAGTCCCGGCAACACGAGCTGAGTGCCTATAAATTTGAGGACACGGAACCACTCAAACTGGTAATCGCGTCCGCGCTCAAAAAAATGATAGGTGACGCTCACCCATTGATGAGACCATTGCCAATAGAGATGCGGCATAAAAAGCACCAGTCCGAATAGCGCACATCCCCAGAATCGTCTTGTCCGAACCCACTGCAGATTCGCCAAGACTGCGGTGCCAACAATGAGCAGTCCGTGGTACTTGCTATACAGCAGGCCCGCAGCTGTCACGGCCACGGCTGCTCCGGAGAGCAGGGTATTCTCGCGGAGATACCGCTCAAGCGCATACAGGAAGGCTAGAGTAAAAAAACAGAGCGGGGCATCGGGAAGGGCAAGGAAGCTACTGAACGAGCTCAAGGGGAGCAGAGCGTACCAGAGCACCGCAGCCGTGGCAGGCGCTGGTCGGGCAAGTTGGACAAACAGCCATCCGCCCAGGGCCCAAAAGATCACGCTGGCGAGCCGGACCCCGAGTTCTCCACCGGCCCACGACCCGAGGATAATCCACCAGGCCACCATCGGAGGGTGATCAAAATATCCCCAATCAGGGAAGCGGGAAAACATCCAATAGTAGGCTTCGTCATTGATAAGCTCCAGCTGTGCAGCCTGCCAGACATTGATGGCGCTCCACGCGAGGAGAAAAGTCCACCAGGGTATTCGCGTGAGCCACCCAGCGACGACGATGATATCCTCCCTTGCCTTTGGTGACGATGCTGTGAAAGACGTCAGTTGGGTACAATATCTGCGGAAGGACAACCGCGTTGCCCCCACCCAATCGGGCGCCCATATTGATTCCGACGTACCACGAAGTCAAGAACGTCGGCAGACCACGTCGGTGATCGTGACGCGGACGCTTCCGACCTCTCGACCAAGGACCATCGCCAGCTGCCAATTCGCGGGCCGCCAAACCCACACGATCAGCTCGAAGACACCCGTGAGGACCGCCAAATCGATCAACGATCGAGCGCGCAGCCCGAGACTCTTGGTTCCCCCATAGGCGAGCCAATGAACTCCTCGATACTCGATGAGCCTGTGGACCACAGTGTCCATGCGTTGCCTGAGCATCGATCAGGATTTGGTTTTCATCTTCAGCAGAGTTCCCACGGAGATTCCCTTCACTAAGGTCAACGTTCCTCCCCGAGGAATTCGCAAGGCCACACCCGGGAACACATTCCGATCGTCCAAGTGGCACACCTCCTGCTCGAGATACGGCTGTTCGAGTGCCCATAAATCGAACTGATTCGGTCGATTTCGAATGTTGAGCGAGGGGACCATAACCCCGGAGTAGAAACTTAATTTCGACGCAATCTTGTAGCCGTTTGCGGTCCAGCGACACTCAGGATAGTCTTTCATCAACGACTCCGCCCACACCTTCCATCCATGAGTTTCCGCTATGACACGGGAATCGGGAAGCATGCTGATAGGCTGTGCCAAAAACACATGGAACATGATCGTCAACACCAAGGAGATTGCCATGAGGGTTGCAGGCACCTTTCCCATCAGGGGATGGACGTTGCGTCGCAGGAGAAAGACCGCAAGCGCAAGATAGGCGGCAATTGTCCAATTCCCTTCCACTTTCGTCCTAAACACAGCGAGAAAAAAGAACCCCACGGTCACCAACACGATCGCCTTCAACGTCCGCTCAAACGGCGTAGTCGCAGGCGTCTTGGCGAACTGCGTCCAGGCCCATGGGCCCAGCAGAAGTCCCGGCAACAGAAGCTGAGTGCCGATAAACTCGGCGACGCGCAACCAATTGACCTGGTAATCGCGTACGCGCTCAAAAAAATGATAGGTGACGCTCACCCATTGATGGGACCATTGCCAATAGAGATGCGGCATAAAAAGCACCAGTCCGAATAGCGCACATCCCCAGAATCGTCTTGTCCGAACCCACTGCAGATTCGCCAAGACTGCGGTGCCAACAATGAGCAGTCCGTGGTACTTGCTATACAGCAGGCCCGCAGCAGTCACGGCCATAGCTGCTCCGGAGAGCAGGGTATTCTCGCGGAGATACCGCTCAACCGCATACAGGAAGGCTAGAGTAAAAAAACAGAGCGGGGCATCGGGAACGGCAAGGAAGCCCATGAACGAACTCAAGGGGAGCAGAGCGTACCAGAGCACCGCAGCCGTGGCAGGCGCTGGTCGGGCAAGTTGGACAAACAGCCATCCGCCCAGGGCCCAAAAGATCACGCTCGCGAGCCGGACCCCGAGTTCTCCACCGGCCCACGACCCGAGGATAATCCACCAGGCCACCATCGGAGGGTGATCAAAATATCCCCAATCAGGGAAGCGGGAAAACATCCAATAGTAGGCCTCGTCATGGAAAAGCTCCAGCTGTGCAGCATGCCAGACATTGATGGCGCTCCACGCGAGGAGAAAAGTCCACCAGGGTATTCGCGTGAGCCACCCAGCGACGTTGATGACATCCTCCCCTGTCTTTGGTGACGACGCGGTCAAAGACGTCAGCCGGGTATAATATCTGCGGAGGACAACGGCGTTGTCCCACCCAATCGGGCGCTCATATTGATTCCGACGTACCACGAAGTCAAGAACATCGGCAGAATGATTGCTAGCATTGCCCTCAGCGGAATCGAGGCGAATGTCCGTATTATCGACGACTACTCCCCAGATGGGACCGCACAGGCAGTTGAATGCCTTTCTGTCCAGTCGTTGAATTCGTTCAGCAGGATCGCGAGGCAGGGGAGGGGCGTCAGGGCAGCACCACAGAGAAGAAGCAGTCGGACTGTGGCAACCGCCAGGATCATTTCACTTTGGTGCCGGGGTCAACTTCTTCGAGGATGGTGGCAAGGCCGCTGACTTCGCTGTCCCCTGCAGCCAGGACCATGCCTTGCGATTCGATGCCCATGAGCTTCGCGGGCTTGAGGTTGGCGACAATGATGATCGTCTTGCCGATCAAGGCTTCCGGTGTGTATTTCTTGCCGATGCCGGCAACGATTTGTCGTGGCTCCGTCCCCTCTCCAAGACTGACTTGCAGCTTGAGCAACTTCTCCGACTTTGGGACACGTTCGGCGGTGAGCACCTTCGCAGTCTTGAGCTGAATTTTCATGAACTCGTCGATGGTGATCTGCGCCGGCGCCGCGGGTGCTGGGGCTGCAAGGGCTGATGCCTGCGTCGCGGCAGTTGCTGACACGGGTATCACTGTCGTTGGTTGCGGGGGAGTTGTTGCGTCACTCACGGTCTTGGCTCCTTGTGTGTGCGGTTCGATTCTTGGGAAAAGGGAAGTTCCTTTAACAATCGTCCGACCGGGCAGGTCATTCCAATTGATTGCAGCTGCAGGAAAAAAGACAGAGGGGTTCCATGCTAATCCGATCTGCCTAAAAATTTCCTCGCCCTTGCTCGGCATGAAAGGGTAGAGAACTACGCCAAGTGTCTTCAGGACAGCGGCGAGATGTAATAAGACTTCGTCGAGGTGCTCTCTCGCATCCGGTTTCTTTGCCAGCTTCCAGGGAGCGGTTTTGTCGATGTATTGATTTGTCGATTGCACAAGTTCCCAGATGGCTTCGAGGGCTTTCCCGAACTCCAAGCGCTCCAGGTGCACACAGGCACGAGCAACGACCTCGCCAGCTTTATCAGCAAGATTCTTGGTAATCTTCGAGTGAGGAATAACACCATTAGCAAATCGCTCAATCATTGTGAGGCTTCTGCTTAATAGATTTCCAAGATCGTCAGCGAGTTCGCTGTTGATTCGTCCAACAATAGCTCCGTGAGAAAAGTCTCCATCATAGCCAAAGGGTACTTCTCGAAGTAAGAAATAGCGGAAGGCGTCGGCGCCAAATTCATCGACCATCCGATTCGGATCAACGACATTGCCTCGGCTCTTTGACATCTTTTCGCCATTCACTGTCCACCAGCCGTGGGCGAAGATCGTCTCCGGCAAGGGCAGGCTCAAGTGCCATCAGCATCGTGGACCAGTAGACGGCATGGGTCGTCAGAATATCTTTCCCGACCGAGATGGACATTAGCTGGCCAGAATTGATCACGTGCGAGAGGTTCCGGGCGCAGGTACTCCAATGCGGAAACGTAATTCACGAGCGCGTCGAACCAGACGTAGGTCACGTAGCTCTTGATCGAACGGGAGCTCGATCCCCCAGGAGAGACGAGATTTCGGTCGTGAGATGGAGAGGTCTCCAAGCTTCTGGGTCTGGAGAAATCCCAACACCTCATTGCGACGAGACTCAGGGCGGATGAAGTTCGGATGCTGCTTGATGTAGTCGATCAGGCGATCCTGATACTGCCCCATCTTGAAAAAATAATTGTGTTCGCTGAGCTTCTCGACAGGGCGTTTGCAGTCGGGGCAGAGGCCGTCGGTGACATCTTTCTCCGTCCAGAACCGTTCATCAAATGTGCAGTACCATCCAATGTAGTCAGCCTTGTAAATCAGTTGGTTGTCATAGAGCTGTTGAAGATATCGTTGAACGACTGATTTGTGTTGAGCGTCCGTTGTTCTGATGAAAGCGTCGTTTGAAATGTTCAGTCGTTCCCACAGATTTCGAAACTGAGGAGCGAGTCTATCGCAGTGTGTTTGCGGGGCAATGCCGGCTTTGGCCGCGGCCTGCTGAACTTTTTGTCCATGTTCATCGAGTCCGGTGAGAAAGAAGACGTCGCGTCCTCGCAGGCGCCAGTAGCGAGCAAGAACGTCGGCGGCCACGGTGGTATAGGCGTGTCCGATATGCGGCACGTCGTTCACGTAATAAATCGGCGTCGTGATGTAGAAGGTATTCGGTGCACTCATGGTCGAACGAAAAGATATCAGGTAATAAACGGTGAAAGCTAGGCGAGCAGCGGGACTGATGATGCGGTGACCGCGTCGCGCAGGCGGAGCAAGATCATTTCCAGCGCCATGTGGAGATTGAGGTGCCGCGTGGCGCGCTGCTCGGTCATCTCAATCTCACGGAGCAGGTCCAACAGAGCATCGGTGTCGGCCTGTTGCGCATAGGATTCGAGCGTCGCGAGATCATCGAGGTAGAGCAACTGGTCACGGTCTTCTCCGACCTGAAGCAAGACGAGGTCGCGAATCCAACGAGCCAGCCAGGCTAGCATGTCCTGTGCACGGTCGGCCTTCGCAATCGCTTCTGCCGAGGTCAGGATGGATCCGATCGATTGCAAGGATTGGGGACGGACCAAGTCCACGAGTTCCTGTTGGCGGGTGCGAGTGTCCAGCACATCGGCGATGAGGGCTTCCCCGATACGGCCTTCGCTGATGATGGCGAGGAATCGCGCGTCTGCGGGAGGGATTTCGCGTTTCAGGATGAGCGCGGCTTCCACCTGTGTGCGAGCCGGTGTCGTAAAGCGAAGGGCCTGACAGCGTGACCGGATGGTCGCAGGGAGGGCCGCGGGGCGACTCGAGATGACGAGGAAGAGACTATGCGCTGGTGGCTCTTCCAACGTTTTTAACAGCGCGTTGGCTGCGCCGATCGTCATGCGGTCGGCGTCGTTGATCAGACAGATTTTTCGCTCACCGATGAGCGGACGGTACATGATCTGGTGCTCGATCTCGCGGACTTGCTCAATCTTGATTTGCTGGGTGGCCTGTTCCGGGTCCGGCTCGATGACGAAAAAGTCCGGATGCGTGCGGGCCTCGATCTGTTGGCAGGACCGGCATGCACCACAACTGTCGAGACCGTCCGCCTCGGGAGGCTGTTCGCAGTTGAGCGCTTGCGCGAGGCGAATGGCCGTCAATCGTTTTCCAATCGCCTCCTCGCCGTGGAACAGATAGGCGTGAGCCAGGCGCTCATGGGTGACGGCGGATTGTAAGAAAGCGATGGATTGTTGATGGCCGATACAGTCACGAAAGGGCATGCTAACTCCGGTGGCTTGGAGGGCGACGCGGTCGACGCAGCCAGCCTACCACGATCTCAGAGAGCTCGTCCCGGACTTCTTGCGCGGGCCGATTCGCATTCACGATCGTCATGCGGCCAGGATCTTTGGCAGCAAGCGCCAGAAATCCCCGGCGCACCTTTCGATGAAAACGTTCTGTCTCACGGTCCAGCCGATTCTGTTGTCCACGATCGGCTCGCCGCCTGGCCAAGCCCACTGAAACTGGGAGATCGAGAACGACGGTCAGATCCGGCGTGAGCCCGCCGGTCGCGACCTCGTTGGCCGCCCGCAACCACTGAAGATCAAGGCCGCGCGCGAATCCCTGATAAGCAAACGTGGAATCAGAAAACCGGTCGCATAGCACCACGGTGCCGCGCCGCAGAGCCGGCATGATGAGATGCGTGACGTGCTGACATCTCGCTGCGAGGATCAGCAGGGCTTCGGCCTGAGGCGTGACTGGTTCGTGTGACGACGCCGTGAGGAGGATGTGGCGGATCGCTTCGGCTGTAGCAGTGCCACCCGGTTCTCTGGTTTGGAGTACTTGGTACCCTGCCTTGGTCAGAACCTCTGCGAGGTGGCGAATCTGGGTGCTCTTCCCACTGCCTTCGACTCCCTCCAGGGTAATAAACAGGCCACGAGTCTGTTGCTTCTTTGCCCCCATCGCTTGGCACCCTCGTCGGTAAAGAAAACGGGCGGGATGGTATTCCAAGTTGTTGAAAATAGCAAGAAAAGGCTTGCGAGGCCCTCGTAATTCTCTGTATGATAACCATCGACTTCCGTCGGTTCATATTTATGCTGAAAACCTCGCTAAAACGCTACTTTCTGACGGGCTTGCTCGTGATTATCCCCATCTGGGGAACCATCCTCATTTTGAAGGCCCTTTTCGTGGCTGTCGATGGGATTCTCGGGGATCTCCTGGTCCGGTTGGTGCCGAGTCATTATGTGCCGGGGCTAGGAATTCTGGCGTTGATAGCCTTGGTCTTTGCGGCCGGGCTGTTTGCCACCAATTTTATGGGCCGGCGAATCGTGAAGTGGTGGGAGGCATTGTTGAATCGTGTGCCGCTCGTGCGAGGGATCTACTCAACGTTGAAATCCATGATGGATATTTTGTCATTCTCGGAGCATGCGGCATACAACCGCGTTGTGATGATTCAATTTCCCAAGAATGGCCACTATTGTATTGCCTTCGTGACGGGCGTGACCAAAGGGGAGATGCAAGATCTCGCGCAGGAACCGCTGATCCACGTGTATGTGCCGACGTCACCGAATCCGACGTCCGGCTATTTCCTGTTGGTGCCGGAACATGAAGTCACGTCCGTCGACATGAGCGTAGAAGAGGCGATGAAGCTCATCGTCTCAGGCGGGCTCTGCTCACCGTCCACGTCGCTGGGATCGGCCGTGACTGCCGCGACGAAGTGGGGTACGGTCAAACAGCCTGAAACGGGGGTGCCGATCGGATGAGGCGTCCACGAGCCACTGAAGTTGCGACGGTGAAGAAGCTGGTCAGCCCCGACCTGCAGGGGAAGATTGCCGGCCTTGCGGTGGTCGTGATGGCTGCCGGGCTCGGGAAGCGCATGCGCTCAAAGCAGGCAAAGGTGCTGCATCCGGTGGCCGGCCAGGCGATGGTGCTCTATTCGGTGAGGCTCGGATTGCGCGTCGCCGGGGATCGTGTGGCTGTCGTGGTGGGGCATCAGGCTGATCTGGTTCGCCAGGTAATCGACCGCGCGACGATAGGAAAGAGCGGCGGCTCTCCCGTGGCGATTGTTGAACAACGGGAGCAATTGGGCACAGGCCATGCAGTTTTGCAGAGCCGTCCGGTGTTTGCGGTGGGCAAGCGGGGCGCTCCGTCATGTTATCTGATTTTGAACGGCGATACGCCGCTGCTGCGGGAAGCGACCGTGCGCGAACTCCTTCGTGTCCACGAGGCGGAACGTGCGACCGTGACCATTCTTACCGCAGTGCTTGAAGACGCAAGCGGGTATGGACGGGTGGTGCGTGCGCACTCAGCCGAGCGGGGCGTCTCTCGCATCGTCGAGGATCGTGACGCCAATGCAGAGGAGCAAACGATCCGTGAAATCAACGCAGGCACCTATGTGGTCGACGGCGAGTTTCTCTTCAGCGCCTTGGAGAAACTCGATCCCAGCAATGCCCAAGGGGAATATTATTTGACGGATATCATCCATCGCGCGGTGGAGCAGGGGTGTCGTGTGGCCGCTGTAGTGCTCGACAATCCCGACGAAGGACTTGGAGTGAATACGCGCCGACAGCTCGCTGCGGCGGAACAGGTGGTGCGGCAGCAGATTCGGGACCGCTGGCTGGATGCCGGGGTGACGATGATCGATCCGGCCTCAATCTGGATTGACGCGGCGGTCACGATCGGGAAAGACACGGTCCTGTATCCCAACGTGACGCTCGAGGGGGCAACGACTATCGGGGAAGATTGTGTGCTGCGGTCCAATACACGACTGACGAGATGCATTGTCGGCAATGGCGTTGAGATTCTCGATCACTGCGTATGTGCCGATTCTCATATTGAGGACGACGCGCACCTGGGCCCGTTTGCCCATCTGCGTCCCGGTGTGGTGGTGCGGAAGAAGGCCAAGGTCGGGAACTTTGTCGAGATGAAAAAAACCGATCTGGGCGAAGGATCGAAGGCGAACCATCTGAGTTACCTGGGGGATACAAAGATTGGGAAAGGGGTCAACATTGGCGCCGGCACCATCACCTGTAACTTCGACGGTGTGCGGAAGTATCAGACGGTGATCGGGGATGGGGTCTTTCTCGGCAGCGATACGCAGTTGATCGCACCGGTGACAGTGGGGGCGGGCGCCATCATCGCAGCCGGCACCACGGTGACGGAGGATGTGCCGGCGGATGCCTTGGTGATTGGGCGGGTGCCTCAAGTGAATCGTGTAGGATGGGCTGCGCGCCGGCGGGCGCTACAAACCGGCGTGAATCGTGAAACGTTAAACGTGAAACGTAAAATGGAGTCCACTCGCCTCACGAAGAAACAGGTATCTGTCTCAGAGAGTAATCAGACTAAGAAGCGGAGGTAGACGACCCTATGTGCGGGATTGTCGGATACGTAGGAGATCAGGAGGCGGTGCCGATTCTGATCGGCGGCCTCGCCAAACTGGAGTATCGAGGCTACGATTCAGCCGGCGTCGCGGTACTGCAAGGCGATAAAATCGAAATTCGGCGCACGGTCGGCAAACTCGCCAATCTTCAGAAGTCGCTCAAGGAGAAAGATCTCAAGGGCACTATGGGGATCGGCCACACGCGATGGGCGACGCACGGGAAGCCCTCGGAGCAAAACGCCCACCCGCACCGCTCGAAAGGCTGCGTGCTCGTGCACAACGGCATCATCGAAAACTATCAATCGCTGAAACAGCAATTGGAGAAAGAGGGCTACAAGTTTCATTCGGAAACGGACACGGAAGTCGTGGCGCATCTGATCGATAAATATCTCCAGCAGGGCATGAAGCTGACCGAGGCAGTGCGAGCCGCCACGAAGGATGTGCGAGGGAGTTATGCGCTCGTCGTCATTTCGGAGCGGGAACCGGGGACGATGATTGCAGCGCGCTCTGGATGCCCGCTGGTCGTGGGCACAACCGCCAAGGCGTCCTTTGTCGCGTCCGACGTCATGGCCATGCTCGCCCATACCCGTGACGTGACCTACCTCGAAGAGGGCGATGTGGTGGTCGTGACCGGGACTGATATCCATTTTAACGATATCGAGGGACGCCCTGTAAAACGGAAATTAACGAAGATCACCTGGGATGCCTCCGCGGCGGAAAAGAGCGGATTCCCGCATTTCATGCTGAAAGAGATTCACGAACAGCCACAGACGATTCTCGACACGATGCGCGGGCGCTATTCCTACGATACTGGCGAGGCGGATCTGCCGGATATTGGATTGACGCCGAAACAGTTTGCCGCCGTGGGACGGATCTGGATCGTCGCCTGTGGCACCTCGTGGCACGCGGGGCTGGTGGGGAAGTATCTACTGGAGGAGATGGCCCGTACGCCGGTCCAGGTCGATATCAGTAGCGAATTCCGTTACCGCGATCCGCTGGTCGGGAAGGATGATCTCTTTATCACGATCTCGCAGTCCGGCGAGACGGCGGACACATTGGCCGCCGCGCGTGAAGCGAAGGAAAAAGGAGCGCGTGTTGTCTCGATCGTGAACGTGGTGGGCAGCACCCTGGCCCGCGAATCAGACGGCGTCCTCTACACGCATTGTGGGCCTGAGATCAGCGTCGCTTCGACCAAAGCCTTCACCGCGCAGCTCACCGCGCTCTACATGCTGGCGTTGCATTTGGGTCGCGTGCGCGGAACCCTGTCTGTCGCGGACGGCAAGGCCTGGCTCGATCGCCTCGTCCGGCTTCCGGCATTGGTCGAGCGGGTGCTCGGTCGCGAGGCGGAGATTGTCGCGATTGCCAAGCGGTTTTACAAGAAGCGGAACTTTCTGTTCTTCGGTCGCGGCATCAACTATCCGATCGCGCTCGAAGGAGCATTGAAGCTGAAAGAGGTTTCCTATATCCATGCCGAAGGCTATGCAGCGGGAGAGATGAAACACGGCCCGATCGCGCTCATAGATAAGGACATGCCGGTGGTCGTGTTGGCACCGAGGGATCGGTTATACGAAAAGACCGTGAGCAATCTGATGGAAGTGAAAGCCCGGCGCGCGCCGGTCATCGCGTTCGTGGCGGAAGGCGAGCGGGAGTTGGGGAAGATCGCCGATGCGGTATTTACGATTCCCGACACCCATCCACTGCTTTCGCCGATTTTGTTTACAATTCCACTGCAGTTCTTGGCGTATCATATTGCAGTGATGCGCGGCGCGGATGTGGATCAGCCGAGGAACCTGGCCAAAAGCGTGACAGTTGAGTAGCCAGGGACGGGTTGTCTGGTTTGTTTGTAAATTGGAAATAAAGTTCTTGCCTGATTCCCTCAACTGTTCATTCTGAATCGGCCTTGCTCTCATAATACAAGCTGTCCTCGCAGGCACATCAGTACCGATACCCGTAAATACAAAGACTTCTGGTGCTGGTCTGTGAGAACTATTTTTCGTTGGGCAGCGCCTCAGGTACAAACTTTCCGTGGCATGAGGAGTTGCGCTAGTGGTTTAGCAGTAATCGTTCCAGATGCTCGACAATCCGCTCTGCTGCCTTGCCGTCCCATTTCGGAGGAATCGCCCCGGTTTTCCACTGCCCCGCCATCAATCGCGCCAGCGCCGGTGGCAGCTTGCTCGGATCAGTTCCAATGAGTTCGTTCGTTCCTATCGTGATAGTCTCGGGACGTTCAGTGCTATCACGCAAGGTCAGGCACGGCACGCCCAGGACGGTGGTCTCCTCGGTAATGCCACCTGAATCGGTAATTACGCCACGGGCATGCTTCACCAGGTAGTTGAATTCTAAGTATCCGAGTGGATCGACATAATTCAGTTGCGGCGTCTTGCTGTCGAGATCGCGCAGGTTCTTGGCGGTGCGCGGATGAACCGGAAACACCACCGGCAAACCACTCGTACCTTCGGCTATGGCATGCAGCAGCCGTAGTAACTGATGCTCCCCATCTACATTTGCCGGGCGATGCAGGGTCACGACGAAGTAGTTGTTTGGTTTGAGCTTCAGCGATTCCCAACAGGCTGGCGGACGCAGACGTGGCAGCTGCTTGAGGAGGGTGTCAATCATCGTATTGCCGACGAAGAAGATCCGATCGTCAGTAACACCGGCGCGACGCAGATTGTCGTTGGCGGTTTCGCTGGTGGTGAAAAACCAGTTGGTGATGGAATCGGTCACGACCCGGTTGATTTCTTCCGGCATGGTCCAATCGCCGGAGCGGATACCACCTTCCACATGCGCCACTGGCACGCCCAGCTTCCGAGCGGCGATGGAACAGGCCATGGTCGAGGTCACGTCCCCGACGACCAAGCACAGGTCGCTCTTCTGCTTCAGCAGGACATTTTCATAGCTCACCATGATGGCGGCGGTCTGTTCAGCCTGGGTGCCCGAGCCTACTTCCAGATTGATGTCCGGATCCGGGATGCCGAGCTCCTCGAAGAAGCTACCAGACATGTTGCGGTCGTAATGTTGGCCTGTATGGATCAGACGAAAACGCAACGAACCGCCCCGCGTCTCGGCCGCGTTTAGCGCGTCGATGATTGGCGCAATCTTCATGAAGTTGGGCCGCGCCCCTGCAATCAGATCAATCCGCTTCACTGTCTGGCCTCGATTAGCGTGAATACACCCTGGATGGCGCGCTGGTCCTCTTGAAATTGCAGGGAAACAGCGGCGATGAGGTTATGGCTGGTCTAGGACTGGGTACGCAGCCTGTTGGAGAAGAACTTAACGGATTCGTTCGTATTCCACAACTGAGAAAGGTTTTCGTGGACCGTTACTTCCCGTTTCGCAGAAGGCCCTGCCACATCAACGTCTATTTTGCCCACGGACTGTCCCCTTGTACATGACGGTTGTCGGTGTGCATCCGTCTCGTGTCAAACGATAATTCAGTAGGGACCCGCCGCCTGGCGGGCACGTGGTGTTCCTCACGAGGAGCCTTCGACACACTGGGAGGGACCGCTCATCTGGTCGTCGTGGGAATCAGCCTGGATTTCTGCTCGAATTTCCCTGGAATTTCTATGGGTTCCGTGATATTCTGACCCCAAACGTGTTACGGGAAAATGGGATGGTTCTTGTGTTCCCGTGGATGCGCTCGATGAATCGGGGTCGGCCAACACGATGTTGTTCGAGGACACGTCGTTCTCGGTCGCCGGACTCCCTGCCGCCCTGCTGGAAGACCATTTTGAACATCCTTGAAGAGAGGGAAGGAAAGAAACGAATGGAAATCACGAAACAGGAAGTTGAGAAGGTTGCGAAGTTGGCCCGGCTGGAGTTGACGGAGAGTGAACGGTCGGCGTTTGCGAAACAGTTGAGCCAGATTCTGACGCATGTGGAGACATTGAAACAGTACGACACCACAGGCGTCGAACCGACGGCGACGGTGCTGGGGCAAGTCAATATGTTTCGTCCCGATATTGCGCGGCCGTCCCTGTCCGTCGAGCGCGCGTTGGCCAATGCACCGGAGTCGGCCGACGGGTTCTTTGTGGTTCCCAAAATTATTGAAGATCGGCAACCCCTTTAAACGAGGTTCGAATGTTCAGGCAAATGTTGCGGTCGAAAATTCATCGGGCCACGGTGACGGAGTCCTGCCTCGACTATGAAGGCAGTCTGACGATCGACGAGGATCTGATGGAAGCAGCGGGGATTTTGCCCTATGAGGCGATCGTCTGTTCCAATCTGAATAACGGCGAGCGCTTCATGACCTATGCCATGGCGGGCAAACGCGGTGCTGGTGAGATCATCCTCAATGGGCCGACGGCGCGAAAAGGCGCGGTTCGCGATCAAATTATCATCTTCTGTTACGAGTATTACGCAGAAGAGGAAATCAAACGGCATGTTCCCAAGATCATCCAAGTCAACGAAAAGAACCGGATTGTTGCCGGGAAGACGAAGCGCTGATGTCGATTCATAAACTCTCACTCTACGAGCTCCATGAAAAGTTCACTGCCGGCGAAGTCACGGCCACGGAGATCGTTCGTGCCTATGGATTACGGATCGGCCAGGTGGAGTCCAAGGTGAAGGCCTACATCACGCAGACCAAAGATGCGGCGGTTGCGCAAGCCGGCGCGCTCGATACCTCCTTGAAAGGGTGGCGCAAGACGTCGCCGATGATGGGCATGCCACTGGCGATCAAAGACAATATCTGTACCGAGGGGGTGCTTACGACCTGCGCGTCCCGTATGCTCGGGAACTTCGTTCCGCCATACGATGCGACCGTGATTGCCAAGCTGCGCGCGCAGGGGTATTTGCTACTCGGGAAGACAAACCTCGATGAATTTGCGATGGGCTCATCAACCGAGAATTCCGCCGTTGGACCCAGCCGCAATCCATGGAATCTGCAGTGTGTGCCGGGTGGATCCAGCGGAGGATCTGCCGCGGCTGTGGCGGCCGACGAATGTGCCGCGGCGTTGGGGTCTGATACCGGCGGGTCGATCCGGCAGCCTGCGGCGTTCTGTGGGGTGGTGGGTCTCAAGCCGACCTATGGGCGGGTCTCTCGGTACGGGTTGGTCGCCTTTGCCTCCTCGCTCGATCAGATTGGGCCGATTACAAAAGATGTGACGGATGCTGCGTTCCTTCTCGGAGCCATTGCCGGTCACGATCCGTTGGATTCGACATCGGCTGATGTTCCGGTGCCGGACTATCTGAAGGCGCTCAAGAAGAGAGATCTCAAGAAGCTGAAGGTCGGTGTGCCGGTCGAGTTCTTTGCGGAGGGGCTGGACCCTGAAGTGGAGCAGGTCGTGCGGGCGGCGATCCAGGAATTGAAAAAGCTCGGTGGGGAGATCAAGGAAATTCAGTTGCCACGGACAGACGCGGCGGTAGCCATCTACTATGTGATTGCCACGGCCGAAGCCAGCTCGAATCTGGCCCGATACGATGGGGTGAAGTTCGGACTTCGAGCCAAAGAGACCAAAGATCTGCTCGAGTTGTATATGAAGACACGGCAGGAAGGCTTTGGGCCGGAAGTGAAGCGCCGAATTATGCTGGGGACCTACGTCCTCAGCGCTGGGTATTACGATGCCTATTATGGCAAGGCGCAGGCGGTGCGAACATTGATTCGCCAAGATTTCGAGACGGCGTTTCAGGACGTCGATCTCATCGTGACGCCCGTGACACCCACGCCGGCATTCAAGTTTGGGGCGAAGGGCGACGACCCGCTCCAGATGTATTTGTCGGACATTTTCACCATATCGGCGAACCTCGCCGGTGTACCGGCGATTTCGTTACCCTGTGGTTTCAGTCAGGCAGGGCTTCCCATCGGGTTGCAGCTGATCGGTCGCCCCTTCGAAGAGGAGACGCTCTTGCGAGCGGCCTATGCTTACGAACAGAGTACGCAATGGCGAGCGAAGAAGCCGGTGATACGGTGAAACGTATCTCCTCACGCCTGATGCCTATCGCCTAACGGAGGACGTATGACATTCGTCGAAATAGCTGCGATTCTTGTGGCTGTCGCGTTTGCGCTGCTGGTGGGCTTTCTCGTGCCCGTGCTGATTCAGGTTCGCAAGACCGTCGCGGAGTCAGAACAGCTTCTGGCCAAAATGAACAACGACCTGCCGCCGCTGATCGGCGAACTTCGGGCGGTGAGTCACAACGTGAACGATCTGACCGAGCAAGCCCGCATGGGAGTCGAACATGCTGCCGTTCTCTTGCATGCGGTTGGGGAAGTGGGGGAATCGGTACAGCACGTCCACGATGTCGTGAAGGGCTCGAGCGGATCGATGTTGACCAATATGGCGAGCGTGGTCGCCGGATTTAAAGCTGCAACCAAAGTCATGAAGGAACGGTTTCGAGAAGAAGGAGGGCATCACAATGGCGGATGATCGAGGTTCCTCAGCAGCAGCAGTCGTGCTGGTATTCCTGAGCGGCGCGGCGCTAGGCGCGGTGGCGGCGTTATTGCTGGCTCCACAGACCGGACGCGAGTCGCGCGAGCAGCTGCGTGGCTATGCCCGTCGCGCAGAAGACAATCTGTGGGATCTGGCAGATCGTGCTGGCGAGACGCTCGAAGGGGTTGTGGGGGAGGGGAAGGAATTTGCGGACTCGAAGAAGTCGGTCCTGCGCGAGGCGTTTGACGTCGGTCGCGAGGCGATGCGACGCGAGCGTGATCGGTTGCGTGAAGAGGACCGCGGCTAAGTCATGATCTACGAAGTCGTCATTGGAGTGGAAGTGCATGCGCAGCTGCGGACGAAGTCCAAGCTGTTTTGCGGCTGCGGGACGATGTTCGGGCTCACGGCCAATAGCCAGACCTGTCCCCTGTGTCTGGGGCTCCCCGGCACGTTGCCGGTGCTCAACCAGGTGGCGGTCGAGATGGCGGTGCGTGCGGGCTTGGCACTGAATTGCACCATTGCGGCGAACAATCTATTTGCACGCAAGAACTACTTCTATCCGGATCTGCCCAAGGGCTATCAGATTTCGCAATACGAGGCACCGATCTGCGAGCATGGCTGGATCGAGATTGCGGCGAGTGAAGGCAAAAGGCGCGTCCGTATCCGTCGCGCCCATCTGGAAGAAGATGCGGGGAAGAGTGTCCACGTCGCCGGTACCAACGGGAGCCGCGTCGATTTAAATCGGGCGGGAACACCGCTGCTGGAAATCGTGACGGAGCCGGACTTGCGGTCAGCCGATGAAGTCGTGGCCTATTTGAAGGGTCTCCGCGATGTGCTCATGTATCTCGAGGTCTGCGACGGCAATATGGATGAAGGGAGTTTCCGCTGCGAGCCGAATCTCTCGCTCCGTCCGTTAGGCCAGAAGGAGTTTGGAACCAAGGTCGAGCTCAAGAACATCAATTCGTTCAAGTTCGTCAAAGATGCCATCGAATACGAGATCAGGCGCCAGACGAAGGTGTTGAGCGAGGGCGGCAAGATCAACCAGGAGACCCGTCTCTGGAATCTCGACCGAAGCGAGACGGTGGTGATGCGCTCCAAAGAGGAGGCGCACGACTATCGCTACTTCCCCGATCCCGATCTGGTGCCGCTCAAGCTGGAGAAGGAATGGATCGAGGAGTATCGCAAGCAAGTGACCGAATTGCCGGCAGCCAGAATGAAACGATTTGTCAGCGAGTTTGCGCTGTCCGAGTACGATGCCGGTGTGTTGACTGCGTCGAAGGCGGTGGCCGACTACTTCGAATCCTGTGTGAAGCTGTTCAACCAGCCCAAGACGGTGAGCAACTGGGTCATGGGCGAACTTACCAGAGAGCTGAATAACTCGGGAACCGACGCGAGTGCCTCCCCGGTTTCACCTGAACGGCTCGTCAGCCTTCTTCAGTTGGTCGAGCAAGGGACGATCAGTTTGAAAGTCGCGCGTGAGATCTTCCCGGAAGTCTACAGCAGCGGAAAGACTCCGGAACAGATTGTTCAAGAGAAGGGGCTCATTCAAGTATCCGACGAAGGGACACTCGACAAGATTATCGCCGACGTGCTCGCCAAGAATCCGACGCAGGTGGCTCAGCTCAAAGAGGGCAAACAGCAAGTGCTTGGATTCTTAGTCGGCCAGGTGATGAAGGCGAGCGGTGGAAAAGCGAATCCGGGGAAGGTGAATGAGCTGTTGAAGAAGAGGTTGGGATGAGCGCGGGTCCTGTCGCCGACCAGCCCGTCCGTCCTCGCACCCCGCCCGGTGTAGGGACCCCGCTGCGGGCGGACAGGCTCCCATGTCGGCGCCACCCGCGGCCTCAGAAGGAGAGCGAGGGAGTCGCCAGACCATCCTTCTTGCTCGCAGAACGCGCACGATGAAAGGGATGGAATGACACCCGTGCTGATCCCTTGCTCCCGGAGCGCGCACGATCAGAATGTGCTCGCTCGACGGCCGCAGTGGGACCAACACGCGTGCCATTCCAAGAGAGAGAAGCGAGCGAGCTTGGAAGGATCAATTATATGGATGACGGTCGCTCGACGCGCGCAGTAGAAGGCAACCCAGCCCCATCCCCTGAGGGTGATCGGGGTGGAGATTTGACTGCGGTCGAACAGGCTGCTCAATAAGGTAGTCAACGACAACTGGAGGTGTACCATCATGGGGCGCACGGTGCGACGAATAAGGAGCACCAAGTCTGTGCGCGCCGCCGAGTTAGTGAGGCGGCCGGGTCCCCGTTGAGGATTTTGTCGACCCGAGAACGAAGATCGGGAAAAGGCGCGTCTTGGCGCGTCGGGGTTGGGCGGGTGGAATGTTGGCCTTTTTCAGCAGCCTGAGGGGGAAGCATGAGTGCGATACGGGAGATCAAAGGGCGGCAGATTTTGGATTCACGGGGGAATCCGACGATCGAGGCGGAGGTCACGCTGGAGAGCGGGGCGCATGGGCGGGCGGCGGTGCCGTCCGGGGCTTCCACCGGCGAGAAGGAAGCGATCGAACTGCGGGATGGCGACAAGAAGCGCTGGATGGGGAAAGGCGTCTCGAAGGCCGTGGCCAATATCAGCAAGCTGATCGCACCAGAGCTGTTAGGGAAGGAGGCGTTCGACCAAGTCGGCATCGATCAGACGATGATCGATCTGGACGGCACGAAAACGAAGGGTAAGCTCGGCGCCAACGCCATTCTCGGCGTGTCGCTGGCCGTGGCGAAGGCGGCGGCGGTTGAAACAGGCCAGCCGCTCTATCGATATCTTGGCGGGACGAATGCGCGAGTGCTTCCGGTGCCGCTCATGAACATCATCAACGGCGGGGCCCATGCCGACAATCGCTTGGACTTGCAAGAGTTCATGATCATGCCGGTGGGGGCGACGTGTTTCAGCGAGGCGTTCCGGATGGCGACGGAGGTGTTCCATACGCTCAAGTCGCTATTGAAGAAAAAAGGGTTGAACACGGCAGTCGGTGACGAAGGCGGGTTTGCGCCGGACCTCCGGTCGAATGAAGAGGCACTCAGCCTGATCATGCAGGCAATCGAGGAGGCCGGCTATAAACCGGGGCACGATATCGCTCTCGCATTGGACTGTGCGGCCAGTGAACTCTATGAGAAGGGCCGGTATCTCCTTGAAGCAGAAAAGAATCCTGAGCGCTCCTCCGAGGAGATGATCAGTTACTACGGGAAGCTCGTGGATCGATATCCGATTCTCTCTATTGAAGATGGGTTGAGCGAGTTGGATTGGAAGGGCTGGAAGATGATGACGGAGAAGTTGGGCAAGCGGGTCCAATTGGTCGGAGACGATATCTTCGTGACCAATGTAGAGATCTTTGCCAAAGGGATCAAGGAAGGGATCGCGAATTCCATTCTGATCAAGCTCAACCAGATCGGCACGTTGACGGAAACTCTGGAGGCGATTGAGTTGGCGAAACGGTCTGGCTACACGGCGATCATTTCGCATCGGTCCGGGGAAACGGAGGATACGACGATTGCGGACGTGGCGGTCGCGACCAATAGCGGGCTCATCAAGACCGGGTCGCTGTCCCGAACGGATCGCGTGGCCAAGTACAATCAGTTGCTCCGGATCGAGGAAGAGCTGGGTTCGAACGCAGTCTATCGGGGTCGTGAGGCGATGCCGGGGCGATGCTGATCATAAGCAACCGAGACAATGATCATTAAGCGGAATCGGGGGCGGCAGTGGCTCGATTGGGAGCGTCGCATGGTGACGGGCGCGTACTATGTTGGAGTCGCCGTGTGCCTGCTGATGCTGATCGTCTTGGTCTTTGGCGACATGGGTCTACCGCGCTACTTCTCCATGCGCGAGCATGCCCAACAGCTGGACGTGGACCTTCAGGAATTACAACGGTCGACCCGCACGCTTCGGGAGGACATCGATCGCGTGGAACACGATCCCGCGAAAATCGAACAGTTGGCGCGAGAACAGCTCGGCTACGTTCGCAAAGGTGAAACCGTGTATCAATTGGTCCCATTACCATCGCAGGAGCGGCCACGCCCGTAGCACCATGAAGTTTGGCACAGTCGCGATTATTGGACGACCGAACGTCGGCAAGTCGACATTGCTCAATCGATTGCTTGAGCAGAAGATTGCGATCGTCTCGGACAAGCCGCAAACGACGAGGACGAGAATTCTGGGGGTCGTGCATGCACCAGGTGCGCAGATTGCCTTGCTCGATACGCCGGGGTTGCACAAGCCGCAACATCTGCTCAATCGTCGCATGGTCCGCACCACGGTCGACGTGCTGGAGGAAGCAGATATCTTGTACGTGTTGATGGACACGACGAGTTCCCCTGGTCCCGGCGATCTCTTGGTCATCGATCATGTAAAAGGGGCAATCAGGAAGCGTCCGCGTCCGGTAATTCTCGTATTGAACAAGGTGGATCTGGTCAATAAGCTCAAGTTGCTGCCGGTGATGGAAACGTACGCCAGGTTATTCGGTTGGACGGAAGTGGTGCCGGTATCGGCTGAAACCGGCGATAATGTCGATCGATTGCTGTCCGTGACCGTGGCCCATCTTTCGGAAGGGGATGCGGCCTATGATGCAGACACCGTCACCGATCAGTCCATGCGGACCTTGGCAGCCGAGATGATTCGCGAGAAGATTTTGCACCAGACATATGAAGAAGTGCCCTACTCGGTTGCCGTGGAGATCGATGAATTTGTCGAGGAGGGGAAGCTGGCCCGCATCAGCGCGACGGTGCTGGTCGAGCGGGAGTCTCATAAGGCGATCGTGATCGGGAAGCACGGGGAGAGACTCAAGGATGTCGGGACCGATGCACGACGTGAGATGGAGCAGATCTTTGGGATGAAAGTGTTTCTGCAGCTGTGGGTGAAAGTGCGGGAGGCGTGGCGAGAAGATGAGCATGCCCTCACCGAATTAGGTTACTAACAGGATCGTGATGCAGCCGACGGAACGTATAACAGAATCGAATCCAGCGGATCCGCGCCCTCGTCCAGGGGACAAAGATCTCCTCCGCGACACGCTGCGTGACCAGGCCGATCGAGGCCGGACCAAGTCCGACATCGTGCTGTTGTCGGTGCAACGGCTGTTGCGGCGGGGTGCGATCACCAATCTCGCGAAGATGCTGGGCCGGATGCATCCGGCCGACGTGGCGAAAGTGATTGTGCATCTGTCGTCCCCCAAAGAAAAGCGGGAAGTCTTCGAACTGGTGCGAGGCGAGTCGAAGCGCGGCCAAGTCCTGAGCGAGCTCGACAGCGACAGTATCAATCAGGTGCTGGCGGATCTGCTGCACTCGGATATCGCCTGGTTGATCAAAGACCTCGGCTCTGACGACGTGGCCTACATCCTCGGGGTTGTGCCGGAAGAACGGGCCAAAGAGATTCTCTCGCTGATGCGGACGGAGGACTCCACGGAAGTCGCCGACCTGCTGAAGTATCCGAAGGGTACGGCCGGCGGCATCATGACGACGGAGTTCTTCGCGCTCCCGGAAGAGGCGACGGCGCAAGATGCCATCCGACATCTCCAGCTGGCGACGGAAGCGGAAATGGTGTTCTATATTTACGTGACCGACAAGGATGAGCGCTTGGTCGGGGTGCTCTCTCTGCGGCAGTTGCTGACGGTTCCTCCCACGACACCGCTGAAAAACATCGCCACGCGCGACGTGATCAGCGTGACGGTCGACATGGACCAGGAAGAAGTCGCCCGTCAGGTGGCGAGTTACAACTTGCTCGCGATTCCAGTCATCGACCAAGACAACAAATTGGTCGGCATTATCACGGTTGACGACGTCGTGGACGTGATCCGGGAAGAAGCGACCGAAGACATGCTCAAGATGGCCGGCGCGATCGAAGAGGACTCGGTCTCGAAATCCTCCAGCGTGGCGTCGGCGAAACACCGGCTCCCGTGGCTCTTTACGAATTTGGTCGGCAGTCTGTTGTCGGGCGCGATTCTGTGGGAGTTCCGGTATACGATTCAGGAAGTGGTGGCCATCGTGAGTTTTATTCCGGTCATCGCCGCCATGGGTGGAAACGTGGGCCTCCAGTCCTCGACCCTCATTATTCGAGGGTTGGCGACAGGGCTGATCGAGCTGACGGATGTGCGCACCGTGTTTTTCAGGGAAATCAAAGTCGGACTACTGATGGGGCTCGCCTGCGGCATGATTCTCACGATCGTCGGCTGGATTTGGCATCAAGCATTTCTGGGCATGGTCGTGGGGATGTCGCTCATTATCGCGTTCATGGTCTCGACCAGTATGGCCACGTTCATGCCCATCTTGCTGAAGCGCATGGAGGTGGATCCTGCCGTTGCGGCCGGCCCCTTTGTGACGACGGCCAATGACATCACGGGCATTACCATCTATCTCTCTCTGGCCACCGTGTTCATGGAATACCTTCGCTGACAGGAACCGTAAAAGGTGAGGCGTGAAACGTGAAACGTAGGACTGCCGAGTGCTCTTCCTCCGAAACGTTTCACGTTTCACGTTTCACGTCTCACGGATCTCTCCCATGCCGCTGATCAAGACTGCGGCCATCACGCTGAAAAGTCGAAAGTGGGGCGATGCGGATCGTATCGTGACCTTCTACACCAAGGAGATGGGAAAGGTTCGCGCGGTGGCTCGGGGGGCTCGTCGGATGAGGAGCCGGCTCGGCGCATCACTCGAACCACTCACCATCTGCCATCTGAACCTGTTCGAAAAGTCAGGCGATTCGCTCTATCGAGTATCTCAAGTCGATCTCGTTGAGCCCTTCATGCGGTTTCGCGAAGACTTGACGCTGATGACCGCTGCCGCGCGGATGGTCAATGTGGTGAGTGCAGTGACGCCGGACGGGGATCCTGACCCGCAGCTCTTCGAAACACTCGAACAGGGCTTGCGCGCATTAGTCACGAGCCAGGACCCGGCGTTGACGGCACTGCTGTTTCAGATTCGGCTGCTGGGCCTTATCGGGTTTCGCCCTCAGACCGATCACTGTGCCGCCTGTGGCAAGGGCCGGTTGATGGGAGAACCGCAGTTTTCGCCTCTGTCCGGAGGCCTGGTCTGTGTGGCCTGTGCTGCGCGCCAGGCCTTCCGCTGTTTGCCGCTCTCGCGAGGGAGCCTGGCGTTTCTGCATCAGGCGTTGCGACTCTCGCCCGCTGTGGTCAATCGTCTGAAGGCCGCCGGGCAAGTTCGTCACGAGGTGGAAGACGTGATTGAAGGGTATGTCACCGTTGTGGCAGGCAGACAGCTGCCTCCCGTGAATTTTCTTTCGTATCCGTCATAAGGATGATCCAGTTGCTAGTCGTGGAAGGGAATTCGTGAACATGACAGAGACCCTGTATGAACCGAGAGACATGGCCTGGATTGAGAAGGGTGTGTTGGGCATCGAATGGAACGATGGGCACAAGGCCGTCTATCCCGTGAGGTATCTCCGCCAGCAATGTCCCTGCGCAGCCTGCGTGGACGAGTGGTCTGGTGCACGGCGTTTGCAGCCGGACGATGTACCCCTCTTGATCATATTGCAGGATGTGCAGCCGGTCGGACGGTATGCGCTGCAGTTTTCTTGGAGTGATGGCCACGATACCGGTATATACTCCTATGCCCTTCTTCGGCGGCTCTGTCAGTGCGACGTCTGTCAGCCTGTGAAGCCTGTTGAACCAAGGAGCCGGCGGCTATTGTGAGGGAACTCGCGGGCATGTTCAGACCGACCTGGTGCGGTGCGCAGCGGGTCCGGGGCTTTAATTTTCTGAGGCGCTCGGCATGGGCCGGTGTGTTAGTCGTGATCACTATTGGGTCGGTCCTCAGTTGCAGCGGGATGCCTTCGCTGGAAGAACAAGAGCGCCACGTGCGAGACAACCAGTTGGTGCTCCATCAGTTAACCCCCCGCGCGTTTGTTGGGGCATGGGGAGCGCCGACGTATCAGCATGCCGAGTTCATGCAGTTCTTCGGCATGAAAGACGGCTCGCTTATTCCACGGTCGAGGTTGGCGAGCGGAGAACCGCCGCGAGGGTGGGAGGTCAGTATTGAAGCCGGCGATGCGCTGTTTTTGGCTTACCCGGATCACGGGTGGCTGGTGGTGTTTTTTGAGGAACGGCTTGTCTATCGCGAAGCGCTGACCGCGGCGCAACTTCATGAGTTGGGACGCAGTTGGAAACACGAAGAAAAGTTTCGCTCCAGGTTTGAAGTGCCGGCCGCTCCATAATTTGATGCGTCTACTTCCGTGACCAAGCATCCCCTGAATCTGCTCATGGTCTCCTCCGAAGCGGTCCCCTATGCCAAGACCGGTGGGCTTGCCGATGTCGCTGGTGCGTTGCCTCTTGAGTTGGCGAAGCTTGGCCATGACGTCATTCTCCTCCTCCCGCGCTATCGTTGCCTGAGTGAGTCAGGACGATCCTTCCGTTCCGTCTGTCGGCTACGAGTGCCGACGCCTCAGGGGCTTGTCGACACGCTGATTGAAGAAGATGTTATTCCTGTCGGCGAAGGTGGTCGCCAGGCGCGGGTGTGGACGATTCGGAGCGAGGCCTTCTTCGACCGGCCGGGGCTCTATCAAGATCGCGGTATCGACTATCCCGATAATCTCGACCGGTTTTCATTCTTCTGCCGTGCGACGATTGAGGTGATGGCCTATCTCCGAACCGTGTGCCGGTGGAATTCTCACATCCTCCATCTCCATGATTGGCAAACAGCTCTCTGTGCGGTCTATCTCAAAACCGTTGATCGAGATCGACCGGAGGTACAGGGAGTGCGCACCGTACTGACTCTGCACAATATCGGGTATCAAGGCCTCTTCCCCGGAGAGCAATTCAAGAAAACCGGTCTGCCCCCATCGCTGTTTAACCCCCTGGCCCTTGAGTATTACGGTTCGGTGAATCTGCTCAAGGGAGGAATTGTCTTTGCTGATTATGTGACGACGGTCAGTCCCACCTATGCGCGAGAAATCCTCACGCCAGAATTCGGTTTTGGGCTTGAGGGCGTGCTGCGCAATCGAGCGGACCGACTCCTGGGCATTCTGAACGGTATCGACATCGATCGATGGAATCCGGAAACCGATCCCTATCTTCCCGCGAATTATTCAGCTACCGATCTCTCAGGGAAACAGATGTGTAAGCAGGCGCTTCAACGGGAGTTTCAGCTGCCGGAAGCATCGGTTCCGCTTCTTGGCGTGATTGCACGGCTGACATCGCAGAAGGGCTTAGATCTTGTGGAGACCATTATTCCGCAACTGATGGCGATGGATCTGCAGCTGGTGATCTTGGGGACTGGCGAGCCGGAACTCGAAGCCAAGTTTAAGGCGCTCCAGGCACACTATCCTCATCGGATGGGACTTCGTATCGGCTTCGACGAAGGACTCGCGCATCGTATCGAAGGCGGAGCAGATGTGTTTGTGATGCCGTCGCGGTATGAGCCATGTGGCCTAAGCCAGCTCTACAGTCTCCGCTATGGAACGGTTCCAGTAGTGAGAAAGACAGGTGGGTTGGCAGATACGGTCGTGCCGCTTCCCGTGCGTGCTCGGCAGGCTGGACGGGCGACCGGGTTTCATGTTGAAGCGGACAGCGCCGACGCTCTTCTGGCTGCGTTGCGCCGAGCTGTGGCGCTGTATCAGGATCGATCGATGTGGAATCAACTGGTTGAGGCAGGGATGACCACGGATGTATCGTGGGCTCGTTCAGCGAACGCCTACGACCGGCTGTTTG
>CAVUHR010000011.1:0-419161 GCA_963741245.1 Nitrospirota bacterium | reverse complement strand
CGTTGACGAGGTCAGGATCGACCCCGAGCACCTGCGCCATTTGTTTCTGCATGGCGGCCAAGTGCGAACTGAGTCGAGGGGCCTGCGCGATAATGACCGTATCGACGTTCACGATGCGATACCCCTTCCCCCGCATCTTCCCGACCACATCCTCCAACAGCTTCAAGCTCGAAATACCTTTGAACCGCTGATCGGAGCTGGGATAGTGCCGGCCCAAATCTCCTTCACCCATCGCGCCGAGCAGTGCATCGCAGAGGGCATGGACCAAGGCATCGGAATCGGAGTGTCCCAACAAACCCTTGCTGTGGGGCACCTCGATCCCGCCGAGAATCAGCTTTCGTCCTGGTCCCAACGGATGGATGTCGTAGCCGCAGCCCACTCGCATCTTTCTCCCTTCGTCAACAGTCAATGGTCAACCGTCAATGATGCTCACAAACACGCACAGTGATATCGCTTTCCCATTGGCCAATGACTAATGACTTTTCTTGGATCGCGACGCCAGAATCGCCTCGCCGATCACCAGGTCTTCAGGCCTCGTCACTTTGATGTTCTCCCCACTTCCCTCAACCACCGCAACTGAATACCCCAGCCATTCCACCAGAGATGCGTCATCGGTGGCCCGCACCCCTTCGACATGCGCTTTCCTGTGAGCGGTCTCGATCCAGTCCCGTCGAAAGGCCTGCGGAGTTTGAGCGAGCCACAAGGGGGTGCGATCGACCGTTCGCTCAATCATCCCATCCATCCGTACCTGCTTCACGGTATCCCGCATCGGAAGCGCAATAATTGCCGCTCCCTCTTTCCTCGCCGCAGCCACGACCTCGGCGATCATCCGAAGCGTCACAAATGGACGTACGGCGTCGTGTATGAGCACGATCTCTGTGTCTGAGGGGATCTGAGCGAGCGCGAGCCGCACCGAATCCTGGCGCTCTGCACCACCTGCCACCACCTTCGTCACTTTGGTGAAACGTTGCCGCGATACGATCGCGTGCTCACAGTATTCGACGTCTGCATGCGGAACAGCAAGAATAATCTGGTCGACCACGGGAGCGGCTTGCAACGCCCGCAACGACTGAATGACGAGCGGCTCACCACCCAACGAAAGAAATTGTTTGGGAACGGAGCCGCCCATCCGAAGACCGCGGCCGGCAGCGGGAACGAGTGCCACCACCAAAGGAGCCTGACGAGGGACTGGTTCGCCGCGAGGCAAGCGAGTCGTGGTCATGTTAGGGCCGCAGCGTGAGATAGATCGTTTGGCCTTTCCGTTTGAGCAGCAAGAGGACTGCTTGACCTTTGGCAAGGCCGGAAGCGGCTTGTTCATAGGACTTGAGCGAGCCCACCGCCTTGCGATTGACTTCGAGTATAATGTCGCCTTCGCGCACACCCATCTCCTCCGCCGTGCTTCCCGACTTGACCCTGACCACTACCACACCACGCTCAGTAGCTTTCAATCCGTACCGAGCAGTCAGTTCCTCGTTTAACTCGCGGACATCAAGATCCGAGAGGAGCCCCGTGGGCACCGCTGATTCCCTGCTCTCCTCTGCGCCGGGCTGTCCTAACGATTTCGGCTGCTCCACAATCGCGACCTCGATCGTCTTGGGCTTCTTGTCTCGGATCAACTTGACCGAGACCTTCTTCCCGATCGGAGTCTGTGCGACGGCATTCCGCAAATGCGTCGGCGAATCCATCGACTTGCCGTCATATTCGATAATGACATCTGCGCGCTCAAATCCCGCCTTCTTCGCAGGACTATCCTCCATGACATCGCTGACGAGCACGCCCTTCGTATCGGTGATCCCGAACTGTGTGGCCAACTCAGGAGTCAAATCTTGAATCGCTACACCAAGCCAGCCACGGACGACTTTCCCCGTCCGTACCAACTGATCCATGACAGCGCGCGACAGGTTGCTGGGCACCGCAAACCCAATACCCATGTTGCCGCCGCTTTGACTGAAGATTGCCGTATTGATCCCGACTAATTCGCCACGCACGTTGACTAACGCACCTCCGGAATTGCCTGGGTTGATCGCCGCATCGGTTTGGATGAAGTCTTCGTATTCGGCAATTCCCATACTGGCTCGTCCGACTGCACTGACGATCCCCATCGTCACGGTTTGGGTGAGCCCGAACGGGCTTCCCACGGCCAAGACAAACTCCCCGACCTCCAGTTGGTCGGAATCGGCCCAGGGAATAGTTTGGAGCCCTGTCGCCTCGATTTTCACGATCGCGATATCCGTCTTCGCATCGGTTCCAATCAGCTTGCCCTTAAACTCCCGCTTGTCCGACAAAAAGACCCGAATCTCGTCAGCCTTGTTCACCACATGATTATTGGTGACGATCAACCCATTGGCTTCCACAATGACTCCGGACCCCTGGCCCCGCTCTTTTGGCTCTCGCTGAGGGGCATCACGATCACGCTTAAAAAATTCATCGCCGAAGAACTTGCGAAAAAACGGGTCGTCGAACGGAGCGCCGTGCGGACTTTCACCGGATTTCCCGCTTCGCGTCGCCGCGATGTTGACGACCGCCGGTTTCACCGATTTTGCGATCTCAACGAAGTTTTTCCCGCTCCCCCCTGCCATCGGCAACTGTGGCGCGGTAGCCACTGGACGAATGATTGGGTTGGGAATCGGCTCGGGCCCGGCCGTGCCGGTCGGCAACCAACCCATGTCAGAAGCCACCACGATCCCGATGATGATACCTCCAGCGACCAAGGTAAACGGAACCAGCCATGCACGAACGAGTTTCATAGGTGATCCTTGCTCTTCATCCCCCGTTACACGAACGATACACACACAACCGGTGTAACCCTGCGCATCACTGCATCTCGCCGGAATATATCCCCATGATGGTGTGGAGAAATTTCATCGCCTCCGCTTTAGGCCGCTGGAACGAGTTCCGCCCAATGATGGAGCCAAACCCGCCGCCGTCACGAATGGCGCGCGCCTCCTCAAACACATGCTTGTCCTCGCTCTTGGCCCCTCCGGAGAAGATGACGATCCGGCGCCCATCGAACGAGCTCTGCACCACATGCTTGACCCGCTCCGCCAGGGTCGTGATCGGAATCTTTTCCGATTCGTACACCTTCTTCGCCGCGGCCTGTTCAAGATGTGCAGTAGGAAGCTTGACCTTAAGGACATGGGCACCGAGCTGGGCCGCAATCTGCGCCGCATACGCCACCACATCGATCGCCGTCTCCCCTTCCTTACTGAGTACCGACCCGCGCGGGTACGACCACACGACGACCGCCAAGCCACAGTCCTTGGCGTCTTCTGCAATCGCGCGCAGCTGTTCATACATGGCGTTGCAGTGCGATGACCCGGGATAGATCGTGAATCCGACCGCCGAACAACCGAGCCGGAGCGCGTCCTTCACGCTGCCGGTGACCGAGGGCAAGGGATCTTTCTCGTCATGCAAGACATCGTGATTGTTCAACTTCAGAATCAGCGGAATCCGGCCGGCGAATTCAGCGGCGCCGGCTTCGAGAAATCCCAGCGGAGCCGCGTAGGCATTGCAGCCGGCATCGATGGCCAATTGAAAATGATAGTGGGGATTGTACCCCCCTGGATTGGAGGCAAAGCTCCGGGCTGGACCATGCTCGAACCCTTGGTCCACGGGCAGAATCACCAGCTTGCCGGTCCCCGCCAATTTTCCATGGCGCAACAAACGGGCGATATTTGTTCTTGTTCCCGCGTTGTCGCTGCTGTACCAGCTCAGAATCTCTTGTACACGATCAGCCATACCAAACCTCCCGTGGATTCGTGAATCGTGAAACGTTATTCGTTCTAGCTATTCAGGTGTTCAGGCTGAAGCAGGAACCTCGAACTCCGACCTTCGGCCTTCAGCCTATCTACCTGAGTCGCTGCATTCGATGCCGGCTATCGTCTGCCTTGGATGAACTCCTCTGCGTCGCGCACGTCGTTCGCACTGCCGATGACTAACGGCACCCGTTGATGAAGTTGCTTGGCCTCCACGTCGAGGATGCGCATGGTGCCGGTGCTGGCCCTGCCGCCCGCCTGTTCGACGACCCACGCCAACGGATTGGCTTCGTACAACAACCGAAGTTTGCCCTCCGGCTTATCCAGCTCACCGGGATAGAGATAGATGCCTCCCCCGAGGAGAATCCGATGCACATCAGCCACCAAGCAACCAGAATAGCGTACACTATACGGTCGCCCCGTAGCCTTATCCGGGGTCTTTAAGTATTCCACATACTTCTTCGTGCCCGTCGTCCATTTGTGATAGTTGCCTTCGTTCACGCCGTAGACCTTGCCTCGAGCAGGAATGCGGATCTGCTCGTGAGACAGGAGATACTCGCCGATGCCAGGCTCCAATGTAAACCCGTAGACTCCTTGCCCAACTGTATAGACCAGCATGGTACTTGACCCGTAGAGGAGATAGCCGGAGGCCACCTGCTCTGTTCCCTTGCGGACGATGTCATCCTCGGTCGGCGTACGGTCGTTGCGTTCGGACTTCACGACGGAAAAAATCGCGCCGAGCGGCATGTTGCAATCCGTGTTTGATGAACCATCGAGAGGATCGAAGAGCAGCATGTACTTGGCTTGCGGCCAATTCTCCTGTAGCAGGATTGGCTTTTCCATCTCTTCCGATGCCAGTGCGCACACAAGCCCGCAATGGCGAAATACCTTCAGGAAGGTCTCGTTCGCAATCTCATCCAGCTTCTTGACTGTCTCCCCCTGCACATTGATCTCGCCGGTCGTTCCCAGGATATCGATGAGCCCTGCGCGTCTGAGATCCTGCGCAATGAGTTTCCCAACCAGGCCGATCTGGGCCAGAAGACTGGCAAAATCCCCGGTGGCTCCCAGGCGAGCCGCCTGCTTCTGGTTGATAAATTTGCTTAAAGTAAGAGGAAACCGTCCCATGGTCGAAGCGAGTATAACTGTTTTGAACAGGGTGGGCAACGAAAGGCTAGGAGCCTGTCCGACACTGCCTTCGTGACGAGGCGAACGAAGTGCAGCCAGATGCGAGGCCGCAGGCCCGGAAAAAACCGGAGGTGTATTCGCTGGAATATATTGAGGATTTTTTCGGGCCGAGAACGACGCAGATGGTCGCGGATCATTCGTCACAGTAGAACGGTCAATGTCGGACAGGCTCCTAATTCCCTCATTGGATTGATGATGCGGCCGGCAATCCGCTGACGAGATCAGCCACAATCGACCCGATGATGACTTTCGCCTTCATCCGAACCGGAATACGCCGATCGTCGTTGGTAAACCACACCCGGATGTTGCCCCGGTTGAGGAAGATACCTTGGAACGGCATAATGACCAGCACGCGGGCCGTTTCAACCTTCCCCCACGGACCGCTGATAGTCTCAATCTCCTCAACGCGCACGTCCAGTTTGCGGTTCTTTTTATCGTGATGCACGTTCATCGTCAGAACTGACCCTGGCTGGAGCGATAATTCGTTGCGCGCATAATAGAGACAGGAGATGACGTCTTGGGTGCCCGGCGGCATCTCCAATGTTTCAGTCATTCCACCTTTGATAACCGTGACCGTTCCCTTTTTCTGATGAAATGTGTACTCGATATCTTCTTTCTTCCTCCCTTCTCGCCGCTTGAAGGTCAAGTGCTCCGGAAGCATCGTGGCGGGATCCACTATCGACTCTACCCGGTTATCCACGGGAAAGAATTTGGTGATCACGGGCCTCGACTGCGCCGTGGTGATCAATTTCGCCAGCGGCCGGTCTCCGTCAGTGCCGGCAGCACTCACAGCCATCACGGCTGTGCCGGCTGTGATATTCAGCCAAGAAATTTCGTAGGTGAGCTGTTCCCCGACTTGGAAGAACCTCGCTGAAGGATGGTCGCTAGTGGGTCCCGCCCACGAGACCTCCCCGCTCAAGGCACCCAGGATCAGGCATGCCAATACGAGCCAGGCACGAAATGGCGGAATCGCGCGCGACAAGCGCGAGGAGCGAGACTCGCGTGATGTGTGTGCCCAGTCCCTGCCAGTCGCGTTTTTCCCGCCAGTCTCGCCCGTCTCGCTTGAGTCAGGCATCGGCAATTGCAGCAGAATCAATCATGAATGCAGCTTCCCACAGCAAGCTGCGGGGTATTCGGTTAAAGAGAATAAACTATTTTGGCAGGCGAGAACTTCGGTGGTCCGCACGTGTGACACAGCAAGAGAACGCTCCCCCAGGATGCTCAAAAAGACCGTCCAGCAAGGCCGCAGCGAGTGAAGTGCCGAGGCGTACCCTCAGGGGTACGTTGAGGCTCTGAACGACGCGAGAACGCTGCTGGCGGACTTTTTCAGCATCCTGTTAACAGCCAAGGGCCTGTTTGGCCGCTATAAGCTCGCCTTCGATGACTGTTCGGATCGTGGCCAATCGTTCCGGCGAGGTGGCTTCAAAACGTAACACGAGGGCCGGCTGGGTGTTCGAGGCTCGGATCAGGCCCCACCCATCGTCGAAGATGGCACGTACTCCATCGATGGTGACGACATCGCGCACGACTAGCTTGGCTGGACCAAGCTCCTCGCGGGTTTTCGTGCAGTCTGCCAACCGATCCTGCACATGCCTGACCAACTCGAATTTGATGGAGTCCGACACGTCTACCCGAATCTCCGGGGTGACGGACGTCTTCGGAAGATCCGCCACCAACGCGGAGAGTGAACGAGTGGTCTTGGCCAGAATTTCCACCAGCCGGCATGAGGCATAAATCGCGTCGTCATACCCGAAGTACCGATCGGCAAAGAACATGTGCCCGGACATTTCGCCGGCCAAGACGGCATGCTCGCTTTTCATCTTCGCCTTGATCAAGGAGTGGCCGGTTTTCCACATGATCGGCCGGCCCCCCTGCTTCGCAATATCGTCATAGAGACTCTGCGACGACTTGACCTCTGAGATGATGGTACTCCCCGGCTTGTCCGCCAGAATATCGCGCGCGTAGACCACCAGCAGTCGATCGCCCCATAACACATTTCCCTGCTCATCGATGGCCCCAATGCGATCGGCATCTCCATCGTAGCCGATCCCGACATCGGCTTTGTGCTGTTTGACGGCCTGAATCAGATCATCGAGATTCTCTACGACCGTGGGATCGGGATGATGGTTCGGAAATCTCCCATCGAGATCGCAATAGAGCCCTGTGACGTGACAGCCGAGGAGCTCCAAGGCCTGTTTCGCCACCAAGGCCGCCACCCCGTTTCCGCAGTCGATAACGACATGCAGGCGCTTGGCATTGACGTGAGTGAAGCTCTTCTTGATATAGGCCAGATAGTCAGGGAGGATGGGATGCTCCGATAACTGTCCGGCTCCAGATACAAATGAGCCTGCCTCCATCACCGCTCGAAGCGCCTGGATCTCCTCCCCATGAATCGAGTCTTTCCCGATGCAGATTTTAAATCCATTGTATTCTGCGGCATTGTGGCTCCCGGTGATCATGATGCCGCCATCAACCGGTAGTTGAAACAGAGAGAAATACACGAGTGGCGAGGGGCAAATACCGATATCCACCACGTTCAGTCCACCGGCGAGAAGGCCCCGCACGAGAGCTTTGTGAAGCCCCGGTGAACTCAGTCGGCCATCTCGCCCGACCGAGATCGTCTTCACCCCACGATCTTTTACATAGGTGCAGTAAGCACGCCCTACCTGCTCCGCAATAGAATCGGTGAGTTCCTGGCCCACGACGCCACGCAGATCATATTCGCGAAATAGTCCCATTGTCCTCGTGACTCGTTAATCGTTAAACGTGAACTGCGTGATGACGTTTTTGCTTTTGATAAATATCGGTAACTCCTCAGGGGTTCAGGCTGAAGACCGAAGTGATCTAACAGCCTTCAGCCTTCGGTCTATCTACCTGAACGGTTATCGATTCACGATTCACGCTTCACCCCTCTCCCATAGTCATCCTGAAACCGGACAATATCGTCTTCACCAAGATAAGGCCCGTTTTGCACTTCAATGATATGCAGAGTCTCTTGACCGGGGTTTTCCAGCCGGTGGCGAGTTTCGACAGGAATCTCTGTACTATGGCCCACATTGAGATCGAAGACCTCGTCGCCCCTGGTCACCCGCGCTGTCCCTGTGATCACCACCCAATGTTCGCTCCGTTGATGGTGCATCTGTAACGAGAGCCGCCCTCCTGGCTTCACCGTCACGCGCTTCACTTTGTAACCAAGTCCTTCTTCCAGAATGGTATAGGACCCCCAGGGCCGATGTACGGTCAGATGTTCCAAGTGTTCCGGCGCGTTCTGCCGTTTAAGGAGTTCAACCAACTGCTTCACATCTTGCGCGCGGGATTTTGGACAAACTAATGTGGCGTCCGGCGTATCGACCACCACCATGTCGGTGAGCCCGATCGTCGCCACGAGACGGCGATCCCCGTAGACGATCGACCGGCGGCTATCGACGTCGACCACACGGCCGACGACGACATTGCCGGACTGATCCTTCGGCGCCACTTCATCCAGGCTCCCCCAACTCCCGACGTCAGACCACTGAAAGGACACAGGCACGATCGCGGATTTCTTCGATCGCTCCATGACACCCGTGTCGATCGAAACCGGCTTTAGTGTCCTGTAGGCATCGTCGATGGTCTGTCTGGACGCCCCTGCCTGCATCAATTGGCCGATCCGTTCGATCCCGCGAAAGAGGGTGGGTTGATGGCGTCGAATTTCATCAAGAATCGTCGCGGCGCGCCAAATAAACATGCCGCTGTTCCAGTAGTAGTCCCCTGCCTTGAGATATTGCGCAGCCTTGGTGGCATTGGGTTTTTCAACGAATCGGCTGACCGGATGTCCCTTGAGCATACCCTGTTTCCCCAACGTCACTTTCCGGTTGGGCCTAATGTAACCGTAGCCAGTTTCTGGACGGATCGGCTTGATACCAAACGTCACCAGATAGTCCCGCTTCGCTATCGTCTCCGCCAACGCCACAGCTGTATCGAACGCTCGTTGGCCCTTGACGATATGATCGGCCGGAACCACCAACATCATCGCGTCAGGATCCCGATGGACCAGTTCTAACGCCACCAAGGCAATGGCCGGAGCGGTATTGCGCCCTTCCGGTTCAAGCACGAAATTATCTGTGAGCGCGTCTTTCCATTCACTCAACTGAACGCGAATGGATTCTGCTTGGGCTGGATTCGTGGAGATCATCACCCGGTTCGGTGACGACGCACAAACCACCCGGCGCATGGTCTGCTGAATCAACGTTTCATCTCCCTTAATCCGCAGCAGCTGTTTGGGAAACAACTGTCGACTGAGCGGCCAAAACCTGGTGCCGCTGCCGCCGGCCATGATTACGGGATACAGATGAGAGTGCAGATCGTTATTTGTGATACGTGAATCGTGAATTGCCATAAATGTAATCCATCTGCTCGTGCAATAGTGAACAATTGACGGTTAGCGTGGCCGATGCTACTGCGCCTCCAGAATCATCTCAATGATTTCCCGAACTGCCCCCTCCCCACCCTTCTTCCGACAGACATAGTCGACCGCCGCCACAACAGCCGGCAGCCCGTCCGCCGGAGAGGCCGAAAATCCCACGGCCTTCAACGCTTCAAGATCATTCACATCGTCTCCAATATAGGCCACTTGCTTGAGCGAGAGCCCATGTCTGGCCGCCATCTCCCGAATCACCGTTAACTTATCCATCACCCCTTGGTGTAACTCGGGAATCATGAGTTTCTCGGCACGCCGCGCCACCAGCTTAGTCCGCTCCTGCGTAACAATAGCGGTGATGATTCCCACCCTCTGCAACAGCTTGATCCCCATGCCATCGCGCGTATTGAACTTCTTCCACTCATCGCCGGATTCCGAGTAATACATGCCCGCATCAGTCAAGACTCCGTCCACATCCGTGGCAAACAGATGGATCTGACTGAGCAGCTTGCGTGCCACCTTCTCGGACCGCGAAGTTTTCTGAGATAATGATCGTTGAGCCATCGTATGAGTTCTAGCCCGCATTATTTATGATGGTTCGTCGCGAAATCGCGCAGTCACCACGCGAGACAGGCTCCAGGGCAGAGCCCGCGAGGGAAGCATACTGAAACGGTATGTTGCCCGACTGAGTGGCGAGCCCGCCTGCGTGGACGCTGTGCCAACCGCATCTACGCTTGTCGCAGCAGTGAATCCGCGATTGCAGCAGAAGCATTCATGAACAATGCGGGCTAGCATGGGATGGATTGATGTGTGATTGTAAGACCAGACCCCATTCAGGCAGACTCACTAAGACGGACTCGAACTCTTTGTTCAGAGCTGAAAGAACTGGATCATCTGCTAAATCCGATTTCTCGTCCTCTTTCGCAGTGGGATCGTCATTTTCTTTCATGGCTAACGCGAAGCTCACCTGCCGCAATGGAGCGCAGCGAAATAGCGGTCAGGTGTAGCGCCTTATTGGGCAATTCTATCCAACGTCGTAATCCATAGCTTTAAGGTAATCCCCAAATTCTGCTCCACACTTAACCTTTTGTCCTTCCGTCATCTCTGTCTTGTACCTGAAAATCTTGGCTTTATTAAAATGCATTCCTCTTCGGTCACCATCGAAGTTATCTTTTGAGAACTTCCAGAGAATTTCTTGCCTCTTTGCTGGATTCACCGAGACACCTAAGAACTCTTCTATTTTCTTGGTAACAGTGACTGGGTCTTGTATCATTTCTTCATATTTAACTGTCAATACTTCCGGCATATCAGCATACCTTTTCCAGATATCAAGCCAAGCTCTGACATTTTGTAAAGCTTTATCAAAATCAACCATGCTCGCGAAGGTATGGTTTTCACCGCTATCCAGAATCTTTTTTCCATGATCGATTGCAGAAAGCAATACATCGCGAGGGTCTCGGAAACAATACACAATGCGAAGCAACCCCAACTTGCTTAAGATTCTGGCTGGTAGGGTTGGGCCTGAATGCGTTTTGACTACAAATGTACCATCTTGAATACTGATTCGCCACAATATGATGAGCTTAGCTAATGTCAGGTGACCGATATTATTATTATACATTTTCATTAAGTCATCGAGGTTCCTATTGTTTTTTATCTTGCGGGCGTCTTTCCCACGCCCGGTTTCGAATATTATTTCATTGATGACGGTATAGAAATATGCACTTCCAGACTTCTGCATTCCTGCGCTTATGATTAACATGAACATCTCTCCGCACGAGGTCCGATCAGAGCAGGCGGCATTGGGGAAACTTCAGCCCATACACTGAACTTGCTTAGAGTGCTAAGTTAGGAGCCACTTTCTGACTCGAAAGATGCTTCAAATACCATTGATGAGTTAGGGGTAATCCATCGCGCAGCGAGATCTTGGGATACCAACCCAGGGAGTTGATTCGGCTACAATCCAAGAGCTTTCGCCGACAGGATGGCAGATGCCAATTCGTACCAAATGCAGTCGCCTGTTCCCGTCGCGTGGACAATCCCTCGAATATCTACTCTGAGCATTTGGGCCAATGCCTATACCAGATCAGCAGCGTTCGTCGGGCATCCCCGTTGATCCGCCACCACCTGCAGTTCCGGCTGCTCCATGAGGAGTTAGTCTGGATGCCATGAGGGAGATTGCTTGAAGATGAGGCGATCTTAACAAGCAAGCCGTGCAAACACAAGAACAGGTAATACCCGAGGTTCTACGAGCAGCCGATGAGCAAGGGCCCACTCTCCAACAGCACTAGCAGGCTGCGGGAAAACAATTTTGATGCGCTAGAACTTTGATGGTCTGCAGGTCTGGGATAAGAGGAGAACACCCACGCAGGACGCTCAAAAAGTCCGTCCAGCAAGGCCGCAGCGAGCGAGGAGGCGAGGCGTACGCTTCGGTACGTTGACCCTCTGAGCGAAGAGAGAACACCGCTGGCGGACTTTTTCAGCATCCTGCTAGGTCAATAGGCATGCTTGTGAATGAATCCCTGCCATATCGTCAGCCACATGATCTTCAGATCGAGCCAGATGGACCAATGCTCAATGTAGTACAGGTCGAACTCAATTCGTTTTTCAAGCGAGGTGTCGCCACGCCAGCCACTGACTTGCGCCCACCCTGTAATCCCGGCTTTCATCTTATGCTTGAGCATATACAGGGGAATATGTTTTCGAACCTCCTCGACCACCCAAGACCGTTCCGGCCTCGGTCCAACGATGCTCATGTCCCCCTTCAGAACATTCCAGAATTGTGGCAATTCATCAAAACTAGTTGATCGTAAGACGCGCCCAATCGACGTCACGCGGGGATCATCTTTCTGAGTTAACAGCGCTTGATCGCCGGCATGATCCGCGCGCATCGTACGAAACTTGAGCATCATGAACGGCTTTCCATCAAAACCCATGCGCTCCTGTTTAAAGAGGACCGGCCCGGGAGAAGTCAGCCTAATCAGCAACGCGACAAATCCCTGCACAGGCAATGTAAGGAGAAGAGCGATCAAGCTGCCGATTAAATCGGTGCTACGCTTGAGGAAAATGTTCCATCCATGCAAGGGAGAGCCCTGCAGCGTGATAACCGGCAACCCCTCGAACATTTCTGCTTCCGCCCGAAGGGTAATAAACTCATAGATCGCCGGGATAACTTTCACTTCGACGGTCGTGGTCGCCAGATATTCCAGCATCTTTTCCGCTTGAGGCTCGGCCTCCGGAGGTAGACAAAGAAAGACAATGTCCAAAGCCGGCGCATACTTCTCCACATCTCCGTACAGACCGATGACCGAAACCCCTTCAAAGGTTTGGCCCAACTTTTCAGGCCGGCGAGTCAAGTAGCCTTGGACTTTAACGCCGAATTCCGGATGAAGCGACAGTGAGCGGGCAATCCTCTGTCCGACTTTGCCTGCCCCAATGATCAGACAATGCCGCTGGTTGTAACCCTGCTTTCGGAAAAATCTCAGGCCCTCGCGAAAGACCATTCGCGAGAAACTGAGCGCTGCAAGGTTCAGAACCCAGAAGTACAGAAAGACAAGACGTGAATATTCGAACTGACGCACGAAGAACGTCAACCCGACGAGAATCAACACCGACAAGGAGTTGGCTACTGCAATGTCGAAAACCTCGGCCAGGTGGGAGCCCATCCGTCGAGGCCTATACAAATTAAATGCTCTAAAAGATATTCCCCAAACGATCAGGATAGGCGCAAGTAAATAGATATAAATTTCCAGAGGTGGAATACCCTTTTCAACCGGCCCCCATCCGCCCACGAAGCGAATGTAGTAGGCTGCCATCCAGCAGGCAGAGATCAGGGCCAGATCAAACAGAAAGAGGAGACTCTGAAGAAATTGAGCGTGTCGTTTCAGCATAGGCGTGTACGACGGAAATCCTCACGGCTCGTTTCGATCAACTGGCGCAGTCGCTCCATAAAATATTTCCTGTCGAAGGGCTCCACATGCGATCGAATCCTCTCTGGATCAAACCTGTTCCGATGGCGTTCAAAAATTTCGACCGCACCAACCAGCGATTCTGGCGTCTGCTCATCAAAAAATACACCAGTGGGATACTGTTCGTCGCTGGCCCGAAGCGGCATATCAACAGCGCTTTCCTTCCGCACGGAGGGCTCGCGTGACATCAACGAAACCACAGTCTCGAGCGCCCCGCCCCTGGCGTAGGCTATGACTGGCTTTCCGCACGCCATCGCCTCGAGTGGAACGATACCAAAATCCTCTTCGCCAGGAAAGAGGAGGGCCTTGCAACGAGCGTAGTGGTGACGGATCTCAGAATCAGGCTGCCAGCCAAGCAGCTCAACGCTTGGACCGGCAAGTCGCCTTAAGCGCTTTTCGTCCTGACCTGTTCCTATAATCTTTAGTGGAAACTTCATCCGATTGGCGGACTCAATGGCTAGATCCACTCTCTTGTAGGGGACCAGCGCCGAGACTAGCAAATAGAATCCCTCGTCTTGATTGGACGCCGCGAACAACTGCCAGTCCACCGGTGGATACAGAACGGTTGCTTCTCGCCCCCAATAAGACCGTATACGTCGTGCCACATGTTCAGAGATCGCGACAAACCGATACACGCCATCATTTGAGGACACATCCCATCGTTGAAGAGGTCGGCGCAGCAAACCCATGACTGTTCGTGTAAGCCACCCCGCTCGCCCATCGGCAAAGTAAGCGTCAAATTGGTCCCAGATATATCGCATTGGCGTATAGATATAGGCGAGATGGCATACGTTGTCAGGCACACGCAGCCCTTTCGCTACACAGTGGCTGGAACTGATGACCAGATCGTAATCATGAAAAGCGAAGGACCTGATCGCGAGGGGGAAGAAAGGCAGATAGTGTTGATAGTGCGTGAACGACAAAGGCAAACGTTGAATGAAACTGGTCCGAATCGAGTGTTTTTCGATGACAGGCGAAACCTGCCCTTTCCGATGCACAAGCGTAAAGACGTCCGCATCCGGGAATAACTCACAGAGAACCTCAAAACATCGTTCTCCCCCACGCATACTTACAAGCCAGTCATGAACAAGGGCAACCTTCATTTCTTTAGTATCTGGCTGCGACTGCTCGTTCTCGAGGCGTTATAGCTGAAGACATTCTCCACAGAAATGCGATTCAAGATCTCGCCTATCAGTCGTTTAGCGCTTACTCCCCCAAAAGTCATAGCGTGTTCATATGGCTGAGAGCAGACTGTAATACTGATCTGCCGTCTTGCCCCAATCGAAGTCATGCACACGTTTGTCCCCCTGGCCCGTCAAGTGCGCGCGGAGATCTGAAGTTGTGAGAACTTTGGCCAGAACCCTCACGATATCTCCTACGTCGGTTGGGTCGAAATAGAGCGCTGCCTCACCGCACACTTCTGGAATGGAAGACCCATTTGCTGCAACGACTGGACAGCCATAGGCCATGGCCTCAAGAACGGGAAGCCCGAAACCTTCATACAAAGAGGGGAACACGAACAGGGCAGCTTCAGCGTACAAGCGTGGCAGTTGCTCTTTGGAAACGTAGTCGACAAACTTCACGCGTGTTGCTAAACCCAATTCAACAGCTTTCCGTTGAAGATCGGGGAAGAAACGTGGGTCCTTCTTCCCCGCCAGAATAAGTTGATGAGGAAAGTTCCGTTTGACCAGCTCCGAGAACGCTTCAATCAAGCGCTGGAGATTTTTGTACGGATATTGGTTGCCCACGTAGAGAAGATAGGGAGTCGCAGACCCGGCTGAACTTTTTGGGTAACTCTGTTGAACTGCGCCGCCCCCCGGATAAATGACTCGAATTCTCGACGACTCAAGACCATAGTGCTTGACCAAGTTACGCTTCGTGCTCTCTGAGCCTGCCACTACTACAGCTACTGTCTTCAGGACCCGAGGCAGTATGAAGCGGAAATAGTGTTTCAACCTGGGAAACTGTTCGGGGAAGAAGAGAGGCAGTAGATCATATATGACGGCCACCTGGGGACATGGGCACCTGAGCACCACCTCATGGTTAGGGCTCAGTAACAGCCGCGCCCCAATACGGCGCAATAGGCGAGGGAGCGCCACCTGGGTCCACACAGATCTCAACGCCCCTCCCATCACAGATCCATGTCTACTCCGCACCCATGTGGGAACTGGGATAACATGTCCACCCGCTAACTGGTCTTTACAAGAAGTAACTGCGGTCAATTCCGGATCTAACATCGCGAGGTGGTTAAATAGTTCGCGTGCAAAAACACCCAAACCACTTGGCTGCGGTGATATGATCGTGGCATTGACAACAATCACAGGACAACTATGGTTGACGTATTCGGAAGCGTAGCGCTTGCTCTCAATCAAACGCTCAACGAGGCGATACAGAAGGAAGTAGGGGGACGCAGTCTGGCGCGAAGAAAACCGGCCAACGGACGTCTGCCGATCTATCGATTCACAATCTCGACAGTGGCAACGGAAAGATCAGTCCCACGCCTTGATCCAACTCTCCCTTCTCTCTTTCGATGAATTCCTTCTTGAAGTGCCACGGGAGCATCAAATAGTAATCTCGCTCCATTGCTCGGGATTCGACTTCACTGATTACGGGGGCATCGGTCCCCAATGTATGCGTCCCTTACTTATCAGGATTCCGGTCTGCCGCATAATTGGCTGTGGAATGTTACCGCCGCACCACTGCAAAATAGCATTGCCTTTGGTCGAAGCACCCCATATATGAACCCGCCTCCTCTCGCTCCTTAACCACCTCAGTATTGAGGTAAGTTCTCCCTTGTGGATATTGATACATTTCTGAAAGCTCATGTACGGTGTATCCGTGTGGAGTTCCAAATCAAATTCCTGCGGCCTAAGAACTTCCAGCGTTTCGAGAGAGTCATGGCAATTGAACTTTGAGAGCCGTTAAAGTTCCGCCCACACTTTCTTGACACCTTTCGCAAGACCCCGTTTCCAACGCCCCATCTCCGATAACGGAAGGCGAGAGTTATACCGAATGAATTCGCGAGTACCAATCGCGACCATACCAAAAAAGAACAACACTTTGTTCAGTGGAGTGGAAGCAGTCCCATATGAGGTGAGTACCTCGCGGACATAGGCCCCGAGCAGAAACGGAGGCACGTGTCCGTAGTGGTGGTGCAGCATGTCCAACGCTTCTTTATGGACTTTCACACGATATTTGATGGTCTTACATTCCTCATGAAGCCGGCTCTTCGCTAAGTATTGCGGTACGTAAGCCGGCGTATACTTTTTTGCGATTCGGATCCATAGCTCATAATCAAGACAAAAGTTCAGCGATTCATCCAGATACCCAACATCTTCAATGACGGCACGCCGGACAAACACCGTCGGCTGACAAATGGTGCATCGCTCGAAAAACAGATCGGGATCGAAAGGATCGGTCGGATACCGGTCAATGGGCTGTCCCGACTCATCAACATGATAGGCTTCCCCGTATACCATTCCGACTTGCTGATTGTGTATGAGGAACTCAACGGCTGTTCGAATAGCACCCGGCTGGTAAATGTCGTCCGAGTTAAGCCAAGCTAGGATCTCACCCTTCGTACATCGCCAACCTTTATTGATCGCATGGGCCTGCCCGTGATCCGGTTCCGAAACCCAGACGAACCGACCCTCATAGCTTTTCAAAATGGACAACGTGTCATCCGTCGACCCGCCATCGATGACCATGTATTCGAGATTGGGATAATCCTGCGACAACACGCTCTCTATCGTATCCCGAATGAACCGACCCTGATTGAAGGAAGGGGTGACGACGGTCACGAGCGGACCCTGTGAATACCGATTTAGATCATCCATTTCGTTCATTTTAAGTGAGCGATCAAGGCGTTTTCTTGTCGTGTGGCCCAAGAATGTGCTGGTTCCAACAAAGAGAAGTTCCGTAGGATACTTTAAATTGAAATGCGAGGCCAACTCAGGTTCATGGCCGAAAGAACAATCCATCCCATTGCAGGATGCGCCCAGTAGCCGGATCGACAAACGCGGGTTGTAGCGCCCACAACACAAAACCTTCTGCTTCCAGGCGTTCAATGCACTCCCGCCAAAGTCGCTGCCCTTCGTACAACGGAACCAGGGATAGCTCCATCTGGATTCCGCGTACCTTCGGCAGTGTTGCAAGCGCTCCGTCGAGGACATGCCATTCGTATCCCTGGGTATCAATTTTGAGAAACGGCGCCTGAGCACCCTCGAGATAGGGCGGCGCAACCGAGTCCAGAGTGATCAGCGGAGCCGACTCATGTCCAAGATAAGCAGATTCAGGTGCCGCACTGCTATGCGACGTAAGCATGGGGAGGATCGAACTACTGACCGAGTTGCCGGATATGTTCAGTTCGATCTCGCCAATACGATCTCCCAACGCGCAACGCGGATGCACATGCCAGGCCGAATCACTATTGCTCTCCTGTAAAAGCTGACGATGGGCAACCGTTAACGGTTCGAAGGAGATAATGCGCCCTGAGTAGCCGCCTACACGTAATTCATCTGCAAACTGTCCTTCGTTGGCGCCGATGTCAATAACGAGATCGATATGAGAGTGGCGTAACGCAACCATCAGCCGTGCTAACGGAGAGGTGTCGGGATGAAAACGGTGGGCCTCGATGCCTGCAGCTTGCAATAGCTGTTTGATACCTTCCTTTACTGAACTCAACATGCCCGCCTCATTTCACCTACTCAAATATCTGACAGCACCATCTCGGTTTTTTACAACTGTTGCTCATGGCGGATCATTTCTCCCACGACGTCTCGCATCCGTTTGTTGGCTTCCCAGCCAAGTACACGTCGTGCTTTCTCTGCGTGCCCACGGCTGTGACAGATCTCCGTCGGACGGAATAGCGTAGGGTCTTGGGTGACATGCTGACGCCAGTCCAAGCCCACTTCCGAGAAAGCTGTCGCGACAAAGTTTTCAAGTGAATTCGATTCGCCAGTGGCGATAACGAAATCCTCGGGGCTGTCGGTCTGTAGCATGCGCCACATGGCATCAACATATTCTGGGCTCCAACCCCAATCCCGCTGGATTCCCATATCCCCCAATCTCAACTTCTCATGGCTGCCCTTGGCAATTCTTACTGCCGCTTGGACGATCTTTCGAGTTACGAAACGCGGTGGACGCAATGGCGATTCATGATTAAACAAAATGCCATTACAGGCAAAAAGTCCATACGCAGATCTATAGTTGGAAACCAACCAGTGTGCCGTAGCTTTGGCCACAGCATAGGGGCTACGTGGTTGAAAAAGAGTGCCTTCATCCGCACCAAGACCGCTGATCTCACCGAAACATTCACTGGAACCCGCGTTGTAGAACCGGAAGGGCAATCCAAGAAAGCGAATCACCTCAAGAAGGTTGAGTGTACCGGTGGCAATACTCTCAAGCGTTTCTGCTGGTTGTTCGAAAGAGAGACCAACCGAGCTTTGACCCGACAAATTATAGATTTCGGATGGCTCACTGTGGCTGATCGCCTGCAGCACGCTTCTGAAATCGTTGGCAGCCATGGAGACTGTTTTGACTCGGTTTAGTATTCCCAGACGCAATAAATTCCCAAAAGTCGAAGCCTGTGAATCGCGTGACGTGCCCCATACTTCATAACCTTTTTCGAGCAGAAAGCGGGCAAGGTAGGCGCCGTCCTGGCCAGAAATACCGCATATCAATGCTCGTCGCATATTCGATGCCTCTTCAAGTCAGTGTGCTTCCCCTGATACGCTGATTCAGATGTAGCATTTCGATGTGCTTCCAATCATGTTCAGAATGGAACTGCTTTGAGAATTCCCCGCAATATTGATTTCGACTTTCGTTCTGGTCGCCCAGTGCGCAACGTGGGTAAGCATCCCACAGGAAATCCTCCGCGCAGAATTGCAGCAACTGACTGTGAGCCTGAGAAAGTGGCTCGAAAGACACGATTCTGCCCGCATACCCGCAGCGACGTATTTCTGATGCGAACTGACCCCTTATTTGCGCCGACTTCCAGAACCAAATCAATCTCGAATTTTCGCAGCGAAGATACTAGTTGCAATGCTCCAAATTCGAAGGCATATGGAGGGAGGTTCCTGGCCCAAAATACCTCAAACCCAAACATATTTCGCAAAATTGACTTAATTGATGTTTTGATAAAACCCATTACACATCACCATCCCTAACATATTTAACCAAGTAATTCATGAATGACCCTGCCGCGTAAGGATTTGACGGAATGTGCCTGCCGGAATTCAGCCATCCCTTTGAGCAACCTGGCGTACTCGGCACTCCCAGGTCTCGGAATCCGCTGCAGCAAATCCAATGTCTCGTCATGGCCAACAGGCGCTACCACACCGCATCCGAATTCTCCGACCATTCTGCCACACCAGCTGTCGCCATAAACAACGACCGGTCGGTTGACCCGCGCCGCGAGGTACAACACCGCGCTCTCCATCCGCTTGTCCCACACGTCATACAACATCAACAGATAATCCTGCTCGGCTGCCCGCTCCAACATGTCGCTTTCTGACATGAAGCAGTTAATGAAGCCGTCAAACCCAATTAGGACCGGTAATTGCTCACGATGTTGGGGCATGTAAAATTCTCCGGCGACCGTAAGCTTGCCGAGAGCGGCATTATTTTGAAAAGCCGGCACCAGCCATTCAATCCCCTTGCCAACCCGAATCTGACCAATGATGCCAAATGCCACCGTATCTGAAAATCTTTTCGGATACTGCGGAGGCACATCATCGGGAATTTCCAGAGAAGGCAAATGGCGTATTTGTTCAGTTGGAACAGTGTTAAATGTGTCGCGCCACGTCGTGGCCAATTCCTCGGTTCGCAAATAGAACCTTACCTCGCGGCGTTTCAGAAACCGTCCTATAACAAAACGAGCCAACCAATTTCTTCTTCCCAGCCTCGGCCCAAAAAGATGCAGTACGCCAAATCTCTCGACCGGGAGCCACAATGAAAACAACGGCCAAAGCAACGCAAGTACAATGAGCGATTCGTCAAAAAAGAAAATGCGCTGATACTGACGGCCCTTCAACCGCATACCCCACAGCACCAACAATGCCCTGACCGTATTGGAATACCCTGTCGGCGTCGTAACGGCAAAGTTCTCAACCCTACCCCACGCTCTTAATCGCTCCATCGACTCCAGCCAAAATCCGGGTTCGGTGTTACCGGACACCAAATAGTCCACGCGCTCATCCCTGCCTATTGCGGATGCCGTATTGATGAGCGACTGCGCCGGATGGCCGATTGCGGAAAACCAGGGTTGAATAATCAGAAGCCTCATCTTGAAAGCATACTGATTAAATCGGACAATCAGCGAAGCTGGTATTGCATATCTCCGCCGATACATCATAACTGTTCGCGAGGTGAAGATTGTTAAAAGTGGTGTTTGTTCGATAATTCTAGCTTGACCTTTGGTTTGACCATCCTGACGATGTCCGAAAACAAATTGCGCAGCGTCATCTCGGTTGAATCGAGCTCGCAAAGCAACTCTTTGAAATCATATCCCATAACTTTCAAACGCTCTTCGCCAATCCAACTCAGATAGCGCCGACACCACATTTTTCGCAATGGATTATTGATAGTTGTTTTCCACTTTTCCAACGGAGCGGTGTCGACCTCCCTGTAATTTTTGACCCCAGTTGGATCACCCATTGCTCCTCTGAAATTGACTTTGTAAAAGCTTTTCAGCAAATCAGGTCCCAACTTCACCTCCAAGTACTCGGCAATTCTGGATAACTCCTTTTCGGGGAATCTCAAAAAGCTTTCGTACTGAATCGCCAATACCTTCTCGGAATGAGACTGATAGCTGTCAATCAGGTTCACCAAACCATCAAACAGATCTACCTTGTATATCGCTAAGTTCCACTTGCCGTCTCCCCATGTTTCGATAATCGAAGCAATGATAGCTAATGGATTGCGCCATAGAATAATAAATTTCCCATCAGGGAATATTTCAATAATCTCATCCGCAATAAGTGCATAGCGCGGTGTTTTGTCCAGAAAATATCGTGCAACTTTGTCTTTCGTCGCTTTCTGGTAAAGCTCGTTCATTACTGATCCAATCGCCAACAGGTAATCCTGCTTACCGTTGGGTAGTTCCCGAAGAAAATCATTCAATGCAAGATTAGCAAATTGGTGTGAATACTCGGCACGAATCCCCTGCTCTCTTAGCGTATACACAAACGGCAATAACAACCAAGGTTCTGCCACAGATGCAATTTGGCTGTCCGCAGCCAACACCCGCTGTAATAACGTTGAACCAGAACGTGGCAATGAAAATATAAAAAGTGGTTTCAAGGTATTGTAATAACTGGCCTGCTAATAACTTCGATTAACGCTTGAATATTCGAAGCGATTTCCCCACTAACCCGCGTGTTCTCATTATAAGGTTTCTTGCATAACTGACACCTGCCCTGAATTTTCGATTTGCCTTAACAATTCTTTGATCAACAACTACGTCATCAGGAAACCGAAATGTAGTCTTGCCACCCAACACCACATTAAACCTGTCAGTCTTACCGCAATGTATCCCCGTTCCATCAAACCCAATGTTCAGAACTAGGGATCGGGTGGGATATACCGTGTATTGATCTTTCATAAACTGGGTGTACATACACCGCACATCCCATGCTTCAAGCGACCCATAAGCGACATCCCTTAACATCACCAACAAATCTTCCCCGCCGCCTTTAACGAATGCTTGGCTCAACTTCTTGTTGGCCGCAAATTCCTCGTATTCCTTCCTGGTAATTTCGCGAACACTTTCGAACCTATCTTTCGTCATACCGCACCCCCAAGCGCTCATTCGTCCCAGGAAGAATGCATCATATTGGTAGGTCGAAGGAATTCGTATCGGCGGGCAGTATCCGGTGATGCTAAATACTCTCTCATTTGTCCCATACCTCTCGAAAGCCTCGTTGATGAATTTCAAGAACCCCGGCGCAGTAACAATATCTTCTTCCATCAGGATAATTCGATCATGTTTATTGAATATGATCTGCAAGGCCGAAAATAAATTTTCTGCCGCGCCTAAATTTTTCTCACGCTCAAATAACGTAACAGTCTTGAAGCCATCAATGCTTCTTAAATAACTCCGAACAGCAGTTACCTTATCCGCTTCCGAATCCGACCTCTGGTAATCCGATGCTACGAATAAATCGGTATTTTTGGCAAGAATATTACTTCGCAAGGAAGTAATTGTCCTTTTCAAATGCTCAAGTCTGACGTATGTAAAAATCAGCACTGGTACCATGGCCGAGCCACTCATCAATCTATCCTTTTCTTTCTCTCATTTAACGGCACTGTTGATTTGGTACGAACGCATCTAAAAACTGTTGCATCAGGGACGAACACCCTAAAGTGTGCTGAAATTAAAACCCGTCAAAATTTGTTCAAATTGAACATTTATTTAACCGTTGCGTTATCTGACTTACTGCCTGCATATATTACGAGCAATATTCTTTAGGCCGGCTTTGTTTACCTTCTCTACAGGGCCATCATTCACCTCGTTACGAAAGAAACACCTTGATTCTTGGATCCGAGTATTGATTTGATAAACCCTACGACTTATCAAAGGAGCCGTCATCCGAAATAATCAGCACAAAGCCAGTGAAGGTCTGACACTGTCAATCGCCCCGCAAACATATTTCGCGTGATTAAATGAGGTGAGAATTAGAGAAATTCCGGGATATTCGCTTTATCATTGATATATTTTCAGGGGTTCAGCTATTTGAGAGGGGAGCTAGAGTTTCTATTAAATCTGCGTTCCACTTCCAATAGGTCACACCTACGCTCACCAATATAAATTGCCGGCACACCAGCAAAAATGCCGAAGGTTTTGCAGTTTTTATTAACCAAGCTCAGCGCGCCTATTGCCACACCTTCCTCTAAGCTCACACCGGGCAAAACAATTGATCCAGAACCGATAATCACATGGCGACCAACCTTGACATCAGCATGCTGCGAATTGGTGAACTCTGACGGCACTGTTGGGTTAGTCATCGATGCACCACTATAATCATCGTTACTACTGTAGATCGAGACTCGCGAAGAAATATTGCAGAAATCACTCAGGGTGATATTTCCTGCACCAATCAAGGTTGAAAAAACTGCGATATGTATATAGTTACCAATGTCTATGCCCCCCATTCCGGCAGACAAGACACAAAAATCATCAACTCTTACGTTGGAGCCCAATCGTATTTCCTTGCAGTTGTAATACGATGCTTTGTCGGAAAGCTTCACATTACTCCCAACACAAGCGAAGCCAATTTCGCGTATTTGTTTGCCCGTCAGCCAAGCCATATTAGACGCCTGTAATGATTGAAATGATTTTTGCCTGATCTTCAGCGTCTAGGGCGGGGTAGATCGGCAGACAAATAACTTGGTCCGAAGCTTTTTTCGCCACTGGCAAATTCGACTGTGCCGCTGAGGGCAAGCCCCGGTACATTGGAAAGTCACTGATCAGCGGATAGAAGTAGCGACGCGCATAGATGCCGTTGTCTCGCAGCTTTTGATACAGCTCCTCACGATTCAGCGGATACTCCGGCCGGACCAGAATCGGGAAGTAGGCATAATTGGCTGCCTTTTCGCCCACATCCAGCAGGCAGTGAATACCTTTAACACCAGCTAGTCCTTTGCGGTAGCGTGCATCTATGGCTTTACGTTTTTGCAGGGCTTCATCAATGCCTTTGAGTTGCAGCAGACCAAGGGCTGCGTTGAACTCGCTCATCTTGCCGTTGATTCCAGGGGCGACGACAGTCACTTCGTCCACAAAACCAAAGTTTTTCAGGTGGTCGATGCGCAGTTTGGTCTTGGCATCGGGGCAGACAATGGCACCGCCTTCAAAGGTGGTGAACACCTTGGTGGCGTGAAAGCTCAGCACCGACAGGTCGCCGTGGTTGAGCAGGCTGCCGGTATACAATTGCACACCAAATGCATGCGCGGCATCGTAGATGACTTTCAGGCCATAGGTGTCGGCAATCTTTTGTATGCGGTCGACATCGCAGGGATGTCCGTAGCAATGCACCGGCATGATGGCGGTGGTGTGCGGCGTGATGACGGCTTCGATCTTGTCCGGGTCAAGGTTGAGCGTAAGGGGGTCAATGTCCACAAACACCGGTTTGATACCGTTCCACAGCAAGGAATGAGAGGTGGCGACAAAGGAATAGGGTGTGGTGATCACCTCTCCCGTGATACGCAAAGCTTGCAAGGCGGTGATCAGCGCTATCGTGCCATTGGTGAATAATGCGATGTATTCCACACCGAGGTATTCAGAGAGCGCTTTTTCCAGTTGCTCATGGAAGGGACCGGCATTGGTCAACCATTTACTTGCCCATATCTTTTCCAAATAGGGAATGAATTCTTCCAATGGAGGTAGAGAGGCTTGGGTGACATAAATCTTCTTCTCAGCTTCCATCATTAACCCCGTAAATAAGCACGTAGTGATCAATAAATAAACAGAGCCATTTTTTCTGCTTGTCTGGTGAAGTGCCTCAACGTATCGGCACCCGAGTCCTAGGCTACCTATGTATTTAGAAATTCCCCAGTTGTATATAAAACTTGCTTGACCACTTAGCTCATAAGTGTGGCGTTAGTATATCGATTTGTTGCGGCACTATGTTACGCACCATCTTTCCCCACAGCACCCGATCTGAAATAATGCGGAAAGGACATAGCCCCTGTACACGCGTTAACATCTCGTTTGTTCCTAAGTCCATCACGGCGACCATGATGTTGTACTTCCCTGATGTCAGCTCCACTGTTCCCATTGATACCTGGACATCCAGCACGCCTGCGGGAAACAGATTCAATTTACCGTCTGTGTTGTGCACTGGCATAGAAACAACATGATTCATTGCCTGATCCATTATATTGATGCTCATGGTCGCACCAGATCGGCTGCTGTTGATATGCAGTTTTATCCTGAAGCCAATTTCTGCTCCGTGCGGTATGGTGGGCTCTTTGCTTTCCGAACATTGCTTATTCACTAATAGTTCCACGCTGTATATTTCAGCCTCGCCGGTTCCGGAAATCTGTTGTTCGTGTTTTGTTAGACCGTAATATTGGTCGATTCCCTCGGAAGGGTTCGGACTGTCAACCACCACGGACCCGTGGTCCATCACCATCACGCGTGTGCTAAACCACGAGATTTGATGCATGTTGTGCGATACAAAGACCACTGCGGATTTGTTTGATATTCGCCTTACCGTATTGATACACTTGATGGCAAAACCTATGTCACCGACCGCCAGCACTTCATCCAGAAACAAGATGTCCGGCTCTATCAAAATTGCAGCTACTGCAAAACCCAGGCGCACATTCATACCCGCGCTGTAGGTTTGCACCGGCGAATTGATGAACTCTCGGATCTCGGCAAAGTCGATGATTTCGTCTATCTTGCTGTCGACATGTTGCTTGCTCATACCCAGCACCGCGGCATTGACGTAAATGTTTTCACGTCCGGTCAGAACAGGGTTGAACCCAGCCCCTAGGGCGATCAATGCCCCTACTTTGCCGCGCATTTCAATACGACCTTGGTCCGGTTTGATCAAGCCATTCAGCATGCGCAACAAGGTCGTTTTGCCTGCGCCATTATGTCCTATGAGCCCCAGACAGTCGCCCCTCTTGAGTTCAAAGCTTATATCCTTGACTGCCCAGAATTCGTCCTGGCGCAGAACACCATCTGGACTATGCCGCCTGCCCAGCAATTCGCTACCGATATCCAGCATGCCATACCACATGGATTTCTTAAGGCTGCGGCAAAATTTCTTTGACAGACCTTCAACCTTGATCAGCGTCTCTCCCATATCAGCTACCGATACGCTCTATCAGGATAGGCATGGCCAGACGGAAGACTACCCAGAACATGAACAACAATACGATCGAGACCGCATTGACAACCACGAAGTAGCCCAAGTGCTCCGGAGTAAACCCGGTCAGCCAGTCGCGCGCGGTGAGGATCAGCGGGGTTAGCGGATTCAGCTGGAACAAAGTGGCCGGTAGGCCTTCTTTGGGCATCGCGAAAACTACCGGAGTGAGGTACATCAGAAATTGCATCAATAACGGGATGGCCTTGCCCACATCGGCATAAAGCAAACCGACTGGCGTAAGCGCCAAGCCGATAAGTGTTCCGACCAGGATCAGCGAAAGCAAGCCAATGGGAAACAACAACACGCTCCAATCCGGGTGGATCCCCATGACCAGCAAGGCAATCAACAACAGTGTGACCTTGATCAGAGCATTGACTATCGTCTGGTAGATGCCAGCGACCACAAGTGCCTCACGTGGAAAATTGATTCTTGCCAGCATGACTTTGGAAGCGGTGACAATTTGTAACGGGGCATTCAATGCATCCATCAGGATTGCCCACAACATCGTGCCTGTAAAAACGTAAACCGGATAGGGCAACGGTGTGTCGCTTACATTTACCACACCGCTGCGACTAAGAAAAACCCATACCAGCGTATTGGCCAATGGCAATATAATGGCCCAAAGAAACCCAAGGAAGGTTTGCCGATATTGGGCGCTTAGATCGCGCACCGTCAATCGCCATGCGAGCTCACGGCTGGAGGCCAAGTCTAGCGACATCTCTCGCGCCATTCTGAGGGGACTAGCTAGCAGTGAATCTGGCGTGTAGATGGTGATGCGGGATTCACTCATTTACTTTGTCCCTTCTTCCCTCTCTTCCAGCGCACTCAAATGGTCTATCAACTTTAATCTAATACGCAGCCAGCATCATTCGGGTCGGCGAGTTCTCGAACTGTTTGGATTGCTTTCATGGTGCCGTACGCCAATTCTTTGAAATGTTAAATTCCAGATCAGATACTTTTGATCAATCCGCGCTGCACCATTGCTCCTATGACCTGTTGCACACATACTTCCAACTCGACCCTACCGGTATTCACGGTGAGCTCGGGATTTTTAGGGACTTCGTATGGCGATGAGATGCCGGTGAATTCTGGTATTAGTCCGGCGCGGGCTTTTTTGTACATGCCCTTTACATCGCGCGCCTCACAGACTTCGATCGATGCGTCGCAATAGATCTCGAAAAAGTCACCGTGCTCAACCATGCCACGCACGCGTTCACGGTCGGCGCGATAAGGTGAGATGAAGGCGGTGAGTACGATCACCCCCGCTTCCATGAAGAGCTTAGCCATTTCGCCGATGCGGCGGATGTTTTCTTGGCGGTCTTGGGCTGAGAAACCCAAGTCACCACAAAGTCCGTGGCGCACATTGTCGCCATCCAGTACGAAGGTATGACAACCGCGCTGGTGCAAAGATTCTTCAATAGCATGTGCCAGCGTAGATTTGCCCGATCCCGACAATCCGGTAAACCAGATGATTGCACCACGATGTCCGTTTTGCGCCTCACGACGCACGCGGGTAACGGTGGCATGGTGCCAGACTACGTCGGTCGATGTCGGGTGAGTGGTGAGTGGTACGTGGTGAGCGGGCTTAAAGGACATCGGCAAACCCCTTTCTGAGTTTTTGGAACCAGGCGTAGTCTGCCCAGTTTATGACGGCTGTAACCAGGGTGTATAAGCCCAAATCCATCCAGTTCAGAAATGGCCCCCAGATCAGCACTTCTTGAGCCTAGTTAATTGCGCGATGAGTCGGCGATTGCGCCAGAGGCTTTTGCCCAGTGCCACGAGGGACGTGCGCTGGGCGGCGTGGGGGTTGGTTCCCTGGGAAGTGGTTCGTGGATGTCATGCGAAATGCCCTGCTTCGGCAAGTGATTTACTTTGCTGGTCTTTGGCGGATAGAACCGGCTCGCCGGCGAGGGGCCATCGGATAGCGATGGCTGGATCGTTCCAGGCGATGCAGAGTTCGTGCTCCGGCGCGTAGTAGTCGGTGATTTTGTAGAGGCACTCAGCAGTGTCTGAAAGCACGAGGAAGCCATGCGCGAAACCTTCCGGCACCCACATTTGGCGTTTGTTCTCTGCCGATAGAATTTCGCCGACCCATTGCCCAAAGGAGGGCGAGGATTTACGGATATCGACGGCCACATCGAACACTTCACCTTGTACCACTCGCACCAGTTTACCCTGCGATTGCTGGATTTGGTAATGCAAGCCGCGCAGGACGTGTTTGACTGAGCGTGAGTGGTTGTCTTGCACGAAGGTCACTTGTCTGCCAATGGCTGCTTCAAATTTAGCTTGGTTGAAGCTTTCGAAGCAGAAACCTCGGTTGTCTCCGAATACCTTGGGTTCGAGCAGGATGACGTCGGGAATTGCGAGCGGTGTGGCTTTCATCAGAATACTTTTTCTGTGAGCACTCTCAGCAAATACTGCCCATAGCCGTTTTTTGTCAGGGGTTGCGCAAGCAATTCAAGTTGGGCGGCATCAATCCATTGCTGCCGATAGGCAATCTCCTCCGGGCAGGATACTTTAAGCCCTTGGCGATTCTCCAGAGTTGCGATGAACTGGCTGGCATCGAGCAGCGATTCGTGGGTGCCTGTGTCCAGCCAGGCATACCCACGTCCCATGATTTCGACTGCGAGCGCGCTTTGTTCCAGATACAAGCGGTTCAGGTCGGTGATTTCCAGTTCGCCGCGCGGTGAGGGCTTAAGGTTCTTGGCCAGATCAACCACTTGTTGGTCGTAGAAATATAGACCGGTCACGGCATAGTTGGATTTCGGCTGCTTGGGTTTTTCTTCCAGCGACAGCACTTTGCCGCGCGCATCGAACTCAGCCACTCCATACCGCTCGGGGTCGTGAACGTGGTAGGCGAAGATACTGGCCCCCTCGGTGCGGGCCATTGCATTGCCCAATAGGTGATGAAAATCGTGCCCGTAGAAAATGTTGTCGCCCAGCACCAGGGCAGACCGGTCGTTGCCGATGAAAGATTCGCCGATGATGAAGGCTTGCGCCAGACCATCGGGCGATTGCTGCACGGCGTATTCTAGATTCAGGCCCCATCGCTCACCCGTGCCAAGCAGTTGCTCAAAACGCGGCGTGTCCTGTGGCGTGGAAATAATGAGGATCTCGCGTATGCCCGCCAGCATAAGTGTACTGAGCGGGTAGTAGATCATCGGCTTATCGAACACCGGCAGCAGCTGCTTGCTGATCGCCAGCGTTGCCGGGTGCAGTCGGGTGCCGGTGCCGCCGGCGAGAATGATGCCTTTTCTGGTGAGTGGTGAGTGGTCAGTAGTGAGTTGAGTCATGTGGTGCTCAGTTTTTTGTGCAAGCCGGTTAGCCGCATTCCGGTGCTATTAGCCAAATCAAAGGCGGGGTGGTCTAGCGCGGCGAAGCCAAGCATAACCGCCAGTTGCAACTGGGTTTCCAGTTCAGCCAACGAGCCTCGCGATATCCCAATGAAATTCAAGAACTCCTTTGCGCCGTTTCTGCCGACGCCTTCGGCAATATTGCTGGGAATTGACACGGCTGCACGTCTCATTTGCTGGGAGAGTCCATAACGTTCCTCCGCTGGGAAAGTAGCAGTCATCTGATACACAACTTTCGCCAATTCCATCGAGAACTTCCAGGCGTCTAGCTGCTCGTGCGGTTTACCCATTGCTAATCACTGGTAAGTGGTGAATGGACAGTAGTAAGTAATTGTTTAAACTTACAACTTACTAATCACTACTCACCAGAATCTCCGTGAGCATGCGAGCCACACCAATTTGCCACAACGGCAGGTGCACATCAAAGGCAGCTTGCAGTTTCCCGGCGTCCAGACGCGAGCTCAGTGGGCGCCTGGCGGGCAACGGAAATGCGCTGGTTGGCACCGGGATAACGCTGTCGCTGGCAACTTTGAGCTCGATTCCGGATTGACGAGCCAGATTCAGGACATAACAGGCGTAGCCGTGCCACGAGGTTACGCCTCCGGCAACCAGATGGTACAGGCCGGACAATTCCGGTTGCTGCAGGGCCGTGCGGATGGCGTGGGCGGTGACATCTGCCAGCAGGTCAGCACCGGTAGGGGCACCGATCTGATCGTCGACGACGGTGAGACGCTCGCGTTCCTGGGCAAGACGGAGCATTGTCCTGGCAAAGTTGCCGCCACGCGCCGCATACACCCAACTGGTGCGAAAGATCAGATGATGGCATCCCGAAGCGCGGATGGCTTCCTCGCCTTCCAGCTTGGTCGAGCCGTATACACTCAAGGGTCCGGTGGGGTCGGTTTCCACCCGGGGGTTGCTGCCACTACCGTCAAATACATAGTCGGTGGAGTAATGGATCAGCCAACTACCCAGCTTCCGCGATTCCCGGGCGATAATGCCTGGAGCCAGGGCATTGATGGTGCGGACTTGCTCCGGTTCGCTCTCGGCCTTGTCTACAGCGGTATAGGCGGCGGCATTGACGATCACATCCGGAGCGATTGCGCGCACGGTCTGGGCAATATCGTCCAGACGGGTGAAGTCGCCGCACTGCTGCCGGCTATCAACGTCCAACGCGATCAGCTCGCCCAAGGACGCAAGGCTGCGCTGCAATTCCCAGCCTACCTGGCCACCTTTACCGAACAACAGAATTTGCATCAGCCACGCCCTTGGTAGTTTTTCTCAACCCATGTCCGATATGCGCCCGATTGCACATTGCTCACCCAGCTCTGGTTGTCCAGATACCACTGCACGGTTTTGCGAATGCCGGTTTCGAAGGTTTCGGCAGGTTTCCACCCCAGTTCGTGCTCGATCTTGCTGGTATCGATGGCGTAGCGGCGATCATGGCCGGGGCGGTCGGCGACATGCGCGATTAAAGAGCGGTGAGTAGGGAGTGGGAAGTCACCACTCCCTGGATTCAAGGGGCGCAGTTCGTCGAGAATGTCGCAAACAGAGTGGACGACTTCGATATTGGTTTTTTCGTTGCAGCCGCCGATGTTGTAGACCTCGCCTACCCGACCGGCTTCGAGCACGCGGCGGATGGCGCTGCAATGATCTTTTACAAACAGCCAGTCGCGGATCTGCTGGCCGTCACCGTATACTGGCAACGGCTTGCCTTCGAGAGCATTGACGATCATTAGTGGGATGAGTTTTTCCGGAAAATGGTAGGGGCCGTAGTTGTTGGAGCAGTTGGTGGTGAGCACCGGTAGCCCATAGGTGTGATGGTAGGCGCGAACGAGATGGTCGCTTGCCGCTTTGCTGGCCGAGTACGGGCTGTTGGGCTCGTAGCGGCGGGTTTCGCTGAAAGCTGGTTCGCCCTTGTCCAGGGAGCCATATACCTCGTCGGTCGAGACGTGAAGGAAACGGAAGCTCTGTTTTGTCTCGTTATTCAATCCACTCCAGTAGGCTCGCACGGCTTCCAATAGCCGGAAAGTACCGATGATGTTGGTGTGGATGAAATCTTCTGGGCCGTGGATGGAGCGGTCCACATGGCTCTCTGCAGCGAAGTTAATGACGGCGCGAGGTTTGTGTTTGTTGAGCAGACTCGATACCAAGTTGGCATCGCCAATGTCGCCAGGTATGAACGTATGTCGTGTGTTGCCTTGTAGGCTGGCAAGGTTCTCCAGATTACCGGCGTAGGTGAGTTTGTCGAGATTGATAACGGGATCGTCGCTCCGAAATAGCCAGTCGAGTACAAAATTTGAACCGATAAACCCAGCCCCGCCCGTTACTAAAATCATTCCATATCCCTGAAATGCCTGTTTTCTCCGCAATAATACTTGCCGAGGGCGCATTTGCGCTTTTTTATGAAAACCCGACAAGCCTGTTGCTGATCAGCCACGCTACTGCCATGCCCGTTCGCGAACGGCAATGTTGGCACGATTCCTGATCACAAAACCGTCTGATTATATCCTACGGGGGGCATTTGGGGGCAATCAGTAGTGTCCGGTTAAATCACAACGTTATCCGCCGAGAGCCAATTTGGGCGGGGGTAGAATGAAAACTCGCTTGAAACCTGCTTCAGAGGGAGACGCTTCCTTCAAGAGGTGAGTTCTCCAATGCCTTCGCTGCAATGAGACAACCTGTAATCAACATGAATAGGAGAGCAAGCTCGGACCCAAACGATGCATCGACTATCCCATGGGCTGCCACCACAACAAAACTACCCATAGCCGCAAGCCACATTGCTCTAGCAATCGTGCCTGTGCGAAGCTGTCTAAGCTTAAACAAGAACACCGCATAGTACGCCACCCACGCCAAAAAACAGATCAAACCAACTATCCCGGTTTCCGCCGCGACATTCATGAGCTGATTATGCGCTTGCTTCTGACCATTGGGAACATGATAGCGCTCACTATGGGCGACAAAACATTTTGCACCTACTCCAAGCACAGGATGGTCTCGGAACATATTAAGTGCCGCTCCCCAAATCTCATATCGCTCCACGAGACTTGCATCCCGATGCAAATCCGTAAGCATACGCGTACGTCCCTGAATTACAGGACTTGTTGCAAGGCCTACTCCCAACCCCATAATGAGAACAGCCGCAACCACACTAGGCCACCAAGTCTTTTGCAACGCGGCAAACATCACCATGACAACGACAGAAACAATCCACATGGATCGGGTATAAGTAAGAATTAAGGCCACGATCGATAAGGCAACTGTCATCCCGAGAACCAACCACTGCCCACGCGTCCAGCGCACCCGAAACGTGAGTCCCGCTATCAGCGAGAGAACCATGACCAGGTACGGCGCAGCCGACCCAAGTGAAAGGATACGAAGTCTATCCAATTGGGGGTGCATGCGCACTGCGTCAGAGATCGTGGTCCAAAGACCTGCGACATCGCCAATGCCAATACCAATTACCACGGCCCAGAACAGCTGCATTATTCTCCGTTCTGAATCGACAACATTCACTATCAGAAGAAAAAATGGAACGTACGTGAGAACATCTCGAACACCTCTGAGTCCACATTCTGAATTGAACGTACTGAGAAAAGTCGCGCCCACCCAGGGGAGCAAGAACCAACCCAGTCTCGGCATTTTGATTCTGAAATCACGTTTGATTGCCATCTTCACAAGCCAAAACACCAACGCACTGATGAAACAAATCGTCTTCGGCGTCTCAGCAAGGGGAATGACCACAACCATGGCCACGAGAGACCACCAGATCGCTCGATCGAGGAATCCCGAGATCTTATCCATCCTTGAGTTCTAACTCCAAGTGCAACACTGCACGCCCTGATGGGCTGTAGGGGTCCATGATAATAACGCGGCCTCCAGACTCCAGCACGTGGAATGCCTCATCAAAAGAATATCGAACGTTCTCAAGATGGCGCAGCGTGTCAAAGAGCACGATATTGGCAAAACTGCCGCGAGACCGGTGCGACGTCCGCAACATCGATCTCCACCGCGGCCGCTTGCTGAATGAGTCGGACTCCCAGCACCAGACGATGACGCTTTTCTTTCCGCAAGAGAATCCCGTGAACTCCTTGTAGCGGACCTCGGACTACTTCCACTTGCATGCCTTCGTGCAGATAAGGATGCGAATCGTAAGGCAGCACACTCGTCATGAGGGTCCTGAGCGCCGCAATCTCCTCATCCGCGATCGGCTCCGGGCAATGGCTGGCCCCAACAATATCGACCACACCGATCGTCTTGAGTACCGGTAGTTTTTGCTCCGATGCAAAGCGGACAAAGCAATATCCTGAAAAGAGAGGGACCTCGATTTCCTTCTTCCGATCCTTCCATTGACTCAGACGCTTGATCATCGGCAATAACGGCTCAATACCCTGGTTCGCAAGCTGATCGCGCACAACCTTTTCGTGACGCGACCGAGTCCGAAGGGCATACCATCGAAGAGCGTTTGTTTGGTTTATTTGGTTTGTCTGGTTCATTTTGGATTCACCGCGGGGCGGCCGAGAAATAGTCCGGACTCGTCACTCCCGTCGCACCCTTCTCTCGCGTCGCGCAAGTCGCGCTTGTACGCGCCCTGCGGGCGGAGCTCCGCCCTTTCACTTACAGATCCACATCGCACGCACCACACAAAATGTCTGCCACGGGCGGAAGCGCCACGCCTTATTCGGGAAGGCCGAGTCTCAGTACCTTTTCCCGTGGCACTCCCGACTGTACCAACTGTTCTTCACAGGCTGCCGCATGTTCGAGATCAGTAATCAACACCCGGTCGAACTGCCAGCCGGCGATCCTATTCGGCAAAGAAACCGGGCAAGAGAGGAACGACTCACGCGAGCTTCCATCAATGAATCCCACACAGTCGATATTCATCTCTCGAAGCGACAGATAGACCAATTCGGCTAACTCAGTCGTCCCGTAGATCACAACCCGTTGGTCATGAGTACCATCGAACGTCGATAACATCTCTTTGAGCCGCGTACGCATATCGCGGTAGTACGAGAGGGAGTACTGCATGTAGAGATAGGTCAAGCGTGACTTTTCCGTGAAGCCCTGTGGCGTCAGGAGATACCTGATTCGATTGCGCGGGATGTTCGTGATCTTAATGTAGCCTTTGAGGGCCAGACGCTTGAGATAGAGATTGGTCAGACCAAGCGCCACGCCAAGCTTAGTGGCAAGAGTGCGCTGAGTGGCTCCGCCATCTCGATCGAGCTCGCTGAGGAGGAGAAGGTCTCGTTGACCTTGTAGATCCATGAATTATGCGGATAAATTGGCCTGCTGTTCACAATGTGAACAAAACTGGCGAGCCTGTCAAGCAGTTTTTCCCCCTAATAAGTAGATATCGACGTCTGTCCAATCTAGAAAGAAAGACTTCTGACTGGGACTTGACTGAAGAACATTTTCTACAGTGCGCGTGGAGGAGTGGACACACCATCCTGCTGCTTCACGGCATAGACTGTGATTTCAGTGCCGTAGCCAAGATAACCGGCAATCCGCGATACCGGCCTGGCAATTAGACGGTCGATCACTTTGCGGAACGGGACATTCTTCTGAAACCGATGTTTCCAGAGTCGATCCAAGCTCGCCATCAAGAAAATCGCGCTGATACTGGTTCGAACGCGCTGGAGCCGAAACCCCGCCTGGACAAAGATCCCCGAGAGACTGTGCTTGTCGAAATGATAGAAATGTCTCGGAGGATCCAAGGGAAACCACCAGCGGCCGAATAGCTTGAATTCCAGGCTGTCGACATTGGGCACACTGACGACCAATAGGCCGTCACCATTGAGCAATCGATGCACCAGACGTAATGCCGCGACAGGACTCGGAAGATGTTCGAGCGAATGGCTCATCAGAATCAGATCGAACGATTGAGGAGGAAACGGCGCTGACTCTAATGTCCCGGTGTGAATATTCCCTGTTACGAGTTTGCGCGCATGCGCGGCAGCGACCTCACTGATCTCAATGCCATAGGGTTCCCATCCCAGATCTTGCAAGGTCTTCAAATGCCCCCCGACCCCACAGCCCACATCCAACACCTTCCCCTCCCCCCTCCAAGGCAAGGGATGGCGCCCCTTCAACTCCCGTAGTGTCTTGTCGGGCCATAACAGAATTCGGCGCACGATACGCGACCATCCAGCCGAAACAGTCGAAGGATATCCATAATAGTCTTCCAGCACCCATCGTTTGATCTGTGCAGAAACTTTCTTCGCCTGTTGCTGGAATTGTGTCCGCGCCTTCGCTTGCACCGGAGGGTAATAGACCGTTGGATAATAGGAACTGAGCAGTTCTTTCGAAGGACGGGGATTCAGATAGACCAAGCCACAGCGGCAGCATTTGACGATCGTGAACTCGTCATGCGTCACCTCAAGCAGCAGATCCCGTTGGCGAGTCACAACCTCGGATTGGTCCGAGTGGCATAGGTCGCATATGACCGATTCCATGCCCGGGTTTAGCAGATCACCCGCACTGGACAGCACCATCATGCTCCCCCTTGCCGATCAGAGAATCGCCGTCAGAACTCGCCCCATCAGGCGACCGGATGCCGACATGACCTCATCGACCGCAATCAGCTTCATACAATTCTGCTCGCCGCGCTGGCAGGTTGGATGGAAGCATGTCCGGCAATCCAATCCTTTGTAGATCACTTCGGTCGCCCCTCCGCGCGGCCCCCATTCAACGGGGCTCGACGGGCCAAACAAGGCCACCACTGGAGTGCCGACTGCGGAGGCAATGTGCATCGCGCCGCTATCGTTTCCAACGAAGAGCGCTGACTTTTTAGCGATGGCCGCGAACTGTTTCATGGTTGTACGGCCTGCCATGCTGATAGGTCTACTCTTCGCCATTTGTCGAATCTGTTGCGCGAGATCGCCTTCCTGGTGGTTGCCTCCAATCAACACCTGACAACCATACTGGGACGTGAGACGATCGGCCAGCTCTGCAAACCGCTCTGGAGGCCAGGCCTTGAACCAGAAGCGGGCGCCGGGCTGCAGCATCACAATCGACTGTGACCGCTGAAGGCCGAGTTGATCCAACAGTTGATCCGCGCTGTTCACCTCTTCTGGCGTCAGCCAAAGTTGAGGATCCCTTGAGTCGGCTTGTATGCTCATGGGCTTGAGGGCTTCCAGATCCCGATCAATCCGGTGCTGCTCACCTGGCACAGACTGGACCACCTGTGTGTAGAACCGACCCCGCCAACGATGCTCGTCGTTGAATCCAATTCGAACCGGTGCACCGCTGACCCAACTCAGAACCGCAGCCCGGTCTCCATCCGTCAAATCGATTACTGTGTCGAATCGCCGACGACGCAGTTCGGCAATGAGCTGAAATTGTGTTACCAGAGTTCCTTTGTCGAGAATCACGATCTCGTCGATGTCCGGGTTCCCGGACAACACGTCTTCCGTCCCGCGATTCACCATCATCGTGACCCGGACATCTGGTCGTGCAGCTTTGATGGCACGCACTGTCGGCGTCGCCAACAAGACGTCACCGATGTAGCGGAGTTTGATAATGAGGACGTTGCGCATGCTCGTTCATCGTGAATCGTTAACCGCAAAATCCAGCTAGTTTACGTTCCTCTCGTTGAACGCTTAACGATCGACATTTAACGGTCATTGTGACACAGCTCCCCGTACAGCGCGACAGTCTGAGTCGCGGCCTGCCCCCAAGAAAACTGCTTGGCACGGTCGAATCCTTTGACCTTCAAGGCAGCTCGAAGCGGCTCATCCTCAAGCACGCGGATCATCGCCTCTCCGACCGCTCGCGCGTCCCGGGAATCTGCCAACACCGCCGCTTCACCCGCCACTTCAGCCAACGCGGTCGAATTGGACGTGAGCACCGGCGCCCCACAGGCCATCGCTTCCAACACGGGCATCCCAAACCCTTCATACAACGAGGGGAAGACGAACAGATCGGTGAAGGAGTACAACAACTGCAGATCATTCGTGGACAACCGTCCTGGACAAAGCACTTTTTTCGTCAAGCTGTGCCTTCGAGCCGTCTCCTCATAGTTCCCGAACGGATGGATGGGCGAACCGACAAGGATCAACATTCTCAATCCCAATTTATTAAGCACCATCTCCGCCGCTTCAAGAAATATCTGGTGATTCTTGCGCGGGTCTGCCCCTCCAATAAATAAGACATAGTGCTCGGCCGTCAGACCGATCCGTTTCCGCAACTCCGCCATCGCCTGATCATCCCGACGTGGCACAAAATCCTCCGACACTCCATTGGGAATCACCCTGATGTGCTCGCGTTTCAAACCATAGAGTTCCACGAGTTCTCTAGCAGAAAACTCGGACACCGTGATGGCTTTTCTGGCTCGCAGCGCGGTCTGTCTCGTCTTGAACGACGATGGCCATTGTCCCAACATCTTCCTCGAGTATTGCGGGTTTCGGTCCATCCACAGATCGTGGATCGTGACGACCCCGCCATAGCGCCCAACTGTCTGCATCCTAAAGTTGGTCCCATGGTAGAGATCCAACCGATCGGACGAGCCCCGCTTCCGCATCCCCCATCGGCTCGAGTTCATCCACTGGAGCCGTTCAACGCCAGGCCACGCCTTCACAGAATCAGCCTGCTCAGCGCCCGGCCTGGCATAGGCCACAAAGTCGATTGCCTCTTGCTGTGCCAGCATCGTACGGAACAGGTGATAGCTGTGCCACCCCACCCCGCCCATATCGCCCACCATCGGATTCGCATCAAAACCGATTCTCATCCTCACCCTTTCTGTGCTGTGAGCCTGCATTATTCACGAAGGCTTCTACTACACCCGCCGATACGGCGCTGCGACAAGCCTGACGGCGGGTGGGCTCGCCGCTCGGTCGGTCAACATACTGTGTCAAGTATGCCTCCCTCCCTCACGGCTCCGCGCGCCCGTCTCGCTTGCCGTCTCGGCGGTTTCGTCACGAACCCTCATGAATAATGCGGGCTAGCACCTGACCATACAGATGTTCCACATTCGCAACATACGCATCGAGACTAAAGTGCTCATGCGCACGCACACTCCCGTTACGACCCAGCTGCTCTCGCCGGACTCGGTCCTGCAGGAGGGACACCACGGTTGCGGCCAATGTTTCGACATCTCCCGGAGGAACAAGCAAGCCAGTCTCTCCCTGCACCACGACTTCCGGAAGCCCCCCTGTCGTGGTTGCGACTACGGCCTTCCCCATCGCCATCGCTTCGACCACCGCGATCCCAAATCCCTCCATGAGGGCAGGGTGCACATACAGATCGAAGGACGCCAAGAACGGCTGAACTGGGTCCTGAAAACCAACAATATGTACGCGATCGGCAATCTTCAGCTCATGCGCGAGCTGTTTCAATCGATTGGTATAGCCGCTATCGTCGCTCCCCACGATCACGTAATGCACGGTGGGCGCAGCATGGACAATAGCAGGGAGGGCCCGCAGCATGACTTCATAGCCTTTTCGCGGAAACAGGTTGGCGATGGTGCCTAATAGGACGGCTCCGTCCGGGATCCCGATCATCTGACGAATCGCCTGGCCATCGTCAGTGAGTTGTCTCTTGAAAAGATCGATGCCGCTGTAGACGGTCCGTACATTTTTCACTGAAACCCCGCCAGCGATCAGCGACTGTTCAATCTGCCGAGAGATCGCAATGACAGCTTCTACACGATCAAGCCCATAGCGTCTCACCTTCGCCGGCTCAATTTCCTGTCTCACATGGGCCACAATCGGAACGGGATTAGACCGACGACTCTCGATAGCTCTCACGGTATGGGGTACCCACCAGATATCGTTCACATGAATTATGGCCGGATTGAGCTGACTCAGGAGAGCCCCCAGACGCCGGACCGCCGATCGGCGCTGGAAGAAGGAGCGAACTTTTCTCCAGGGAGGGAGGCTGAGCGCATGAGTGGGAACGGCGATCGCGTGGAGCAGATCTCGGAATGGGCCCATCCCTGGACAGACCACATGCGGCTCCCACATGTGTCGATCGAGAGTCTTCAGCAATGAGATCAGATCGCGCTCCGCCCCACCGATGGCTTCAACCCCATGCACGTACAGAATTCGTGTACCCACTATCTGGTGTCCGGTTGACAGGCAGCCTGCCTGGTTGCATCCCACAGCTTGGCATATTTCACAAAGGTGTACATGCTAGCGAATACACAGATAATGAGTCCGTGCACGCCATCGCGATTCCCCCATTTCAATACATAGGTTTTGACCCAAACCACCAGGGGACGGAAGACCAGATCGCTCCAGCCAACTGTCCGAGCCGTCTTGGCCTTCTCCTGTGCCGCCAGCGTGGTATAGAGCCCAAACTTCTTGAAGTGATCCTGAATGCGCCGCTCCGTGTAATGATCAAGGTGCTCGACCAATGTCCCGATCTCTCCATCGACGATGAGATTTTCAAGCACAGCGACATCGTTATACTGAGCGATCCCCCGCCGAAACAGGCACACCTGATAATCAGGATAGACACCGCCCCCTCGCACCCAAGCCCCGTAAAAAAATTTCCGCCTGGGAATCCGGTAGGCCACGGGAGCGCCTGATGTCCATCCATCGCGACAGGCCTTGATCTCCCCGCGTAGTTCCTCGGTCACTCGTTCGTCTGCATCGAGGATCAGAATCCAGTCGGACGACGCCTGTGCCATCCTGAAATTCTTCTGCAGGCCGAATCCTGGCCAGGAACGCACGGAGACCTTGGCCCCACAGGCACGGGCCAACTCGACCGTCTTGTCACAGCTCTCCGCATCCACGACGATCAACTCATCTGCCAACCGGATCGACTCCAGACATTCGCGAATATTCGCCTCTTCGTTCTTGGTGATGACCACGCAGGCAAGGGAGGTCTTGCTGGCAACAAGGGTCACGACTGGGATACTCCTGTCCTTGGGTGGATCGTCCCTAGGGTCTGGAATTGCCGGCGGTGCAGTTCGACAATCCTTTCGGGGTTTACATAGAGCCAGCGCCACGCAAAGGCCCGATTGAATTCTTGCACAAGCTTCTTGAGAGGTTTGCCGACATGTCGGCAAAGGATCTGCTGAAATGAACTCTCATCCGAGACGGACCGAAAATAATTGGGCGTGCACCAGAGCTTTTCCTGCTCTTCCATTGACCATTTCTCAGAAATAGAGAGTCGAGGATGGGTGCAGGCAAACGGCTCCCGTTTACTTTTGACCGTCGCCCGGATGAAGTGATGCACGAACGACGCGCCCACGACCATGCATCGCCTCACATCCCCGATTACCTGCTCGCGCTTGCGCAAGGTGTAGTACAAGTCCCAGTCAGCGGCCTGAATCCGTTCGTCCAAACCGCCGAGTGCGTCATAGGTCGATCGCCTGATCATGACGCAGGACCCGACGATCCCGTCGAACACCGTTCCGGCAAACGCACGGTGAGCCTCCCCGCAATAGCGTTCCCAATCGCCATACATCGCCTGAATCATCATTCGCAGCTGGTCGATGCCCTTTCCGCTGGAAAGCCGTCCTCGCCCGATCGCCGCCCATCGCCCATGCATCCAATCGGTCAAGGAGGCAGTCGGCATCATTTCCAGCCCCAGCGGCGTCGCGGCATGCAGACGATGTCGCTCCATCGCCTCGATCAAGAATCCGTTCCAGTTCGGCGCGACGTACAAATCGTTGTTGATGTGGCACAGGAACTCTCCGCGCGCCACGCGGGAGCCGAGATTCATCGATTCTGGGTAGCAGAGGTTTCGATCGTTTCGAATCACCCGGCACCCGTTCGCCTCAAAAAACTCCGCTGACCCATCCGTCGAATGATTGTCTACAACGATGACTTCGTACGGACCGGTCGTATAGCGCTGGATCCCCTCTAGAAAGAGTTGGTTGTGCCCCAATTGATTGTGCACAGCGACGATGATACTCAGCATGTTCGATTTGTATTAGTGAACCAATATGGAATGATGCCCATAACTACGAAAGAGATCCCGACAACCGGGATAGCGTTGCACAATGTGCCGCACACGACGAACCCTCAGGAGGTCGTTACAATTCGACACTACCGCATGCCTCATACCGGTAAACCGGCAGACACGGCTGTCCTTCTGACAATCCACTCTTCTCTCACGCACTTCTACCTGGAATACCCCCTTTCAATAGAAGATCGTAGTCTTTGCCGTCCGGCGGAAACAATGCTGGGCCTCACGAAAATCAACCGCCGCATAAAACTCGCGGAGAAACTGGCCGTCCCGGCATGAGCAAAACCGAGACACTTCCTCCACCGACTTGGGCTCGAACACCAGTTGGTTGCCGTCCGGTGAGAACACGAACCACCGATGAAACCAATGATCCGGAGAAGACTCGTCTCCGATGGCAAGCCCCTGCTCAAGAAATGGCGATGGAGTTTCGACATACTCAGCTGCTCCCACACGCATGATTTCCCGGCAGGCTTGGTCAGGATCCTCCACGTGCTCGAGCACGTGCGAGACATGGACAAAATCGAACGCCCTCTTGGCAAAGGGTAAGACCGTGGCTTCGCCGACAATCAGCCTTGCGGACGTCGGAGCCAGCAATGCGTTTCCGCCTCGCTCATGCCCGTCAGAAACATATCGATCCATCAGATACGTGACCCCGGCGAATGGATTGTGACCCGGGCCGATTTCCAGCAAGCGCTAGGCTTAGTACGGCCTTCTCCACCATGGCAACCGCTTCACTGTCTAACCCTTCCGGCACACCTACCCCCAAAACCCGTGTCGAAGGACTTCCCGATAGAACTCACTCGCAGAAGCCTACGCCGCCGAAGTAGCCACTTCGGCAGCGAAGGAGAATCACCCAATTTCACAATGGTTCAATGAATTAATTCCCTTTCGAGAGCTCCCAGAGTTTCGCATACTTGATGAATGTGTAATAGGCATAGAGCCCGGAAAGAATCAAGCCAGGCATGCCGTCGAGGAAACCGGCCTGCAGCACATACATCTTTAGAAACGCGCCGAGTGGATGGGTGATCAGTTGATGGGAGGAAAACTGCCGGCCTTGTTCCGCCATGCGACGAGACATCAAATCGGAGTAGCGATTCTGCTTTGCCACGTAGTGATCGATATCTCGAAAGGGATAGTGAAGGACGCAGTTGTTCAGACGCCTGGCCTGCCCGTTCAGATCGAACCCTTCGTGGATCACGTCATCACGGTACCTCATCCGGCTCTTGCGAAATAGTTGAAGCTGTCGGTAATCCGGATACCAGCCGCAGTGGCGAATCCAGTGTCCGAGAAAATGACTCCGCCGGGGGATAAAGTACCCGTCGGCGGGAGGTCCACTTTCGATCGCTTGCCGAATCTCATCGGCCAACTCCGGCGTCGCTCGTTCGTCAGCATCCAGGCTGAAGACCCAATCAAAGGAGGCATGCGCTACCGCGTCGTTCCTGAGCTGTCCGAATCCGTGAAATTCGTGCAGAAAAATCTTGTCCGTGAACTCACGGCTTATGGCCTGCGTCCTGTCCGTACTGAAATTATCCACCACCACAATTTCATCAGCCCACCGTACAGTCTCCAAGCACACTCGAATATTGTGCTCTTCGTTGCGCGCGACGATAACCGCAGAGATCTTCCTTGGGTTCATGGTACGTCATCGATCCCGTCAGGCTGGACTAAGAGCACATTCATCGGGGAACCATCCGAAGGGACCTTTGCGCTCGAGCCGCCACCAAAACCTGTTCAGGCGACACCATTTTCAAACACTCCAACGGCAGAGTATTGTGGCACGTCCGACTGAAACAGGGACTGCAGGGTACCTTCCCCGTCAATACACGATGCCCCACCCCATAGGGACCAGTCCGAACTGCACTCGTTGGCCCGAACAGGGCCACCACCGGTGTACCAACCGCCGCCGCGACATGCATCGGACCTGAATCGTTCGTAATAAGCAGCGACGCCCTACTCAGGAGCGCCGGCAGCAACCCCACTGTCGTGACTCCGACCAGATCGATGGCAGGGGTCTTCATCATCCCGCTCACCGCGGCAACATCCGCTCGTTCGTCAGGACCGCCGATGATCACCACCGCACCACATCCTTCTTGCTGCAGCCGATCTGCGACTTCTGCGAACGACGCAGCCGGCCACCGCTTGGTCGGCCACCGGGCAGACACATTCATCGCCACCCAACTCGATTTAGGCGTCACACCGGATCGGCTCAACAGGCGATCGACCTCCTCACAATCGGTTTGCGGGATGCGGAAACGGAACTCCGGCGCACCGGACTCTACTGCCCCTACAGCCTTGGCTACCAGCAGGTAGCGATCGACCGCGTGCATCTCCAACTGTGGAACCGGTACGCGCCTCGAATAGAACCAGGGACTCCCCTCTCGCCCATTGGCAAAGCCCACGAGCAGAGGAGATCCGCCGAGCCACCCGATGGCGGCGCTCCGAAAGAGACCTTGAAGGTCCACGACAAGATCAAAACGCTCTGCACGAAGAGGGGACACCTGGGAGAGCCACCCCTTGAGCGTCGATTCCACCGGCCACACCCGATCTACCCCGTCGATGCGCTCGACGAGACCAGCCCATTGGCGCTTGACCAGCCAGGTTAGTCGAGCCTTGGGATAGGCCCGGCGAATTGCCGCACAGGTCGGCATCGCATGCACGATGTCGCCTAGTGAACTCGGCTTGATAAACAAGATGTGGCGATAGTCTTCCATGAGCGTTAATCGTGAGTACTCACTCAGGTGTTCAGGCTGAAGGTTTCAGCCTACCGACCTGAGTAACTACCATCAGCCAACTCAAATTCAAGAAGTGTTGTGTATTCACACATGCTTAATCCCTAAACGCCTTCAGCCTATCTACCTGACTAGTGTCGCTGCGTCCTCCAGAATCCAGTCAACTGCCTCAGCCATAGACTTCGCCACGGCATCCGGCATGGCCTGTTCAACCTTGAGCCTATCCAACGCCTGCGCGTCCACCAGCACTGATGTGAGGAGAATAGCCTTGGCGCCAACCCTGTGTGCCAATTGTATGTCACGCGCGTGATCGCCGATCATATAGGAACGTCGGAGATCCAGTTGCAACTCTGACACAGCCCGTTCCACCATCCCTACCTCCGGCTTGCGACAGCGGCAGCCATCGTCAGGATGGTGCGGGCAGAAATAAATCGCGTCGAGGGCCGCGCCTCTCTGTTCCAACAGACCTTCCAATCTGGCATGGATCGCTTCTAAATCCTTGAGGGTAATAATTCCACGGCCGACACCGGATTGGTTGGTCACGACCACTAATTTCGCCCCGGCCCCTTTCAAACGTGCCAGGGCTGGCCCGACTCCCGCCAACAACTTCAGCTCAGCGGCGACTTTCAGATAGCCTGGATTGTAGTTCAATGTTCCATCTCGATCCAGAAACACGGTGACACCATCGAGGGCTCCGTAAGGCGTGAGGCGTGAGGCGTGAGGCGGAGATGGGGTTTCCCCTAACCCCTCACACCTTAGCCCTAACTGAGTCGACTGTTTCGTTGCCGCGTCATAGACTTGATCAACCGTCACCCTTGTCATGCACCGATGGTCGATGGGACATTCACGCAACAAGCAGGGAGCGCAATCGACCGGCTGCCGCACAATAGTATGAGCGCTCCCAAAGGGCGACGTGGTACGCCAATCGGTCGGCCCGAAGATCGCGACGACTGGTACCTGGAACGCAGAGGCGATGTGCATGGGGCCGGTATCATTTGTGAGAAGCATGGCACACCGTTTCACCGCCGCCATTAGTTCCCGGATCGTCGTCGCCCCAGACAAGATCAGGGATCGGGACGACAGACGCGCAGCAATTTCCCGGCCCAACTGCTCTTCCCCCTTTGCCCCAAAAATCACCACGCTGGCTTGCTGTTCACGAGACTCGCGAATCGTGCGGCAGAGCCGTTCCGTGACCTCGGCAAACCGTTCAGGCAACCAGCGTTTGGCCCCGCCGTAGGTCGAACCGGGGTTGATTCCGACGACGACATCCGTGGCAGACAATCCGCCCTGGGCAAATCGCCCCGCCATTGCCTGTTCCTCCTCAGGAAAGACGACGAGTTCCGGTGCAGAAGGATCGCCCGTGAGACCCAGCGGCTTCAACAGCTCCCAATAATAGCGGACTTGATGGACGAGCGTGCGGCGATCCGGCGCAGCGACTGGATCGGACAACAGCAGACTTCGTCCGTCTGTCGCATACCCATAGCGCCGAGGCACACCGGCCAGGAAAGTCAGGAAGGCCGCCTCGAACGCATTCTGAAACAATACCGCCAGATCGAATCCTTGCCGCCGCAACTGCCCGGCCAGTGCCCACTTACCGGAGAGCCCCGCATGACGCCCCTTTGTGTCGTAGGTCAGCACGCGCGTTAATGCCGGATGCCCCACGAACAAATCGGCTACAGCCGGCTTGACCAACAGCGCGATCTGAGCATCGGGGAACAGCTTCCGCAATCCACGAAGCGCGGGCTCGCACATCACCGCATCGCCAAGCCAGTTGGGTCCACGCACAAGAATTCTATTGATGGTTTCTCTATTCACAGATCTCCGCAACAAGAACGCGGCGCGGGACGCTAGCGATGCGCGCGGCCTTCAGCCCTCTCGTCTCGCTCATCTCGCCTCGTCTCCGACCCCCAGCACCAACCGCCGCAAACGCTTTTCCCCGGCCATCACGAACGTGGTCAGTCGGATCGCCCACCAGCTATCGGTGAGTTGGAGCAGCGCGGCCAACTTGCAGGCATCTTTCTCCGTCGTCACCACCAGATCAGCCTGGAGTTCAGTCGCTCTGGCGCTCAGTCGCTCGACATCCTGGCTCGTATAGGCATGGTGATCGGCGTAGGCCACTTCATCTAGAATCCTGATCCCTATTTGCTCGACGAGGGAGCGAAATGATCCGGCATGTCCCACGCCGCTACAGAGCAGCGCTGTTTTTCCCTTGGACCAGGAGAGCGGCTGCGACGCTCCGGTCACCACCGACACGAGACTCTCTGGACGAAAGACCACCTGGATCGGGTCCGGCATCGAACCGAGCGTTGCCTGCAGCCTGTGACAGACCTGTGTCACCTGATCCGGCACGTCCGCTCTCGTGATCACGATCGCGGTCGCGCGCGCCGCCGCCTGCAGTGGTTCACGGAGTCGACCGGCCGGCACCAGGGCCGCGAGCCCCTCGTCATCCGTGGCATCGACTAGTAAGAGATTCACGTCGCGATAGAGCCCCAGATGCTGAAATCCATCGTCAAGTACCAGACAATCGATCGGAAATCGATTCAAGACCCAGTCACCAAGCTCGTAGCGATTGGCGCCAACGGCAACGATCGCCTTGGGGCAACGCTGCGCCATCAAGAATGGCTCATCGCCTGCCTCGTTCGGGCCGACCAGCAGGCGTTCGCCATTCGACACCAACAGATATGGATCCGTACTTGTCCGTCGATAGCCCCGGCTGAGAATCGCCACCCGTTTCCCCTGTGCAAGGAGCCAGTCGGCAAGCACAATGACCACCGGCGTTTTTCCCGTCCCACCCAGCGTGAGATTCCCGACACTCAGCACAGGGACCGGTAATCTCCGCTGAGCGAACCAGCCCCATTCGTACAGAAGCGCGCGTAGCCGCGCAAGCACCCCATACGGGATTGCGGCCCACATCAGCCACCATCTGACCCTTGTCCCAGGATTCAACACTTTTCGTACCTACTCAGGTGTTCAGGCTGAAGGCTGAAGGCTTCAGCCTATCTACCTGAATAGTTACCATCAGCCAACTCACATGCCCGAAGTTGTGTGTGATCGCGCATGGTTGACCCCTAACAGCCTTCAGCCTATTTACCTGAGTAGTTGCCACTTTTCTATATTATCGTCCGGCCATGAGGGGAAGCGACCGGTCCGCTAGAGGAGTCCCGCTGATGCCTTGTCGCGGCGTCAGCAGCCTGTCGATGGCCTCAAGCGTCTGTTGCAAGGCGCCCTGATTCTGTTCGACCACCTGACGAGCCGACCGGCCCATTCGCTCCCGTTCCTTGTCATCAGAAAAGAGGGCCAATACCTGTTGCGTGAGATCCTCCGCCTGGAGAACCCGACGGCCCCCTCCCGCCTGAATCAACAGGTCTGCAATCTCCGCACAATGGTCAGTGTAGGGACCGAACAACACCGGCTTCGCCCACTGGGCCGGCTCCAGTAAATTGTGTCCACCAATCGGAATGAGTGTGCCTCCGACGAACGCCACCACAGCTTCCCGGTAGATCGCAGCCAATTCGCCCCGCGAATCGAGCACCACCACACGGGGACCGGTAGACCTCAGCACGCCGGTCTGCTCGATGGTACTACGTCGCTGCACCGCAATCCCGCGCGCCCGAATCATCGCCTCCACCGATTCCGCTCGTTCAATATGTCGAGGAGCCAGCAGCAAGACCGCTGAGGGGCACTGTGTCACGAGTGCCCGATAGCATTCCACGAGGGTCTCTTCTTCACCTGGATGGGTACTGCCTGCCACAAACAGTTGTTCCGTAGCCTGAAGCCCAAGATGAGCCCTTGTCGTCCCACCCTCCGTAACGGCTGGTTTCGGCTGGTCGAACTTGATATTCCCTGTTCGCCTGACTCGCGAGGCCTCTGCTCCCAGAGCGATGATACGGTCGACGTCCCGGTCCGACTGCATCAGGCAGAGGCTGAGCGTCTGCAATATCGTCCGGTAGAACGATCGCACAGGTGCCCACTGCTGCCGCGCAAAAGAACTGGTCGAGAGCCGACCATTCACGAGTGCAGTCGGCACTCCACGCCGACGCAACTGCCACAGGAGATTGGGCCAGAGTTCGGTCTCGACGAAAAGATAGAGGCAGGGTTGCAGTCGTTCGATGAAGCGGGAGACGACCCAGGGGAAATCGAGCGGCGCATAACAGTGATCTGCCACGCCGGCCAACCGTTGCTCCACAGCTTCCCGTCCAGTCTCGGTCACCGTCGAGACCACCAGGCGGTACTCGGGATGACGGCGATGCAGTTCAATGACGAGCGGTGTCACCGCCACCACTTCACCGAGAGAGACGGCGTGAATCCAGATCAGTGGCCTATCTGGTCTGTCCAGTCTGTCTGGTTCGTTTGGTCCATCTGATTGGTCCGGTAGACGAGATGGACCAGACAGACCGGATAGACCGCTCCCCCACCCGAGCCGTTGCGGCAACCCTCGACGGCACCGTTGTTTGGCGAGCAGCACCGCAAGAATAACCGGGGAGGCGATCAGCAATGCCGCATTGTAGAGGAGATGCCACATGGATTTGCGCGTTAGACGTGAAATGTGAAGCGACGCGCCTGGACCCTTTACCTCTAACGCTTAACGTCTCATGTTTCACGTTTCACTGCCTCGTCGACCTCAGCAGTCATCTTCTTCAAGGTCGTTTCAAGTTCCAGCCGCTTAGCCTCCAAAGCCGACTCATCTAGCTCGCGCGGCACCCAGATGGGAGCCCCCCAGCGAAACAGCCCGCGCGACCAAGGGTACGGAACCATGAAGCGATCCCAGCTCGCAAAGTGTTTTTTTTTGAGCAACCGAAGGTTAACGGGACAATTGGCAGGCCTGAGGCCCGCGCCAATTGGATGACCCCCATCTTCGCCACCTGGGCTGGGCCTTTGGGCCCGTCTGGCGTCACTACGAGATCCACTCCGGACCGTCCTAAGCGAATCAGTTCGCGCAATGCTTCGACACCACCTCTGGTGCTCGACCCTCGGACGGCCTTAAACCCGAACCGTTCGACAATTCGTGCGATGATTTCTCCGTCCTGATGCTGGCTGATAAGAATATGTGCCTGCGTCCCTCGGTATGTCAGGGGCATCATGAGCTGACGTGCATGCCAGAAGGCGATGATGACGCGTTTGCCATCCTGATACAACGCATCAATCGACTCCTGGCCCTTGGTCTCAATGTTCATCGACTGCCCCAGCCCTCGAATCACCGAAGCCCCGATCGTAGGGAGCACAGAAAGCTTCAGCCACTTCTCGATTTGCTTCTTCACGCATGCTCCAGTTCATCACTCATCACTCATCACCGATCACTCATCACCATACTCTTACGCATCGGGCACATCCTGGAACTGCATCGCATGGAGCCGCTGGTACTGCCCCCCGCGGCGAAGCAGCTCGTCGTGTGTCCCCACTTCGACGATCGAGCCTTGGGCCAGGACCATGATCCGATCGGCCCGTTGAATCGTGGTCAACCGATGGGCAATGACGACGGTCGTTCGATTTTTCATCAAATTGGCGAGGGCCAGCTGGACGACTCGTTCGGACTCGGTGTCCAACGCCGACGTCGCTTCATCGAGGATAAGCAAGGGAGGGTCGCGTAAGATCGCGCGGGCAATGGCCAAACGTTGCCGCTCCCCGCCGGAGAGCTTCACCCCTTTCTCTCCCACGACCGTCTGGTACCCCTGCGGAAAGCGCTCGACAAAATCATGGGCATAGGCCAATCGCGCCGCCTGGATAATGTCTTCGTCGGTCGCGTCCCCCCGTCCAAAGGCAATGTTGTTGCGAATGCTGTCGTCAAACAAGACCACATCTTGCGACACCATGCCGATCTGCGATCGGAGCGAGCGGAGGGTGTACGACTGAATATCGACCCCGTCGATGAGAATGCGACCGGCCGTCGGTTCGTAAAAACGCGGGATAAGATTGACCAGAGTCGTCTTTCCACTGCCACTGCTGCCCACGAGGGCAACCATTTCCCCGGCGCAAATCGTCAGGTTGATGTCGTTGAGCGCCGGCACCGCCTGGCTCTCATAATGAAACGTCACATCGTCAAACGTCACCGACTGCCCAATCCGAGGCAACTCCAACCGGCCCCGCTCGGCATCCTGTTCGGTCTTGAGGTCCAAGACGCCGAAGACCCGTTCCGCCGCGGCCAGCGCCTGTTGAATCTGATTATTGGAACCGGACAGCTTTCGAATCGGGGTATAGGCCATGAACATCGCTGTCAGAAATGAGAAAAACGCCCCCGGCGTCATTGAGCCGTCGATCACGAGGAAGCCGCCGTACCAAATAATCGCCGCGACTCCCACGACACCGATCACTTCCATATGCGATGACCCAAGGGAGGAGACCTGAATCGCCTTCATCGTCGTTCTGAGGAACGAGCGGTTGCTCTGTTGAAATCGCGCCCCCTCGGACTCTTCGCGTCCATAGGCCTTCACCATGCGAATGCCGGATAATGTTTCCTGAAGTGTGGAGGCCATATCCCCCATCCGTTCCTGGCCGCTGGCCGCCAACGCCCGCAACCGCTTCCCCATTCGCACCATCGTGAGCACGGCCAAGGGAATGACGATCACCGAGAGACCGGCCAGCCGCCAATTCTGATAGAAGATCACGCCCATCATGGCCAGGAGCGTGAGTCCCTGCTGAAAAATATCTTTCAGCACTCCCGCCACTGCGTTGGCCATCAACGTGACGTCGTTCACCACACGGGACACCAACCGCCCCGACGTATTCACATCGTGATAGGGAACGGGCAGCCGAATGAGCTTCCCAAACAACTCCTGTCGAATGTCGGTGATCACATGATTCCCGACATAGTTCATGAGATAGTTTTGCCCGTAGTTGAAGACGCTCTTGAGGACCGCCACGACGAAGAGCGCGAGCGGGAGCACCAGCAAGAGGCTTTCGTTCTTGTTGATGAAAATCTCGTCGAGGACCGGCTTGACGAGCCAGGCGTAGGCGCCGGAGAGTGCCGCCACCAGCCCCGAGCAGACGAACGCCGCACCCAACCGAACCCGATAGGGCTTCAGGTAGCGGACCAATCGTTTCAAGCGATCTAGCGTCGACATTCAGACAATGCCACTTGCGCAGCTCGGCGGGAGGCGCCGGGTTCCCCCAATGATTGCCGAACCTGTCGCAGCCCTTCTTTCATATCATTATACGCCGACGGATCGCGCAAGAGGTGCAGACCTTCCTGACACAACCGCTCGTCCGTCGCTTCATCCTGAATCAGTTCCGGCACGATCGATCGACCGGCCACCAAATTCACGAGCCCGATCCATTTTACATTGATCAGCCAACGCGCGAGCCGATACGTCAACGGCGATGTCTTGTACAGCAACACCATGGGAGTCCCCACCACCGCCGCCTGTAAGGTCGCGGTACCCGACGCAATGAACAAGACATCGGACAGGGCCATCACCTCACTGGCTTGATCGCGCACCACGTGGACCGGCACAGGGCTGTGCTGGAGCAGGGCCTGGATCAGATTATCGTCAATTGAGGAGGCCTGCGCCAGGATAAACTGCGTTCCCGGTTCGGCCACGACCAGTTGAGCAGCCGCCTTGAGGAGCACCGGCAGGAGCATTTCGACTTCGCTCACTCGACTCCCCGGCAACAATCCGATGACGCGGGCGGACTCGTCCAAGCCGAACTCCCCGCGAAGCTTCGCACGATCATAATGCGGCGCTACCGTATCAAGCAATGGATGACCGACGAACGTGCACCGAACTCCTGCCCGGCGATAGAGTTCCGGCTCGAATGGGAGGATGACGACGACATGATCGACCCGGCGCTGAATCCACTTCATACGCCCCGGCCGCCAGGCCCACACTTGTGGGGCAATGTAGTAGAGCACACGTCGACCGGCGGCTTTGGCAACCCGGGCGAAATGAAAGTTCAGCCCTGGATTATCGATCAGCACGACAAGATCCCAGGCCTCTGCCTTCAGCACCCGCCGGATGGCGCGCACTCGCTGGACCATGGCTGGGATAGCAGATAGCCCGATCAACCCCATCACATCCAGCTGCGGGACACCCGGCACAAGCGTTACGCCGGCCGCCCGCATCCCAGGCCCACCAATTCCGACCAACTGGGCTGTCGGGTCAAGTTCCATGATCGCTTTGGCTAAAAGAGCTCCGTGGAGATCACCCGAGGCTTCGCCTGTTACGATCAGAATTCGCATAGCTTCGGGGAAGGGGTCCGGGGGGCAGAGGGATAATGGGGTCAAGGGGTAAGGGTCTGCAACTACTATCCCATTATCCCTGATACCCCACTACCCCCGTATCCCGTCTACCCCCTTCTTCATGGCGAGATGCAAAGGCCGCAACGGCCTGCAAGACCTGATGCGCCACGTCCACTGCAGCCGCGCCATCCTCACCCGACACCACCGGCCTCGCGCCTGTTCCGGCTGCGTGAAGAAACGATTCAAGTTGGAGCTTCAAGGGTTCTTCGTCTCCACCCTGCAGATGCTCAACCTCGACGGTCGGCCGCTCCCCTGCCTTGTCGTTGCGTCGGCAAATCATCCCTTGCCTGGTCTGGAAATCGATCGACAGATAATTGTCTCGTTGGAAGAGACGCAGCCGGCGCATCTTATTCGTCGACACGCGGCTGGAGGTCAGATTGGCCACGCAGCCGCTCTGGAACTGAATGCGGGCGTTGGCGATATCGATCAAGGGGGACAACACCGCCACCCCCGCAGCGCGCACCTCTTCAACGGGACCGGGATTCAAGGACAGCACAAGATCCAAATCGTGAATCATCAGATCCAGCACCACATCCACGTCCGTCCCCCGTTCACTGAAACTGCTGAGACGGTGACATTCGATGAACACAGGCCTGCCGATATGGGGGCGCATCAGCGCCATCACCGGATTGAACCGTTCGCTGTGCCCCACCTGTAAACAACAGCCTCGCTTCTTGGCCAGCTGCACCAACTCCTGTGCCTCTCCAGGCGTGACGGCAAGCGGCTTTTCGACCAGGACATGCTTGCCCGCCTGCAGACAGGCTTTGGCGACGACATAGTGGCCTGACGTGGGCACCGCCACACTGACGACATCGACATGCGGCAACAATTCATCGGCCGTACGAAAGACGCGCACCCCATGCCGATTTGCGACCGTCTGTGCACGCTCGACCGACTGATCCGCCACGCCGACGAGTCGCGCGCCAGGCAACGAGGCATAAAGACGCGCATGGTGCTGCCCGAGATGTCCGACGCCAATGACACCGGCACGGACCGGCTTCATAGGATAGCCATCACTCCTGCTTGATCCCGACAATGGCAATGCGGGCAGACTGGGCTTTGTCCAACATGATCTCGCGATCCAATAGGATGGTCCGACCGGCTTCGACCGCCAACACGGAGGCCTTGACCGATGCCATCACCTCGATGGTCCGAGGTCCAACGGCCGGAAGATCGAACCGCAAGTCCTGCTGCGGCTTCGATCGCTTGACCACCACCGCCCCTTCCTTGGCCAAATCGCCTCCGCGCTTGATGGCTCCGTCGGTGCCTTCGACCGCCTCGACAGCCACGACCACGCGATCTTTGACCACGACGCACTGCCCGATATCGAGACGCCCGATTTCATGCGCCACTTCCCACCCGTAACGGATGTCCTCCCACTCTTTCTCCGATGGGGCCCGCGCGGTCAACGTCCCTTCTTCCACGAGAATCCCCTCAAGCCCGAAGGTCGACTCACAGATGACAATCCCTTCTCGCTCAAGCTCCTTCGCCAATTCGCGCAGAATGTCGTCGTCTTTCCAGAGCGCCAAACGTGTCGCCAACGCCAAGGTGCGAAAATCGGGCCGCAAGGTGGTAAAGACATGGGTCTTCTTGATCCCGCCCAACATCACTGCCTGATGGACCCCATCTTCCTTGAACGCCTTGATCAGCTTGTTAAGCTGGCCGATCTTGATCCAATGGATCCGATCCACATGGCCGGCCAACTCCGGCTCTGTCTCACCTTCATGCGCCACGGCTGATACGTGATAGCCAAGCTTCCTGGCATTATCCGCGAAGATGATCGGGAACCGGCCGTTGCCGGCAATGAGCCCAATCCGCTCGCCATCGGTGACGTGAGGCAATGTGGCCACGGTGTTTACTCCTCATCCTCTTGATCTTTGGCGACTGACCGGCAGATGCCGCGCTTCGTTCCCTCCAGGAATCCCAGGACCGTTATGACGTCGGGTTGGTCTCCGAACTCGATCTTGGCGAGCTTGGCCGCTTCAGCGATTCGGTGCCCCGATCGGAAGAGCATGTCATACGCCTGTTTCAGTACCGAGATTCGATTGGCCGAAAACCCCTGCCGGCGCAACCCCACCGAGTTAAGGCCGTACATCCGCGCACGATAGCCACCCGCAGCCCGCATGAACGGCGGGAGGTCCTGCCCGAGGGCGCAACAACCGCCGACCATGGAGTACGGCCCGACCCGCACGTGTTGATGAATGCCGGTCAGTCCCCCGATGATGGCATGGTCGCCGATGGTGATGTGGCCTGCTAACGTGGCGGCATTGGCCATGATGAGATGGCTGCCGAGATGACAATCATGGGCGATGTGCACATAGGCCATCAAGAAGTTCTTGGAACCAATGGTGGTCGTCCCACCGCCTTGTACCGTCGCGCGGTTGACCGTGACATATTCCCGAAGAATGTTGTCGTCGCCGATCACCACCTTGGTCGGTTCGCCCTTATAGCTGAGATGTTGGGGCGGGGAGCCGACCGAGACAAAGGGATACAGCTCGCACCGCGCACCGATCTCCGTCCAGCCGTCGACCGTCACATGAGATAACAATCTGGTTCCCTTTCCGATCGTGACATACTCACCGATCAGGCAAAACGGCCCGACCTCCACATCATCGGCAAGACTCGCCTTGGGATGAACTATCGCTGTTGAATGAATCTGCACTCTGAACCTCCAGTAGAAGCGGTCATTGGTCACTGGTCATTAGTCATTCGTAAGTTAATCCGTTACATTCCCACAATTGACAAATGACCATTGACTATTGACCGGCTTTTTCTTCGGTCAGCATCGCGGTCACTTCGGCTTCACAGACGAGCTCCTCCTCGACAAAAGCCTTGCCCTGCATCTTCCAGAACGGAACCCGTTTCTTGACCACGTCGATCTCAAACCGCAACCGATCACCTGGCACGACCGGTTTTCGAAACTTCGCGCCATCGATACCGGTCAGATATACCACCGGACGCATCGCGTGCCCCATCGACTTCAACGCCAGAATCGCACCAACTTGAGACATGGCTTCAAGAATCAACACCCCCGGCATGACCGGGCGTCCGGGGAAATGCCCTTGAAAGAAGGGTTCATTGATCGTCACGTTCTTGAACCCTACAATCCGCCGGTCGGGGGCCAACTCCTGAATGCGATCGACCAGGAGAAAGGGATACCGGTGAGGCAAGAGGAACTGAATTTCTGCTTGCTCCATCACAGACATCAGCGGAACCTCCTCATAGGCAAGACTTCAAATGATCCCTCCAAGCTTGCGCACTTTCCTTTGCGGGGGCGGTCTGGTTTGGCCCCTACTGCGCACGTCGAACGACCACCGTTTCATCGTGGGGGTTCCGCGAGCACAGAGGCCAACCAGACTGCCCCTGCTTCTCTTACTTATTCTGTCGATCGAACTCCTTCACCACCTGATCGGTCAAATCCAACGTGGGCTGATGATAGAGCACAATCTTCATCGCTGCCTCGTTCCCCTTGTCGATGATCGCGACGTACCCGTTCTTTTCCACCACAACTTGCGCGGCCGCTTGCACTTTTTTCGTGTATTCCGCCACCATTTCACGCTGTTTCTGCTGAATCTCGCGATTGAAGTCGGCCAGACGACGTTGATAGGCCTCCAACTTGGCCTGGAACTGACCTTGCTTCTCTTGCTTCGCGCTGTCGGTCAACTTCCCGTCTTGAATCGCCTGTTGCAATTCCTTCAGTTCTTGATCGTCGGCATTGATGATCTTTTGCCTGGTCATGGAGTAGGCCTTGAGTTCTTCCAAGGCCCGCTTGCCGGCCTTCGACTGCGCGATGACCGATTGTTGGTCCATCACCGCAACCTGGAAGGTTTCAGCCGAAAGCCCCGGCGACACCATCGCCAACCATAATGCCACTGCACTGATCAGACTAGATACTCTTAGTCGTTCCATCGAAGCCTCCTTCGCTCCTCACGAGTACCACATCCTAACAGGACGCGGAAAAAGTCGCTCTTCTCACCCGCCCGACCCCGGCGCGCCGAGACGCGCCTTTTCCCATGCGGCGTTCTCGCCTCGCTCAGAGGCTCAACGTACCGAAGAGAGCCTCTCGGATATCGGAATCACTGGAGGGGCATTTCCCTTCGCCAAAATCCATTCGAAGGGCGAACGGCCCACACGAAGTGCGGTCTGTACCTCCTCGTCTCTTCGCTCGCTGCGGCCTTGCTGGACGGCCTTGTTGAGCATCCGGCGCGGTGGGCTCCTGTTGTCCTAGCTGTGGGTATCATTCAATCCCGCCGTGCCACAATAGTTTTTCCGCAGCCTGCTACGCGTGCACCTGACCCGCATGAATAATGTGAGCTAAGGATATTCACGATTAAATTCATCGATGACCTGACCTGTAATATCGAGTCCCTCATCGCTATATAAGGTGGGGCCGCCTTTCCCCTTATCCATAACGACCTGTAATCCGAGGCGCTTCGATACTTTTCCCGCGATAAGTCCCACCTTTTCACGAAACCCTTCGAGCACGTCTTTTTGCTTTTCCTGAACCTCCCGGTTCATTTCGCCCGCTTTCTGCTGATACTCCGCCACCCGACGTCGAAACTGCTCTTCGCGCTCCCGTTTCGCGGTCACGCTCAGCACACTGGCCTGCCTCCCAAAATCTTCTTCCATGCGGCGGAGCTCTTTCTCATCCATCTCGATCAGAGCCTGGCGATTCTTGGAGAATGCGCTCAAGGAATCCTTGGCCTTCTTGCCGTGGTTCGTCTCGTTTAGGACACGGGCCGGATCGACGACTCCTATCTTCCCCTCGACTTTGGCCCCGCCGGTAGCACAGCCGGAGACAGCGAGGAGCGCCATCAACAAACCTCCTGTGCGGAACACCTTCCGCATGACGACATCAACCTGGATCACACTGCTACCTCTCTCTTGTGGTCATAGATTCGTCCCATTAGCAGGATGCTGAAAAAGTCGCTCTCAATAGCCGTAAAAGGTAAGACGTGAAAGGTGTAACGTAGAACGGCAGAGTGCTCTAGTTCTGAAACCTTTCACGTTTCACCATTTACGTCTCACAGATCGCTGGGCAACCTGTTAGAATATAGTACCGATCGTAAACTCAAAAACCCCTGATTTTTCTCCTGGGTTGGGATCCAAATTTATCCCATACGCGGCGCGGAGGGGGCCGAAGGGCGAGATCCATCGCCCCTCCAAACCGGCCGCCGGCCGCAAGGGGAATGATACACTACTACTCTCAAACCCTTTCCCATAGTCGAAGAAAATCACGCCGTTGAGTTTCGCCTCAGAAGAGATCGTAAAAATAAAATCAAAGTTAAAGATCAACTCACTTGCCGCGCCGAGGAGCGTGTTAGTTGGCGACAGTGGTCCCGCCTTGCCGAAGACAAACCCGCGCATGGTATTAATGCCTCCCACGAAGTAGAGTTCGGTAAGAGGAACCGGTTTCCCATTGTTGCCTTCTGCAACACCATAGCGCGCACGGATCGAGAGCCGCGAATCGAACGGGAGCGGGGTATACTTGTTGACGTCGAGGGTGTATTTATAGAAATCGTTGCTACCCCCCAGGTACGGCGTACCGAGAGAAAATGCGACAGAAGTTCGCCAACCGCTACGGGGATCCATATAGAAGTCTCTCGTGTCGCGGGTCAGCGTGGTCCGAAAGCCCGTGGTCGTCTGATGCCCAAGTTGACCACACACAAGCGGAGATCCATCCGGGCAAAGGCCTGCCGTCGGATTGCTGTAAGTGATCGTCTCCGCGTACGGACTGATGCTCCCCGATAGATACTCGGAGAACCACCGGCCGAACGTCACGCTGGCCCCGGCTTTCCTCTCATAGTAGGTCACGTAGTTCGTGGCAGTACTGAAGGCATCCAGCTGCATCGACGTCAAGGAGTCGTTCAAATAGGGGTTACGAAACGTGATCAACCCTAATTGCCGCTGCTGGCCTAACTGACCTCGGATTCGTCCCATCCAACCATTCCCACCGATGTTTCCTTCCGTAATATCGGCGATTGCGACTACCTTGTCCAACGTACTGAATCCGCCGCCGATACTGAACTGGCCGGTCGGCTTTTCTTTCACGCGGACATTCAGATCGACCTTATCCGGACCTACCTGCTCTGGAAGAATTTCCACCGTCTCGAAAAAGTTCAAGTTATTGAGACGCTCAAAGCTCCGCTTCAGCGCGGGGGTATTGATGACGTCCTGTTCATCGACACGAATTTCACGACGAATCACATTGTCTTTAGTCTTCTCGTTCCCATGGATGTTGATCTGACGGATCCGCATCATCTCCCCTTCCTTGATGGTCAGAATGATGGATGCGGTCCTGTCCTCCATGTTCGGATTCACATTGGGCGAGACATCGGCAAACGAATAGCCTCTCCTCCCATAGAGATCGTTCAACCGCGTAATCTCGTCACGGAGTTTCTGCCGCTGAAAAATTTCCCCTTCCTTCATCTTGAGCCCCTCGCGAAGCTCCGGATCTTCGAACACCGTATTCCCACGGAAACCGATTTCGCCGATGGTGAACGGCTCCCCTTCCATCACCGTGTACGTCACGACGAACCATTTCTGTTCGTCGATGAGATCCACAGTCGGCAACCCAACCCGGACGTTTAAATATCCCTTGTTGAGCAAGACCTCTTTGATCCGCTCGACGTCGTTGTTCATTTCTTCCTGCTTCAAGACGCCGGCATCTGAGAGAAACGACGGCAACTTCAGCTGCGTGATCAGACCATACCAGGGAATCCATTCCCGCGTCGCCATCACCTTGAACATCTCGTCTTTCGTCGCCGCGTGCAGGCCGTCAAAATTGACCGTTTTGACACGCGCCTTGTCCCCTTCCGTTACAAAAAACGTCAGGCGCTTCCGATCCTCATCCAAGGTCTGCACGACTGGAATCACCCGGCAATTGAAGTAGCCGTTCCCCTGGTAGGCCAGACGAATCTTTTCCGCACTCTCTTTGGCCTTCGGCTGATCGAGAAAGGCTTGGCTCTTGATCGTGATCTTCTCTTTGAGCTTATCGTCGCTTAGATCTGTATTTCCATCGAACACGATCTCGGTGATAAACGGTTTCTCGCGGATCAGAAAAGCCAGGACTACCCCGCCCTCCCCTGATTGCGTCTCCACCTGCACGTCTTCAAAGAACCCGGTTTCGTAGAGAATTTTGATTTGTCCACGGACATTCTCAGGGGTGTAGGGATCGCCAGGCTTCAACGTCAATCGGCTGGTAATCGCCGGCAGCTCGATCCGCTTGTTCCCTCGAATTTCAATCGCCGTCACTTTGACTCCGGCCTGCTCCGCAGCGACCGCAAACACCGTCGGCACGCCGCAGGCCGCTGTGACGAGCACCATGACGAAGAGCCAACGAATCCCGGCTGAACCACAAGTTTCCCTCACCGAATCTGGGTTCCATAAAAAGAAGAGGAAGAAAAGACCGGCATCATGGGTAATCCTACTTTGGGCCGTGACCGTACACCTTGCACCTCTAGCCCAATCACACACGACGCATCCGGGGCACGTGTGATAATGGTGGCAGAGGAGGTTGCGGACGTGAGAGGCCCAGGCGGTCAGCGCAAGCGTATCCCACACGGCAACATGCGTGTAAAACCTCTGAATTATATTGGGCAAATATTTGAATGTAAAGCTGACAGTCCACATTATTCTCCTTCGCCGAGAATACCTTCGCAGGTTGCTGCGGGGAGCTTCATTCGCGCAGGGGCATCGCAAGCCGGCGGGGTGGCGCGCGCAAGGCGCGAGGAGCGCGACTCGCGGGACAGGCGAAATGAGGGAGGGTTCGAGGCCCGAAATTCGAGGTTTTCGGAACTTCGAACCCGAGCTTCGAAATTCGGATCGAGCCATTCATGCCAGTCTCGCCCGTCTCGCTTGAGCAAGGCATCGGATGTGCAACCGAAACATTCATGAGTAATGCGGGCTACGCTCCTGCATTTCTTGACATCGCCTACCCCATCACATAGTATCGAATCATGTCACGCTTCGAAGTGCGCAAAGCTGTGATTCCCGCCGCAGGCCTTGGCACTCGCTTCCTTCCCGCGACGAAAGCCTCTCCCAAAGAGATGCTGCCGCTCGTCGACAAGCCACTGATTCAATATGCCGTGGAAGAAGCGGTCGCCTCCGGAATCGAGGACATTATCATCATCACAGGGCGGGGCAAGCGTGCGATCGAAGACCATTTCGACCGGTCCGTCGAGTTGGAAGAAAATCTCCATGGCAGCGGCAAGGCGCAGCTCCTGAGCCAGATGCGGCATATTTCAACGCTCGCAAATTTCTGCTATGTCCGTCAGTCGGAGGCCCTTGGACTCGGTCATGCGGTCCTCTGCGCCCAACGGTTGATCGGTGACGAACCCTTTGCGGTCATTCTCGGCGACGAAATCATCGATGCCCCGGTGCCTGGACTCGCACAGCTCATTCATGCCTACAAGAAACGACACGGTGCGGTCCTCGGGGTGCAGGAAGTGCCCCACCATGAGGTCAACCGCTATGGAATCGTATCACCTCGAACCGTCTCAGCGGGGTTGCATCGAGTCGAGGGCCTCATTGAGAAACCTGCGCCGGCCGAAGCCCCGTCAAATCTGGCGGTCATCGGTCGCTACGTCCTACCGCCGGAGATTTTCCCCATTCTGCGAAAGACCCAGCCGGGCAAAAACGGCGAGATCCAACTGACCGACGCACTTCGGGAGTTGGCAAAGAAGTCCCCGATGTATGCGCTGGAGGTACAGGGACAGCGATATGATGCCGGGGACAAGTTAGGATTTCTCATCGCGACCGTCGAATTCGCACTCAAGAATCCCTCCCTGGGACCGGACTTCGGCGAGTATCTTCAGAATCGGATGCGGCCTTCGGCTGAACGCCGCACGACACGATCGCGCAAAGCTTAGCAAGCCGGCAGGTTGATTTGGTTTATCTGGTTTGTTTCGTTCATTTGGTTGGTGTAGTTCAGCCAAACAAACCAAATAGACCAAAGAAACAAAAGTAACCAGTCATACAACACTGAGACCACACCGATGAACGACTCGATCGAACAAGACTTGCAGCCGCCCCAGAACGTCGAAATTCCCGACCAGCTTCCGCTGTTACCGGTCCGAGACATCGTCGTCTTCCCCTACATGGTCCTCCCCTTGTTTGTCGGGCGGGAGATGTCGATCAAAGCGATTGAAGCCGCGTTAGCCGGCAATCGAATGATCTTGCTGTCGACGCAAAAGGCCTTGGACGTCGAGAATCCCTCACCGGAGGATATCCATACCATCGGCACAGTCGGCATCATTATGCGGATGCTAAAATTGCCCGATGAACGCATCAAGATTCTTGTGCAGGGGCTCTCCAAAGCCAAGATCGCGGGCTACATTCAGACTGAGCCCTACTACTCCGTGCGCATCGACAAACTCACCGAACACAAGCCGCCGAGTACCGCCCTTGAAACCGAAGCCGCCATGCGGACGGTGAAGGAACAGATCGAACGGATCGTGAGTCTCGGCAAAATCTTGATCCCTGACGTGATGATCGTCATTGAGAACCTCGAAGACCCCGGACGTCTTGCCGACATGGTGGCTTCCAATCTTGGCCTCAAGGTCGAGGTCACTCAGGCAGTCCTGGAGGTCATTGATCCGATCAAGCGCCTCCGGCACGTCAGCGAGATACTCGGTAAGGAGATCGAAGTCCTCTCCATGCAACAGAAGATTCAAGCGCAAGCCAAGGGGGAGATGGACAAGACCCAACGAGAATACTTCCTGCGCGAGCAACTCAAAGCTATTCAAAAAGAGCTGGGCGAACTCGACGAGCGCGCGGAAGAAATCACTGAGTTTCGCAAGCGGATCGTAGAATTGAAGATGCCGGAGAAGGTGCTGAAGGAAACCGAAAAGCAGCTCAAACGCCTTGAGAAAATGCACCCGGATACCGCCGAGTCTGCGACCGTCAGGACCTATATCGAGTGGATCGTGGAACTGCCCTGGTCCAAAAAATCCAAGGACAATCTCGACCTCAAAGCTGCCGCCAAAGTGCTCAATGAGGACCACTACGATCTGGAGAAAGTGAAGGAACGGATCCTTGAGTATCTCGCCGTGCGGAAGCTCAAAGACAAAATGAAGGGTCCTATTCTCTGTTTCGTCGGACCCCCGGGCGTCGGGAAGACCTCGCTCGGAAAATCGATCGCCCGCGCCCTCGGGCGCGAATTCGTCCGCATCAGTCTCGGCGGCGTCCGTGATGAGGCCGAGATCCGCGGTCATCGACGCACCTACGTCGGCGCGCTCCCCGGCCGCATCATTCAAGGCATGAAACAAGCCGGCACCAACAACCCGGTCTTCATGCTGGACGAAGTCGACAAGGTCGGAATGGATTTTCGCGGCGATCCCTCCGCAGCCTTGCTCGAAGTGCTCGACCCGGAACAGAACAACTCGTTCACGGACCACTACCTGGGTGTGCCTTTCGACTTGACCGGAGTGATGTTCATTACGACGGCGAATCTCATCGACCCCATTTTGCCCGCCTTGCGCGATCGGATGGAAGTGATCGGGATTCCCGGCTATACCGAAGAAGAAAAGCTAGGCATCGCCCAGAAATATCTGATCCCACGGCAACTCAACGAACACGGTATCACCGAGAAACATGTCCGCATCGCCGAGCCGGCGGTACGTCAGATCATCGCCAACTATACGCGTGAAGCCGGCGTCAGGAACCTCGAGCGCGAGATCGCCAACGTCATGCGCAAGGTGGCGAAGAAAGTGGCGGAAGGCAAAGGCGTAGGGTTCCCCGTCAATCCCGCCAACCTGCACAAATATCTCGGCGTCCCTAAGTTCGTGCCCGAAGAGGAATTGACGATGGACGAGGTCGGCGTGGCAACGGGATTAGCCTGGACGGAGTCCGGCGGCGATGTGCTCTACATCGAAGCCACGGCGATGAAGGGCAAGGGGCAATTGACTCTCACTGGCCAACTGGGCGACGTCATGAAGGAATCTGCGCAAGCAGCCTTGAGCTACGTCAGGTCACGCGAGCGCACCCTCGGCATCAATCCCGATGTGTTCACCACTCAGGATCTCCATATCCATGTGCCGGCCGGAGCGATTCCGAAGGACGGGCCGTCGGCGGGCATTACCATGGCCATCGCCATTGCATCGACGTTGTCGCAAATCCCGGTACGCCGCGACCTGGCGATGACAGGCGAGATCACCCTCCGAGGCCGAGTTCTCCCGATCGGAGGATTGAAGGAAAAACTTTTGGCGGCCAAACGGGCCAAACTCACCACCGTGATTCTTCCGAAACGCAACAAGAAGGATCTCGACGAGATTCCCAAGCACATTTTGAGGGGCATCCACCTCGTCTTTGCCGACACGATGGATGATGTGATGAAGGTGGCTCTCCGGCGGGGCTCGAAATCCACACGCCCAAAGGGCAAGCCCCACCAGCCGCAGCCACACTCAAAAAAACACGCCACGCGTACGAAGACAGGGCGGACCGCTCGCTCGCTTCCGGTGCATGCAACCAGCACGGCAACGCCTCCCCTACAACTCATCTAGCAGGATGCTGAAAAAGTCCGCCAGCGGCGTTCTCGCTACGCTCAGAGGCTCGACGTACGACACAAAGTACGACTCACCTCTTCGCTCGCTGCGGTCTTGCCTGGGACCAGGCGCGTCTCGACGCGCCAGGGTTGGGCGGGTGAGAAGTCTGGACATTTTGAGCATCCTGCGGTGGCATTTCCTCGTCATCTTTGGCATGCTGGTCGGTGCTTCCCCAATAACCCACAATGATTTTTCAGGAACCCGCTAGCATGGCGTCCACGGTCCGCACGAAGGCCCGTCCCACGATCCACGAATTCGATCTCATTCGAGCTCTCCACCGGCGCCACGGCCACCGATCTCCCTCGGTAATTCAAGGGATCGGCGACGATGCCGCCGTCATCTCGTCACGGGCTGGTCAATGGACGGTGCTGACGACCGACCTCTTAACAGAAGGGGTCCACTTCGACCTCCGAACCGCCACGATGGCTGATATCGGCTTCCGCGCCGCAGCCGCGAATCTCAGCGACATCGCGGCGATGGGAGGAACTCCGCAGTATCTGCTCGTCGCCTTGGCCATTCCACGGACCGGCACCAGCCGCCATGTTCATCAGCTATACCGTGGGATGATGGGCGCCTGCCGCCCGCACCACGTGGGACTCATCGGCGGCGATACGTCGGCTTCGAGCGGCGGATGGTTTCTCAGCCTGACGCTGATCGGGATGGTCACACCCCGCCAGGCCCTGTTTCGGAGCGGTGCACGAATCGGGGATCTCCTTTACATAACCGGCACCATCGGCGATTCATTGGCCGGCCTGAGACTCTTGAATGAACCACCCCCCCGAAAGAAACGTTACCCGTTGGCCGCGACACTTTCAGCCAGGCACCGGCAATTTCTGATCGGACGGCACCTGCGTCCAACCGCTTGCATCAAAGTAGGCCAGTGGCTCAGTATCCATCGCTTCGCGACCTCCGCGATTGATATTTCAGACGGCCTCTCCGGCGACCTCCGTCATATCTGCGAGGAAAGCCATGTCGGAGCGGACCTCAATCTGGGCACGCTCCCGTTATCGCCGGCTTGCCGCGCCTATGCAGCATCTCGGGAACTCGACCCGGTGGACCTCGCGCTGACCGGAGGCGAGGATTATGAATTGCTCTTTACCGTATCACCACGACAACGCCAGCGACTCGAACGGACAGCCCTCAAGCGAGGATTCTCCCTGACCTGCATTGGGAAAATTCACCCCCTTCGCTTCGGGATACAAACCGTGTCTTCTCACGGCAAGCGTCACCGGTTGGCGAATACCAGTTACGAACATTTCAAGTAACCAACTTCATCCACGAAGGCCATGGCCACGATCCCTTCAATTCGATCGCTGCTGAAACAGGTCCTCCATCTGCGGGAATCACCGCAGCGAACGGCACTGGCCTTCGCCATCGGGAGTCTTCATTGCCTTTTCCCCGGTCTACGGATTACACACCGTCATTGTGCTCTTCTGCGCCTGGGCCTTGGGTCTGAACTTTCTCGCGCTCATGGTAGGCGCCTTTCTCAACAATCCCTGGACCCTGGTTCCTATCCTCGGTGCCAGCTACTGGGTCGGTGCGCTCTTGCTCGGCCGATCGGATAGTCCCACCTTCGACTGGCATGATATGAGTTTCGGCGCGATCTACGCACAGGTCATGCCCTACGCCATACCCTTCTTTCTTGGCGGATTTGTCTTGAGCCTCCTCGGTGCGGCACTCGCCTACCCACTCGCCTACTATTTCGTGGCCAAATATCGGCAATTGCACCCACTGGACCATGGAGAGCCATTGCCGCCCCCTCAAGATGTACGCTAAGATAATCGTGCGCCATGTCTGAGTTCGGTCATCAATCCAATGCTCCATATGATGGATCGGCACTGATCGCCGATCCGATCCACCAATACGTCTCCTTTACCGTGCCCTTCTCCACTGCGGACCCGCACGAACGGACGGAAAAGGACCTGATCGACTCCCCCTGGGTCCAGCGCCTCAGGTACATCTATCAACTCCAAAGCGCTCGTTGGGTGTACCCCTCAGCGGAACACACCCGCTTCGTCCACTCGCTTGGCACCATGCATGTGGCAGGCCGTTTTGCACGGCATCTCTATCCGTTTCTCAAGAAAGCAATAAAGGGGATTCCGTCAGCGAACTATGTCGAAGAATTTCTCCGCGTCACGGCGCTCGTGCACGACATCGGACACGGCCCCTTCTGCCATTTCTTCGACGACAACTACTTGCACGCCTTCCATGCCAGTCACGAAAAACTCGGGCAGATCATCATCAGCGACCATCTCAGCCCGATCATCCGCAAAATCAGGCGCAGCCCATCCGGCCCCTTCGCCAAAGGCGAGGAACTCAACCCCGATCAAATCGCGCATGTGATTCTCAAGGAAAAGGGCAAAGACAACTCCCGCATTCCGCGATGGCTCAACATGCTCCAGCCGGTCATTTCCGGCAGCTATACCGCAGATAACCTCGACTATGTCCTGCGTGACTCCTATATGTGCGGCGTTGCGGTCGGCCCGGTCGATCTATCCAGACTCATTCACTACACGATCATCACGGACAAGGGATTTACGATTCATAAGACGGGCCTTCCTGCCCTACAGATGTTCCTCAATACCCGCATGTATCTCTATTCCAACGTCTACTATCACCGGACCACGCGCGCGATCGACATCCACCTCCGTGACATCTTCGGCGACACCATGAAACTCCTGTTTCCCCACGATCCTCGCAAGAAGATGGACGAGTACCTGACGCTGACCGACTGGTCTTTGCTTGAACAAGTACGGGGATGGAAGACCTCACGCCATGCCACCGAACGACGCCTGGGTGCAGAATGGCAGCGGATTCTCGTCCGCGACGTAAAATGGAAGATGGCCTACAGCGCCGTGCTCAAGGAAAAGGGCCAGGAACGCGGCATGGACTTTCCCAGCCATGAGCAGTTCGAAGAACAGATCAAAAAAGAATTGCCGGCGCGGCTCCAAAAAGTGGAGTTCCGTGTCGACATGGCGCCGCTCGACCCACGGCCAGACCCGAAAGACCGGCGCGGCAATCCTCTCTATGTCTACGACCCGAGCACCAAAGGCATCTCGACCGACCCATTAGAAGAATTCCTCGACCTGCTGCCTACCCGCTTAATCCAATTCCGCGTCTATACCCTCGACCACGCGCACGACGAAGCCCTCTCGCGCGCCACCGCAACAGTACTCAACAAGACCCCTTCGAGCCTCGAGTCGAATTTTTAGAAGGGTGGCGGGCTGTGCCGGGCGGCTTCGCTTCCGTGCCTCTCGGAGCGGCCCTTCCGGGCTCGGCCGAGCGGAACCCTTCTGGAATTCCTTCAGCTGCGATCTGACGATCGCAGGGCTTCAGTCAGTTCCAGCTTTCCTTCTCGGCCAAGCCTCGGTGGGCACCCCGCTCCTTCGGCAGCGTTCGCTCAGCCAACCGACACAACCCTAGGTGGATATGGAGGATCAGTGCCCAAACTACTAGATTTTGCTGACAGCCTGTCGCTGTACTGCAATACTGATGACATCGCTATCATTGGCGACCACCATCTGCACGGAGGTTCATCATGCAGATACTCGTCAGACTGCTATTCCTGGGGCTCTGTCTGGTATTCAGCAGCGCTATCCAGGCGCAGATGCCGCTTGGAGGACAGAACCAAACCGACATCCTCAAGCTCCTCAATGAGCTGCCGCCTGAGACGATGAAGAAGATTGAAGCCCTGGGCAAGATCCTTCAACAGAATTTGAAGGAAGGCAAATTGACCGAAGCACAGCTGCACGAGGAATTGATGTCAGGGAATCTGGAACAGAAGCTGCGGGGACTCAACCCCGAAGCCGGCCCTCTGCTCGATGATATCGCCGATGAGATGAAGGACCATCCTGACGCCGATAGCCTGCCGAATCTGCTGAATGAACTGGTGGAGGGTGGTCACTAAAAACTGGGGCGGGCTGTGCCGGACGGCTTCGCTTCCATGCCTCTCGGAGCGGCCCTTCCGGGCTCGGCCGAGCGGAACCCTTCTGGAATTCTTTCAGCTGCGATCTGACGATCGCAGGGCTTCAGTCAGTTCCAGCCTTCCTTCTCGGCCAAGCCTCGGTGGGCACCCCGCTCCTTCGGTAACGTTCGCTCAGCCGCCGACACAGCCCTGAATAAATATGAAGGAAGCGGTGAGTATATCAACAGGAGACCTCGCCCTCAGCCCTCTCCGTTCTTGCGGCATGATGCTAAGTTAAGCAACGACCCTAGTGAGCCCCCCAGCAGGCTTGTACTCAAGATAAATACCCTGCGGCAAAGGGGTGGGATCTTCCATGATAATCTCCTCCCCTTCAGTCCGTAACAAAGTCCATGTTTACATACACATCAATAAACCGACCCTGGGACAAAATACGGGGACAGCAACTGTCTTGGAAATCAAGCATGGTGAACCCCGTTGGGGTCCCAGGGAGTCCGATGTTTGAGCATCGCATTCACGATCGTCAGCAGCTTCCGCATGCAGGCGACCAGGGCCACCTTTTTGGCTTTGCCGGCGGTACACAAGCGTTGATAGAGCTGTGAATCAACTCATCAGCGGTTCAAGATCTGCTAGGGTATATCGGCCAAGATTAGAATATCTGCCAGTACAAGATACAGTACAGGCTACTTTTTCGTATGAGCAGAGTCAAATTCCATCAGGCAGGTGTGCTAGGGCTCAGAGCGGACATCACCGAGGTTTTCCACCATTTCATGAGGGCTGGTGGGACCTGCATCGCGACTTGCGCGGAGGCTCGGGAACCGCACTTGCCGAGCAGCTGCGGTCGCGTAAGCGACGACGAGCACTGTTCGAAGTTCCGTTCGAGCGCAGCTCTGAACGGAACAAGTTGCGCAGGCGAGCAGATGGGAGGTTTAGTGCGGTCGAGCCGGAGCGCGTGAGCAGGCAGGACCCACCGGCCCTGCTCCCTACTCTCTGACAGGAACAGTTTATGGAGTCAGCGCGGTTTCAGGAGTGGGAATCGTCGCAGTAGTAGAAGGCGTAACACCATTCTTGAAGGGTAAATCGAGTAGCGAATAGGGGTTCACGCGGGCGCCGTTGAGCTTGACTCCCCAATGGAGATGCGGCCCGGTGGCGCGACCGGTCGCTCCTACCTTGCCGATGATTTGCCCCGCTGCGACCAAGTCTCCGTCTTTGACCAACACTTCCGACAGATGAAAATACATCGTATAGAACCCCAGGCCGTGATCGATAAAGACGCCTTTGCCGGAAAAAAAATGATCGACGGTGATGCGGACGATCCCATCATTCGTCGCCGCAACATCGGCCCCCAGCGGCGCGCCGATATCCTCTCCATTGTGCGGATTGCGCGGTTTGCCATTCATGATCCGCACGCTGCCGAATATGCCGGTGCGCTTGCCATTCACCGGTTCCACGAAGTTGCTGTGCCATAATTTCAGCCGAGAGTTCTCTGCGAGCGCTTGCTTGACTTGTTCCTGCTCGGCTTTCCAACGTGCCACGCTCTTCTCATCCAGATCGACCGTCTCTTTCGGGACCTTCAGATGCTCGACGGCAAACTTCTCTTTGGCCACTAGGACATTAAAGCTCAACTGCTTCACCTGTTCACGCTGCTTCACTTCGACGGCGAGTTCATAGGTCCCCGGATCGTCCTGCATGTCGATCCCGAGCAACCCGATATAGCCGGCCGGCTCTCCAGGCCTGAACTCCCGGAAAAATGGAATCGTCCGACTCAGAAACGTACCCTTCACCTCCGTCGCCTGTTCTTCGCTCTTTACTTTGACCACCAGCACCTGCCCCTGCTTGCCGCTGTATTGCCCATCGAGGCCCCTCACGGCAGGAGGGGTATTGGAAAACAACTCGACGGGAAAGACGCTGGACAGCAACACGACGACCGTAATCAGCGTTCGGTCCAGCCGTGAGATCCGCACATGCGTCTGTTTGAGAGCAGTCATCATTATCGGTAGAACCGTAGCCCAGCCACCTGCGAAAGCAACTCATCCACACGCCGATTGACGGCGCTGAAGGGATCCATGCAGAGAATCGTTTCTTCCCAGTAGCCATTGAGTTTCAGATAGGTCCAGTCGACCGTATAGGACCGATTCTTTGCGCGGGCAAACCGGATGAAATCGCCGCGCACCTTCGCCCTCGTGGTCTGTGGCGGAGTCGACATGGCCCGTTGCACCGCTTCCTCCTCCACCACCCGTTCGATCAGCCCCCGGGACTCCATAAGATAGTACAACCCGCGCGTCCGTTTGACGTCATGAAATTGGAGGTCGAGCAGAAACACCCGTGGATCGTCCCAGCCGCAACCCTTCTTGTCGATATAGGACTGGATAAGATGACGCTTGGTCACCCAATCGATTTCGCGCACGAGCTGCATCGGGTCCTCTTCGAGCTTATCCAGCACCATGGCCCATCGTTGCCACACATCGTCAAGAATCGGATCGTGCTCCTGTTGAGCCAAATATGCCTGCGCTCGATCCAGATAGACCCGCTGAACTTCGACCGCCGTCATCTGACGACCATCGTCCAGCTTAATCTTGCGCTTCAAGGTGGGATCGCGCGAAACCTCCCGAATGGCTTTTACGGGGTCCTCGAACTCAATCCCTTGGACTGCGTACCCTTCCTCGATCATGGACAGTACCAACGTCGCCGTGCCGACTTTCAAATAGGTCACGAACTCCGACATATTGGAGTCCCCGACGATGATATGGAGCCGCCGATAACGTTCCGCATCGGAGTGCGGCTCATCTCTGGTATTGATGATGCTGCGCGAGGAGGTGGTCGAGGAGGAAGTCTTCTCGTGAATGTGTTGCGCGCGCTGGGAGATGAAATACTGCGGTTTGCCCGATACCTTTAGGACCTTTCCCGCTCCGCTATAGATCTGCCGCGTGACGAAGAAGGGAATGAGTTGCTCCGTGACTTTCCAAAAATCGACGTCGCGGCGCATGAGGAAATTTTCATGGCATCCGTAGGTATTGCCGAGCGAATCTGTATTGTTCTTAAAAATGTAGATTTCCCCGGACAGACCTTCTTCCCGCAATCGTTCCTCAGCCGCCGGCAGACAGGCTTCAAGCAGTCGCTCTCCGGCTTTATCGTGGATGACAAGATCAAGAATGTTGTCACACTCGGGGGTGGAATACTCAGGATGGCAGCCGGTGTCTTGATAAAACCGAGCCCCGTTTACCAGGAAGGCGTTGGAGGGCCAGCTGTTTGGAATGAGACCTTCAAAAATATACCCCAGCACCTTCTCCATCGGCAGATAGACTCGTCCGTTCGGAGAAAAAATGAGACCGTACTCATTCTCCAAACCGAAGATCCGTCGTCTCAGGGGACTGGTTTGCAACATGCGTGTACAAACAGAATAGCAGCCGGCCCAACCTTCTTCAACAGAAGGACACGATCCGCCAATGAAGAGGGACTACCAGTCTAAAGAAAAACTATGTTGGTAAGATGGGCCCTCTGGAGTCAGCACGTGTGGCACAACAGAAGAACATTCCCGCAGGATACTCAAAAAGGCTGTCCAGCAAGGCCGCAGCGAGTGACTACAGATGGTTCTTTCCGAGCTTGCTCGTGTACGTTATTCTTAGATGGCCCGGATGAGTCCCTCACCGCGCGCGTCCAACGAGGGTCTTCTGAGACCGCGCGTTGCGCGAGCACAGGGGACTCACCGGGCCATCCCTCCCCCTGCTGGCGGACTTTTTCAGCATCCTGCTAGGGCGAAAGGAGCTGTTTGGCATCGGCAGGCGAAAGCCGACGGAACTTTCTGCCGTCGTGGGTGCGGTCCAGAACCGCCACCTCCAGGCTCTCCAGTGAGAGCTTCTGGTTCCCAATTTGTTCGAGTGCGGCGATAGAGAGGGTGAGAGCAGCCTGGAGTTCCGGGGGCTGCGTCAACCCTTTCTCCTTTAACAGGGCCTGCACGGCCTCGGACTTGCCTCCGATGACCGCAAAGGTACGCTCGTCGATGATGCTGCCGTCGAAGGAAATACGATACATCTCATTGGCCTGGCCGTTGTGCCCGACCTGCACTACCAGAATTTCTACCTCCAGAGGCTTCAGCTCCTGGCTGAAAATGGTGCCGAGGCTTTGAGAGTAACCATTCGCGAGAGAACGGGCCGTCACATCTTCCCGGCTGTACATGAATCCTTTGAGATCCGCGTGCCTGATACCGGCCTTCCTGAGATTTTCAAACTCGCTGTACTTGCCGGCCCCCGCGAAGGCGATGCTGTCGTAGATCTCAGAGATTTTATACAGCGAGGCGCTGGGGTTTTCCGCGACGAGAAGTATCCCGTTTACATATTCGATGGCAATGATGGAGCGGCCTTTGGCGATGCCTTTCTTGGCATACTCCGCCTTGTCCTGCATCATCTGCTCGGGCGAGACGTAATAGGGCATCGGCATGCTTAGTTCTCCTTGGAAGAACGCGTGGCAATCAACCCATCATAGATGCCGCGGATCTGCTGGTCTGAGACATCGGTAATGCCGGTCGCGTTGACAATCTTCGCGGTGGGGTAAATGCCCCTCACGAGATCCGGCCCCCCAGTGCCGACGTCATCGTCTGCCGCATTGTACAGAGCCAGCAGGGCCAACTTCAGAGCATCCGGCTCAGCCAGGCCTTTGAGGAAATGCTCCCGCATCGTATTGCGCGCATCTTTCCCGCCCGACCCAATGGCATGGTAATCCGACTCTTCGTACCGACCCCCGGCGAGATCGTACTTGAAGATGCGGCCTTCTGCGCGCTTCAGGTCGTAGCCGACGTAGAGCGGCATGACGACCAGCCCTTGAAAGACCATCGGCAGATTGGCCTTGACCATCTGTCCGAGCTTGTTGGCCTTCCCCTCACAGGACAGTTGCACACCCTCTAACTTTTCGTAATGCTCCAGCTCGACTTGAAATAGCTTGGCCATTTCGATGCAGGGACCAGCCGCACCGGCGATCGCCATCGCGGAATACTCGTCGATCTTGAAGACTTTCTCGATCCGGCGCTCGGCGATTTGAAATCCTTCCGTCGCCCGACGATCTCCGGTAATCACCACACCCTGTTGATACTTGATCGCCAGCACCGTGGTGGCATGGGGAACGCTCATCGAGCCAGGCCCGCGCATCGGCTCGCCCGCGGTCTGAGCCTGCAGGAATCCGCTACGGCCGGTCGGAGTCAGCGTAGGATGGTGCTCGGTCAAAAAGTCGAAGAAACTCGGGTCGTCGTGGTTGGGGAGAAATGGCAGTTTCATGGTGTCAATCGCGAGGGATCTTTGTTCATCAGGCCTTGAGCTTTGCCAGCAATGCGTCAACGGTCTCGACCTGATCGAGGAGGTCGCTCGTCAACGAGGCCGTGCCTCGGAGTGGGTCCATCAAGGGCACTCTTTTGACCTGGTTGTTGCCGACGTCGAAGAGCACCGAGGTCCAGCTGACCCCGTAGAGCGACTTCGCAAACTTGCTGACACATCGTCCACGGAAATAGGCGCGCGTCCCCGGAGGCGGGGTGAACTCCGCTCGTGCGATCTCGACATCCTGCACGATTCGCTCGATCACGTGGCTGCGCTCGAGCGTAAAGTAGAGGCCCTTGTCAGGACGGACGTCGTGATACTGAAGGTCCATCAGCCGTACGCGAGAATCGTCCCACCCACAGCCCTTTCGCTCCATATAGGATTCCATCATCTGGCGCTTTGCCACCCAATCCAACTCACGCACTAAGAGCCGAGGATCTTGCTCCAACTTATCCAGCACGTCTTCCCAGCGGACCAAAATATCTTTCGTGACTTGGGAGAGATCGCGACAGGCATAGTACCCCATGGCGGCCTTTAAATAGGCTCGTTGAATCGCCACCGCCGTCGTTGAGCGACCCCCAGTAAGTTTGAGCGTCTCCTTCATGCCCAGATCGCGGGAAACCTGCTTGATGCTTCGGACCGGATCGTCCAACTCGAACTGCGGCAGATCCACCCCGGCGTCGAGCAGGTCCAGGACAATGGCCAACGTGCCGACCTTGAGGTAGGTCGAAAGTTCCGCCATGTTGGCATCTCCGACAATCACGTGCAGCCGCCGATACTTGCCATACTCCGCATGCGGCTCATCACGTGAATTGACGATGGGGCGTCTGACCATCGTATTGAGATCGACGAGGCACTCGAAGAAATCTGCACGCTGCGAGATCTGATAGTCCGTTGGGCTGGTCTGATTCTCTGCGCCGACCTTGCCTGCCCCTGCGAAAATGGCCCGCGTCACAAAGAACGGCGTCAAGACCTTCACAATGCGCTCGAAGGGAACCGCGCGAGACATTAAATAGTTTTCGTGATAGCCGTAGCTGTTCCCCTTGCCGTCCGAGTTGTTCTTATACAGCACACAATGATCTCGCCCGGTGGTGCGCGCCATCTGTTCGAGACACTGGGCAAGGATACGCTCACCGGCTCGTTCGAAGGCCACTATTTCTCGCGGGTTGGTGCACTCAGGCGTGGAGTATTCCGGATGGGCGCCATCGACGTAGAGGCGCCCCCCGTTAGCCAGCACTTTATTCAGCTGACGATTGTACTCGGGATTGGGCCGCTCCCGCTCCCCCTCAACCTCGAAACCACGCGCATCGAGCAGCGGGTTCTCATTTTCATAGTCCCAGACGGCCAGAGGAGCCGGCAGGCCTGGATAGTGCCCGATGACGGCGATGGAGTTGGAGACGGGGTCTGCGGAGGTAGGATCGCGTGACGCGATGCCGAATTCTGTTTCTGATCCCAGTACGCGGGGAGTCGTCAATGCGGTAGATTCCTGCATAGGTGCGACGTCTTAGCAGGATGTTCAAAAAGCCCGCCAGCGGCGTTCTCGCTTCGCTCAGAGGCTCAACGTACCGAAGCGTACGCCTCGCCTCTTCGCTTGCTGCGGCCTTGCCCGCGGAACGGCGCGTCTCGGCGCGCCGGGGTTGGGCGGGTGAGAAGCCTGGCCTTTTTGAGCATCCTGCGTGGACTTTTCTCCTCTTGTACCACACGTGCAAACCTGTGACGTCCTACCCTGCCCACAGGATTTTTCCGCAGCCTGTTAGAGATAGTGTCCCGTCGTAACGGTTTCGATCTGACGTGAGTCGCCCGGGCCCCCGTTGATCGTGCGAAGATGCACGATCTTTTCGCCTTTTTTCCCGGAGATCTTTGCCCAATCGTCTGGATTAGTCGTATTGGGCAGGTCTTCGTGTTCCTTAAACTCCTCCCGAATGGCGCGGATCAAGTCCTCGGACCGAAGGCCACGGCCTTCCTTCGCGATCGCCCGCTTGACGGCAAACTTCTTCGCGCGCGACACAATACCTTCAATCAGCGCACCGCTCGCGAAATCCTTGAAGTAGAGCACTTCTTTTTCGCCGTTCGCGTAGGTGACCTCGATGAACTTATTCTCCTCCGAGGAAGCATACATCGCCCCGACCGTGAGATCGGTCATCTGTTCGACTAAGGCCTTGGCGTCTCCGCCATGGCGTTTCAAATCTTCCTCTGAAAACGGCAGGTCGATGCTCAGATACTTCGAGAAAATATCCTTGGCCGCCACAGCATCGGGACGACCCACCTTGACCTTCACATCTAACCGTCCGGCGCGGAGGACAGCCGGATCGATGAGATCCTGGCGATTGCTGGCTCCGATCACAATCACATTGCGGAGCCGTTCCATGCCGTCGATTTCCGAAAGAAACTGCGGGACGATCGTCGATTCGATATCGGAGGAGATCCCGGTGCCTCGCGTTCTGAAGAGCGCATCCATCTCGTCGAAGAACACGATGACGGGATTACCGTCCGCCGCCCGCTCTTTCGCTTTTTTGAAGACTTCGCGGACTTGGCGCTCGGACTCACCGACATACTTATTGAGCAACTCAGGGCCCTTCACATGCAAGAAGTAACTCCGTACCTCTTTGCCGGTGAGATGCCCGAGCTTCTTCGCGATCGAATTCGCGACGGCCTTGGCGATCAAGGTTTTTCCGCATCCCGGCGGTCCATAGAGCAAGACCCCCTTGGGCGCGCCCAACTTGTACTCTAAAAACAGGAGCGGATGAAGGAACGGCAACTCCACCGCATCCCGGACTTGCTCCAACTCGTGCTGCAACCCACCGATGTGCTCATAGTCGACATCGGGCACTTCTTCCAATACCAATTCTTCCGCCTCGGACCTCGGCAACTTTTCGACGACATAGCCGGAGCGAGGATCATAGAGCAGATGATCGCCAACGCTCAATCGTTCGGCCAGCAGCGGGTCACCAAGTTCTGCAACCTTTTCTTCGTCGAAATGCAGCGTCACCAGGGCACGGTTACCTTCCAGCACGTCTTTGAGACGCACGACTTCGCCCTGGACATCGAAGCCCTTGACTTCAATGACGTTCAACGCTTCGTTCAGGACCACTTCCTGCCCCTTACGCATCGCATTCCCATTGATCGACGGGTGCAGGCTGACTTTCATCTTCCGTCCGGAGACATAGATATTCCCAGTTCCGTCAGCATTGAGACTAGAAAAGATGGCGTAGGCCGAGGGAGGCGCGGTCAGTTTCTCAACTTCGGCACGCAACGCTTCGATCTGCACCTTCGCTTCCTGGAGGGTAGTGACAAGCTTTTCGTTCTGTTTGGTGGCTTGGTCAAGCTGGTAGCGGGATTGATACAGCCGACGGATTTCTTCTTCCATCGACTGGATCTGCACACGAAGCTTTTCAACCTCGCGAACATGTTCGTCGTTGCGTTGTGCCACGCTCGTTTCTCCTTCAGTCAAACGCTTCGTGATGTGCGTGACGGAATCTCGGAGAGACCGGAATCGACCCGGACTTTCTTTCTTGCCATCCATGGCGCCACTCGAAGAAAGCGAAACCCCTTGCTGAGTCGAGAAGTCCTTGTCTGCGCGGATTCTATCATCCGTTCCCGGGGTGGTCAACCGGACGACGGCATCCTGCAGCGTGATGGTCGTACGTGAGACACATCACGGTAAGAGCGTCACGGCATCGAGTAACTCGCGCGCCGCCGACTCCACATCGGCCGCGCCGAGAACCGCCGTGATCACCGCCACACCGAATGCCCCGGCACGCCGCATCTCAAGCGCACGCGCCGTCGTCACTCCGCCAATCCCAATAATCGGGATGCGGACCAGTCGACAAGCTTTCTCAAGAGCTTGAAGGCCGAGCGGCGGACCGAACATCTGTTTGGATGGCGTCTCGTAGATCGGGCCAAGGACGATATAGTCTGCCCCCTGCGACTCTGCCTTCATAACCTCCTCTACCGCATGCACGGAAATACCCAGAAGACGCTGTACCCCCAGCAACTGCCGTGCGACCGAAACTGGCAGACTGTTGCTACGCAAATGGACGCCGACTCCTTCCAGCGCCAATGCGACATCGATCCGATCATTGATGAGGAGTTGGGACCTGCGCGAGGCCGTCACGGCCTGCACCTCACGCGCAAGCGTCACGAGTTCCCTGGCTGAGAGATCACGCTCACGGAGTTGAATCGCAGGCGCCACGTCTGTGAGGACCCGCTGCAGAAGGGGAACCAACGGACGCCCGTTGGTCTGGTGGCGATCCGTGACGACAAGAAGACGGCTGGAGAGTTTCAGCATCAACAAAGCAGTGAATCAGAAATGCTGAGTACTGAGCGACCGCGTTCGGCACTCTTGATATCTGCTGTTTCAGCACTCATCGCTCAGCACTTCTATGGTTAGAGCATACCCTCGATGGGACTACTAGCCGTGGCATACAGTTTTCGCGGGATTCGTCCGGCCTTGTACGCAAGCCGACCGGCATACACCGCATATTTCATCGCCTCGGCCATGGCAATGGGATCTTGCGCCCCGGCGATGGCCGTGTTCATGAGTACAGCGTCCGCCCCTAATTCCATCGCAAGAGCGGCATCGGACGCGGTCCCGACGCCGGCATCGACAATGATCGGCACCTTAACCATTTCCATGATGATTTTTAAGTTATACGGATTGCGGATACCGAGTCCCGATCCAATCGGCGCCGCCAACGGCATGACGGCGGGGCACCCTATGTCGACGAGCTTCTGGGCCACGATGGGATCGTCATTTGTATAGGGCAGCACGATAAAGCCTTCTTTGACGAGAATCTTCGTCGCTTCGAGTAATCCGGCCGTATCGGGGAAGAGGGTCCTCTCGTCACCGAGCACTTCCAGCTTGATCAAATCAGACACTCCGGCGGCTCTGGCCAAGCGAGCATAGCGCACAGCATCTTCTACGTTGTAACAGCCTGCGGTGTTGGGAAGAATGGTGTACTTCTTCGGATCGAGATAATCGAGAAGATTTTCTTTGGAGCGATCGGTAATATTGACGCGTCGCACCGCCACAGTCACCACGTCGGCTCCCGACGCCTCAATGGCTTTCTTGGTTTCGGCAAAGTCCTTATACTTCCCGGTCCCAACAAAGAGTCGAGACGTAAACTCACGACCGGCAATGATCAACCGATCATTCAGCATGAACGAAACCCCTCCTTTTTCCCTGAACCTCCACTGGCGCACCGCCGCCGATGAAGCTCAAAATCTCCACTCGATCCCCTTGTTTTAGACTTCGGTGATCGAAGTCCTTGCGATCCATGATTTCCAAATTCAGCTCCACCGCCACGCGTTCGGTCTTGATGGCGAGTTCACGCAGCAAATCCCCCACGGTGGCATCAGCCCGACAGCCCCGCTGTTCGCCATTCACCTGAATCTGAATCGTCTCCGCCATCGTTCATCATTATCCTAGGGGACCAGAAATCTGGTTGTCAACAAGCCCTGGCCTATCCCCTTGCCTCCACATCCTTGACCACGTCAGAATAACGCCACCACGGCCTATGATGTCCACCCCGCAACACAACCAGCAAGTCGCAACCATCTTTCGGTCGATCGCGGAAAGATTGGCCACCCAGCGGGCGAACCCCTATCGAATCAGAGCCTATCGGAAGGCAGCGGACACCATCGAAGTCATGGAGGAAGACATTGCAGACATCGCCTCACGGCAGGCGCTGGAAGATATTGATGGAATCGGCCGGGACCTGGCGGACAAGATTGAAGAGTTTCTCAGAACTGGGACGATCCAGGCTTATGAAGCCTTGAGAACGCCACTCCCGGAGGCGGTGAAGGCCTGGACACAGCTCCCAGGACTGTCCGAATCGCTGGTAGCGTACCTCTACACCCGCCTGTGCATCACGACATTGACCGATCTGGAACAGCTGGTGCGATCGCACCTGCTGCGCACGATACCAGGGTTCTCAGGATCGGAAGAACGGTTGCTGGAGGCGATCACCGCGACACAACAGCAGCCCCCCATTAAGAAGCGCGAGGAAGCTCCTTGAAGATCTTCCAGGTCTTCAGCATCTCGACCGCCTTTTGGAGTTGAATATCCTGCTCAAGCGAGGGTTCACCCGAGACTTCAACGGGAGAAGTCTGAGGCATGGTGCCGTTCTTCGGAGTACCCTCTTCCTGTCCTTTGCCATTCTGAGCCGGTTGATCTTTCCCCGGCACGACCGCAGGCTTGGTCTGCTTCGGCTCCCCTTCCTTTTCACCGGGCTTCGTCTCGCCTGCCTTGGCGACAGTGGCCGGTGGCTGGGATTTCACGACTATATCAGGTGTAATACCGGTTGATTGGATCGAGCGCCCTTTCGGTGTGTAGTACTTCGCCGTCGTGAGGCGAAGCCCGGAACCATCCCCCAGCGGGAGAATCGTTTGCACCGATCCCTTGCCGAACGAGGTCGTGCCGACAATCACCGCCCGCCCGTAGTCTTGCAATGCACCGGCTACGATCTCTGACGCACTTGCCGATCCTTCATTGACCAGAATGATCATGGGCGAATCGTCCATCTGATCTTTCCCCTTGGCGATCCACTCGTCCTTCTTGCTTTCACGTCCTTTCGTATAGACCACCAACTTTCCGCCGGGGAGAAACTGCTCGGAAACCTCAACGGCCGAGGTCAGCAGTCCGCCAGGATTGTTGCGGAGGTCGAGAATTGTCGATTGGAGCTTCTGGTCTTTGAACTGTTTGAGCACCTTGCTCAAATCTCGCCCCGTCGATTCTTGGAATTGCGTCAGCCGAACGTACCCGATATTGTCCAACACCTTCGACTTCACGCTCTCAATCTTAATGGTATCGCGGACCAGCGTAAATTGGAGCGGATCGGGAGTCCCATCCCGCTGAATCGTCAAATTGATCTTCGAGCCCTTGGGGCCACGCATTTTCTGAACCGCATCCATCAACGTGAGGTCTTTGGTCGTCTCGTCGTTCACTTTGATAATAAAATCACCTGACTTGATCCCGGCTCGGTAGGCCGGCGTACCCTCGATGGGCGCGATTACTGCCAAACGGTTCTCCTTCACCCCGATCTGGATGCCCACGCCCCCAAACTCACCCTTCGTTTCAACCTGCATTTCCTTATACATGTCCGGCGTCATGTAGGCCGAATGTGGATCGAGGGTGGAGAGCATCCCACGAATGGCCCCCTGGACGAGGTCCTTCACTTTTGTTTCGTCGACATAATTCTTCTGAACTTGGGTCAACACCTCGGAGAACGTCTTCAACTCTTCATAGGTTTCCGTGGCATGCCCGGTTCGCTCCCACCCCTTGCCGAGCAACACGCCCAAGACTAACGCCACCACCACCACCATCGGGCCTACCATCCAGAATCGTCGTTGGGGAGACTGTTCCATATAATGTCCTTTCCTCTTCCCGTTCCCTACCGCCTCGCCAACCATTGGAGAGGATCAAGCGGCTCCGCCCCCTGGCGTAACTCAAAGTATAGAGTATTTTCACCCGTCATGCCTGTGTCACCTGTTTCGCCGATCGCTTGCCCGGCTCCCACCTGCGCTCCCACCGTTACAAGTATCTTCGAGGCATGGGCATACAGCGAAAAGAACCCATTCGCGTGATCAAGGATTATAACGAGTCCGTATCCTTTCAACCAGTCTGCATAGACGACGGACCCAGGCATCACCGCGTGAATGGCGCTCCCCTCGGCCGTCTTGATTTCAATGCCCCTGCGCTGCACATAGGTGTTGAAGGCCGGATGTTTCTGACGGCCGAAGAAGGAGATAATGCTCCCATCAGCCGGCCACGGCAAGGCACCCTTTACCCCACGAGGGGCGATCGCCCCGGTCGGAGGTCGGACCGCAGCCGCGCGACGGCGCTGCTCTAATTCGCGCAACAGACTGTCGATGCGCAACGCGGACCGTTCTAATTCTTGGAGAGCATGTTCGTAGGACTCTTTTTCATGAGTGATTTTGGTGAGATAGACCTTTTTCTCTTTCTTGACCGATTTGATCTCAGCCAGCTGCTTCTCGGTACTTTGCTTGTACGACAGCATCCCGACCCGCGCTTCTTCACGCTGCCGCTCCGCCTGTTCCATACGGGTCATATCGGCTCGGAACGTGCCCATGAGGGCATAATCCCGTTCGGATACGGCCGAGAGATACTGGAGCCGGCGCTGGAAATCACCATACGAGTCCGAGGCGAGCAAGGTTTTCCAATATCCAAAACGGCCCTCCATGTATTGAACCCGCAGCCGAGCCAGAATGGCGTCCTGGCGTTCTCGCACACTAACACGCAAACCGGCTAGTTGCGTATTGATGACCTCGATCTCTTGGTCTTTCTTCCGCAACTTTCGGCTAATCTCCTGATGCGCTTGCCGGTAGTGCAACACGCGTTCGTCGAGTGTCTGAATCCCCTGCAAGAGGGACTCTCGCTTTTTCCCTGCTTCATCGGCCTGCTTGCGTGTCTCTTCGATCTGATCTTTGAGTTGGTCGAGGGCCTTACGTTCTTTCTCAATCTTGTCGGTGATCGGATCGGCAACCGCAACCGTTGGCCAGGAAAAACACAGCAGCCCCCAGATCATGACTCCAACCCTGAGCCCCGTCCAACATCTCATGCCTTGGCCTCGCCGAAACGCCGTATCGACACGAAGCTGCCTGCAAACCCTAGCCCCATCCCCACTGCAACCAGGGCAAGACAGACTGACGGGGGAAAGAATGCCATGAGGTTGTCGAGCCCGGCAAATCGTCCCGTTGCTCGCATTTGCTGCCGAAACAATTCGTACATGAACTTGAGCATGACCAGCGAGAGCGTGCTGCCCAAAGCGCCAAGCACCGCGCCCTCTAACAGATAGGGAATGCGAATAAAGCTGGTCGTGGCCCCGATCAGACGCAAAATGGCAATCTCATCCCGTCGGGCGAACAGTGTGAGGCGAATGGTATTGGCGATAATGGTGACGGCAGCTGCCGAGAGAATGATGCCGATGCCGATGGCGACCAACTCAATCGATCGAATCACCGTCGCGAGGGCGTCGATCCAATCTTGATTATAGTCCACCTTGGAGACACCGGCGACTTGCCTGACCCGTTCCGCCCATCGCTTGACCGCATCAGGCGAACGGAACGACGGGCTGAGAGCCACTACGAAGGAGGCTGGTAAGGGATTCTGGCCCAGCCCCTCAAGCAGATGAGACTCCGAAGGGAATTGCGCCTTGAATTCTCCCAGCGCCTGCTCTTTCGAGATAAACAGCAGTGAGGCGACGGCATGATCGCCCCGCAACTGCTGCTCTACCTCAGCGACCGAATCGGAGGCGAGCCGCTCATCAAGATACACCATGATCTTGATATCGTCCTGGAGCCATCCGGCCGCCGCCCGCAGATTGACATAGAGCAGCAAGAAGATGCCGACACAGGCCAATGTAAAGGCCGTGGTTAGAATGGCGACCATCGTCGTCGTCCGGTTGGTCCGCATATTGACCCAGGATTCTCTGAGGAGATACGAGAGCGTCCTCACTCCTTCACCCGCTGTTCCGGCAGCAACCGGCCCTGTGACAATGTGAGCACCCGCCGATTCACTTGCCCCATGACCAGGGGATCATGCGTCGCCACCACGACAGTTGTGCCGCGCACGTTAATGAGTTTAAACAGTTCGATGATCTCGGATGTCAGGGCAGGATCTAAATTTCCAGTCGGCTCATCCGCCAACAGGACGACCGGGCCATTCACAATCGCGCGCGCGATACACACCCGCTGCTGCTCTCCTGTCGAAAGGCCTGCAGGAAGCTGATCTCGCTTGTGCTCGACACCGACCGCCCGTAACGCCTCCGTGACTTTCCGACGAATGTCGGTAGAAGAAATTCCTTGCACCAGCAAGGGCAGCGCGACATTGTCGAAGACGGACTTCTTCGGCAACAGCCGAAAGTCTTGAAACACCGTTCCCACCTTGCGGCGCAGATACGGAACGTCAGACGGCTTGAGCGTCGTCACGTTTTTCTGGTGGACAAAGATCTGTCCCTCATCGGGCCGTTCGGCCCCGATGAGCATCCGCAGCAACGTCGACTTGCCCGCTCCACTGGGCCCCATGAGGAGGACAAACTCTCCCTTGCCGATCTCGAGGGTGACGTCCGAGAGCGCCGGCCGCTGATCGTACTGTTTCGAAACATGGATTAATTGAATCATCGTCGGCCTACCAACGGAGATCGTCACCGGACACTTCGAAGGCGTTCTGAATATGCTCGATCTGCGGGGAGACGGCGTCCCTGCCTTGCAGCAAGACGACATCGAATCTGCATAGCCGATCTTTGATGTGGTGGCGGGCTAAATATTGAGCCGCTAACCGGATCAACTTCTCCTGCTTCCGTTGATGGACGGCATGGATGGCTCCGCCGAACGCGTCGGTCCGACGCGCCTTTACCTCCACAAAGACCAGCACCTGACCGTCTTCAGCCACTAGGTCCAGCTCCCCCACCGACGAACGCAGATTGCGTGCCACGATCCGATACCCCTTGTGCCGCAGATACTGCTCTGCCGCCGATTCCCCTTCTTGACCAAAAAGTCTCCGGGGATCAAGGATGGTCACTGATTCATCCGTGAAGATTCGCCCAGGCCAGTACGCGAGAGGGGCCACCTACCGCTGCTTCCACTCAAGAGCTGTGCGACTGGAGCGAACGTGCGCCGATGAATCGCGCAGGGGCCATGTTGAGCGAGCCGCTGCAAATGCTCTTCCGTCCCATACCCTTTATGGGAGAGAAAATTATAATCGGGATAGGCCCGATGGTACACCACCATCATACGATCACGTGTAACTTTGGCCACGATCGAAGCGGCAGCGATCGACAGAGACAGCGTATCACCCTTAATGATAGAGCGTGAGGGAATGGCGAGATCCGGCAAGGTCACGGCATCGATCAAGAGGCAGTCCGCCGGGGTAGTCAGCGATGCCAGCGCGCGACGCATGGCCAGGCGAGTCGCTTCTAAAATATTGAGAAGGTCGATCTCCTGCTCTGTGGCGACCCCTACACCGACCGAACGCGCCCGCCGGACAATAACCTCGAAGAGACGCGCGCGCTCAGACTCGGAGATTTGTTTGGAATCATCGACACCGACCAAGCGGCAACGAGTGGGCAGAATCACCGCCGCCGCGACGACAGGGCCAGCCAGAGGGCCCCGTCCGGCTTCATCCAGACCGGCGATACTGCGATAGCCACGCCGCCGGGCTTCCAGTTCAAATTCGTCGGTAGGTCCCACGATGTGGCCCCGCGATGTGGCCGTTGAAAGGGCACCCGACAGTCGTGGTCGGCTGAACCAGGGAATGAAACTAGCAGGATGCTGAAAAAGTCCGCCAGCTTCGTTCTCGCATCGTTCAGATCCTCAACGTTGAGGAGAGGCTTCTCGGAGGTCGGAAGCACTGTAGGGGCTTTTCCGTTCGCCAAGATCCAATCTAGGGGCGAACGGCCCACACGAAGTGCGGTTTGTACCTCCTCGGCCCTTCACTCGCTGCGGCCTTGCCCGCGGAACGGCGCGTCTCGGCGCGCCGGGGTTGGGCGGGTGAGACCAGCGGCCATTTTGAGCACCCTGCGGAATGGTTTTTCAGCAGCCTGCTAGGGCTTCGAAGCCGAGGCGGCTCCGGCCGGCTCTTCGGCCTTACGGGTGACTCCGGGCTGCCCCTTCACACTCGCGACGAACTCCCGATCTTCAACCTTGGCAAACCTGCCCTTCTTCCCTCGGAGATAATACAGCTTGGCCCGCCGCACCTTGCCTTGGCGCATGACCTCAACGCGCGTGACGATCGGCGAATGGAGCGGGAAAATTCGTTCCACGCCGACGCCGTAGGAGACTTTGCGCACCGTGAAGGTCTCCGTGTTCAGCAACCCTTTACGAGCGATCACCGCACCTTCGAATACCTGAATGCGCTCTTTTTCTCCTTCTACCACTTTCACGTGCACGCGGACGGTATCTCCAATTTCAAAACTGGGCGTCGACTTCTTCATGAAAGACCGTTGTATCCGTTCCAACCGATTCATGAGACTACCCCTCCCCCCCACATCGAACAGGCGTGCCCGGTACGCCTTCACGAGTAATTTCGCCTAGCAATTGTTGATCTTCGAGACTTAAGACCCGATCCTGCAAAAGATCCGGCCGTCTCTGATAGGTACTTCGCAGGGCTTCCTTCCGACGCCACAGACGAATGGCCTCGTGATGTCCTGAAAGCAACACCTCTGGCACGGGCATTCCACGGACCTCCGCCGGTCTCGTATAGTGCGGATATTCGAGCAAAGCATCCGTGAAAGACTCTTCCGCGATCGACTCCGGATCACCCAACACGCCGGGAACCAAACGGGCTGCGGCATCGATGAGCACCAGCGCCGGCAACTCGCCTCCGGTCAACACATAATCTCCGACGGAAATTTCTTCCGGGTGCAAGGCGAGCCGCACCCGCTCATCAACCCCCTCGTAGTGGCCACAGAGAATGACGAGTCGACGCGTGTCGGCCGCCAGATTTTTTGCATAGGCCTGCGTGAACGGACGACCGTGCGGAGACGGAAACAGCAACCGAATCTGTTCACCGACCCGTGCATAGTCGGCCTGAATCTCTTCCACCGCGCGCAAGATAGGCTCAGCCTTCATCACCATCCCGACCCCCCCGCCATAGGGCACGTCGTCCGCCACCTTGTGGCGATCGAGCATATAGTCCCGCAGGTTTCGCACGTGAACGTGCAGCAGTCCTTTTTCTTGTGCCCGTTTGAGAATGCTCTGGCCGAGCACCGGCGCCACCATGTCGGGAAACAGAGTCAGGATGTCACACCGCATGGCGATCCTCAACCAAGTCGTCAATCCCGCGAACCATCATCCGACGGCGCGCGAGATCCACCGAGGTCACAAAGCTCTTCGCGGCTGGAATGAGGACTTCCTTCGTCCCCTTGCGAACGACGAAGATGTGATTCTCCGGTATCTCCAAAATCGTCTCAAGCACACCGACTTCATGGCCCCGCTCGTTCTCGACCGTCATCCCAATGAGATCACATTCAAAGTAGACATCTGCAGACAACGTCGCCGCTGGACGACGTGGCACTTGAATCAATCCCCCGCGCAGCATACCGGCTTCCTCCGGCGTCGTCACACCCGCAAGACCCATGATGTAGGTCACGCCGGCGCGCCGAACATGCGTCACGGTCCTGTCGACCATCTGTCCCGTCGGCTCCAAGACCTGAACCTGCTTTAGCTGATCCAGCCGGCCAGGCACATCGCTCAACGATCGCACCTTGAATTCGCCCCGCACGCCAAAGGGGCGCTCGATCTTGCCAATCGTCACAAGATTTTCCTGAGCCGTTGTCACGGGCTAAGCGCCTTTCTTCTTCGCCGCTTTCTCCGCCTCAAACTGTTTCCATACGCCACACCGGCGAAGCAACGTCCGGACCGTAACCGTTGGCTGGGCTCCCTGGCGCAACCAGCTCAACACCCGCTCCTGCTTCAGCTCCGGAACCGCCGGTTCCTTCAAGGGATCAAAAATCCCAAGAATTTCCAGGAACCGCCCGTCGCGCGGCTTCCGAGAATCCGCTGCCACGACACGGTAGAGCGGTCGCTTGTGTCGTCCTGTCCTCGTCAATCTCAAATGAACAGCCACTCGATTCCTCCTCCTGTACGATACGAAACACCCGTGATGATGGTTATCGACCCTTACCTGGAGCGCAGAAGTTGCGCAAGCTGCCGGCGCCCTCCTGACCCTGCCATAACCTTGGCGATTTTTCTCGCCGAAAGAAACTGTTTAATCAACCGATTCACCTCTTGCACGTTCGTCCCGCTTCCACGGGCAATCCGCTTTTTTCGGCTTCCATTGATGACCGTATGATCGCGCCGCTCTCGAACGGTCATCGAGTCAATCATCGCCGTAACTCGTTTCATCTCTCGCTCCGGTATCTGCCCTTCCATCGCCCCCTTGAGCTTCTGACCACCTGGCAACATCCCCAAAATCTGGTCCAACGAACCCAAGCGATTGACCTGCCCCAACTGAGCACGGAAATCCTCTAGTGTGAACGTATTGCTGGTCAGCCGCTTCTGCGCATCCTCCGCCTGCTCGCGCGTAAAGGATTCTTGGGCTTTTTCGATCAGCGAGAGCACGTCGCCCATTCCGAGGATGCGCGAGGCCATCCTATCGGGATGAAACAACTCAAGCGCATCCAGCTTCTCGCCCACGCCCAAAAACTTGATCGGCTTGCCGGTCACCGCCCGGATGGACAGCACTGCCCCGCCCCGGGCATCACCTTCAACCTTGGTTAGAATGACGCCGGTCAGCCCGATACGTTGATCGAACTGGCTCGCCATGGTGACCGCATCCTGGCCCGTCATGGCATCTGCCACTAAGAGGGTTTCATGCGGTTGCACGGCCGCTCTCACCGCCACCAGCTCACCCATCAACTCGTCGTCAATGTGGAGACGCCCACCGGTATCCAGTACGACAAGATCGTACCCCTGGTCTCGTCCCCGTTCCACGCCAGCCTGGCAGATGCGAACGACATCCGCTTGGGTAGCCTGAGCCTGATCGACTCGATGCACGTCGACTGCAAGATCTCGCCCCAGAGTCGCCAACTGATCGCCGGCTGCCGGACGGCGAGGATCCGCCGCAACCAGGAGAACCCGTTTCCCTTGAGCTTTGAAGTACCGCCCGAGCTTGCCGCAGGTCGTCGTCTTTCCAGCACCTTGGAGCCCTACCATCATGACGACCGTGGGGGGATTCGAGGCCAGAGCCAGACCGGCCCGCTCGCGGCCCATCATCTCCCGCAGCTCCTCCCACACGACCTTGACGACCTGATGACCAGGGGTCAAGCTCTGGAGGACTTCCTGACCAACTGCCTTCGCACGAACTCGCTCGATGAAGTCCTTGACGATCTTGAAGTTAACGTCGGCTTCGAGCAGCGCGAGGCGAACTTCTTTCAAAGCTTCTGCGATGTTCTGTTCGGTGAGGATCCCCGAACCGCGTAGCTTCTTGAAAATATTCTCGAATTTTTCGCTGAGAGAGTCCAGCATAGCGCCACAAAGAAAAAGGCAATCGAAGCCTTAACCCCAGATCTTCGATCGCCTCGAAAACTCTAGCAAAAGACCACCAAGAAGTTTAGAGGATGCGGCCGGCTGAAGTCAAGGGAACCAGAGCGTACATTTCATTGACATGTCGTAGGCCTTTCGCTAAGGTCCGTCGAGATCTCCATGAGACCACGCAGAGGGTTATAAGGCGGTTGCCGTGAAAAAATCACCCTGGGTTCTGCTCATCTTCGTTCTCATCGGTGGACTATTGGGCGGAGTACTGGGAGAAATCCTCCGAGTCATGGCCCCACAGGGAACTATTCAGACGGTCTTCGCCACCAATTTTACCCCCGGCATCAGTCCACCATTGACTATCGATCTGGTCCTCCTCAAGTTCACCATTGGCTTCGTCTTAAAAATCAACCTCCTCAGCCTCCTAGGGATGTTCTTAGGCATCTATCTGTACAAAAACGTCTAGCAACCCACTAGCAGGATGCTCATAAAGTCCTCCAACGTCGTTCTCGCGTCGTTCAGACCCTCAACGGGGACCCGGCCGCCTCACCAACTCGGCGGCGCGCACAGACTTGGTGCTCCTTATTCGTCGCACCGTGCGCCCCAGAGGGTACGCCTCCGGTTTTGATTCACCTGCGGCCTAGTTGGATGCCTTTTTGAGCATCCTGCGGCAGTACTCTTCTGTGTGTCACATAAGCAGGCTCTCGAAGTTATTCTTTGCCAAAATCGTTTTCCCGCACCTGCTAGACGTCTGGCTTCAACTCTAACTCCTTCATTTTCAACGCTCGAATCCGGTTTCGGAGGGCCGCGGCCCGTTCAAACTCCAACTCCTTAGCGGCGGCTTTCATTTCCGTTTCCAGCCGTTTGATGATCTGTTCGGTCGCTTCCTCTGCTCCATAGACGGCCGGCGACTCCGCAGCCAATTCCAGTTGCACATCATCCATATCCGCCGTGGCATATTCGAGTGACAGGACGTCCTTCTTGATGCTCGTGGGCACGATGCCATGTTCAGCATTATAGGCTGCCTGAATCGTGCGCCGGCGCCCGGTCTCTGCGAGCGCCATTTGCATAGAATCGGTAACGGCATCACCGTATAAAATCACGTGGCCTCGCACATTCCTCGCTGCCCGCCCAGCCGTCTGGATCAAGGATCGATAAGACCGAAGATACCCTTCCTTATCCGCATCGAGAATCGCCACCAAGGTGACCTCGGGGAGATCGAGCCCTTCGCGCAGGAGATTGATCCCCACCAGCACGTCGAAAACCCCGCGCCGCAGATCACGTATGATCTCAGCCCGCTCCAAAGTCTTGATGTCAGAGTGCAGATACCGCACCTTGATACCAAGGTCGTGGTAATACTCGCTCAAGTCCTCCGCCATGCGCTTGGTCAAGGTGGTAATCAGCACACGCCCTCCCTGCGCCACTTCAGTCCGCACTTCGCCGAGGAGATGATCCACCTGCCCTTTGGCCGGGCGCACCTCGATGACCGGATCCATCAGACCGGTCGGGCGAAGTATCTGCTCGACCACCTCTCCAGCCGCATGCCCCAACTCATAGGGGCCTGGTGTCGCGGAGATGTACACCGCCTGCGTGAGACAGCGCTCAAATTCGGCGAACGTGAGCGGCCGGTTATCGATCGCCGAGGGCAACCGGAATCCGTACTCGACCAATGTGCGCTTCCGCGAATAGTCGCCCTCGTACATCCCACCCACTTGGGGAATCGTCGCATGGGATTCGTCGACGATCAGCAGAAAGTCTTTGGGGAAATAGTCGATGAGCGTCGGAGGCTGCTCACCGGGCGCGCGGCCACTGAGATGCCGCGAGTAGTTCTCGATGCCATGGCAGTACCCCATCGCTCGAATCATTTCAAGGTCGAACTTGGTGCGCTGCGCGATCCGCTGGGCTTCCACGAGCTGATTCTGTTTCTTAAAATAGGCGACGCGTTCGTCCAGTTCTTCTTCGATGCCTGTAATCGCCCTCTCATACCGATCCGGTGCAATGAGATAGTGCGTGTTCGGATAGACCGCGACCTTCGGAAGCTTTCTGAGCGACTTTCCCGTGAGCGGATCAATTTCGTGAATGGCGTCGACCACGTCACCGAACAACTCGATCCGCACGGACACCGCGTCATTCGAAGCAGGGAAAATCTCGATGACGTCGCCGCGGGCACGGAAGGTGCCGCGGTGGAAATCCATGTCGTTGCGGGCATATTGAATTTCGACCAGTTTAGCTAGAATCTTCTCCCGCCGAATCTCCATTCCCTCTTCGAGGAATACCACCATCTCGTGATAGACCTCCGGCGACCCCAGGCCATAGATACAGGAAACCGACGAGACGATCAGCACGTCGTTCCGTTGAAGCAGAGCGGCCGTCGCCGCATGCCGCATCTGATCGATCGCATCGTTGACGGACGCGTCCTTAGCAATGTACGTGTTGCTCTGCGGGATATAGGCTTCTGGCTGGTAGTAATCGTAGTAGCTGACGAAATACTCCACCGCGTTGTGGGGGAAGAACTGTTTGAATTCTTGATAGAGCTGACCGGCCAGCGTCTTGTTATGGACCAGAACCAACGTGGGCTTCTGCACCTGCGCGACCACATTGGCCATGGTAAAGGTCTTGCCAGACCCGGTGACACCGAGCAGCGCTTGGTGCCTCCGGCCAGCCGCAATCCCGGCGACCAACTTGTCGATGGCCTGGCCTTGATCTCCGCAGGGCTTGAATGGGGCTTCGAGTTGAAACGGCGGCATGGGACGACCTTTCGGTCGTTATCTTACCATCGAAAACAGCACTGCGCGCAACAGAGGGAACGCAAGCCGGACCGCGACAAGCCCACGAGACACCACCGAGCCCTGTCAGGGTTCGGTGGCATTAGGGGTTCTTAATATCGTGGGCGCCTGGGTCCACCGACCGAGACTCCCTGTCTGTGAACTGATCCCCGGTGCTCACCCTCACGAAATCGTCTGCCGGATGGTTCGGCACTTCGGCGTGGCCGGTGGCGAGGAGCCTGCTGCTCGCTGACCGGCATAGGGGCCGGAGGGGGGAGAGCCGCAAACACAGGAAGCGCGAGTTTCTTCGTCTCGATTCTTAATTGTCTCACCATTCGAAGATATTCTCGCTCTTCAGACTGAGACAGAATCAAGAACGTCGCCCCTTCCTTCTCTGCTCGACCCGTTCGCCCTGTCCGGTGGACGTACGAATTCGGATTGGTCGGCAACTCATAGTGAATCACCTGGGCCACATCCTGAATATCGAGGCCTCTGGCTGCCACATCGGTCGCCACGAGCGATCGGAGTCGGCCGGCTCGAAAGGCGCCGAGCGTCCGTTCCCGCTGTGCTTGGCTGTGATTGCCGGTCAACGCACCAACCGAAGCCGGTTCTCCACCCAAATGGGCCGCCAATCGTCGCACCTTATACTTTTGATCACAGAACACCATCGACCGTCCCCCGCCCGTCACGGTCTGGAGCAACGTATGCACGAGTTGCGTGCGCGCTTGATCCCCCGGTACGACATAATAGCTATGCACGATCGTGGTCGGCGTGCTGATCCCCGGGTCGACAGAAATGCGAGCGGGATTGCGCTGCATGGTCTGAGCGAGCGTTTGAATGTCCCCTGAAAATGTCGCGGAGAACAGCAGCGTCTGGCGTTCAGCCGGAAGGAGACGAATGATCCGTTGAATGTCTCGCAGGAACCCGCGATCCAACATTTGATCGGCCTCATCCATCACGAGAAACGTCACGCCACCCAACTTCAAGTGGCCGGAGCCGGCCAAGTCGAGCAACCGCCCTGGCGTACCGACCACCACTAACGGCGGTCGTTGCAATGCGCGGTAATGGCGCTCGATCGGCGTCCCGCCATACACCGACAGGGAAGTCACGGACATTGGGGCATACTTTCGTAGTTCCATTTCAATCTGGAGGGCCAATTCCCGTGTGGGCGCCAACACCAAAAACTTCGGTCCCGACACCTGGCGTGGCCCTGACTTGGTATAGGGGCCAGACGTGGGCGCAGAAGCGTCCTGTCGCATGACCTGCTCGATAATCGGCAGCAAAAACGCCAGTGTTTTCCCGCTCCCTGTTTTGGCTTGGGCCATAATGTCCCGGCCTTTCAGCGCCAGTGGAATAGCCGCCTGTTGCACCGGCGTAGGTGTCGCCAAGCCCGCCTGTGTCAGGCGCTGGACAATGGACTGTGGCAAATTCATCTCAACAAACGTAGACATAAAACTCCTTGTATAGGCACACTTCCTGGGACTGCGCATGATCCGGCCCCGTAGAAGGCCAAGAAATGCATCGAGTTGATGGGCAATTCTAGGAAGGAAATAGCGGGGCTGCCGGATAGGCAGCCCCGACGTGAAAACCACTTGTTACAGCTTAGTACCGATCGCCTCCACCACCACGGCCGCCGCGGCCACCGCCTCCACCACCACCAGTACGTGGCTCCTGGGGGCGCGCTTCGTTGACGGTCAACGTGCGACCGCCCAACTCAGTGCCGTTCAATGCGGTAATCGCCGCCTGCGCTTCTGAATCCGAGGACATCTCCACGAATCCAAACCCGCGGGACTGACCGGTGAACTTATCTGTGATAATCCGTGATGACGTCACCGCTCCATGAACAGCAAACAAATCGCTTAGCTGTTGCTCAGTTGTGGAATACGGCAAACCGCCGACGTAGATCTTCGAACCCATTGGGCTCCTCCTTTGAGTATATGTGTTGTCTTGGACTCGAGAACAAAGTGAGGAAGGGATGGGCCGAGGATGCAAACACCATGGCGGCTCAAGGCTGGCTTCCGATCAAATTCCCGGGCAGGACCAAAACAACAACTGTCTTAGGCCTTGTCTCTCTCTGTGGTATCACCACCAGGCCTATCGCGATGACACACGAGAGCTACTCTACTCTTTAGCCCCTTCAAATGCAAGCGACGACGCAATCACGAGCGATCTAATAGGCAGCGGGGTCAGAAAGCGGTCGCTGAGAAAAGAGCGGAATGGCGTGCAAGCTATCGAAATCCAGCACGGTGTGTCCGCGAACCAGGAGCCCGACTTGCCCGGCCGCCAGCAACTGATCTTCAACCGTCACGACGAGCTGCCCGTCAAAGAAGGTTTCGATAAAGTCCTTGCTGAGAATGGTGTTCCTCTGGACTCGCAGCGTATGCCAGGGAACCGCCTTTGGCGTAATCGACGACCGCCCGAGGCTCGTCTCCTTACCATCCACCACCCGACTCACTTCCAGTGTCTTTGTCGCAAGATCGACCATCGCCGCATAGAAGTGCGTGGCATCCTTCACCCCAAACACCACTCCCCCCACTCCCATCGCAACGTCGACGGGAAATCGCATCCCGACCGACACATCCGGATATTCATACTGAAACCCGTCGGCGACGATCAAGCGGTAACAGGTCACGGCCTGGCACGATGAGTTCACGGCCAGAATGTTGGACACGGAGGGGGCATCGGTATCAGCCTTGATCATCCAGTCCGCAGCCGGCCCCTCGCCAAACTCCAGCATCGAGAATCCGGCAGGAGCCTCGCCAGACTTCTGCTGGTCGAAGGTCCACCGATTAAACAACCCCCCTTGGGCCTGACCTTTCAAGTTGGCTTCTTTTTCCGCCCGGCTCTCTGCCTGGATAGCGTGGGACCGCTCGATACAGACGCTCCACTCACCGGCCATCACAGCCAATACCAGCACGATAGAGACCCTGCCGATATTCTTGGACTTCACGCGTATGCCACGTTCATTCGCGTCTATTCTCTCAATCTCTTCTTATTTCGATGGCGGGTTCTTGAGATCGAGAATGTCCTGCTGGAACCGGTCGCGGGCGGCCATAATCCTCTCTCGACGTCGCCACCGACCCCAGGTCCACCATCGAAGACGATCCCGAAACGTGACGCCCGGTAGTGGAGCACTCCCACCAGGTGCATGCTGAAACTCATAGCCCTGCTGCGATGCGCGATTCTCGAAGAATCGACGGTAGAGGTGATCGTACAAACCTTTGCCTGAATCGCCTGCGCCCACTGCATCCTCCCTACAATAACAGGTCTAATTGGTGGCTTTCCGTTACCGGAGACGAACAGGTCTGGCGTTGACAGACATATGCCGTCGGCTGCCCGTTCACACTCGTCTTTCCTGCGGCAAGCGCCAAGTCGGATTCCCCGTCACAACGAGAGGCTTCGACCACCAGCACCGTACGATTCGGCAGATAGCGTCGATGGACTGTTGAGAGCAACGATTCGGTCATCGCATCGCCACGAGTCCCGACAACAACAATTTCTTGCGGCGTCGTCAGGTACCAATCCAGCGCACAGAGCATGGCAGATGCGCCATAGGCGTTGTGCCCCATCACGCTCCGAAACACCCGGAACAGCTGCTCGGCCCGGTCATGATACCTCTGCTCTCTGGTGAAAGAGAACAGCCTCAATAAGACCGAGGCGACAATGGCATTACCGGATGGAATCGCACTATCGGTACCGGACTTCATGCGATGAAGGAGGGTTTCGTGGTCGCGGCTGGTATAAAAACACCCACCCGCCTCCTCATCCCAATATCGCTCCAGCAAATTGTCCGTCACCTCGCGGGCTTGATCCAGATACCACCGATGCGACGTCGCCTCAAACGCGTCCAGCAACGCGGCGGCGAGACAAGCTGCATCGTCCAGATAGCCATTCAAGCGCCCCTTCCCATCCCTGACCGTACGATAGATTTGCCCGTGCTCGACCGCATAGTCCAGCAGGAATGTGAGCGCCCGTTCCGCTGCCGCCAGATACGCGGGAACCCCGAACGCGTGATAGGCGTCGAGATAGGCGGACACCATCATCCCATTCCAACTCGTGAGAATGTTGTCATCCCGCTGCGGCTTCATCCGTCGCTCTCGTGCGGCAAGCAACTTCATCCTGGCAGGCAGCAGCAAGGACTCCACCTCCTCTTGCGCGTCAGGCTCGTGCTGAATCCCACCAAGCCGATTTAACACGTTCTTGCCTTCAAAATTTCCGCTCTCCGTCACCCCATAGTGCCGGCAGAACTCCTCAGCCATTTCGGCACCCAGCACCGCGGCAATCTCTCCCGGCTCCCAGACGAAGTAGGTCCCCTCATGTCCATCACTGTCGGCATCCTGCGCAGCAAAGAACGCGCCGTCTGGATGCGTGAGTTCACGACGAACGTACTCCAACGTCTCTTCCACCACTTCACGAAACCGATTCTCTTTGGTGACACGCCATCCATCGAGGTAGATCCGCACCAGCTGCGCGTTGTCGTAGAGCATCTTCTCGAAATGGGGAATCAACCACTGGCCATCCACCGAGTAGCGGTGGAACCCGCCGCCGAGATGATCGTAGATTCCCCCAGCTGCCATGGTTTTGAGTTGTAAGAGCACCTGCTCTTGATAGGTGACGTCTTTCGTCCGAGCCGTCTGGCGCAGCAACAGGCTGAGCGGGGGAACCGTCGGAAATTTTGGTCCCTCACCGAATCCGCCGTGAACCGGGTCGAAAAACTGTACCAAGTTCTTGGCCGCCTCGTCGAGCAAATCATCCGTCAACGGACCGGCCGACGGCTGCGGCGTTCCTACTCGCAGTAATCCGGTTTTCACCTTCTCCACATTCTTGCGGACATCGTCTCGATGATTCCGATAGGCCTCGACGACACCGCGCAAGACCTCGGGAAATCCCGGCAGGTTGTAGCGGGGCGCCGGCGGGAAATACGTCCCCCCGTAAAACGGTTCTTGGTCAGGCGTCAGAAACATCGTCAGGGGCCACCCGCCGCCCCGTCCCAGAAACACCTGCGCGGACTTCTGGTAGATATCGTCCAGGTCCGGGCGCTCTTCTCGATCGACCTTCACGTTGATGAAGTCCCGGTTCATGAGCCCGGCAATCTCGAGGTTTTCGAAAGATTCATGTGCCATGACATGGCACCAGTGGCAGGCCGAGTAGCCGATCGACAACAGAATCGGCTTGTCCTCTGCTTTCGCCCGCGACAAGGCTTCCTTGCCCCAGGGATACCACTCCACTGGATTCTCCGCATGCTGCCTGAGATAGGGGCTGGCTTCCGTGAGCAGCCGGTTCGGGACACAGTCCGCTTGTGTGGTTGGATCTGTCATCAACTTTTCATCCTCGCAATTCGTCATACTACATTGGCCCGGAGTCGCTCTGCAACGGACCTGTCAGGCTATGTTATAGTTCTGCGGCACCTTGAAAGGCTCACTGCATGAACGGCTCGACGCGCAGCCTCTTTTCCTCCCTTGTTGTGGTCACTCTCCTGGGAATCATCCTCGTCCTGCTCCCCCTGGGGGCAAAGGGATTCGCGCAATCTGAAGAAGACCATCGTGCATGGCGTCGAGCGCTCGACGGCCTGTCAAGCGAACGCATGATCGCCGATGTGCGCACGTTAAGCGGCCCGTCTTTCAATGGACGGCAGGCCGGATCAAAGGATGATCTCGGCTCGGCTTATTGGGTAGCCGACCAATTCCTCGCCTCTAAGATCAGTCTCGCCTTTGTTCCATTGGATGGATTGAACGTTCCTCCCGGCACAGGGGATCGTGCCAGAGTAGCGACCGGCTTCATGGCGAAGCCATATCAAACTGTCGTCATCGCCCCAGAACCAAGTCTACAAATCTCTACGGCCAGGACTCCAGACAATCAGCGACTCGGAACGGATTTTCTCCCGGTGCTCGATTCACCATCCGCGCATGCCCGTGCTCCGATCGTGTTCGTCGGCTATGGGATTGTCGATACCGCTGCGGTCATGAATGACTATGCCGGAATCGACGTGAACAATTGCATCGTGCTGTTCCTAAGAGGAAAACCGGACCACTTCAAAGGAACAGTTACCCACGCGGACAAAGTCCGGATCGCTCGCCAGAAGGGGGCAGTGGGATATCTGACCGCAACTGGACCGGTCCTCAGCTCCTACGAGATACGACGTGGCGTGACGGGACAACCCAGCGCTTTCTACGGACTTTCTCCAGCACCCGACAACCTTCCCGGCGCATGGATCAGCACCTCGCGAGCGGAGCAAATCATTGCTGGTGACGACCATTCCAATCAAGATCGCCTCCGAAGTTTGCAGGATCAGCTCAACCGAGCCTCCGAGTCTCGGTCGTTCAGCACGGAGTACCTCGGGGCCCTCGAATGGGAATCGCGGCATGAGCAAGGGTCTCTGATCAACGTAATCGCTCTGCTCCCAGGCATAGATCCGCAGTTGATGCAGGAAACCATCGTAATCGGGGCACATCGAGATCACTTCGGCCGCCAAGCAGGACTCTTGTTCCCAGGGGCCGACGACAACGCTTCGGGGACGGCCGTGATGTTGGAAGTCGCTCGCGTTCTGGCCAAGGCCGGTACACACCCCAGACGAACCATCCTCTTCATCTCCTTCAGCGGTGAAGAGCAGGGTCTGGCTGGCTCTCGGCTGTATGTGGAGCGCCCACTAGTGCCGACCACCATGACCAGAACGATGATCAACATCGATCACGCCGGCGTTGGAAACGGACGGCTCACGGTAGGCGTGACAGAGTTGGGAAAGGACGTCGCATTGGAGGCTGGACAGACGGCAGGGTGCACCGACAAGCTGGACGTCTTCGGATTTTTCCCCGGTGGCGATCACGTGCCCTTCAAAGAGGCAGGTGTCCCGACCATCACGGTCGTCAGCGGTGGAGTCCACCCACACTTTCATCAGCCCACGGATACCGCCGATACGATCAATCCTGAAATTTTACAAACCGTGGCTCGGTATGTCCTTGCCCTCACCTGGCAACTGGCGAATGCTCCTTAGCGTGATGCTGAGGGACTATTGCGAGTGATCGGGGAATCGCAACTAACAGGTCAGGGATCACGAGGGAACGCCTCGCAGGATGCTCAAAAAGGCCGCTCAGCAAGGCCGCAGCGAGCGACCATTTACTGCCTTTACTTAAGGGGTGGCTGGGATGATTCCAACTGCGCACAACGTTCTCATCCGCCCACCCACTGGCACGCCGAGACGTGCCATTTGCCCGGGCGAGGGCCTTCCAGTTCCCTCTACCTCCCTTTAGAGGAGTGGCCAAGGCTGCCCTCAACTGCGCGCATCGAACGACCGTCATCCATCTTATTGATCCTTCCAAGCTTGCTCGTTCTCTCTCCAGGGATGGGGCCTGATTGATCTTCCACTGCGCGCGTCCAACGAGGGCCTTCGGAGGCCGCGCGTTGCGCGAGCAAGGGGATCGTCCCAGCTACCTCACATCCTTTTTCAGCATCCTGTTAAGGGATATCGTCGAGGATTGTCGATTGGATCGATGGCAACGGCGCGATTTGGCGGGGAGGACCGGGAAGAACCAGCGGTGAACCGGTCTGGTTGGCACCTTGGATGAGTCCGATCGAGAGTTGCGGCCCAAGCGTAGTTACAGCCCCACTCCACGCTTGGCCGGTCGTAGGATTGCGAAAGCTGTACGATTGGAAATTGTTCCCGGGGTTGTACAGAAATCCCTGCGTGCCCTGATTGTCGATATAGAGACTCCCAAAGCCAGGCCCTCTGAACAGTGGCGCAACCCCTCCATCGAATGAGCGAACGCTCGAAATCGATTGACCCCAGGCCTGCGAGTTGAGCGACGGGATCGCGAAAAGGAGCAGGACCAACACAGGCAACGCGACGAGCAGCACCGAGACCGGCAGAATAGTGTGCATGACCCGATTGCCCCGAAATCTCATTGCAGTTAGTCCATGACAGGCTCGGATGAAATCATTATAGTATGGGAAAAAGTTCCTTGTCCATTATAAGGAGGCGTACGTTATGCAGCACGATACCGTGGCATATAAATGGTTGCGCACAGTTGGTCTTGCCGTCGGAGTCAGCCTGGTTCTATCACCTGGTCTCAGCTGGGGGCTGGAGATCAGCAAAACACCATTGGAGGAGCGACGCGAACCCATCTCTCTCGCCGATGCAGCCGTTCACGCACTGCAACATAATCTGGACATCAGCATCAGCCGCCAGACGAAGGAGAGTCGGCTGGCAGATATTATTGTCGAACAAGCCAGGTTCGATCCGACGCTGAGCGTGAACGGCCAATTTAATCGAGCGGTGAGTCCACTCAATCGACCGGTATTCGGCTTCTCACGGCCCACGCTCAATGAGATTCAGACCTTCGACCAACAGAACCAATCCGTCACGCTCGATGCGACGACAAATTTGCTGACCGGCGGCAACGTCGACCTGAACTATAGCCCTTCTCGAACCAATGTAGCAGGAGCTCAAGGGTGTTTTGGACAACCGACTGGCACTCCTGGATGTGTTGGAGGATCTTTCTTGTTCAATCCGTCCTGGACCGGCGGTCTCGCACTCACCCTCACGCAACCTCTCCTCCGCAACGCCGGAATCGACGTCACCAAGACCTTTATCCGCGTGGCACAGAATAATGCCACCGTGGAAGAACATGTCTTTCGCGATCGTGTTCTCACCGTACTGGCCACGGTGGAACAAACCTACTGGGAAGTCGTCTTCGCCAATGAAAATCTGAAAGTGGCAGAGGCCGCCCTGAAAGCAGCGCAGGAACTCTTGGCCAGCAACCGCGCGAAGGCAAAGGCCGGCATCATGTCGATCGTTGATGTCCTACAAGCTGAAGCGGCCGTTGCGTCAAGGGTCGAGCAGGTACTAGTCGCGGATAAAACGATTCGAGACCAGGAAGATCAGTTTCGCCGTTTGCTCAATCCTGCCGAAGAGGACCTGCGGCAAGACTTGCGATTGACCCCGCTCGACCAACCGGTCGTGACCCTCGAACCTATCAGCCTTGAGGAAGCCATCGACATCGCCATCGAACAACGGCCTGAAATCGTCCAAGCGAAGAAGAATATGGAGACGAGCGATCTCAACACCAAGTTTGCGAAGAATCAGATTCTCCCGACCCTCTCATTCCAAGGAACGATGGGAATGGCAGGGCTCGGAAGTAACTACAGCAACTCGGTGAACAGTCACTTCAGCGGAGATTTCTATAATTATGGAGCGGGCCTCGTCTTAAGTTATCCACTCGGCAACCGCTCAGCCTGGAGCACCTACAACAAACGGCAGCTGGAGGAAAAGAACGCCGAGGCGTCGCTCGTGAGTGTGCGGCAGCAGATCATTGTGGGAGTCCGCGAAGCGGTCCGGCGCGTCCAGACGGATTTCAAGCGGATCGAAACGACCAGATCGGCCAGAATCATGGCAGAGAAGCAGTTGCAGGCGGAGCAAGAGCGCCTAAAAGTTGGGCTTAGCACCACACGGTTCGTGCTCGACTTCCAACGAGATCTCGCAACGGCCCAAGGGAACGAGTTGCGCGCCACGGTCGACTACAACAAGTCGCTCTCCAACCTCGCGCGGCACAAAGCCACCACACTCGACCGCTATAATCTCCAACTGAACTAGCCGCCTCCATGACAACGCCTGAGCTTGGTCCGCAAGCGCCACCGGCTCAGGCCAAAGAACGGGGAGCAGCCCAGGCGCTGCTCCCCATCGCGATGACGTTTGGGTTCTACACCCTTCCCTCCTCGTTCCAAGAACAGACACTGGTTCAGTTCGCTCCGCAGATCTGCGCCTATCTCGCTCTATGCGTTTGGACCATGTACAACCACGGCATCGTACCTCGGCTTGGGCTGGAGAAAGAAAAAATCCTGGATGGCCTGCGCTGGGGACTCCTGACAGGGCTGCTTCTCGGCTGCCTGAATACGTTCGTGATTCTCTCGGCCTATCCATATCTGGGTTATGACATCAGTTTCCTCAAGAACACGCTGCATGGCCGACTTCCCCTCTTGGTCATGGTCCCCTGGTTCATTTGCGGCATCGCTTTCCTTGTGGAACTCAATTTTCGTGGATTTCTCCTCGGACGGCTGGCCACACTTGAATCGGTGCTATGGAGATCCGGCTTCGCCCAACGCCGTTCGCCTCTCGCCCTCATTACCTGCGCACTGATATTTGCTTTCGACCCCTTCATGGTGAATACTTTCCAGCACCTTCATTGGATCGCCCTGTGGGACGGGCTGATCTGGGGAATCATCTACCTCCGCACACGTAATCTCTTCATCACGATTGTCGCGCATGCGGTCGAGGTCATCGCGATGTACAGCGCGGTGAGAATGGCAATTGGATAGCGATCGATTCGTTCTTTCATTGACGATTGATTTTTTGAAATAATTCCATGATCCAATGACCCGCTGGTTCAATTTCAATGAATCCATCCTTCTCCAGTTACCTTGTCAACGATGTCTTCGGTGATCCCGGAGTCTATGTCGAGGTCCGCTGGTCGAAGCGGGCGTTGCTCTTCGACCTCGGGCACAATGACGGGCTGGGGCCGACGAGGCTTCTGCGGGCCAACGACATATTTATCTCCCACACGCACGTGGACCATTTCATCGGTTTTGATGCTGTCCTGCGAGTGGCCTTGGGGCGAGGCAAGACCGTCCGACTCTTCGGCCCTCCTGGACTCATCAACAATGTGCAGGGCAAATTGCACGGCTACACCTGGAATCTGGTTGATGGGTATCCTCTGACCCTCGACGTCAAAGAATTTCATCCGCAAGAAGTCCGGCGGGCGCTGTTCCGCGCAACCGACGGGTTCCGCCAGGTTGAACAACCGGCTCGCACTCTGGTGCCGGAACCAGCCACAGGTCTATTCACAGTCCTCAATGATCCCCAGTTCACCGTAAAGGCGGTCTCCTTGAACCATCGCGTTCCCTCGTTTGCCTATTCCCTGGAGGAACGATTTCACATCAATGTGAACAAGCAGAAGCTCCACGAGGCGAACCTGCCGGTCGGTTCTTGGCTCAAAGACGTGAAAGAGTATATCTGGCAGGGTCAACCGGATGAGTTCCGCTTCACGGCCACACTCTATGACAAGCACCATCGAGCGGAGCGGGAACTTGTGTTGGGCGAGATCAAAGAACGATTCTGCACAATCTCACGCGGGCAAAAGATCTCCTACGCCGTCGACGCTCGATACGATGAGGAGAACGAAGCCAAGATCGTCGCCCTCGTCCAGGGCTCGGACCTCTTCTACTGCGAGTCCCCTTACCTAGACATTGATGCGGGAAAGGCCCGCGATCGCTATCACCTGACTGCGAAGCAAGCAGGACTCATGGCACGCAAGGCCCAAGTGCGCGACCTCGTTGTCTTCCACTTCTCACCCCGGTATACAGGGCAAGGCGAGGCATTGGAGCGGGAAGCGATGGAAGCGTTTCAAGGAAGCTGAGAAGGAGGTAACGTGAGCGACTTCGTGAAATATACCGTGTATTTTCTGCTGGGCGGAACGATTGTGAGCGTCTCTACCTATCTGGGGTCTCAAGGAAAATCGTTTCTTGCCGCCTTTGCCAGTACCTTTCCCGCCATTACCGGCGCCACATTCGTGCTGATCTATCTGAACAGCGGCAATGATGCAATCGTCAGCTACGCAAAAAACTTGCTATGGTTCGTCCCGCCCTGGATAGTCTACGTCGTTTCCATGATAGCGGGCGTCCCCCGATTCGGCTTCTGGCCCTCCATGATCAGCTCTCTCGTGCTGTATCTGGGCTGCGTGGGGCTGGTGAAGCTGATGTTGCGGTAGGGGGGGCGCTCGCACAGTTGGCTCTTTACCAAATGCTCAGCCCGCTCCGTCGAAATGGAGCCGATTCATTTCGCCGAGTGCCGACACCATTTGATCGAGGGCTGCGGTGACAGAGCGGCTCGCTGCTTGGGATGGGCCATCGGCGCCAGCCCAAATGTTGGGAGGGTCTTCGATCTCCCGCACGTTCTGACAGAACCGGACAATCGTCTGTTTCCAGTGGATAGGACCTGATCCTTCATCAAGAAATTGGACTCGATCCTGCGAGAAGGGCTGATCAAACTGTGCAGCCCGCAGCTGCCACATCTGTTCCATCGCCTTTTGCCGCTCGGGACTGAACTCTAGCCCCCTGGCCCGTTCGTTGAGCGCCGCGGAGAGTCCCCCGATGATATGGGCGGTCTCCGATTCGGGGAACACGCCGACACAAGATTGCATAAGCAGATATTTATGAATGATGAACACCTCGGCGCTGATACGTGCTTCGTTCGCTGAAGGATCGTAGGCCCGGGCCAGCTCTCGCAACCCGTCGCCCGACGCTCCTTCAAGGCAGGAGCCCAGCAAGTGGGCCAACTGGCGCCCGAGCCCGAGATACTCTGCCTGAGGGAGGCGCTGCATGATCCTACTCCGGCTCCACGACAACCGCTGTGCCGCTGGTGCTGACCATCAACATGCTGGCGTTGGCGCCAATCGTTTCATAGTCAATATCGATGCCGACAATGGCATTGGCGCCTAGATTCCGAGCCTGCTCGCGCATTTCGCCAAGCGCAATGTCTTTGGCCTTGCGTAGCTCGGCTTCATACGCCGCCGATCGGCCACCCACGATATCACGAACCGACGCGAAGAAATCCCGAAAGATGTTCGCGCCGAGGATGGCATCTCCGGAAACCAATCCCAAATACTTGACCGCTTTCTTTCCGTCTATACTCGGTGTTGTCGATAGAATCATCATCCCCTCCCGCTGAGCGTCCCCATCCTCTCACCATTAGAAAGAATCGCCAAGCCTTTCGCCGAATCTCCCACGATCACGAGAAGTTGGAACGACACCCCAACTCTCCGGGAATAGTATCAAATACCAGAGTAGATATTCATGAATGGTCCGCGCTACGATCATGCATTTGTCTCGCTTGGAGGTCTCGCCGTGGAACCTACCCTGTTAGCTCAGAGCCAGTCTGCACACCTCATCGTGGAGGGTGCGCGGCAGAATAATCTGAAGAACATCTCGCTCCGTATCCCGCACAATCAGGTCACGGCCATCACCGGCGTATCAGGGTCGGGGAAATCCTCTCTCGCGTTCGATACCCTGTTCGCCGAAGGCCAATGGCGCTACGTGGAGTCACTCTCCACCTATGCCCGCATGTTTCTCGATAAGGTCAATCGGCCCGATGTCGACCGGATCATCAATGTCCGCCCCGCCATCGCGATCGAACAGAAGAACCCCATTCGCACCGCCCGCTCGACGGTCGGGACCACAACCGAGGTTGCCGATCTCTTGCGACTCCTGTTCGCGAAAGTGGGCCATCCGGTCTGCCCCGATTGCGCCATCGATGCACGCAGCTTTCACCCTGGCAGCGTCGTCGACGATCTCCTGAACCATTGCGGCGATGCACGAGCGATGATCCTTTTCCCTGTCACAGCACCGGCGCCGAAACAGGACCAGGCTTTTCTCCAATCACTGTTGCTGCGCGGGATCACCAGAGTGCGGTGCGGTGCGGAGATCCTCGATCTCCATGAGATCCACACCCTTCCCAAAACAAGGCCCGACCATCTTCATGTGATCCTCGATCGGCTGGTGATCCGGGAAGACAACCGATCCCGCCTCGTCGAAGCGATCGAAACCGCGTTTCGCGAGGGCGAGGGCCTGTGCCGTGTGGAGATCATCGATCAGGGCCCCCGAACCTACAGCACGAACTTCCGCTGCCAACAATGTGGCCGAACATTCGAACCGATTCGTCCTGTCCTCTTTTCCTTCAACCATCCGCTCGGCGCCTGTCCGGAGTGCAAAGGATTCGGCAATATTCTCCGTTACGATCCCGACCTCGTCATTCCCGACCACAGCAAGTCGCTGGCCCAAGGCACAATCGAGCCCTGGAGCAAACCCAGCGGCGATTGGTGGCAGAAACAAATGCTGCTCTCCATGAAGCGGCGTGGGGTCGACCTCACCACCCCATACAAAGACCTGCCACAGAATATCCAGCAGATGCTCTGGCAGGGAGAAGGGAAGATGGAGGGCGTGCAACAATTTTTCGAATACTTGGAAGGAAAGCGCTATAAGTTGCATGTGCGCGTGATGCTCAGCCGCTACCGAACACCGGTTCCCTGCCCAGCCTGTGAGGGAACTCGACTCCGACCGGACGCCCGTTACGTGAAGATCGCGGGCAGAGATATTCATGATCTTTCTGCGCTCACGATCGAAGAGTCTGCCGCTTGGCTCACATCCCTTACCCTCTCTCCCTATGAAGAGCAGATCGCCCGCGACATTCTCCGTCAACTGACGGCCAAGCTTGGCTTTCTCTTACGCGTAGGCCTCAGCTATCTGACGCTCTCCCGTCAGACCCGCACGCTCTCGGGAGGAGAGGCCCAGCGCGCAGCCTTGGCCAATCAACTCGGTGCACGCCTGGTCGGCACGCTCTATGTCCTCGACGAACCGACCATCGGTCTCCACCCTCGTGACACCGCAACGCTCGCCGGCATCCTGCGAGAGCTGGCAGTCCAGGGCAACACGGTGGTCGTCGTCGAACATGATCGCCAGATGATGCTGGCGGCCGACTATCTTGTCGAGCTGGGCCCTTTGTCAGGAGAAAAGGGCGGCGAAGTGATCTGTGCGGCACCACAACAGGAATTCATTGCAGACCGGCGGTCGATCACGGCGCGCTACCTGCGTGGCGAAAACGAGATTGCGACGCCTCGCTCTCGGCGAAGTGGAAATGGAAAATTCATCGTTATTGCTGGTGCTTGTGAGAATAACCTCAAGAATATCTTTGCTAGGATTCCGCTCGGTATGTTGGTCTGCGTCACCGGCGTCTCGGGGTCTGGCAAGAGCACGTTGGTCGAAGACACGCTCTACCGTGCCATCGCCCGTGCCTTTCGTGTTGAGTCACTGCCTATGGGCAAGTTTCGCGCGATTAAGGGGATCGAACATCTGACCGGCATCAAGCTCATTGATCAGGAACCGATCGGCCGAACGCCGCGCTCGAATCCGATCACCTACCTGAAAGCATTTGATGAAGTTCGCTCCCTCTTTGCCTCTGAGCGTGATGCGCTCAGGAACGGGCTCGCGCCAGGCCATTTCTCCTTCAATACTACCGGAGGCCGGTGCGACCGATGCGAAGGGAGTGGCGTCGAAAAACTCGAGATGTATTTCTTTGAAGATATCTATGCCACATGCGAAGCCTGTGACGGGAAGCGATTCAAACCGAACGTCCTCTCTATTCGCTATCGCGGGAAAACGATTCATGATGTGTTGCAGATGACGGCTGAAGAGGCGCTGGGCTTTTTTAGCGGCTCGCCTAAACTCACGGAAAAACTCCGTCTGCTCTCGTCCATCGGGCTCGGCTATCTCCGGCTCGGCCAATCCGCGACAACACTCTCAGGCGGCGAAGCCCAGCGGTTGAAAATCGCCGCCGAACTCAATGACTCGTCCGCGAAAAATGTGCTCTATATCATGGACGAACCGACCACCGGTCTTCACGTAGAAGACATCAAAAAACTCCTGGCGATGCTGCAGAAACTGGTGAACAGCGGCAATACCGTGGTTGTGGTGGAGCATAATCTTGACGTCATCAAGTCAGCGGATTGGATTATCGACCTAGGCCCGGAAGGGGGCTCGGCAGGCGGACACATCGTGGCAGAAGGACGACCGGAACAGGTGGCAAAGGTCATGGCCTCTCATACTGGACAATTTCTCGCCCCTCTGCTTGCGTATGAACAGAAGGCACACCAGCGCCTATAACCCCGGCCGCTTTTCGGCCGTCAGAGTTATCTCAATCGGCTGTCCGGCTCGACGCACATGTAACTGGAGGGTCTGCCCGGCTTCGACCTGACAGAGTTGTTTCGCTTCTCGCTCTGAAGCCACGCCAGATAATAGCGCACCGTTACAGGCCACCACCCGATCTCCTACCTTGAGGCCCGCTTTCTCGGCAGGCAGACCGCTGCGGAGTTCCCGCACGAGGTAGTATCGAGCGCCCGCTGATTCCTGTAAGTCCCAATTAACGCCGATCCGTCCGGACCCGAGCAATCCGGTTTGTGAACCGAACCGAACGAGAATATGATTCGCGATGAGGCGGGCCAAGCCCTCGGGATCATCGGCCGTGGCGTCAGAACCGTGTCCCTCCCCGTTAAACAATACTAAGCCACTCTCGACATCGATCATCCGTAAAGCCAGCGACACTCGGCTGACTTGCTCTCCTTCGGTTCGCTCCCACTGTTGCACTTCGCCTACCACAATGGCCTGCGCACCGACGAGTTTCCCGACTTTCAGCACCTCGGCATCATCCGCGTACTGCAGTTGGACGACCTGTTCCTTGAACACTTCGTCGAGTTCGGCTCGCTCGACCATGTTGATGTCCAAATCCAAGAGTAATGTTGTCACAATCCCGGCGACACGCGAGCCGGATCCTTGGGCGGCTACCGCATCGACGAACGGCATCACGGCCATCGTGCGATAGCGACCGATCGTATCTCGACTAATCGGGCCGACGCCGGTCACGACCGGCTCAGGACGTCCGAGCATCCCGCCGGATCCTAGGGCGGCAGTGCCGGACGAAGCACAGGCGCGGCGCCGCTGCAGAATCGCAGCGGGCGTACCCCATGCACAGAGTTCATCGTTCACGAGAACCACATGGTAGGGGTACTCGCGCTGATGCTCCATTGCAATGTTCGTAAAGGGATAGATGATGCAGCCGCCGATCCAAACGGAAATCGGGCAAAGCCCCAGTTCATAGAGCCACTGCTTGCGAGCTGTGAGGGAATACTCCCAGACCAGCAAACGGCCGTCGTCGCGCAAGACCCGATCTGGCCGGCCGATCTCATCGACGACTTGCGCTTTGGTCATCGGAACAGCCAGCTTGTCGAGCTTGGATTCCGACTTCACCACGGTATACAGCACGCCACATCCGGAAAAGGCACCGACGAGGAGGGCCATCCCCATCCAACAGCCAATCCGTCTGACCATACAGGCGCGACTCCCGGGATGCTAACCGTACGAGGAGGCAGCGTACCACCTTGCACGAGAAGGCTGCAATGAAACAGGGGGAGGAAGAGACGCGAGACTAACAGGTTATTGAAAAACTGGTGGGCACTCACTGAATCCAAACCGCGAACGACTCCCGGATAGCGGAGCCTCCCGCAGGATGCTCAAAAAGGCCGTCAGCAAGGCCGCAGCGAGTGAAGATCCGAGGCGTACCCTCTGGGGTACGTTGAGGGTCTGAACGATGCGAGAACGAAGCTGGCGGACTTTTTCAACATCCTGCTAATTCAAAGAAGGGTCGAACGGCATATCCGCATAGTGACGATAGTCGTCACCCATGGCACTCACGATGTCCGGCCAGATACGTGCGGGATCTTTGTCGAAGACGGCATTGGGATCTGCTGGAATGGTAAACCAGGATCCGGTTTGCATTTCAGACTCCAGCTGCCCTGGGCCCCATCCGGAGTATCCGATATAGGCGCGAAAGGCCTCGCGCCCCTCACTGGTAGTCAAAATACGATCGACGAGGTCTGTATCCCCGCCAAGACAGATCCCATCGAAGACATGATGGGAGTTCTCAGGCAATTGATCCAAGCGATAGAGCATCATTACCTGGTTCGTTTGTACCGGCCCTCCGGAGAAGAGGACGTGCCGTTGGCCTTCGAGGATTGGTACTTGAGGTAACGCCTCCGAAACCGACATCGCAGTCGGGCGATTGACGACGACACCCAGTGCACCTTCGGCCCCGTGCTCGCAGAGCAACACGACGGTCTGTCGAAAGTTCGGATCGCGCAAGGAAGGTGCTGCGATGAGGAAGACGCCTTTCCCGAGTGGAGCTTTCATAGGTATTATCCTACCGCGCTGACTTATATCGCGCAAGCGGCACCACGAACCGAGCTCTGCTGATTGGCGCTGCAGGATGCTCAAACAGGCTGTCCAGCAAGGCCGCAGCTAGCGAGGAGGCGACGCGTACGGTTTTAGGTACGTGGAGCCTCATCGCGCAGCGAGAACGATGCTGGCAGCCTGTTTCAGCATCCTGCTAGCGATAGAGGGATTCGCGTCGATCGCGGAGTAGATCATTGTAAGGTGTGAGGGCCTTGTTCCGCGCGTCGGCAGGATCGATCTCGACAATACAGAGTTCTTCCTGGTCCCGCGGCGCGCGATGCAGAATCATCCCGCGTGGAGCGACGACTTCGCTGTTCCCGATAAACGTCAGTTGATCTTTGCCGCATCGTGCTTCGCCCCCTGTGCGATTACACGTAATCGCGAACACGCGATTTTCCAGGCACCGAACCGGCATGGAGTCAGGGCAATTGGGCAACACCAGGTTCGAGGGATGGCAGATGATCTCTGCCCCCTTGAGCGCCAACGTGCGAGCAGCCTCCGGATAGTACCAATCGAAACAGATCATCACGCCGATCTTGGCCGGTCCGATATCCCACACCTGAAATCCCGTGTCGCCTGGCGTAAAGAACAGTGTTTCCTCAAAGAACAGATGTGTCTTGCGATAACACCCGATAAACCCTGACGGGCCGACGACCACGGCGGAGTTATAGCAGGCAGTCCCGGCACGTTCCGCGAGACCGGCGACAATCACCATCCGGCGCCGCTTCGCAAGCTCGATCAGCCGTTGTGTGGTTAGTCCATCCGGCACCGACTCTGACAGCGTGATCGCTTCTTGCTGCGACACGAACTGGTACCCGGACGCGAATAACTCGGGCAAGACGATCAAATCAGCGTCAGCCCGATCGAGTGTTTCCACAACCTTATCGAGATTGTGTGACACCTCGCCGAACTGTGGAGTGAACTGAAAAAACCCGACACGCATGATCGTCATGTCCCCAGAACAAAACGGGCAGGGTCGCCCCTGCCCGTTCAAAAATATCTCTGCCCGAAAGGCTTACTTCACTTCGGATAAATGGGTGACCGCCTCTTCGGCATGTTTTGTGGCCACATCGGCATGCCCCTGTTTGCCATGGGCCACGGCTTCATTGAGATGCTTGATCGCTTCATCAACATGCGGATTCTTCCCGGCCGCCCCTGCATGCTTGAGTGCTTCCTCAGAATGCTTCACCAGGACATCGGCATGTCCCTGTTTACCATGCGCCACGGCTTCCTTGGCATGTTCCAAGGCTTCATTCACATGCTTGTCAGCAGAGGCAAGAGCGAGCCCGCTGAACAGCGGGAAAACAACGAGCGCGGCAACCGCTGCCACAGCCAATACGCCGCGATGGATTCTCATTTTCATGGGTTCCTCCCTCAGTGGTTAAGGTTCATTCGACGGGTGAACGGTATCTTCATTAACCGGCCCTCCTCACCCCTCCTCTCCCATAACTTTGCGTACACCTTACACAGCCATTTTTTCACTGTCAAGAAGGCCGCATCTGGGGTTCGACCTTCAGAGTTTGCTGCAATCCCTTGGCGTCCTTTTCCACCGGACAGGCAAAATCCCGACTCCACTCCCACCAGGATCCCGGATAGTTGCGGACCTTCCGGTACCCGGCGAGTTTGAGGACAAAATACAGCCAGGCTGAACGGACGCCGCCGGTGCAATAGCAGATAACCTCTTGATCCTGTGTGAGACCTTTCTCGGCGAGACTCTCTGCGATCGTCCGCAGATCTTTCACTGTGGCGTTCGCTTGAAGAAATCCGGTCCAAGCCAGATGAATCGCGGAGGGAATGTGGCCGGGTCGCGGTATCCCCGACACCTCTTTTCCAAGATATTCTTCGAGGCTGCGCGCATCGACGATCGCGGTGCCCGGATGCGGCTGCTTCACGAGGTGCTTCAGTTCGTCTTTGCTGGCAATCACGGCGGTCACCGGCTTGATGGTGAAGGTCCCCGGCTTGGGCGTCAGGCACCCATGCTCGAACGGCCGCTTTTCCTGCACCCACTTAACCCACCCGCCGTCGAGAATTCGCAGACGCGTGTGTCCGAGATATTCCAACATCCAGAACATGCGGCCTTCGTCTCCCCAGTTGTCGAACGGATTGGAATAGATGACCACATCACTGTCCTGACTGATGCCCAAGGCTCGGATCTTCTGTTCCATGCGTCCGCGATCGGGGTCGAGCAATCCCTTCGGCACGGCATGGGGGTCGCTGTACTCATGCCAGGTCGAATGCACTGCCCCTGGAATATGGCCGCCGAATTCATAGGTCGCCCGTCCACGCACGTCGAGAATCACGAGACCCGGCTGTCCCAAGTTCTGCTGGAGAGTTTCCGTATCAATAAGCAACGCGTGTGTCATGTCGTTCCTTTTGTTATGAGTCTTCAGCTGTCAGCTTTCAGCTCGGCTTTGCAACTTTCTCCGTCTTGTTGACGCCTGACCGCTGCGAGCTGATTGCCCTCGTTCAATAACGCGGCAAGCGCACCGGACAGCGGAAACTCCCGCTCGTATAGGACGAATCGATAGGGATCGTTTCCCGTCAGCCCATATCGAGTCTGTAACATCTCATGTTGCTTATCGGTCTGGATGTGGTACTGCACGCGCGTCTTGACTTTCAGGCCCTCTGCCCGAGGCGGAAGTTGGTACGCAAATTGGTATTCCCGGCTGGCCAAGGGCATCAAGCGATTATCATATAACTCGACGATGGCCGGCTGCCACATGATCCAGCGGCCCATGGTCGATGTTTGGTGATCCAGTACCCGCCCTTGTTGATCTTCCACGGAAAACTCCACGGTGAAGAATCGATCGGGATCGCCAGTGGGAATCTTATGGCCGGCGCCCGCGTTGATCAACGTGAGCGTAAACCCGACTCGATCGCCCGGCTTGGGAGAAGCGGTGTCGGCCCTTACTTGTATCCCCACCGCCCGCTTCACCATATCGGGGTCGTGCCCGCCGCGCCAGAGGTGCCGGCGTCCACGTCGGATCGGACTATTCACCGCGATCGGCCGATCGATTTCAGGCATGTGGCAACTCTGACAAATGAATCCCCGTTCCTGCATGAAGAACTTGCCTTCGTATTCCGCGTAGGTCCCGCAAGGTCCCACGTTATAAAACTGGGCCGGTCCGGATACGACATTGTGACAGCGATAACAGATCTGGGCCGTCCTGAAATTCGGATCGAACTTGGTCGGGTGAGGCGCGGCGGAATCTTCGAACGGTCCGTAGATGATTCCATCCCGCACATGACAGGCCGCGCAGGTCACCGATTCTTTCTGATACTCGGGATCGTACTGGGGATTGGGCTCTTGAATCGCCTTCTCCACCCGCCCTCGCGGAATCTCTTTCACCAATGTCGGCTGCTGATTTTCCAGCGGGGTGTGACAGTTCAAGCACACCCAAATATTCTTGTCCTTTTTCCAATAGGCCTGAAAAAACGGATCTACATAGGCATGGGCGTGGATACTCGTCTTCCATTCGTCGTAGATCTCGCGATGGCATTGGCCACAAGACTCAGCCTTCAGGCTCGTTAGACCCTCCGGAATTTTTTGAAATGGAATCGCATGGGCGTAATCCGACCGCAACCCGAAAATTACGACCGGTTTGATCTCGGTGTAATACAGATAGACGAGCACACCCGCAAGGACACAACCGAGCAGAACTTTGAGAGAGGTATTCATGCGGCTAACAGCGCCTGGATGTGGCGATCAACCGAGGCGGCCAAGGCCGTCAGATGATACCCACCTTCGAGCGACGAGAGAATGCGTCCGCCGGCATGGCGCTTGGCGATGCCGGCCACGATGCCCGTGAGGTCCGCGTAGCCCCCTTCCGTCAACCTCATGCTCGCGAGCGGATCGTCTTTGTGCGCGTCGAAGCCGGCTGAGATGATCACGAATTCCGGTTTGAACGCATCTGCCGCCGGCACCAACGATTTCTGAAAGATTGCGCGATACTCCTCATCGTCCCCACCCGCTTCCATCGGCACGTTTATCGTGAACCCTTCCCCTGCTCCCCGTCCACGTTCCGATTCTCGACCTGTCCCCGGATAGTGCGGGTATTGATGCGTGCTGAAGAAGAGCACGGAGGGATCATCCTCGAAACTATGCTGCGTGCCGTTCCCATGGTGCACGTCCCAATCGACAATCAACACACGCTTGAGGCCATGCTTCTTCTGCACATAGCGTGCGGCAATCGCCACATTATTGAAGAGGCAGAAGCCCATCGCGCGCCCCGATTCAGCATGATGCCCCGGCGGTCTCACCGCACAGAATACGTGGTCCACTTGCCGGCTCATGATCGCATCAACAGCGGCCAATGCCCCGCCGGCTGCCAGATAGGCGGCGGTCAATGAGCCGGGGGACATTGAGGTATCAGGATCGAGTGAAACCCGCCCATTCGTCGGTGCGCGGGTCTTCAGCATCGCAAGATACGAAGGCGTATGGATCTGCGTAATCCATTCGTCCTCAGCTTCTCGCGGTTCAACCCTTGTCAGCCGAGCCGCCGTGCCACTCTGCTCCAGCTGCTGCATGATGCCGCGCAGCCGGTTGGGAGACTCTGGGTGCCCGGCCCCCATATCGTGATCGAGATAACGTGGATCGTAGACGAGTCCGGTTTTCCCCATGTTCGAATCCTTGAAGCGTCAATCGTCTTTCAAAACCAACGAAATACGATATACGCTGTCAGATTAGCATGCAGGAAAGCGCATAGACAACGAGCGGAAACGCATGCTACGGTCGTTGCAGCAAGCATCCAACAAGGAGAGAGGAATGCCGAATCCCCGCATCGAACCACTCAAGAAAGTCCTGACGATTGATCCGAACGACGAGGTTGCCTGGTTTGGTCTCGGGAAGGCCTACATGGAAGATGCAAACTTCGAAGAAGCAGCCAAGGCCCTTCAACAATGCGTCACGGTAAAACCCACCTACTCAGCCGCCTACTATGCCTGGGCCCAATCACTGCACAAGCTGGGTCGAATCGACGAGTGCCGAAAAATCTGCGCCACCGGAATTGACGTCTCCACTAAGAACGGCGATGCCATGGTCACGAAGAATCTGGATGCGCTGAAGCTTTCCTTGCCATTATGAAGCCGGGCTTCTCGCCCACGTCTCCCTTTCGTCTTCCATCTTGGGCCATCCGTATCGCGCGTCGCCAACAGAGGCCCATCCTGACGGCTCGCGACCGCATGCGCTTCGTCATACAGTTGGCGCTAACCAATGTCGCGCTGGAAACCGGCGGACCCTTCGGCGCCGCCGTGTTCGAAACCACAACCGGACGGCTCGTTTCCATCGGGGTGAATCTCGTCGTGTCAACGAACTGCTCACATGCCCACGCTGAGATGGTCGCCCTCGCCAACGCCCAACAGGCCATCGGGAATTTCGATCTGGGCGCCGCAGGCATGCCCAAGCATGAGCTCGTAACGAGCTGCGAGCCCTGCGCCATGTGTTACGGAGCCATCCCCTGGTCCGGAGTCCGGAAAGTCCTCTGCGGCGCGCGAGCTCACGATGCGTCGGTAATTGGGTTCGATGAAGGTCCGAAACCGAAGAACTGGGTGACGGCGCTCAAAAAACGCGGGATCGCAGTGAGTCGGGATCTGTGCCGGAATGAGGCTGTGGCTATTTTTCAGCGCTACAAGCAAGCTGGAGGCGACATTTACAACGCCCGCAAGGGATCGTAACGTATGCATTTCAAAACGGCGACGCGATGGTGACGAAGAATTTCGAACTACTCAAAAGCTCGCTGCCTGCCTAGGAATTGACACTTCACCGTTTAGTCTCACACATTACTCACTTCACATAATCTGCAGGAACGCCTCTTCCTGTCGCTCAATGCCTGCGGCCAACGCGCCAGGATCCTGAACAGCAGCCAGCCGTGTGGAGAGCCCCGTTGGTGTTTGTTTCGGTCCACCAACTCCAGGTTCGAGAGCCTTGACGAACAGCGCTTCACAAACGCTGACTACTAGCAGGCTGCGGAAAAACTATGTTGCCACGCTAGAACTTCGATGGTCCTCATCCGTGGCACAACTGTGAAACACTCCCGCAGGATGCTCAAAAAGTTCGTCCAGCAAGGCCCTACCAATTCTCTCTACCTCTCTTTAGGGGAGTGGCCGAGGCTGTCCTTTACTGCGAGCATCGAACGACCGTCATCCATCTAATTGATCCTTCCAAGCTTTCTCGTTCTCTCTCCAGGGATGGGGCCTGATTGATCTTCCACTGCGCGCGTCTTTCTCACCCGCCCACCCACTGGCACGCCGAGACGTGCCATTATCCCGGGCGAGGGCCTACTAATTTGCCAAACCTATTTTTAGGGGAATGGGCAAGGCTGCCCTTTACTGCGCGCAACATTCTCACCCGCCCAACCCCGAGCGCGCCGAGACGCGCTCTTGTCCCAGGCGAGCATCACCCATCTAATTGACCCTTCCAAGCTTGCTCGTTTCACTTTCCCAGGAATGGCACCTGTGTTGATCCCACTGCGGCCGTCGAGCGAGCACATTCTGATCGTGCGCGCTCCGGGAGCAAGGGATCAGCATAGGTGTCATTCCTCCCCTACCCTCTGCGAGCAAGAAGGGCACCTGGCCACCCCCCCTGCTGGCGGACTTTTTCAGCATCCTGCTAAACCGGCTCCGCTCCTTCGTCATCATCATCGGATGAGAGGCCGAGGGCTTCCGGCTTGCGCTTGGTGATTTCTTCGTACACTTCATCGAGCCAGCGGCTCGCGCAGCCAAGGATCTCCCTGACCAACGGTTCCGGTTGACCCGTGCGTTTGATGGTCCATTGGCAGACATATTCCACCAGCACGTCCCGCTCGAACCGCTCAGACGATTGCATGGCCAGCAAAGTCATCTCGCTCAGCCCCGTCTTGAGAATCTCGGCCACCGTGTCGCGTCCATAGGACGTGCTGGCTGTGACATACTGGACTGCCCGGTTGAGTTCTTGGTCGGTCATGAGGCCTCCCGTCACTCTTGGCGCATCATACCGAGAATGCCACTGCAGATGGAAGATTCCCTTTGATCTCAAGCCACGAAAAACTCTGCGGACGCGTCAGCGAGAATGGTATGATCGTGGCCCGGCAAGCCCGCCCCGCATAATGCACGGGGGTGAGATAAAGGAGATGCGCGTATGCCTGTGAGGACCAACCGGAACACTTTGAGCTCACGCAACACCTCTCCACCAAGAGGGCGCAACCGCAGCTATTCCGAGCGGTGGGATCTCTCACATTTGGCGCAGGATCCGGTTCAGCGTTTCGAGGCCCTGGTGGGAGAGATCGAGTCCATGGTGGCGCAATTTGAATCTGCGCGGGCCCAGCTCAGTCCGACCATGGCAACTTCAATCTTCCATACGCTGCTGACTCTCAGCGAAGACATCGCGGCTGCCTCGTCCCGGCTCAGCGCCTATGCCTACCTCTGGTTCTCCGAAAATACGAAACACCTCGCCGCGCGTTCGTTTAAGACCAAGGTCGAGGAGCGGCTCACGGCACTCCACAACCGACTGGTGTTTTTCGACTTGTGGTGGCAGAGCGTCGATGAAAACAATGCGCGCCGGCTCATGACCGGAACGGGCACGCTCCGGTATCACCTCGAAACCATTCGCCGATTTCAACCTTACACGCTGTCTGAACCGGAAGAGAAGATCATTAATATCAAGAACGTTACGGGTCGCAGCGCAGTCCATTCGCTGTACGACGTCGTGACGAACGGGTTCATGTTCACGCTCACCGTCAAAGGCAAACGGAAGACGCTGACGCGCGAAGAACTGACGTCCTATCTCCGCCATGCGCAAGGACAACTGCGTGAAGCCGCCTATCGAGAGCTATACCGTGTCTACGCTGATCAGCACGATTTGCTGGGCGAAATCTACAAGACCTTGGTCAACGACTGGAAAGCGGAGAATCTCCAAGTGCGCAGGTTCGCCTCCCCGATTGCCACCCGCAACCTTGGGAACGACATTCCAGACGAAGCCGTGGCATCGCTCCTGAAGGTCTGTCAGAAAAACGCAGGCATCTTCCAGGACTACTTCCGCATCAAGGCTCGCCTATGCAAGATCAAGCCGATGAGCCGCTATCACATCTATGCGCCGCATCGGACGGAGCAGAAGTACTATCGCTATCAGGATGCCGTCCGAATGGTGCTGGACGCCTACCGAGGATTCTCTCCGCAATTAGCTGAGCTGGCAGATCGGGTGGTTCATGAGCGCCATATCGACGCGCGTACGAGGCCCGGGAAAATCGGGGGCGCCTATTGTTACAGCGTCGTCCCAAGCATGACCCCTTACGTGCTGTTGAACTTCACCGGCGAGGCACGCGATATCGCGACGATGGCCCATGAGCTCGGCCATGCCGTCCACGGCATGCTGGCGGCACGGCATTCCATTTTTACCTTCCATTCCACCCTCCCGCTGGCGGAAACAGCTTCGGTGTTTGGGGAGCGCATCTTATCCGATGCCCTCATGAACCAGGAACGGGACAAGAAGGTGAGGCAGGGACTCCTGCTGAACCAACTGGATGACATCTACGCCACGGTCCTCCGGCAAGCCTATTTCGTCCAATTTGAGAATCAGGCCCATGAGATGATCGCCCAGGGTGCGACCGTGAAGGATCTGGCCAAAACCTATTTGGCTGAGGTGCGGCAGCAGTTTGGAAAAGGGATCAAGGTCTCGGATGAGTTTCAATGGGAATGGCTGACTATTCCACATATCTTTGCCAGCCCCTTCTATTGCTACGCCTACAGCTTCGGCAACTTATTGGTCCTCGCCCTCTACCGGATGTATCAGAAAGAAGGGGCAGCGTTCGTGCCAAAATATCTGGATCTGCTGAGTACCGGTGGGTCGGAGTCGCCGCAGACGATTCTCGCCAAGGTTGGAGTCGATATGGCTTCTGAAGATTTTTGGCAATCGGGGTTCGATACGATCCGCGAAATGGTCCATCAGCTGGAACAAACGCTGTAGAGCCGCCCCATCTTTTCAAGACGATAGATATTCCCACCCTTCCCTATCGAACCTGTCCCCCTCCCCTCTTGACACATGGAAAGAACGGGAGTATCATGAGCTAGGTTGATAACGGTTATCATAATCGTTACTGTCGTGTGAGAACCCGGCTCGGCGATAAAAGGAATGCAGCCCATGTACCTCTGCCTCTGTAAGGGGATTACCGATTCGGATGTCCGTGAAGCAGGACAGGCCGGCATCGTCATGCCCTGCCAACTCAAAGCAAAGTTCGGACTGAAAGAAGCAGGATGCTGCGGTCGCTGCTCAAAGAATATTCATGAGTTTGCGCAAATCGCGACGAGTGTGCACCAAACCCCTTCCTCCAACAGCGTACGAAACTAACCAAGGTTAAAGCCTTCTCCTCCACCCGCTAGAAGTCTCTGCCAAGCCACTTCGCCCAGGGACACACCTTGACCCAAGCAAGGCTGCAGCGAGTAGCTAACGATGGTTCTTCCAAGCTTGCTCGTTCTCTCACCAGGTTCTTTCACTAGGGATGGGGGCTGATTGATCTTCCACTTCGCGCGTTGAGCGAGGCCCTACCAATTTCTCTCTCCCACTCTTTAGGGGAGTGGCCGAGGCTGCCCTTTACTGCGCGCATCGAAAGCCCCTCATCCTTCCCAATAATCCTTCCAAGCTTGCTCGCATCTCTCCATTGGAATGGCACCTGTGTTGATCCCACTGCGGCCGTCGAGCGAGCACATTCTGATCGTGCGCGCTCCGGGAGCAAGGGATCAGCACGAGTGTCATTCCACCCCTTTCATCTGCGCGTTCTGCGAGCAAGAAGGGCACCTGGCTCCTCCCTCCCCTGCTGGCGGACTTTTTCATCAGTCTGTTAGTGAGAAGAGCCTCGCTGCATCATCACAGCGACTTCGGCCACACGCCGGCCCAATTCCTTGGCATCGGCCAACTCCTTGTTGTCGATGCCGAGACTGTCGCCTTCCGTGGTGGCAGATGCGCCGAAGGCCCCGCCCCCACTGACGACAATCATCTGATTCCCCAGCATCGCGGCAAGGATCGTCAACATCGTCACTTCCTTGCCACTTGACACCTGCCCACCTGTGGCGAAAGCCGCGCCGATCTTGTTCTTCATCTTGAATTCGGGAAACACACCGAATTTAAACTGCCAGTTGTCGAAGAATGTTTTCACCTCGCCCGACATGTTCGACCAATAGACCGGCGAGCCGACCACGACCGCATCGGCGGAGAACAAATCGTCCGCCGTCACCTTGCCAACTCGTTTCAACAGCGCCTCGGCGCCGGAAACGCTCTTCACGCCATCGACCACCGCTTCGGCCATGCGTTCCGTATTGCCGGAGAGCGAATGGTAAGTCACGAGCACCTTCACCCGCAGGGTCGGCTCGTCGGCGAATGTCTTGCCAGAGCCAATGCCCAGCACCAGAAGAAGGGCACACAGAAGCAGGGAGCCAATGAGGCGGAGACGTGAAATAGAGGTGAGAGGCAAAAACATCGACTCACAGAGAGAAGGAATAGGCGCGCAGGATTGGCGCCTGTTCAACGACGGACAATTTCTTCTTCCATCCGTTCTTCAACGGAGACTTCCGTCAACGTTCCGCGATAGTCGCACTTGTGACAGCGAACCCGCCATTCTTCGATCCACTTTTCTTGCACGTATGACTGCCGACACTTCGGGCAAACGAACACGCCTTTGACATAATGCACTTTCCGCGTCTCTTTCATGCGCCCATCCCTTGTTTGTCCTGGCCGAGGATGGCATAGGCGACAGAGCGATTGCAAGACGCACGCGGCCTCCGGCTTGACTCATTTCCAGTGGGCCGATAGGATGCCGCCGTGCAACGACGCCAATCATTTGCGCTTTTCTTCATCCTCCTCCTCTCGTTCCCCTGCTATACCCTGGCGGGAAACGATCCGGCTCCGCCCGGGCTGATCCCAATTACCCTCCCGGGAGGCGCCATCATTCATGCGGAGTTGGCCGACACGCCCCAAAAACGTGCAGAGGGATTGATGTACCGCGAGCATTTAGGCGCCGACCGCGGCATGCTCTTTACGTTCTCGCAGGCGCAGGCATGGGTGTTCTGGATGAAAAACACAAAGATCCCGCTCGATCTCATCTGGATGAATGAGAAAAAGCAGATCATCCATATGGAACAGCGCGTCCCGATCTGCACGAGAACGGACGACAGCTGCCCCCAATATCGGCCAAACGAGGATGCGCTCTATGTCTTGGAACTCGCGGGGGGCCGAGCTGAGAGTTTGAAGTTGCAGCGGGGATCGAAACTTCAATTTCGGGTCCCGTAGCAGGCTCCTAGGACCGTTCCTGCCAGGCCCGCATCCGCCTCGCCGTAATCACCCCGTCCACACGCTCAACGGCTTTGAGCACCTGATCGAGATGGTGGGTGTCTGAAACTTCCACGACAAAATCCAGCACAGCTTTCTGATCCTCCCGCGTCGTGATCTCGGCACGGCTGATGTTGGCATGGCATTCCGCAATCGCGGAAGACACGTTTGCCAATACTCCGGTCTTATCGACGGCCATGACGGATACTTTGACCGAGTGCGTGCTGGGTGTGGCAGCGTCCCACTCCACTTCCACCAGCCGTTCCTTGTCGTAGTCCAGCGCCTCAAGATTCGGGCAATCGACGGCATGGATCGTCAGCCCGCGGCCACGAGTAATATACCCAAGGATGCGGTCGCCGGGCACGGGATGACAACAGCGCGACAGCTGCATCAGCAGATCCCGAGACCCTTTGACCTGTACGCCGGTGCCGTCGCTCTTCCCACCTACCGCCTTACGCGCGGTGGGACGTTCCTGAGCCGGCGCCTGCGCTCCAGATGACGGAGCCGTGAGTTTGCCGATGACCTGCGACGTCGCCACGCGGCCGAACCCGACTGCCGCAGCCAATTCGTCGGTGCTGTCGAATCCCGACTGACGAGCGACTCCCAAGAGCTCCGCCGATTTGAACATCCGGGCCGGCGCCATCCCCTGACGGCGGAACTCCGACTCCAGTAAACGACGGCCGATCTCGATACTCCGCTTCTGCTCTTCAAGCTTGATCCAGTGTTTGATCTTGGTCTTCGCGCGCGAGGTGCGGACAAACTTCAACCAGTCTTTGTGCGGCGATTGCGTGGGAGACGTCAGAATTTCGACCGTATCTCCGCTGGCCAGTTGATGCTTGAGCGGCACAATCTTCCCGTCCACCTTGGCCCCGACACAATGGTCTCCGACCTGGGTGTGAATCGCGAATGCAAAATCGACGGGTGTCGATCCCCTCGGCAACTCTTTCACAATGCCTTTAGGAGTGAACACATAGACCACATCGTGGAAGAGGTCGAGCTTCACCGAGTCCATGAATTGCCGGTTATCCGTCAAATCTTCATGCCATTCGACGAACTGGTGCAGCCAGCCGAAGGCTTTGCTGTCACGATCTGCAACGTGTCCTTGCTCTTTATACTTCCAATGCGCGGCGATGCCGTGCTCGGCGATACGATGCATCTCCTCCGTGCGGATTTGGAATTCGACATGCTCCCCCTTTGGGCCCACCACCGTCGTATGCAGAGACTGATAGAGATTGGACTTTGGAATTGCGATGTAGTCTTTAAAACGCCCGGGTACGGGCCGCCAGGCCGAGTGAATCACCCCGAGCACGGCGTAACAGTTCATCTTGGTATCGGTCACGATCCGCAGCGCGGTCAAGTCGTAGACCTCTTCGAACGTAATCGACTGCTTATTCATCTTTTGGTAAATGCCGTAGAGATGTTTGGGACGGCCGTAGACATGTCCAGCCAATCCGTTCTCCTGCATAGCCTTATGCACGAGCTGGCGGACTTCATCAATATACTGCTGCCGATCCTCGTCCCGTTTCGCCACACGGACACGCAATGTCTCGTAGACCTCAGGCTTGATGTGCTTGAGACACAAGTCCTCCAGCTCATTCTTGATCCACCCGATTCCAAGGCGGTTCGCCAACGGAGCATAGATCTCCAGCGTTTCCTGGGCGATCTCCAGCCGCTTGGCTCCGCTGAGATGTTCCAATGTGCGCATGTTGTGCAGCCGGTCGGCGAGCTTGATGAGGACGACCCGGATATCATCCGCCATCGAAAGCACCATCTTGCGGAAATTCTCCGCCTGTTTTTCCTCATAGCTCCGAAACGTGATCTTGCCGATTTTGGTCACCCCATCGACCAGATGCACGACGTCCTTCCCGAACTCCCTTTCGAGTTCGTCAGGCGTCGCGACGGTATCTTCCAGGGTATCGTGCAGCAGTGCTGCGACGATGGCGGTGACATCCGTTTTGAGTGAGCTCAGGACTCCGGCGACGGCGATGGGATGTCGAAGGTAGGGTTCTCCGGACCGACGAATTTGCCCTTCATGCGCTTTCGCAGAAAACTCGTAGGCTTTGCGAACTAGGCCGAGGTCGGCATCAGCATCATAGCTTCTGATCCGATCCAGCAGCTGGTCGAGATCTGTGACGGTTTCGTACACCATGGTTCACTCACTTACTTACTCACTCACACTCGGTCGAACATCGCGAATGCGAAGCTGAATCCGGTCATGGCCGTTCCAGTGGTTTAGTTCCGGCGTGAATGCCAGATCGACCGGGGCGCGTGACGGAATGCCACGCTCCAGCAGCGACTTCATGCCGAATCCGATACTATCGAACGGCAGCGATGCCCCTTGCCGCACCGTCATTTTCAGATGTTTCTCACCGACGGTGCGCGAATCCATGACTTCGAGACGAGTCACCGCAAACGTAGGCTCTGGATTGCCCTCGCCGAACGGATGCAGTGAACCGATTTCCTGGATCAACTGCAGATTCACTTCGTCCAGACGCACTTCGGCATCAACGTTCAGCGTCTGAACCTTGGCATCGTCGTGGGTCCACCCGGCCACCACATCGCAGAATCTGGCACGAAACTCGTCAATCCGAGACTCGCGAATCGTCACCCCTGCGGCACTCGGATGTCCACCAAAGGCCTCCAACAGCTCCCGACAGGAAGCCAATCCTTGATAGAGATCGAACCCGCCTGTCGTCCGTGCCGAACCTTTGGCCATGCCCTGCTCGTTGATGGCCATGACAATCGCCGGGCGCTGAAACCGGTCGACCAAGCGCGCCGCGACGATACCGACCACCCCGAGGTGCCACTGCCGGGAGGCCAGTACGAGTGCGGGCGGCAATTCTTGATCCTTCAACGAGGCCAACGCCTCCGCCATGATACCCACTTCGATGCGCTGCCGTTCCCGGTTCAGCTGCTCAAGCCGGTCTGCCAACTGCTGCGCCTCGGCCGGATTGTCGGTCGTCAACAACCGCACACCTAACATGGCATCATCCAATCGCCCAGCAGCATTGATGCGCGGCGCCAGCTTGTAGGCGATCGTTTCTGCCGTGCACTCCCGCGTCACCCCCGCCACCTGCTTCAACGCCCGAATGCCGCAGCGCGCACCACGCGATAGCTGGGCCAGACCTTCGCGCACAAAGTTTCGATTCTCATCGTGCAAGGGGACGACGTCGGCGACCGTCGCCAACGCCACGAGATCGAGCAACGACTCCAGGGGCACCCCGGCGGCTCCGTAACGTAACTGGTAGGCCCGCGCCACCTTGTAGGCCAGCGCCGCGGAACAGAGGCCCCGAAAGGGATAGAGGGCGCCGGCTCGATGGGGGTTGAGCACCGCCACAGCCGGCGGCATTTCCTCGTCGGTCTGGTGATGGTCTGTCACCACCACATCCATGCCGAGCTGAGCCGCCAATGCGATTTCTTTATGCGCGGTCGTGCCGCAATCGGAGGTCACCAACAGCGAAACGCCTTCGTCATGCAAGCGCTGCACGGCGCCGAAGTTAAGTCCATAGCCTTCGCGTAGACGATGCGGGACATAGGCGCGAACCTGCGCGCCCAACCCGCCAAAGAACGACATGTAGAGGCTGGTCGCCGTAATCCCGTCGACATCGTAGTCGCCGTAAAAACAGATCGGCTCCTGAGTCGTCACGGCGCGATGCAACCGTTCAACCGCCTGCTCCATGTCGGGGATCAAAAACGGATCGTGCGGTGCCTGCAGTGACATCCATGTCGTCGCTTCAGCCGGCGTGGTCAAGCCACGAGCCAGGAACAACGAGGCGGTGGCAGGAGAGATCGAGAGGGCATGGGCTAACGAAGCCTGCTGAGACAGATTGATATCACGGAAGACCCAAAGCTTGGACTTCATGAGGGCCTCTTGAATGATTCTGAGTCTCGGCAGAAGCTAACTATCTGAGAATTAAAGGGATACTAGCCGCTCAGCCCTGCATTGTCAAACTGGAGAACGTGGAGTTGTGCCGGTGACGGACGGAGGTCGGCCATGAACACCGGAGTGTGACGCGGGGAGGAAGGAAGATGAGGGAGTAGGTCCACCTGACTACTGGGGCTACTCCCCCCCTTTTTGCACGTAGTTCTTGACGAATTCTTCTGCGTTCGTTTCGAGCACGTCGTCGATTTCATCGACCAGCTTATCGATGTCTTCTTTCAACTTCTTGCCGGCTTCGACGACCTTCGGATTGGCCTTGACCTCCTCCTTCCCCTGAGGCTCTCGCCTGGGTTCCTGCTTGCGCTCTTGTTTCTCCATCCGAGCACCTCCCGTGATTCTGGGAAACTCTCGTGGATCAGCCACCAGCGTGATCCAATATAGTTACCTTACTCCACGATTCTTTCAGCCGTCAAGCCAAGCGGAGAAACAGTGAAGCGGCGCTCGTGAAGCGGATCTCGCGAGACAGCTCATCCGATCAACACACATGAGATACGAGAGACGAACGACGAGAACCGCGCGTCTCTCTATTTGACAATCAGCGAGACGATCAAGAGCGCCACGATGTTGATGACCTTAATCATCGGATTGATCGCCGGACCAGCCGTATCTTTATAGGGATCGCCGACCGTGTCGCCCGTCACCGCCGCCTTGTGGGTATCCGTCCCTTTCTTGCCCTGCTCTTCAATATACTTCTTAGCGTTATCCCAGGCGCCGCCGCCGCTCGTCATCGAGATAGCGACGAACAGACCGGTGACAATACTGCCGACGAGCATGCCGCCCAATGCCTGTGGCCCCAGGATTATGCCGACTACAATCGGCGAGATGACCGGAATCAATCCCGGCACCATCATCTTCTTGATCGCCGCCTGCGTCACGATATCCACGCAAGTCCCGTATTCTGGCTTGCCGGTTCCCTCCATGATCCCTTTGATCGTCCGGAACTGCCTGCGCACCTCTTCCACCACCATGCCGGCTGCCTCTCCCACCGCTTTCATGCAGAGGGCCCCGAAGATGAAGGGCAGCATCCCGCCCAAGAAGAGGCCAACTAGGACGGAAGGATTGGAGAGGTCGAACGTGCTCGTGCCGCTCCCTTTTGCCACCTCACGCGCATATTCGGCGAACAGCACGACCGCCGCGAGACCGGCCGATCCGATCGCATAGCCCTTGGTCACCGCTTTCGTCGTGTTACCGACCGCATCCAATGGATCGGTGATGTCTCGCACCTCTTTGCCGAGGTGGGCCATCTCCGCAATACCGCCTGCGTTGTCTGTGATCGGACCGAACGCATCGATCGCCACGACGATACCGGCCATGGACAACATCGACACCGCCGCAACGGCCACGCCGTACAAGCCTCCCGATGCCGCGCCGCCGCAGATCCAGTAGCTCACAAGAATCGCGCCCCCGATCACCACCACCGGCCAGGCTGTAGACTCCATCCCAACCGCCAGTCCGGCGATGATGTTTGTCGCATGGCCCGTTTCACTTGCCTTGGCAATGGACTTCACCGGCGCATAGCTCTTGGAGGTATAGTAATCGGTAATAAATACGAGCGCGAGTGTCACGGCCAAGCCGATCAAGGCTGCGAGGTAATAGCTCACCCCACTCACGCCGCCCACACCATCCATGATCGTGGTCGTCACGGGATAGAACGCCAACGCAGCAATGCCGCCCGCTACAAACAAGCCCTTGTAAAGCGCCGGCATGATCTCGCCCCCCTGGCTTACCTTTACGAAGAATATGCCGATGATGGTCGCGAAGATCGTGACGCCTCCGAGGGCGAGAGGATACAGAATCGGAGCGCTGACTCCCTTGAACAACGTGAAGGCCAAGACCATCGCCGCCACCGTCGTCACCGCGTAGGTCTCGAAAAGATCCGCGGCCATACCGGCGCAGTCGCCGACATTGTCGCCGACGTTGTCCGCAATGACTGCCGGGTTGCGAGGGTCGTCCTCCGGAATCCCCGCTTCAACTTTCCCGACGAGATCTGCGCCGACATCCGCCGCTTTCGTATAGATACCACCGCCCACACGGGCAAACACCGAAATCAAACTCCCGCCGAACCCAAGACTCAGCAAAGCATGGATCGCCTTCTCCTGCCCCGCAAACTGCGATGCCACCGTGTAGAAGGTGGTGATGGCCAGCAAGCCCAAGCCGATCAACAAGAGCCCCGTCACCGCGCCGCCACGGAACGCCACAGTCAGCGCTGCATTCATCCCCTTATGAGCAGCCTGGGCCGTCCGCACGTTCGCCCGCACCGCAATGACCATGCCCACATACCCGGCCAGCGACGAAGCACCCGCACCGATCAAAAATCCAACCGCAGTCAGTAAACCGAATTTATCGGAGATAGCCCCCGCTCCCCACAACACGGCAAATAACACTGCGGCGACGACGCCGACGGTCCGGTATTGGCGATTCAGATAGGCGCTCGCGCCTTCCTGAATGGCCTTCGCAATTTCCTGCATCTTCGGGTTGCCGGCGTCGAGTTTGAACACCCACATGGCCAGGTACAGGCCGTAGGCAATGCCGGTCACCGCCGCTACCAACGCAAACGTAATGATGACTGAGTCGCTCACAGTACTTTCCTCCCAATGATTTGAGGGGCTCTTATGTCACACGCTTCCCCATGGCTTCAACCCATCCAAAGTACATGAGCTAGAAGGACGAAACGCGAGGTGATGCGGATTCGATCCGTGCAGCTAACTACCTGAAAAGGTGGGCCATTCTATACAGATGACGAGAGAGGATCAAGATAAAAGACAGAGCAATCTCGCGCGACACTCAACGCACTTTCTCTGGCTAGACCAGCGGTTTAGGAAACCGTTTTCACGACCCACTTCCAGCCTACTCAGACTCACTCAGGCCAAGCCCAGCCAAGGTTGGCCCGAAATCAGAACTTTGGCTGGAATAGGCTGGAGTGAGCTAGAGTGAGGTGGGCTTGAGCACAAAATGAGCACAATCGACTGGGGTGAACCCCTCCGTTGAGACAGTTTGGAATGAGCACACTCGGTGGTTTAATGAATGTTGCTCCTCACCCCGCCTCTGTTGCTTCAGCCTGATCCCTGGCTGATGATGCTGCTCGAGCGAGTGCTCGAGGCCTAAAAAACCGCATGGTGGCTCCGGTCGCAGGGGGCGCCGAACTAGCCGCCTGCTCGAACTCTTCCGGGGAGTGATAGCCCAGCGCCGAATGCAACCGGCCGCGATTGTAGTACTGCTCGATGAACGCGGCAATGTTCGCACGCAGGTGGTCGAGATCCCGATAGGTGTTGGCGTAGACCTCCTCCCGCTTGAGCGTCTTCATGAAACTCTCACAACTGGCGTTGTCATAGGGGTTGGCCGGCCGACTCATGCTCGGGATCATGTGGTGCGTTCGCAGCAGGGTCACGTACGCTTCGGATGCATACTGGACACCACGATCAGAATGATGGACCAACCCGGGCGGCGGGTGCCGCTCCGCAAGGGCGTGCGCCAGGGCCGCGATCGGCAACCGGGTAGCCAGCGTGCGGTCCAGCGCCCAGCCCACGACCTTGCGTGAATACGCATCGAGAATCACCGCCAGGTAGACGAACTCCGCTCGCAGGCGAATGTAGGTGATGTCCGCGACCCAGAGCTGATTCATCCCGGTGAGTGTCAGGCGGCTGGCCAGGTTGAGCGCGACCTCCCACTCATGATCGGAATCCGTCGTGACCACGAAGGCCCGCGGCTGCACGGCGAGCAAGTTGTCTTCCCGCATGAGCCGCACCACCCGTTTGTGGTTCACCAGCATCCCGCGCCGACGCAGTTCCGCCGTGATGCGCCGGTAGCCATACCGACGCCGGTGTGCGACGGCGATCCCCTGAATGGCCGTCCGCACCGCCATCTCTTCTTCCATGGGCTGGTGCGCCCGTAGCGACCGATAGAAGCCCGCCCGGCTGACCTGCGCCAGATCACACATCCGCTCGATACTCAATGAGCCTTGCCTCGACATCACGTCCCGGATGTGGGCGTAGATGCCTGCGCGCCAGCTTGTCCGCTCCGCTGGCGTCGCGCCTCGACGGTGTGCAAGGCCCCTTTGAAAAAATCTACTTCCAGGACCTTCTCGGCCAACACCCGCTTGAGTCGGCTGACCTCTTTCCGGAGGGTGGCCTCGCGCGAATTCGCCGGCGGTCCGTTGCTCTCCCGCGGCTCAAGCTTCTCGCGCCACGTATACAACAGCCGCCGACTGATGCCGAGTTCCTTCGCGAGTTCTACGATGTTGTCACACTGCATCAGCCGATCCACGGCCATCTGCCGAAAGGCCTTTGGAAACTTGCCCACACGTTTCTTGGCCACTTGCTTGTCCCTCCTTGTGCCAAGTGTGCCAATTCACCGTGTCTCAATCTAGGGGGTCAGTCCACGACACCCTTTGGGTGTCTGGACAAACCCCAGAGGTCTTGTCCGCAAGGGGAACGGCAGGGTCTTCGTACCCCGTCCATTCCCCTACTTTTTCTGTCGCAGTCTTCTACGGTTTGTCTCTACGATTTCTTAGGGGGCCTGAATGACACCACACGCCCAACGTTTCCCCCCACCGCCCAGCGGAGCCGGTTGGTCTGCATAATTATCTCCCCCTGCATGGATGATCAGCGCACGACCTTTAAGGTCAGACATCTTCAAACGGGGGGCTAAGACAGGATTGGCACTGCCATTTGCATCAGCGGACAATGCGGGCAAATCTCCCAGATGACCATCTCCCCAGGGGGCACTATGGCGTTTGCTGGCTGTCGGATCATAATGGCCACCAGCTGCTAAAGCGGGCATTTTTTTGCCATCTTTTTCATCCGGCTCGCAACTCGCGATTTCATGCACATGGAACCCATGCAACCCCGGTGGTAGACCGATGATTGCGGGGCTGAACACGAGGCCGTATTGCGTTGCACTGATTGTGACTTGGCCACTATCGTTCCCGACACCATTCTCATCAACAAGATTCATGTTAACCACGGTCTGGGCTTGTGCAGTGGCACCTACAGACAGTGCGCCCAGGATCAAAAGGAAGCGAATTTCTTTTTTCATGGCTTTCCTCCCCTTCGACGAACCAGGTTTTGGATTCATAGGCCCCTATCGAGGAGAGGTATTTTCCGCCGATCTCGATGGCTTGTCAACGCTCTCGAGGACGCTTAGGGACCTGGCATTTCTAAAACCCTCTCCTCGTTCTTGCTTCGGTTAGGCAGTTGAAACAAAACCTTATACATCAGGATCATCGAATCCAAAATCAACAGTTTTTGAGATCTTGATCGTACTGAAACAACAGTCGTCGTTCAACACCTGCTGAACGCATGGACTAGACCGATCGGAGAGCGTAGAATAATCTTGCTCGCGTTGCCCTAGGGGACGACCATTGAACCTTTTCCAAACAGCCCGCGATGGAAGAAGGAAAGAAGGCCTTGTCACACAAACTTGCAGGAAAAGTTGCCCTTGTAACCGGCGGCAATAGCGGGATCGGGCTGGCAGCAGCACTCGCATTTGCAAAGGAAGGTGCGCGTGTCGTAATTACGGGACGCGATCAGGCTACCTTGGACAAGGCGGCAGCACAGCTCGGCGAGAAAGTTATCGCTGTGCGAAGTGATGCCGGGAGCGTCGCCGATGGGATAAAGCTCGCCACATTGTTGCAACAACAGGGCGTGATGCTCGATGCCGTGTTTATCAATGCAGGCGTGGCCAAGCTCGCTCCGTTCGAAGCGGTCGGAGAAGAAATGTGGGATGTGACCTTCAACTGCAACCTGAAAGGTCCGTACTTCTTAATCAAGGCGCTACTACCACGCCTGAATCAGGGAGCCGCCATCGTACTCAATGGCTCGATCAACGCCCACATTGGCATGCCTAATACAAGCGTGTATGCCGCCAGCAAAGCCGCGTTGATCTCACTGGCGAAGACTCTGTCCTCAGAGCTGTTGAGCAGAGGCGTCCGTGTCAATGTGGTAAGCCCTGGCCCCGTTACGACATCTCTATTAAGCCGACTGGGTCTCCCTGCGGAGCAGCTCTCGGAGGTCGCGGCGGGCATCCAAGCCCAGGTCCCCCTCAAGCGCTTCGGTACACCCGAAGAAATCGCGAGCGCTGTGCTGTATCTGGCATCTGCAGAGTCGGCGTTCATCGTGGGCACCGAGCTGGTGATCGACGGGGGCATGAGCCAGCTCTGATTTTCACTGATGACAGTTCAAGGCCAACGAGAAACAAGACTTAGGGTCAGGTTTCGCCATCATCCACTCCTCCCTGATTCCCAAAGTGGAAGCCACATTTTGTGGGCTGGAGAGCACTTCCAAAACGTTTGTTTCTGAACCAAGCTCGCCTTATCGTGAGTGCCTTGATATTACGCTCAGTTGCGGCGCGAGTTCTATAGAGGTTAACGGACCGGGCTCATCTGGCCCCCGCAAGCGACAGGTTTACGGCGGTGGTCGACTTTGTTATAGTGCGCGGCGGAGGAACTGACCATGGGCGTGGCGCCTGATTATATTTTGGTGGAGGGGGAAAAGTTCAGCAAGGCAAAGCTGTCGCTCGACAACCACGTCTACAAGAACTGCGCGATCGATGACTGCGACATCTATTTCAGCGGTGGACAGTACGAGTTGCTCGACACCCACATTACCAATTCCCGCCTCATCCTCAACCACCCAGCCAAGGGCATGTACAACGCCGTTCAGATTTTTAAGATGAAGTCTCCGGGCTCCAGCATCATCTCCGAGTAGCGGGTGTTGAAAAAACCTGCTAGCTTCGTTCTCGCATCGTTCAGACCCTCAACGGGGACCCGGCCGCCTCACCAACTCGGCGGCGCGCACAGACTTGGTGCTCCTTATTCGTCGCACCGTGCGCCCCAGAGGGTACGCCTCCGGGCCTTCACTCGCTGCGGCCTTGCTGGACAGGCTTTTTGAACACCCTTCGTGAGACGTAACAGGTAGCCTAACCCCTCACCCCTTACTTACTGATGGGGATATTCTCAGCGTACTTGACGATCTCGATCGGCTGGAAGACGGGATCTTGCGATCCCTTGGATGACTCGGCTTCGACACGCTGCAGGAATGGGGCTGGGCCGGTAATTGGCGCGTAGTTGAGAGTCACTTCAACATCGAACGTCTTGGTGTCTTTCGGCGTGGGAAAGGTAAAGGTTTCGACGCGTGTTTCTTCAGGCTTCAAGACCGTATCTGCAAGGACTTTGACCGCCTCAAAGTCGAAGCTCGTCTTCTGGCCCTTGGCATCCTGATAGACTCGCCCATAGACCCGCTTGTCGTTAAAAACCGTCTTCAGATTCTTCCCTTTGATGTCCAGATCGAGTACCACAGTCGCCCAGGCAGGATGGGTGGTAGGAAGATTGTGCGGAACGAGACTCTGCACCTTCACCGCAACCGTGGTTTTCTCGCCCTCGATTTTCGTTTGGACGTCCAGCTTGGCCGCTTCCTGGCGGAGCTTGCCGATACGACCTGGGAAGGTATGGTTCGCCACCTTGCGCTTCTTCTCCCCGTTCGCCGACTCACCAACCTGCTCAGGCATGTGACAAGTCTGGCACTCTTTGCCGGACTTCACCGTCTTGCTCTGATCCCAGTTGCCCAGCAGATCGTTGGCCTTGCCTAAGCCGGCAGCCGAGGGCACCGACTGGTGGCAATTGAGGCAGAGATCGGATTTTTGAAACAGTCCCAACTCCATCGACTGGTGGGCACGGTTCTGAACAGCATCCTTATAGGGGCCATAGAGCGTCTTGCTCTCGAGTTCGTACTTGGGCTCCGGCGGTTGTTTCGTCCGATCGACCTCCTTGATCAAATGGCATTGCGCGCAGGCCACCCCATCCAGCGACGGGTCGCCGGCCTTGGCCTGATCGATAAAGAGCTGGGCCTGATTGGGGAATTCGCGCACGTGCGGCGCATGGCAGCGAAAGCACAGGGCTTTGTCTTTTCCTGCCGGTGAAGCCAAGAAAGCATCGAGCGAGGCGCGGAAGGCCGGGGAATGGATCGAACGCGAGAGCGGAGAGGTTTCCCACTCTTCAAACACTCGCTCATGGCAACGTTTGCACTTGCTGGAGCTCGGAAAGGCCTGTTCGATAGTACTCTGCCACATAGCTGTTTCTTGCGCGAACGTGCCGCGGTCGAACCAGTGAGTGAGAAACAACGCAACCACCGCGACCGCCGCAACGATTCCGATCTTCACACGGATCGAGTTCCGCGCCATCATCCCATCCTTCTGCTTCAAGAACACCAAGCAGGATGCTCAAAAATGCGACCTTCTCACCCGCCCAACCCTGGCGGCTACTTCACCCGCCCGCCCTGAGTCTGCCAAGACAGCCTCTTCGCCCAGGGACGCGCCTTGTCCCAAGCAAGGCCCTTCCAATTCTCTCTAGCTCTCTTTAGAGGAGTGGCCGAGGCTGCCCTTTACTGCGCGCATCGAACGATATATATGCTCCCTCCAAGCTTGCTCGTTTCTCTCTAGGGATGGGGGCTGATTGATCTTCCACTGCGCGCGTCCAACGAGGGCCTTCTCAGGCCGCGCGTTGCGCGAGCACAGAAGATCATCAGGCTCCATCCCCTCCTCTGTTCTGCGAGCAAGAAGGATGGTCTGGTGACTCCCTATCCCACCCTTCTCAAGCCGCGCGTTGCGCGAGCACGGGGATCGTCCCAGCTACCCCACCTCCTTTTTCAGCATCCTGCTAGAGTGTTTTGACCCGATAGGTCAGCAAGCGGGGCTGCGTATACTCATCGACAATCATCTTAGCGCTCTCCCGCTCTTTGTCGGTCGCCAAAGTTGCGAGATATTTCTCCTTGAGCGCCGGTTCGGGCGTCGGAATCAACGCATAGTTCAACACCGCTTCAATCGACGCGGCAGTCGATCCGGCCGGGATCGCGAGAGAGAAGGGGACTTTTCGCGTATTCCCCCCCTTAATGAAGGGATCAGGAATCGGGCCCCGGAGAATTTTGTCGTAGGGCAAGCCAAACTGCTTGGTCTCTTCTTTCAGCACTTTGCCCTGCGCATCCTTGGCGGTAATGATCAGATAGAATTGCTTGAACACCGGGTCGCCGTCAGGAAAGCTGTGAGGGAGGCTGCCAATTCTTACCAGCACCGTCCCCTCCACCGCAGAGGCCGACTTGGTGGCCTCAAGATCCACGCGGGGCATCCATTCGGCCTGTAGATTTCGATTCTTGAGGAGAGTGCCGGGAACCACCACGCCTCGGAACCAGTGCCGACCGATTGCGCGCGTCATGGCGCCGCGCTTCGAAGTGGAACTGCCGGTCGAGGGCTCCATGTGGCAATCTTGGCAAATCGTGCCCTGCAAGATCTCACCGGCCAGATCTTTCCGCGTCACATCCTTGACCTTATCGAAGTGGCATGAGGCGCAATAGTTCGCGCCACGGAACAGTTCAGATTGCATTGCAGGATGGACGAGATTTTCCTCCGGGTTCGCATAGGGCCCATAGAGCATCTTGCCCGGCTCGATCTTGAACGAAGGCGGAGAGTTCGGTGTCTGTTCGACCTGCTTGATCAGATGGCAGGAGGCGCAACCGATGCCTTCCACTTGCGGCTTGCCGGACAACACCTGGGCCACAATCTTCTCGGCATGTTGCGGGAACACGGTGGTCGACGGCACATGACAGGCGAGACAGCGGCGGCGCTCGTCGGTCGTCGGATCGGTTTGCAGCCAGACGCCCAATACCGTGCGGAACACCGGTGACTCCAGCGACGTACCATGCAAAAGCGCCGCATCGACTCGGCCAAAGGTCTTGAGGTCGGGCGTCTGTTCGCGCACACCTTTCCACTCTTCATAATGTCGATCGTGGCATTGCTTACAGTCTTCCGATCGAATGAAGATCTTTTCAATTTCCGCCACCCAGTCGGCCGGAGCCGGAGCCTGAGCCTCTGCCCTCTGCGCAATGGCGCGGTCGTGATACAGGACGATGACGCCCACAGCGAGCGTGAGAAAGAGGCCTACGGCGATTTTTGGTGAATACCGGATGAGTCGTGACATCCTCAATCCCGTTTACATCCGACGAAATGGAAATTCACCCCCCACCCGACCGGATCGCCCGGATCAGCCGGTTCATAGGTGCCGACGGTGAAGTTACATTCTTTCATCCCTCGCTTGATCGCTCTCCCAAACTCGATCATGTTTCTGATCTCGGTCTTGTCGATTTCCTTGATGATGGATCGGACCTTGATGCCGGCATAGTCGGCGCGCGAGCTCCCGATCACTTCGAACACCGCGACGCCTTGCGCCCGTTCGAGTTTCAATTCTTTTTTGATATCCTCGTCTACATCTCCGACGATCACGCCGAATTCTTCACCCAATCGCCCGGCTTCATCCACGGTCATCGGGTCCTGATCCGCCGCACTCACCGGCACCGGCGCGCAACCGGCCAGGGCCCCCATGCACAGGCTGACACACAACACAAAGGCCCTTCCACTCCGAAGGGCCTTTGTGTGAGCACTGACTGAACTGATCCGAACATCCTCCAACGTCCGCGCCTCTCATCCGAACAGGTACTACCTTCTCAACCAAGAAAATTGGCAGGATGCTGAAAAACCATTTTAACACGTGAGAACTTCGATGGTCCGGATGAGTCCCCCACTGCGCGTGTTGAGCAAGGCCCTTCCAATTCTCTCGACCTCTCTTTAGGGGGGGGGTGGCCGAGGTTGCCCTTTACTGCGCGCATCGAACGCCCCTCATCCTTCCCAATAATCCTTCCAAGCTTGCTTGTATCTCTCCATTGGAATGGCACCCGTGTTGATCCCACTGCGGCCGTCGAGCGAGCACATTCTGATCGTGCGCGCTCCGGGAGCAAGGGATCAGCACGAGTGTCATTCCACCCCTTTCATCGTGCGCGTTCTGCGAGCAAGAAGGGCACCTGGTCACTCCCCTCCCCGCTGGCGGACTTTTTCAGCAGCCCGTTAAGACTTCGCAACTGGGTCAATCACTAGCTGGAACCAGGGTGCGACGGCTTTCTGCCCATTCCGCTCTTTGTTCTCACCGTTCCACACGGCAAACGACACGGTTTGCACCCGACCTGGAATCAGCTTGGCTTCGTTCTCTTGCTCTTCACTCACCAAGGGTCTGCGCATGACGACATGCCACACTCCATCTTTCCACGCAGCTTTCCCCTGGACACGGCCCTGCCTTTCTTTGGTCGTCAAGGTACTAAAGCCCCCGCCGATGAGGTCTTCGACAGAAGAGACCCGGCGCGGAATGACTTCAAACGTCCTCACGCCGTCGCGGGCTTTCTCGGAAGTCTTGGCGGCCCGGCGATCAATATCGCTCTGCCAATCGGCCTTCCAATGCCAGATATTGATGTAGTGATCGAGTTGGCCCATACAGAAAAATGCGGGAGCATCGCCGAGCGGCAGTCCTATCGCGACTCCGTCCCGAAAGGTCCCCGGCGTCAGACGGTCGTTCTTCGTGTTGTCCTGCCATTCGAGCAGAAACGCGATCTCGGTCCCATTGTGGAGCGACCGCACGGTCAAGGCCCGCGCGGTCGGCTCCGGCCAGACCGGCCTGGTAATGACCTGACCGCTCAATGGAAGCGTCATCGGCGAGACCTTGGCCCAGGAGGCATCCTCGGGCCCCGTCGGCAGTTCCCCCTCGACGAGGCGCGCACGAATAATCATCCCCTCGGAACTGACGAGGGGCACGCCAAAGCCTACCAAGACGCCGGCCACAACCAGAATGAAGAGGAACAGGAGAAGTAACGGGCGGGAAGAAATCTTCGTCGTCGTACGCACTATGCAAGGTCCTCGGGTGACCGGCGCGAGCATATCGTGATGGGCTCAGACTACCACACGGCCAGAGCGGGACTGCAAGCGAATCGCTACCAGAGTTTCACGCGGCGAATTTTGTTTTCGCCTCGTTCGCAGATGTAGAGATACCCCTGGGAGTCCAGTGAGAGTCCGACTGGAGAGTTGACGACGGCCTCCACTCCGAGGAGTCCGTCTCCATGTTTCACCGTTCCTGCCGATTCTTTCGCCACGAAGCGCGCGGCGCCGCAGCCACCCATATTCTTGTCTTCGTAGCCGCTGTCTCCGTTGCCCGCCACCGTCGTGATCAGGCCGGTCGCAACCTCTACCTTGCGCACGCGATGGTTCATCGTGTCGGAGATGTAGAGATTGTCCTGTTGATCGACCACCACGGCTTCCGGTGCATGGAGCATGGCTCTGATCGCCGGCTTGTCGTCACCGTCGTAGCCGTAGCGGCACACGCCGGCCACTGTCGAGATAATGCCGCTGCGGTGATCGATGCTGCGGACGCGGTTACTACCCTTGTCGACGAAAATAATATCGCCTTTCCCGTTCACCGTGAGCCCGACGACATCATAGAGGCGGGCCTCGAGCGCGGGCTTTCCATCGTCAAGATACATGGACATATCCAGTCCGTCTGAACAGACCGGCATGAGCCAGCCATGGTCATCGCTGAAATCGATGCCGATGGCATCGCCGGAGAGCACAACCAAATTCCTCGCAACGAGCGGCTGCTCACGGGCCTCGTCCTCAGCCGTCCAGGTCCCAGCCACGGTCGTGACCATGCCCGTCCTGGGATCGTAGCGACGGATTCGGTGCGCCTGAGTGTCGGCGATGTACATCACGTCGTTGGGGTCGAAGGCGATTGCGGCCGGCCAGGTGAGATTGACCTCGCGGGCTGGACCATCACCGTTGAACCCATGCTGCCCGGTGCCGATGATCGTGGTGATGATGCCGGTTTCATGGTCCACTTTCCGGATGCGGTTACTGCCGGAATCGCAGGTATAGAGATCGTTGCGGGAGTCAAACGCGACGTCGAGCGGCAAATAGAGCCCGGCTTCCCCACAGGGACCTTCGTCGCCGCTATAGCAGGTTTCGCCGATGCCGGCGAAATTATGGAGTGTGCCTTCACGGAGATTGACCCGCCGGATACGATCAGACCCGGACTCGGCAAAGTAGAACCAGGTCTCGTCCTTGTCGAGCGCGGCGTGATGGGGCAGTGGAATCCCGGACTTGACCGCCCGTTTTCCATCGCCGGTGCTCCGGGCCTTGCCATTGCCTGCGAAGGTCTCGATATAGCCGGTCGCGAGCTGAAGCTCGGTTTCCATATGCCTGTCGCCCTATCCCGGCTGGCTAGCCGCGTGAAGCTGAATGAACCGGCGCGGCCGGCTGTTCCACGGGAGCCGGTGCTTGCACCGTGGGTTCCGGAATCGCTTGCTGCGGAGCGGCTGCCATCTTCTGATGGGTCGCTTGGGCTTCGGCCTCAACCCCGTCCGCCTCATGCGCGGACTTCTTGAAGCCCTTGATCGCCTTACCGATCCCTTCCCCCAGTTGCGGCAATTTCCCCGCGCCGAAGATGATCAGCACGATAGCGAGGATCAGGATTAACTCTGTAATACCAAGACTCCCAAACATGGTGTGTTCCTCCGTATGAATGGGTGAATCAGGATGCGCTGCTCTCTTTCGCTCGTTTGGAAAATCGTTCTTTCAACCGCTTCCGCGCCTGCTCGGCTTGTTCGAACATTTTCGCCTTGTCGTAGACGCTGATCAAGTTGTAATAGGCCAACGGCTCCTCGGGATTCTGTTCGACGGCCTCTTCCATGACCTTGATGGCGAGATCCGTCTTCTTGTGATTCAGCGCCAGCTCCATCAGCTTGAAACTGCCCTCCAGATGCTTCGGGTCCAATTCGAGCGTACGGATATAGCATTGGATGGCCATGTCGATGGTGTTGTAGTCCGAGACCTGAGGATTATCGAGCTCGACATAGACTCCGGCGAGATTGTACCAAGCCATGGGATCGTCCGGCGTAATTTCCACGAGGCGCTCGTAGTAATCCTTGGCTTCCATGAACTTCTTTTTGTCGGCATAGACCCGTCCAAGATTGAAGAGCGCCAGGACATCGTGGGGGAATACCTCGAGCGCATGCTTGAACTCGGTTTCCGCTTCGTCCGTCATGGCCTTCGTCGCGTAGATCGTGCCCAAATTCGAATAGTACATCGCGAGCGACCGATTCATCTCTGCGCGGAGCCCCTCCGCCATTTCAATCGACTTCTTGACCTCAACGAGCGCATCATCCATCCGGCCTTTGCTGAAATACAGCTCGCCTAATCGACAGCGGGCCTGGAAATCGTCGGGCTCGGCCGCCAAGAGCTTTTCAATCTCAGCGATTTCTTCGTCGGGATTCAGCGGCTGATCGCCGGGATCGACGATGGTCTGGCTGTGTTCAGGCGCAGAAGCGGTTGGTTCGTTCATACGGTTCCCTGTTGTAAAAAGGTCTGCTAGCAGGCTGCGGAAAAACTCGGTTTACACATAATACACTGTAGGAATCTTCCATATCGGTGCCGATGTCAACAGAGCCTCAGGATGCTCAAAAAGGCTGTCCAGCAAGGCCGCAGCGAGCGAAGAGGCGAGGCGTACGCTTCGGTACGTTGAGCCTCTGAGCGATGCGAGAACGACGCTGGCGGACTTTTTCAGCATCCTGCTAGACATGTCCGCCCGCCAATGAATCCCGCGTGCCAACCATGGGAGCGTTCGTTGCCGGTGCCGAATCCGTCGCATCACGCCGATGCCGGTCCATGGTCAAGAGCATGGCGCCGAGCACCACCATGAGCGTCAGGTTCGAATATAGGAGCGCATACCCCGCAATAAACATCAATCCAAGACCATACCCAGCAAGTCGCCCCATGCTGAGTAACTTAATGACCGTGTATGACCAGCACAGCAAGCCCGTCATGTAGAACGCAAACGGGAGAAAAAACGTGTAGCCCATGCCGAACTGAAAAATCCACCCGATGCCGTCAGCCGCCTTACGAATATTATTGGCCATTCCAGGGTCATACCGATTGAGCAGATAATCTAAGAACAGCATCAGAGTAAAAACGGACCCGGCGGTCGTCCAAAACCAGATGGCGCGGCGGCGTTGCCGCTGATTGCGCGTCCGAAATGAGACGCCCCGCCCATAGGCCCACATCACCAGGATGCTGGATAAGACCAATAGCCCTTCACCCCCGCGATGGGCCTCGTATACGAAGGGCGGGGCCGCCACGGTTCCGATAAAACTATAGATGGTGGACATGATCTGATAATACAACCAGCCCCCGACCCCCAGGAGATAGGTGATGCCCATGGCGCGATGCGACCACTCGGTGTGGGTGGAGAGGTATTCCACCATCAGACAGATCAACACGACCAGCGCCACGAAGTTATAAATTGCAGACCCCAGGAAGACGGGCGGGATCAACAAGAAGCCCACCGTGAGGAGCAACAGGAGCGCGACACAGGGAATGACGATGATGTTCGATCCCGCAAACCCACGACCGGCCATCCGATTGATGCCCGCCACACTCAGGGCAAGAAACAGCAGAATCGCCACGACATTGAGCAGCCACTGCCCGATCTGCGTCAGTGCCGTGAAGGTCGGGATAATCCACTCATGCGCCTGGGCCAGCTTGCTGAGATGCATCCCTAACCGCGACACAAGCCGATACAGAATCAATTCCGAGAAGGAGACGATCAGGACGAGCTTGACCGTGTACTGAAACAGAAGGGATTGATCGCTGATCTTCCCCGTAATCCGGTCAATGGTGGGATTCGTGGCAATCACTCTGTACACCCTTAAGGGAACTGTGAATTATACCGACCGGGAAAAGGCAGGGTCAACGTGGTGCGAGACAGGCTCATCATGACCCAGCCGGCTGCGGCACGCGCACTTCCTGGGCCTTCGCCCGTGCGATATACAGCAGTCCATCGGCCATCGAGTAGTTGAATGGCAACTCGCACACGACTTCGCTGACTTTTTCATAGACGTGTTGATACAGGCTCTCCGCTTCGTCCGGCGTCATGCCTTCCGACACTTCATAGAAGAAGCCCAGGCTCAAGTCCTCTGCCGACGGGCGCATGATGCGCCTGATTCCATAGCTGCCAGGGTCGCTCATGATCGGCGCTTCTTTTTCCAAATCGAAGAGGCACGGCTGACAAGAGAACCCGTACGACCCGTGAAGCTGCTCGTTCTCCACGATAAAATTCATGGTCTCTCGGGCTTCTTCTTCCTTCTCGGTCGGGAACCCGACAATGATATAGCAATGCACCGCGATCCCCAGGTCGACGCAATCGGCGGTAATGCGCCGCACCCATTCCTGCTTGATCCCTTTCTTCATGAAGTCCATTACGCGCTGATTGAAGGACTCCAATCCGAATACGATCTTCAGGCACCCGGCATCCCGCATCGACGCCAGGAGTTCACGGGTGAGATGCTTTTCGAATCGCATTTCACAGGTCCATTTGATATCCAGCTTTTTGTCGATGATCTGCTGGCACAATCGTTTGGTCGGCGATAAGGCAAAGCACTCGTCGGTAAAGAAGTAGCGTTGGGCCCCATACCGCTGCTTGAGCCATTCCAATTCCTCGACGGTTCGTCCCGGTTCTTTCTGCCTGAAGTTCTGGTGATCCAGCGTGAGGGCGCAGAACGCACAATCCTTGTAGTAGCAGCCTCGTGAAAACTGCACAGGCAAAACCGGCTCCGGCGACAAATACAGTCCGAGCGGAAAGCCGTCGTAGTTGGGGGCAGGCAGCTGGTTAATATTTTCAGAATAAAACGGCTGGTTGACCGTAATCTTCCCGTTCTGGCGATAGATCAGGTTCGGGACTTTGCTGAAATCTTTTTTCCCGGCCAATTGATTGACGAGTTCGAGCAACGCGGTCTCGCCCTCGAACACGATGATATCGTCGGTCAGATCGAATAGACTCGGGCAGCGACGCACGTTGTCGACCAGTCTGGTAAAGATGCTGCCGCCGATGGTCAGATGGATGTTGGGAGCGGCTTCTTTGATCAAACGACAGAGCGTCAGGCCAGGGATAATCTGCGAGGTCGCCGTAATCGACACGCCGATCAAGTCCGGATGGTCACCGACAATCGACTGAATGAAGTGCTTACGGAAGAGCTGAATGTAGGGGTTCTGGGATTCATCCCTGATGATCTTCATCAGATCTTTGGATGAATAGATAGAATAGCTGCTGAACTGATTGTCGACGACCGTCAGTCGGGTCGGGAAATAAAGTGTGGAGAGTACCTCCAGCCATTTGTCGATGAGAAAGAGGCTTTCCTTATAGGATTCGAGATCGTAGAAGCCCTCCCCGCGGAGGGTCTCCTTGGCCGGCTCAATCCGATCAATGAGATATGGAAAACGGTCCAGCGACTCCACAACTCTCGCCAAATGCTCGGCACTTCCCGGTCCAGTCTCTCCGGTTCGCCCCTGCTCAAGCGTTCGCTTTTTATCGACCAACTCCTGATAGAACTCCGCCCCATAGGATTGGGTGACCACCCTGTCTAAGAGCTCGATCCCAAGATCGCGCTGGGAGACGTCGGGTACACCGCCCTGAGCCAAAAACCCCATCAACGAGGGGAGGCTCAGATAGGGCTGTGACGGATGCCACGTTGGAGGAAAGAGCAGTGAAACTTTCATGCTAATTCACCACCAACTGGGGAAAGAAAAGATAATTTCTCAATAAATCCAATTTGTTTTTATACACTCCGGAATCGGCCAAATGCAACCCTCGGAGTCCCCTCTTACCCCACGGGCCATAGGTTTGCCCCTACATGGCCGACCAAAAATCAATGATCTAGATCCACTCCCTCATCATCCTAGCCGCTCTCGGTATGAAGCATAAGGATCGAACTTCAACGGAGAATTAAACACAAAGGGCAGGGAGCTCTTTTGAACTCCCTGCCCTTTGCTGAAGCGAGAACCTCCCGAAACCTTACAGCCAGGTAACCCGTTCCGCGGGTCTGATGTAGATCGGCTCTTCGACCTGAATACGCGCCACTTCCTTGCCCGACTTGTTGAAGCCCAGCACGGTATCGTTATACATCTCGAACCGTTTCCCGTGGATCTGGGTCTCGAACACTTTCGGACCAGGAATGACATCGTACCGGAAGATGATCTGCTGGCTCGCTCTCCAGAGCTGGAGGACCGCCAACAGTTCCCGGCTGGGCACGAGATATTTCTCGATGGCGTTATCGACGCCCGGGCCGAACATCTGCCGCGCATAGCCGCGCGGGCTATGCCGCGGTGGGATGTAGAAGCCATTGGGCTCGGTGCCCCACTGCGGGTACAGCGGCAGCGCCACCTGCTCCACGCGAATCGCGTAGTAGAGTGGATGCCACCGATCTTCCGCCCACAGGCCGTCTTCCCCGATGCGCACCAGGCTCTGCATCCTGATCTTTCCGACGCAGGCCGCCATGCAGCGTGTTTCCATCGGCTCGCCGCCCGTCAGCGGGTCCTTCCCTTCGATGCGCGGATAGCACGCGATGCACTTCTCAGACACGCGCGTGGTGCCACGATACATCGGTTTCTTGTAGGGGCACTGTTCCACGCATTTCTTGTAGCCCCGGCACCGGTTCTGGTCGATCAACACGATCCCGTCTTCGGGCCTCTTGTAGATCGCCTTCCGCGGGCAGGCCGCCAAGCAGCCTGGATAGGTGCAGTGGTTGCAGATCCGCTGGAGATAGAAGAAGAAGGTCTCATGCTCCGGCAGACTGCTGCCCGTCATCTTCCACGGTTCGTCCCGTGAGAATCCGGTCTTGTCGATGCCTTCCACGAGGGCCCGCATCGAGGTCGCCGTATCCTCATAGATGTTTACGAATCGCCACTCTTGGTCCGTCGGGATGTAGCCGATCGCTGCCTGGCCGACCTTGGCCCCGGCGTCGAAAATGGTCATCCCTTCGAACACCCCGTACGGGGCATGGTGCTTCCGTCCCACCCGGACGTTCCACACCTGTCCGCCCGGGTTCACCTGCTCGATGAGCTGGGTGATCTTCACGTCGTAGAACTGGGGGTACCCGCCGTACGGCTTGGTTTCCACGTTGTTCCACCACATGTATTCCTGACCCTTGGAGAAGAGCCACGTCGACTTATCCGCCATCGAACAGGTCTGACACGCCAAACACCGGTTGATGTTGAACACAAAGGCAAACTGCCACTTGGGATGCCGTTCCTCGTAGGGATACAACATCTTTCGTCCCAGTTGCCAGTTATACACTTCAGGCATTGCTTCTCTCCTTTCCGTTAGGCGTCAGTGGTGGAAGAGTCGGCTCTTCATCCCGTCGCCTCACGTTTCACGCCTCACGGTTAGACCTTAATCTTAATGTGTTCGCCCTTGAGCCACTTGATCATGAACTCATTCTCTTGGCCCGGCGTGAATCCGGTTCGGACCGGCTCCCAGGGCCCGCGTGCCCCGATGCCGCCGTCTTCTGCCTTGGTGATGCGGATGAGGCATTCCTTCGGGACCGTGTTGATCGCATGGTGGTCGATGGCATAGCCCCACTTGAACTTCCAGGCGATGGCGTGCTTGCCCGGCAACGAGTCGGTCTGGTGCATCGGCATCAACCAGCTTCTTGTGAACGACTGCTGGGCCCCATACCGGAAGTTGGACTGATAGCCGGTATCGATAGCAATCGCGCGGCCGTCTGGTCTGGTTTCATGCCCCTTGACCGACTTCGCCGTGGACACGTAGGGGGCATGCTTCGCCATGGTGACGTGATACGGGTAGGCTGGATTATATTTGCAGCGGAGCATGAGACGCGCGACCTTATAGTACGGATCCGACGGCTTCCAGCCCCGATAGGGCCGGTCCACCGGGTTGCCATCAATATAGACGTAGTCGCCGTCGTTGATGCCGCGGTCTTTCGCCGCCTGCGGGTTGATGTGCAACTGGTGCTCGCCCACCCCCGGGGTCCGTTTATCCATGCGGTACGGATCGCCGAAGTTCGACTCGTAAATCTGCACCCAGTCGTTCACGGACCATTGGCTGTGCACCCGATGCCGGGTCTTCGGCGTGACGCAGTAGAACTGGTACCCCTTCTCCCACAACGGGTTCGCATGCCGCTTGATTTCCTGCCACGGCAGCTTGATGTTCCGCACCGTTTTGTCGTCATGGTGTTGCGCCGTAATGGGAATGCCAAAGTCATCCGGACGAACGTAGGGGTTCGTCGTGCAGATGGCGTTTGGCAGATACGGGGTCGCTTCCGGTCCTTCCCGGTGTACGACGAAGTTTTCGCCGTACTCGATCGCCTCCGGCTCGATGCGATAGGATTCGATTCGCCCGGACCTGGTCCACTGCGGTTTACTCTCGTTGGTCTCTTCCCAGAGCGGATGGCGTGGATAGGTCCGCACCATAACCATCCAGCCCTTTTCCGATTTCAACATGACGTCCGCGCTGTAGCCGTAACAGGTCGAGCTGGCATCGAGAATGCGTTGGGCATAGACATCCACTCGGTTCTGATATACAAACTGAAAGACCTGCTGTATACGGACGTCCCCCGTCATTTCAGCAAGCTTCGCTGCTACTGCGGCGAAGGTATCTGCGTCGTTGCGCGTGTCGTATAGCGGCCGGATGCCACCTTTCCAGATCTGCAACCAGGGATTGGACACCGTGGCCGTCATCTCCGGATAGGTGAACTCCATCCAGGAATTGCAAGCAAACGCGATGTCGGCATGGTTCACGTCCGAGGTCATCTCGATGTCTTGGACGACAATCATCTCAATGTTCGGATCCACGTTGCGCACCATGTCGTAATGATGCTTCGCGTTGTTCAGGATATTCACGTTAGTGACCCACCGTACTTTGCTCGGGCTCGGCATATGCGTCTTGCCCGTGAACACCTTCCGTCCATACTTGGGCGTATTAACGATCAAGGCGGTATCCCCATGGTTCCAATAGCCCACTTCCTCGCCGTAGTAGTACGACTTGGTCTTGATTTCCTTGCCATGCGCGTTCGGATCCAGGGTGATGTTGAACGGATCTTCACCCGTATGCACGCTTACGCCGGCGCCGGACCAGGGCACCGCATTCCAAAGACCGGCCTTGTAATTACCGGACCAGGTATGGCAGCCGGTCCCGAACTTTCCGATATTGCCGGTCAAGGTCAAGACGAGTGCAGCCGCCCGGCCATTCTCTGTCATGTGGAAATAGTGACAGACTCCTTCGCCATTGTGGATGGCGGCCGGTTTGATCGAGCCTGAATCGCGCCCCCAGCGTACGATCAAGTCCTTGGGCGATCTCGTGATCTGATGCACGGTGTCAAGATCGTAATCCTGCACATGGACAAGATACATCTGATAGATCGGCAAAACGTCGACTTCGCGCCCGTTCAGTAGTTTAACGCGGTACGTTCCTGTCAAGGCGGGATCGATCCCGCTCTGAACGAAGTGCCAGCCGACCTGTTCACGATGAAGAGGAACCGCCTGGTTTTTGGCCAAGTCCCATACCATGAACCCGCCCAACCGTTGGATCTGATCCTCTTTCAACGACTGAACCCGGCCCGAATAGCTTTTTGAGAAATCCGGGAACTTGAAATCAGGAATTACCTCGCGAGGATCCAAGTACTGCAACGTATCCGACCGGACCAAGAGCGGCATGTCAGTGAATTGCTTGATGTAGTCGATATCTTGCAAGTTCTCATCGAGAATAATCTTGCAGGCACCGATGAACAGCGCAGCGTCCGATGCTGGTCGAAGCGGAATCCAGTAGTCGGCTCGATAGGCCGTAGGATTATATTCCGGAGTGATGACCACGATACGGCCGCCTCGCTCGATCGATTCTAGCTTCCAGTGCGCTTCCGGCATCTTGTTCTCGACGAAGTTCTTGCCCCAGCTGGTGTTCAGCTTGCTGAATCGCATATCGCTCAAATCGACATCGCAGTTTTGCGTACCGTTCCACCAGGGTTGCGATGGATCCTGGTCGCCATGCCACGTGTAGTTGGAATAGTATTTCCCCCCCTGCGCCCGGTCCGCATCCACCTTGCGAATCCAAGAGTCAAGGAGCGGCAATACACCGCCGTTAAACCTAGTATTCATCATCTTGCCGACGATGCCGAGGACCGGCATCCCGGCGCGATGCTTGAAGCAGCGCACGCCGGCGCCCTTCATCATTTCGATCATTTCTGGAGCATAGCCCTGTTCTCGGAGACGGCGTGCTCCGGCTTCACCGCTGTACCGTGTGGCGATGATGATGCAGGCCTTGGCCGCATACGTGGCCGCCGTGTCCCAGGAGACGCGGAGCATGTCGTCCAGGAAGCGGCTGTCGAACTTATACTTACGCTTGGCTTCGGGCGTCAGCTCCGGGGAGCCGGCATCCATCCACTCCTTCCAGCCCTTCCGCATCAACGGTCCCTTCAAGCGATAGGGGCCGTACACGCGGCGGTGGAAGGTGAACCCCTTCAAGCACATCCGCGGGTTGTGGGCAAAGGTCCCGCGGTTTCCGTAGAGGTCTTCATAGGTCTGGTGGTCGTAGTTCTGTTCCACCCGCATCACGACGCCGTTGCGGACGAAGGCCCGGATGCGGCAGGCGTGCGTGTCATTCGGAGAACAGACCCACGTAAAGGACGAATCGTACCGATACTGGTCATGATAGACACGCTCCCAGGACCGATCCGGATAGTCCCCCAACGGGTTCCCGACTTCAATGACCGGCTGGAGCGCGGTCAACGCGAGGACTTTGTCCGCCACGGCCACTGCGGCGACAGTCCCCGCAGAGACTTTTAAGAACTGCCTACGTGACAAAAACATGGGTCACACCTCCTACAGTTGAGGGCTCAATCAAGCCCACACTACTTCACTTATAGCGGAAGTTTAGCCCCCCTGCCTTCGCTCCTAAGAGTTTATGTCGGGATGCCATGAATATACCGGCTATCCCACCAACTCGGGCAATAGACACAGCAAGAGGGTTGCCAGACTGGGAAGAACTTGGCGCCACCAAGATCGTGCCTGTTAACACATTGAAATAAAACGGATAAAAATAGAATTGCGAAAAGGTATTGGGAAAGGAAAAACAGAACTTGTTTTGCTAATCGAATATGATGATATGCGCCATCTGATAAATAGGCTATTTCAGCCGATATATTAATTTGTTACGTTCGCATATCCGCGTATTCGTCAACGATAATATGCAAGACGATCTTGACAGAAAGAATCCCAAATCACTTCACGTGATGATTCTGCTACGAAGAAGAAACATAATCGCGGGAATGAACAGAGGACGAGGTCAGCGAACGGTAGGATTGTTACGGGTGTGGGACAGATGCTACTGATTCTCGATACCCTCGCCTCCAAGAAATCGTTTCATGAGCAGCGAGAAATGTTGCCGTGGTATGCCGCTGTGTTCAGCGGCCTTCGTGATGACACCACCATGCTGCGCGAGTTTGACACGCAGGTAGGACTTCGAAAACTCTTCGAGCGCTCGCTCCTTCGCTTCCATGTATGGAAGGTTGGTCAGACTCGGATCGACTGATGCGAGACTCTCGGCCTCACTCTGTGGAAGCATGCTTCGGACATCGCGCGCCCGAATGATGTCGCCGGTCGCGAGCATGACCATCCGTTCCACGACATTGCGGAGTTCGCGCCCATTCCCGGGCCAGGAATAGGACACAAGGACCTCCACAGCCGCTTCGTCAAAATGGCACTGCGCCTTGCCCATGGATTGAACCAGCCGGCTGAGCAAATGGCGTGCGATAACGGGAATGTCTTCGCGACGCTCACGGAGTGGGGATACCCGAATCGAAACGACTGCGAGCCGATAGTACAAATCCTTCCGGAAGGTCCCCTCACGCACTCGCGCTTCAAGATTTCGGTTGGTCGCAGCGATAAAGCGCATATCTATCCGGCGAACTCTGGTTCCCCCCACGGGACGCACCTCGCTTTCCTCTAGGACGCGCAGCAGTTTCGCTTGAAGGAAAAGGGGAAGCTCCCCGATTTCGTCGAGGAAAACACTGCCGCCGTTCGCTAACTCAATAAGCCCCGGTTTATCGACGATCGCGCCAGTGAAGGCGCCCCGTACATGCCCGAACAGCTCGGATTCCATAACCCCCTCGGGAACAGTCGTACAATCGATCACTTGAAACGGCCGATTGCATTCAGGACTCTGCTGATGGATCGCCCGTGCAATCATCCCCTTTCCCGTTCCAGTTTCGCCGGTAATTAAAACCGTCGAACGGACTTGGGCCGCCTCACGAATACTCCGCATAATCTGCTCGAATGCGACGCCACTCCCCACGAAACTATTGACTTCGAACTCCTGCCGGTCCTGTTGTTCGTAAACCGAATGTCGCCGCAGGATTTCAGAGATTCGAATCGCCCGATGAAGTCGCACCCCCAAGTCCTCTGCATTGACCGGTTTCAGCAGGTAGTCGAAGGCGCCTCGCCGCATCGCATCCACGGCCAGAGGGACCGTGTTCATCCGCGTCACCACCAGGACCGGCAAGTTGGGATCGATCCTTTGAATGCGGCTGACGAGATCCAACCCATCCATTCCCGGCAACACCATGTCAGTCAGCACAAGATCGACGGCACGCTCCACAAGCAATTGCAAGGCCCCTTCTGCCGTAGCGCGAACCTCCATATCGAAATCTCCCCCGAGCGGTTTCAGATCCGCCGATTCAAGGGCGTGCAGCATCAACTCAACATCCGTTGCGTTGTCCTCGACGATTAGAATCGTAAACGGCGCTTTGGATTTGGTTCTGGTTGATCGTATGTCGGAAACTCCGCCACGTGTCATCATCTCCTCCCCCCCTTCCTCACAGAACCCCTCGCCGAACGACATCAACCACATCGGGAGTTCTCGACGCCTGCATCCTGGCATTCGAAGCTCCCTCTTGCTCCTGGAAACTCGGTACCGTGAATAGTACTGTGCAGCCCTGCCCCTCGTCTCCGTCGATCCACACCTTGCCGCCATACAGTTCCACGATGCGCTGGATGATGGTCAGGCCGATCCCGTCGCCGGCTGCCTCAGACATCAACAAACGGACAAACGGCTGGAACACTCGAGTGCGTTGGCTTGAAGGGATCCCGATCCCGTGATCCTCCACAGAGAAAGCCACCATTGAACCTTGTACACGCCCGCTGATCCTCACCACGGGTGACTCTCCCTCTCGAGTGAATTTGAGTGCGTTCGAGATGAGGTTATCAAAGATCTGCCGGAGATAGGCACCGTGACAGGCGACAAGCTGTAAACCTGCTTCAACGTGTATCACAGCACGAAGCCGCCCGATCTCGTCAGCTCGGGCTTTCAATACCTCACCAATAATCGTAGTTGGATCGACAGCCGTGATGGCCTCCTGATCAACACCCACGTGAGCCACGGTCAAGATCCCTTCCACTCGTTGCACAAGATCCCTGCTATTCTCTTCGATCAAAGATAACCACCGCTTCGTCCGGTCGTCGAACTGCCCACTGTCCTGCTGAACCAGCAACCGTACGAGTTCTTCCATGCGAGCGCCGGGCCCCTTGAGATCATGAGCCAAGGTTTCCGCCAGATGCTCGAGCTGTCGAAGGCGTGTCACCAACCCCCGCTGCTTCTGTTGGGCTGCTTCGTGTAACCGTGCATTTGAGATGGCCAGCGCAGCCTCCAGGGCCAATCCCTCAGCCAGGCGCTTGTTCCACTCATGCGTTGCGCGGTGTCGCTCGTTCAGAAACGACAGAACACCGAATGGAATCCCCTGCGTCAACAGTGGAATTGCCAGCATACTATCCCCGATCAAGTAGCGCCGGACCATCTGCGGCCACTCATCCGAACGAATCCGTTCCCCGATAGCCACCTCGCGCGTCTCAAACGCTTGAACACTGACCGGTAGCTCCTCCCACGGTATGACCAATTTCTTCAAACGGTCGTTCCATTCGCCGGATGCAGCTTCAACAATCCAACAACCCACTCGTTCATCGCGAAGGAGCACCAGGCAGATATCCGTTTGCACCAATACCACTGCTCGGTCCGTAATACGCCGGAGCACGCCTTCCAGATCGTCCGAGCCGATGGTGTTGACCTCTTGGCCGATTGTGTCGAGCGCTTCGATTTCTTGAATGTTCGTCTCGATGCGCCGAGCCATGGCGAGGTATGCCTCTGCCAACTGACCGAGTTCGTCCTTCGCGCCTCGGCCAGTAGCCAACAGTTCTGTAATCTCCGCCACATCGACTTGCGCTCCAATCCTTGCAGTGGCAGATTGCAGCCGCGTGATCGGATCCGTGAGAGAGCGGGCCAGTATGCGCGAGACAATCCATCCCAGCGCGACCACACCGGCCAGCGTGATCCATAGCCCGACAAACGTCCGCTGCGACAACGCATCCGCTTCTTTGTTCAATGAATTTCGCTGACGCTGCAGGCGATCTTCGACAGTCCGAAAGTCTTCGCGGAGGAGATCGGAAAGTCGGAGCCCTTCACCCGACCGCACGTACGCTAACGCCTTGTCCGCTGGTCCCTTCTGAATGTCTGCGATCAATTCATGCTTCGATCGCAAAAGGTCTTTCAGTTGTTGTTCAATCGGCGCGAGACTGGTCGGAGAACCCGATAGCCTCGCGAGTGACTTTGTGGCATCCGACAACACCTGCTCGAGTTTCGCTTCTGCTTCAGCCAGTGGAGCAAGAAAGGCGGGTTGCTGGGTCAGGACATAACCGCGAAAGCCGTCTTCAATGTCGATGGCGAGTCGCCCAAGCAAATGTACTTGCTCATCAGCCAGCATGAGCTCTTGCCGTTGTTGTTGGAGCGCAAGCAGCTGTTGGACAACATACAGGTGAATGGCAATGCCTGCACTGAGCGGCACACAGAGCAACAGGAGCACCACCCATACCTTGTGCTGAATGCGGAGTTGATCCCCCCATTGTGCGACCCATCGGCTCATCGCACGGCGTCCTCTCTTCCCGGCAGCGTGCTTAGGAGGCTGTAGTTAGCCATTTAATTTGGGCTTTAGGAGAAAGAAATGTCAAGACCGGGAGACCCAAAACCCGAAAACTGGGCCACAAATCACTTGAGGAACGTACTTGTATCTCAAGTGGCGGGTGGTCTACTTTTGCGGTGTTGGGTCACGCTTTGCTGTCCCCTTTTCTTCCTCCCATTTTCAATTGGACTTCCATATACCTTGGCACCTAGAATAAAATAAAATTAGGTGGTGCCGTCATTTTGGGGAAGGAGTGAAGCCTATGACACTATTCAGGAAATCAAGAGCCGTGGTGCTGTCAGGAGTACTGGTTACTGTAGTAACCGTCACACTGCCTCTTGTACCGGTATTTGGCGAAGGTGGTGCGCGGCGGGACGTTGTACTTCATGAACTTGAGCGCAAAGCCGCGCTCATGGATATGCTCTATCTGGTCGAGTTCGAGGCAACCCAAGCCGGAGCTCCGACGAGCCGCGAGCAGACGATCGAGCTGCTCGACAAACTTGTCATCCCAACCCTCGAGAGTCTGGAGAAGGATGACAAAGTTCGTGCGGGGGGCTTCGTCGCCGGTACTCTCGCCGGGGCCATCGTGGTTGGAGCCAAGTCGAAAGATGAGGTGACTGAACTCGTTCATGCGCTTCCCGCCTGGGGCATCATGCAGTGGAAGGTGACGCCGCTCGAAACTTTCGCTCACCGGGCCGACCTCGAGAAGAAGGTGGTGCAGGGACTCCGCGAGCAGAAGTAGTTCGGCGCATAAATGAGAAACCCCAGCCCGGCCTGTAGCCGGACTGGGGTTTTCTTGTTACGCTACCACTCCTACGCCTAGAGGTAAGAGACGGTCTTTCCAGAGGGCGGGTTCTCCTATTAAAGCTTCAGTGTAAACCAGGTGGAGAGCGCCTTCATGCCGTTACGTTCAATGTTGTTACCATCCCACACCGCAAACGCAATAGGCACAGACATTCCCGCCTTGAACTGGGTATCGTTGGCATCACCGGTTTCTAACGTGCGCTTCACCACCACGCGCCAGGTTGGACCAGTGTATCCACCACCCTTCACGGAACCGGAAGGTTCCCACACACCGTTTCCGATGACATCTTGATGCGCTTGGGTCGTGAGGGTGCTGAAGCCGTTGGCATTCAGATCCTCAACCGAGCTCACGCGCAACGTCGGGTCGGACATGATGTTGCCCGACCAAATGCCAGGATTGAAGGGCCCCAGGCTCCGGCCGATCCGGTCCGGATAGGTCACACCGCCCGCCGGCTCTTCGAAATAGTAGTCCCAGAAAATGCCGGGGTATTGGTCATCCACATCCCAGATGCCCGCGCTATCCTTGCCGAGATCCTTCTGCCACTCTGCGTTCCACCGCCAAATGTTGGTGGTGCCGCCTGACTGGCCCATGCACTGGAAGGGTGGCGCTCCAGCCGTGTTGACTGGGAACATGATCGCCGCCTGATCCCGGAAGTCCTGGGGACCAATGGTCGTATCGTTCTTGGTCTGATCGCTCCACTCTATGCGCAAACCGAGCTCTTTTCCGTTGGTCATGGCTTTCACGAACACCGACTTCACCGAAATATTCGGGTGCATCGGCGTAGTGATCAGCTGCCCGCTCAACGGAACAATCACCCCAGGAACGCTCTCCCAGACTGGGTTCGCACCATCCATTGGGATCGATCCCTTGACCATCTTCGCCGGAATCGTAACCGGCTGGCTGACAGCCAACGGAACCTGCCCGATCGTCAGCATCACGCCCACGATCAACGCAGCGAGAAGAATGCCAAACACCACACGCCTGCTGTGTGTCTGCACTACTCTCATAGGATTCTCCTCCTCTCGATTAAATAAAGTAAGATCAATATCGTGCCAACGATCAAGGCGGAGAGAGCATAGTGAAGAGGGCCAAAATCACGCCAACGATCAACGAAGCGAGAAGAATGCCAATCCTCATCAGCTTGCTCTGTGACGGCGTTACTTCTTTAGGCTGCTCTACTTTTTTCATAGAATACTCCTCTTCTCTACTAAAAAAATCAAGAGCGATGGCCCAGGATCACTGCCGATGAACAACACATGGGGACCTTCATGAATACGGGCAAAGGTTAGGCGGTTCCGATCGGCCCCTCCTCTTTGTCTTTGCCTTGATCTTTCTTGTCCAAAAATGATTCTGCGCCAACTTCGTTCAGCAACAGACTCAGTTCATTTCCCTGATCCTGCGCACCGCACTCATACGTCTGGCCTTCCGGTGAATTGAACGTCGCCGGGCGGTAATCGGTTTCCGAGTAGGGCTGGGGAATGACGCCTAGGAACGCGGCTTCGAAATCCATCCACTCCGCCATCACGTCCGCCACGTGTTTGTACAAACCGGATGCAGCTTTCTTGACCAACATCCTGCAAAACAGCGGGACCCACCGGCCGATATGATTCTTGACAAACTTTTTCTGCGCGTCCAGGACGATCTGGGTCTTGTCCGCTCCATCGTGACAGCGGGAATAGGATTCTTTGTAGGCCAGGAAATGCATGAACTCGAATTCGACGCTTAAATGATCCAGTCGCTCATGGATATCCTTGGACAATTCCACCCCGAACGCACGATAGAATCCGGCGATATCGCCCATGACTTGCGATTGAGCAAACACGTGGTCGTTTCCGAAAAGCGTTTCGTAGGGAGGGCAATCGAGCGTGATGACATTACTGAACACTCGGCGATGCTCGGCCTGCAGATCGCTGAGTTGCCAGTTGACGCATTCTGACGCGACAACTTTCTCGATCTGATCGAACTGCTTGCGCAGCAGCACCAGCTTTTGCTTGGCCCGCTCACCGCCGATGCCGTCGAGCGTCTGGTCCAAGGCATCGATCGCCGCTCGCCCATCCTCGACGAACTCTCCGCATTGCACATAATCAAGAAACTCATCGTCTTCAGGATAGAGCAGGCTCCACGACACAAGGAGATAGAGCTTACTGCGACTGAGAGCGCGTTCGACTGCGGGTGAATCTTTAATGGCCGGCGAAGTCGGAATGACCGCGGCCACGGCCGGAGAATTTGTTTGCACCGGCTGTTTACTCGTCATGAGAATCAGCTCCTCGGTTTACCCTGTTGCCCACATGAATTTTCAGGGCATTTGAGGTCAAACCTTTGGCACTGGATCTTGTATGGTAGGTACAGGCCCAGGGGTTGTCAAGCGCGATCTTCCCCTTCGCAAAAGATAATCTAAGTTGGTGATTTCTCAAATTATTCTCCCTCGCGATGCGCACCTTCTCTCTTCAATTTCCTTCTTGCACTCAGGCCTGTTCTTATGGATCACGAGAGCGACTGCGCCAACAATCTAAACGGTGTGACTCGGATGGCCACGTGATCGTTCACTGTCTGGCACACTTGTTCGCACAGTCCGCATCCGACGCAACGCTCAGTCGTCACAACAAGACGCTGCGTGCCAATATCCATCGATAAGGCATCCGTGGGACACTTAGATACGCAGGCATGGCACCCCTGCCCTGCCGTGCAGATTCGGTGCGAGACAACCGCGAGACCCATTCGTATCTGCGCTCGTCCTTCGACAGGGAGCAACGCCTCAGTGGCACAGGCCGCAATGCAGGGTACATCCTCGCAGAGATAGCACGGCATCTGATCCGCAAAAATCACCGGTGTCCCGTTCTGCGGATGTGACGTAATCGACCCGTACGGACAGACCTTGGCGCAGTCGCCGCACTTTGTGCATCGCTCCAAAAAGAGTGCCTCGTCAGCGGCACCGGGAGGACGCAACCAATCCGTCCGCACCGGTGGTGGAGCCGGTTGTTCCGGCACAACCTCTTGGTGTTTGGCAAATTCCTGTGCCGCTTTGGCAACGGACACGACAGAATCCTTGAGGAAGTCGCGACGTCTGTATGGTGAATCAGTAGCCACGTGGTACACCGTTACATGACGCCGTCAGCGCGCAGCTTGTAGACCTCGACGCAGCGGTCGCAGGCCCCGAATTCGATGTCCCAGCCAGGGTGATTCTCGCGGATGAAATCGAGTACATAGGTCTCGATCTTGTTGCCCATATCCTCGACCCATGAATAGGTCGGGAACCGGCACAGAGGACAGGGAAATCCTGGCATCAACATGACTTTATTTTCCGTCTCCGGAACCTCGCCCCCCTCGACATCCACGGCACGGTCCATCACGCGCAAGGTGTCCGACGCCATCTCGATCAATTCCGAGTGGGTAAAGAAACTCGTCTGCCACAACCCTTCGAACACCGATTTCAATTGCGGCGCGGGAATCTTGCGATACCAGGAACGAAACTCTTTGAACCGGTCTTCCTTCCTTAGCATCGGCTCTTTGCCGGCTCCTGTCAGCCGACTATCCACGGTGAGACTCCACAAGATGCGATAGCGTTGGAGAATGAGGGTTTCCTCGCCTGGATTTTGCCCGACCTTGGTATCCGGATCGTACCCAAAGACCGGATCCAGCATGTCCGAGATATGCAACAACTCATGGCGGCAATAGCGCGTGAGCGCAGGATCGTAAAATCGACGTGGGATAAGCTTTATCCCGACGCCTTTCAACCCTTTTTCTTCGAACTCTCGAGCCAGCTCGTGTTCGACGGATCCCCACTTCCTGAGAATATCGACGCCTTCCTGATCTTCCTTGAGCACCCCCTTGACGAGCACGATTCCGACTCGCTCCTTCACCAAAGGATATTCGTTGAAGGCATCGCGGATGATATCGGAAAATCCCCAAGTCCCGAACATATACTGGTAGAGCTTCTTGAACTCACTTTCACGATCATCGAGCGTAAACTTCTCGTAGATCGGGTCGGCTAGTTCGTGGAACTCTTTATAATAGGTGGGGTCGCCCTCCCGTTCCGTCTTTTCGACGAACGAGTCAATGACCTCTTGCAGCAAAGCGGGCTGAAAACGAAGTTCCATAACCGTCCCTGGGAGCGCGCTAGCAGGCTCCTGAAAAACTCGGTTTATACCTAATACTCTGTTGGAATCTTGAAGATAGTGCCGATGTCAGATTAGCCTCAGGATGCTCAAAAAGGTTGTCCAGCAAGGCCGCAGCGAGCGAAGAGGCGAGGCGTACGCTTCGGTACGTTGAGCCTCTGAGCGATGCGAGAACGCCGCTGGCGAGCTTTTTCAGCATCCTGCTAGCCTGCTTGACTTGATGACAAGGCTTCTCTTACGATCACCCCAAGCCGAAACCAATTATACTGGGCGAAGCCGCCGGTTGGCAATCAAGCCTGTCGCCGTAGACGGCATTACCTTGTTCCAGCATAGGGATTATTGAACATGGCCGATCACGCTGCTTCCCAACTTGCCCCCACTCCCTCCCCGCTCACACCATCGTCGTCGGGAACGGGCACCGCACCAGTCGATTTCCTCGAATATTGGAAGATAGGGGCACGGGAGCTGACCACGTTTCGCGGCCATTCGCATGGAGTCTGGTCGGTGGCCTTCGCCCCGGACGGGTTGACCCTCGCCAGCGGAGGAGTCGACCGGCTCGTCCGCATGTGGGATATTGAAACCGGACGCCTCCTGCGCTCACTCAGGGGACACACGGCGGACATCCGATCGGTCGTCTTCACGCCGGATGGCCAGACGCTGGCCACTGCCAGCGAGGACCGTACCATCCGGCTGTGGAATCCGAACACCGGCGAATCGAAGAAGCTCCTCTTCACCCGCTATGACCACAATGTCGTCAGCCTCTCTCTCTCCCCAGACGGCCTCATGCTGGCGCGCGGCAGCCACAACAAAGACATCAAGATCTGGGAGGTCACCACCGGAACCGAGCTCATGACCCTCCTCGGCAAGGACCAGTACGACCACCACTGGTCGGTCTGCGTTGCCTTTTCGCCGGACGGGATGCACCTCGCCAGCGGAACGGATATCGGCAAGATCAAGCTCTGGGAAGTGTTACCCAGCGGAGAGGAAAAAATCCTGCATAACGGACACTGGAAACAGCACGACGATGATACCAGTGAAACACGCGGGTACTTTGTCGAAGACGACGGTGGATTTCAAAAGCCGATGGACTATTGGATCGGCGCGATGGCCTTTACCCCCGATGCCAAACTACTGATCACCGGGAGCCGTGACCAGACGATCAAGTTGTTCGACATGCCACACGTGGCAGAACAACGGACGCTGAAAGGCCATACCGGCTGGGTGCGCTCGCTCGCCGTCACGCCGGACAGCAAGGTGCTCATCAGCGCCAGCGACGATGCAACGATTCGGTTTTGGGACCTGTCGAACGGCCGCTGCTTCAGAACCCTCAAGGCCCATACCGCAGGCATTCGCGGCATAACCCTGTCACCGGATGGGATGAAACTGGCCAGTGCGTCGTGGGACCGGACGGTCAAGTTGTGGGAAGGCGGCCCGGAGCCAGCTGCGTAAGCCTACTCGCCCCATCGTCCGTATCCTGAAAAAAGCTGCAACGGAAACGGGGTGGCATGCCCCTTCCGCTCCAACGCCTCCCGGAACGGCCCTTTCGAACTTTGCCAAGCAGGTTATGAGGATGATGGGCCGCTTGCTCCGGCGATGGGTAGAACCGCATGGCCCTGTCGTTGCTTGGCTCCGCAACTTGTTCCGTTCGAGACTTCGTCTGAACGGAACGTCGAACAGTGCTCGCCATCGCCTTCGGCGACCACACCGACAGGCCATGCGACCCCTCGCAAGTCGCAGCTAGCCCCACCATCCTTTCTTGGCGAGGGATACACCCCGTTCCTCCGGCGAATTACGCTCCAGGGCATGCCACCCCTTCCAGTAAATCTTCAGCTATAAAAATAGAAAGGCGACAGGCCGCCTACAAGCCTGTCGCCTTAACGCTTCGCCTCGTTCAGTGAGTTACTCTGGTAGTTATTGCTCCAGACCCACTTAAGACTCCTGATCCCTTCGTTTGTTCCGAGTAGGAACAGGCTATCAGCAGTCTGTCCTTACACCCACACTCTTTAAATCTGGGGTGACGTGGCTGACTCGAAACCGTGCGCGTTCAACGAGGGCCATCTTCTCGCGCGCATTCTGCGAGACGGCTGGTATGGTCTCCATTGCGCGCATCGAGCGACCACCGTTTTATCGTGGGGGCTCTGCGAGCATAGAGACCGTGCCAGCTGTCTCGCCACTTTCCCTTCCAAGCTTGCTCGTTCTCTCTTCAGGGATGGGTGCTGATTGATCTTCCACTGCGCGCAACTTTCTCACCCGCCCACCCACTGGCACGCCGAGACGTGCCATTAACCCGGGCGAGGGCCTTCTGAATCCTCGACTTCCCCAGAAGGAGTAGGCAGATTGTTCTTCACTGCGCGCATCGAACGATATATATGCTCCCTCCAAGCTTGCTCGTTTCTCTCTAGGGATGGGGGCTGATTGATCTTCCACTGCGCGCGTCGAACGAGGGCCTTCTGAGGCCGCGCGTTGCGCGAGCACAGAAGAGCATCAGCCCGCATCCCTTACTCCTCTTCGTCGCCCGACTCGCCGCGCGCCGATGGAATCCCGTAGCGCTTGCACTTCTCCCACAGGGCTTTGCGCGAAAGCCCGAGGATCTTCGCGCCGGTCGTGCGGCTGCCTTCCACTCGCTCCAACACCGACAAGATATAGTCTTTCTCAAACTGTTCCCGCGCCGTCGCCAGTGAGGTCAAGGGACGCTCCTCACGCTTCTGACCCGTCAGCCCTTCGCTACAGAATCCACAAGATTCTTGTGGTACCCCGCCTGTAAACGGACAGGACTGGAACCCGCACAGATCGGACGGTTGGATCGCTTCACGATCCCGCCCCAGCGCCACTGCACGCTCGACCATGTTCTCCAACTCCCGCACGTTCCCTGGAAATGAATAGCGCAAGAAGAGCTCACGCGACACGGAAGAAAACCCTTTCAACGTCTTATTCATCTTGCCGGAACACGTCTTCAGCATGTGTTCCGCAATGATCATGATATCTTCCTGCCGTTGACGCAACGGCGGAATCACCACATGCACGACGTTGAGCCGATAAAAAAGATCCTCTCGAAACCGCCCCTGAGCGACTTCCTTTCGAAGATCCTTCTGGGTGGCACAAACCAGACGCACGTCGACGTTTATCGTGTCGGTCCCTCCGACGCGCTCAAACTGCCGCTCCTGGAGCACCCGCAATAATTTCACTTGGACGACCGGCGAGATTTCCCCGATTTCATCGAGAAACAACGTGCCTCGATGGGCCAGCTCAAACCGCCCACGCCGCTGACGTAGCGCCCCCGTGAACGCCCCTTTCTCATGGCCGAAGAGTTCCGCTTCTAATAAGGTTTCCGGAAGAGCCGCACAGCTCACTTTGATCAAGGGGTAGTGGCTACGGGCGCTGTTTTGATGGATGGCATTGGCGACCAGCTCCTTGCCTGTTCCGCTCTCTCCAAGAATCAGCGTCGTCGAATCCGTTCCTGCCACCAGCTTGATCTTCTCGAGAACGGCCCGCATTTGGCTGTTCGCACCGAGAATGCCCCCGAAACTGAACTTATCTTCCAATACCGCTTTGAGATCCTGATTTTCGCGCCGCAAGGTGATGACGCGGCCCAACCGCTCGACGATCAACAGCAATTCGTCCATCTGAAACGGTTTCGTGACGTAGTCGAAGGCACCGAGCTTCATCGCGCCGACCGCTGTTTCCACCGATCCGTGTGCGGTAATCACCACGACCTCCGTGTGGGGCGACTGTTCTTTGGCCGCTTTGAGCACCGTGAGCCCGTCCGTGCCGGGCAGCCGCAGGTCGGTGATCACCAGATCGAATGACCGTTGGCGGATGGCTTCGATACCTTCCGTCCCGGATGCAGCCGCTTCGACGTCATGGCCGATCGCCTCCAATGCATCGACCATCGAAAGGCGCATCAGCGGCTCGTCATCGACGAGCAGGATCCTGAGCCCCTTCATGACACCCGCTCCATCAACGAACGTTCCCGGGAGACAGGAAGACAGAGGGTAAAGGTCGTCCCTTTCCCGACCTCGCTGTCCACCAAGATCTTTCCTCCGTGGCGCTCGACGATGCCCAGACTGACCGACAGGCCGAGGCCGGTTCCTTCTCCTTCACTTTTGGTTGTAAAGAAAGGATCGAAGATCCTCGGCAGGACCGCCGGCGGAATGCCGGATCCCGTATCGCGAACCTCAATCAGGCAGACCCCTTCGACCACGGATGTTCTAATCGTCAGCCCCCCTCCGTCTTTCATCGCTTGCACCGCATTCAAAATCAGGTTCATCAGCACCTGCTCAATCATGTGCCGATCGAGCATGACATTCGGCAACCCCTGACCGAATCCCGTTTCCAACCGGATTCGGTTCGGGGCAAAGAGGTGCGTCGTCAAGACCAACACCCGATCCACGACGTGATTGATGTCCGTCGGCGCAAACTCCGGCTCATCCTGCTGGGAGAAGTCGAGGAGCTGCCGAACAATCTTTTGCACACGCCGCACACCGTCTTCCATCGAGACCCGATATTCTTCTAGCCGGCTCGGCGACAGCGTCCCCTTCCGTAAGTTGTAGAGGCAATTGAGGATGCCCCCCAGGGGATTATTGATTTCGTGGGCCACACCTGCGGCGAGCCTTCCGACCGAAGCCAGCTTCTCAGAATTCCTGATCCGCTGCTCCAGCTTCTTAGTCTCGGTCATGTCGCGCGCGATTCCCAGCACACCCAGAATCGCTCCCTCGACCCCATGCAACGGGGAAACACTGACCATTACAGCCCTCGGCTCCCCCGTGCGAGTCACCACTTCGACCTCATAGACCTGCTTCGCACCGATATCCAAGGTACTCTTGAGACGCCTCCCTCGATGGCGCTTGGAGAGAAGGGCGAGGTACGGGCGCCCGAGCAGATCGTCTTTCCGGTAGCCCCATGTTTCGATCTTGCTGTTGACATAGGTGAACCGTTGCTCGGTATCAAGGGTGTAAATGACATCGTTGGCGTTCTCGAGCAGATTTTCAAGATACTGCTTAGTCTCTTCAATCTCCCGCGTGCGCTCTTTTACGTTATGTTCCAACTCTTCTCGGTAAGTCTCCAGCCGCTGTTCGAGCCGCTTCCGGTCAGTAATGTCTCGCAACTGCACCATGACCAACAGTTGGTCTGCCACTCCGACTCGGATCAAATCCATTTCAGCCGGAGTCTCCAGCCCGTCGGCATGGCGCACCATGATCTCCTGGGTGGACACTTTCCGCTGCCCCGAAATGATGTCGCCCAACCATACGCGTAACGAATCGTGATAGCCGGAGAGAACGACTTCGAACAGACTGCGGCCGACGACGTTCGTCTCCGCATACCCCAGAGCTTGCTCCTCACGTTTGTTGACGGCTACGATCATACCACTCGGATTTACCATAAACACCGAGTCCGCCACCAAGTCGAACAACGCCTTGTACCGCGCCTGCGAGGCCACGAGCTGTTGCGTCCGCTCCGACACGGCCTGTTCAAGCTTCGTCGTGTATTCTTGCAGTTGCTGCTCAAGCCGGTGCCGTTCGGTCACGTCGCGCACAAACGCGCGCGAGTGAACCAGCCCACCCCGTTCTTGATCGATCAGCGCCGTGGCGTGAATCTCCACGTCGATCGGGTGACCGTCCTTGGCCAGAAACACCGTCTCCATCGAACTGCGCCCTTGCGCCACCAATCGTTCTAAATATTGCAATACGAGTGGCTCCTGGCCACGTGGCACGAGGTCCCAGAGCCGCATCGACAGCATCTCATCGAGGGTGTATTTCAGCTTCTCGATCCCCGTCTTGTTCACATGGACGAATCCGCCGCTCCGGTTCAATTGATAGATCATCTCCGGAGAATGCTCGATCAAATCGCGGTACTTTTCTTCCAGGCGGTGCACATCCACCACGCGTTGTTCGATCTGCGCAAACGATCGCTGTAGATTCGTCGCCATCTGGTTGAACGCATCGGCGAGTCCTTCAATTTCATCGCCGGTCTTCAGTTCCAATCGACGGTCCAATCGTCCGCTTCCGATTTCACGCACCCCGTCGTGTAACAACTGAATGGGACGGGCAATCCGACGTGCGACGACCACCCCTGTCCCCCACAGCACGGCAAGCACGAGCAACCCGTAGAGCAACACTTTCGCCACGAGTTCGGCAAGCGGCGCATAGGTCTCCTGGGGATCCTGCCGCACCAGGGTGATCCACTGTTTTCCTCCGAGGCTCCCTGGAGCCAAGCTCTCGCCGAATCGGACCGGGGCAAATCCGACCAACGCGTTCCGGCCTCCATGCGAATCGTCTGCGACAACGGTCCAACCAGATTTCAACCCGCCGAGGGCACTGATCAACTCAGGCGTTACCGTATGCTCTTCCGGGCTCATGACCGGACAGATCACAGGAACACCATCGGAACTGAACAACATCGCGTGACCGGTCGCGCCGATGGTGACTTCGGCAATGGCATGGAAGATCGTGTCTCGACGCAACAGAATTGTGACCGCCCCAATCACCGTCTCCTTTGTATCGTCCAGAATGGGCGCCGCCACCACGACCACGTGAGTCCCGAAACCGGGATCAAAGGCGATCTCGCTCACATAGCCCCTGAAACTTCCCCCTTTCACCACCGCTTGCCACCACGGCGTTTTCCCGTAAAAATACTCCACTTGCGGAATGGAACTGACAACCAGCGCCCCTTGCTGGTCGGTCACCAAGATCCCGACATAGTCCGATTTGCGGATATCGTGCCACCGGATGAGGTAGTTGGTGACAATGCGATTGATGAAGAGGGGGAACTCGCTTTGCTTATCCCGCTGATGCCACCGCTGCTGCCAATCCTTGATCATGCCCTGGATGCTTTGCGCATCCTTCCCCTCGTACGTGCGGTTGGCTTCGGTGACGCCGGTTCGGAGAAGGGGGGTCGTGGCGAGCTGCTGAGCCTCGTTCATCCCACGACTGACCTGCATTTCGATGCGGCGAGCGGCTTCGACGGCGTCTTCCTTGAAGTTGGCGCCGGTCATTTCGCGAAGCGCGCGCCGCTCCTCGACGTAGGTGAGCGCAAGCAGAATGGTCAAGGGCAGAAGTCCGACTAGCACGATCGCCGTGATGATCTTGCGCTGGAGATTGTGAGACCGACTCCAGAGTGTCATGGGTGTGTCCCGAGCAGGATGCGACAACCCCTATTTGCGCGAGACTCGCGAGATATGAGTGACGGGCGAGACGGGGGAGAGTTCGAGGTCCGAAGTTCGAGGTTTTCGGAACTTCGAACCCCGAATCCAGAACTTCTCGTCGCGCCCTTCACGCACGTCTCGCTACTCGCGCCTGCGATTGACGAACGACGAGCAACTATTTCACCATACGGCTAACTCCGCTTCAACAGCCGCCCGGACGCTCCCGGCCAGAGCAACAGCAACGGACTCGCAACGAAGATAGACGAATAGGTCCCGAAGATGACGCCCCACAACAGGGCGAGAGAGAAGTCGTGCAAGACCTCTCCGCCGGCCAGCGTCAGAGGAATCAGCACCAACACGACGGTCAAACTGGTGACGATCGTACGGCTCAGGACTTGGTTGACCGCATTGTTGATGATCGTCTCTTCGCTATCCCGCCGCCGCATCCGGAGGTTTTCCCTGATACGGTCAAACACAACGACCGTATCCGTCATTGAATAGCCGGCTAATGTCAGCAATGCCGTCACGACGAGTAAGGTAATTTCCTTATCCAGGACGTAAAAGGCCCCCAACACCGCCAACACGTCATGGAAGGTCGCCAAGGCCGCGGCGACGCCGAAGCGAAATTCAAATCGCGTCGTCACGTAGAGAATGATTCCGGCAAAGGAAATAACGACCGCAATGAGGGCATCCTGTTGAAGTTTCTGCCCGATGGTCGGTCCGATTTCCGAGCTGGAATCGACCACGAAATGGTTCGAGGGAAATTCCTTCGTAAAGACCGCCACGACCCGTTCGGCAACCTTCTCCTCGATGGTCGTCGAAGCCTTCAGGCGGATCAGGAGTTTGTTCTCCTGACCGAATTCTTGCAGTTCGGCATCGCCCAAGCCGTTCGCCTCCAAGGCTTTTCTCGCTTCGTCGACCCGGATCGCTTGGTCGAATTTCAACTGCACCGCAGTCCCGCCCGCGAAATCAATGCCGAGGTTTGCCGACCCTCTGGCAATCTGAATGACCGCCACAATTCCCAGCACCACCATGATACTGGAAAAAAGAAAGGCCCAGCGGCGCTTCCCCATGAAATCGATACTAGTTTTTCCAAGGATCTCTAACATGCCGACTCCTTCGAACTAGATGCTTAACTGTTCCACTTTGTGTCGTTGATTCAAGAGGTCGAAGATGACCTTGGTGCCTATCAGGGCTGTAAACAGATTGATCCCGATTCCGAGACATAAGGTCACGGCAAATCCTTTAATCGGCCCCGTACCGAAGAGGAACAGCGCCACCCCCGTGATCAGGGTGGTTACGTGAGAGTCGACAATCGTCAGTAGCGCCTTGTCATATCCTCCGTCCACCGCCAGCCGCACCGCTTTCCCCAGTCGCAGCTCTTCACGAATACGCTCGAAAATCAGGACGTTCGAATCGACGCCCATCCCCATCGTGAGCACGATTCCGGCGATCCCCGGCAAGGTCAGGGTTGCATTCAGGGCGGAAAGGGCTCCGATCAAACACAACAGATTGAGCACCAGCGCAAAGTCCGCAATCACCCCGGACATCCTGTAATACACGATCATGAACACCACCACCATGGCACCGGCAAACAGCGTGGCCTGCACACCTTTCTCGATCGAATCCTTCCCCAGCGACGGACCGACTGTCAGGTCTTGAATGATCTTGAGCGGAGCCGGCAAGGCGCCGGCCCGGAGCACGATGGCCAAGTCGTTCGCCTCTTGCATTGAAAACGTCCCGGTGATTTGCGCGCGTCCCCCGGTAATGCGGTCCTGAATAACCGGTGCCGAGTAGATCGTATTGTCGAGCACGACAGCCATTCGTTTCTTGATGTTGTCGCCCGTAATCCGTTCGAATTCCCGACCACCCTTCGCGTCGAATGTGATCGACACGTAGGGATCGTTGAATTGACCGATCGAGACCCGTGCATCGCTCAACACATCGCCGGTCAACATGACCCGCTTTTTTACGAGATAGGGAATCCGATATTCGCGGCCGCTATCTTTTTCGAATGCCCGCTCAAAGAGGATCTGATCGCCTTCCGGCAATTTTCCCTCCACCTGCTTCAGCACATCCGCTTCTTTATCTTTCGGAATGCGGGCTGGCAGATCGAGCTTCTGCTGGTTGTCCTCGTCGAGCATCTTAAATTCGAGCAACGCCGTCTCTTTGATCAGATCCCTGGCGCGCTTGGGCTCTTTGACACCGGGCAGCTGCACGACGATCTGCTTCAACCCCTGCCGCTGCACCATCGGTTCTGCCACGCCAAACTGGTCAATGCGGTTCCGGATCGTTTCCAGTGCCTGGTTGATCGCGGAGTCCTTGATCCGCTTGACCTCGGTCTCCCGCAACTCCCACACCAGCCGATTGGCCGATCCGGCAGACTGCGTCTCGCTGAAGGTCGGATAGTCATCGATCATCTTCAGGATCTGCTCCTTGAGTTCGGCGTTTTGGAATTGGATTGTGATCTGAGCCGGCCCCGTTCTCGTCACCGACTCGACGGGAATTTTCTTATCGACCAACAGATCTTGAATGGACACGACCGATCGATCGACGGCGATCTCGACCGCGCGATCTTCGTCCACTTCCATGACGAGGTGAATCCCGCCTTGGAGATCCAGGCCCAGGGTAATGCCTTTGTTCGGCATCACCCTCTTCAGCCAACCAGGCAATGCCTGATAGATCGGCTGATAGGTCGGGATAAAGAAGATCACCGACAGCACCACCACCGACGCCAACAATGTTAACCGCCCACCCACTTTTTTCATGTCGTCTGTAACCCCTTTGTCATTCGCGGACTACGAGCAGGATGCTGAAAAAGTCCGCCAGCTTCGTTCTCGCCTCGCTCAGAGACTCGACGTACGACACAAAGTACGACTCGCCTCTTCGCTCGCTGCGGCCTTGCTGGACGGGCTTTTTGAGCATCCTGCGGGATATTCATCTGTTGTCCATGACCTGTGGGCCATTGGGTTTCCTGCATGCCGCAATAGTATTCCGCAACCTATGAGTCCTTATCCTTGTCCTCTTCGTCGCCGCCGCGTAATCGAGCAATCTGGTCCCGTTGCATCCGAATCTTCGTGGTATCGGCGATCTGCAGTGTCACAGTCTCCTTCCCGAGATTCGTCACGGTACCCCAAATACCCGACGCCGTGACCACCTTGTCACCCTTCTTCAGGGCCTCCAGCAACGCCTTCTGCTGTTTCGTGCGTTTTTGTTGCGGCAAAATGACCAAGAAATAGAAAATGACGAAGATCAGCACGAACGGAATGAGCGACAGAAACGTACTGGAACTCGAACCCCCTCCACCGATCCCTTGAGCCCATGCAACCGATTGCATTACCATACGAAATCCTCCTCGACAGCGTTAGTCCCATCCGGCATGCCGATGCAGATCGACGTCAGCTACGTCCGCAGCTGAAGCGTCTGATGCAGCCCGGTCGCAGGATCGGTAGAACTCCTCCCGGAACGACCGTAGCCTTCCCTGTGCGATCGCTGACCGCACCCGGCCCATCAGATCGGCAAAATACCAGAGATTGTGGATCGTATTCAGCCTCGACGACAGCATCTCTTTCACCTGAAAGAGGTGATGCAGATAGGCCCGCGAGTAGCGTGCGCAGACCGGACAGCCGCAGGCCGGATCGATCGGCTGTTCATCCCGTACATACCGCGCTTGCTTGATCACCACTCGCCCCACACTCGTAAAGAGCGAACCGGTCCGCCCATGGCGCGAGGGCACCACACAATCGAAAAGGTCGATCCCACGCACCACACCTTCGATCAAATCCTCCGGCATCCCCACACCCATCAAATACCGCGGCTTCGAAACCGGCAGCTCCGGCACAGTCATATCCAGCATGGTATACATCTCTGCCTTCGATTCTCCCACCGAGAGCCCCCCGACCGCGTAGCCCTCGAAGCCAAGCCCGACGAGATCACGCGCCGAGGTCAGGCGGAGATCTGCATCCAGGCCGCCTTGCACGATCCCAAAGAGGGCTTGATCCGTGCGACGCCGACTGGCCTGACAGCGTTGTGCCCAGAGAGTGGTCCGTCGCACGGCATCGCGCACGACCTCTCTCTCAGCCGGCAAGGCCACACAGTGATCGAAGGCCATCATGATATCGGCCCCCAACGCTTCTTCGATCTCCATGGCGGTCTCCGGCGTGATGAAATGCGTGGACCCATCGAGATGCGACTGAAAACTCACACCCTCGTCCGTCACCTTGCACAATTTGGCGAGACTGAAAATCTGATATCCGCCGCTGTCTGTCAAGATGGCTCCGGGCCACCCGGTGAACCGATGCAATCCACCCATCTCAGCAATAATCTTATGTCCAGGCCGCAGATAGAGGTGATAGGCGTTGTTCAGCATGAGACGAAAGCCGAGCTGCTCTAAGTCGGCTGGATCAATCCCCTTCACCGGCCCCAACGTGCCGACCGGTATGAAGGCCGGCGTGTCGATCTCGCCATGGGCGGTGCTGAGTCTCCCCAAGCGCGCGCTCGTTTCACGATCCACCTGCTGAACTGAAAAGTCCACAGTCCCTCTTGTTGGCTACATCTGCTCCGGTGCGGAAATCCCGAGCACGCCGAGTCCATTTTTCAGTACTTGCTGGACTCCTCGCATCAACGCCAATCTCGCCGAAGTCTGTTCGGGGGCCAGCCCCTCTTTCTGCAGCCCCTCGCCTGAGACCAATCCCTCCGGCATGACCGCCTCTAGATCTCGATCCGCAGCAGGAGGCAGAATCCGGTGCTTGTTATAGAACGTATGCAGCAGCCCGGCCAATTGCTGGAGGTAATAGGTCATCCGGTGAGGCTCGTAGGCCATCGCACTGCCCTGCAGGACCGAGGGATAGGCAGAGAGCTTGCGGATCAGCCCCAATTCATCCAGGTCCGTCAACCGCGTCAAATCTGTCTCGCTCGGCAGTGGACAGGTGATGCCTCGCGCGGCCGCGACGCGCCAGAGGCTGGCGATCCTGGCATGGGCATACTGCACATAGTACACAGGGTTATCGGATGACCGTTGCTTGGCCAGTTCCAAATCAAAGTCCAGATGCGAGTCGGAATCGCGCATCAAAAAAAAGAACTTGGCCGCATCGGCACCGACTTCATCGATGACTTCCCGCATCGTGATGAACTCGCCGGCCCGCTTCGACATTTCCACTTTTTCCCCTCCGCGCAACAGATTCACCATCTGAACCAGCACGACCTGGAGGCGATCTTTCGGATACCCAAAGGCCTGCACCACCGCTTGCATGCGAGGAATGTAGCCATGGTGATCCGCGCCCCAGACGTCGACAAGGAGATCATATCCGCGCTGTAGCTTATTCTGGTGGTAGGCGATATCGGAAGCCAGATAGGTGTACTCGCCGTCCTGTTTCCGCACGACACGATCCTTCTCGTCGCCGAATGCCGAGGATCGGAACCACCAGGCACCTTCCTGCTCAAACAGGAAATGTTGCGACCTCAATTCATCCAAGTCCCGTTGGATGGCTCCTGAGCTCACAAGAGAGGCCTCGCTGAACCACGACTCGAACTCGATCCCGAAGGATTTCAGATCCTCGCGAATCAGGCTCAGCAGTTCCTGATAGGCGAACGTTCGACAGCGCTCCTCGACCTCTGTGGCCGCACGTCCAGTCAGCTCGGGCCCGAACTGTTGCTTCACTCGCTCGGCTACGGCGGTGATGTAGGCCCCGTGATACCCCTCTGACGGAAATTCTACCGGCCGGTTCGACAACTCCTCATACCGTGCATAGACGGAGGTCCCCAACAATTTCATCTGCCGGCCGACGTCGTTGATATAGTACTCACTCACGACGTCATACCCGACCGCCTTGAGCATATTCGCGACAGCCTGCCCGACCGCCGCGCCACGTCCATGTCCCACATGCAACGGGCCGGTCGGATTCGCACTCACATACTCCACCAAGACGCGACGCCGCTGCCCCATCGCGGCTCGCCCGTAGGCTGATCCTTCCATCTCGATTTCTTTAAGCACTTCTTGCCAGACGGCGGGCTTGAGCGTGAGGTTGAGGAACCCCGGCCTGACGATCTCGACTCGGTCGAAGAGTTGCTCGCCCTGAGAAAGATTGTCGATGATAATTTGAGCAATATCGTGGGGTGCTCGTTGCTCAGACGCCGCGAGAGACATGGCGACCGTTGAGGCTAAGTCTCCCCATTCAGGCCGTTTAGGAGCATCCAGAATCAATTGAGGCCAGGTTTCCGTCTTCAGTTGGCCTCTCTTTTTGGCCCCGTTGAGCGCTCCGATAAGCGCGCTGGTGACCTTTTCCTGAACGACCCCGCTGGACAAAAAATAACTCCTAAGTCCTTACCAATGAAAGGAAAAATGAACTGGTCACTTTAGCATACGGGATAGTCAGTGACAAGACAGCCGGATGCGATTCTCTGCCGGACCGCTGCCTCCTTGAGGTGTGTAAGACAGAGTGCCACAAGATGGTCCTGCGGCATTGCGAGACAAGGTTTTCCCTCGCATCGGCTGACATCGCCCCATGATTGGCAGAGGCAGGGTACGCCCTGCACCACGGTAACATGGGCGCCACGGGGGGCCCAACGATCGGGATCAGTCGGCCCGAATAGAGCAATCGTACGCACCCCCATCAGCCCCGCCATATGTGTGACTCCCGAATCCTGCCCGACAAAGAACCGTGCCTGAGCAAGCACCCCGGCGACGGTAAGAACGTCGAGGCCCTTCAGGACGATCGGTGGGTTCACACATAACTGGACAAGACGCTCGACCGGCTCCCGGTCTGCCGGCCCTTCTAGAACCACCGGAGTCGCCCCGGAAATCTGAAGCGCGATCACTACAGCCGCGAGTATCTCCGGTGCCACACACTTGTGTGCACTCCCACTCCCCGGATGGATGAGGACAAGAGACTGTCCGATCGCGAGACCTGCCGCTTCAAGACAAGCTCGTCCGAGATGGAGGAGCCGTTCCGTCACCATCAACAGGACATCTCCTTCGTCGTCAGACGCTGCCTCATTGATCGTCTCAAGGAACCGGTCACGTTGATGTGTCGCCTGAATAGCCGTCGAGAACGGAGACCTCACGATAACCTCTCGGACACCGACTGTCTTGAGGGTTTCGTTCAACTTGCCATCGAGATCCTGCGTCCAGCCAATGGCAAGATCGCAGTCCTCCAACCATGTCTGTACCTGACCCGTGACTGAGTCCGCGCCGGCAAACAAGTCCGCGCAGGCTCGCCCCTGCACTGAGGTCCAGGCATCAATGATGCGGCATGCGAGGAGCAACCTCGCAACCTGGTCCTCTGCGCAGAGCACCAGTCGATGGTTGGGGAAGCGGGTCCGCAACCGACCCATTGCCGGAACCGCCAAGAGCACATCGCCAAGGCCGCCGGGATGGATCATCACGATCGTCCTTCTCACGGTGAACATTACGGTTCTCCTGAGGGAGGTACCCGAGCCAGCAGGGACCGCGCCACCTCAAGATCCGCCGGTGTATTCACGTTTTGAAAGGAACGCCCGGAGGGATCGAGGGTGAGCAGATCCGCCTCGGTGACATAGCGTACTCGAAGGGACGCGTGCGACACCATCTCTTGGATCTTGAGCTGTCGTGCCCGGATCATCTGTTCTAAGGCCGGCAGGCATCGTTTGCCATACAACGCATGCATCGGATGTAACCGGGCCGCGAGTTTCGCCATCACAATATCTGCGGTGGCTCTTCGACTCGTGAACTGAGCAATGACCGCCTGATCGAGAAACGGCATGTCGCATGCGACCACGAATATGCAGGGCGTCGTTGCCTGCGTGAGTCCTGTGTACAAGCCTCCGAGACTGCCACAATCAGGCACCAGGTCTCGCACAACTCGGGCGTCGACGTCGAGCGGAGGGCTGTCCTGCGCAATGACGACCAGTACCTCCTGAAAGATTGAGCGAAGCACAACCAGTCCTCGTTCAAGGAGGGTCTGTTCCCCCACGACGAGATACCGTTTGTCTTCGCCCATTCTCCGACTTTTGCCCCCGGCGAGAAGGACGCCGGTCACCTCGATCTCCATCATGCCCTCAATGCAGACGGCCAAAAAGAAAGAGGGGGTGGGTCACCCCACCCCCTCCTCATGCTTCCGACTCTCTCCGTTCAGGCGAACGTTAGAGAGTCTTTCCCTTCCGCTTGTTCGATCGTCTAGTCAGCACCCAACCTTCCAGAAGGACCACACCACATGCAATCACGATCGGATAGATATAGGCTTCGCGAGGGGTCGGCGGCTCCAGGAAGGTATAGTAGAAGGCTGAGACGGCCATCTTCCGCCCTGCGTCGCCATTGTGGCCGTCCCAGGCAAAGAACACAGTGGGAATATATTGCCCCGTTTCAAAGAAGGTATCTTCGTCGTACTCCTGATCTTTCTTGTTGCCCAACGGCCGCTGAACGATCACCGTCCATCGGCCATTCTTCCACTCCGAATGAAGTATCTTGATGTTCTCTTCGTAGTTGAACCGCTCTTCAAAGTCCTTATCCCATCCGGTACCCTTGAAGGCGCGGAGCGAACCGTCAGCTTCCCATTTCACAATGTCGACTGGGAACTGTTCGTTGCTGCCGAACAGATACCGCGGCTTAATCGGCGAGGGAAGCTCCTTCCACTTCACGGCAGTTTCCATGGCGATCGCATCGTTGTAGACCGTGTAGTTATTCTGATGCGAGGCAATAGAACCCTCTTCGCCGGTCTTCGGCTCCTGTTCCTTGATATCAATATTGACTGAGGTCGGAGCCCAGGGCAACTTCCCTTCGGCTACGCTCTTCGTCCGGTCGTCCCACTGGAACATGAACACGACGTACTGGTCGTTGTAGAGCGACTTCACCCAGATATCGTCGATCCGGTTCACGAAATTTCTGGGCTTGTGGGTGATCTGACCACCCATCGCGACATACCGCCTGGCCCGCTTCGTCCACATTTCGTTCTCGGGATCTGCTGAAATCTCTCCTTCGACCACCCCGGAGGACAACACAAAGTTGATCTTCGGCTTGTCCGCCGATGGATCGATTGCGAGGGGCTTCCCATCCGCCTCACGCTCACAGAGCGAGTTCACCCAGTTGGCAATGTGCCAACGCTCTTCAACTGTGGTGTTGTCGGCGAACGAGGGCATCGGAGTACCGTTGACTCCGGTCGAAAACGTCCGGAAGATGTTCTTGACATTATAGGGATCTTGCCGGCTGCCTCTGAAGTTCCAACACTTGTGCCAGTTGGCCGGCTGTATTGAAAAACCCCAGTCATCTTTCAGATTGAACGCATTGCCGTCACCACGGCCATCAGCGCCGTGACACTCGACACATTTCTTCTCGACAACGAGTTCTGCTCCCTTTTTTAAACTCTCCTCCGTCGGAGCAATCGGCTTCAGGTCGTCCATCCGCAACACGGTCTGGCTCTCTGACTGTTTGTCGGTAAATTTCCGATCTTTCACCAGCTGGGTGGTGACGAATGACAACACTTGAAGCCGTTGCTCTTCCGTCAGAATGCCTTCCCAGGATGGCATGGCGGAACCTGGCAGACCGTGGGTCACAGTCTCGAACAGATCGTTCTGACCGGCAACGGGTTTCTTGGCATCGAACAACGGCAACTCGCCACTGGCCGTGTGCCGAATCTTGAACGTCCCCTGGTTGAAATTGCGTGGGCGCGGCCAGAGACGATCGGCGCCTGGTCCATCGCCCGCGCCATCGACCCCGTGACACCAGACACACTTGGTGAAGTAGACCCGCTTTCCTGCTTCGATCATCTCGGCAGAAGGCTCAGGTGCTAATTCGCCTTTCGTGAAGCCAGCAGGAAGAGTTGCATCTGCGGCAAGGGCCAGGCCTCCGGCGCTTCCGGAGACCAGGATGATTCCGAAGGCAGTCGCGAGGAGTGCCCCCGCCTTCAGACTAAACGAATTCTTCATCGCATCCCTCATCTCATAAATCCAGGTTGGCTATCAATTCCCGTGAACGGCTAGTCCCAGGTCCGGGGGTAATACCCAGTGTGCCAATATTCGAACAAGACGACTTTCCAGATTTCGTCCACCGTCAGGTGCTGTTCCCATGGTGGCATCACAGAGGCCCAGGGGCCTGCTTCGTTCGGCAAGCCGATTCCACCCTTGGACACACGCCAGAAGATAAACGTTTCCTGTAACTGCGCGATCGTACCAGGATCGGTAAAGTTCGCTGGGATCGGATTGAACGCGAAAGCGTGGAGACCGCGGCCGTTCAGGTTATCGCCATGGCAGAAGTGGCAGTTTTGGTAGAAGATCTCTCCACCCTCACGCACATATTTGAGGTACCCTTGAGCATCCTTATCCCAGGGATTGGCATTCGGCTTCATCAAGCGGCCCATGCCCTGTTCCACAATATTCGCGTTGCTATACTCCTGATCGTACTTTCCTTCAGGATTGACACGATAGGGGTTCTGCGACGTTTGAAGTGTGTAGGTCTTTCCGTGCACCTTGGTGCTGGCTGGTGGCGCCGGATGTACCGTTCGCAACTCGATCGGCTCCTCTGATTTCGGGACCATCGCGTTGTATGAGAACCCGCCGATCAAGATTGGCAGAACAATCAGATAGGCATAACGCAATATCCTGATTCCCCCGGTCTTGGCATCCAAGACGTTCATGATCGGCTGCTTGAACTTCTTCCAATCTTCTTCGTTCGCAGAAAGCCACATGAAAATGGCCACGAGGGAGACCGTCCCATACATGGCCCGAACGCTGAACGGAATCGGGGGGTACACACGAAACTTCAAATAGAGGAGAATGAACGCCCACATAAGAATCCCCTGCCAGAACCGCGGGAACGCCATTCCCATGGACGCCATCAAATAGCTAATCCCTGTAAAGCCTGCCACGAACAGCGTGAGCTCCAAGATCACTTGGACCGGCATATAACCTTCGAGCAGGCGCACGGTATTTGACGGAAGGATGCCCACGGTCATTCCGGCAAGCAGGAGTATTCCAACTACCCCTATGAGTGCCCCGACTGACATTAATGCTTTCATCGGTGAACTCCCATTGCTCGACAAAAGAGATAGATATCCAAGATCATGAAATCTTCGGTGGCGGCGAACCAGTTTTTACCTGCGACAGATAATCGACGATCTTTTTCAGAGCGCCTGCGCTCAATTTCTGCCCGAAGACCTTCGGCATCAGATTGTCAGGAAATCCTTTTACAACGTAGGTACTGGGTGATACCACGGACTCCATGATGTACTCTTGAGTGTTATGCGCGGCCCCCTTGTATGCTGGATCCTTGATTCGGTTCGGTGCGTTCGTCCCCTCTTCCAGCAGGGGACCCTGCTTGCCGACTGCGCCAGGGATGCCTGGAATCGTATGGCACATGATGCATGTTGCCTTGGTAAAAATCTGATCGACCGTCTCGGTCCCATCCGCCATGAGTGCGCTTGCCGCACCTGCTGGCGTATCTTCCTGTTGTTTAGGCCGGTCAGCCTCGGGAATAAACTTCTCATACGATTTGATAATCTCTTCGAATGTCGGAGCGTCACGCCCTTCGCGGACCCACAACCAGGTGTCCACGGCCGCCAACTCAGGAAGACTCAACGAGATTGGTGGTTTGTGAATGGGAGGCATCGGGCTTGACTTATCGTTCGTTCCCTTGACGCCGTAACCAACAACGACATAACAGCTCGGGCAGGAGTGGGACTCAGCGATATATTCCTGAGCATTTTCCGCAGTCCCGGCACCTGGGAAGGATTCCTTTTGCTCATACTCTCTAGCCTGCGGTTTCCCCTTACTATATTTTGGATCTTCTAGCCGCTCCTTGCCCGCTCGCTCCGGAAGGCCAAGCAAGTTGGGAGCGCGTTCACCCAGCATCCCTGCGTGGAACGCGTGACAGAGAGGACACTGGCCTTTGCCGACCGCACCCTGCTCTTTGTTCTTTCCAATTCCACCGAAAATGATCTTCTCGCCTTCGTCGGCAAGTTGCTGGGCAGTCAACGCGCTGAAATCTTTTTTCTCTTCCTTTGGAGGAAAACCGCCTTCGACCTGCGGCAACCAATTCCCATACCCTGACAGACCGGCGGCAACAAGGAACATGAAGCCACCGATCTTGAGCATTGCTGCTTGATTGGGGAAATAGATCCCCATCATAAAACACAATGCAGTGATGAGAACTAAGGAGGCCGGAAGCGTCCGATTCGCTTCATAGAAGCTCCCCTTATAGTGAGCAACTGCCACCATCAGCATGCAGGCGGCAATCATACCGATAAAGAGCTTGAACATCGCGCGCTTCTTTGCGGCGCGATCTTTAATGGATACCACCGAATAGACAAAGAGTCCGGCGACAAGCGCGAGTAACGGCCATCCTATTGATAGAGCTTCCTTTATCAGATCGCCCACGGATGTAACCTCCTGAGGTTTGGGTAGGAGGGAGGCAGCGTTCTTCCTGCCTCCACTCCCCCAACCAAGATACCTAAAGATGATTAGTGGCCCTCAGCCGGCTGCGGTGCGCCGCCCGGAACCCCTGCCTTTGCCTCGACAGGCGCCTTCTTGACCCCGAGGCTTCCCAGCCAGAAGACGAATAGGATGCTGAACCAGAAGAACAGCACATTGAATGAAATCATGTTCGCAGCGAAACCCACAGTGTGCGTATAGGCCCAAGGCGAGTTATCACGCATGATCTCATTCACGTGCCAGAACAATCGGACCGAAGAGCGTATATACCCCATCAAGCCCATCATCCAGGTAAAGGCGGTTGCGAGCATGATCAACGCATATTGTGATCGAACAGAGATCTTCCCCCACTCAATTGCCCCCATCTGCTTGGCGCCCTTCATCATGAAGCCGTTGAGCGCAAACATGAAGAAGAGGCAGGACAGTGTCGTGGCAACCTGAGGCACTGACAGACCCACCCGCACGTTTGCCGGGATGTAATATCCGTAGATCGCCAGCCAGATGATGTTCACATAGGCGCATCCGAAGAAGATACCCATGAAGATATTGCCGAACTTCGACCAGGATACCGTCGAGACCTTATTGCCTCTCATGTACCAGACGAAGCTCAGAATGGTGGTGGTGATGATCACGTTGATTCCACCGTTCTTGGCCGACATCACACCGTAGTTTCCCAGCACCGGGTGCTGCTGACCACCCATAGCCTTGAGCTCAGCTGGAGTCATGACGATCGTATGGGGGGTGATAAATACTAGGAAGCCGATACAGAGAACAAATACGAGATACTTAATGTAGCGTTGATATTTTTCAGCACCGCGCATCCGACCAAGCGCCTGCCAGAGATAATAGTTTGTGCTCAAAAAGAGGATGCCGATCATGGTGGCTTGAATAATGAAGAGCCAGGCCAGGAGACCACCCATGAGCGTAATCCCCATCTGCTGGCGGTAGGCGTAGACCTCGCGCATCAGCCAGTAACCGGCGAACGGCAAGGGAATCAAGAACGCCACGCCGAGCGCCATGGCGATATAACCCATCCAGTCATAGTGCGCACGATCCTCATCTGTCTTTGAGGCCAAAAACTTGTACGCCGCGTACGCCGCCACGACACCACCGCCGAACGCCATATTACCCAAAATGCGATGCACGTTGAGCGGATTCCAGAGGGCGGTATGAATGACGTGCCAGATGTTCCCCAGGAACCGGCCCTGCTCATCGACGCCGGCCGGCGACATCATGAAGCCGATCCAGGAATTGGCCAGCATCATGAGCAATGTCCCGATCACGTTCAAGACCACGGACATGCTCAAGTGAATCCACTTGAGAAACCCTTCCTTCATCTTGTCCCAGCCGTAGTAATAGATATAGATGGTTCCGCTCTCCGCCACAAACATCAGTGCATAGATATGCATGACCGGGCGGAAGATACTGGAGAGATAGCCGAAGAATGCAGGATAGAGCGTCAGGAAGGTGAAGATCAGGATACCGCCCAGAATCGCGGTGATCGAATAGGCCGTCAGACTGATCTTGATGAAGTCATAGGCGAGCTGGTCGTACCGCTTCGCCATCGCTTTATCCTTCGTCACCATCCCCATGAACTCAATAACCATGCAGAAAATTGGAACCGCGAGCACGAAACTTCCGTAATAGAGGTGCTGCTGGTTCGCAAACCAGAGCAACACGCGGCTCTCGAAGTTGTACCGCGGATAATCTTTGGGTCCATCGACGGTCTTCGGAGCAGGGGCACCGACGACGATACCCTCCGTCTTATAATAGACGTCTCGCCCCTTCTCGACCTTCGCCTCACCTTCCTTCTGCACCGCATCAGGTGCATCCGCGCCAATAGCCAGTGACGGGAGCGATACGGCGACGGGGAGCAGGAGAAGGCCAACCATCGCGCACAGCGCCATGATTGAGAACAGCTTCTTCCCGGCTACACGGCCCATGAGATACCTCCTTAATGCATTCCGAAAAGGACTCATACCATTTACCCACAATCCCGAATCGGAGGAGAATAACTACCAGGCTCTACTTTCGGAAAAGGTACCAGTAGTCCAGCCCCTGCGACTCCATCAGATAGTGATCGACTGCCGTAAAATACGCGATGCAGATGACTAAAGACACCAGCACGTAAACGATTGTCATACCCATCGCATTCCCTCCCTCATACCTTGCGGACGTTTAAGAAATCCCAGCTCTGCAGCGGCCCTGCTTAGCAGGGGCACTGAATCCCATTGAACCAATAAAAAAACCACACGCCCACCGCACAGGTAACGTAAAAAATCATCTTGCCGATCTTGATCTTTAGCTCGCTATCCGCTGTTGCCGTGGCCATCGTGTCTCCTTCTCCTGATGCAAAAAAAGTCCCGAATCAGCTCAGCGAATTTCTTGACACACCGCTATCCGTATGTTATTCAAAATTCCTTGCCGCACACGAAAAGTCAGGGGAAACTCCATGAAAAAAAAATCAAAAGTGTTCGACATTATAGTTTTGGCCGGTATGGTTGTCAATATACTATTGGCCGTGTTTCTCATCCTCTACTACTTTGATTTCTTGTAAGTTTCCCATGGTTTTCCCATTCAGCTCTTCTCTGATTTCGTAACCGAATCCGCACAGCGAAACCCGATCGTTTCATCGCGAAAGTCCGGAACCATCTTGCTCCGGCTGGTGATGCGAATATCGGCTCCCGTGGTCGCATACCCCCCCCCACGAAGCACCCGAAATACTCCGTGATCTGGGCTCGGCGGGTTCCGTTCTGGGGCCTCTTCGAAGTAGCGTTCCGCATACCAGTCGGTCACCCACTCCATCACATTTCCTGCCCCATCCATGACACCGTACGGGCTCTTATCGGTCGGAACCGTACCGACAGATGCGGAGACATCATGCCCATCCTGCACCCTGGCCCAATTCGCTCCGTTGGGCTGCTCCACATTACCCCAGGGCCAGAGACGGCCATCCGGTCCTCGCATGGCCTTCTCCCACTCCGCCTCAGTTGGAAGCCGCTTCCCCTTCCAATGGCAATAGGCCTCCGCATCCTCCCATGACACGTAGACCACAGGCTGATTGATGCCCTGCATCTTGCTCATGTTCTTGGCGTAGCGGGCAGGAGGACCAGACTTACGATGTCCGGTCGCATCGACAAATTGCTGGTATTGAAAGTTAGTCACTTCGTACCGATCAATGGCAAACGCATCCAGCACCAGCGTGCGCTGCGGCTGTTCATCGAACCCGCCTTGATCGGTCCCACGGAGGAAGGGTCCTGCCGGAATCGAGACCATTTCTTCCCGAACTGGCTCTTCACGAGACACCTGAGTGGGATCAAGCGACCCTGATGGGGTTGAATCCGTGGAATCAGCAGGAGATTCTTCAAACGGGGTCAGCGTGGTGCCGCGGAGGATTCCCATGATAGGAATCGCAGCAAACGCAAGGACGGCAAGAAGAAACAAGACCTTGAATTTGGTTTCGAGCATGTCTATTATGACGCCGTGGGGCTATCGCCAACCTCCATATCGCTCGCACAGCGAAACCCGATCGTAATATCCGTCCGCCAATGCTTCGCAGCAAATCGCTTGGATAGCCGAGTGTTATGCTCGGTCTCTCGCCACGACCCTCCGCGCACGACTTTCAAATCTCCGGTTTCTGGCCCTTTCGGATCGCGGTAGGGCGCTTTCTGGTAGTAGTGTTCATCGTACGAATCCGCGACCCATTCCGCGACGTTCCCGGTCATGTCATAGATTCCGTAGGGGCCTCGCCCCGTCTCGAACGATCCAGGAGGCGCGAGATACCGAAACCCGTCTTCACTCCCATCCACATTGGCATTGGCACGGCCGTTCATGAAGGTGTCGCCCCACGCGTACTTCCGCTTTCCCTCACCACGGCCGGCTTTTTCCCATTCCGCTTCCGTGGGAAGGCGCTTTCCCGCCCATTTGCAATAGGCCGCCGCCTCGTCCCAAGTCATGCTCATCGCCGCAAACTCGGGCTGCAGCAGCTTGGATTGATCGTCTTCAAACACTTCGATCTTGGGCAGCGGCCGCTTGGTCATTTTGGCGAACCGGGCATATTCCTCTTGCGACACCTCTTTCCTGTCGAGATAGAATGCCTTGAGATACACTTGACGCTCCGGCACCTCATCCGGATCGCCATCTTTGCTCCCCATGATGAAAGGGCCTTCGGGAACCTGTACCATTTCTCGGCCTTCATCGCCTATCTTCGTTTTATACATGGAATAATCCAGCGAGGGTGCGCTGGTCGGCGCAGGTCGAGCCTCGGTCTTGATCGACAAGGCCAGTGCTTTCATCTGCTTCGCCTTGTAGGACTCATAGACCAGCAAGCTAATCATCAGGGCAAACGCCCCAAAGACAAACACGATCGAGCCGATGAGCACTCCCCTATTTTCCATCTCGTCTCATGCTCCTCCGATTGCAGCCTTCTTCTTTGCCGCGCGCATATCCAGCAACATCGAGATCTGCACACCGAGAAATCCACCCATGGCGGCACCGGCCCCCGCGCCCACGGAGATTCTCTCCGGACCGGCAATAACCCAGGCAAGCGCCCCGCCTAACAGAGTTCCCACTAAAATACTCACCAGGAAACGTCGCCCACCCATAAACCCGATGACTCCGCCGAACAACAGCCCTGCCCCACTCGCAAACGGCATGATGCCGCCGCCCATTATGACCCCGATGAGCGTCCCGACAGTTCCCATCACGGCCACGCCGAACAGGATATCAATTATTTTGAATAAAAGTGCCGATTGTTCCGTGCCGGACTTGGCCATGCTAACAACGCTCCATTTTTCTAGCGTCCTGCGCTCGCGACCATCGAACCAAAATCGATTTCTACGCCGGGCCCGGCGATGATCGAGATACCCCAGGCTTTGGCAGCTGGTTCATGCCGGTGAATCCGTTTGAAGTCTTCGTAGACATTCACACGTTCCTCAAACCACTGACCGACCTCCTTCGTGCCGCTTTGCACTACGATCTCCGAGCCGCTGAACATGCCGCCTTCGGTCAACGTGCCTTCGGGCTTGGTGGCACTCCAGACATACTTCGTAAACACAGGAATGAACATCAGGTCGATATCCAGCGAGGCATAGATTGCCGCGATGGGCTCAGTGTCCGTCGTGGCTTTTTGCAGGCGCCAACGCCAGGTGAGGACGGGAAGGGCCTTCGGGTCCCAATCAATCTTCTTTTTCTTGATTCTCTGTCCCGCATCCTTCGCTGCCAGAAAATTTACACCGTTCTCCGTCTGGACCTTATACGCATCCCGTCCCTTAGACTCGCTTCGTTGACTTTCATGATCCCAATTCGATGGAAATCCGTCCGCTTCTTTCGTCTGAAAATCCTCCAGGATCAAGGACTGGCTTTGGGCCGAAACCGCTCCCTGCATCACGAAGCTTCCACACACCACCAGCCCAACCACGAGACATCTCCAAATGATCACCCCTCGCCTCATATCACCGACCTCTTTCAGGTTTTATGCCTCTTGCGACGACGGCGGTGGCGCCAGTACTCTCGCGTTTTCCTCGGCCAACTCTTCTCCCATCACAGGCGACTGATCACGCTGAGACATCCAGAATAGAGTGAGCACCAGGCCCCAGAACACCATCATATTGAGCGTCACCATCTTTGCGGCAAACGCGAAGTCCGGCGTAAAGGCCCAGGGAGAGACATCGGCCATCAACTCACTAACATGCCACGCCAGCCGTCCGGAGGAACGGATATAGCCCATGAGACCCATGACCCACGAGAATGCAGCAGCCAATCCGAATAAGCCCACCATCCCTCTGAGAGAAATCTTTCCCCACTGGACCGGCCCGTGGAGGAGCGCCCCTTTGAGCATCATGCGATTGATCACCACACCGACCACAAGAACCGTCAACGTGGTCGCAGCCTGCGGCGACGACAGCCCGACGCGGAGATTCGCCGGCAGATAGTACCCATACACTGAGAGCCAGATAATGTTGAGCGCCCCCAGGAGGAACAGCGCGCCGATGAGGATGTTCCCTTTCTTGACCCAGGACACGACCATCGTTCGATTGGCGCGGCGGTAATACATGAAACTCAGGGTGGTCACGAGAATCATGATGTTCACCGCGCCGTTCTTCGCCGACATCACTCCGTAGTTGCCGACCACGGGATGTGCCGCTCCGCCCATCGCCTTCACTTCACCGGCCGACATAAAGACGGTGTGCGGCGTCAGCCAAATAAACAGAGCCAACATAAACACCGCGAGCAGCATTTGGTAATAGGGCTGATATCGTTCCCCTCCACGAAGGCGTGCCATACTCTGCCACAGATAAAAGTTCACTCCGAGGAAGAGGACGCCGATCAAGAGGGCCTGCACTACAAAGAGCCAGGTGAGTAATCCGCCCATCATCGTCACACCCATACTCTGGCTGTACGCATAGACCGACCGCATCAACCAGTAGCCGGCAAAGGGCATCGGTAACAACGCGCAGACCGTGACAAACAGAAAGACGTGCCCCACCCAGTCGAAATAGGCGCGCGCTTGTTCAGTCTTGCTGGTGAAAAATCGATAGCAGGCGTAGGCCAACACCACCGCGCCGCCGGACATAATGTCTGCCAGGAACCGATGGACATTCAATGGATTCCATAAGGCCGAATGGAGCAAATGCCATCCGTTCCCCAAAAACCGCCCTTGCGCATCGACACCGGCCGGAGCCATCATGAAGGCCGACCAGGCGTTCGCCAAGAGCAGCAGTGCTGTCCCAAACACGTTGGTCAAAAGGCCGATCGATGCGTGACCCCACTTCGAGGCCGGCTCAGCCATCCGGTTCCAGCTATAGTAATAGGTGACGAGCAGCAGCGATTCTCCGACAAACACGACCGCATAGACCGGCATAAAGGCCTTGAACGTCCCGCCCATGTACCTCATGAAGCTGGGATAGAAATAGAGAAACATCCCCAGCATGAGGCCCCCGACCACGGCCGTTACCGACAGGGCGAGGAGGGCGACTTTTGCCAAATCCCGCGCAAGGCCATCATAGCGAAGTGCAAGCGCGGGCTTTCTGCTGCTGAGTCCCAGAAATTCCAGCAACACACAAAAGATCGGCAACGCGAGAACAAATCCTCCGAAGTAGGTGTGTTGTTGCGTGACAAACCACACAAGCAATCGACTGTCGAACGAACCGATGCGCGGGTAGACGGTCTCTTGGGGAGAAGGAGCCGGCGGCCCCTGGGGAGTCCCTGGTGTCTTGAAATACAGATCGGTGGGGCCCTCGGCAAAAGATTGGCTATAAAGGCCCCAGCCAATCCCCGAGACCACGAGAACAACCAACAGCAGAACAGAATACCCGATGACTCTGTACGCTTTCATTTTCCTGGTCATACTTCTTAGTGGACTACTGAAACACTATGTTGGTGCGTGAGGGCTTCGATAATCCGCACGTGGGCACAACAAGAAAACTCTCCAGCAGGATGCTCAAAAAGTTCGTCCAGCAAGGCCGCAGCGAGTGAAGGCCCGAGGCGTACCCTCTGGGGTACGTTGAGGGTCTGAACGATGCGAGAACGAAGCTGGCGGACTTTTTCAGCATCCTGCTAAACCTTCGAGCCGGAACCAGCCGTCACTGAGACGCCTGCACCCGTTGACTTGCCAAGAATTCCCATGACGAAGGGACATCGGAGCAAGGCACTCGACATCGTGTGTCCCTGTTGTTCTTCTACTTGCCGGCGAAACCCGAGATAGTAACAATACAGCGCCATCATACCTGTCACGAATCCGCCACCGGCCATGGCATAGGAAGTGGGAATTCCAGGCTGTCTCAAGAGGAAGATCACACATCCCGCCGCTACCAGATAGTACGTCGCGGCAAAGGAGAGTCCAGGCCACCACCAATATTTGAGCAATTCACTCGCCTTCGTCTGTAGCAGCCCTTGGGTCCATGACGTCTGTGGACGAAGCCCGCCAAAATAGGCACAGAGAGCGACCCCGCCCCCCAGCACCGCCACAGCGGACAGCTGGACCAGGGCCGCAACCTGACTCGCCTCGATGAGGTGCCCCAGCGACGCGCCCAGTGCGCCGACGACGAGACCGACTGCGACCCAGGGAGCAAGTTTCATCGCATGACCGCCCACCATCGTGCGGAGGGCCGCCCCATCGGGAAACGTCGGAAACGGACGGCCCATGAGGGCCACTTTCCGCACATGACCGATCTCGAAGGCGTCGCGCGCGACAGACGTACAGGAAATAATGATGGCCATCATGGCCGGCCCATCTGGATGTTTGAGATAGTCATACCCGACGAGCCAGAGCAGCGCTAAGACCAACAGAGACAACTGGACCCCATACGCAAACCCAATCCAGCCGCCGAGCCATATCAATAGCCGGCTCCCATCCTCTCGAAGGATCTTCCCCCACACAGTGGCCCGACCGACGCGATAGGCTAACAGCGCCGTCACTAACGCGACAAGGCCGCTGACCATCAACAACACAATCGGTTCCGAAAGCGGCAACAGAAGCTTGGCCAACCGATAGACAGCGAACGCCACCAACCCAGACACAAACATGACGATCCGCTTTTTCTTGCGCACAGAGTCTTCTGTGACGGCCAGACTGAGGCTGGGTAACACTCGTAACGCCATTCGATGCAACATATTAATTCCGTGAGGCGTGAAACGTGAGGCGTACGGTGACTGGGCCTCCGTTGTTCTCGCCTTACCCCTAACGCCTCACCCCTTACGCCTTCCGGGAACCCATCCCGAAATAGCGCGTCTTCACTTCTTCCATCAGTGCGACGGTGATGCGCGTCTCGCCGCGATCGCCCGCGGTCCGCTCCAATTCAATGCGTGCCATGGCACGTACTGGCGCCGGCACTCTCTCCAAGCGGCGTTCTGCTTCGGATGTCCACTTGATGTGTTCACCGGTTCTTGGGCGAAGCACCGTGTCGTAGGTGACAACTCGTTCTCCTCTCACCCGCACGTCTTGCTCGACCTCACCGCGCACGAGCGGAGCAAGGTACGGAGGCATGCGATCCAACCGATGGATCGCATCATCGGTCCACATCACCCGATCGACGAGCCCACCGGGTTGACCGGCAGGGACATCGACCCCTACTTTTAGCCCACAACCGCGACACTCCGTCCGAATGAACCACTGGGGCGTCCCGTCCCCATACGAACGTTCTTCAATCCCTTCGGTATGCATCCAGCGACCGCAGCCACAGGTCAACATGGCAAACCCCCAGTGCTGAGTGCTGAGTACCGAGTGCTGAGAGTCGTGCTATAGCATCGTGTTCGCATCTTCTTGCCCTTCAACAAACTCAGAACTCAGCACTTCTTCAGCTCATCCGATCTTGCCTGGATACAGAATGTAGAGCATCGTGTAGGTGGTGGATCCGGTCACAAACAGAATGCAGTAGATGGTCATCGTAAAGCGTCCAAGTGCTCGGTGGCGTCGCCCGCCATCCGGCCAAATACGCTGGATCGTCATTTCCACGGCAAACACAATCGCGATAAGGGCGAGAAATCCGGCCCACACAATGAGCCGTCCCATCCGAAAACGATCTGCCGCCACCAGATACAGCAAGTACAACGCCACCGGCACGCAGAGGCCACCGAAGATCATACCGATCTTCCCCCAGGTCGTCTGAAGGACGCGATCGCTCAGTATCCGTCGCCCTTGCTCGATCAGCTGGGCACGGAACCCCAGCACAATCATGTAGACCGCCATGATCAACCCAATGACCACAAGAATGATATGAATAATGAGGAGAGGGATGAACACATTACGGTAGAGTGCTTCAGATCCACCGAACCCCTCTTTCCCTTCAAAGGCCAACACGCCTAATTGACGAAATAAATAGTAACTTATGAAGAACGCCAACATGGCGATCATCCCGCCAAACATCATCCAGTGATGAGCATCCGCCCGACGTTTCCGTGCCTGAATCCAGCCGATCACGAAGAGCCCCGTAAAGACCGTCGCCATGAGCTGACTCATGTCCGCCCCGACCGTGGCGTGGGTTCCAAAAAACCCCGGCTGTTTCAGCCATTCAAGCATGATGCTCCTTCTCGCGCGTCCACCTCTCAGGCCTGACCAGACTTCGTACCCTGCACGACTGCTGATGTCTCCAACTCTGTCACGGCTGGAAAGCCGGCTTCCCTCATCCACTGGATCGCATCTGCCGTCTTATAGCAGCCGCCTCGTTCCGTGTTCACCAGAATGTGGACCGCAAACGCGGTGGTCCAGGCAGGACCGGTTCCTGCCTCATTTAAGAATCGATCCTTAATGACCAATCGACCGCCGGGTGCCAAATGGGCCCAAACCCTCTTCACCAATGCTTCGTTCGTCGAAAAATCTTGATAGTGCAGGATGTCAGACATCAGGGCCACATCGTAGGGTCCGCCGAGTCCATCCTTGTTAAAATCGCCGGGAAGCAACGCAATCCTCGATTCCAAACCGGCTTCCTTCACCGTTCGCTCCGTGAGTCGGAGCGTCGCAGGCAAATCGAACACTGTGGCAGTCAGCTCTGGATAGGCCAGACAGAAAGCAATCGCGTTCGTCCCGACTCCGCCTCCCAAATCTAGGAATCGCACCGGCCCACTCAGCTGCAGCCGCTTGGCAAGGTCTGGCCCGCTCTGCTGTCCGATCCGATGGAGGACCGCCAGCACGTTGCTGCCTAGATCAGGGTCGGTCTCAAAGACATGCCGGTCGACCGACCGCTGTCCCGTGCGAATCGTCTGCTCCAGTTTGCCCCAGTTGTCCCATTCTGCATCGTGAAGCAGAAGGAGATGCCCGATATACTGAGCCGAGTTGCGGACCAGATGAGTGGCCGCGGCCGTCGAATTCCCATAGGAATCCCCGTCCTTCTCCAACAGTCGCATCGCGACAAGGGCATTCAACAGCAGTCCCAGCGTCTGCGCATGGACGCCGAGACGACCGGCCACGTCATGGAGGGTTTTCCGCTTCCCATCCAAGGCAGAAAACACATCCAGCCTGACGGCCGTAAGCAGGATTTTGGTCTCCCAGTAGTACCCAATCTGGAAGATTTCTGCGAGCGAGAGTTCTCGTGACACACCACTCCCCTCAAGCAAATAGCTTTGAAACTCAGTATCTTACCTAGATCGGAAACTGAAAGGCAAGGCAGTCGACTGGGCGCGGCATGCTGCACAAACACAAAGGGCAGCGGATTGCTCCGCTGCCCTTTGATTGCGGGATATCCCGCCAATACGAAACGTCGGCTTACTTGATTTCAGCCTTAAGGTTGGCAGTCCCGCCATCAGCCACTTCAACCTCAAACTCCACTTTCTTACCCTTGTTGGCGAACGGATGCCAGGCCACCACCTTGTGCTTGCCGGCCGGTACATCCTTGATTTCGAAGGAGCCATCGTCCTTCACGACCGCAAAGTGCGGACTCGACACCGGAAGAAAGAAGCCCTGCATGAACTCATGCTGGTCGCACTGTAAACGATAGTAACCATCCTTTTCTGCTCCACCCCGGAACACCACCGGCTTGTCGAGCTTGTCACCCTTCTTGGCCAAACCGATGTTGAAACCGGTGGCCGAGCTGGTGCCCTTCACCACGAAGCTATGCGGATTGTGGAGCACACCTTGGACCGACTTGGGGTCATCCGGATCGGCGTCATGGTTCTCAACTTTGAAGGACTTGTTATTCACCACCACACCGGCAAACGGAAGAAACTCGCAGAATTCCGCAACCACCTCAGTGCCCTGATATCCATCGACGAACGCCTTATCTTCGACATCAATGACGGCAACCACCGCGTTCTTCAGGCCACCATCCTTACCGACTTCGATCTGTCTTCAGGAATCGTTTCTCCCCATCTATCAATTCCTTGTGTGGGTTCTTGGGACAAAACTTGGGATTGGGGAACTTCGAGAATAAAAATTCCTTCTGCTCGGACTTGCCCGCATAGGTCACCTTGCCGGAAATAGTTCCGCCTGCAAACGAGGTGAGAGGCGCCGCGACGAACGCGACGGCTGCCACGCCCAATACCGCTGATAATACACCCTGTCTCATGTGACTGCCTCCTTGTTATGAACAAACAACCGCTCAGATTATTCTCTCGTTCCCTTATCTCCTACCACCAGCCATGAGGGGAAATGGAAACGTATTCCACCCTGGTGACTCGATCGAAATTGAGATCCGCGTTGGCAATGCTAGTTTCAGACGGAGCATAATACAAAAGTCTACCCCACCCGGTCAATCTGAAACAAGAGGGTGAAAAAGCCCGTTCGGCGCCTACTTCTTCGGTGGCGCCAGCCCTCCACCAAGAGACCTTTCGATCCTCTCTCTCCCATTTCATCAGCGTACCATCCTCCAGATGTGAGCGTCTTATCCTCCACCCTTTCGAAAATAACTCCGGCTGATTATACTGTGCGACATTTGGGCTTCTCTCGAAAGGATCATCCATGCGTACCCGTCGTCTTTTCTCTTCACATTCCTCACGCCTATTGGCATTGGTAGCGTGGGCCGGCGTGACGATGCTCGTTGCTCCACTCAACGCGGAACCGACGACACTTAGCCAGGAAACGTTTCTGCGTGCGAAACAAGCGACAGTCGGCATCCTGGAGGACACCCAAGATCAGCGCACGCCGGAGCAACCAGGGAAAATCGTCGTCCGAGGAACCGGGTTTCACCTGCAAGATGGCTACGTGATTACCGCCAGACACGCCGCGGAGAAACACGACCCCTCGACTGGCACCATCATCCAGAAGCACATTCGCATTCTCACTGCTGATCTCCATGAGCTTCCTGCTGACCTCGTCGGTGACAACGCGTTTATGGATATCGTGATCTACCGTGTCGCAGAACCGCATCGATCTAAACTACAGGCAGGGACGGTGTTCGCCGCCGGAGATGCCGTCCCTGGGATGGAGGTCTTCACCGTTGGCTATCCGCTCGGTTGGGGCCCCACCATGGCCTTCGGCCGGCTCGGAAATACGAACTCCTTCCTCCAAACCGTCGAAACGCGCCTCATCCAGGCCGACCTCTCGGCCTGCAGCGGCAATTCAGGGGGCGGGCTCTTCAACAACGCTGGTGAGGTTGTCGGTGTCATGCATGCGATTATCCAGACTGAGAAAGAGGAGACACAAGCCCATTGCAGCCGCATGACCTTCGCCATTCCGGGGATTCTCGCCGAGCGGATTGTGAACGCGGCCCTCGCAGGCAAGCCGCTCACTTTCTCCAAATTGGGGATTCACATGACCTCGGTGAAGGACGGAACCAAGTGGCGCATAGCTGTGAAGGATGTGGCCGACCCGGCGAAAGAAGCCGGCATTCTAAAGCATGACATTTTGCTGGCGATCGAGGACACGGAGATTCTCGATGCCGCCCAGTTGAAGAACTATCTAATTGAGCGAACCTCACCGGGGCAGAAAGTCGCGGTGAAAGTCCGTCGCATCGATGCGGACCTGACGTTTACTGTGACACTTGCGGGGGGATAATGAAAAGGGGGTGTTGCCACTTCGTCTTCGGAGATTGAAGAGATGGCTGGGTAAATGACAGTTCCTATTGGGCTGACGGCTGTGCCTCCTCGCTGGCACTTCTTATGGTACGATGCTCACGCTTCCAATCTTGAAGAAGGAGTCCCCACCGATGTCTGTCTGGCCAGTGCTTGTTTCGACGGTGTTCTGTGTCCTGTTCAACTTACCCCCGCTCTTCGCAGCTGACCAACCGCTGCAGGCCCTGCTCACGCCACCAACGGGCAAAGACGGCGCGCCGATGGTCGAGATCCCGGTCGGCTCGTTTCCCATGGGTGTTCCACAAGGCGATCGGGATGGTGGACGCGATGAATATCCACGCCATGATGTGTTTGTGGACACCTTCTTTATCGATAAATTCGAGATGACAAACGGCCGCTATCTGGAATTCGTCATAGCCACAGGCCATCGTGTCCCACAAAACTCCAAGAACCCGACGCGAAACCTCTGGCAAGGAGACGCCATCCCAGACTCACTGGCCGATCGACCCGTAATCAATGTGGATTGGTATGACGCCGAGGCCTATTGTGCCTGGGCAGGCAGACGACTCCCGACCGAAGCCGAATGGGAAAAGGCAGCTAAGGGCACCGCCGATCGACGATTCCCCTGGGGCAATATCGAACCCACAGTCAAACATCTCAACTTTAATCAACGGTGGATCGGCGAAAAGACCCTCATGCCCGTAGGGAGCTATGAAGCGGGCAAAAGCCCGTTCGGCGCCTACGACATGGCCGGCAATGTCTGGGAATGGGTCAATGACTGGTACGACGCCAAGTATTACGAGAAAAGCCCCGAGAAGAATCCCAAAGGCCCGGAGACAGGCACAAAGAAAGTCATTCGGGGAGCAGGCTGGCAGAACGAAACCCCCACAGTCCGCATCTTCACCCGCGTGGACAGCGACCCGACGATCAGGAACGAATCGACGGGCTTTAGGTGCGCGATGGACACGACAGCCAAGTAGGATTTGGCAATCTGGATTCTGCCTCACTCCCTTGGAACTGACATTCCCCGACGTAATTTCTACCGCTTCTACCTCAGCACTCGGCCCTCAGTCCCGTTTGTTATTGCAAGCTGGTCTGCTGCGGCTTTGCTTCCTGTGATTCCCCGGAGTCCTTCACATCCCGCGCGCACCGAAAACCGAGCCAGTTCATTTTCGTGTTGGGATCAGCCCCATTTCGTTGAGCAGGCCGCACGGAGGGCGTACTGTCGATCCACCCGCCACCACGAAAGGCTTTTTGCGTCCCGCGTTCCGGCCCCTTGGGATTCCGGTCCGGCGCCGTTTTGTAATAGTTCGGGTTGTACCAATCGTTTGTCCATTCAGCCACATTGCCAGACATTTGATAGACACCGTAAGGGCTAACCGCGTTCTCGTACTTATCCACGGAGACGATCGGCGGATAGAGCAGCAGTCGCTCCGGCCGGTCGCGGACTGGTCCGGACAATCCCGTGCGACCGAAGTTGGCCCGGCTCAATCCCGCAGGCTGATTCCCCCAGGGATAGATGCGTCCATCCTCGCCCCTGGCGGCCTTTTCCCACTCTGCCGAGGTAGGCAAGCGCTTCTCCGCCCACTTGCAGTAGGCATCGGCATCATCCCACGACACGTGCATCACAGGATGGTTGACCATGGTCTCCTGGAAGTTGCCGCCGTCATACTGCCAGTCGATCAGCGGAGGCAGATCCTTGGCGAGGATGAACTTCAGATATTGCACAGTGGTCACTTCGAACTTATCGATCTCGTATGCATCCACGTAGACCTTCCGCTGCGGGAACTCCGCCTGATAGGCGTTGTGGTCTATCTTCCTGTCACTCCCCATGATGAATGAGCCGGCCGGGATGAGGACCATTTCGTCGTGAGCCGGCAGCTTCGCCCGCTCCGCGGCAAGTTTCTTTCCTTCGGGGGTCCATTCCCGGACGACGTCAGCCACGTCCAACGCGTGGACCGATCCGCACATTGCAATCAATCCTGTCATCACAGCGCCCGCGATGATTCCGAGTACTCTCACGATCCAGCCTCCTTGCTGTGTTACATGCCCGGCCCGGTCTGCCCGGGTGCCTCTTGTTTGTCGAAGTCTTCAAGCGGCTGAAAACTAACCGGCAGGTTGAAGAGGTAGTCCGAGACCGACCGCAGCTTCACATGCTGGTACTCCACAATCCAACTCCCGTCTTTCCTCGCCAGCTTCATCGGGAAATGGATATCCGTCGCGATCCACTGATAATAGACCTCGACCTGCTCCCCTTGCTTCGTCGTGACTTCGTATAGGATTGTCGGATGCCCCTCGCGCACTTCCGTGCCGATCTCCTGCCGCGACACTTCTCCGTCCAGCTTCTCAGTCACCCTGAGATCCTGCTCCGGACCATAGGGCATCGTTTTGAAGTGTTTCATCCGCGAGAGCAGCAACCACACGACCTGCTTGTCCTTGCGTACGATACTCACGTTGACCGGCCCCATCGACTGGTGCTCGATGCGCCACATCGTATCGCGGTAATAGATATTCGCTTTGTGCGTTCGGCCATCGATCTTCGTCACTTGATCGGCAGTAAACTCCAGCGCCCAGGCCGGCAGACCGACGAGCAGCAGGCCACACGCAATCCAGAAGACGAGACAGGTCTGACGCATCGCGGGCGATCCTACCATAGGCCCATGCTCGCTTTCTTCTGATCGGTTATGACCAAATCTAGAGATAGAAATTCCGCCATGTTCGTTGGGTAGGCCGTGAGAGGGTGCGGTAGTCCTGTATGCCCCTCTCCTGTTGTCGAATACCCGTGCAAAGACAGGGTTTATTTCTTCTGTTGAAGAAGGTGAAGCAGCGCCCCTGCAGCGGTAGCCCGCACAGCATCATTCGTGTCGTGAAGGGCTTCCTTCATAAGGGGAACCAGCTCACGGTCCCCCACATGCCCGAGGGATCGAAGCGCCACAATCTTCGGACCGGGAAGGGGATCAGCGGTCAAGCTGGTTAACAGGGAGATCGCACCGGGAGCGTTGGCCTTGGTCGCCTTCCCAAGGGCATAGGCCACAGAAGCACGCATGGCCATATCGTTCTGTTGGGCCAGCGATTGTGCTGTGGCAGCCACTGTCGAGTAGGGCTGGCCAAGCTGGAGTAACGCGGCAATCACTGAGGCACGTACGGTAAAGTTACCGTCGCTGAGCGCCCGATTGAGTGCCGGCACCGATTCCGGTCCTCCTAGATCAGCCAGGCCCGAAGCCGCAGATTCGCGGACGGCAGGCACAGGATCTTTCAGTAACTGCTCGATCTGTCCCCGCGCCTCTTTATGCCCGAGATGCCCCAACCCCCTGGCTGCAGCCCCACGGACAGAGGGTTGCTTGTCGGTCAAGGCCTCCATCATGATAGGGGCGCCTCGATGGTCTTTTAAGTCTGCCATCGTGCGAATCGCATCGGCTCGATCCTCAGGATTCGGCGATGCTGCAGCCCGCTCCAATTCAGTCCAAGCCTCTTTCTGTCCGAGCCTAATCAGTGCGCCATAGGCTGCAATGCGAACCGTGGTGAGCTCGTCCTTGGCAGCCGTTTCGACTAACGAGATGACTCCTGGATCTCCCGATTTCCCGAGCGCTTTCACCACGCGCGCCTTCACCAATCCTGCTTGATCATCGATCGCCGCACGCAATTTCATCGATTTCCGCCCCGCCTCGGATCGGCCGAGCCCCTCGACGGCGAGCGCGCGGACCGGTCCAGACCCATCGCTCAAGCCATCCTCAAAATAGGGGACGACTTCGTCCGAGTCCACCTCTTTGAGCGCCGTGTAGGCCGCCCCGCGCATTTGTTCACGCATGTCTTTCACCATGGCGACGATGAACGCCAGCGCCACCTCTCGGAGGAGGGGTATATCATCTTGCTTGAGCGCGAACTCCAACTTGTCGTACTCGCCGAGTGCATCCTTGGGATTACTAAGCTTGAGAAAGGAGCGGATCTTAAGACGGAGAACGTCTGGGTCGGCACCCTGTTCCTTCTCCAGCTTGGCTAACTGCTCAAGCACCTGTTCGTACTGTTGCTTGTCAAACGCCGCTTGCGCATCATTGGGGACAGATGAGCTCCCGGCAGCCAGCAGCAACTGGCCTGATCCACTCAACAAATAGAACCAGGCAACCGCAACTGTTACCGGCAAATTCCAACGACACAAACGCCTGCGCATAATCCGTTCACTCATCGTCTTCCTACCCTCGTCCTTGCGGCACAGGCACCGACACGCGCTTTTTGTATCCTGGTGGTTCTTCAAAATAATAGGCCGGCTGAGGCGACAGTCTGAACCGTTCATACTCAAACGACCACTCCCGATCCCGGCTGACGAGCTTCAACACCACTCCTGTATCCAGATCCACCCATTCGTAGAACCGCTCGACTCGACCATGATGGTCTGTCTGAACTTCGAAGAGTTGGGTTGCACGACCAGCCGCCGTCTCGTCGCCAACCAGGATTCGGTCCCGCTCCCCCGGTAATGAGGGGTGAATCGGGAGCAGATCATCTGGGTCCAGCCCTGTCACCAAGAGTTCCTTCTGTTGTGCCAGCAGATACCAGGTCTCCGATTTATCCAACCGGATGATTTCGATTGCCGCATACCCACGTTCGGTTCGAATGGCATACTTGTACTCCAGCCGCAAACGATCCCCCTTCGCAAACACCTGCGCACGGTATTGCCGCCCCTTGACGGTCTTGACCAGCGAACCAGAGAACTCTACCGAGGGAATGGCTCCATCATCAGCCGCCGCATAGCATGGCATCCCTTCCTGCCCCGCCCACAGGATAAGCCCGAGGCAGAGCCCCCACCTTCGGGCCTTCTTACCCAGTGGGATGAACATGGGTGCTCAGTGCTGATGCTCTACGAACGGCTGGATGTCGACCGTGTACCCCAGCGAGTCTGGACCGAAGCGAGGATTATCCATGACTTTGAAGGCAGAACGGTTCCCCTTCGGAGCGAGGAGGGAGAGATGTTCGACCAGCTTACCATCGGACTGGATCGTGACCATCTTGGTAACGCCAGGGCCGGTCTGAGGATGCCACACCACCAACTGATAGGTGCCGGGCGGGATGTTCTCGATGGTGAAAGCCCCTTTCGCATCGGTCAGCGCGTAGTAGGGATTGTTGACGGCCATCGCCCAACTTTCCATGTAGGCGTGGAAACCGCATTGCATATAGAACGTTCGACGTCCTCTGTTCAAATAGAGCGGCCCGACCAAGGACTTCCCCGGTGCATGGTTGTGCATCGCATGGATGTCGCCCCGGTGGTGCTGATGATTCATGACCAAGGGCGTATTGAACAACACGCGCGCACCGGCTTCGATCGAGGTTTCGTAGCCTTGGATATCGTGCATGACCGGATCCATGTTGATGACTTCCACAGCGTGGCCGTTTCGAACGATGGTCATGAAGGGGGCAAACTGGCAATCCCGTGCTTCAATCAGGGGGACGGAGAGCTCGAATGGTTTGCCCGCATCAACGCCTTCTAACAAGACGAGGGCATCTTTCAACCCACCCTGTTGATTGACTACGAAATCGTGTAGGAGTCGCCAACCTCGTCCATTGGAAATACGCCCACAGTAGGCTGGGTCAGGAAACGTGATGAGGTTGAAGCCTTTGGGTTCCGGCACGGCACCATTGAGTGTGATCGTCCCTTCAACCGTCCCGCCGTGCTGAACATCAATCACGTCGTACGCGAACGACGGCCACGCACCAGCGATCGTTGTCGCCAACACACCCGTCACGAACACCCATCTTCTTATTCTTTTCCTCACCCCTTACCCCTTACGTCTCACGTTTTTACGGCCTCTGCAGTTCCAGAGTCGGTTTGATATCGATGGATTTACCCAGTGAGCCCAATCCATAGTGAGGGTTCTCCTCGATCTCATGGACGGAACGCCGTCCCTTGGGGGACTCGAATAGAAAATCGGCCTTGACCATCTGCTTAGCCGGAACCGTCACTTTCTTTTCCGTCATCGTACCCACGCCAGGATGCCACGCCACCAAGGTGTAGTCCCCGGGAGGCACGTCACGAAGCGAGAAGGTCCCATCGGCCTGCGTGATGGCAAAATATGGATTGTCGACGGCCAACCCCCAGCTTTCCATATAGGCATGAAATCCGCATTGCATGACAAAAATCCTGCGGCCTTTCGTCATACGAATGACTTCCTTCATCGGCTGACCTGCCAGGTGTTCGTGGCTGTCGGCCCCGACATTGTGTTTGTGATGCGGGTTCATGGGCAACGGCATGTTAAACAACACCCGGGGACCGAGATGAGAGGTTTCATAGGCCTGAATATCATGAAACACGGGATCCATGTTCACGACATTCACCTCCGATCGATCCTTGACCACGCTGACAAACGGAAGAAACCGGCAGTCCCTCGCTTCAATCGTCGGCGGCTTGAACGTGAAGGGCTTCCCTTTCGTCGCATCCACCAACGCGACGACCGCATCTTTGAGCCCTCCGTCGGCCGCAACAGAAAACTCTTGAAGAATGCGCCAGCCGGTTCCGGTGGAAATCCGACCACAATAGACAGGATCGGGAAACGTAATCAGGTTGAACCCTTTGGGAATCGGTGTCCCTTGCGTGATGGTCACCTTGCCGGTGATTGTGCCTCCGTCCGTGACCTGAATTTCTTCATACGCCCAGGCGACAGAAAGGCCCAGCATCAGCCATCCGCACAAAACGACCAACAGCGCCCTCATGAGTCCTCCTCGATTCCTTCGTGTGAACGAACTGGAAACTCAACCATCGTATCAAAAGACCGTATTAAAGAAAAAGGGGGAAGCCGCTGGCCTCCCCCTTCTCCTGATTCATCACATCCTGCACAGAGCAGGACGCTCGATCTTACTTCGCTGCGACCGGGATCACCTGCACCGGTTGCTCAACCGATGCGTTCTTCGTTCCTGCACCGGCGCCAGCGAGAGGCAACAATCGCGTATCGCCGGACGGCAACACACGCACATAGCCCCACTGCCCGGACTGGGAATATGGCAACCGCTGGTTGCTATACACATAGTCGCCAGGAAGACGGGACGGTCCGCCAGCCGAGGGTAGGAACGCATCGAGCACTTCCGAGCCGGCGAACTCGACCACGCTGATGAGATCCGCGCCGCGCATGAAGGGCTCGATCGGCCACTCATGCTTTTCGACGCTGAACATCCCGTTCTGCTCATTGCTCGCCCCGATCACATGAATACGGACCGGATCGCCCGTATGCGCTTCGATGAGCGGGGTAGATGGGTCCTCCGGCTTGTCCACGTTGCAAGGCTGGAACATCTTGCCCAGCGAGCAACCCTGCTCTTCACGATACTTATACGGCTCCGACCGATAGTTGACGCCGGTCAGACCCGCCACGTTTTGCACATAGGGCATAAAGCTCGTGCCGATGATGTTGTCTTCGTCTTGGAAGAACAACGCCACGTCGCGATAATTGGCTCGCATCTCGTTGCCCGGCACCGAGCGATCGATGATCACGTCGGCAGCCCAAGCATTCTTGTTTGTGAGATCGGCCCCAGTCTTCGGATCTCGATACTTGGACCCTTTCGGACCGACCACCACGGCTCCAAACAAGCCATTGCGTGGATTCGTCATCACATTGCCCCAATCCCACACCAACGACGTGGTCTCACCGGCGAACGGATCCGCGTAGTAGGTATAGGTCCGCTCGGCGCCAGGAACAATCGTCTGATCGCCTGGATTGTTGCCGACGTTGGCGCCCATCGAATCCTTCGGATCGAAGGCCAGACCAATCGCGGAGAAGGAGGCCTTGCTCTCCTTCATCTTGTTCTTCAGGCTCACCTTGACGCAATCGCCGACATTTACACGAAGCGTGAGTGGCATCGGGTGTGCACCGCTCGCCACCTTCGCGGTATCTTCTTCCAAGGCATAGATCTTCGCCTCGGGGTTGCTGATTTGGATCTTTCGTTCGAAGTCCACCTCGATGGACTCCGGCGCCTTGGCGTTGAACTTCATGTCTGGATAATCCAAGGCCACGACGTTGAAGCTCTTCACCGGCGCGTCAGCCGGACAGACCGGCAACGCCTTGGGAATCTCTCCTTTGACCGAGAAGCCGGCCGGGAGTTTCTTCAGATCGGTTTGCTCCTTGTCATAGACGCGAATGATACCCCACGCCCCTTCAGAGAACTTCGACGAACGACCGTTGAAGTGGATGTAGTCACCCGCTTGCAACCTCGGTCCACCGGCTTGCGGCACCACAAGGTCGTAGCGCTCCGCAATCCCGATATGCATCGAATTCTTCCGATTCGCATCGCTGGCATACCGTTCGCTCAAGAAGGTATGGCCCGAGATTGTCCAAGTCATCGTCTCGTTCATCAGCGTGTGCAGGAGACGGAACACCATCGTATCTCCCGTGTAGGCACGCAGCAACGGCGTATAGGGATCGCCATGGATCTGGCTGTTGAACGCCTGCGACACATCAGGATTGGTGGCCAACCTCTGGGCAATCGGACCGGCCCTGAAATTCAAGCCGCTCCCCGTCGTATGGGTCCCGCCGTTCAGGAACGACATCGGCGTCATATAGAGCTTCTCCGGCATCATGAACGACACGGTTTTCCCCGCTTCGAGGGCCACTTCAACCGGCTGCCCTGGCGGATTGCCAGCAGTCACAATGTTGACGGTGTGCGGTACGGTATCGTGCACTTGCACCATCAATTCACGAAAACTGTTGTTCACGCCGTGACCCACCGGCTCGACCGTGTGAATGTCCGCAATCGGACCGCTCCGGATCGCCTTCCCGGTCTTCGGATCGTGATAGGTCGATCCAACCGGTTCCGCGATGAAGGTCCCGAAGCCGCCATGCGGCCACGTGGTCGCACCGAATGCGTGATCGTGCCAGAACACGGTTCCCACGTCCGCATCGACCCAGAACCTCTGCCGGACGAATTCCACCGTCACGATATCGTTAGCCGGGTGATCGTTCTTCAATCCCTTGGTCAAGGTAATCGTACTGCCCTTGATATCTTTGATCCGAGCGATTTCATTGCCCTTGACGTTGTCGGCGCCAACCAAGATCAGCGTGCCGACGTGGTACTGGCCTGCATTCTTCACGGACAACGAGGCCGCACCCATTTTCGCCGGCGCAGTCAGCACCGTGTTCATCGGGAGCGGCAAGCCTTTCTTGTTCTTCTTCTCGATCATCGTAAACGGCCGGACCGACTGTTCATAGGAGAAGCCGGTGATCACTCCGTCCGACGCCTGGTTATCAAACTGCAAGAAATGCCAGTGCGTGTTGATCTTCGACGACTGGAAGTTCGTGTAGTCGTCGTCCACCCATTCGCTGGTCAACATCCAGTCGACGCAATCATAGATGTTGCCGCGCACGACCAACGGGTACTTCAGGTCGTCGTTGGCCCTGATCGCCTCCTCTTCTTCATGGAGCACGTAGATCAAGCCATTCGGATCGATCACCGGTGGCTCCTTGCCCTGCGCCTTGGCGATCTTAATCGGCAGCTTGATGAAATGGACGTTGTAGTTCTTGCGGCCGGCATTTTCCGGGCAGAGACTCCACACGCCGTTCTCACCCGGCTTCGCCTGGTCGTTGCTCTCATCCCCATTCGCATCCCGACGGATCATCTCCAACCAGGGCGCACCCACATGGTTCGGGGAGAACATCGCCCGCTTGCCGAAGTGCGGCGTCAGGTGAGGCCAGGCCACTTTGCCGGTCAACGGCTCAAACATGATCGGATGCCGCTTACCAGGATGGGTGGACTTGTACTTGGGATTGTCCGTCGTGCTCTCCTTCTCGCTCATCGCACGATTGCCGTCCCAAGCCCAATCCAACACCGTCGCGTCGTAGGACACAAGCTGACCCTTTTCATCATCTTTGTGGCCAGGCTTGCCCATCGTGGGCATTTGCATCGTCACCCAATCCTTGACCGTGATGGTGGCAGGGTTAGTGGTCCAATTGCTCTTGCCCTTGTCGGTAATCGTGAATTGCTTGCCAAACCAATCGACTGTCTGACCGATCAACTTGTCCGACGAAATCGGAGTCTTGATCCGGCCCTTACGATCCGGCAACTCACGGAGATCCGGCATTATGTCGTTCCGCAAGTCTCCCTGCTGGATCGTATTGTATACGCGCCAGTAGCCCCACATACCAGACACATAATGGTGCGCCACGTGGCAGTGGAAGAGGAAGTCGCCTGCCAACTGCTGGCAGAGACCGGAACCGCACTCCGTCTCGAGGTCGAGCGCTTCGGAAGGACCGATGACTTCGACGTCAACCCGGTCTGTCTTCGCACGAATCACAGGATATTTCACCGGCCCGTTCACTGCGGTCGCCCATAGATTCATGTCGTCGATCGCCCGCGGGCTGCGCGGCCACCGAATGGTTCCACCGTGGGGGTGGTGCGAGTGGAAGACTTCCGATCCACCGTGCACCAAGCGGAACTTGGCCGGATCGCCCATATAGGAACGGGGAATCGTCGGGGAGGCATCGCCGAATGTGTAGGAGCTGTACCCCATCGACTCGTCTTCGAACCCGAAATACTCGTGCTGCAAGTGCATATTATTGATGCCGAACGGCTCGCTGCGATAGTTGATCGCGCGACCACCCGGACGATAGGAATCGGTCAACGGATCGCGCTGCGGCAGGAAGTCGCCCTTCTTATTGAGCGGACGGAAGGCTTCGTCGCCGACTTCGTGATAGATCAGCACAAATTCGCGGAAGTCCGGACCGGTACCGTTTTTAATGATCGTCTGCCAACCACTGGAGGCCGGTGTTGGATCGCCCTCGCCGAGCGGCTCCAGGTAGCTCGATCCGCGCGGCTCGACGACGAAGGCCCCGAACAAGCCCATCACCGTCAACTCACGATCTTGGGCATAGGTATGGAATTGGCGGACACCTTCCTGGGTGTTCGGATGGATGTACCACTCGAACTCGCCGGTCTTCTTTTCTTCGACGACCGAATCCGGGTTCGTCGTGGTTGCCGCCGCGCCGGTGGCGCTCACCACCATGCTCGACCCATGGATGTGTAGACTGACCGGCCCGCCACCCTCTTCCAACTTGTTCGAGAGCTTGATCTTGACACAGTCGCCCTGGTTAGCGCGGAACACGAGGGGCTGAATCCACTGGGCCTGCACGCCAGGAATCACGGCTCCAGGATCGAACCCTTCCTTGTCGCGGGCTTCCTTGTTCTTGGTCTCTTCTGCGCGCACCTTATCCAGATTTTCATCCAGCACATACATGTAGCCTGGATAGAAATCGAGCCATTGGTTGAGCGTGATCTCGACGTTGATCGTGGACACGTTGTACTGCTTCACCGGGGCCGTAGCCGGACACTTCCCGCCGCCTGTCTGCGCCACAGGCTCCACGCGAGGATCGGACACGAGGAGCATGTCCTGCCCGCCTGCTCCATACTGGTGCATCATGGAGGAGGTGTTGTACATCCCGGTGTTGACACCCTGCACCTGGGGATCCTGGGCCATATGCTCCATGATCCTCTGGTGCTGCTGTTCAACCATTGCAGAACGCTCTGCCTTGCCGCTCATCGCATCTTCGACGATCGTCTGACCTTTGAGTTTCTCTGCCCAACCAGGCAGCTGATGGTTCATCGCGACGTGCTGCGACGACATCTGTTCCGCCTGTGAGGAATTCTCAGCGGATGCGAGCGGGGCTCCGAGCAGGGCCACAGCCGCCATCGCGCCGAGCATGCGGGTAGGCATCCAACCCCGTAGTTTGTAAAAAAACATGACCGGCCTCCTTGAAATGGTAAGTAGATTAGCCAACAACTCCTGCGAAAATTACAGACAGAAAAATGATTCACGATCACACCCACTTCCCACGACGCGACGGGGTGGTCATCTTCAATAATAAGATGTTGAACGATACTGAAATTCACATAGAGTAGTCAACCCCTCCATGATCCCTGCGACTGCTGACACGACTCGGTTTCCTTTCATGCGGGGTCCCATACCGATAGACGAGTGAGGCTTTCGCCCTCTGACGTCTGTGCGCATCTTCTTCGATGCGCATATCTCCACTTATGTGCGATAATGATTGTCATGCTTCTGAAGCGTTGGCTCGTTGGGAATCCACTGAAGACGGCTCAAGCCACCCACCAACGGCTATCGAAACGCCTGGCCCTGGCCGTTTTCGCCTCCGATCCCCTGTCTTCGGTCGCGTACGCTACGGAGGAAATCCTCCTGGTCCTCGTTCCATCCAGTCTGGCCTTTGCGCATTTCTCGATTCCGATCAGCCTCATGATCATCCTCCTGCTTGCAATTTTGACACGCTCCTACTCCCAGATCATTTTCGAATATCCGGGAGGTGGCGGCGCCTACATCGTGTCGAAAGCGAACCTGGGTGAATGGCCAGGACTGACCGCAGCGGCCTCGTTGATGATCGATTATGTTCTGACCGTCGCGGTCAGCGTGGCGGCTGGCATTGCTGCGATCACCTCCGCCATTCCCCCTCTCTTTCCGTACCGCACGGTACTCGGCGTATTTGCCATCGTGATCGTTCTCCTGGTCAACTTACGCGGTGTTCGGGAGTCGGGGAAAGTGTTTGCAGTCCCGACCTACATGTTCATTGGGAGCATGCTCCTCATGTTGGCCGTCGGAACCTTTCAACTCCTGTTTGGACAACTCACCCCCGTAGTCTCTCAGAGCGTGGCCTCTCAAACCGCGGTCGAATCGGTGTCGTTGTTTCTCCTGCTCCGTGCCTTCTCATCAGGCTGTGCGGCACTCACCGGCGTGGAAGTCCTCTCGAATGGCGTGCAGGCGTTTCGCCCCCCGGAACCCAAAAACGCCGTTATCACGATGATCACGATGGCGCTCGTCCTGGGCACACTCTTCCTCGGTATCAGTACGATGGCCTATCACTTGGGCGTCCTTCCGAAAGAGGATGAAACCGTTGTCTCGCAGGTTGCACGCGCCATCTTCGGCGAAGGAGTCTTCTACTACTTGATACAAGCTTCCACGATGTTGATCTTGGTCCTCGCGGCGAACAGCGCCTTCGCCGGATTTCCACGCCTCGCATCGTTGTTGGCCCGCGACGGCTACATGCCCCACCAGATGGAGCTCATGGGCGACCGCCTGGTGTTCTCCAATGGCATTATCATCCTGGGAGTCTTCTCGTGCATCCTCATTGTCATATTCGGCGGTGACACCCATGCACTGATTCCGCTCTATGCCGTCGGCGTGTTTCTCTCGTTCACCCTCTCGCAGACCGGCATGGTCCGTCGCTGGCTGAGCAAACGCGGACCTCATTGGCGGAAGAAAATTTTCATTAATGGCATCGGCGCGGTCGCCACCGCCGTTGCGACTGCGATCATCGCCAGCACCAAGTTTATGCACGGTGCCTGGATCGTCATCGTGCTGATCCCAATCCTGATCATGATGTTCCGAGGCATTCACTCGCACTATAAGGCCGTCTCCGACCAGATCGGACTCGACCGACGAGGAAGCCGCCCTCCGATGCCTCGCCGCAATATCGTCATCATTCCGATCAGCGGGGTGAACCGTGCCATCATCCGCGCGGTAGACTATGCCCGAAGCAGGCCAGGAGAAATTCGGGCGGTGTTAGTCGACGTAGACCCGGAAAACACGGCCCGACTCGAAATGCAGTGGGCCCAGTGGGGATCCGGCGTCAACCTCGTCGTCTTATCCTCGCCCTATCGATCTATCCTGGGTTCCTTCCTCGACTACGTCGAGGAGCTCTTAGAAAAAGAACCGGACACGTGGGTCACCGTCGTGATTCCAGAAATTCTCCCGGCTCGCTGGTGGCAGGGTATCCTCCACAATCAGCGGGCCCTCTTCTCAAAGCCGCGCTCCTGTTCAAAGATCGTGTCATCCTGACCGACGTCCCCTTCCACCTGAAGAGATGACCGTGAGGCGTGAGACGTTAAACGTGAAACGTCAATCGTGGGTTCGGACCATTTGCCTTTTTACTTTTGCCTTGTGGCTTGCGCTTCCGGCGCAGCAGGCGCTCGCCTTCAAGATCACAGAGCCTGTGGAGGGAGGCAAACTCACGGCGGGAAAAACCGTCACCGCCCGTGTGGACCTCGGCAAGGATTCCGGCATCGTCAAAGTCCGCTACTATTGGTACGGCGAACAGGACGACCGGCTGGTTGAACAGGAAGATGCCACAGCCACGGGATCGATCGTTGCGCCGGTAGCGCTGATCGGATTGTCCGACCATGATCCGGCCTTCGGCGGCCCGCTGCGGGTCCCGAAAGACGGCATCGGACCGATGCGGTTGCTGGCGGTCGCCGAAATTTCACGAGGACGATTGGGGACGAGATCCGTCTTCGATGAAATCCTGGTGAACGTAGAACCAGACGCCGCTCTCGCTACCATTGAATTCGAAACCGATAAACCCCTGCAGCTCGGGCGAACGGGACAATCTTCTGCATTCGGCCACGTCGATTCAATGGGCAAGATTTTCGAGCTGCCGGTCGTGGGCGAGTTCGCCGACGGCGTCACTCGACGCATCAGTTCCCCTGCCTCCGGCACGGCCTATCAATCGTCAAATCCCAAAGTCATTCGGGTGTTGCCCCATGGCCTCTTGCAGATCGTCGGCAACGGCAAGACCGTCCTCACGGTCACGAACCGCGGCAAGCAAGCCTCACTCGATGTCGTGGTGACAGTGAACGACGAGCCCAATGAACCGCCAATGGCCGACGCCGGAACGAATCAGACCGTGAAGGCCGGAACGAAGGTGAAGTTGAGTGGATTGAAAAGCCGCGATGCCGAAGGCGAAGCCCTGTACTATGCGTGGAGTCAGGTACGAGGCAGCAAGATCGCGCTGCTGGACGTGGCTAACGCCGAAGCCTCGTTCCTCGCGCCGACCGTGTCAGAGAAGCGGACCTACCGGTTCAAGCTGAGGGTGACGGACAAGAAGGGAGCGGATAGTGTGCCGGCGTATGTAGATGTGGTTGTTGAGCCATAGTCATGGAGCGGCTGGGGCGATACCCCGTGCTCACACCGCCAGCACACAAGAAAGTGGATTGGAACGACGCCCGCGTCAGTCTTTTGCTCCCGGAGCGCGCACGATCAGAATGTGCTCGCTCGACGGCCGCAGTCAGACTGACACGGACATCATTCCAAAGTGGGTAAATGCGCATTCGGAGAACGCGCGTTGTTGGAATCATCCCAGCTCCTCCTACCAATGAATGATCTACAACTCACCTCGAAATAATCCATGCATCGACACACTTGTAGTTAGAGCGAGAGAAAATTAAGTTTCCAGGCCGGACGACATTTTTGAACATCCTATCGCTCGAGATTAGAAGTAAAAGCTTCTCATGTCCCAATCGAGGTTAAAAAATGGCTGAAACTTCCTACTACGTTTATGCTCTGAAGGACCCTCGCAAGTCACCCGACATGCCCTTCTATATCGGAAAGGGAACAGGTACGCGCGCCTATGATCATCTAGTAAAGCCCGACAATTCTCCTAAGGGTAAGCGCATCAGTGACATCATCCTTGTCGGGCATAGGGTCCTCGTGACTCACCTCGCTGATGATCTCACCGAGATACAAGCTATAAAGCTAGAGGCAGAACTCATTTCAGCATTCGGGACGGAAACCAATGGGGGCATTCTCACAAACGTGGTGATTCCTTCGGGCAACATACACAAGGCGAGGAGAGACGTAATCATTCCGCATGGTGTTCGCGACAAGGCTCAATTGGGCCTTGGTCTGCTTAAAGACGCAATACTTGAACTCGCAAAGGCAAATCAGCGAGGCATCACTAATTCAGAAACGGCTAGCATCCTTGGGCTTCGTAGCGACTACGGGGGTGGCTCAAAGGACTACTTGTCATACAGCGTAATTGGTCTTCTCATGCGAGAGGGAAGGTTGGCTCGAGACGGCAGTTCCAAGAGACACTTGGCGCAGGTTGAGTGAAGTATGTAGGGAAGGCAGAGCATCTTCCAGCTTTTACGCTTTGCTCAGCCGCACCGGCCCGTAGGTTTGGCGGGCTTGCTGGAGTTCCTTCACATGGCGGCGGAGGGAGTGGCTGACCTTTGTTCTCGGCTCTTGCCTTTCGCGTTGTCTCGCCCGTCTCGCTCGTCCCGCGCGCTTCGCTAATACGAATCCGCATGCATGCCACCGCGTACACACCAGGCGTGGCCGGTGTGGGTCTTACTGTCGTTGTCCACGAAGCCAATGCCGAAGTACACGAACCACGCGTCGGTGCGATCCTCGGCACTCGTGGTCGCCGACCAATAACCGGCCGGCTGGACATCGCTAAAGGGATGGCCTGACGGGAGGGTCGGGCCCGGAGGGGCTGCGGAGGGGTCGATCAAACTAGCCAGCTCTGGGATGGACGGCAGGCGCCACCCTTTCTGACCGCCGACGTTCTTGTTAATGCAATTGAAGCGGGCGCCATTCCACGTGACAGTCACCGTTTGCGGGGACTTCTCCCAGACCAGCCCTGTGTTCTGATCCAGTACCGCTGCGCCGGCGAAATTCGAGAGAATGATGAACCGCGTGGTGCTCGGCAGCGTCTGGTTCCACGACGGTGTGGCGTAATCAGGCCACACCGAGGTGGTTTGGGCCTGGACAGGGCCGGCCATCAGGGCCAACGTAGCGAGCACGCCCAGTGAGAACAATCCGACGATGACTCCGTTGCGTTGCATTCGCTGCTGCATGCTGGCACCTCCTGGCAAAGAAGTACTAAGTGAACTGACGGCATGATTGCGCTTCTGCACCTCGGCAAAAGCTGGGAGGGCTGCCGCGCATCGCAGCAGCTTCCGAAGAAGATTCCTGTTTCTGGTTGCGAAGGGTTGACTTATTCTTTTTAAGGGGGGTCTTTTCATACCGCAATGATAGCGGCGTGGGTCTAGCAGAACAACGCATGGTGGAGAGTCCTCACTCAGACTTTGCCCAACCGTACTGGCCCGTAGGTCATGCGGGCTTGCTGGAGTTCTTTCACATGACGGCGGAGGGCGGGGCCGAATTTGGAGGCGAGGACTGCTTTTCTATGGGGTGTGATGTTGTGTTCAACCTGCTCAATCGTTTCCGCCAACTGCTTGACCAGCCGCTGGCCTGAGCCGGTGAGCCACTTGAGATGCCAGCTGGCGTACTCCAAATCTTGGATCGAGTAGTGGACGGATTCCACTTCTTCGAGACAGCGAAACCTGGCTCGCTGCAGATCGCGCGAGGTCAGCCCTGCTCGTTTCCATCGAGCCGATCCACCCCGCCCCGATGCCCATGTCGATAGTCGTTCGAACAACATCGCTCCCATCGTAAACGTAAAGGCAGCATGGAGAATGCCTCTGACCGGACGCAGGCTGCGGCGCCAGGGGGAATAGAAGATCTGCTGGTTGCGATCACCGTGATAGAGAATCTGTTTTCGCAACAAAAGATTTAAATGGTGATGGCTATTCTCGTGGATCACATCGTCGATCAGATCGAGGTGGTCCCGGTCGAAGCAGTTAATAAAGGATAGGCCTGGCCGGTGGCGGTAGCTGAAACTGACGACGCCCTTGGCTTTGAGTGGGATGATCCGAGTGGTCAAGAGCGCGAGGACCTCATGTCCTTCCGGCCAGGCCTCTTGTACGATTGTCCATGCCCGCCCGATTCTTGCAACCTGATCAGCTGAGGTGGAGGCCACCGTACGTGGTTGGCGATCCTTCCCGTAGACAAGCGCCGGTCCGACTGTAATGGCCCCCGATCGGGTCTCTATTGCCACGACTGGCGGCCGGTGCGTCCAGCTCCATTCCAATCGATTACCTCTCCTCATGCACAGAGGCGTCACGGTTCGTCCGATCTTCAGGGACAGCTCTTGCGGCCGAACCAGAATGGTTGCCTGGCCGGACAATTGTTTGAGGGCTCTCTTCACCGAGGGAGGCGCCTCGTAGAAATCGCCCTCCATCCCAACGGCCATCGTTCCAGCGGTCTCTGCCCGTTCGACGTTGTGGCTGAGATGTACCTCTATGGTCCAGGACGGAATCTTGCGAGAGGCACACCACAACATCGGAAGTCCCGGCACGAGACAGAGCGATTCCTGTGTCAGCTCCTGCGTGAGGCGGGCGCAGAGTTCGTTGAGTCGCCGTTGGAGTCCCGAGTCCTGCGAGACCCCGCGTGGAAACAAATCGTCCAAATAACTATTCTCGAAAAACTTCTCTTCGCACTCGGCAAACAGCTGCGCCGCGAACTCACGAGGATTCTGCTCCACTCGAATTTGTTGCAGCAGATCGATGAAGTAGACCAGGTCGTTCAGCGCTTCGATCCAGCCGACGACTTTCCAGTGGGCATAGGCATCGCGTTCGAGTGCTTGCCCGAGAAACCGGAAGTAGGCCACAGGCAACGCCAACGATTTCGCGACATCTGCATATTGGTTTTCTAAATCCAGGCAGAGATCGCCCAGCAGTCGCTTCATAGACAGGCGAAACTCTTCCTGAAGGCGAGCCAGCAATGGCACATCGAGCAACGGCATGGAGAACGCAAGCTCCGAGATGACGGAGTTAGCCCGCATGATTCATGAGCGCATCTGCTGCAATCGCCGATCCGCTGCGACGACGAGCCTTCGGCCGGCGGGCTCGTCCCTCGGACCCTCACCGTACTATTGGGGACAGGTGCCATTCATCCTGGCGCCTGTCCCCGTCTGAGGAGCGTGACAGGCACCGCCGCAGACATCGGAGCCAGTCCCCTGCGCTCCGCGCGCTTGTCTCGCGACGCGGCTCAGCGATTTCGCGACGAACCGTCATGAATCATGCGGGCTAGACTGTACCGGAGGAGAGGGAACGCTGCAAGAAGGGTTAGCAGGCTGCGGGAAAAAACAATTTGGGTACGCTGGGAACCTCCGGCCAGCGGGTTCGCGACGAACCGTTATGAATAATACGGGCTAGGCCATAGCTTTGAGCGCGTGACGGAGTCGCGGCATGGCCGCTTCGTTTCCGAGCAAGCGCAACGCTCCCGCCTGCTGGATCATTCGATGTCGCTGGATGAGCGGATCGACAATGTTCCCGCAGGATACACATCGCCATCCTTTCATCCACATAGGAATACTGCTCTCCTGCATGTCGATCAAGTTATCGGCAACCATGAGGCCGTCGCATCTTACGCACCGCATGGGACCCTCCTCTGTTCATGCTGGAGCCCACGACCCGGACCCTGCACCCACTCCACTTCTAAGCTTAGCAGACGTGTGACCAGCCGTTTAGCTGCTCTGAGATAGCAATCGCAATGCCACGGGTGTTGTTGCGACTGCTTGCGTGTTTTAGCTGTGAATCGTAGAGTGGGGCCGAACAACATTCGGTTAAAACCGCTGATAGGTGTGACACATTGGTTCCATGCGGCTAAAAGGACCTGGTCCACGAGCCGATCTAGCCGATGGCCTGAGTGGAGGGAGAAATTCTCTCAGGTATTGTCAATTTGCACCGCCTCTTCAAACACAGCGGCCGATCGGAAGCGAATCGTGGCACTGACCGCGACAGAAATTGCGAAGGTGATGGTTGAACTTGCTCCGGCCTTGGCCGGAGGCTGGATACAAAAAATTTACCAGCCGACGGCCCGCACCATTCTGCTGGAGATTCGCGCTCCAGGACAGACGCACCGACTCCTCATCTCGTGCCACCAGGAATCCGCCCGGCTGCACTTCACCACAGCAGCCTTTGAGAATCCACCGACGCCTCCACCCTTCTGTCAATTTCTCCGCGCCCATCTGCAAGGGGCACGAATCGACCAGGTCGAACAGATTCAAGGAGACCGGATCGTCCAGCTTGCACTGACCGCCAAGGAAGGTCCCTGCAGATTGGTCGCAGAGCTGACAGGGAAAACATCGAATCTCCTCGTGCTCGACGCGGCAGGCAGTATCCGACGAGACCTGAACGGGGTGAAAGATCGTGTGGGACAGCTGTACGTTCCTCCCGCTCACCAGCAACGAGAACAGGGCACCGCCGGCCACGCGCGATTCAACCAGGACATCCCAGAATCACCATTTCCTCTGTCAGCTACCGTCGAAGCCTATTACCACAAGGCAGAAGCCGCTTCCGTCATTGAGACCGTGCGGAACGCCCGGGCAGGGATACTCAGAAAATCCATCAAGAAGCTTCGCCGCCGCATTGAGGCATGGCAGGAAGACCTCGCAAAGGTAGAAAAGTACAAGGCCTACGCCCGCTATGGCGAACTCATCAAGGCGAACCTCGGGACCATCCGCAAAGGCCAGACCGATGTAACCTTGGTAGATTATTTCGATGAGGAGCTTCCCAACCTGACCATCCCGCTCGACCAGACCAAAACTCCCCAGGGCAATATGGACAGCTACTTCCGAAAGCATCGGAAGCACCTGGCTGCAGAGCGGGAACTGCACCCACGCATCGGAGAAGGGCAGAAGGAGTTGGAGACTCTCCGCCGAGAATTAACTGCTATCGAACAGGGAACCTGGCAGCCGCCTGACAAACCCCATCTCATGATTCGCGCACAAACCCTCCCGCGGACAGGCAAAAAGAAGGGCCCTCAGGAACAACGTCACGGTCCGTTCCGTCGCTTCATCTCATCAGACGGTTTGGCGATTTATGTCGGAAGAAACGCGCGCGAGAACGACGAGCTGACATTCGGCCTCGCCAAGAGCGACGACCTCTGGCTGCATGCCCGCGGCACGCCCGGCTCACACGTCGTAGTGCGCTTGGAAAAAGGAAGCGATCCGCCGCCCGAAACGATACGAGACGCCGCCACGCTTGCGCTGCTCTATAGCGATTTGAAGAAAAGCGGCAAAGGCGACGTCATCTATACGAGACGCAAGTGGGTCAAGAAAGCGAAGGGGCAGGCACAGGGCTCCGTGACTGTGTCTCAGGAAAAGTCCGTATTTGTGGCACTCGACAAGACGCGGCTCGCCAAATTGAAGGAGCGATCTGAAGCGGTGTGAGCCCTTCAGGAGAAGGCCTCCAACTTCGCAGTGACACCGGCGTTCGTTAGGATGCCGACAGGAATGCCGCCGGGCGCGGCATCGTCCTGAGATACTCTTTCCGATCATCGCCTGTATCTTAAATAGGCTGTGGGAAAACTGTGTTAGCATGCGAGAACTTCGATGGTCCGCACGTGTCACACAAGAGGAGAACCCTCTCGCAGGATGCTCAAAAAGGCCGTCCAGCAAGGCCGCAGCGAGTGAAGGCCCGAGGAGGTACATACCGAACTTCGTGTGGGCCGTTCGCCTCTAGAATGGATCTTGGCGAACGGAAAAACCCTCCAGTGATTCCGGCATCCGAGGGGGTTCTCTTCAGTACGTTGAGGGTCTGAACGATGCGAGAACGAAGCTGGCGGACTTTTTCAGCATCCTGCTAAAGACAATTCACCTTTTGCTGGCGGAATAGCAAGAGCGGGACTATCCTGGTAACTCTATCCTCTGCTCCACATAAGCGAGGAACTTCGCCATGTCCAACCTCGATGTCGCTTCACCACAATCGACGAAACAGACAATCGTAGCCGTCGACGATGACACGACCATCGTTCATCTCTGTGCCACGGTCCTCGAGCAAGCAGGGTTTTCCGTCCTGCCCGCGACAAATAGCTCGGAGGCCTTGAAGATCTGCAAGAATCATCCGGGGCCCATTCATCTACTGCTGGCTGATCTTGTCATGCCCCCGCCAGAATTTTCGTTCGCATCTGGCAACAACGAATTCCCCAACGTCCACGGCCATGAACTGGCCGTCCGCGCGCTCCGCATGCGAAAAGACCTGCGGGTGATCCTCATGTCCGACAATATCGACCAGGATTTGGCAGGATACGGCATACGCCGGGGAGACCTCCCATTTCTTCCCAAACCGTTTGAGCACCAAGCCCTGGTGGCACTCGTGCGACAGACTCTTCACGCGCCTCCGCCTTCGATCGAGAGTCTGACAACGAGCCTGCCCGGAATGCCAGAAGTCGGTGATGGGTGGGTTGATTAGCTGACGGCGACCAACTCTCGTCCCACCTTAACACGCAAAACGGGGCTGCCATTTTGATGATGACAGCCCCGTTCACATTCGCGATTACGGATTACCAGCGATCTCGCTTTCCGCCGCCACCACCGCTACGACCACCGCCCCCGCCCCCACCAAATCCACCGCCCGTGCGAGGCTCCTGGGGACGCGCTTCATTCACGGTTAAGGTCCGGCCACCCATTTCCGCACCGTTGAGAGCAGTAATGGCCGCCTGCGCTTCCGCATCCGAAGACATCTCGACGAAGCCGAAGCCACGCGACTGACCCGTGAACTTATCCGTAATGATCCGCGCGGAAGCGACGGCGCCATGTTTCCCAAACAGCTCACTCAACTCCTGCTCAGTCGCCGAGTAGGGCAACCCACCGACATAAATCTTCGCACCCATCTGGGCTTCCTCCTTTGAGTATAATGATATTGTCTTGTACGCGAGGAACGGAGGAAGGAGCGGGCCGAAGACGCAAAAGATGCGGCGACTTAGGTCTGACTTCCGACGAGATTCTCGGGCAAGGCAACATCGATCCTGCAGGCCTGTATGTTTCGCTCCACCTCACCGCCAGGCCCCTGCGTGAAGGTAGTTCTAGGCTATCATAGCCCTCTTAAAAATGGCAATCTGAACCAGCCCCCTATGACTTACTCCCCGATGCGCACCAGCAGTCCCCGTTCCCTGCAAAGCTCAAACGTCCAATGGAAGGCGGCAATTACCATACAGAGAAACAATAGATTGAGACCGGTCGCCCACCCAAGATGGGTAATCGGCTCGGCAGAGGTGTTAAGCACGGCGCGCATCCCTTCAAACACATGAGCAGCCGGGTTCATCCAGGCAATAGTCTGCAACCACCCTGGGAGCACCTCCATCGGATAAAACACACAGGAGATGGGCTGGAACAGGAACACCATACTCCAAGCCAGGACTTCGGCTTCCTGGCCAAATCGCATGATGAGGGCCGTGGTCAGCACCCCGATAATCCATCCCGTCATCACGAGATTCAAAACAAAGGGAACCAGCCACATCCCGATCACGAAGATGTTGTAGGAGTAGAACAGGCCTGCGCAGACAACCATAACCACAGAGACGGCCAATACTTTGAAAACGCTCATGACCATCGTCGCGGCGAGAAACTCGCTCGGCTTGAGCGGACTGGCGAACAAGTTCATGAGATTTCTCGCCCAAATCTCCTCCAGGAACGAAATCGTAATTCCCTGCTGAGCTCGGAACAGCACATCCCACAGAATCAACGCCCCTAAAAAGAACGTCACCGCCCCAGGGATCTGTCCCTGGAATTTCATGAGGTAGACCGTAATGAATCCCCAGATGACGAGGTCCAGAAACGGCCAATAGAAGATTTCCATCATACGCGGCAAGCTGCGCCGGTACAGGTACAGATGCCTCGCCACCAACGCATAAATCCGATGCAGCTTCATCTTTCTCTTCTCTTCCCTCTCTTCGGTTGGGCTGGCACCCATTCAGGGAGGCGCTGGGTATGGTTCCCACTGCGGCCGTCGAGCGAGCACATTCCGATCGTGCGCGCTCCGGGAGCAAGGGAACCTTCCCAGCGCCTCCCTCCTACTTCTCCCGCGCCAACTTCACAAATACTTCTTCCAAATCCGCCTGCCCAAACCGCGCCACAATCTCCTGCGCCGTCCCCTCTGCCACAATCTTTCCCCGCTGGAGGAAAACGATCCGATCCGACATTTCTTCCATCTCGTGCATATTATGCGATGTATAGAGCACGCTGAGTCCCGACGATCGTCGCTCCTCCTTGAGGAAGCTCCGAATCTTTTGTGCAATATCGGGATCCAGACTCGCAGTCGGTTCATCGAGAAACAGAATCTTCGGTTCGGTCAAGAACGCCTTGGCCAGCCCAAGACGAGTGCTTTGACCGGAAGAGAGTTTGCGTGTCACTTTATGACGAAACTCCCCCATCTCAAGCCGCTTCACGATGTCATCGACCCGCTCTTGGATGTGAGACAGACCATACAGCCGCGCAATCACCCAGAGGTTCTCCTCAACCGTGAGCGCCTGAGGCAGTGAGACATAGGTCGAGGAAAAGTTCACTTGTTGCAGAATGACCTCACGGTTAGCCGCCAAATCGAGCCCGAACATCTGAATGGAGCCGGCGGTCGGTTTCACCACACCGAGCAGCATCTGAATGGTGGTGGTTTTCCCCGCCCCGTTCGGGCCCAGCAATCCAAGAATTTCACCTGGTCTGATGTCGAACGAAATATCGTTGACGGCAATGAACTCGCCGAACCGTTTCACCAAATGTTGGACGCGCAGGATAGGTGTGGACATGAATGATCAGCGGCTTAGCTGGATGATGAACGCGCGAGAGTACCAGCAACAAGAGCTAGGACGACGGCCGCCTTAGGTTTCCAGCCCATTCTCCGCACGAGACCGCGATCTTGGAAACTGCTTCATGATCAAGGCGGCCACGCCGACGACATCGTCCAGGCCGAACAGAGGAACATGTAGATCGATGGGCTTGTCCGATACCACCGCGAGCAGCCCTTCCGTGGAAACAGGAATTTCGCCGATCTGCTCGCGGACGATGACAATCTTCGGATACCCTTCGTGTTTCCATCCTTCGGCGATGATCAGGTCATAGGTGTGATCGAGAAACCGATCCCGCACGTCTTCGACATGCATCTGATCAGACACATCGGCAAACATCGCCATACTCCCCTTGGAGAGCACTATCACGCTGCTGGCGCCGGCCCGCTTGTGGCGCCAGCTATCTTTCCCTTCCGTATCGAGGTCAAACCCGTGTCCGGCATGCTTCACCGTCGCCACCTTGTAGCCGGCCCGGACCAACTCAGGAATCACGCGCTCGATCAGCGTGGTTTTCCCGCTGTTCGACAGGCCGACAAACGAGACAATAGGTACGGCCATGAGTGCACTGGTCAATGGTCAATCGTATTGGTCAAAGGCGATCGAGAATGATACTCGCCATTGAATAATGACTGATGACTATTGATATCCTTTCCCTATCAGCAACAGGACAGCCGGTGAGGACCGGTGTGAATATGCTCTGAATGGCTGGCCCAGGCTTCTCCGCTCAACAATTGAACCGACACCAGATCGCCCGGGTTCACTCGTTCAACTTCGACGGGGATATCGATCAAACAATTGGCCTTCACCATGGAGGTCAACATTCCAGACCCTTGCGCACCAGTCGTTCGAACCTTGAAGACACCGTCTTCTCGAGTGAGTACACCTCGTAGAAAGTGGCGTCGGTCCGTCCGTTTGGAAAACTTCTCCTGGAAGATCGCCTGCACAACCGGCCGACCGTAACTCCGGTGTCCGCTCATTTTGAGCATCGCCGGCCGCACGAGCTGCTCGAACGTCACCATGGAGGACACGGGATTTCCCGGCAAGCCGAAGGCCAGCTTACCCTGAATCTTGCCGAAGGCAAGCGGCTGACCCGGCCTGATCGCCAGCTTCCAGAAGTTCATTTCTGCGCCCAGTTCGTGGAAGACCGCCTTCGTGAAATCGTAATCGCCCATCGATACACCACCGGACAACACCAGAATATCTGCCGTCAGTCCATGCGAAATTTTTTCCTTCAGCCCTGCAGGCGTATCCCTCGCAATCCCCAGCAACAGGGGAATGCCACCCGCCTCCTGGACCGCTGCCGCAATACCATAGCTATTGGAGTTGATGATTTTTTCTTCGCTGAATCGCTCGTCCAAATCCGCCAATTCATCACCGGTCGAAAGGATCGCCACCCGGGGCCGTTGATAGGCAAAAATGAACGACTTGGCGAGGATCGCCAACATCCCCGCTTCACCCGGACGAATCTGGGTCCCCTTGCCGATAATGCACTCGCCCTTCTTGACGTCTTCGCCCTGAGGCCGAATGTTGGCGCCTTGCTGTTCCGGCTTGAAGACGCGAACGGAATCCGCGGTATGCTCAGTGTCTTCGATCTTCAAGACCGTGTCCGCCCCCTTCGGAAGCGGGGCTCCGGTCATGATGCGAATCGCCTGTCCCGCGCCGACGGACTTTGCAGGCATCTTGCCTGCAGCCACATCTTCGATCACCGTGAGCGTCACCGGTTTCTGAATTGCATATTCCTGCTTGATATCGTCCCACCGCACCGCAAATCCATCCATCGCACTGTTGTCCCAGGGTGGATTATCCCGTTCCGCCACAATGTCCTCGCCGAGGACACGGCCAAGGGCATCGAGGATCGAAATCTTCTCCAAGCCCAACGTCGGCGTGGCCTCCAACACAATCCGCTGCGCTTCTTGTAGTTGCGTGAGCCCCTCTGTCGCGTCTGTGGCCTTCACAGTCTCCCCTTCATCAGTGCGCCTGCCGGGACGCGATTTTCACGAGCGACCCGCTCTTCTTGCAGAACGCTTCAACCTTGTTGGCAATCTCGTGATAGCACTCGGCCGTGGCGGTGTCGGAATTGAACATCGCAAATGGCTCACCGGCATCAGACTGGATCACGACATCGGGATCGAGCGGAATGCGCCCGAGGAAGGGCACGCCCATATCAATTGCGGAGGCTTCCCCGCCGCCTTTACGGAACACCTCGATGTGGTTGTGACAATGGGGGCACTCTAAGCCGCTCATGTTTTCGACAATTCCGATGATCGGGACTTCGCTATCTTTGCAGAACGTGACCGACTTGCGGGAATCCAGCAAGGCCACTTCCTGTGGCGTCGTCACGATCACCGCGCCGCTGACATTGCCGAGCAGATCGATGGTTGTGACCGATTCGTTGCCGGTTCCTGGAGGTAAGTCGACAAACAAAAAATTGAGATCCTGCCACTCGACACCGCCCAAGAGTTGGTTGATGAATTCATACTTGTACGCATCGCGCCAGATGATCGGATCGTCCGAATTCTGCAACAAGAAGGACATCGAGGCAATCTTGAGGTTATACGCCTGAAACGGGATAATCCCGCCTGAGCTGCTGATCTTGAGTTTCTGCCCTTCGGCCCCCACCATTTTTGGAATGTTCGGGCCATGGATATCCATGTCGCAAATGCCGACATGCCACCCTTTGAGCGCGAGACTCACGGCGAGGTTCGTCGTACAGGTACTCTTTCCGACTCCACCCTTGTTGCTCATGATGAGCACTTTGTATTCGATCCGTTCCATCCGTTTGGCCACCAACCAGCGACTATGCCCCTCCTTGTCCTTCTGACAGGTTTCGTTCTCATCGCAGATCGCGCAGGCCCACATGTATACGCAAGCGTCGCTGCCGCCGGAGCTGGGAGGTTGAATGACGTTCAATTCACGAGCCATGTAACTTCCTTCTGTACAACATTTTTACGCCCGATCTGCCGGTTCTCGTCATCGCCGTCGATCTGTCGGCACGCCGACGTAGTCGCCCTCTCCCACGTTCGGGAGTCCCACCGACGGCGCCTTGCCGTTTCCTGCCGCTGCGGCGGCCACGACCGGCATAGCAGCCCCCTCAGGCACCAGCTTCTTTTTGTTGAAAAACCCTGCGCTCAAGATGCCGATTTCATAAAATAGATACATCGGCAGGGCCATGAGACATTGGTTGAAGGGATCGGGTGTGGGGGTAAGAATTGCGGCAAAGATGAACGACCCCAGCAGCGCCCACTTGCGATACCGTTTGAGAAAAGGCGCATCGACCCACCCAAGCTTCGCCATGAGAGTGATCGCAAGCGGGACTTCGAAAATCAGCCCGAATATCATCAAGAACCACAGGGCAAATCCGACGTACTGCGCAATGGAGATCTGAGGAATGAAGCCGGCGTTGACGCCATAGGAGACCAAAAAATTCAGCGCAAACGGAAGCACGAAGAAAAATGAAAAGCCTATCCCTGCGTAAAAAGCCACGGCAGTCAACAACACAAACGGCCCGACAAAGCGCCGTTCTTGAGCATGGAGTCCCGGCACGACGAATTGCCAAATTTCCATCAGAATGTACGGGGTCACGGCGACGAGAGCAAAGAGCCCGGCCACCTTGACGTTTTGCCATAACGCTTCAGCCGGCGCGAGAAAGACGAACGGAACGGTCGGCAGATCGGTCGGCACCCACGACAGGGAGCGCGGCATAAACATGTTCTGGAGGGGAATGCGAAGCCACTTGACCAGCATGTCGGCATAGAAAAACGTGCCGACAAACACCACGGCAGTAATGATCACCGCGCGCGTCACCCGGACCTGGAGCTCCACGAGATGCTCCATCACCGGCATTTTCTTATCTTCCAGCGGCTTGAAGATCGTGTCTTGCAGCCACTTATTAAGTGAATTCAGACCGTTGAACATACGATCCGTTCATCCGATGGCTAGCCGCGACCGCTCGGCATCTGAGCGGTCGCGGCTAGCATCATACGTGTTACTTGGGATTGACCGCGACAAACAGGTTATTCCCCTGCCGGCTCAGGAGTAGGACGGCCAACTCGTCTTTTTTCAAGTTACTCGAGGCTTTCTGGTAGTCTTCGAGCGTCTTCACAGCTTCGTGGTTTACTTCCTGAATCACGTCGCCGCGCTGCAGACCCGCCGCTTCCGCGGAGCCGCCGCTCTCGACCGACGTCACGACCACGCCCGTCATCTTCGCCGGGATGTTTAGTTGACTCATCGTGGCCGTATCCAACTCCTGCACACGGAGCGAGGCCAAGACATTATCCGGCGGCTTCACCGTTTCGACCGGTTCCTTGGGAGTTGACGGTTCCTTCTTCGCCAACATTTCATCCGTCGGTCGCTCAGCCACCTTCACCGTGATAATCTCTTCCTTGCCGTCTCGCAAAACCTTCACCTGCGCATCCTTACCGACAATCGTGCGCGCGACGAGATTTCGCAACTGACTCACGTTTTGAACTTCTTTCCCGTTGAACGCAACCACCACATCGCCGCGCTTCACACCCGCAGCATGGGAAGGGCCGTTCTCATTCACATCGCTAATGAGTACTCCTTTGCGCTGTTCCGGGAGCTTGAAGGATTTGGCCAAGGCCGGCGTGATCTCTTGAATCGCGACACCCATCCAGCCACGCACAACCTTGCCGGTCTTCTGCAGACTGTCAACGATATCCAATGCGATACTGCTGGGAATGGCAAATCCAATCCCCTCCGACCCGCCGGTCCTTGAGAAAATTGCCGTATTGATCCCAATGAGTTCGCCGGTCACATTGACCAACGCCCCGCCGGAATTGCCCGGATTAATCGCGGCGTCGGTCTGGATGAAATCTTCATAGTCTGCAATGCCGACGTTGCCGCGTCCCAAGGCACTGATGATGCCCAGGGTCACGGTGGAACTGAGTCCGAACGGACTGCCGACTGCCAACACAAGATCGCCGACCTGTAATTTCTCATACTCAGCCCATTTTAAGGCCGGGAGGTTCTTCGCCTCGATCTTGACCACGGCCAAGTCCGTCTTCGGGTCAGTTCCCACCACTTTCGCGCTGAATTCACGTCGATCGCTGAGTGTGACGGTGATCTGCGTGGCGCCTTCGACCACGTGGTTGTTGGTCACGATAAATCCGTTCGGATCAAAAATGACGCCGGATCCGGCGCTTTGATCGGGGCGTCCATGCCCCGGAGGCATCGGCGGAGGCGTTGGAAGTTCACCCCCTGGCGCTTCTTCACCCGGAGGTCCACCAAAGGGACTTGGGGGGGCCGGTGCCCTCCGACCTCGTCCCCCGCCTTCCCCACCCCCGGTCACAGCAATGTTCACCACCGCTGGCGTGACCTGCTTGACGATCTCTGAAAATCCTTGAGTCATCCCAGCTGGAACCCCAGCGGCTACGGCTGTAGGTTCACTCGGCAGGACAGTAAACGCGAAGGTACTCATGACCAGACCGATACCTGCGACAAGACCTCGGACATTCCCTCCTTTACTCCGCGTGACCATAACAGCATCCTCCACAGGGTTAACCGACGCTACCGCATGAGTTGAACGGTATATTGTACACTATCCGTTCCGAGGGCTTCAAAGACTAATAGTCCCCGTCGGACCCTCACCAAACAGAGCCCCGAGAACGAAGCAGTTGGTCGCGGATCATTCGCCGCAGTAGAACGGTCAATGTCGGACAGGCTCTTAGGAACTGCTTTTCCGAGCCGACGCCTCGGATTCCAATACCCCGAACCACGAGTTCTGGAGCTTCAGCACCAGCCGCGTAGCCGCTTGCTCAAATGACACGACACGTAGTGTATTCGGCGCGCCCTCGTAGGTCGGAGGCCAGATACGCCGCTGATCCTGAGGGCGTAGGTAGACAGCCGGATACCATTGATTGATCCCTGGCGCGCTCGGACGATCCAGTGTGGCCCAGCCCCGTCCGTCGGCCTGCATCAATGTCTGATTGTGTTTCAAATCCAACAGGGCAAATTCCAGCAGCGACCAGTTATCCCGACGAAATCCAGGCTGCACGTGCGTGGTCCATCCCAGAAAAAGCGTCACGGGATATTCTTGCTCGGTGCTGGAGAGAACCACGATGGCCAGATAGTCGAGTCCGCGTTGCCGGCCGAGTTGCGCGAACTGGGCCCAATCCCCATGAGGCTGCGGCCTGATATGGTCGGCCGGGATCAGCCCTGTTATCGCCACAGGAATTGCACGGCCGAGGTCCCGTTGCAGACTTTCTCCGAGGCGAGCAAGTGCCTCTTCCGGCAGATTCGGAGCTGCATCTGGCTCTGCCGTATCTGACACCACGACAAGCCCTGCCTGGAGTGGCCGCTGATTGATCCTCGCGAAAGCGTTTTCGCCAGCCTGGTACTCTGAGGAAACATAATCGCCGATCCGTGCAGGCGGAATGGCGGAGGTACAAGAAACCAAGAATACCGCGCTGAGCATGAGACTTAACTGATTGAGCAGATGGCGCATCCCCCACCTCCCGACCATGCAACTTCATCCGCCGCGCACTCTTCACATTTGTACGTTCGCTCCCCATCGGCGGATCTGTCAAGTCCGGCCGAGCCTCACGCACTGTTGCATTCAGCCTGACATTTCGGTACGGTGCCCGGCTTGAATTCCAGCAGCCAAACCAGTCACGGCAGACAGCTTCCCTTAGCCCGCAATATTCATGAACACTTCTGCTACAATCGCCGATCCGCTGCTACGGCGAGCCTTCGGCCAGCGGGCTCGCCCCTCGGACCCTCACCGTTCTGTTGGGGGCTGGGCACCCTTCATTTTGGCGCCTGTTCCCGTCTGAGAAGCAGCAGGACAGGCACCGCCGCAGACGTCGGAGCCGGTCCCCTGCGCTCCGCGCGCCGGTCTCGCGACGCGGCTCAGCGATTTCGCGACGAACCGTCATGAATAATGCGGGCTAGCCATGGTCGTCGTGCGACACCCAACAGGCTCACCTCAACGACTCACGGTGCGAGGGGCCGTCCTTTTGTGTCTCCTCATCACAGTGGGTGGGCTGTGGGGATGCGAGAAGCTGACTTCAGCGTTTCACCGAACCCCCTTACCGGACATGGGTCCGCGTCTGGCCAACTCCGTTAAGCTGACCTTCGCTCCCTCCTTCACTAACCTCAAGATGCAGTACATCGATGGGTGCAATAGCCCCCATGAGCTCAACGTGGGGGAAGAAGTCGAATCGATTATGATTGATGCGGCCTCCCAAAATTTTGCGGCCGTGACCGTCACCGGTGGAATCGCCGCACAATTCCAGCCCGACAAGGAGATTGTGGTCACGCTCCAACGCTCCGGCCTCAAACTCTGGGCTGATAATGTCTATGATCGGGTGCCTGCAGACTTGACCCTCGAGACGCTCTTAACCTTTAAAGATGCCACAGGGAAAGAGCTTGGCCAGCAGACCGTTTCCATCGCGCACAACCAACGCCTTATTCTAGAACCGGCCCCACGCCGATGCGATTACGGCAATATCGGGGAGTTTGTGTATGACGCTGGGATCGCCCTCTCGACGCAATTCATACGCGCCGCCAGGACCCAGTTGGCGGCATCGCCAGTGAGCCCAGTTCCATCGACAGCAACCATCCCAGCCAAAGGCATTCCATCGGCACTCTCGTTTAAGGCCACGGTGCTGGACGAGAACGGTAATTTGGTCCTTGAAGGAGGCGAGCGCATTCGGGTGCGCATCGACCTCGTGAACGGAGGAGAGCAGGACCTTCAAGGTGTCACTGCGGCCTTAACGGGAACCGCCTCGTTGCTCGCCCAATTTCCTGCCACCACGCTTGCGGTCGGGCGACTGCAACAGAGCCAATCCCGCTCGATCGAGTTTGTGGCGACGGTACCACAGGCCGTCCAACAGCAGACGGCTGAGATCCACGTGGCGGTCTCTGATTCAGGAACCCATACTCAGCCGCCGACTCAAACTCTAACCCTGTCGATCCAACCTACCGGCATTAAGGCCGACGACGTGGATCAAATCCCTGCGTTGGCTGCCGGATTTCGCCAGCCGCACACCTACTTGATCTCAATCGGGATCGGATCCTATCGAGACCAGCAAGTCCCATCCCGTAAGTTCGCTTCCTTGGATGCCGAGATGGTCTCGAGCTATTTTCAGTCCCTCGGTGGATTGCCGGCCTCCAATGTTCATCTACTGCAAGATTGGAAGGCGATACGCTCGGATATTGACGAAGCGCTGCTGGACTGGCTGCCGCCTCACATGAACAAGGACGCGGTCGTCATTGTCTATTTCGCCGGTCTGGCTTCGGTCTCTTCGACGGGAGAGACGTTCCTAGTACCGTACGATGGAACCGCCACGACCACCTCACGATCATACCCGCTCAAGGATTTGGGGGCAGCTCTGTCCCGCTTAAGAGCGAAACAAACGGTATTTCTGTTCGATGGCATTGTGTCGCGTTTGGGACCATCTAGCCGAACCAAGACCGCCCTCCCCCAATGGAATCCTACGGGGAGCTCGACCCTCCATGTCATCGGATCCAGCGGCATCGGGCGGGGGTTGGAGGACGACCAACATCGGCATGGGCTGTTCACCTACTATCTGCTTCGGGCACTGCGCGGCGAGGCCGATACCAACCGGGATGGCGACGTGACACTCGGCGAAACGGTGACCTATCTCAGCCAGAAAGTGCGCTGGGCCTCCAAGACCCACATGAACCAGGAGCAACGCCCGTTCGCTGTTCCGGCGATCAGCCCAACCGATCCTTCCGCTGCCTTGATATTGACCAAGGTCGCTGCGATCCAGAGCACCGAAGCCCACTAACTAACAGGATGCTGAAAAAGGAGGTGGGGAAGCTGGGACGATCCCCGTGCTCACGCAACGCGCGGCTTGAGAAGGGTGGGGAAGGAGCGGCCAGGTGCCCTTCTTGCTCGCAGAACGCGCACGATAAAACTGTGCTCGTTCGATGCGCGCAGTAGAGGGCAGCCTTGGCCACTCCCTAACGAGAGGTAAAGAGAATTGGCGCGCCAGGGTTGGGCGGGTGAGAAGGTCGCCTTTTTGAGCATCCTGCGGGATTACGCTCCTGTTACAGTCGCTCCCCTCACCCGACAGACATCTGGTACGCCACAACACGCTTTCCTCTCCACGGATATTCAACGAGACAGAATCACACGACCGAAAGACAATAAAAGAGGGTGGAGGATTCGGTCCTCCACCCTCTTGAACTCACAGCTACAACGGAACTACTCGCCTTTGCAGAAGCTCCGCTCGTAGTTGATGATCGTCCAGGCTTCTAGTTCAGTGATCGCGGCTGGGATCAAAGGGACCATGCCTGTGCCTGCACTACCATTCTTGATCACCCAGAAGAGCTCGCCATCTTTGCGCTTCTTGTGGAACTTGCAGTTCGTGAAATTGCGGGGGCTCGGATTCAGAATCTTACCGGCCTCGCCCTGGCCATCCCCATTCTTACCATGACAATTGAAGCAGGTACCCTTGCCCTCGAACAGCGCCTTTCCTTTGGCAATGTTATCCGGGGTCGCGTCAACCGGATTCTTGTTGGCCCTCGCGTCGCTCATCTGATCCGCCGGAACGCGGGGCTTAAGCGGATCACGCTCTTCGGCTCCGACCACCACAACTGACAGCATCATCAGCGCTGCGCTGATTCCCAAAAACTTAGAAAAATGCCCCATCAGATTTCCTCCTTTGTGTTTAACCACCGCACGTAAATTCGGCATCGGGCCGCTGGCTCATGAGATCCATGTTAAAGCGACAAAACGCCGGCGAATATAACAATGGCCTTCCACTCATGTCAAGCAATCCAGGCGCGATCGGACGGTCTCCCTACTCCGCTACTCTTTCACTATCTCGATCCCGGCTTCGAACTCACTTCAGTCCACCGGCTTTCGTTCAATCCAACCGAATAAGAATCAAAGCTCGTGCCAGAACGCCCTCCCGTTGGGGCACGATATTTCGGCTAGTTAGTGGCAGGTACAATCACAGGAATCTCGGAAATCTCAAAAGGGTGGCACCATTGCGCCTCAGTCGCTGCTGCGGCGCCCCATCCCTCGATATCGCACACCTATGGAGCCTGCTTGGATTTGAATACAGAGAGGCCATCGAGATGAATAACGGAGGGCGGGTGTTGTGACTGGATGGACGGTGCTAGCAGGTTGCGGGAAGACTACTTTGGCACGCGAGAACTTGAGGGTCCGCACGTGTGGTACAACAGCAGAACACTCCCGCAGGATGCTCAAAAAGGCGACCTTCTCACCCGCCCAACCCTGGCGCGCCAATTCTCTTTACCTCTCGTTAGAGGAGTGGCCAAGGCTGCCCTCTACTGCGCGCATCGAACGAGCACATTCTTATCGTGCGCGTTCTGCGAGCAAGAAGGGCACCTGGCCGCTCCTTCCCCACCCTTCTCAAGCCGCGCGTTGCGTGAGCACGGGGATCGTCCCAGCTACCCCACCTCCTTTTTCAGCATCCTGCGGGAGAGCGGTCAGCGCTTGATGACTATATCGCGTGCGACTTTGCCGCTCGGACCAAAAGGCTTTTGAGGTTTGCCATTGAGTTCGGCCTTGACGCCCCCGGCGTTACCGAGCGTGAGGATAAACTGGTCCTGGCCTTTCCATCTGGCCTTTTCTCCAGGTCGGAGCAAGGCCTCTTGGGGACTGCCGCCATCGACTTGAACGACGACCCAACTCAGCTCTGTCGCCTCAAGGTCGAGCGCCAACTGTCCCTCCGGTGCTCCAGACCCTTCGAGTGAAATCCCTCCCAGCGGCCCGTCGCTCCCGAGCGACGAAGGAGCAGGAGCCGCCAGCTCCGGCACGGCCGAAGCTGTGGATGCTGGGCCGGTCACCGGCCCAGCATTAGCTCCCTCGCTCGTCTTCGCTGATACGGCAGGGGGCTCGCTTGGTTGGGTCTTGGGGGCCGGCGGAGACGGCGGGACCACCTCGGCCTGCTGGCTTGGCGGTGCGTCCTGAGACTCTGGAGTCAGTGGAGCGGTCCGCTTGGTTGCGGAAGCTGGAAGGTCTGAGCTCGAACGATGGACCAGGAGCGACGACTGTTCTCGGCTTAGGAGGAAGATGAGCGTGAGAATCGCAATACCGATCGCGATCGCGACGGCCTTTCGATTGGCTTGGCGCTTGCGCTCTTCTTCCGCCTGCCTGACTTTCAAACGTTCCCGCTCGCCTTGCTTGTCGTAATAAGCGCCTGCCGATTGAGCAAATCGGTGGATCGCATCGTCTTCATCGAGTCCGAGGGACCGGGCATAGGACCGGACAAAACCTCGCGCAAACACTTGGTCAGGCAACTTGGCGAAGTTCCCATCTTCCAGCGCCTTCACAAAATCAGTTCGAATTCGAGTTTTGGATGCGACTTCGTCAATGGTGAGCCCCTTGGTCTCTCGCACCTGCCTGAAAAATTCGCCGATCGATTCCATGGGTCTCTCTCTACTGCTTGAGCCGTGTCAACAGTTCATTCGCAGCTGCGGCATACTCGCCGCCCTTATCGAGCGTCGTCACCTTGGTCAGCGTTTCCCTTGAGCGGCGTTCGAACCCCAGCTTGTAATACACCCGCCCCAGCTCCAAGTGTAATTGAGCCGGGGGAACATTGGGAGGATTGATCACTAAGGCATCTTCAAACGCTTCCATCGCGCCCTGGTAATCACTCTCGTGAACCAGCGCCCGGCCGAGATGGAATCGGGCTAGGTCCGGCGTGGCATACAAGGGATTGGACAGCGCCTGACGGAATGCCGTGATCGCTTCGGTCCACCGCCCCTGTTTCTCCAAGACCTGGCCCAGATAGGTGTACGCTTCCGAGTAATTCTCATCAAGCTTCGTCGCGGCCACCAATTCTTCCTCCGCTTGGGGCAATTTACCCTGCAGCGCCAGAATATGGCCGAGCCCGTATCGTGCTTCTTTGTTGCTCGGATCGAGCTTCACGGCCTTCTGGAACGCCACAAAGGCCTTCTGCTGATCGTGCTCCAGGCTCGCGACACCTTCCTGGTAATACCCTTTTGACTTCTGTGCCGAACCTTCCGATGTGGCACAGCCAGGCAGCCATCCGATCAACAGGGCCAACACAAGCAACGGACGCGCGAACGCTCGAACAATCGAACCGGCAAAGAGGTTTTGCATCACAAAATGTCCTCGAAATGAGTCAACTGCTTAAAGGCTCGAAACCGTTCCTGAATCTCTTTGTAGTCCAGGATTCGCAAACGGTCAAGACTAAAGGATTCTACAGTAAAAGACGCCATGACGCTCCCGAAGATAATCGCTTGTTTGAAGGCCTCGACCGAACGATTGCCGGTGGCCGTCAGGTAGCCCAGGAAACCACCGGCAAAGGTATCCCCCGCACCGGTTGGATCGCGTACGTCTTCAAGCGGAAAGGCCGGAGCCCCAAACACCTGCTTCTCGTTGAACATCAGTACCCCATATTCTCCACGCTTGATGATGAGGTGCTTGGGCCCGCGCGCGAGTACTTTTTGCGCGACCTTCACCAGATTCGTATCTTCGCCGAGTGCCCGGGCTTCCCCATCGTTAATGATCAGAATATCGACCTGCTCCAAGACCCGCCACAAGGCATCTCGTTTGCCGTTGATCCAAAAGTTCATTGTATCGCACGCAACCAACGGCGGACGAGAAATCTTCTGCAGCACATCCAATTGAAGCTCCGGATCGATATTGCCGAGAAATAAGAGGTCGGGAGATCGGTAGGCTTCGGGAATCTTTGGTCGAAAGGTTTCGAATACGTTGAGTTTCGTATCGAGCGTGTGCGCTTCGTTCAACTGATGCGTGTACTCCCCTTTCCATCGAAATGTCGCCCCGGGCCTCCGCTCCAATCCCGTCAAGTCGATGCCACGGCTCTTGAGGAAGGCCAGGTGTTGCGGAGCGAAATCTTCCCCCACGACTGCGATGAGATCCACGCTGGTAAAGTAGCTGGCCGCAGTTGAAAAATAGGTGGCCGAACCTCCAAGGACCTCGCTGACCTCCCCGAAGGGTGTTTTCACCGTATCTAACGCGACCGATCCGACTACGAGCAACTTTCCCATGGCTTACCGAAATCCTATCCTCACCGGAACAACCCGATCCATCAACAAGGCCAACTTCCGTCGGAGCGAGGCGGGCATCCGATCGGGCGCCGTGATAATGGCATCCTGCAATGCTCGCTGACAGCTGCAGGCCTTGACGTCGGCCACCGCATGCATCGCCGTCCGCAACAGCCGCTTGGCCAGCGTGACATTCTGACGGAGAGTGGTCAAGATCGCCTCGACGGTGACGGCCTTTTCCGTCTCATGCCAACAATCGTAATCGGTTGCCAAGGCCACCGTGGCATAACAGAGTTCTGCCTCGCGCGCGAGTTTGGCCTCAGGGAGATTCGTCATCCCGATTACGCTCGCACCCCACTGGCGGTACAACCGGGATTCTCCTTTGGTCGAAAACTGTGGGCCTTCGATACACAGATAGATGCCGCCCTGATGCACGGTGGCGCCGACTGTACGTGCCGCATCCAACAATGCCGCCCCGAGCGAAGCACAGACCGGATCGCCAAATGCCACGTGCGCGACGATGCCCCCCTCGAAGAATGTCGAAACCCGCCGTTTGGTAAGATCGATGAACTGATCAGGCAACACCACATCACCAGGCTTGATTGACTCCTTCATGCTGCCGACCGCACTCACAGAAATCACCCGGCTCACCCCGAGCGACTTGAGGGCATAGATATTTGCGCGATAGTTGATCTCCGAAGGATTGACCCGATGCCCGCGTCCATGCCGCGAGAGAAAGGCGATACGAATCCCATCCAACTCGCCGACCACCACTTTGTCGGAGGGAGCCCCAAAGGGAGTTTTGACCGAGCGTTCCGTGACCTTCCGAAGCCCCTCGATGTCGTACAATCCACTGCCGCCGATGATCCCAATGTCTGCGCGCGCTGCGTTCTCCTGTCGTGTCATCCCTAGTCCTCACGTAGTGTGGTGAGAAATCTATCGACCTGTCCGATCACCAGCGCTGCCGTGTGCTGGACCGACTCCGACTCCTTGATCGTCAACCACTGAATCCCCGGTTCCTTTCGGAACCAGGTCATTTGTCGTTTGGAAAAATGTCTCGTGTCCCGTTTGAACCGCCGAACCATTTCAGCGACGTCATACTCGCCGGCCAAGTGCTCGGCCACCTGCCGATACCCCAAGCCCTTCATCGCCGCACTGTCGCGCTGATACCCCCGGGCCAGAAGCTGCTGCGTCTCTTCGATCAAGCCGTGAGCCAGCTGCCAATCAATCCGCTCCCCGATACGCCGATACAGCGCGCCGCGTTCTCGGTTCAAACCGATGATCAGAGCTGAAAATGGCCGCTTGGCAAACCCATGCTCCTGCTGAAACTCAGACATCCGACGGCCGGATAGCTGGTGCACCTCTAGCGCGCGGATCACTTTTGATTCGTCGCGTGGGTGCAACCGCGCCGCGGCCGCAGGATCGACATCCACGAGTCTCGCATAAAGGCGATCGTATCCTTGATTCTTCGCCTCCTGCCGCAGGGCAGCCCGCACAATCGGATCGGCCGGTGGTGCGTCGCACAAGCCCTTGAGGAGGGTCCGCACATAGAGCCCTGTGCCACCCACTACCAGGGGAAGGCGGCGGGCTCGATAGAGGCGCTCGATCTCATCGACCGCCTGGCGGCGATACAATCCTGTATTAAAAGTTTCAGCGGGATCGACGAGATCAATCAGTCGATGGGGAACCGCCTGGCGCTCCTCTGGGACCGGCTTATCCGTCCCGACATCCATACCACGATAAACTTGTCGGGAATCTGCTGTGAGCACCTCGGTCTCGAAAGCCTTTGCCACTTCGACCGCGACGCGGCTCTTCCCCACAGCAGTAGGTCCAACCATCACGACAACAGGCTTGAAACGGACCTGCGTCTCGGAGAGACGACACGTCGCTCTCGCTGGAATGGCCATCATGACCATCCAACCCGCCCGAACAGTTTGGCAAGCTCATCTGTTGAAAGGCGAAACGCCGTGCGGCGCCCATGCGGGCAGGTCATAATCAACCCTTCCTGCACCCAATCGTGAATCAGCTGTTGAATTTCTGGATGGGCCAAGGCGCGTCCGGCCCGCACCGCTCCATGGCAGGCCAGCGACGCCAAGACGGGGTGAACCCGCAGTTCCAGAGACGATGCGCTGTCCCACTCGGTCAAATCGTCGAGCAGATCCTGCACCAAGACAGCCGCATCTACCTTGCCAAGTCCAACCGGCACCCCGCGAATCGCCACGGCCGTCGTACCAAACGGTTCGATCAGAAGGCCGAGTTTCTCCAGATCATCACGGCGCTTGAGCAACAGCGTACTCTGCGCCGCCGACAGCTCGATCGGCTCCGGAATCAAAAGCGGCTGCGAGGGGATATTCCGGTTCTGCCAGCCTCGACAAAGCCGTTGGAAGAGGACACGCTCGTGCGCCGTATGTTGATCGACCACTTGCAGTTCTTCGCCCACCTGCGCCACAAGATAGGTCCGGAGGATTTGTCCGAGCGGCACGATGTCGGGCTTCTCTGCCTGCTGATACGCAGCCGCTGCCTCGCGAGCGAAGGCCAGCTGACTTCCCTCGACGATGCCGGACAGGGACACCGTGTCACTAACATTGATGCGGGAGTCCCGCCTGCGAGCTGAGAGCAAGGCGGCCGGGAGAGAATCCCCGAATGATGCGGTCTGCCGTTCGGCCGTGGGAGCAAACTCCGGTTCCGTCTGCGACAACCCCGCCTGCGTGAGACCCAGCACGACCTTCCGCTCGAGACCACTAAGTGCGTGGCGGACCGACTGACGCACCAACTGATGAAGCGCCTCTGTTTCCGCAAAACGGACTTCTTTCTTCGTGGGGTGCACGTTGACATCGAGTCGGTCCGGTTCGATATCCAGAAAGAGCACGAACGTCGGGTGATGCCCTTTGGGAAGAAACGATCCATACCCATCCATGACTGCATGAAACACGGTCGCATTGCGAATGGGACGCCGGTTTACAAACAATTCCTGTGGCATTCTCGAGGACCGCGCATGGATAGGATCGACCATCACGCCACGAATCGACGATCCCGCTGTCCGGCCTCGCACCTCAATAGTCCGATCGAGAAACGCCTGGCGGTATACTTGAAGTATTCGATCACGATCTGCTGTCACGGCGGGATAGTTGAGAATCTCCTGGCCGTTATGGGTCAGGCGGAAGTGCACCGATGGCCAGGCGAGGCCTGCGAGTTGCACGACATGACTAATATGTGAGAACTCGGTCGTGGCCGATTTAAGAAACTTCTTTCTGGCCGGCTGATTGAAAAAGAGATTGGAAACGTCGATCCTGGTGCCAGGCACGGCGGGCGCGTCCACGATAGAGCCGCCTGCTCCTGCAACCAGGGTGAGCTGTGATCCCACCGTATCTTGCCTCGTCGCGGTCGTCACCACCACATGGGAAACGGACGCAATGCTCGGTAACGCCTCGCCGCGAAAACCCATCGTCGTTACCGAGGCGAGGTCCCGATCGGACCGGAGTTTGCTGGTGGCATGCCGCTCGAAGGCACGGGGAAGATCGGCGCGGTTGATCCCCTCTCCATCATCCGTGACTCGAATGAGGGCCAGCCCTCCATCCTTCACATCGATCGTGATATGCAAGCCCCCTGCATCGAGACTGTTTTCCAGTAATTCTTTGGCGACGGCGGCAGGGCGTTCGACGACCTCGCCGGCTGCGATACGGCTGACTACGTCGTCCGGGAGGACATGGATCTTGGCGGAGCAACCGGCGGCGGGCATGCAGCTAGACTCCAGGGAACGTCGAAAACAAGGTGGCCACCACGAGCCAACTCGATGGACGTCCGATCATCGAATTTCGGCCAGCTTATTCTTGGCCAGCTTCGCCTCGTCCGACGTGGGAAACTCTTCGATGACCCGTTTGAGATTCTTCTTTGACTTGGCGAGATCTCCGGTTTCTCCCGCCGCGAGCCCCGATTTAAAGAGCGCCGCCGGCACCTTCTCGTTGCCCGGATACTCCGTCGAGAGATACTCGAACGATTGCATCGCGCGCACGTAATCTTTCTGCTGATAGTAGGACTCTCCCAACCAGTAGTAGGCATTCGGCGTCAGCGACGTGCCGGGAAAGTCTTTCACAAATCGCTGAAAGCCCGCCACGGCAAGATCGTATTTCCCGTTGAGATAGTCGTTGTACGCCAGATTGAACGCCGACGTCGGGGTAATTGTGGGAACGCCGGGTATCATCGTCGGCACATCTGCAGATAGAGCCGGCTTCTGTGGTTTCGAGGAACGAGCGGGATCGACTTGAGATGGCTCGAACTTGGGCACAACTGGAATACCTAATGTCTCGTCGGGTTTAGCCAACCGGCTCTCTAGTTTTTGGATCCGTGCAGACAGTTCATCGAACTTCGGATCGACCTTCGGCCTGGCGGATTCGCTATCTTTCACCCGTTCCAGCGACTCCAACCGTCGCTGGAGTGCATCCAGCCGCTTTTGATCTTGCTCTTGAGATTTCGACACCGTTGCCAAGTGATCACGCAATTCCACAAAGTCCGCGTGGTTGGCACATCCGGCGAGCCACAGCATCGCCCCGGCCATGAAAACGACCAACCCCCTTGAACCCGTTTTCTTGCTCATCGCGATTATTGCGAATCCTTCAACTGGATTAGTTTATCGGACGCTTTTCCTGCCTCTGGACTCCGTGGATACAACGTCACTACCTGTTTGAAGGCCGAAGAAGCGCGCCTCTTATCTTTTATCGCCAGGTACGCATACCCTTTCTTCAAGATCGCCGATGGTACTTTCTCACTCCGGGGGAAATCCAGTTCGACGCGGTCATACGAATCGATCGCCTGTCTATAATCTTTCTTGCCGTAGTGCGATTCACCGAGCCAAAAGCGCGCGTTTGGAGACAGATCCGAGTTCGGATAGTCACGCAAAAATGCGGCGAACCCCTGCCGGGCTCCATCCAAATCCCCATCACGAAATAGTGTCAGGAGACGTTCGTACTCGACTTTTTCGGAGCGCTCTCCACTCTGGCCGACTAGCGGTCGCGGCGGCTCCACAGACTCGACCGCCGACGTCACCACTTCAGCCGATTGTCCCTCTTCCCCTTGCGCAGAGAACGAAGCCGTAGGAATTTCCTGTTCAACCTTTGGAGTTTCAGATGAAGGCACCACCGCTGATCGATGGGCCGGTTTCGTGGTTGACTGACGTGCCCCTCCCTTGCTTCCCCCTCGTACACGCGCATCCTGCGCGACCTGATCAACGGCCTTGGAGAGGGCATCCAAACGACGGTCTTGCTCATCGAAGCGGGCAGCAAACTTCTGCGCGACAGATGAGACACTCTTATTGACCTCCCCTAAATAACCGGTCACGGCCTTGTTCGTCTCATTGATATAGGTTGCCGAAAATTTGCTCGTCTGCTCTTCTTGGCTCACCCGCTCGCTCAATCCTGTCAGCGCCTTATGCTGCTCCTCCAGACGTACGTCGAGACTCTTGGCAAGTCCGCTGTTCGTCTTCTGCACGACGTCGATGATCTCCTTTCGTATCGCCTCCATCTGTCGGCTCACGTCGTCAAGGCGAGCGTTCACGTCCATGCGGAGCTGATCGCGCTCCTGTTTATTTTTGACATCTTGAGCATTGAGGCTCTCTCGCACCTGGTTGTAACGAGTTGTGCTATCCGCCTCCAACTTGCCGGCCAACTGTTCGAGCCGTTTGGTTTGTTGCTCAAGTTGCGCAGAGCGCTGCTTGAGGTCTTCCTGTTTGCCCTGGAGTTCTTGAGCTTGGTGTAATGCACGCTCCAGTTCGCCACGCAGCTGCGGCAACTCCTGCTCCCGAAGCGCCGAAATCTCCTGACTCTGCCGCGCGCGGGTCTGTGCCGACTCATCGCTCGACTGCTTGATGCGCTGCTGAAGATTCTTCTCCGTCTGTTTGAGATCAGCTTGTTGGGCTATGCAGCCGGTCGATAACAAGGCACAGATCACACAGGTCGTCGTCCAGGTTCCCTTTGTATCCGAATGGTTCCACATTGTTCCACCCATGTATGATAAAGGAATCCCCTGCTCTCTCTTCGCGACAACGGAGTCGCGGCGCCTATTTCCCGGTCCTCACCACTAGATGTCCTCGCCGATTCTGCTGGTAGCACGACTCAGCATGTTCATTGCAGGACGGCCGCTCTTTTCCATACGACACCACGGACAGGCGATTGGCACCAACACCGAGTTCGACCAGATAGTTCCGCGCGGCTTTCGCCCGTTTTTCACCGAGTACGAGATTATAGGCGACGGTCCCGCGCTCGTCACAATGCCCTTCGACCTTGACCAGCGCACTCGGATTGGACTTTATCCACTCGGCATCGCGACTCAACGCTTGACGCCCATCCTCGGAAATCGTCCAGCTATCATAGCCGAAAAATACATCTCGGAAGCCCGCTGCAGCTGAGGCTGCCTGCTCGGCCCTGATCTCATCCATTTGTCGTCCGGCACTGCTGGAGGGATCCACCTTCGCCATCATCGTGCCACTGCCCACACGCTCCTCTGAAGGGTTCTTGTCGAGACCCCGAAGCTCGCCGCCACCCGACTGAACGCCGGTGTCAGGGAAGCTGCCGACACCGGACTTCGAACTATCTGAACTTCCCCCCTTTGCCATCCCTTGAGTGGACTGGGAGTCGCTGCCAGATTGTACGGTCTTTTTGGAGCAGCCAGGCATACTAATTAATGCCATGCTCATCACCAGCACCAAGCCGCATGTACAGAGTGTCTTGTTCATACATCTTTCTCCTTTTCCTTGATTAGTCATCTCGATCATTGGCCTTCGTTCATTCTGCTTGTACAGTCGCAATGTCAACCTCACGATGCCGGAGACCAGGAGGGCGCACTATTGTGCGTCCCCTGGAAGGTGAGCCGTTCTATGTCCTTACCATCGGCATCGATCATATAGATCTGGCTCTTTCCATCGGCCGTCGAACTGAACACCAGATGCCGGCCATCCGGCGACCAGGAGGGCGAATCATCGACACCCGGTCCTGTCGTCAATTGCATTCGTTTCTGTCCGTCCGGCGAGATGATACAGAGTTTATACTCTTTATTCGTCCGACACACATAGGCGATCCAGTTCCCGCGCGGCGACCACACCGGCGCCGCATTGTAATCGCCTTCAAACGTCAGACGGCGCACGTTCGATCCCTCTGAACCCATCAGAAACAGCTGCGGCCCGCCACCCCGATCTGACACAAACACCAGCTCTCTCCCGTTCGGGGACCAGGAGGGAGACAAGTCGCCGGACGGGTTTACTGTTAATCGTTGGATAGCTTTCGTCCTTGTATCCAACCGATAGAGCTCGGAATTGCCTTCGTGACTGGAGGCAAACGCCAGGAAGTTTCCATCAGGAGACAGTGCCGGAGTGATGTTTAATCCCCCCAGGGAAATCACCGTCCATCGCTTGCCTGTCGCCAACTCAATCATGTCGATGTCCTGCGTATTGCGATTGCGATAGGCGGTGAAGATGATGAACCGGCGATCAGGAGACCATTGCGGCATGAGATTCAGGAATCCATCGGCGGTGAGTTGGCGCGCATCGTAGCCATCATAATCCATCACGAACAACTCGCGGGCGGTCCCCTGTTCAGCCACATAGGCGATCTTTGTCCGAGCGATACCCGGCTCGCCCGTGTAACGAAATACCAGTTCGTCGGCAAAGCGATGTGCCATCAGCCGCACAACCGAGGGCGATCCCGCGTAACGCTTGCCCCCCACGAGTTCATCGCTGCCGCTGTCATAGACGAAACCTTCCATGTTCACGTCGGCTTCTTTGTCCGCCTCTTTCAGGCCCGCTTTTCCCCAGACCAAGACCGAGACACCCTTCTCAGCTGCCTGTTTGAATACAGCCTTGGAACCGGCCCCCTTCCCATTGCCGATATCGGGTGTTTGAATCCCAAGACTGGGCAAATCCACCAGATCAAAGACTAAGGACCGTTTCACATCCTTTTTGAGGACTTCTTCGATCCGCCCCCCCAACCAATCTGGGCCTCCCGCGTTTTGTATCCCTGCAACACCCAGGGAAATCTTTTGGAAGTCGGGACGGGTGGCTTCGAGGAACACATCCGCCGCCCCAGATTCCAGAATGCCGACAACTCCTGCGATGAGCAGCACTCCCGCGAGCCAGGCACTGATCAATTTCACCCGTGTCATCCGACTGACTCTCCGACTCGAAATACCATTTCTACATCTTTATAGCTGTCTGCCATTTCGGCAGGAAACACGGGCAGGATTCGTGGCCGCAGCACGGCGCGCTGGCCCGCCATATCAAAATAGGCATTCCCGGACGACTGTTGTACGACCACATCTTTGATCGTTCCGTCCCGTTGAAGCCGAAACCTGACGATCATCGTATAGGTTTGTCCCGCCATATCGATGGGAGGCGGCTCCCACTGGCTACTAATAATAGACTGAACGCGAGCCCAGTAGGGACTCGACCCAGCCGTACCGGAAATCTTCAGGGTCGTCTCGGGGGTCTTGACTGCCGGAATTTTCACCTCTTGCTGGGGTGCCGGCTTGACTGACGCCTCGCTCGGTTTCACCTCTTTCGGGATCTCCAGCCTGGCCGCAGGCTGAAACTGTTTAATCTTTTTCAGCTCTTCTTCTAACTCACGATTCAGATCTTCGCTTACCGTAGATCTCTGCGGAATCTTCGCGGCCGGGTCTTGCGCCACATCTGGAACACGTGGGATATTGAGCAGCTTCGACGCCTGTTGGGGCTGAGCCACCGATTTTGTCGCTGGGCTCAAATCTCCAAACTTCGGCGCATCCGGCGGAAGCTGAAGATCCTGCAACATGTCCCTTCTTTTCTCGCGCATTGGAGGCGCGGCAGACGGGGCAGGGACCGGCTTCGGATCTGAAACTTTTGCTGACTCGACCGGCTTGGCCGACTCGGTCTGCTTCACGGGCGTCGGCAGACTGACCAGCGACACTTCCAAAGACGTCAAAGGGCGTTCACCCTTTTGCGGAAGCCGAAGCCCCATCGCCACGAGCAAGACAACCACATGAAGGATGAGCGACAGCACCAGCGTTCGCTTGAGTCGAGCGGACAGTCTGGATTGATTGTCCTGATCGAACCACGAACCTGACAGGACCGACGCCTGGGATGCCATAACAACCAGCCCCCTCGCGCACGTTGCGTCAACTTTTTCGCGGCGGGAGACGCGGAATTTGTGACGCTCCCACACGCTCCGGCCCAATCGGCTCCGTCACCATCCCGATCTTCTCGATCCCGGCTTTCTTGACGCCGTCCATGACTTGCACCACGACACCGTAGGGTACGTCGCGATCGGCCCTGAGATAGAGCGACACATCGGGATGGTCCCGTTTCAAGAGCTTCAATTTCTGTTCCAGCTGAGCCACCCCGACTGGATCTTTATCGAGATACAGCCGTTGATCCTTTTCAATCGTGAGCACCGTACGCATTTCCGGTTTGATGGAATTTGTGGCAGAAGTAGGCAGCTTAATGTCCATCCCTCGATACAGCATCGGCGCGGTAACCATGAAGATCACCAAGAGGACGAGGATCACATCGACGAGGGGGATGACGTTGATTTCTGCCAGAAACCGGCGGTGACGGGACTCTAGGGTCATCCTTGAACTCCGACCGGAACCGGTTTCGTCTTCGGTGCAGGGGTTGAGAGGGATGCCAAGACCTCGATAGTGACTGAATCCAAGCGAAATGCCGTACTGCGTATCCGAGTAAGGAAGTAATTATAGGCAATCACCGCGGGGATGGCGGTGAACAGACCCGCCGCCGTTGCGACTAGTGCCTCCGCCACGCCGGGAGCAACAGCAGAAATACTGGCAGTCCCTTGGGTGCCGATCTCACGAAACGCATCGATGATGCCCATCACGGTCCCGAGCAGTCCGATAAACGGAGTAATGTTTCCCGTCGTGGCAAGAAACGGGAGATAACTCTCGAGGCGTGAGAGCTGGCTTTGCGCGAGATGGGACGCCGTCCGCTCCACCACGTGTCGATCAACTGGTCCCGAGCCGCCACCATCCCTCCCCTCGACTGGCCCAGATCCCACACGCTCCATGACCCCTTCGAATACACATGCGCTGGGACTTCCTTCGATTCGTCGAGCTTGCCGATACAGCTCGTCGAGGTCTCGTGCTTTCACGAGAAGAGCTAGGAACCGCTTGTCCTCCCGGTCTGCCACTCGAAACACTCGCCATTTGGAGAAAATAACGGCCCACGAGATGACCGAGAAGACGAACAGGAGCAAGAGCACAATTTTTGAAACCACGCCGAGCGAACCCGCCAGTCCGGTTAGACCTGTTTGAAACATATGGCTATGACCTTTCCCGGCTTTAGGAAGTACCTACAATGCTGCCTACGGAGTCTAGCAAACACAGAGAAAAATGGCGGGGCCGACGGGATTTGAACCCGCGACCTCCAGATTGACAATCTGGCGTCCTAACCAGCTGAACGACGGCCCCTCAAAACTCTACTTATAGCGGAGAAGGTGGATGACAAGACTATATCTAGCGGTTGGTCCCGTCTAAAATTTCCTTATTTCTGTTCAATGATCTGTCCTGCTCCCCTTGCGCCAGCTTTCGCCCTGGTAGGCGGAACAGGGATCGAACCTGTGACCTCTGCCTTGTAAGGGCAGCGCTCTCCCAACTGAGCTATCCGCCCGATTTCCTTAGCAACCTTGGCGGATGCTACCAACTCCACTTGCCCTTGTCAATCGAATCTCGCACTCTTCTTGCAGTTTTCGGCTGCTGCGCACTCCCCTCTGATAAATCGCGTCTCCTGGTTATGTTTTTTTCCCCCGGCGCGGGCCTACCCGAGGGAAATACCTGTCATGCACTCGTTTGAGGCGTCCCCGTTCAATATGCGTGTAGATCTGCGTCGTCGCAATATTCGCATGGCCGAGCATTACCTGAACAGACCGAAGATCCGCACCACCTTCGAGCAGATGCGTCGCAAACGAATGCCGGAGCATGTGAGGCGAAATGACCTGTGTAATCCCCGCTCGCCGTGCACGGCGTCGCAATAACTTCCAAAAGGCTTGCCGCGTCAAGGGCCCGCCTCGCCTCGAAATGAACACATATCGGGAAGTCCGTTCCTTCAGAAGCCGTGGCCGCGCCTCTTCCATGTACTGCTGCAGCAGCTGTCGGGCCTCCTCTCCCATCGGCACGAGACGCTGCTTCGCACCCTTGCCCTTGACCCGAAGATACCCGACATCAAGATTCGCCTGCGCGACTTCAGCCATCACCAATTCCGATACGCGAAGCCCCGTCGCATAGAGCAGCTCTACCATCGCGCGGTCACGCAGGTCTTCAGGGGTCGGGACTGCCCCCAGATCCAACAACGCGATGACGTCTCGTTGCGACAGTGTTTTGGGCAATCGAACGCCTCGAGATATCGGGGCCAGACCAATGGTAGGATTTTCCCCAATCATCCGTTCCTGAATCAGAAACCGAAGCCATCCACGAATAGCCGAAAGGCAGCGTACAGAGGAGGCGCGAGACAACCGTGCCTCGCGCATGGAACAGAGAAATCCCGTCAATGTCTCCGACGTCAGAGGCCCGAGCGGCACGACACCGGTCCGATGCAAGTAGGAATGGAATTTACTTAAGTCGCGGCGGTAGGCTTCGATCGTATTGACGGATAGACCACCCTCCACCCGGAGATGGCCCAAATATCGCTCGACCAGCGGGTGTAACATCATCTGTGCGATGATATCCAATCGCTCAGATGAACACAACGAACTCTAGCCCGCATTATTCATGACGGTTCGTCGCGAAATCGCGCAGTCGCCACGCGAGACAGGCGCACGGAGCCGCGAGGGAGGGAGCCATACTTGAAACAGTATGTTGACCGACCGAGCGGCGAGCCCGCCTGCCTGGACGCCCGACCACCGCGTCCAGGCTTGTCGCAGCGGCGAATCCGCGATTGCAGCAGAAGCGCTCATGAGTAATGCGGGCTCTGGGAGTTTACCTTGACACCCCACAGGGTTTCCGATAGTAGTCACGTGCGAATGACATAGCCGTCTGACCGCCAGGAGCTCATGGCCCGCCCGTTGATATCTCTGCCTTCATATCGCACGTTTGTCCTTTCTATATGCTGGTGCTATGCGCTGACACTGGCCTGGAACATGCTCTGGCCGGTCACTGGGATCGAGTTCAATTCCCCCGTCTATGCAGAAACAGGACCCGCTAGCCCGGCGAACCATCCCGCGCTGAACCAGGCGAAGCGCCTAATCGACGCAGGTCAGGCTGAAGAAGCCATCACCACACTCCGCCGTTTTCTGGCCACCTCTCCGAAGCCCGAGCTGCTCGACGACACCTATCTACTCCTCGGCGCAGCGCTGCACAACACAAAGCAATATGGGGAAGCCTTAAAATACTTGCGGCAACTGCAGATCGAGTTCCCCAACTCAGAGGTGACGGACCGAGGCAAGCTGCTTCAGGCACGAGTCCATGCGGCGATGGGCAACCTCGACCTTGCCCTGCCGATCTTGACGGGCCTGCGCAATCTTTCAAAAGATGACGGCACGAAACGCGAAGCCCTGCAGCTGAGCGGCGATTTCTACGCGCAAAAAAAGGACGCGACCCGTGCCATTCAGGCGTGGCTGGATGAAGTGGCCTTGGGAACCGAAGACCAAGCGGAGGACGTGCGGACCCGCATTCGCGAGCTGGCCAGCGAAACGTCCGACAAGAAATCCCTCGAGCAAATCCGGGATACCTTTCCACGCAGCTTCCCTGGCGATCTCGCGTCCCTCCGACTCATCGAAATCTACGTCGGCCGTGGAGAAGAACACCAGGCCATCCGGCAAATCCAGCAATTTCTCGTGAATTTCCCGATCCACCCGCAGGCAGCGAAAACCTCGGAACTCCTCGCCACACTCCAGGCCAAATTAAAATCTAACCAGTTTTTCATCGCCGCGGTCCTGCCGCTTTCGGGGAAACTCGCCCCCTTTGCCAGTGAAGTTCTCGGCGGAATTCAGCTGGCCGTCGAAGCAAATAGAGACCGGGCAGGGAGCGCATCGGTCGGTCTCATCGTCAAAGATTTTGAATCCGATTACGCCTCGTTCTTGGACGACTTCTCCGAACTGCTGAACACCGATCGCCCTCTCGCCGTGATCGGCCCGCTCCTCTCGAAAAATCTGCCAGTCATGGCTGAACTCGCCGAGCGAGCCCACATCCCCCTAATCACGCCGGCGGCGACCCTCCCCAACGTCAGACGACTCGGCAACTACGTGTTCAGCACGGCGCTCACCTATCAACTTCAAGCCAAACGAATCGCGGCCTATGCCATCAAGGAGCAAGGCTTCCGCCGATTCTGCATCCTGCATCCCGACACCACGTATGGCCGCGAATTGGCCCGGCTCTTCGCCCAAGAAGTGCGCCAACACGAGGGGGAAGTGATCGCCATCGAATCCTACAAAGAGGGCGAAGCCGACGTGAGTGCGCAGCTCAAACGCATGAAGGCGGAGGACCTCAAGAGGTATGGCTTGTCCGTGCCGGTTGATGAGACTAAACTGACCGGGAAGCTGACAAAACTGGACAAGAAAATCTTCTATACGCCGGGCTTCGATGCGATCTTCATTCCAGGCCGCGCAGCCGACGCCGGTCTCATTACAGCCCAGCTTAATTTCCACGATATGAAAGTTCCTTTCCTGGGCGCAAATGGATGGAACTCGCCGGACTTTGCCCGCACGGACGATTCGTCGATCGACGGAGCCGTGTTCGTCGACGGCTTCTTTGTGGACAGCCCCACCCCTACCGTGCAGGATTTTGTCGATCGATACAAAAAACGGTTCCAAACCAACCCGACACTCTTTGCAATGCAGGGCTATGATGCCGCGAAATTGGTGCTAGATGCGGTTCGAAAAGGCGCCTCCTCGGGCGAAGCCGTCCACGACCAGCTGCTGACACAGCCGGACCTCTCCTCCCTCGCAGGACCGGCAGCGTTTGGACCGGATGGAACATTGAATCGTCCGCTCTTCCTCATGCAAATCAAACGAGGCCGATTTCTTCAGTTGAACTAACCCGCATGAACTCCTTACCACAGATCCTCCACACGATTTCCTACATGGGGCTCCCGCTCCTCTTCGCAATGGTGTTGCACGAATACGCCCATGGCTGGGTCGCCTATCGCTGCGGCGATCAGACCGCCAAACTACAGGGTCGGCTCACCATGAACCCGCTAGCACATATCGATCCGTTCGGAACGGTCATCCTGCCGCTGCTCTGCCTGATTATGCCGGGAGGATTTTTTCTCGGCTGGGCCAAGCCGGTCCCGGTCGACCCACGCTGCATGCGCCGACCGCGCCGCGACATGGCACTCGTCGCAGCAGCGGGGCCGGCCATGAATCTCGCGCTGGCCATCGGCAGTGCCCTCCTCTTCGCGCTCCTCTTGTCGATCGAGCCCACGATTGGGAGCTACTGGTCCAAATCAGAAGATACCCCTCCCCCAGACACATGGCACACCATGTTCCTCCTGCCGATCGCCGTGATGGCAGTCTACTCCGTCTTGATTAACGTGCTCTTGATGCTGTTCAATCTGCTGCCGATCCCACCATTGGATGGCGGGAGAATTCTCACGAGTCTTCTCCCACACACCGCGGCAATGGCACTCATGCGCGTGGAACGCTACGGCATGTTCATCCTGGTGGCGCTGATCGTATTCGATCCACAGATCCACCTGATCCATGCCATCACGAGTACCTTGACCCACAGTCTGTCCAATGCGATTCTCTCCACCGCCGTCGATCTCGGAACAGGAAACACGCCATGACCACAACCAGGAAACGAGTCCTCAGCGGCATGCAGCCAAGCGGGCTGCTCCATCTCGGCAACTATCTCGGTGCCTTGGAGAATTGGAAAGGCCTTCAGAACGAGTTCGAGTGCTATTTCTTTGTCGCGGACTGGCACGCACTCTCGACGAACTATGGCGATACCGGCCGTATCCGAGAGTTCGTCCATGAGTTGTTGATCGACTGGCTTGCCGCGGGCATCGATCCCGCGAAAGCCACGGTGTTCGTGCAATCGCGTATCCCGGAACATGCCGTGTTGCACCTCTTGTTCTCCATGATGATTCCTGTCGCCTGGCTGGAACGGAATCCGACCTATAAGGAAAAACGGGAAGAGATGAAGGAGCGCGATCTGAGCACGTACGGATTTCTCGGCTATCCGGTCCTCCAAGCAGCGGATATCCTCATCTACAAACCTGATTTCGTGCCGATAGGGAAAGACCAGCTGCCGCACCTTGAGCTCACCAGAGAACTAGCCCGCCGGTTCAATAGCCTGTACAGGCCGGTGTTCCCTGAACCGCTGGAGCGACTCACTAAGTTCCCGAAAGTGCTCGGCACGGATGGCCGGAAGATGAGCAAGAGCTACGGGAACACGATCAACCTGGCCGACTCCGAACCAGTCGTGCGACAGAAACTCAAGACGATGGTCACCGATCCCGCCCGAGTCCGACGCCACGACCCCGGAAATCCAGACCTCTGTCCGGTGTATGATTTTCACAAGATCTTTTCATTGCCGATGATTCAGGAACAGATTAATACCGAATGCCGGACAGCTGCCATCGGCTGTATCGATTGCAAGAAACTCGTCGCCGATCGTATCGTCGAACGCATGACGCCGATGTGGGACGCGCGCGCGCGCCTGAGCAAAGATCCCGCACACCTGAACGACATCGTGACAGAGGGCAGCCGCCGGGCCGGCGAGGTCGCCAAAGCGACGCTCCATGAGGTAACCGAGGCGATGATGATCTAGCCCGCATGATTCATGCCGCGAGTAGACGTACAATGACTGTACTGGCGCTGGCCTTCATTCTACTGGGAGCGAGCTGGGGCACCGCATGGGCAGCCGATCCACCCTGCGACAAGTACCCCGTCGCCAAACAAACCAAATGTGCGGAAATCTGGAAGGCGCTGAACCAGGAAGACGGCCCCGTGATCGCGCAATTCGGGCTTGACCAGCTGAAGAGGCGCGAGGATGGTAAAATCAACGCCGAGCAACACCTCGGAGAAAACATGGCCTTCATTAAGCAGTCCACCGAGAAACGTCTCGAACGATTGAAGGAGCGAATGGCAAAAGAGTAACGCATCGCTATCGATGGGTTCAACCTGCCCCGACATATCTACCCTACATAGTCAGGTTCTTTAGTAGCCGTCGAATACCTCGGACTGTACACGGATCGGATCAACGCCGGCTTCCACGGCATTGTTCACACCAGCCACCATCTTCGGCGGGCCAGCAAAATAAAAGATCGGCGCGCTGAGAGTCCCGAGGTGCTCAGGCAGGAAATCTGCGGTTAGAACCGACGCTCTCCGTTCCATTGTTGCCTCGATGTGTCGGCCTTCGTCATCTGACGCTGCAGCGCATGGTTAGGCATCTTCTCTGTTTCGTTTTGGCTGGTTCCAAGCTCCCCAGGCATAGTAAAAGCCCAACGGTGCACTGATGGCGCAAATCCATGCCAGAACAGGCAAAGCCGATTCCGCAAACAGCATGACAGCAAGAACAGCATAGATGACTCCCCCGACACAGTAGACGTACCAGGGAATCTTGCTCTTTCTGTTCACAGCCTTGTCGGTTCGAGATGTCATTACGCGCAGGCCAGCAGGTTTTAGAAATTGCACAGACAACGTCAAGATCCTCCACTGGAATTGTGAACCATCTGATCGCGGACCGGCATGTCTGGCTTCCTACGAACGGCGGACAGCCCACCAATTCCGCAGCCACTTCGATCTTGCGAGCTTGTACAGGAGCCAGGCTAGTAGCAGCACTCCGATCAGCGGGCCTACCACGTCACGCACAAGCTTCTGATAATCGATCATGTGTACCCGCAAGAGATACTGCGGGCGCCGCATCAGATTCTGCTTCTCCGACGCAATGATTACCCTATACAGGCCCTCGTCCAGCCTGACCTCGCCCCTGAGTACTCCGTCCGGGTGGGTGCTCGGACGCACGTCTGCCACAATTTGACCTTCTGTCTCATTGCTCCCGCTCCCCTTCACGACCCGCATCCCGACCGGCTCGTTGCGTAGCGCCGGGTCCACGAGGTCCACCACCAGGAAGGTGTCGCCTTCTTTTGGAATGTCCGTGCAGTATTGATCTTTCAGCTCGTGTTGCGGCTGATAGGCACTGAAATGCAACAGGCTCTCACCTGCCCGCCGCATGCACGGGTCGTCTTCTCCGCTCGCTGCTCCATGTGCAGCGGCTGCGCCGGGGTACAGTGCGGCAACAAGAAGGAGCACCATAAAACCTGCTCGTGTCATTGGCCTAATCATATGCCGGGCCCTCCTGTTTTGAAGCTTGCTAAGCCTTGGGCCATGCTACCCTCCTTATCACTGCCGACAGTCCCGCTCCTTCATTCTTGTCACCCGCTTCTATTACTCACTGAGGAGACAGGTCCCTCCGGGGTGTAGGGAGGGGCCTGTCTACCTCAGCGGGAGACGCCGTGTGAGTCGCGGCGCCACCAATTCGCCATACATAAAGTGTGCATGAAGGAAGCTTCCTTACACGGTTGTCAATGCCGGGTTAGCTGTTGCTGCCTGCGGCGTGAGGCGCCGATGTGCAGCAATCACGGGATCGACAATCGCCCCACAGTTGATACAACGCCATCCGGCATACTCATGGTCACTCAACCCGAGCCCTCCAAGATCTTCAAACTGCTCACGCACCATCAATCCATCACAGCGTGGGCACCTCATCGCATTCCTCCTTCCTTGACTGGATCTTGCGTCTGACACTTCGCACCTTTTCCTCAAGGGCTAAGGTTGGAGGTAACCAGTTGCAAGTGCCAGGCACATAACAGTCACAGCACCAAGAATTATGAAAATGACGTGCTTCATGGTGTGATCTCCTTTTTGAAAAGTAATAGATGGCATCGGAGTCCCCCCCTTTTGGCGCGCGTCGATGGTAGTGATCAGAGCTGCATCGCCTTATCCTTTCCTGCCTTTTTCACGGATCATCCACTCCTGTATGTACGGCCAGCAATTGAGGAGCTCGACACCGCCTTTCTCGCAGGCGTTCAGGAATCGAATTATTTCGACGTCCACGAGCGTCACTCCGTTGAGGTCCAGCGCAATCCGCGGTCGAGCGCCTTCCATTTGCGTCTTCAATTCATCCAGATGCTTCGATTGCAGCCGACCGCTCAGGCGAATCATCGTCTTGAGTCTGCGGGTTTCTTTTTCAAACTTTATTGTCATCTGCGACTCCTGCGACCTTGACTGCACAAAAATATTGCAATGAAGAGGCCAGTTGTATGCCATTGATATACATGCGCGTAGTGTGGAAGTGGCTGCCGAAATTTCAGCATTTGCTGAATAATCGGCAAAAGTATCCGGTGAAGTTTCAATTCCCCGAATCGATTGTGTGGAAGGCGGTGAGAGGGGGCTAAGTCAGAAAATCAGTCTAAACCGAAACGACGATTCGCGAGAAACTGGCTCTTACGGTTGGCGTGCAAACAACTTTCGGCCTCTTTATCGTGCGTAGTCGGCTTGTCGAGTCTTGAACCGATTCTTGTTAATTCCCAGGGTCGTGATTTTTGACTCAAGCGTCTGTCTCGGGAGTCCGAGCTTGGCGGCGGCGCCAGTGGGGCCACTGACCTGGCCCCCGCAATCCGCCAACGCGGTTTCAATCATTTCCTTTTCATGCTCGGCAAGCGTGGCGCCTAAGGGAACCACCGACCCCGACAACCGGTGCCCTTCCGGTTTCAGCCAGGTCTCGTCGACGCAAAATGTTTCGCTATCGCACAGCACGGTAGCCCGCTGGATGACATTCTGCAGCTCGCGAATGTTGCCGGGCCAGTCGTAGGCCTGAAACAGCTCCAGGGTCTCTTTCTGTATGTTCCTAATCTTTTTCCCGGCCTTCTTCGCATAGCGTTCAACCAGGTATGTGACGAGTAAAGGAATGTCGTCCATCCGTTCGCGCAGCGAGGGGACCTGTATTGGAAAGACATTCAGCCTGTAGAAGAGATCCTGGCGAAATGTGCCTGCCGCCATGGCAGCCTTCAGGTCGCGGTTCGTGGCGGCTAGCACACGCACGTCCACGGAAATCGATTGGCTGCCGCCGACCCGTTCAATTTCCCCCTCTTGGAGCACTCTCAGCAGAGCGATTTGGGTCTCGGCCGGCAGGTCCCCGATTTCATCAAGGAAGATCGTCCCGCCATCGGCCAGCTCAAATCGCCCCAGACGTCTTTGCAGTGCACCGGTGAACGCACCTTTCTCGTGTCCGAACAGCTCAGAGGCAATGAGCGAAACAGGGATCGCCGCGCAATTTACGGTAATAAACGCCCGGGACGACCGTCTCGAGCGCTTGTGAATGGCCCGAGCGATCAGCTCCTTGCCCGTCCCGGTCTCACCCAGAACGAGCACCGTGGAATCCGACGGCGCTACTTTGGTGACTTGCGTCAATATTTTGCGGATGACGTCCGACGAACCGACGATTTCTTCAAACATCGACGAGTGATCGATCTCTTCGCGCAGCGCCAAGTTCTCTTTTTGAATCCTCTCTTCGTCCCGTTTGCGATCGTCGATGTCGGTTCCCGTCGAGTACCAGCGAATGATTCGTCCCTCTTCATCCCGCAACGGGTTATAGCGGATCAAAAACCACCGGTGCTGCCCGTCCTTGCGGCGAGCTCGTAGCTCAAGTTCAAACGGGGTTCCGCGTTCGAGCCCATGCTGGCGCTCGTCCTGTGATCTCTTCAAATCATCGGGATGAACGAGTCGTGCGCGAAAGTCACCCGTCATGACGTCTTCGATGCTCAGACCGCTATATTCGAGCATTGCTCGATTCGCATACAGAATTTTTCCATCGGGTCCGTGGACAGCAATGCGTTGATCTATGGCGTCGGTGATGCGCCGCAGCTCCCTTTCGTCTTGACGGAGCTTCTCCTCCGCGCGCTTACGGTCCTCGATCTCCGTCCTTGTCCCATACCACCGGATAATGTGTCCCTGTTCATCCCGCGACGGGCTGACACGGATGAGAAACCAGCGATACTGCCCGTCCTTACCGAGCAGTCGTGCTTCCATCTCGTATGGGGCGCCGTTCGATATCAAGCGTTGCCGCTCACTTAACACCATGTCCCGATCGTCCGGATGAACGAACATCGCCAGATGGTCTTCCTGAGGATCTTTGAGGGAAAGACCGTGATATTCGCGTGCGACCTGATTCGTATAAAGACAACTCCCATCCGGCCCCAAGACGAAGATATGTTGAGGGACGGCATCGATGAGTTGTTGCAGCTCTTTTTCGCTTTGCCTGAGCTTTTCTTCCCCATACTTTTGCTCAATGGCCACCGTCGCCAGATGAGTGATTTGTCCAATGAGGTGTTGATGTTGCGCGGTAGGGCTACCTGGTTCGCGCGAGTATATCGCGAAGGTGCCCAATACTGTTTCATCGGATGACAATATGGGAGTGGACCAACAAGCCCGCAGTCCATGTGCCATTGCCAGAGCGCGCCATTCGTATGTGTCCCATCGTGTGTCCGAAGCGACATCGGCGGCAATCACTTGCTCTTTGAGACATGCCGCCATTGCGCACGGACCCGAAAAGAGATTCACAGGTCTGCCATGGATCGACTCGTTATAGCTGAGAGGAAGGCTGGGCGCTGCACCGTGCTTCAGTCGATTGCCGATAGGATCTACCAGCACAATTCCACAGAGAGATCCGCTTGCGATATCTTCGATGAGTCGGCACAAGGCATCAAGGATTTCTGAGAGTGTACATCCCGTGGCGAGCATCTCGAGAAGGCGATTTTCTCCGGCAAGCAAGGTCTCGGCCCATTTACGGTCTTCACTATCGGTAGGAGAAAGGTCATCGGGCGTGGCTGATCGCTGATTGGTTTCATTGTGACGGTTGGTTTTCATACGTCCTCTCCCGGATTAGGGGCAGGTTCCGTCAAAACCAGCAAAGAGGGATGCTCGTCCGGCTGTCGCCTCGCCGCTCGCGCACCTCATTCCGCCGAAGGAGGCAGAAGCGGTGAGAGTACATCAAACGAAATAAATCATACGCCCGTTACTCGCCCAATACCACTAGCCTTTTATGATTATCATCAAGTGATGTAAGTCTTTGTCTTGGAACGTCATTCACATGTCCACAGATAGGAACGGCTGTCACACCGCGTTGTGTTCATTCATCCACCATGTCAACCGATCCCGCTATGAAAAGCTGATTTTCCGGCACCGTGCTGACACTTCAGCAGATCGTCCTCGACACGTCATTCCGGAGCAAGTTGAGGCTTGACCCAAGTGACAGGATTCTTGCCGGTGTCGAGAACGACAAGCGAGCGTGCCGTTTACTTCTCCCTTCCTGCCCAGACAATCGTTAAGATAGTGCTCTGCCGAAGACTGTTCCCGTCAAATCATGCGGATGAGAAGGATGCGTTCAGAACAGGCCTGTTCAATAGGTCTACAGATCCTCCGCCTTCGACTTTTCCGCAGCTCGCCCAGCCGAGTTCAGCAAATCCCGTCCCACGATGATCGGGGCCTTGAAATGAACGGCGAGCGCGATCGAATCGGACGAACGGCTATCAAACGTCTTCACCTGGTCCTGCATCGCAACGGTCAACGCACCATAATAGGTACCACCTTTTAGCGTGATGACGGTTCGCAACACTTTCCCGCCATAGGCATCCAAGATCGTGTGCATCAAATCGTGAGAGAGGGGGCGAGAGAGCTTTTCGCCGTTCAACGCACCTTGAATCGACAGCGCAACTGTTAGATCGACGAAAATCGGGATGGCCTTGCCTTCGGCCAGCAAGAGCACCACAGCGCCGTGATCGGAGATGCGAACCTGTACATCGGTGATTGTGATCTGCTCCGAGGTTGCCGGTGAAGATTCGCCTGCTTGCGCAACCGGTAGCGCGAGCGCACCGAGAAAACAGATAGAGAGGACGAACCGCTTGCATGCCATCATGATCACACCTCCTGCAGCGAGCTGTCAGTCTGAGGAAAAACTATGTTGGTGCGCGAGAACGTCGGTGGTCCATCGATACACCACAACAGAAGAACACTCCCGCAGGCTGCTCAAAAAGTTCGTCCAGCAAGGCCGCAGGCGAGTCGAAACCGGAGGCGTACCCTCTGGGGCGCACGGTGCGACGAATAAGGAGCACCAAGTCTGTGCGCGCCGCCGAGTTGGTGAGGCGGCCGGGTCCCCGTTGAGGATTTCGATGAGCCGAGAACGAAGCTGGTGGACTTTTTCAGCATCCTGCTATACACGGAAAAACTGATTTGTCTCCTTCTCCAACCCGATTTCGGTCTCTGGCCCATGCCCCGTCACCACGATCGTGGCATCCTTCAAGGTGTACAACCGCTCTCGAATGGATTGCTCAATAGCTTCGAAGTCTCCGCCCCAGAGATCGGTGCGCCCGATGCTGCCGCGAAAGAGTGTGTCGCCGGCCAAGACCAAGTCGTCGACCGGGAAATGAAAACTCATGGACCCGGGGGTGTGGCCGGGGGTATGGAGTGCGACAGCGGAGACCTGGCCGACCAGCAGCTTCTCCTCATCCTTGAGCCAGTAGTCGGGCATCGGAACAGGTACGTAGGCAACGCCGAACATCCGGCATTGCATCTCCAGATTCTCCCAGAGCGTACGATCGTCCTGATGCAGGCACAGGATCGCTCCCGTCGCGTTCTTCATGTTGCCGGATGCCAGGAAATGGTCTAAGTGGGCATGGGTGTGGAGGATATGTGTGACCGTCAGTCCCAATTGCTGCACCTCATGCAAGATCCGCTTGTGCGCCCCACCGGGATCGACGACGATGGCCTGCTTCGTCACTGGATCGCCAATGATCGAACAATTGCAACCAAGGGGCGGGACGGAAAAGGTTTTTCGGATGACGGTCGGCATTATGGACGCATGCTACAGTCCAAGCCCATCAGGGCGCAAGCAGCGGCGGTCAATTCATGGAATCCGTCGTGGACAAGCCGGCGCGAAGCGTGGATAATCCAAAAAATAAGATGGAGGGACGTGACGTGCATGATAAGACTCAATCGAGCCAGTGGCTTTTGTTGATCGGAGCGATCGCGCTCTGTTTTTTAACCACCAGTTGCAAGCCTGACGATTCGCCGTTCAAAGCGGAAAATGAGTCGCTCCGCAAGCAACTGGCCAAGCAGGAGTCGGTGGTCACCTCGTTGCAGGACGGGAACAAGGTCATGCAGCAACAGATCGATCTGCTGAACCAGGAGTTGCGCGATGCGAAGAAATCGGCCGAGAGCGCCAAGGCTGACGCCAAAGCCGCCGCCGACAATCTGGCAATACAAGCAGTCCAGGCAAAAAAATTAAGTGCTGACGTCCAAAAAACCGCAGCGGCGCAGGCGGCGCAGAATATCTACGTCGAGGAGAAAGGGACCCAAACTGAAGACATCCCCCGCCCCTTGAGCAGCGTCGCCAAGATTGCGGAGGACGCCCTCAGCCGCAATGGGTACCACATCAAAGTGAGTATCAAGACCGATCAGAAAGCGGTCTACGTGACGGAGCGGAAAGTCTCCCCCCCTGCCTCGCTTGAAGTCGCCGGCTCACGGAATCAATACGTGCTGTCGCTTCACGCACTCCCTTCGAATATCACCAGGCTCAGCGTTAAGGCCGACTTCGAAAAACTGGCCCAGGGTGGACGCATCCTCAGCGTGAGCGCGGAGGAGGTCGCGGAAATTGAACGGAGCCTCATCCGGGAAATCGACAAGGCTTTGGCCTCCCCCAGCAAAACCTAGCAGGATGCTGAAAAAGTCCGCCAGCATCGTTCTCGCGTCGCTCAGAGGCTCAACGTACCGAAGCGTACGCCTCGCCTCTTCGCTCGCTGCGGCCTTGCTGAACGGCCATTTTGAGCATCCTGCGAGCAAAACCTGATGCGGCGTAATAGCTTATGGTCCGCAACCGCGCTCTCTCTCCTTATCATCATGGGAAGCGCACAAGACACGGGGGCTGGGTCGAAGCCCTCACCAGAACTGGCCCGCCATTTGACCGGGATCGCGAGGCTGGCCCAGCCGTCGCCGATGGTCACCATCCCAGCCGGTCCGTTCTTGCTCGGCAGCAAGCGAGTGGATGACGATCCCTATGGAAACTGGACGCAGTTCGACGATACGGAATTCCCCCAACATCGAGTCTGGCTGGATATCTACGATATGAATCGCGATGAAGTGAGCCTTGGGGAATACCTGGCATTCTTACAACAGCGGAAGCTCTATCCATCGGACGAGCTGCAGAAACTGATTTGGCACGTGATCACGATCCATTCCGTCTCGGACCAGACCCTGAGCCGGTGGCCTGCGCTCTATGTCACGTGGACCGAGGCGAAAGATCTGTGCGTGGCAAAGAGCAGACGGCTTCCGACTGAGGCTGAATGGGAAAAAGCGGCGCGAGGATCCGAAGGCGGCCTATTCCCCTGGGGTACAACCGCCCCCGACTCCGCACTCGCCATGTTCGGCCAGCACCACGTCCATGAGATCCCTATTCTCGCGGCAGTGGATTCGCATGAAGCCGGCAAGAGCCCCTATGGCCTTCACCATATGGCTGGAAACGTCGCCGAATGGGTGGAAGACTGGTTCGGGTTTGACTACTACGCTTACATGCCGGAACGCAATCCGCCGGGCCCGACCAGCGGGCGCTACAAAAGTGTCCGCGGTGGTTCGTGGAAGAGTAACAAGATTATGCTCCGAACTGCGACCCGTGGCGGCTCAGCACCGGATCAACGTTCGGCTACGATCGGCTTTCGCTGCGCCAAATCATCGACCTCCACTACCCCGTAGCCCGCAGCAAAGCTTCCTTTCCTTGGTGAGGTGTAGACCTCGTGCTAGCATTTCTTTCCTATGGCTCTTTCAACCAGCGTACACGATCTACGCACCCTCATTCGCTCCTCCCACCCGCTGATCGTCATCGAGACGGTGGAGGAGGAGCGGGTACTAGCGTTGCTGCAATCAGTGGCTGCCCAGGAACGTATGCCGCTGTTCGAATGGTCCATCACCAGAGGCCTCACCCGGCACGACGACGGACCGACACTCAGTAGAATGACAGCCACACCTCTGGCTGTCCTCCAACATCTGCAAGGCCTGACAGTCGAGGCGGTCTTCTGGCTCAAGGATCTTGCGCCGCACCTACAAGATCCCGCAGTCGCCCGCCAACTCCGAGAAGTCGCGGCAATCTACAATCGCTCGCGTGCCACCTGCGTGATCACCGGCCAACCCATTACCCTGCCGCTCGACATCGAAAAGATCGTCGTCCGACTCGACTTGCAACTGCCGGATCGAGACGAACTTCAATCCATGCTCCAGAGCGTCGTGCAATCGCTCGCCCCCAGAACCTCGCCTCGTCGCGCCCGATCGACTACCGTCGTGCAAAGCATCCTTGGCTCAATCAGCGACTCCAAAGCGGCAGACCAGGGCCCTTCGGCCAACGAGCGTGACGCCATCCTCCGCGCCTTGCAGGGGCTGACGCTCCATCAGGCCCGGCAAGTCATCACGCAATGCGTCGTCGAAGATGGCACACTCTCCGCCGATGACGTGCAGAAGATTCTGAAGCGCAAGGTGCAGGCCATCAAGGATGGTGGTCTGCTTGAATACTATCCGCTTGAAGACAACCGGTTCGAGTTGGGCGGATTCGTCAATCTGAAATCCTGGCTGGAACGTGCGAAAGTCGGTTTTACCTCCGAAGCCAAAGCGCTCAATCTCACGCCCCCACGCGGCATCATGCTCGTGGGCGTACCAGGCTGCGGTAAATCGCTGGCCGCTAAAGCCATTGCACGGGAATGGCAGCTTCCGCTCCTCAAGCTCGACGCAGGCCGGTTGTTCGATAAATTCGTCGGTGAGTCGGAGAAGAACTTCCGCAAGGCGATCGAGATGGCTGAGTCGCTTTCGCCCATCGTCCTCTGGATTGATGAAATCGAGAAGGCGATGGCCGCGGGGGGCGGAAGCGGCGAGGCCGATGCAGGCTTGAGCCGCCGGCTGTTCGGCGCATTTCTCACGTGGCTTCAGGAGAAGAAACAAGAGGTCTTCGTCGTGGCCACCGCCAACAATCTTTCGTTGCTTCCCCCCGAACTCCTTCGCAAAGGCCGATTCGATGAAATCTTTTTTGTGGACCTGCCGGACGACAGCGAGCGGGAATCCATCTGGAAGATTCACCTGGGACTTCGGAAGCAGGACGTGAAAAAGTTCGATCTGCTCAAGATCGTCAGCGCCAGCGACGGCTTCAGCGGCTCGGAAATCGAACAGGCGGTAGTGGCAGCCCTCTATCGCGCACTCCACCAAAAAACACCGCTGACGACAGACCTGTTGATTGAAGAATTGACCAACACTGTGCCGCTCTCCGTCACCAGGCGTGAAGACATCGATCAGCTCCGGGAGACGGCCCAAGGCCGGTTTGTCAACGTACGGTGAGGCCGATGCGATTCCTTTTCATCATGGCCACTATCGCAATCGTGACGCTCGTGGGCTGTACCATGCCACCGGTCGAGCGCCCTCGCACATCGGCACCGGTCGAACGCCCTCGCACATCGGCACCGGAAGCGCGCCCCTGTTGTAGATCCGTCGAGCGAGCGCCGAGCCGGACCGCGATCGTGCGGACAGCGGCCAACCTCGTGGGCTCCAAAATGATTGAGAGCAACGGCCGACGCATCGCCTATGACTGCGCCGGGGTGACTCGCGCGGTTTTTCTCAAACACGGGATCGATCTCTATGGCGGTGAACCCAGCGACCCTCGTGCCAACGGCGTTCGCCTCATCCATGCGCACATACGGCAACAAGGCACATTCCACCAGGGACCGGTTGCCCGCCCCGGCGATCTCGTCTTCTTCAACAATACATGGGACTACAACGGAGATGGCAAGGTTAACGACCCACTGACGCACATCGGGATAGTCGAGCGGCAGGAGCCTGATGGCACCGTGGTCTTCATCAGTCGCGTGGCCAGCGCCGTCGAACGCTACCGCATGAATCTCGCCCTGCCCCACGTCCACAAAACCGCCGATGGCCGAATCGTCAACGACTATCTTCGCCGCATGGATGTCATCGACCCAGCCAATACCAGCTACCTCACGGGGGAGCTGTTTGCGCAGTTCGCCACTCGGGTGGGGCACTAGCAGGATGCTAAAAAAGCTTGCCGGTCTCTCTGGTTTTTTGGTTGAACGAAACTAACCAGATGAACCAAATCAACCCATTAGTGTCCGGTTAACACGTGAATAGATCCAACTGGTTAGAGTTCATGGCGATCTCCGATGTGTCGTCGCTGTCCGGAAACGCCTACCGGACGGGCATTGTTTCGAATAGGGTGACCGACAGAATCTGTAGCAACGTGTAGAGCGAGACCTGGAGGTTGAGGCGCTTTCTGATGATGGCGACGAGCACATAGACGCTGACGGCGATCCAGATTTGCGACTTCACCGCATTCTCCGACGTGCCGAAGAACCGCTTGATACGCAGATGCTGTTTGATCCACTTGAAGAACAGTTCGACCTGCCAACGGCTCTTGTAGAGCGCGCAGATCGTCGGCGCCGGGAGTGTGGGGTGGTTGGTCAGAAAGACCAGCGTCTTGCCAGAGCCGGCGTCCTTGAAGCGGATGCGGCGCAGGTGCGCCGGATAATACCGGTGGCTCCGGTAGCCATTGAAGGCGATGGTCTGGTCGCAAAGGATACCGGTGGTGCGATCCACCGACGCCGAGTACAGGCGCCGTGCATCGAGGTTGGATTTGGCGCGGGTCACAAAAAACGCGCGGGCTTGGTGCAGGGCATAGAGGCGCTCGAAGTCCAGATAGCCCCGATCCATGACATAGAAGGCGCCCGCCTCGGGCGCCAACAGGTCGAGGATATTGACGTCCTGCAGTTTGCCGTTGGAGATGTGGATAAAGCTGGGAATCGCTCCCCGCAGGTCCAGGAGCGTATGCATCTTGACCGCGGCCTTGGTGGAACGGAACAGCGCCCATGGGAACATCGACAGACACAGATCGATGGTCGTCGAGTCCAGGGCATAGACGGTGTTCGAGAGATCGAGGCTGAAGCGGTCTTGGGCATAGAGCTCTCTGGCCTGACGAATGAGCACCTGGGCAAAGTCGGCGTAGATGCGCCAGTCGCGGGCTTCGTTGGCATCGGCCAAGGTCGAGCGCTTGATCGGTTCGCGAAAGCCCATGTGGTAGAGTTTGGTGGCCTGGGCCGATAGACAGGCTTCGATGTCGCGCAGGCTCTCGCGATAGGTCAGTTGCGCAAAGGCCATCACCCGGAATTGCTCGGCGCATGACAGCGTTCTGATGCGATGGTTGCCGCCGTAACGTATGACGACCCGATGAAACGTCGTCCAAGGCAGAAAGTCCATGATCTGGGCGAATAAGGTCTTGCCAGCGTACATAATCATCTCCAGGGTTCGACACCCCGGAACCATCGCTGACAAGCGGTTTCGTGTTCAAGTCGAAACCACCCGAAAGATCGTGAAATGCCCTGTCAATCATAGCTTTTAGAAGATCAGCCCAGTTCTTAACCGGACAGCAATGAAATCAACCAGATAAACAAAACAAACCAGATAGACCAGACAGACCGGGCTTGTGGCCCTGCTACACTTACCGTATGGCTTCGCTGCCACCATCCAATCCAACTGCCCACGCTGACCATCTGCGCCTCACCATGCTGGAGGTACACCAGAAACTCTTGTCTCTCTATAGCGCGTTGATTATGGCGGAACAACTCACCTACGAACGCATCCACGGCCGCGTCGGCTCGACGGACGAGCTCATCCAGTTGGTGCTCAACGATTCCTGGTTCACATGGCTCTGCCCCGTGCTGGATCTGCTGCTCCGGATCGATCAACTCCTGGACGACGACGCGTTTGACATCACCCATGAAAATGTCGAACACCTTGTGGCAGAGGTGCGCACCTTGACCCGCCCGTCGATCGAGGGCGACGGATTCGAGCGCGCCTACTACGAGGCTCTCAATCGAGCCCCTGAAGTGGTCCTCGCCCACTTCCAGGTCACGCGCGTCCTGCTGGCAGAAGCCGCGTAACTCCTCGGCGCAAGCCACTCGGCCTCTTGCCTGGTCCATCTGGTTGATCTGGTTTGTTTTGTTTATCTGGTTGATTTGGTTCATCTGGTTAGATCCGTAAACCAAAAAACCAGACAAACCAGATAGCGGTCTTCATAGGCTGGCGGACTTTTTCAACAGCCTGCTACAGTACACGGCTGAATACGCCGATATTCAAACTATGGCGGGTATCGACCTCCCAACCGAGTACCAGGGGTCACCATTTTTTAAATAACCTGCTAAAGTTATTTTATGGCGCCTGTATCGCAGAAGACCTCGACCAGGAAATCCTGCACTCTCCGCAAGAGGATCCTCGACGTGCGGAGCAGCCTCTTGAGTCTCCATAAGGCCCTCATCCTGGCGGAGCAAGTGACCTACGAACGCATCAATGGCCGTGTCGCGTCAACCAGCCAACTGCTGCAATTGGTGTTGAACGATCCTTGGTTTACCTGGCTTCACCCCTTATCTCAGCTGGTGGTTCGTATCGATGAACTCTTAGATGACGAGTCTGAGCTATCGCTTGTTGAGGTGGAGCACTTTCTAATAGAAGCCCGAGCCCTCATCCGTCCTTCGGAGGAAGGCGACGGTTTCGAACGGAGTTACTATGAAGCCCTTCAGCGGGAACCCGACGTCATCTTCGCCCACGTCGAAGTAAAGAAACTTCTCACAAAAGTCGCCGCGTAACCCTTCCCTGCGGACGATGTCTAGTAGCCTACTGAAAAACTATGCTGGCACACGAGAACATCGATGGTCCTTACGTGTCGCACAACAAGAGAACGCTCCCCCAGGATGCTTAAAAAGGCCAGACTTCTCACCCGCCCAACCCTGGCGCGCCGAGACGCGCCTTGTCCCAAGCAAGGCCGCAGCAAGCGACCATTTACTGCCTTTACTAAGGGGTGGCTGGGATGATCCCAACTGCGCGCGTCCAACGAGGGCCTTCTGAGGCCGCGCGTTGCGCGAGCACGGGGATCGTCCCAGCTACCCCGCATCCTTTTTCAGCATCCTGTTAAAGCCGGGCTTCGTCAAGCTCAATCACGTCAGCCCAGGAGGCGACAGGAGGGAGAGACGAAACCGACACGCCGCGTTTCGTGGCGATGGCTTGCAGACGTCCCTGAAACCGCTGCCGAGCTGCGTCGTCTTTGGGCCCTGAAGTCAGGAGCCCCTGGCTCCATTGGGCGATCTCTTGCTCGGATGGTTTTCGGCTATTGGCCCTCACCCAGGCAAGCAATTCCTCATCCGCCCCGCCGGCCAACACCCGCTGCTCAAACGATTTCGGATCGATCTGCAAAAATTCGATCAGGTTCTTATCGAACCCCACCGTGATGTAGTTGTAGTCCTGAATCTGACCCGCATTCCGCAGACGAATCTTGTCAATGAACCGCCCCAGGTGAGCAAGGCCGCCAAGGAGAGCTTTGGGGCTGCGAGGGTAGGTTTGCTGAGTCATTCTTTCTTTCTCCAGAGTAGTGATTGTGCAAAACATACAGAGGAGAGCGAGAGAAGTCTAGGAGGGACGACGAGCGCTGGCATGCCGCTGCTGCTCCCACCTTCCGGAACGACCCTTCCGGGCTTGACCGAGCAGAAGCCTTCTGGAATTCCTTCAGCTGCGATCATTCGAGCACAGAGCTTCAGTCAGTTCCAGCTTTCCCCGCGCGTATGATCCATGAGGGCTCTACTGCAACTGCGGACACGCCGCTACGACAAGCCAGTATGCTCATAATCCACATACTGGGGGGCGGGCTCGCCCCTCTCGACCTCGACGTACTGCTTCGAGTACGCCTCGGCCTCTCGGGGCTCCACGCGCCCGTCTCGCTTGGCGTCTCCACAGTTTCGTAACGAGCCCCCATGAATCATGCGCGCTGGCCGCACCTCGGTAGGTCCCCGTTCTTCCGGCGAGGTCGCGCGTCAGCATGTCAGCGGTCGAAGAAGAGGTGTCATTCGATGCTGGAATATTTTACTGGCCGCCTAACGCCCGCGCTCAGCTGCGCCGAGTGCGAAGCGAACGAGGGGACCCCAGCGCGCAGCGCTGGGGCGTCAGCTGGAGCGCGTTGTTAGAGCGCAATCTGCCACCCCAATTGGGCTGGGTCGTTGACACCTGGTACTTTGCCTGGGGGTCCGCCGAACATCCATTGGATGTCCGCGATGCCGGAAGTTGAGCTCAACAAGGCATGAATCTCCTTTGAGAGTGATTTCAACTCGGCCTCGGACGGCTCGGCTTTTTTCCCAAAGAATCGTGCGATGGCACCGGGCTGACCAAGCGGCGCAACGGCCAACAGCCATCTGCCCTCGGGCCCGAACGGGGCAAAGTAGACCTCAAACGCTTTTTCTCCTAGGCGAATCTCAACGGACCAACCAACGTCGCGCCAGTTGTCAAAGTCGGCTACTGACGTGAAGTGCGACCTCAAATGGGCTTGCAGTGAACGCGCGAAGGAAGCTCCCGGAGGGTGAGGGAACTCCGAGTCCGCGGCGAAGACAGCCATGAAGGCCGCATGGGGAACGCGACTTGTCATTCTTGCGCTCTAACTAGTGAGTAGATTGGTCAGCCTCTCTCGGTCAATGAGAACACCGATTGCGGGATAATGTATTTGGTTTTCATCCCCTTATCAAAGGAATCATCGACGGTCCAGAACACGACAAACGCTGCACGCGTTGTCAGCCTATTTCGGCTGACGCTCATGGCTCTCCAACCCACAGGGGCACGGGAATTGGACATTCTAAATTGTTGTTGGCTGTTACTCGAATTAGGCGTCAAGAAAATCAGAATGCTCCTATTTCTTCAACCACCCACATCGAGACATGCCAGGGCTCAGAGCGAACATTGCAGGAGGAGCGGGGACCTACCGAGACTCAGTGGAGAAGGAAAGCCGGAACTGGCTGATGGACCGCTGGTGGCGCGGCGAACTGGGCGCCCCACCGCGCGGGGTGCGAGCACGGTGGGGCTGTTCGCCGTGACAGGACCCGCGGAAGGCACTCGATCTACGCGTTACGCTGCTGAACGCTTCGCCGATTTGCCCGCCTGCAGGTACTGATGGATCCCCGCCGCCATGTTGCGCCCTTCGGCAATGGCCCAGACGATGAGCGAGGCGCCGCGTTTGATATCGCCGCCGGCAAAGACGCCGTCGAGGTTGGTCATGAAGTGCTCGTCCACCGACACCGCGCCGCGCTGATCGTATTTCACGCCGAGGCCGTCGAGCAGGCCATTCTTCACAGGTCCGGTGAAGCCCATCGCGAGGAGCACGAGATCCACATCCATCTCGAAGTCGCTGTTGGGAATTGGCGTGAACTTGCCGTTCTCGAACTTCACCTGATTGGCATGGAGCTTCGTCACCTGGCCATTGTGGCCGGTGAACTTCGTGGTCGACACACTCCACTGCCGGTCGCAGCCTTCTTCGTGCGCGTGCGAGGTGCGGAGCTGCATAGGCCAGAGCGGCCAGGGCGTCGAACCAGCCCGAGTCGGTGGCGGCTCCGGGAGTAATTCAAACTGATGCGCTTCGACACAGCCCTGTCGGTGTACAGTCCCGAGACAATCAGACCCCGTATCGCCGCCGCCGATGATGACGACGCGCTTGCCCTTTGCCGTAATCGGCTCGTCCGTGATCCTGTCACCGGCGTTTCGTTTGTTTTGCTGCGTCAGATAGTCCATCGCGAGATGCACGCCCTTGAGTTCGCGCCCTGGAATCGGCAGTTCACGTGCCTGCTCCGCGCCCATGGTGAGGCCAACGGCATCGAACTGCTGCCGCAACTGTTCGCCTGTGAGGTCCTTCCCGATGGAGACACTGGTCTTGAACTCCACTCCCTCGGCCTTCATCTGATCCAGGCGCCGGTCGATGACCCATTTTTCCATCTTGAAGTCGGGAATGCCGTAGCGGAGCAAGCCGCCGATCCGGTCGGCTTTCTCGAACAGCGTCACGGTGTGGCCCGCGCGGGTCAGTTGCTGAGCAGCGGCGAGACCGGCCGGTCCTGAGCCGATGATGGCCACCGTCTTGCCGGTCTTTGCAGTCGGCAGGATCGGTTGCACGAGTCCTTCGTTGAAACCTCGATCGATGATGTTCCATTCGATGACGCGGATCGACACCGGGTCACTATTGATCCCGAGCACGCAGGCCGATTCGCAGGGTGCGGGACAAAGACGGCCGGTGAATTCCGGGAAGTTATTGGTAGTGTGCAGCGCCTTGAGCGCACCGCCCCAGCGGCCACGGTGCACGAGGTCGTTCCACTCCGGAATGAGATTCACAACCGGGCAGCCGTTCGTGCTCTGGCAAAATGGCACGCCGCAATCCATGCAACGCGCCCCTTGGGTCTGGAGTTTTTCTTCCGAGATCGGTTCGTAGAATTCCTTCCAGTCAAGCACGCGCAGCGCGACGGGACGACGCTTCGGCCCCTCGCGGGCATATTTCATGAAACCTTTAGGATCACTCATCTCTTTTAGTCCTAGGTGCTGAGAACTGAGTGCTGAGTAACGACTATGAAAGACTGAGCGACTAGTGTGGGGATTTCCCCGACTCAGCACTTTGATCTCAGCACTGTCTCCGTTGCGCCTCACCCCTTACTTGCTGCAGCCTTCTTCTTCCGTTCTTCCAATACGCGCTTATAGTCCACCGGCATCACCTTGACAAACTTCGGCAGCATGGTCTCCCAGGAATCCAGGACCTGCTTGGCCTTGCGGCTGCCGGTATACATGAAATGAGATGTGACCATCTGATGCAGCGTCTTCTTGTCTTCGGCCGTTGTTATCTTTTCCAATTCCACCATGCCGAGGTTGCAGCGAGATTGGAACTTGTCCAGTTCATTCAACACAAAGGCCACGCCCCCCGACATCCCCGCCGCGAAGTTGCGGCCGGTCCCGCCGAGCACGACGACGACGCCGCCCGTCATGTACTCGCAGCCGTGGTCGCCGGTCCCTTCGACAACTGCTCTGACGCCGCTGTTGCGGACCGCGAACCGTTCACCTGCCATGCCGTAGAAATAGGCTTCGCCTTGCGTCCCGCCATAGAGCGAAGTGTTTCCAATGAGAATCGTCTCTTCCGGGATATAGATCGCCTGCTTCGGCGGGAATACAATGATCTTCCCGCCGGACAGTCCCTTTCCCAGATAGTCGTTTGACTCCCCTTCGAGGATCATGGTGATGCCGCGCGAGATGAATGCGCCGAAGGATTGACCGGCCGAGCCGGTAAACTTGATCGTGATCGTGTCTGGCGGCAATCCTTCAAGCCCATACTTCTTTGCAATGCGGCTGGACATCATTGTACCGACCGTGCGGTTCACATTCCGGATCGGCAAATCGAGCGTTACTTTTTCCCCTCGCTCGATCGCCGGCTTGCACAGCTCGATCAGCTTGTTATCGAGCACGTCCGCGAGACCGTGGTCCTGTTTCTGCACACAATAGCGGGCAATCTCCGGCCCCACATCTGGTGCGTGTAAGAGCGGGGAAAGATCCAGCCCCTTCGCCTTCCAGTGGTCGATGGCTTTCTGAGCTTTCAGTTTGTCCACGCGCCCGACCATCTCTTTCACCGAGCGGAATCCGAGTTTGGCCATGATCTGCCGCAACTCTTCGGCCACGAAGAAGAAGAAATTCACGACATGCTCCGGCTGGCCGCTGAACTTCTTCCGCAAAACGGGATCTTGCGTCGCCACCCCCACCGGACAGGTGTTGAGGTGGCACTTCCGCATCATGATACAGCCTTCAACGATCAGCGGCGCAGTCGAGAAGCCGAATTCTTCGGCGCCCAGCAACGCGGCAACGGCGACGTCGCGGCCGGTCTTCAGCTGCCCGTCGGTTTCGACGCGAATTCGTCCGCGCAGATCGTTCAGCACCAACGTTTGATGCGTTTCGGCCAAACCCAATTCCCACGGGACCCCGCCGTATTTGATCGAGGCCAGGGGCGAGGCGCCGGTGCCGCCTGAATCGCCGCTGATCAGAACTTTGTCTGCATGCGCCTTCGCAACACCGGCCGCGACAGTGCCCACTCCCACTTCGGCTACCAGCTTGACAGAGACGTCCGCATCGGGGCTGGAGTTCTTCAGATCGAAAATGAGTTGGGCTAGATCCTCGATGGAATAGATATCGTGGTGCGGTGGCGGAGAAATCAACTGGACGCCCGGCGTGGCATATCGCAACTTCGCGATCACTTCATCCACTTTATGGCCGGGCAACTGTCCGCCCTCACCGGGCTTGGCTCCCTGCGCCATCTTGATCTGCAACTCTTTCGCATTGACCAAGTAGTGACTCGTGACTCCGAACCGCGCCGAGGCCACCTGTTTAATGTAAGAATTCTTCGAGTCGCCGTTTGGCAACGGAACGAACCGCTCAGGATCTTCGCCGCCCTCGCCCGTGTTGCTCTTGGCGCCGATCCGATTCATCGCGATCGCCAGGGTCTCGTGCGCCTCTTTGCTGATCGCGCCGAAGGACATGGCGCCGGTGGTAAATCGCTTGACGATTTCTTTCGCCGACTCGACTTCGTCGAGAGGAATCGCCTCTGGCAGGAATTTGAAGTCGAGCAGGCCGCGCAGGTTTGAGCGCCGCTTGCTCTCGTCGTTCACGAGCTGGGAAAACTCGGCGAAGCTCTTCGGATCGTTGGCCATCGTCGCGTGCTGCAGCTTATAAATCGTGTCCGGATTCCAGTTGTGGTGCTCGCCCTGGATGCGGTAGTGGATCTCCCCGCCGAAATCGAGTTGCCGGATCGGCGTCGGCTCGTAGGCCACGCGATGCCGCCGCAAGGTTTCTTCACCGATTTCCCGGATGCCGATGCCCTCGACGCGCGAGGCAGTCCCTGTGAAGTATCGATCGACCAGCTCGTGATTCAATCCGATCGCCTCGAAGATTTGCGCGCCGCAATAAGACTGTACGGTCGAGATACCCATCTTGGAGAAGATTTTGAGCAGGCCCTTGTTGATGGCCTTGATGAACTTGCCCTCGGCGGTCTGAGCATCCAACCCTTCCGGCAGATACGCGTCGCGTTCCATGTCCACAAGCGATTCGAAGGCGAGATAGGGATTTACCGTGCCGGCTCCGTAGCCGATGAGCGCCGCAAATTGATGCACGTCGCGCGGCTCGCCGGTTTCGACGATGAGGCCGACTTCCGTCCTCGTGCAGTCGCGTACAAGGTGGTGGTGGACGGACGCGATGCCAAGGAGGCTCGGAATCGGCGCCCATTCTTCGTTGACTCCGCGATCGCTGAGGATCAGGAACTTGTAGCCTTCGCGAATCGCCTGCGACGCCTGTCGACAGAGATCGTCGACTGCTGCCCCGAGCCCTTCAGGCCCCTCGGCCACTTTGAAGAGCATCTTGAGCGTCTGGCTCTTAAAATGCGGATCGGCGATCTCGCGAATCTTCTGGAGCTCGGCATTTGTCAGAATCGGCTGTTTGACTCGGATGCGGCGGCAGGCCTCCGGATGCTCATGCATCAGATTCGGCTTGGGCCCAATACTGGTCGTCAGCGACATCACCAGTTCCTCACGAATCGGATCGATCGGCGGATTGGTCACCTGGGCGAACAGCTGCTTGAAATATTTGAAGAGCAGCTGTGGCCGCTCCGAGAGCACCGCGAGCGGCGTGTCCGTGCCCATCGACGACACTGCTTCCTGGCCATCCACGACCATCGGCGTGATGACCATCTTCAACTCTTCGACGGTGTAGCCAAAGGCCTGCTGGCGCTGGCGGATCGTCGGGTGGTCCGGCTGCGGCACATTGCTGGGATCAGGTAACTCGTCGAGCGAAATCCGATATTCGGTGACCCAGGACCGGTAGGGCTTGCGGCTCACAATCTCGGCCTTCACTTCCTCGTCATCGATGATGCGCCCTTGCACGGTATCGACCATGAACATCCGGCCCGGCATGAGGCGCCCCTTCTGCCTGATCTTCCGGACATCCATCGGCAGCACACCCGCTTCCGAGGCCAAGATCACCAGGCCATCCGTCGTCACTTGATAGCGACAGGGACGCAGCCCGTTGCGATCGAGTGTCGCGCCGATGAACTTGCCGTCGGTGAAACAGACCGCCGCCGGACCGTCCCAGGGCTCCTGCATCGCCGCGTGGTACTCATAGAACCCCCGCCGATCGAGATCCATTTGCGGATTCGCAACCCAGGGCTCGGGAATCAGCATCATCATCACGTGCGGGAGAGAGCGGCCTCCCATGGTCAGGAATTCCACGGCATTGTCCAGACAGGCTGAGTCGCTCTGCCGCTCGGAGACGATCGGATAGAGCTTGGCCAGATCCTGGCCGAACAGTTCAGAGTTGAGCCGGCCTTGTCGGGCGCGCATCCAATTCATGTTGCCCTTCAGCGTATTGATCTCGCCGTTATGGCAAATGTAGCGGTAGGGATGGGCCAACGGCCAGGTGGGGAACGTGTTCGTACTGAAGCGGGAGTGCACGAGGGCAAGCGCGCTCGTCAGGCGCTCATCCTTCAAGTCCTGGTAGTACGCAGACATCTGATTCGGAAGCAACAATCCCTTGTAGACGATGGTGTTCGCCGACAGGCTTGAGACGTAGAAGTAGTCACGCCCCTGAATGGCCGATTCGCGGATGGCCTTCTCCACCCGCTTGCGAATGACATAGAGCTTGCGTTCAAACTGCCCTTCATTGAGAACATCACGGGCGATAAACACCTGCCGAATAAACGGCTCGGTGCTGCGCGCCACGACGCCAATCACATCGCTCTTGACCGGCACATCGCGCCAACCAATGAGCCGAGCGCCCTCTTCCCTGATAATTCTGGTAAAGAGTGCCTCACACTGTTGTCGCGCGTCGGCCTCGGGTGGGAGAAACAACATCCCGATGCCATACTCCCCGGCGTTGGGCAGGGAAACCCCCGCATCGCCGGCCGCACGCTTGAGAAACTCGTGCGGTACTTGAAGCAGAATCCCGGCGCCGTCTCCCGTGCAAGGGTCACAGCCCTGCGCCCCTCGGTGACTAAGGCTCTCAAGAATCTGAAGACCCTGCTGAACAATGGTATGGGATTTCTGGCCCTTGATGTTGACGACAAAACCGATCCCACAGGAGTCTTTCTCCTGTTCAGGATCATAGAGGCCTTGCTTCGGTGGAAACCCAGGGATGCTCATCGTTTGTATCTCGATAAAAATGTAGGAGTTTATGCTACTGGACGGAGGCTACAACAGAGAGGCAATCGGATAGCTAACCCCGTCACTCACAAGGCGAATTTCGTTCGTATCCACACCGCTCACCTTAATAGAAGCACGATTCTTCTGTCAAGATTATCTCTCGCACAGACGGTCCACGCCGGCTCGCTCCCCATAGGGGTGATTGGCTTGACTTTGTTTCCTCCTCTGCCCTACCATCCGCCGCATGCCCCAAAGTCCAATCACCCCCACTATCAACAACATGGCGGACGTCTGGGAGGCGTACCATGATGAATTGGAGGGGATGGAGCGCCAAGCTCGGACGAACCTCGATTCCAGTGTGGCACTCGTCAATACTGTCGCCGCCCACATTTTGAACAGCGGCGGAAAACGAATTCGACCTTTTTTGCTACTGCTCTCTGCCCGTCTCTGCGGCTATACCGGTCGCGATCATCACCAACTCGCCAGTCTGGTGGAGTTCATTCATACCGCATCCCTGCTCCACGACGATGTGGTCGACGATGCCGATATTCGCCGAGGCCGGCGAACCGCCAGAAAAGTCTGGGGCAATCAAATCAGTATCCTCGTCGGCGACTATCTCTACTCCAAAGCCTTCACCCAGGTCGTCGACTTCCGGAACCATGGGATTAACGAAGTCCTTGGCGAGGCCTGCAAGAAGATGGCGGAAGGCGAAGTGCTGCAGCTCTATTACAACGGCAATCCAACCATGTCGGAGGCGGAGTATCTTAAGATTGTAGATCACAAGACGGCCGGCTTGATAGCCGCCGCTTGTCGCATGGGCGCCATTCTCGCGGACGCCTCAGAGGTCCAGCAGGATGCGCTCTTCCGGTTCGGCCACCATCTTGGGATCGCCTTCCAAGTGGCCGACGATACGCTCGACTACACCGCTAATGGCGAACACTTGGGCAAGACTCTGGGGCAGGACCTCCGCCAAGGCAAGGCCACGCTGCCACTGTTACATCTGCTGCATCATTGTTCGGAACAGGACCGGCAGATGATCGTCGACCGCATGGAAAGCAGGACCCTGACAGAGGAAGACCTCGGTCGGTTCATTCGCTTGATGGAAGAATTGGGCTCGATCACCTATGCCATGGACCGCGCACGATCCTACGTCGCCGCGGCCCAACGAGATCTCAATCAGTTCGAAGACAGTACGGCCAAACGAGCCCTCTCGGTGACCGCCGACTATATGGTTACCCGCGATCGATAGCTTTTCTCCCCGCGAGTTCCATGGAACAGCCATGGAAACGGCACCGCGCAGAAGGAAAGGTTCCACCCCTCTGGTCGTTGCGCCGCAACGGCCCAACCACTTATTATCGAGTAGAGGATTTCGCTATGTCGACGATCATTCCGTTTCATGGCGTGCGGTACGATACGACGCTTGTCGGAGATATCAAACAGGTCGTGGCGCCGCCCTACGACATCATCGATGCGGCCGGGCAGAAGGCCTTGCACGATCGCCACCCGCAGAACATCATCCGACTCGAATTGGGGTGCGATCAACCCGGCGACGGTCCAGCCAATAATCGATATACCCGCGCCGCATCGACTCTTCGCGACTGGCTTAAGAGCGGGGCGCTGAAACGCGACGCGCAGCCGACCCTCTACTACCATACGATCGATTACACCGCGCCCTATGCTCCGACCGGCTCGCCGACGAAAACTCTCAAGGGCTTTCTCGCCACCATCAAACTGGAAACGCTAGATTCTGGACATATCTACCCGCACGAGAATACACGCTCGGCCGCCAAAACAGATCGGCTGAATCTGCTCGAAGCCTGCAAGACGAACTTCAGCCCCATTTGGTCGCTCTACTCCGACCCCCAAGGAGCGGTGATGGGCCTGCTGGAAGGGGCAATCAAGGGGAAACCTGTCCTGATCGACTTTCACGACGATGTGGGGTTCCGTCAGCAACTCTGGGCTGTGACGGATCCAGCCGTACTGAAACACGCGGTCGACGCCTTGCGCAGCAAGCCGTTGTTTATCGCAGACGGCCACCATCGCTACGAGACCGCGTTGAACTATCAGAAACTCCGCCGGCAGCAGGCTGGGTCGCTTGCCGGCCAGCAGTCGTACGACGGAGTCCTGATGCTGTTGACCGCCCTTGAAGACCCGGGCTTAACCGTACTCCCGACGCACCGGGTGACGACCACAGCCCTGCCTTCTTATGACCGTGTGCAATCATTGTTGGGCGCCACGTTCGACCTACAGGAATTTCCGTTCACCGCGGCCACACAGGCGGCCACGCGCGCGAAATTCATCGAAGCCTTACGAACCAACGGTCGCATGGTTCCGGTGTTCGGACTGGCGTTGAAGGGAGACAGCCGCTACGTCACGCTGAGCTTGAAACCAGCCCATCGTCCACTCGCACAAACCTCTCCTCGCGCCAAGCTCGACGTGTCGTTGCTCCAACACCTCGTCGTCGCGACCCTCTGCCCTACGCAAGAGGACCAGGAGGCCATCCTCTATACGAAGGATGATCATGAAGCCTTGGATTGGGTGGCGAAGGGAACGGGAACCGGAGCCTTGCTGCTCAACGCGACAAAAGTCAGCGAAGTGCAAGCCGTCGCGACGGCCGGCGAACGTATGCCCCACAAGTCGACGTATTTCTTCCCGAAACCGCTGACTGGTCTCGTGATGAACGTCATGGAGTAGAAGTGGGAGAGTAAGAACGATTCCCTTGCTCGCGGAGCCCCCACGATAAAAAGGATTGGAAGGGCACCCACGTTGGTCCTGTGCTCCCGGAACGCGCGCCCTCAGAAGGGCCTCGTTCGACGGCCGCACGTAGACCAACATCGGTGCCCTTCCAAGAGAGGAAAAGCAAGCGAGCTTGGAGGGAACATTACCCTCCCACGAATGGAAGGACAAGATGAAGGCGAAAATTCTCATTGTCGACGACGATCCTGATATTGTCACGATGTTGGAGGATCGTCTGCAGGCCTCCGACTATGGAACCGTGATCGCATGTGATGGGGTGCAGGCGCTCGAGCAGGTCGAGCAGGAAGCTCCGCACCTCATGTTGCTCGATCTGGATTTGCCACGCCTGACCGGCCTTGAGGTCCTCAAGCGACTCCCGAAAGTCAGACCAGCCGAGGATCTCCCGGTGATCGTCATGACCGCCCATGCCTCGATCGATGCCGCCGTCGAGGCCATGAAAACCGGCGCCTACGATTTTCTAACCAAGCCGCTGGACAAAGACCACCTCCTCATCGTGATCGGCAAGGCCTTGGAGCGAAACACCCTTAAACGGCAAGTGGCCTGTCTCAAGTCCGAAGTCGACAGCCGCTATGCCTCGATCGTGGGCCTGAGCGCGAAGATCCGTGCGGTGATGGAGTCAGCTCAACGTGCCGCGAAATCCGATGCCAGCGTGTTACTGCTTGGTGAAAGCGGCACGGGCAAGGAACTCTTCGCCCGTTCCATCCACCAGTGGAGTCTGCGTCAGGCTATGCCGCTGGTGGTCATCAACTGTGTCGCCCTCACGGAAACGCTGCTCGAAAACGAACTCTTCGGGCATGAACGCGGCGCCTTCACCGGCGCGGATCGCCTGCAAAAGGGCAAACTGGAGATGGCGGATGGAGGCACGATCTTCCTGGACGAGATCGGAGACATGTCGCTCCCGCTGCAAGCCAAACTGTTGCGCGTGCTCCAGGACAGGGAATTTCATCGAGTCGGCGGCACACGCCTCGTGTCGATCAATATTCGGGTCATCGCCGCCACGAATAAGGATCTCCGACAGGCCGTGAAGACCGGTGAGTTTCGCGAGGATCTCTTTTTCCGTTTGAACGTCATCAGCCTGACCCTGCCTCCGCTCCGCGAACGACCCGATGACCTCCCTGCTTTGGCTAAGTTTTTCTTGAACCGACATGCCAGGGAAGCGAAACGTCCCGGCATGATGCTCAGCCCCGCGGCAATGGAAGCCATGAGCCGGTACCGTTGGCCTGGCAACATTCGCGAATTGGAGAACGTCGTCGCACGGGCCGTTGTCTTGAACCAGTCAGACACCATCGAACCGGACATGCTGTCGTTGGATGCCATAGGCCGCACTTTGCCTGGCGAACGCCTTCCCTATCTTTCACTCCCGTACCATGAGTCGATGGAAGAACATGGCCGCTACATCATCGCGCGAGCTATCGAAGAGGCAGAGGGCAATCAGACAAAAGCAGCAGACCGCCTCAGGATCCAACGCACGTACCTAGCCCGCTTGATTAAGCGACAGAAGATGAGAAAGGAGCCGGATTAGCGTTACAGGATGCTGAAAAAGTCCGCCAGCTTCGTTCTCGGCTCATCGAAATCCTCAATGGGGACCCGGCCGCCTCACCAACTCGGCGGCGCGCACAAACGTGGTGCTCCTTATTCGTCGCACCGTGCGCCCCAGAGGGTACGCCTCCGGTTTCGACTCGCCTGCGGCCTTGCTGGACGGCCTTTTTGAGCATCCTGCGAGAGTGTATTCCTGTTGTACCACATGTGCGGACCCATCCAAGTTCTAGCAGTTCAAAATAGTTTTTCAGGATCCTGCTAAGCAGGTAGCTGTCTTGTCGCCAGGGTGATAAGACCGGCTGATGCATCCTGTTCGGCTTGCGCATAGCGCTCCGGCGTCCCGATGTCCGACCAGTACCCCTCACAGTCATACCCGAGCACCGTCTCCCCCCGCTGAATCGCCGCCACATAGGGGTCGATGATGGTCGAGGCCACGCCCTTCGGCACATCTCGCAGGAGCCGCGGACGGAGCACATGGATCCCGGCAAACATGCGAGGCTGGGTCGGCACCTGATCTGTGCGTCCACGCCCAGTGATCCGCACGATGTGGTTGTTCGAATCCATTTCCACAAGACCCCACCCCGCCGCCTCAGAATCTTTGCGCAGGACCAACGTCGCCACGGCATCGCGCTGTTGATGAAACGTACACAACGCACCGAGGTCGAGCTCCACAAGCGTATCACCGTTGAGCACCAACACCGACTCACCGGAAAAATGCGGCTCCGCCTGCTTGAGGCCGCCCCCCGTGCCCAAGATCGCCGGCTCGCGCGAATAGATGATCCGCAACCCGTACCGCGAGCCGTTGCCGACCACCTGCTCGATCATCGGTCCGAGGTGATGCAGATTGATGACGACATCGTGGAACCCGTGCCGCTTCAGGAGCAAGAGATTCCACACGATCAGCGGCGTGCCCGCAATGGGGAGGAGCGGCTTCGGAATCGTGTTTGTGAGCGGTCTCAGGCGAGTCCCTAAGCCTGCTGCGAGGATCATGGCTTTCATATCGAAGTGCTGAGTGCTGAGTGCTGAGTGCTGAGTTGAAATTCAGAATTCATCGTTCACCGTTCACCCTTTGCTATTGCAGTTCCGGCACATAGGGGGTGAGATGCTTCCGGAGCGTTTCCAAATCGGGATATTTCTGGAGATTGCGTTTGACATAGTTCAAGACACGCGGAATGTCGGCGAGGAAATTGGGATTGCCCTTGACGCGATCGATGTAGACGAATCGCCCCGCTGCTTTGAGGTTACGCTGGATGCTCGTGAAGTCGAACAGGCGGCGGAAGGCTTCTCGGTTGGTCCACACCTGCCGATGCGTCGCCAACCGATCGAGATAGCGGTTGATCAAGCGGTCTATCAGCGCCTCGTCGAGTTCGATATAGGCGTCGCGCAGCAACGAGGCGAGATCGTACGTCGCCGGCCCCATCAAGGCGTCTTGAAAGTCGATGACCCCCAGCCGTTCGCCATCAATCATCAAATTGCGCGAGTGATAGTCCCGGTGGACAAAGACGCGCGGTTGGCCGGCGAGCAACTCGGCGATTTTCTTGAATTCGTCCCGGATGGGGAGGTGATCGTCGGCGCACATCAGTTTCCTCTGCCTCACAACGATCCCATACTCCAGAAAATGGTCGAACTCCCACATAAGGAGCGGCACATCGAAACTTCGGTGGAACGCGAGACAGTGCTGATCGGTTGGTGAGGTGGCCGTCGATTGCATATGCACGAGGGCATCGACGGCCTGCGTATAGCGCGCTTCCAGGTCTGCCGCACTCGCTTCACGACAGGCTTCCGACAGGGTGAGGTCCCCAAAATCTTCAAGATAGAGCAGCCCCGCCGCCTGATCATAGTAATAGAGGCGCGGAACAGAGACCCCGGCTTTGGTTAAATGGGAGAGGATGTTCAGAAACGGTAATTCGGTGACCTGATGAACCACCCCGCTGACAGCTTCTTCCGATTGCTTGAAGGCCTCCGGCTCGGCCAACTGCATGAGAATCACCGAGCGAGCAGCGCCTCCGGTCAACTCTATGCGAAAATACCGGCGGTTGGAGGCATCGCCTGCTAAGGGCGTGAGTGCCTTGAATTGTCCCCTAAGGGGAAGCCGAGCCTCGACCGTGGCAGCCACGAGGGTACGATCCGGCAAGGCCAGTGGCTGTTTCGGCGCGGCAGGATCGACAGTAACCATAGGCTGCGCATTATACTGATGCGGGGAAACCTTGTCACTCAGAGGATGGGCAAGGAGCGGCCAGGTGCCCTTCTTGCTCGCAGAGCCCCCACGATGAAGCAGTGGTCGCTCGATGCGCGCAGTAAAGGGCAGCCTCGGCCGCTCCTCTAAAGAAAGGTATAGAGAATTGAAATGTGCTCGTTCGACGCGCGCAATTAAGGATCGATCAGGCTACCCTTGAGAAGAAAATAGGGAATTTGGGAAATGCCGGCAGTACAGGGCAGCTTCGGCCACTCTCCTATCTGACCGATGCTCAACTCTTGAGATCCTGTTTCAATCGTTTGAGGAGTTGGTCGAATCGTTCCTGGTGAGGGGGAGCCACGGTGATGAACCCCACGCCGACCTCGCCACCGCGGTTCCAACGTACCGCTGCCCGCTCAATGTAAATAGGTGACGTCTCACCGGACACGTCGAAGCGCAGAGATACCTGCATACCTGAGTAAACCTGGCTGTCGGTCTTCACGCGGCAGCCACCCTTCGACAGATTCATGATCGTACCGACCAGTTCAATGCGTGGATGACCAGAGAGCACGCTCTGCAAGTGCACGAGGAAACGCTGTTGGCGACGGAGATCCATGAAACAACCTCGCAGGATTGTTGGGAGCGGGACAACCTGTGGGCTCAGCCTACTCTTCGCCTGGGTACAGAGCAAGTGAGTCACCTACGGCACAACGGTGGAGCGGGTGTGTCACTCGGGCAGGAAGCGGTGGACCGTGCTGCGAGAAAAGACTCCCGACCCCCATGATTTTTCCTCAGGCCTCGTTTGCCCCATCTCGCTCGTCCCGCCTGTCTCGCGTTACGGTCCCTGGACGCGCACAGCGAAGGGATACCGAATGCGCGGTGATTATTTCGTCCCACGAACAGGGAGAAGACGGCGCACCGGGCCTCCGGGTTTGTTCTGATACCGTGCGACAACATCTCGCCCGCGGTGCGGGCGTGATCCTCGGCATCCTCTCGCGTCGTAAAGCGATCCTGCCCCACCTGCCACCACTGTCTCATACTCATGGTCTCTCCTAACAACTCCGTCACCGACACCTTCAGCGCCTTCGCCAATCGCACCAGCGTGCTCAACGAAGGGTCGTGTTGTCCCAGTTCCAGCCGCGTCAGGAACGTGCGCGACTGGCTGGGATAGCCCTCTCACTCGTCCCGCCTTTCTGTCCCATCACGCCCGTCTCGCGGTTCATCATTCCGACCTGAGGAACTGCCAACTCATCGCCCCAATGACTGCACCGATTGTATCGGCCAGCCAATCCAGCCAGCTCGACTCGCGGAATGGGACAAAGAATTGATGCACTTCATCCGTGAGGCCATAGACCGAGGCCGTCACGATCGCCAGCAGAACCGCTTGACGCGCGACAGCCGGCCCACTCGCTGCCCAGCGAAATGCGCGGTAGCATAGGAGAGAAAAGATGCCATACTCCACCGCGTGCAAGACTTTGTCGCTGACCCCTTCGAGCAAGAACGATGGCAGTTGCTCTTCCGGGTGCGACTGGGCCGACAAGAAAAAAACCATTCCGGCATAGCCGACCACCGGCCCCCAATAGACCAATAACCGCATCCATGCTGACTGTCCCTCTTGATCCCCCACGATGCAAACTCCTCCGTTCATTTCATTGCATGCCCTCTACTCCTATGACATACTGCCCATAAGTCCTCAATAACATTCGACTATGAAGACTGCCCACATCTGTTTTCTCTGGCACATGCATCAACCCTATTACACGGACCCGGTCGCGGGGTCTGCCAGTATGCCCTGGGTACGTCTCCATGCCACCAAAGCCTACTACGACATGGCCTATGGGCTGGAGAAGTTTCCCTCGATCAAAGCCACATTCAACTTTACACCTTCGCTCCTGCGACAGCTGGAAGAAGTCGGATCAGGGACGGTGCGCGACCTTTTTCTGGAACATGCACAGCGTCCGGCGGCGGACCTTCGTCCTGAAGAGAAAGCCTTTCTCATCCGCCATTTCTTTTCCGCCAATTGGGCCACGATGGTGCGCCCCTACCCTCGCTATCATGAATTGCTCGTGAAACGCGGGACCGACGTCTATGGTCGCGACTTAGAGCGGGTTGCGCGGCAGTTTTCCACGCAGGACCTGCTGGACTTGCAGACATGGCACAACCTCGCCTGGTTCGGCTACGGCACGGTCAGTCGCTATCCGCGCCTGGCTGCGTTGCGCGCGAAAAACCGGGGCTTCTCGGAAGAAGAAAAACAGGAAGTGTTGGCCCTCCAACTCTTCGCCGTGCAGGACATCGTTCCGCTCTATCGACGACTGATGGAGTGGGAACAAATCGAGCTCACGACGACCCCCCTCTTTCACCCGATCCTGCCGCTCATCATCGATACGGACTTCACTGGACGCGCCAGACCGGATCTCCCCCTCCCCTCGCGATTCCATGCGCCGGAAGATGCGGAGACGCAACTGCAACGCGCCGTCGAGTGTCATACCGCCACATTCGGCCGGGCTCCCGTGGGCCTCTGGCCATCGGAGGGTTCCGTCTGTCCAGAACTGATTCCGATGTTGCCGAAGGTTGGACTGCGCTGGCTGGCAACCGACGAAGGCATCCTCGCTCGCTCGCTCGACGCGGCCCAGCAACCGTGGCAACGCCATCGGGATCTGTATCAGCCCTACCGGGTCGGGTCGGAGGACCAAGACGTCACGATGCTGTTTCGTGATCGGGAGATCTCCGATGCCTTTGGATTCATCTACCACAAGACCACTCCTGAAATGGCCGCCGAGGATGTCCTTCGTCGGCTACGCCACATCATTCACGAAGCGCCGCAGGACCAGGTTACCATCGCAATTGTGCTCGACGGGGAAAATCCATGGGAACACTACCACGAAGGTGGAGAACAGTTTCTCTCGCTCCTCTACAAGGCCTGCTCGACCGGCGCGCTCGATGACGACGCGGTTCGCACCACCACCGCAACGATCTCCAAAGCGCTCGAAGCCGCGCCAGCCACGCATCGAGTCAGCCACCTTCACTCAGGCTCCTGGATCAACCAGGACTATAAGATCTGGATCGGTCACCAGGAGGACAATCGTGGGTGGGACCTGATAAGTCACACGCGATCCCGACTCGCCGAAATCGCTGCCACGCTCCCCTCGGATTGCGCGCAAGCCGCCTGGGACGAACTCTACGCCGCCGAAGGCAGCGATTGGTTCTGGTGGTATGGGGACGACTTTGATAGCGACTACAAAGAGGAGTTCGATCGGCTCTTTCGGACCCACCTTCGGAATGTCTGGACGATCGCGGGATTGACTCCACCGGATCTGTTGAATCAGCCGATCTGTAGTCCCCGCGGCAGGCCTGAGGCAGACCTCGTGACCGCGCCTCTCGCCTTGTTGCACCCCTCCATCGATGGACTCGTGACCGACTTTTTTGAGTGGCGCGGAGCAGGCAGAATCAAAATTCAGCCGCCGCTCGGTGCAATGTGGAAAGCCGCAGGGGTGCTGACCGATATCCAGTTTGGCTGGAGTCTTGACCAGTTATATCTCCGGCTCGATCCGGACGAGCAATCGCAGACACGAGAGGCAGGGCTGACGGTCGAGCTGCAGCTGCAGACGCCCGAACACCTCTATCACCTGTCATTCTCTCTTGCGCCGTCAGAGCCAGACCAGTTTCTGCTCTCGCAGAAACTCGCAAGCGGATCCTGGCAGGAGATCGGCCCCTACCAATCGATCTGTCATCGGAATATTGTCGAACTGGCTGTGCCATTCAAGGACTTACAGCTCACACCTGGGCAGGAACTCCGCATGACCATTCTGGTGCTGGAACATCGCTTGGAAATCGCACGCTACCCGCACCACAAGCCTGCGACATTTCTCCTTCCAGGGTCAGAGTTTGAAGCGAATCTGTGGCGTGTGTAAGCAGCGCAAAGCGCAGAATGATCGATTTTGAATGTTAAATGATGAATAACAAGAACGGAGTTCCTGCATGCACCTAGCGATTCCTCCTGGTCAATTCAACATTCATCATTTAACATTCAACATTGTTCAGGAGATGCCATGCCCGATCTAAGACGCGATCCGATTGTCGGTCGGTGGGTGATTATTACGACGGAACGTAGCGGTCGGCCTCACGACTTTGTTCCCGTGCAAGCCGCCAGGCCTTTGGCCGCAGCCCTCTGCCCCTTTTGCCCAGGGCAAGAGCGACTGACGCCGAAAGAAATCATGGCCTACCGACTGCAGCCGGTGGCGCCCAACGTCCCGAACTGGACCGTGCGTGTCGTGCCGAACAAGTTCCCCGCGCTTCAGGTCGAAGGTGACCTCGACCGTCAAGGCCTCGGCCTCTACGATCGAATGAATGGGATTGGCGCACATGAAGTCATCATCGAGACCCCGAATCACCAAGATAGCCTGGCCGACATGCCGATAAAGCGAATCGAGGACGTGCTGTGGGCCTATCGCGATCGCATGATCGATCTGAAGAAAGACGTGCGGTTCCGATACATCCTTATATTCAAGAACCACGGAGCGTCAGCCGGCGCCACGCTGGAGCACAGCCACTCACAGCTCATCGCGCTGCCGATCATCCCCACCAACGTCCAGGAGGAGATCGATGGCTGTCGGGCTCATTATGAGCAGAAAGAACGCTGCATCTATTGCGATATTCTCCGGCAGGACCTCTCTGAGGGTGATCGCATCGTGGCGGAAAATCCCGAATTCCTCTGCGTCACCCCGTTTGCCCCGCGCTTTCCCTTTGAAATGTGGATTCTCCCTAAACGCCACGCATGCTACTTCGAAGAGAGCCAGAAGACACAATTCGAGTTCCTTGCGCCGATTCTCTCGGAAGCGCTACGACGGATGGACAAGGTCCTCGCTAAGCCGTCCTACAACTTTATCCTCCATAGTTCTCCCCTCCACGAAAAGACCGGCGACTACTACCACTGGCACATCGAAATCATTCCGAAACTCACCCAAGTGGCAGGCTTCGAATGGGGCACAGGGTTCTACATCAATCCGGTGGCACCGGAAGAATCGGCGAAGTTTCTGCGGGAGGCGGCGCTGTAGATTCAGTGCGCTTTTCGCCATACCCCGTCGGTATGGCAACTGATGTCGAGAGTTTCGATGGCGGGAATCGCCGCAGCTTTCTTGATTCTAGGCATGGCTTCATGTGGGAACAATACGGGATCATTCTTGCTACTCAACAAGGCGAGCGAGCCAATCGCGCGAATACTAGTAAATATCTGCGGACAATCGATTGAGTTCAAGGATGTTAATCCCGCTCATAGCGCTTCAGGTTCTTTCAAGGTGAAGTCAGATAGCCATTACAAAATCGAGGTAGAATTTCAATCTGAGAGGAAGCTCCAGAAAGAAATCGGGTATGTGACTCATGGACTCCACGTCGAGGATGAAATAACAATCACCGACAAGGATATACAAATCACGGCTAGTAACAATCACCCGCTATGAGTCCAGTTGGGCCCGCCGCTCGGTCGGTCAACATACTGTTTCAAGTATGCCTCCCTCACTTACGGCTCCGAGCGCCTGTCTCGCGTGGCGGCGGCATGATTTCTCCACGAGACGTCATGAATAATGCGGGTTAACCGATTTTTCCTTCTTCCTTTTTAGTTCTTACTTTTACCTTTTTACTTCTTACCCATTCGCTGCCCCCTTGCTCCCTCATGTATCGGAAGCTTATGATCCTCCCATGCAAGTCCAACTAAGCCATCCAGCCAGAACCGTCGAAGTCAAAGGCCCCAAGAAGGTCAAAGAGCTCTTGCGCGAGTTGAATCTCGTCGTCGAAGCACATCTGGTGATCAAAGGCGATGATCTCGTCACCGAAGACGAGATGCTGTACGACGGCGATCAGATTGAAATCCGACCGGTGATCTCCGGTGGCTCCCCACGTTTCACGTCTCACGTTTCACGCCTCACGAGCCAAGAATGAATTGCACCAAATGTAAAACCAAAGCTGTGATCGGCCTCCCGCGCCACAATGCGGCCTTCTGCAAAGACTGCTTCAATGGATTCGTCCACGATCAGGTTGCGCGGGCGATCAAGTCGGAGAAAATGTTTGGGAAGGATAACCGGATTCTCGTGGCGGTGTCCGGTGGGAAGGACAGTCTGGCGCTCTGGGATATTCTGCTTAAGCTCGGTTATCGCGCCGACGCGCTCTATGTGAACCTCGGCATCGGGACCTATTCTGAGCAATCGCACGCCAAGGTGACGAAGTTCGCCGAGGCAGTCGCGACCTCCCATGGAGCCACGTTGCACCTCCATACGGTCGAACAAGAGGCTGGTGCGGGGATCAAGGAACTGGCCCAGCTCATCCATCGCCCAACCTGTTCCACATGTGGGACCATCAAACGCTATCAGTTCAATCGCGTGGCGATCGAACAGGACTACGATGTGATGGCAACGGGTCACAATCTCGATGACGAAGCGGCCCGGCTCCTGGGCAACGTGCTGCATTGGCAGGAGGAATATCTGGATAAGCAGGGGCCGTCGTTGCCTGCCTCGGTGGAAGGTTTTGCCAAGAAGGTGAAGCCCCTCTACCGGCTCTCGGAACGAGAACTCGCGGCCTATGCGGTGTTGAACCGGATCGATTACATCGTCGAGGAATGCCCCATGGCCAAGGGGTCCAAGGTGCTCCTGTACAAGGAAGTTTTGAATCGTCTGGAGACCCAGTCGCCGGGCACAAAACAGATGTTCTACTGGGGTTTTCTCGAGAAGCAAAGCAAGAAGCAGCCCACTGCGACTACCATGACGGAGAAAGACCGGGCCGTCCTCCACCCCTGCACCTCTTGCAGCCAGCCCACCACCGCCGAAGTCTGCTCCTACTGCAAAATGATGGCACGGGCCAAGACCGTCGCCCCACGGTGAGAGGCACACCCGTCGGCACGCATGCCCCTATCAGCACTTGAAAAGCCCCCTTCGACCCCGTAAGCTGCGTTCTAGATAGTTGACCTGTACTGAAGCAACCGTATCTCCACTCCCATGGCAACAACACAGCGCGACTACTATCAGATTCTCGGGCTTCCCAAGTCTGCCTCGGCGGATGACATCAAGAAGGCCTATCGTCGCCTCGCACGCCAGGTTCATCCCGATCTCCATAGCGGTTCCAAGAAATCCGAGATGGAAAAGAAGTTCAAGGAGTTGAACGCGGCGCACGAAGTCTTGAGCGATCCGGACAAACGCAGGAAGTATGATCAATATGGAGCCAGCTGGGAGCAAGCCGAGGTCTACGAGCAGGCGCGCCGGCAGGCCGGTGCCCGCAGGGGGAGCGGCCCGGAGACTTCGTTCGGCGGAGAAGGCTTTTCCGACTTCTTCGAAAATCTGTTCAAAGAGCGAGGGCGAGGCGGCAATGGTCGTGGATTTGCCATGCAGGGCGAGGATCTTGAATCGGAGGTGCAACTGACGCTGGCCGAGGTGTTTACCGGCGTGACGAAGCGCATGACCTTGCAAGAGCCAGTACCCTGCTCGACCTGCCACGGGAGCGGATCCTTTCGCGGACGCCCCTGCCCAGCCTGTCAGGGACACGGTGCGACGCTGCATCCCAATACGATCGAAGTACGAATCCCCGCCGGGGTACAGGATGGAACGAGGGTTCGCGTGGCCGGCAAGGGACAAGCCGGCACCAACGGTGGCAAGCCCGGCGACTTGTACTTGCGCGTGATGATCGCTCCGGACAACGTCTTTCGCCGACAGGGGAGCGACATTCATGTCTCCCTCCCCGTCTTCCCCTGGGAAGCGGCATTGGGTGCCGATGTGATGGCCCCCACACTGATGGAACCGGTCCGGGTGAAAGTTCCGCCGGGGAGTCGGGCTGACAGTAAGCTTCGACTGAAGGGCAAGGGCCTCCCCGCTGCGACCGGCGGCCACGGCGATCTCTTCCTGACGATCCAGATCGTGATGCCCCCCTCATCGACCGACGAGGAGCGCAAACTGTACGACCAACTCAGGGTCATCGCGCACCCGGACCCGCGTGCCGAGCTGCTCGCCCAGGCCAGACGTCGATCACACTCCTGACGCTCACTAGCAGGATGTTAAAAAAAGTCCGCCAGCCAACTTTGACCTCAACCTCAGCCTCTTGGAGCGTAGACCACTTCGTGTGCTCATCGAGTTGTGTTGCTGGCTTGCGTTGTGTTGGTCGATCTGGCAAGCTACATCCACTTGGCTCTCGGAGCCTCCGTCGCCAAGTGGATGAATCCGCTTGCGAAGAAAATTATGATCCGCTTGATGGGGCTATTGCCGGCTGCACAGCAGTAGAATTCTTGTTTAATGTGCTCAAGGACGAGCAGGGGTTACTGGGACGTGAGTTACAGTGGAGTCAAACGTCTTCATTCGATTCAACTTAAGGAGGCAGGCATGAAGCAGAGAACTCAAACAATCGTGAGGCTGGGCATCGCATCGGTATTCGCGCTAACCGTTGGGATATCTACGGTTTGGGCCAATGAGCCAGGCTACTACGGCATGGAAGGACATGGGGGCAGCGGGCATAGCTCGATGGGCGGATATGGCGCGGGCATGATGCACAACAGCACCGGCCGCCTGATCCGGCATCTGCTCAAGCACGAACAAGACATCGGGCTCACCGCGGAGCAAGTGACGAAACTCAAAGACATGCAACTCAACCTGGACAAGACCCGTATCAAGAGCGAGGCCGACATCCAGATAGCGGAGCGCGAGTTGAAAGCCCTGACCGAGGATGAGAAGTCCGACCTGGGAGCCGTCGAAGCCAAGTTGAAGGAGAGCGAGGATTTGCAAGTCGGCTTACGCATGGTCTCCATCAAGGCCCGACGAGATGTGCTCGCCCTGTTGACTCCGGAGCAGCGCGCCAAGGAGAAGACCGAGCATGAGAAGGTATTGCAGCAGCACAAGGATGCCGGCAGGGGTTACGGCAACCCTCATGGCGGCACGATGAAAGACAATCCGCATATGGGTGGCGATGCTGCACAGCCGGCACCTCCATCGGGCACGTCCGTGCAGTAAGTCTATCCAAAGAAACTATGGCAGGGTGCTGAAAAACTGTTTGGACCCTGGGAAATAGAGGGCTGGAGCAAGTCACGGACGCTCCAGCAGAGTCCGTAGCCTGTTCAAAAAGTCCACCCCCTCTTCGCGTGTGGTCTGTCTGGTTCATCTGGTTTCTCTGGTCTATTCGGTTATTGTCTGGTTCAACTCTTAGCATCCGATTTTCTCATACATGAGTCGATAACCCCCAGGCTCATCAAAATGCCGTCCAGCAAGGCCGCAAGAAGAGAGGACCCCGAGGCGTACACGGACAGGGTACGTTGAGGGGTTCGAACGACTGAGAATGAAGGTCTGGGAGATGGCGCGTCTTGGCGCGCCTGAGATGGGAGGGTGAGGAATGAGGGAATTTTCAGCAGCCTGTAAGAGGATGTCATGCCGAAGGAGCTGAAACTCACGAGCCGCGATTTGCTGGTTGGCCCCGGTCGGGCACCGGCTCGCGCGATGTTAAAAGCCGTTGGATTCACCGACGAGGACTTATCTCGTCCGATCATCGGCGTCGCCAACACCTGGATCGAAATCATGCCCTGCAACTTCCACCTACGCCGATTGTCGGAACGGGTGAAAGCCGGCATCAGAGCCGCGGGCGGCACCCCCATCGAGTACAACACCATCGCGGTGTCGGATGGTATTTCGATGGGGACCGAAGGGATGAAGGCTTCGTTGATCAGTCGGGAGGTGATTGCCGATTCGATCGAACTCGTGGCTCGTGGGCACTTGTTTGACGGCGTAGTGGCATTGTCAGGCTGCGATAAAACCATTCCCGGCACCGTGATGGCCCTCGCTCGCCTGAACCTGCCGTCGGTGATGCTCTACGGCGGATCAATCATGCCAGGCCAGTTCCAAGGCCACGACGTGACCATTCAAGACGTGTTCGAAGCAGTCGGGAAACATGCGTCCGGCACTATGACCAATGCCGAACTCAAAGATCTCGAAGACCATGCCTGCCCAGGCCCTGGCGCCTGTGGAGGCCAGTTTACGGCCAACACCATGGCAATCGCGTTCGAGTTCCTCGGCATTTCGCCGATGGGACGGAACGGGGTGCCGGCCATGGATCAACGGAAGGACGACGTGGCTTTCGAGTGCGGGAAGATGGTCATGGATCTGCTGAAGCGAAACCTCCGGCCCCGCCAAATCATCACGCGGAAATCGCTGGAAAATGCCATTGCCGCAGTCGCAACGACCGGCGGCTCGACGAATGCCGTGTTGCATCTGCTCGCCATCGCGCGCGAAGCCAATATCACGCTGAGCATCGACGACTTCGACAAGATCAATCGGAAGGTGCCGTTGCTCGCCGACCTGAAACCGGGAGGCCGATTTACGGCTTCGGATCTTTATGCGGCTGGAGGGACGACGTTGGTCGCCAAACGGCTGCTCGATGCCGGTATCTTGCACGCCAGCCAACCAACCGTGACCGGCCGGACGATTGGGGAAGAGGCCAAGGACGCCAAGGAAACATTTGGCCAACAAGTTCTCAGGCCCCTATCGAATCCGATCAAGCAGACCGGCGGGATGGTAATCTTAAAGGGGAATCTCGCTCCGGACGGTTGTGTCGTGAAGGTGGCCGGGCACTCGATCATGACGTTCCGTGGCCCGGCGAAGGTGTACAACAGAGAAGAGGATGCCTTTGTCGCCGTGCAAGCCCGTCAAATCAAAGCGGGCGATGTCGTGGTGATTCGGTATGAGGGTCCATCCGGCGGACCCGGCATGAGAGAAATGCTTGGCGTGACCGCGGCTATCGTTGGTGCAGGCCTGGGCGACTCCGTCGCACTGCTTACCGATGGCCGTTTCTCCGGCGCCACCCATGGCCTGATGGCCGGCCATATCGCACCGGAAGCTATCAAAGGTGGCCCGATCGGCGCCGTGAAGAACGGCGACATGATTGTCTTTGATATTACCAAACGGACGCTGAACGTGGAACTCTCGCAGAAAGAGATCAAAGCCCGGCTCAAGAAGGTCAAACAACCACTGCCACGCTACACCTCCGGCGTGATGGGCAAGTATGCGCGGCACGTCTCGTCGGCCTCGGAAGGGGCGATTACGACGTAACAGGATGCTGAAAAAGTCGATCTTCTCACCCATCCGACCCAGGCGGCTACTTCACCCGCCCACCCTGAGTCTGCCAAGACAGCCTCTTCGCCCAGGGACGCGCCTTTTCCCAAGTGGCTTTCTCGTTTCTATCGCCCCCTCATTCGCCCACGCATCTCTGACATCATGCTGTCGAGGTCGGCTTCCGCTTTCGCACGATCGCTGATCAACTGATCGAGATTGTATGGACGAACCTGGTCTGGCTGAACCACATCCGGCTTCATCGTCGGTTTGAGCGATAGATCAGACTGAGGAGGTTGGACTGGTTTGGCCTGGGGCTGAACTGACGGGGCCAGCGGTTGGTCGGTCGCGGGCTGCATGTGCCCAGTGGGTAGTAGCGTCCCCGGTCCAACTCGTACCCCCACGCCTTGTTCCCTTAACCATTGTGTGGCAACGCTCGACTTGAGCGAGAAACTGATGCTTGTGATCGGAAGGCCATCCGAGGCCACGCGAGCAATCGCCGTATTGACCCCGATCATCCGTCCATCTCCATCCAAGAGTGGCCCACCCGAATTCCCACGGTTCAGACCCGTCTCCGTTTGAAACACGTGCTTGCCTTTTACGCCATTGAAGTTATCGACTTCGGCGCTGATCACCCCAGTGGTGAGCGTCCACAGTCCACCTTGTTCTGGATGACCAATGGCCACCACTCGATCCCCGATCCTGGCCCGCCCCGATTCACTCACATCGACAACAGACAGCGCTTCGGTAACACCATCGAGTTTCAACAAGGCAAGATCCAATGGTTGTGAATAGGCCACGACCTTGGCGCGGACCATACGGGAAAGATCGCTCTTTGACTCTCCCGTAACTCGGGGTGGCTTGAGAAACACGGACAGTCGGGCGAAGGGTTTCCCGGTCTGCTCTTCGATCGCAACGTGGGCATTGGTGAGGACTAATCCGTCTGACTGAATGATCGAACCGGTTCCTCCACTCCCCTTCCTGCCGCCATCCGCATACCCCATCACCATCACGACGGCTGGAGAGGCTTGTTCATAAATCTCACGGGGCGTTAATTCCTTGCCGGAGGCCGCAGTGCTCCATATCAAGGAGAGCACGAACAGAGCCCCCAACGTCATCGCCTTCATCATGGCCTACTTCTTTCTAGCAGGATAGCCGAGCGAGACTGGCGGGACGAGCGAGACGGTCTGAAGGCTGAAGTGTTCGGAACTTCGAACCCCGACCTTCGGCCTTCTGACCGTGCCTGTCGCGCGCTTGCGGATTTTCTTGAGATCCTGCTAGGCTCGCCGATAGAACTCCGCAATCATCTCAACAACGTAGGACTGCTGCGCCTCTGTCAATTCGGCATAGATCGGAATAGACATTACCTCTTCGGCCGCCTGTTCCGACAGGGGGAAGGAGCCCTTCTGATGCCCTAAATCGCGATAGCAATTTTGGAGATGCATTGGGAGCGGATAGTACACTTCTGTGCCGACCCCTTTCTCTTTGAGGAAGGTGCGCAACTCGTCACGCTTCGGCGCTCGCACGGTGAATTGGTTATAGACGTGAAAATTGCCAGGCACCGTTGGTGGAAGCGCGACGCAATTCGCATACTTCGTCCGGGCAAACAACTGCTGATAACGTTCGGCATTCCGACGTCGCCCTTCTGTCCACTGGTCAAGATACTTCAATTTGATCTGTAGTACAGCAGCCTGGAGCGCATCTAACCGGCTATTGATTCCTACCGCATCGTGGAGATAGCGGACCTGGCTCCCATGAACACGGAGCATGGCCATGGATTCCGCAAGGGCTTTGTCGTTGGTCGTGATGAGCCCCCCATCTCCAAAACCGCCCAAATTCTTGGTGGGGAAAAAACTAAAGCACCCGGTGTCTCCAAGTATCCCTGCACGTTTCCCCTGCTGTGCAGCGCCAATCGCTTGGCAAGCATCCTCAATGACGTAAATCTTTTTCCGCTTTGCAATCTCGTTGATCGCAGCCATCTCCGCACATTGCCCAAAGAGGTGAACGGGAATGACGGCTTTCGTGCGCGGTGTGATCGCTTTCTCAATGAGGTATGGATCGATATTAAACGTGTCCGGCTGAATGTCCACAAACACCGGCTTCGCGCCCAATCGTGAAATCGCGCCCGCCGTGGCAAAAAACGTGAACGGGATGGTGATGACCTCATCGCCGGCCTTTACTCCCATGGCCATGAGGGAGAGCAACAGCGCATCGCTCCCGGAGGCACAACCGATCGCATAGCGAGAGCCGATGTATCGGGCAACGGATTCTTCGAACGCCACGACGCGCGGCCCCAGGATAAATCCCTGCTCGTCACAGACAGCGTGTACCTCCGCCATGATCTCCGCACGGAGTGGCTGGTACTGAGCTTTCAGATCAAGCAATGGCACATTCATCGAAGCGGCTCCCTAGCAGGATGCTGAAAAAGTCCGCCAGCGGCGTTCTCGCGTCGCTCAGAGACTCAACGTACCGAAGCGTACGCCTCGCCTCTTCGCTCGCTGCGGCCTTGCTGAACGGCCTTTTTAAGCATCCTGATGTTATTCTGGCCCCAGCACCATACGAAAGATTCCAGCCATGTTTTCCGTATCAACCGAGTTTTTCTGCAGCCTGCTAGAATGAATCCCAACGGTCGAAGGACCAACAGGGCAGTTGTGACGCTCCCTTCAATACCTGGCTCCTTAACATAATGCAAGTGGAGAATTAGAACCGCTGGCTGGCTTAGCGGAAATCTCGCCGATGAAAAATAAGGCTGGCCGTGAAGAGGAGCACTGCCGTGTACGAGGCTCCGTAAGCGACAATCAGGGTCAGGTCCGCACCACTTACTTCCAGGTGATGAACGACATGGCCCTTCAAGTTGAAGCGCTCCAGGTTGGGCAAGAGATAATAGATCCCGTCCAAGATTCCCCGGCTGAGATCATCCATCTTAGCCCCGAACGTTTTCAGGTCGGCCGTGAGGTGCCCAATCACATACATCGCTAGCGTGAAGATGGCACTCAGGGTGGCACTGGTAAACGTGGAAAATAGCAGGGCGACCGCGGTGATCACCATGAACTCGACGAAAATCAGCGCCAGCGCCTTGAAGAGCATCCCCTCGACGGGAACAGCTTGGGCATAGAGCACCACCAACAGTCCCAGCGCCATGACGACCATATTGACGAACAAGGTGATCGTGAGGCCCAAATACTTTCCGAGCAGAAATTGATACCGCGCCACCGGCTTGGACACAATCGTGTAGATGGTCTTCTTCTCTATCTCCTTGCTCACCAGTCCGATCCCGACGAAAATGGCAATCAACACCCCGAAGAAATTAATGCTCCCCAGCCCAAGATCCAGAATAAGTCGGTGGAATTCCCCCAAGGTTAACCGCGACAGGAGCACAGAACTGCCGATCATGAACAGCGCAAAGACCAGCAGATTGTAGAGCAGCTTATCTCGCAAGTTTTCTCGAAAGGTATTCAGCGCGATCGACAGGATTTTCATGCGTGATTCTCCGGCGGACTCCGATGTTCCTTGACCTCCCGGATGAAGAGGTCCTCCAACGACCCCTTCTGAGGATTGAGTGACACCAGACTCGCCTTCGCCGCGCGGATAATCTCCAGCGCTCCCCCGACCTGTTGCTGGCTCTTCAGCACCACCAGCATCCGATCCCCTTGCATCACCACTTTGTCGGTAAGCGGACGTAAGTGGTCCAACCCTTCGGGGGTCAGACGATCCACGACCAGTTCCACTTGGTGACTAGCCCCTTGATCCAGCAAGTCGGTCACCCGGCCACAGGCCACAAGGCGCCCCTTCAAGATCATCGCGACCCGATCGCACAACACTTCGGCATCGTGCAAGATATGGGAGCTGAACAAGACCGTCTTCCCGGACTCTTTGAGACGCAGGATCAGATCGCGAACTTCTTTCCGCCCGATAGGATCCAGTCCGGACATGGGTTCGTCCAGCACCACCAACTCCGGATCGTTAATCAAGGCTTGGGCGACCCCTACACGCTGCAACATGCCTTTTGAGAACTTCCTGAGCTGTAGATCCTTCGCATGCGTCATGCCGACAAGCTCCAAGAGTTCATCGACTCGCTTGCCCAAAACAACGCCCCACAGCCCGAACAAATGCCCGTAGAACTCGAGAAACTCCCGGCTCGTGAGGTAGTCGTAAAAGTAGGGCGATTCGGGAAGAAATCCCAGACGTGTCTTGGCGCGAGGATCGCCCATGTCCAAATTGAATAGCCTGGCGGTCCCACTCGTTGGATAGATGAGCCCCATTAAGATCTTGAGGGTGGTGGTTTTCCCCGCGCCGTTTGGGCCGAGAAAACCGAACACTTCCCCACGCCGGACTTCGAGACTGAGGCCATCCACCGCGGTCACTCGCTTCCCCCAGAACCCCACGCGGAAAATCTTGGAGAGTTGCTCAGTCTGTACCACCAGATCGGAGCTAGACATCATGGCTCACTCCCAAACCCTAGGGAAACTGTAGGCAGGCCCTATCTTCGGAAAGCTGTAGGTAGGCTGTGGACGTTTGAAAAACGTACGCAGCCGTTCCGGATGGGTCGAACTGGAGACCGAACCGGTCTTGGGATCCAACCGATAGGCTCCTCCGAACGGTTCCTGTGGCAAGATCGGAATGACTCCTGCCACCACGAGATCCGTGAGCATCACAGGAAGGGTCAGATGTTGTGTCCGATAGGCTTCCACCGCGGCCTCCAGTATGCGAAGATCCCGTTCAATAGTAACTTCATTCATCCGATAGGCCAAGACTTCTCGCATCTCCGGATCTTGTGTGTCCGTTAAACGGGCTTCAAGAAACGCCAAGGCCGTGTCAGGATTCCCCGCCTCCGCAGCCATACGAGTGGCGAGCCCCGGGAGATAGGATGGGCCATCCGTCAGGCGAGCCGCCTGCATAATGTACTCTGCACCCTTGGCTGGATCACCGAGCAGAAAGTAATAGTTGTACCCAAGAAGAAAGGGAATGTTCCATACCTCGGGATTCGCCTTGACACCCTTTTCAAGCAGCCGAGTGCTCAAGTCCGGACGATTGGCGAGATCGCCGAGAATGACGCCGCCTGCATAGTAAGCATAGGCATACTGAGGATCGAGCGTGGTGATCACGTCCAAGGCGTGATACATCCACTCATATTCGTCCGCGCTATTCCGTTTGTTCCCGATAACTTGAATGAGCCTGAGCCAGAGAAAATCAGCACCTAAGTGGTGATAGCCGAGCAAAGCTGGTTTCAGATATTCGCCCTTGGGAAGCTGCGCGAGACCTTCGATCTGGACGACCATCCGATCCTGCCGCTGATCAAGCTCACCTTGCAGCCAGCCGACGCAGGCCAGCAAGAGGATGCCCCCCATGCCGAACAGAAACTGATTCACGAGCGCGGCGCTGCGATGATGCAAGTGAGATGTTGAGACCGCCATGTGAGACAGACCGGCAGGATGAGTAAAACGGAAGGTCCCGGCAGCCTGGCTGCCGGGACCCCATGACGTTAGCTACACCGGCTTAGAACACACCAGTTGTACAATCGTTGGCGCCATGATCAACCGTGGAATCCCAGGTTGAAATTGAAACTGCTGCACCATCGCCATCCAGATTGCTTTGAGCTACCGCAACAAAGTTGGTCATAGCAGCTCCTCCGACAGCAGTAGTCCCAGCAAGGGCCAAAGGACAAGAAGTGGCTGCCGTATACCCAGCGACCGGACCCACTGTTGCATCTACTCCATAACGGTAGTTCACATTACCAGTTGCCTTAAAACCAATATCGTTGAAGAAGCCTGTAAATATACCTGCCGCAGGTGGCGCAGCACACCAGAGAGTACCGACAGCAGATGGAGGGAGACCAACACCCCAGGTAAACGGAGCTGTTTTGACACCGGCCGCAGGTACAGCCACGCCCTCCGCAGCCATGCCGACGTAACAGCCTCGTTCCGCCTGGAAGGCGACTTCAGAGGTCTTGATCGCCTGGAGGTTGGTCTTCGCCTCGGACTGGCGCGACTTCAACTGATAGGTCAGGAAGTTCGGGATGGCGATGGCCGCCAAGATCCCGATGATCGCCACGACGATCATCAACTCGATGAGGGTAAAACCCTTTTGCCCCTTTAACTGCTTAAACATCGTACTGCCTCCTTGTTGATGGTTCACTAACCTCTCCCCTTCACACACTTGCTTCTTTCTCATCGGAACTTACGTCAGATTTCAGCTACCTTGCCCTTTAGCAGGTTCGATGCCCAGTACATGACCAGACTAAGAAAAACTCAGCCACATGAAATATCATATGGTTATGATTCATAGCCTGCTGTGCAAGAGACCGTGGTTGGAGGGTATCTCTCCCGCTTTTGCTCTGATCTGCCAATATTTGTCATCCGCTGTACGGGAGCTGGCACCTTTCATTTTTTCTCCATAAGAGGAGGGATATCCGGGGGCTTCATCATCCTGCATGAGAGAAGCAATCTGTGAAAACAAATACTTAGCGTGACAAGGCTGGGCGAATTTGCTTGTTAACTTGTTAAGATGCAGCGGAGCGGACTCAGGTGGATGACCCTAACTGAAATCAAAGTTTGAGAAAAGGATAAAAGGGAGAAACCAGTACTACTGTTAGAAATGGAGGGGTGGATTACTGGGCTTGTACCTTTTCAGATACACGTCGCTTGGCCTGTTGGATACGTTCCTCCTGCGTCGGCTCGCCCATCCCAAATTCACGGAATCGGTCCATCAACTTGTTATTGGACGGGTCAAGCTCCAGCGCATGGAGCCAGGACTCACGGGCATCCGAGAGGTTTCGTTGCTTGGCATATATATCCCCGAGATGCTCATAGAGTACCGGGTCATCCCCGGCGAGCGCAACCGCGCGCTTCATCTCCGTCAAGGCCTCGGTTAACAAGCCGGATTTAAACAAGGCCCAGGCAAGACTATCGACGTAGTACCCATTGCTCGGTTTGAGCGCGACAGCCTGCTTGGTCAAGGAGAGCGCTTGGTCGATTTTGACCCCGCGCTCTGCATAACTATACCCCAAGTAGTTGAGCGCATCGGCATGATGGGGATCCAGCTTGATCGCGGTCTCCATGACGCGCTCCACGTCATCGAAGCGATTGAGTTTGTCGTAGACAGTGCCAAGATTGAAGTGCAAATCGGCGCTCTTGGGGTTCTGGCTGATGCCTTCTTCCAAGGCCCTTGCAGCATCGTCGAACTGGTCCTTCTGCAGATACGTCAATCCCAGCACGATGTGGGCTTCAGGTTGTTTTGAATTGATTGTGAGGGCTTGGGTTAAGTGCGTGATGGCCTCAGGAAATTGCTTCAATCGATAGAACAACAGGCCAAGATGCAGATGCCCTTCGAAGTAGGACGGCTCAAGTTGAACGTTAAACGTATAGGTCTCGATGGCCTTCTTCGTGTCTTTGGATTCCTCGTAGAGAAATCCAAGGTAATCTCTGATTTTGAGCTCCGTCGGACGCGCCTTGAGAATCTGGGTAAGTTGATCGATGGCCTTGGGATATTCCTTCTCTTCCCCGTACAGGAGCGCCAGTCGAAGCTGGGCATCGAGGTCCGAAGGGTCTTCCGTTAGCAAATCATTCAATTCCTTCCTGGCGCCGTGATAATCCTTCTCGGCCACATAGAGACGAACCAACTGGTGCCGGATATCCCGGTTTCGCGGGTTCACGCTCTGAAGATATTTCCGTAGCACGGCGACCGCTCGATCCTGTTCCTGCCGTGACTCATAGATCGAGGCGAGCGCAAGATAGGCTGGTTCAAACGAGGCATTGACCGCAATCGCCCGCTCCAAACTCGCCGCCGCCTCTTCCCCTTTCCCCGCATCGAGGAGAATGCGCCCCAGGTGATAATGGCCCACGGCAGATTCGGGAGCCAACGCCAAGCCTGCTCGAATGGCCTGTTCCGCCTCGGGCTGCCGCTTCAGATTCAGAAGCAACAGACCCTTGGTAAAATAGGGATCACCTGAGGTCGGATCGAGTTCGATCGCGCGATCCAACAGCTTCACCGCACGCTCCCCTTGCCCCGCACTGGCTAAAATGCCTGCCATCTGCGTGAGTTGCTGGCCGTCTTGGCTCGGTCCCTCTGTCACTTGGTCCGCATAGCGTACGGCATTGGGCATATCGCCCAGCGAAAAGTAGAGACCGGCCAGCCGGGCTTTCACAGACTGGGACGCCGGATCCGCCTTCAGCGCGGCCTGATATTCCTGAATCGAACGATCCATGTCCTGCGCAAGCTCGGCTTGGTACCCCAGCATGAAATGATAGGACGCGGCGGAATCGGGGGGATGAATCGAGGATGGAGCCTTCGGCGTGCCGGCAGGGGCAAGGACCCTTTCAGGCGTCTGAGGCGCGGCGGCGCAGGCCACCACCACCAGGGAGATCAGCAAACAGAGCGAGGTGAGACATCGGCTATTCACCGTTCGGCTCGAAATGACTCGTGTCGTGAACACTCGCACGATCCTCTTGGTGGATTCAGATAAGACGGTGGTAGTCAGAAATATTATACGAGTGGGGTGCCACAGGGTCAAACGACTTCTCGATTGTCGAGGCTCTCAAACTTCGCGAAGCGGTCGTGGAAGAAGAGTTCCTTTCTCCCAATCGGGCCGTTGCGATGTTTACTCACGAGAATATCGGCAATGCCCTTCCGTTCGGAATTCTGGTCATACACGTCCTCACGGTAAATGAACATAACGACGTCGGCATCCTGCTCGATCGCGCCGCTCTCACGGAGATCTGCCAGCATGGGAATCGGTGGCTTCCGGGCTTCCACTGCACGGCTGAGCTGCGACAGCGCGACGACCGGCACGTTGAGCTCCTTGGCCAAGGCTTTCAGCGAGCGAGAAATATCGGAGATTTCCTGCTGACGGGATTCCGAGTCGCTCCGCCCCTGCATCAGCTGGAGGTAATCGACAATCAATAGATCCAGCCCCCGTTCGGCCTTCAACCGACGCGCCTTCCCTCGCATCTGCTGTACGGTGATGCCGCCGGTATCGTCGATATAGATCGGCGCTTGTTCCAGCCGGCCTGCGGCTTCCGCAAGACGCCACCAATCTTCCTTCTGAAGCTTGCCGGTTCGGAGACCATGCGAGTCGACTTTCGCTTCTGAACTCAACATGCGCAGTACAATCTGCGGCTTTGACATTTCAAGGCTAAAAATTCCGACTACGGTGCCAGCGTGGATGGCGGCGTGGGCTGCCATCCCCAGCGCCAGGCTGGTCTTCCCCATGCTGGGCCGCCCTGCGATCACCACGAGATCGGAGGGTTGAAGCCCCGCCGTGATGTCGTCAAGGTCGTAAAAGCCTGTGGGAACACCCGTGATATGCTCTTTTCGCTTTGACAGCTTATCGACGAGGTCGAGACTTTCTTTAATGATGGAATTAATGGGGGTGAACGACCGATCCAGTTTCCCCTGCACGATGCTGAACACCGACCGCTCCGCGAAATCGAGCAGGTCCTCGACTGACGAGGTGCCTTCGTACCCGCGCGTGAGGACTTCCGTGGAGGTATGGATCAGATCTCGCAGCAGCGCCTTGTCGCGCACGATCTTGCAGTGGTAGCGAATATTGGCGGAGCTGGCCACGCTCTGCACAAGCTCCGCTAAATAGGCTGCTCCCCCGATGGCCTCAATTTCTCCCTGCGCCTTCAACCGTTCCGTCAACGTAATCTGATCGATTACTTCTCCGACTTCCGACAATTCCAGCATCGCACGATAGATCTTCCGATGCGACGTGCGGTAGAAGTTCTCTTCGACCAGCAATTCCATTGCCTTGGCCATCGCGCTATTGTCGAGGAGGACTGCGCCGAGAACTGATTGCTCGGCCTCAACATTCTGAGGGGGCAGTTTGGGCTGGGACAGATCGACGGCTGACATGGATTTCATGACCGTTCCTTTACCTGCCGCCGAGACCGACGAGCCGCGTCTACCAGCTCAGCAAGCCCCACCTTCTTCGAAAGATGACCCAGATTGCCGGTTCGTCGGCCATGTATGTGAGCAGCGAGGGGCTCGACCACCAGCACGTCTTCATGATCTATCCCTGGTGCACCCACTACAACCACGGCCGCTGCCTGCTGGGCCAACCCCGCCGTCACTGCGGCAGACAAGAGCGCCTCGTCGCTCCCCTTCATTGTCTGCTGCACCACTCGGGAGCGAGTCCGACGCAACTGCGCCGCGACCGCCGTCAACAAACGAGTGGCCCGACGTGGCGCGGCGACAAGATAGTCGACTCGTGACGATACCGATCCTTCCTCAGGGAACTCCACGGTGCGAAAGAGCCGATCGACGTCCAAGCCAAAACCGGTTGAGGGTAGTGGCCGGCCAAATCGACCGATCAAGTGATCGTACCGTCCGCCGCCGCCTAACTCCGCCCCCATCCCTTCGGCAAACACGTCGAAAACGACACCATCATAATAGTCAAACCCGCGGAACTCCCCGAGATCCAGAAGCAGCGACTCCCGGTAGCCTGCCGCACAAAGCAGCTGATACACCTGGGCAAGCCGTTCGAGCGGAGCGGCTAATGCCGGATCGCCGGCCGCGAGGACCCGTCCGCGTGCCAGCACTTCCTCTTGACCATACAGCTCAGGCGCTTCCCGAATGGCACGCGCCGCCGTGTTGGAGATACGCTCGCTGGCGAGGATCTCTTCGAGTCTCGGCAGATCTTTTCGGGCAGCCGCCTGCTCAGCCAATTTCTGCCCATGCGCAGACAGCCCGGATCGCATTAGGAGCCCCTTGATAAAGCCCACATGTCCAAGAGAGACTTTAAAGGACTGAAGCCTGATCGTGTGGAGACACTCGATCATCAAGCCGATGACTTCGCTGTCGCTCATGACATCGTCCAGGCCAATGAGTTCGGCTCCAACCTGAAAAATTTCTCGACCGCGGCCGGCATGTTCTTGCTCGTAGCGGAAGACGGACGTTCGATAGGAGAGACGCAACGGCAACGCCGCGCCAGTAAGCCCCATTGCGACTGTCCTGGCGATCTGCGCCGTGGCATCCGGACGGAGAAGTAGCGTCCGCCCCGTTGTACGATCGACGAATTGATAGCAGTGCTCGATCAGTTCCGGCTCAAGCCCCGGAGCCAAGACGTCGAGATACTCGAACGTGGGAAGAATGATTTCATCGTAGCCCCAACGGTAGACTTGAGCGAGCAACTGTTCTTCAAGGCGACGGACCTGCTTCGCCGCGTGAGGAAGGATCGTCGCCATGCCCACGGGGACAAGCGAGCGCTCGCGGGACGACGGGACCTGTCCCGAAGAAGGGCGGGGCTTCGGAGGAGCAGAGACCATGGCTGACCTGATTGATGGCGCGCGGGATTAGGACAGAGCCGCGACTTTGACTGAGAGAATGTCTTTGCTGGATTTGATCGTCTCAAGTACCGAGTTCGGGAAGACCGCATCGGATCCTATGATGAGCAGCGCATTCCCGCCCCGCTTCTCGAGCGCGCATTGCATACGGACGATGTTGATCTGGTTGTCGCCAAGTACCTTCCCTACCATCCCGATCACCCCTGGACGATCGACGTTGAGGATCAGGAGCATGTGTCCCTCCGGCACGACTTCAACATTGAACTGATCGATCTCAACGACGCGCGGATCTTTCTTGTGATAGAGCGTGCCGGCCACCTGATACGATTTCTTACCGGTCTCCACTCGCACACGAATCAAGCTGGTGAAATCACCCGCATCGGAACTCTTCACTTCCTTTACTTCAATCCCACGTTCCTTCGCGACAATCGGCGCGTTCACGTAGTTCACAGGCGCTTCCATCATCGGGGTCAACAATCCCTTCAACACGGCGATCGTGAGCGGCGCAATCGACAAACTTGCAACCTCTCCGCTGTATTCGACGGTCACGCGCTCAAGCCCGCCTTCGCATAACTGCATTTGCAACTTCCCCAGCTGTTCGGCCAAAGATAGGAATGGCTGGAGCCTCGGTAACAACTCCGGTGAGACAGACGGGATATTGACCGCCCCGCGGGCAATGCCCTTGGTGAAATAGTCGACGATCTGCTCCGCGATGCCGACGGCCACATTCTCTTGCGCCTCGGTCGTCTGGGCTCCGATGTGCGGCGTACAGATAAAATTATCCAGCGTCAATAAGGGATGATCCGCCTTCACCGGCTCTTCTTCAAACACGTCGAATGCGGCGGCCGCCACGCGCTTGACCTTCAAAGCTTCAAACAGATCACCCTCATGAACAATCCCTCCGCGAGCACAATTCACGATCATGACCCCCGGTTTCATCTTCGAGATCGATTGCGCATTGATGAGGCCCTTGGTCTCAGGCGTCAACGGCGTGTGGACAGAGATGATATCTGCGCGCTTGTAGAGCTCATCCAGCGGCATCATGGTGACGCCCATCTCCCGCGCGCGCTCTTCGGCCAAATAGGGATCGTAGGCGATCACGCTCATACCGATCCCCTGCGCCAGCTTCGTGAGATGGCTGCCGATTTGCCCCACGCCGACGATGCCGAGCACCTTGTTGTAGAGTTCGACACCCATGAATTTGTCTTTTTCCCACTTGCCGGCCTTCACAGACGTGGTGGCTTGGGGAATCCGACGGCTCATGGCGCAAATCAGCGACATGGTGTGCTCGGCAGTGGTGACCGTGTTGCCGCCCGGCGTATTCATGACCACGATGCCCCGACGGGTGGCCGCAGGGGTATCGACATTGTCCAACCCTGACCCGGCCCGCCCCACGACTTTCAGTCGCTCGGCCGCTGCAATCAACTCCGCCGTGACTTTCGTCCCGGACCGCACGATCAGCCCATCGGCGTCCTTGATCTCCTTAAACAACTCTTCCTTCGAGAGCTTGGACTTGACCACTACGGCAAATCCCGCTTTCTCGAGAAGATCCACACCCTGTTTGGAGAGGCTATCGCTAATCAGAATTTTCATCATGTCACGAGTCCATAAAGTCTGAAAGTCGTCAAGTCTCTCGTCCCGAATTCCTCGGATTGGGACTTTGGACTTTCGGACTTGATAGACTTTCCGACTGGTTACCCTTTTGCCATCAAGATTTCTTGCGCCTTTGCGACACCACTTCCAAGCTTTATGGGATGCCCCAGCCCTTTGAGTACCATTTCAACGGCCGCCACCGCCATGATGATATCGAAGCGGTCCATGTAGCCCATGTGAGAGAGCCGGAAGATCTTCCCCTTCAAATGGTCTTGCCCGCCGGCCGCCGTCATGCCGTATTGGACACGCAGGTTCTTGTAAATCGCCTGTCCGTCAACGCCTTCCGGCGCTAAAATAGCGGTGAGGGCATCGCTGGGCGACTCTTTTGGAAACAGCGACAGCCCGGCACCCTGCACCCCTTCACGCATGGCTTTCGCGAGCATGGCTTGGCGGCCAAACACCCCTTCAAGCCCCTCCGCTTTCATCATCTTCAGCACTTCCTGCAATCCGACAATGAGAGACACGGCCGGTGTATAGGCCGTCTGATTCTTCTGCTGATTCTCATGCTCTTTCTTGAAATTGAAATAGAACGCCGTGTTCTTCGCCTTCTCTGCCAACTGCCAGGCTTTATCACTCACGCTCACAAATGCAAGGCCCGGCGGGAGCATCAGCGCCTTTTGCGACCCCGTAATCACGACATCGATCCCCCACTCATCGGTCTTGATGTCGAACACTCCGAGGGCGGTAATGGCATCCACCACAAGAATGGTCTCGCCATAGGGTTTCACGATCTCCGCAAGAGCCTTGATGTCGTGCGCTACACCGGTGGAGGTCTCACTCGCTTGCACATACACCGCTTTGATTCCCGGATCTTTTTTCAGCGCATCGGCCACCGCTCGGGGATCGACGGCTCGCCCCCATTCCACCTTGATTTCGGTCACCTCGGCGCCGAACGTCTTACAGAGCTTGGTCCATCGTTCCCCAAACTTCCCTCCGTTAATGGTGAGGGCCTTGTCGCCGGGAGAGAGAAAGTTAGACACTGAACCTTCCATACCTCCGGTTCCGGAAGCCGCCAGCATGAGCACGTTGTTTTTCGTTTGGAACAGCCACTTGAGCCCTTCACGGACCTCCGCGAACACCTTATCGAACTCGGGGGCACGATGATGGAACATGGGCCGCGCCATGGCCAGCAGCACTTCAGGGGGCACAGGCGTCGGACCGGGAGCCAGCAAATACCTCTTCAGCATCGACTGATCCTCCTACCGGATGAAAAGTGAAATATCTTACGCGGGAAGGTGGGACGATACCATTGCCTCCCAAAAGCTGTCAAGGCGAGAAACCTTGTAGACACGCGTGTTTTCAGACTGTTGCGGCTTACTGATGCCAGCGTGACTCACCTCACAATTTTGCGCGGACGCTGGAACGCCTGGCCTCTGTGCTACCAAAGGAGGGGCGCAATCCCCCTTGCAGTTCCTTGACAAGAGCGCAGTCCATCGATAGTCTAGCCTCACAGAACATGACGAACCTCACACACGATGCTCATTGCCACCGCGCTTCGATGACGCCACTCAGGCCAGGACATGCCGTCCTCCCGATGGCGATCTTCCTCGGAATGTTGTTCAGCTTCTTCGCTCCTACTATTATGGTAGTGCGGGCTGCCACTCCTTCCGAACCCACTACGGTTGACCCGTCTACGCTTGTGGACGAGAACGCAGCGGCGGAAGACGACCCGGACGAAAATCTGGTCCCGCTGGATACCGAAGGCCCGCCACCGGAGGCCACAAGCCCTACTACAGCTACGACTAGCAGCGTTCCGAGGGCTGAAGACCTCTTACAGCTGAGCCCAACGGGAAGTTCACCGGCGACCGAGCGGTTTTCAGACGCCTTGAATCCTCCGGCTGAACTGGGCCTGACACAAGATTCGCCCCGGAGTGCCGCAGATCAGACGGAATATGCGAACTACAATGTTCCGATCATCATGGACTCCTCGGTCCAGGCCCACATTCGCTATTTCAATACAGCCATCCACGGTCGCTTCGAACAGTGGCTCTTCCGACTCAGCCGCTATCGACCCCTTGTCGAGACAATCTTCACGGAATTTCACCTCCCCAGCGATCTGGTCTACCTCTCACTGGTGGAGAGTGGATTCAACCCCTACGCCTACTCACGATCCAAGGCCACGGGCCCCTGGCAGTTCATGAAGGGCACGGCCAAGGTCTATGGGCTTCGCGTCGACAAGTACGTTGATGAACGTCGGGATCCCATCAAGTCAACGGTTGCTGCGGCACGCTACCTCCGCGATCTCTACGATCTCTTCGGTGCCTGGCCGCTCGCAATGGCTGCCTATAATGCCGGAGAAGGTAAGGTGATGCGTGCCCTTCAGAAATCCCGGGCCGAAAGCTTTTCCGAGATTTCAAAGACACGATTGATTCGGCGTGAAACGAAGGAGTACGTGCCGCGATTTATGGCCGCCACCATTATCGCGAGGAACCCCGATCGATACGGCTTCACTCAGGAATCTGCCGAGCCGCATCAATTTGATGAAGCGATCATAACACGACCCGTCCATTTTCGCGCGATCGCCAATGTGACCGGCATTCCGTATGAAGAGCTCCGGCTCTTAAATCCTGAGCTGCGGCGAGACGCGACACCCCCCGGCGACGAGACCTATCACCTGAAGGTTCCGGTGGGAACGAAAGCGAAAGTGGAACAGCTGCTTGACCGCATCCCGACCTACAAGTTCCCACAGCTTCCGGCAAAGGCTCAGTTTGCTAGCGCCGGGCCCTCTCGCTGGTATAAGGTCCGCATGGGAGACACACTGGGAAAAGTGTCGAAACGGTTTCGCATCCCCCTCAAGACGCTCAAGACGAAGAATAGCCTCTCCGGCCCGACGATCCGACCAGGCGACTTTCTCGTTATCAGCCGCTGACAGGATTATTTCTTGCCTGCTGAGGGCGGAGGAGCCTGAGGACTCTTCTGTGGCGCAGCAATGGCCGGGCCCGTCGACGTCGAGGCAGGTGTTGATTCCTGCGATTTCTTGACATCCATGATCTTGGTCCGAATCGTCGCCTCACTGGTGAAGGGAGAATTCGGATAGGTCTTTATCAGTTCCTGATAGCGAGCCAGGGCCCCTTCAGACCGCGATTGGGATTCTTCCAGCCGCGCCAACTCAAATAACGCCTGATCCCGGTTCAACGTACCGGGGGTCTCCAAGATGCCGGTGAGTGCCTTCACTGCCTGGTCCCGGTCTCCCTTGTGCAAATACACATAGGCCAGACGTTGTTGCACCAACCCAGCCATTGAGGGATTCGAACTGTATAATGTAAGAAATCGCTGATAGGCCTCAATAGCCGCGCTCAGTTCATTGGCCTGGACCAACGTATTTCCCAAATGATACAAGGCGAGTGGCGCCGTGGAGGTTCGTGGATATTGATCGACAATTTGCCGGTACTTCGCGATCGCTTCCTTGAGCGCGTGATCAGCCTTTTGAGGATCGTTGGCAGAAGGAGCGGTTAAGATGCGCATCGCCTCATGTTCAAGGTCTTGTGCTTTCTGCGCAGCCTGGCGGTCAACATAAAAAACCCCTCCGACCACGGCGGCCGCAAGCACCAACACTCCCAGACCGACCAGCAAGGGGCGTAGATAATCCTGTGACCTATGCAGCGTATGGTCAAGCCAGCTCAACATGTGGGCTTCATCGACCGGAAGAGTTTTCGCCGGAACCTTGATACGGTAACTCATGGATGGATTCGTAGGAGAGGGTGAGCCCGTTTCCTCAAATTGTGTGCGCGCCTTATACTAAGGATGTCACGATTTTGTCAATGAGGCAGCTGCTGCGTGTCCGTTCTCAGAAGGCCCACCATCTCCAATTTGTAAAGACGGGCCCTTTCACATGTTTGAAAAACGACTAGACGAATTGGCTGCGCGGCATCTGACCAGGCGCCTCACTCCGCTCCATTCCGGCGTCGGCCCGGTGGTGGAGATGGCAGGACGCCAGATCATCCTACTCGCCTCGAACGACTATTTGGGGCTGGCCATGCACCCGGAAGTGGTTCAGTCCGCCACCGAGGCGACACAACGGTTTGGAGCCGGAGCTGGAGCCTCTCGGTTGATCTCAGGTTCGTTGCCACCGCATCAAGAGTTAGAGTCTGCCCTGGCACAGTTCAAAGGAACCGAAGCCGCGCTGACATTTGGCTCCGGCTACCTTGCCAACATTGGGACCATCCCTGCACTGATCGGACAAGGCGGATTGATCCTGGCCGATCGCTTGTGCCATGCCAGCCTGATCGACGGCTGCCGTCTAAGCGCAGCCGACTTTCGAATCTATCGCCACAATGATACCAGCCATCTCCAGTCCCTTCTGGCCAAGAGACGCCGGACGCGGTGCACCCTGATTGTGACAGATGGCGTATTCAGTATGGACGGAGACCTCGCGCCGTTGCCCGAACTCAGCCGGTTAGCCCAGGACTATGAGGCCGACCTCTATATTGATGATGCCCATGGCACGGGCGTGATGGGACCACATGGACGAGGAACGGCCGAACATTTCGGCCTCGATACACAGATTCCATTTCAGATGGGGACCTTGGGCAAAGCCTTCGGCAGCAGTGGCGCCTATCTCGCTGGGCCCTCGACATTGATCCGCTATCTCATGAACACGAGCCGGTCTTTCATCTTTACCACGGCACCCCCACCGAGTTCGGCTGCTGCCGTCGCGGCAGCGTTACAAGTCATGCAACGAGAGCCGGAACGACGTGCGCGCTTGTGGGCCAACCGCGAACGGTTATTCTCAGGATTGACACAATTGGGATTCAGCCTGTCCCCCAGCGTCAGTCCGATCATGCCGATCCTCGTCGGCAATGCTGAAACCGCACTCAGGTTTGCCGAACATCTGTTTACAGAAGGCGTGTATGCTCCGGCGATTCGTCCTCCTACCGTTCCGGACGCCACCAGCCGCATCCGCATCACGGTTACATCCGAGCACACCCCTCGCCACATCGATTACGCCCTCACCGTATTTCAACGCGCAGGGCAAGCGGCGGGATTGCTCTGATTGAAGCCTGCACCTGCTCCACGGTAAACCACCGAAGAATTTACGCAGCCGCTTTGCCCGCATTATTCATGAAGGTTCGTCGCGAAAGCGTGCAGACGCGAAGCGAGACGGGCACTCGGAGACGTGAAGCCCTGAGGTGTACTCGTGCAGTACGTCGAAGGGCTAAACGGTGAGACTGCCCGTCGCAGCCGCGTATCCGCGCTTGCAGCAGAAGCTTCGTGAATCATGCGGGTTAGGGCTATTTCCTTGCTTTCTCATTACCCTGTGGCATTATGCTCTCAAGTTGCCTTGAGGTCCGACAGGCCATCATCTCACTATCCTTTCTTACCGAGGAGTCCTCTTCATGGATATTTCGAAGCTCTTGACCTTCACCGCAAAGGAGGGCGCGTCGGATTGTCACATCAGCGCCGGCGAGCCACCGATGATCCGTGTGAACGGGGACCTCAAGAAACTCGATCATCCCGCACTGACCACGGAAGAGACGCACTCGCTGATCTATGACATGATGAGCGATACTCAGCGGAAGAATTTCGAGGAAAAGCGCGAGTGTGATTTTTCTTTTGAACTGGGCGATATCGCCAGATTCCGTGTCAATGTCTTCGTACAAAACCGTGGGCTTGGCGCCTGCTTCCGAAACATTCCCACCACGATCATTCCGATGGAAAAGCTCGGCATGCCTCCGGTCGTGCGACAGCTCTGCGATCGTGAAAAGGGGTTGATCCTTGTGACCGGCCCAACCGGGTCTGGTAAATCGACGACGCTGGCCTCCATGGTCGATTATTTGAACAACACATTCGAAGGTCACATCATCACAATCGAAGATCCGATCGAATTCATCCACAAGACAAAAAAATGCCTCGTGAATCAGCGGGAGATGGGCGTCCATACCTTGTCGTTCGCGAACGCGCTGAGAGCCTCCCTCCGCGAAGACCCGGATATCATCCTCGTGGGTGAAATGCGCGACCTGGAAACCATCCAGCTCGCGTTGACTGCTGCGGAAACGGGCCACTTGGTCTTTGGTACACTCCACACATCCAGCGCGCCGAAAACCGTCGACCGCATCATCGACGCCTTTCCCCCAAACCAACAGTCCCAGATTCGCACACAGCTCGCAGAAGCCTTGGAAGCGGTCATCACGCAAACCCTGCTGAAGAAAAAATCAGGCGGGCGTGTCGCCGCCCTCGAAATCCTGGTCGCCACAACCGCGGTACGCAATCTCATCCGAGAGGGTAAATTGCACCAGATTCCCGGGGTCATGCAGGCCAGTCAGAAAGACGGCATGCAAACGATGGACATGGCGCTATTCGATTTAGCGGCCCGTGGAGTCGTCACGAAGGGCGAAGCCCAATCGCGCAGCATGAATCCCAATCTGTTTGGAGTCCCGATGGGCGGCGCGGCCTAAGGTACCTGGCAGAAAGAAACGGGGGCAGAGATGGATGTTCGCAGTCTCTTGAAAGTGATGGTGGATCAAGAAGCGTCAGACCTGTACCTGACCGTCGACTCGGCTCCCGCCTATCGGGTCCACGGCTCGACACAACAAACCGACGCGCCGCCGTTTACCAATGAACAACTCGAAGCCCTCGCACTGGCGCTGATGCGCGGTCAGCAGCGTGGGGAATTCGAAGAAAAAATGGAAATGAACCTGGCCCTCTACTACAAGGAGCTCGGCCGTTTCCGTGTCAATATTTTTCGGCAGCGAGGGAACGTGGGCTTGGTCTTTCGGCATATCAAAGCCGAGATCCAAACCGTCGAGCAGCTGGGCTTGCCTCTGATTGTAAAAGACATCGCCATGACGAAGCGCGGGTTGGTGCTGGTAGTCGGAGCCACCGGATCCGGAAAATCCACGACCCTCGCAGCCATGATTGACCACCGTAACACCATCCATCCCGGCCATATCGTGACCGTGGAAGATCCGATCGAGTTCGTCCACAATCATAAGCGATCGCTCATTACGCAGCGAGAAGTGGGCTTCGACACGCTCTCATTTCAAAATGCACTCAAGAATACACTCCGACAGGCGCCGGATGTGATTCTGATCGGCGAAGTCCGGGACACGGAAACGATGGAAGCCGCGATCACCTTTGCGGAAACCGGACACCTCTGCATCGGCACCCTTCACTCAAACAATGCGAACCAGGCCATCGAGCGCATCATGAATTTTTTCCCGGTAGAGCGGCATGCACAGATCTATCTCCAGTTGTCTCTCAATCTTCGCGCCATCATCTCTCAGCGGCTCATACCATCCATCGACGGAAAGCGGGCCCCGGCACTGGAAATCATGCTCGACACGCCCCGCATTAAGGATCTCATCAAGAAAGCCGAAGTCGATTTGCTCAAAGAAGCAATGGAGCAAGGCGTGGATGAAGGCTGTCAGACGTTCGACCACGTCTTATTCCAACTGTATAAGGAAGAGCGGATCTCGCTCGAGCAAGCCTTGATCAATGCCGATAGCGCCAATAATCTTCGGCTCAAGATCAAGCTCGAAGGTCTTAAAGGGGACGATGCGATCAACGCACTCCTCGATAAAAAACCAGGTGAGTACACGACCGGTGCTTTTAAGATCCAAGGGGGGGCCTCAGGAAACGTGACCCCCATACGTAAACGATAGCCCCCCTCACCACCCAGAGCTTCGTCATCAATCCGGCGAGGATCACCGCGCTTACTGAGCCGCAGTAACTCCTTGTCGCTCAAGATACGACGCAATCTTCTCCAGCGCGAGGGCACTGAGTTTCGCACCATACCATTTCGGCATCGTGCCGGCCGGATATCCCTGCACGACGAACACTCCCGGTTCAAGGACCGATTCGATCACATAATCATGTACCGTCTTCGCGTGGCCCCGGTAAGCCGGATCAGCCAATCGCACAGGCCCGGTGGTGCCTAACAAGAGGGGCGGCCCTACGCGCCCATCGGCCCCCGGAATACCCGGAACGGTGTGGCACACAGCGCAGCCGGCTCTCGTAAAGATCTCTGTGATCGGCTCGTCTCCGGTAACCAACGGAACCATGTCAGGGGCAAGCGCTACCACAGATGAGATAGACGCCGTCGTCACCGAAGAGGAATTGATGGAACGGAGGGCCAACCACGTCCCCAGTAGCAGCGCAATCACGATGAGGGGGGTGATAAATCGTTCAGACATGGAACCGGTCGCCGGAAAAGTCCGGCAACACTCACTTCGTCACATTCATGGCACAGCGAAATCCGATCGTCCGATCCTCGAAATCCGGCTCAGCTGAGAACCGCGCCGTCACACGCAAAGCAGACGGCAAATCCGCCCATGACCCACCTCGCAGCACGCGCTTCTCACCAGTAGCCGGGCCTGGTGGGTTCCTCCCAGGACTCTTTTGATAATAGTCGCGCTCATACCAGTCCGCCACCCATTCTGCCGCGTTCCCCGACATGTGCGAGACGCCAAACGGGCTCCTTCCACCCTCTTTGAGCCCATGCCGCACGCTCATTCCCGCGAGACCGCTGGTGACCGCCACCAACGTGATGGCTTCACTGACCCACACTCCTCGGTTATAGTTTGCAATGTCGACGAACGGCTGCATATCTCCCCATGGATACCGGCGCCCGTCGGTCCCCCGTGCTGCCTTCTCCCACTCAGCCTCCGTCGGAAGCCGTTTCCCCGCCCATTGGCAATAAGCGGTTGCCGATTCCCATCTCATCCCAATGGCCGGCCGATCTCCAACCGTCGTCGCCGCCTCATCGTCCCATGTCGGAGGAGATTCGTGTTTCCCCACTTCCAGAAACTTCCGATAGAGGCTCAGGGTAACTTCATACCGATCGATGTAGTAGGCATCAAGCGTCACGGTGTGTTCAGGCCGCTCGTTTGGGAGGCCGTCGTTACTACCCATGGTGAATGGACCGGCAGGGATGAGGACCATCGGAGCGCCATCCAGTCCTCGACTCGCCTCGACCGACAAAACCGCCTGCCCACCCTTCGAGGGCTGTGGCTCTGCCGCCCCAAGACCGACTACCCCTGTCATGAAGCTGATCCCAATCCACAAGACCGTCTGTTGTCCACGCATTGCTGTCTCCATCGCCGTACCGTTCTAGCAGGATGCTGAAAAAGTCGCTCTTCTCACCCACCCGACCCCGGCGGCTATTTCACCCACCCCCCCCGAGTCTGCCAAGACAGCCTCTTTACCCAGAGACGCGCCTTTTCCCATCCAGCGTTCTCCCATCGCTCAGAGGCTCAAGGTGTAGAGGCGAGCCTCTCGGATATCGGAATCACTGGAGGGAATTTTCCGTTCGCCACGATCAATTCAACGGGCGAACGGCCCACACGAAGTGCGGTCTGTACCTCCTCGCCTCTTCGCTCGCTGTCTTGCTGGACGGCCTTTTTGAGCATCCTGAGGGAATATTCTCCTCTTGTGCCACATGTGCTGACCATCGACGTTCTGGCGTGCCCACATAGTTTTTTCGAAGCCAGCAAGAAGAAGTGACCCAACCACCGCCGGCAGTGTATCCAGCTCGCACGACAAACTCAACGAAATGAAAAGACTGAAACGGCAAGTCGGGTATGAGGAGATAAAAGATGGGAATGGTGTCCCCAACGGAACTTTCTATAGAGGGAACAGACTCACTTGGCTTCCAGATTGATGTGAAAGCCTTGGTAGTTTAGCGGCTCGACTGGATTTGCCGAAACCTTGTAGGGGTCGAACTGACGGCCCGCTGATCAAGAGTCCCGACGAAGACCTGCCTCAGGACACTCACCACAACGAATCAGCAGCAAAAGGGAAAGATTCGTGATGGCTCAGACCATCCTGGGTCATGATGCGTCAGGATGTTTTGGCACCACGTTGGCACCTACGCAGCGACCGCGGTTTACGAATTCCAGATAGTCCTAACTCTGACAACCTAACTCCACAAAAAACAATAAAACAGATCCCTGGCGAAGTGAGTCCCGATGGGACTGATTTCTCCTGTCCTTGTAGCAGTACTTTGTGATTATTTTCGCTTTATGTCCCTGGCGGATTCGCGCGCCTCTTGCTTGGTATCTCGCTTTTCCTGCCGACATTCCGCACGACTTTTATCATCTCCCGCCTTGCATTCGGCCTTCTGCTCCCTTGCTTCCTCACGGCCGGTCTGCTTCGTATCCCGCGCATCCTTCCGTTCCTCACCCCGCTCGGTTGCATAGGCCGGTACCGACGTCCACTGCAGACCAGCAGTGATGACCAGAGCCGATACGGCAAAAACCGTGGTTGCCAAACCTATTGGTTGCACACGATCAAAGTTTCGTCGCGACATAAATCACTCCTTTCGTGAAGGGCCGACGTAGGAACGACAGCGTAGGCAGTTGATACGTGCGAGTCAATAGGGTGAGAGGTCTTAGCGGGTGCTGGTTTTCTCGGCCGGCTACGAGTGATGACCAGATTAAGCTACACTGCATTCAATAAATGCCACCAGTCTCACAACAGCAAAATGGAAAAAACGAGAAGAGCTTCGAATGACTCGGCTCATGTGGATGGTGTATGAGGGATAGACGGACTCAAGCCTCCCATTTCACTGTGTCGCAGGCTTTGACCTGCGGTTTGTTAGTTCGCTGCGGTCCCTCTAGGAGCCGAGATCAGTAGTTTCCTGGTGTCCCCAACGGGATTTGAACCCGTGTTACTGCCTTGAAAGGGCAATGTCCTAGGCCAGGCTAGACGATGGGGACGAAACAGGGCCCGCAAAAACGAGTGGACTCTTACCATACTCCAGACTCATGTGTCACTAGAGGACGCGGGAGGGGTGACGACGCCCGGTCGCGTTTCCTCTCCGAATTCGGTAGGATGAAGTCTATCGAAAGTATTAGCGCCTCACCTGGTGAGGACCAAGGAGCACGACTCATGGCAAGACCACGATTGGCATCGTACAGATCACTGGTGCTCGTCGCCTGCGGCCTGATAGGAGCCAGTTGTGCCCACGATACCTACCAGGAGCGGGCGAACCTGATTAAGAATCATGCCGACGCGTTCTATGACAATCTAAAAGCTAACCGAGTGGAATCCGCGATCCGAGACAATGAGCAGATTGAAGCGATGGCGAGCCAGATGGGAGACACTGTCAGGAAACGGGCCGGCCAACAAGGCACAACAGCGGTCGAACGGGAGTTTGCCTTGATGAACACCGCCAACGAAGCCGCAGCCACAAACTGGCTCGCGCTGGGCCAATACTTCTCCATCAAGCGCCAGTACCCCCAAGCTCGCGCCACCTATCGACGTGTGATCGACACCTATACGAATCCCACAGACCGACCATACCGAGAACAGGCCCTGCGCGCCTTGAGGGATTTGGACATGCTCACCCCAGCCACCACAAAAACGACGAATCCGTGAACGGCGGCCGTCTCCTGCGCCAATCCTCTCGAATACTTCTCAGCGTGCTCCTGTCACTCAGCTGGGGTTGTGTCCACCGAATTCACGTCGCCCCTGCGCCTCCAGCTGTTTCGCCTGTCCCGATCGCGCAATCACTACAAGTCATTGTGCCCTTTCTCGCACTGAAAGGAGCCGATCACATGCCAGGCATTGCCTTGCTTGAGTGGCCGACACAGGATCTACGAACCGCCGCGATCGGCTACATCCAAGCGCGTCAGACATTTGCCTCGGTAGGAGACAAACCGGCCGATCTCACCCTGACCGTTAAAGCCTGGCTGACAATGCGATCCCGCAGCAACTATCACTACAGTCTGCGCCTGGAATCAGCCCTGGGCTCTTCGGAGCAGCCGCCGATCAAGTCTTATCTGGTGGAAAAAGAAACGGTTGGGTCGAGAGTTCGCTGGATCACGGCTTCAGATCAGAACCCCATTGCAGAGGCGGTCCAAGCCGCACTGGACGATCTACTCTCGCAGATCGAAGCCGATCACCTCTTGTATCAAAATGGACCGCGCTGAGGACGAGAAAGATCTAGCGGGCCGGAGGGGAAATTCAGGATGCTCAAAAAGTCCGCCAGCTTCGTTCTCGCCTCGAAAGCATCACACCGACTATCCAACCAGAAGAGAGGCCCATTTCCCTCGGTTCACGACGTCGAAGTTCCCGACTCAGATTCGGCATATGGGATTCCGGCCCGAGCCATTCATCCTCTGATGAGCGGGTCGGTCCTGAACGGATCTAAAGCGCATCGGCGCCTACAGGACGCATCCAGAGCCTATGAAGGTAGTTTCAGGTCCGTTCAGACTGATCAATAGATAGCATGTGATAATCGGGGGTCTAAGCGAGAATAAGACCACCCCCGCTTCGCGGCGCGTGGCGTCCTGCTAATTCTGGCGAGGGTTACTTTCGGCGGTGGAGGCGTGCTCGGACTTCCGCTAACGAGCTGGTGGCTTGCTTGCGGCGGGCACGAATGAGTTTCCAGAACTTGGGATCAGTCTGGAGGACAACGGACTCCCAATCTTGTTTGTCAACCCCTACGAGGACTGCAGCGGGCTTTCCCTGTCGAGTGATGACCACCTGATCTCTTTGGGCCTTCGTGACGAATTCATTGGCCCGTTTCTGCAGGTCTTGGACAGTAGCGCGCTTCATAGGATGTCTTCCGTCGTTCGCCCTGTTGGCTTCTTTCGGATGGCTCGAATATACACCACCCGCTCTTCATCCGCTACATCGTAGAACACCCGGTATTCTCCGACTCTCAGTTCCCAGATCGGCGGTTCTGCCGTCCAGGGAGGAACGAGCCCAACCATCACTTTGCGGTTGCGAGAAGGCTGAGTCGGTTCGTTTGCCAGTGTACGTTCAATGGCATCGAGAATCGTGTTGCGATGAAACGCAGCCAGTTTCTTCAAATCGTCTTCAGCGCCCTTCGCAAACTGAATGTCGTGCACGCGTGGCATCCTGGCATAGGGTCCTTAGTCTGTCAATTTTTTAGGCCTGCCACAGGGGAGGACACAACAAAGAGGTTCGGGGCGGTTAGCCCCTCAATTCGCGGCGCGCGACGTTCCAACTTTGTGCGTACAATCGGATAGTGTCTCGACCAGTTCCAGCTGTATGATGGGACATCGATGCGGCTGATGGAGCGATACAACGTCTGCTATGCTCGCGCCCGAGAAGCCACTGCCGGCTTGCTCGACACGCTGGCACGCTCGAAAGATGGAGAATACCTATGACGCGCGAAGACCGGCCTGCGGGGCGTCTCCTTTCCCGCCGTGAAGTTGTGGCATATCTGGGCGCCACGGGTGTGGTCTGGCTGATGGCTGGCAGTCTGAACCCCAGGCGGGCTGTTGCAGGCATGCTTGGCCCCTCATGTGTGGTCCGACCAGAGCAAACTGAAGGTCCCTATTTCGTCGACGAACACTTGAATCGCTCCGACATTCGCGCAGATCCGACCGACGGGCGAGTCAAGCCCGGTACGCCACTGGCTCTGACGCTACGGGTCTCGCGCCTCGATGCCGGAGACTGTCAGCCGCTGCCAGACGCCCAGGTGGACATCTGGCATTGCGATGCGCTGGGCGTCTACTCGGATGTGCGGGATCCTGGTTTCAACACCATCGGCCAGAAGTTTTTACGTGGCTATCAGGTAACCGACGCGCGCGGCGAGGCTCGGTTCGTCACTGTATACCCTGGCTGGTATCCGGGCCGGACGGTACACATTCACTTCAAGATTCGCACTGCGCCTGTGGCACAGCGGAGCTTCGAGTTCACGTCGCAATTGTACTTCGACGATGTGCTGACGGATCGCGTCCATGCTGCCCCTCCGTATGCCGTGAATGGACCGCGCACAGCGCGAAACCAGCATGATTGGATATTCCGCCGTGGTGGTGATCAACTCATGCTGGCTCCGACGACAGTGGTTGACGGCTACACGGCGGCATTCGCGATCGGCCTGCAGCTTCCTTGAAGAGCAATGTGCACGCGGGGTCCGACAATATCCGGTTGCTCGAACAGCCTACTCCATCGTTGTTCCTTGCGTAGAGACGTGGAAGGAGGGCCCGATGCTACTGCGGAGTTTCCATAAATTGGATGGCGATGCCTAAGAGAACATGTTCGATGCGCGGCTGATCCGTGGTGCCTTGGGTCAGGATGTAGGGGTATTGTAAACTGGTGAGCCGGCTGGGACTCGAACCCGGGACTCTCGTCAATTTGGTGATCAGCGGGCTCACTGAGGCAAACAATACGGACAATTTCTACTGTGTTGCAGGCCCGCCAGCAGGCCGAGAGCTGTGGAGACGCGGATGAAGCGCCTCCGGCTGGACCTCACAGGAAGACCAAGGATGCCTGGCGAACTGGCGGGGCGGAGCCACACTAAGCTCCGCTAGCCGCCAGAACGTCGGGCGTCGTCAGGTCCGTCGACTCTGAGAAGCTACTTGCCCTTGCCACCCTCCATCATCTTCCCATCCAACATCACAATTTGGCCTTCCTGCAGCTGCGTCTCTTTTCCGTCCTTCATCATTATCTTGCCGTTCATCGCGACCTTTGAACCGTTGGACAAGGTCGTCTCGCGATCCATCCGGCCGATCTCCTTCCCGTCCTGCAGCCTCCACATCTTGCCATCCTTCATCATGACGCCATCCTTCTCGACGGCCATCACGGGGGCGGCAAGGAACGACACGGACAAGAAGAGCCCGACAACTGCGAGCGTGATGTTTCTATAATTCATCATGGCTTAACTAAACCTCCATTATGAATGATATGAATGAACTTTCCCTGACAACATGGAACCAGGAGCGGCAGGGAGGACCGCGCCCGGCTTGGGCGGAAGTGGGGCCGGCATCGTTACCTGACTGCCACCGTTCGACAGGGTCGAGGTCGTGCCTTCTTCGTTGTGTTGGTTTATATGAAGGTTTTCGTGGTTGGTGCGGTGATGCGTGAGCCGATGAATCAGACAGGGCCAGCCGCTGCAGTTGCGGGCACAGGCCCCCAGCCAAGATTCGAAGAACAGGACCGCGCATCACAAATATCCGCCCGCCTTATCCGCAACGGGCATCTCATCACGCGATGCGCGTGGAGTTTCCGGAGCGTTTCTTTAGCTGCAACGACTCAGTTAGGCAGCACATTATTCACTAATCCTTGGAGGCTGTCAAGTGCACAGGCGGAGGTGTATACTAACGTCCAATAGAGGAGCGAAGGAGCGGACACGATGTTTCTAAGGGGCATGGCCAAGACCGAGATGATGGGGTTTTGGCAGGTTATTTTTGATTTCTGCGACGAGGGTTATTCCTGTGTGCTCGGATGGATACTGGTAGCAATCTTGGGAATGCTGGCAGTCGTAATTGGTTTGCGTTTAATGATAACGCGCCTCAACAAAAGAGAATAGGCGGACTTTTTCAGCATCCTGCTAGCCCGATGATGTAGAACTCGTAATATCATCGAGCAGAACCCACACACTCGGCACGGCGGAACCTCTCCCTACCTCAAAAAGAACAAACCCCTAGAGCAGAGAAAAGACACGCAGAAGATGTTGAAAGATGTGGTGAGTCGGTGATTCTGTAAATTCGATTTGTTGTGCAGACTTTTAGCACAAAATGATATATGGACCCAGCCTTCGCTGCAACGACGGGGTGTCACGCGATGCACCAGATAAATGCAGGGCTGCGTCTATATATCCGGCCTCTCGGTGGACCACACATGTGTCCGGGCCTTGATGAAATACGCACGCGTTCTCCTCATTAGCACAACGGCCTTGTGTGGGCCGACAATTTGTCCAGGGTCTGAACGCGCTGGGTGTCCCTCTGGTGTCATCACGGATCGTCCGCGCTGCACTCCTTGGTGTGAATCCTCCTGGTGTGATGCGGCTCGCTGCTCGTCTCCTCCCGAAAACCGTTGCGACTCTTCCTGCCCCTAGGCGGGTGGTCGATACGCCTCATCATGGGCCAACAAGGCCCAGATCACCCGGGCATTTTTGTTGGCTAAGGCCACCGCGGCCACCTTGGTGCCTTTGCGGTGTTTGAGCGCGCACAGCCACCGCCCCTGCGTATCGGTCCGCCGCTCGGCTCGCTGCACGATGGCGCGCGCCCCATGAATCAGCAGCGTCCGCCCATACCGACTGCCTCGTTTCGAAATCCCGCCTAACCGCTCCTTGCCCCCACTGGAATATTGCCGAGGCACCAGACCCAACCAGGCCGCCAGATGCCGGCCGTTGTGAAACGCCTGGGGTCGACCGACGGTCGCCACCAGCGCCGTGGCCGTTAACGGACCAATCCCCGGCACCGCCGCTAGTTTCTGGCAGACCGGATGCGCCCGGGACACGCGCTCCACCCGGTGCGTCACCCGCTCGATGCGCGCGTCGAGCTCCGTCAGTTGCTCGTACAACTCGGAGAAGGTGTCCCGGGCAACCGCGGTCAATCCCGACGCCGCGTCATCCAGAAACCGGACGAGGGCGGGCCGGACCTTCTCCGGGGATGGCGCCATCACTAACCCATACTCGGCCAACAAGCCCCGAATCTGATTGATGACGGCGGTCCGATGTTTCACGAAGAGCGATCGCGTCCGGTGCACGGCCTGCAGGTCAGCTTGTTCGACCGTCTTGATCGAGACAACTCGCATGGTGGGCCCACTCACCGCTTCGCAGATCGCTTCCGCGTCTCGCCCATCATTCTTGTTGGTCTTGACGTAGGGCTTGACATACTTGGGGTGCATCAGCTTGACCGTATGCCCGAGCTGCTCAAACGCCCGCCCCCAGTGCTGTGCACTTCCGCCCGCCTCCATCCCAATCACACAGGGCGGCAGACTCGCCACTGCATGCAGCAACTGGCTGCGCTTCACGCGTCGACTGAGTACCGCGCGCCCTCGCGCATCCACCCCGTGCAACTGGAACACATGCTTCGCCACATCAATCCCTAATGTCGTGATGTGCATAACCGCCCCTCCTTTCTTCCTGACGATGAGTGTGGGTGGCGCGCTCAACACCACCCATCTTGCCTCGTGTGAGGCTCGTGTGGGAAGAAGGCTGGGGCCATTTCATTAGCACAGCGTTTTGGGGTGAACCCCTCCGTTGAGACAATCTCGAATGGGTACACGTAAACGAAATGATTGAATCTTTCGTCTCCGCACCGTGGGTTAAGTGCAACTCACAGAACGTCGACTCCACAGGCAGACACCAGTGGCGGACGGACCAGGGTCTTGACTCTCCTGATAGCTTCCTATAAAAGTATTGATATAGCTTACTTAAATGGTGATGGAGTTCACCAAGAACCGTCCCTCGTGAGCGCGGGACTGATAACTCCTACCTGAACCAATCTGGTAGGAGTTTTTTTATGAGCCCGCAGCAGAGATCGTCGCCCCTCCAACCTTTTTTATTTCACTCTCGTGTAAGCGTCTGTTCTGCTAGTCCGACACGACGATCATTATCTTTGTCCCGCCGGCCTTTTTATCAGGCGTCACCGGCGCCTTTTTCAAAGCCTTGTCGCTCACGATGCCCGCCCGCCTTGTTATTTCCTTTCTCATCACCTGGGTCGCAGTCCTGTTCCTCGCATTACACGTCTTACGGGAGAAAGACGCTAAGCCGCCCACGGGCGGTACATGGATCACGCTCTCCTCCGTGCCGCTCCAGTTGCCATGGAGTCCGGGACAGTTCATTCGCACCACTCAATAATATTATATGGAGGATTAGTTAAACCATGATGAACCACAGAACCGTCACACTCGCAGTTGTTGCGCTTTTCTTGACCGTATCATTCCTTGCCTCCTCCGTTGTCGCCGCCGAAAAGGATGGCATCATAATGAAGGATGGCAAGATGTGGAGGATGCATGACGGGAAGGAGATTGGCCGGATGGATCGCGAGACGACCCTGCACAACGGCACGAAGATCCTGATGACCGGCAAGATGGTGACGAAGGACGGGAAAGAGAGCCAGCTGCAGGAGGGCCAAATGGTGATGATGGACGGGAAGATGAAGGAGGAGGGGATGGGCAAGGCCTCCTCCGTTGTGACCCCCGAGAAGGATGGCATCATGATGCAGGATGGCAAGATGGTGAGGTACCATGATGGGAGGGAGATTGGCGGGATGGATCGCGAGACGACCCTGCACAACGGCACGAAGGTCACGATGAAAGGCATGTTGAGAACGAAGGACGGGAAAGAAATGCAGCTGCAGGAGGGCCAAATGGTGATGATGGACGGGAAGATGAAGGAGGGTGACAGGACGAAGATGGAGGGGATGGGCAAGTAGCTTCTCAAAGTCGTCGCGTTGTGCCCCGCTTAAATTGTGGACAGATAGCTTAGTTAGGTGGGTTGAGGAAACCCACTGAATTTATTCAAAACCCATCGGAGCGGAAGACAGTCGAGGCCCTCTCAACCGAGTAACGAGCGAATGCAACCGGAGGTCCCTTGAGAAATGGAGCATCGAAGAGGACTGAACTCTCTGCAACATTGATAGTCGGCAATGTGCAATAAACTGTCCAGAAATTAAGCGGGGCGAACCGATTACAACGTGTACCGGCCGCATGGCTCGCTCGGGAACGTAACACCCCGAGAGTTTGCCGAACAGGCGGCCCAAACCGGGCTGCAGGAGGCACCGAATTTCCAGTACGGCATGGTCTAGTTTTCAGGGAAGAGTCAGGCCAACGTCAACAGCCAGAAGTTCTCCTTAGAAAGTGTTTCCTTGATGGGGAAGCTTACGTGAAATATTCTATATTCTCTTTATTCACTTTGAATGGACCCGGGGAGAAACTGTGACAGTTGATTCCACTGGGGTGCACGGTACGGCTCCTTCCCCCCCACCGACCAATTACCGGATATCCATCATTGTTCCGACCCTGAACGAGGCGGAGAACGTCGACCAGCTGATTGGGGACATTCTTGAAGCGACCTCCGCGCTGGGGCAGGTGGAGGTTATCGTCGTCGTCGACGGATCGACCGACGGAACACGCCAGCGCCTGATGGCCTGGGAGGCCGACCCGAGCGCCCGTGGCGCCGTACGTCTGTTGCCCCGCGACGGCGAACGGGGCCTTGCGAAAGCGGTCTTGGCCGGCGCAGAGCTTGCCCGTGGCGAGATCATGGTGGTCATGGATGGCGATCTAAGCCATCCGGCACAGCGGATCCCCGACCTGGTCATGCCGATCCTGGATGGCACCAGCGACATGGTGGTCGGCAGTCGTTACGTTCCCGGCGGTTCGACGTCCGGCTGGCCTGCCAAGCGCCGGCTCATGTCGCGTGCTGCCGCCTTGCTGGCGTGGCCCATCGCGGACGTCCGCGACCCGATGTCCGGTTTCTTCGCTGTACGACGGGAGCGGCTGCTCGAGGCGGGCGCCCGGGCCGAGGGGTCCCATATCGGCCTGGAGGTCCTGGTGCGCAGTGGGGATGTGCTCCGCGTGACGGAGGTGCCCATCGAGTTCCGGGATCGGACGCAGGGCAGATCGAAAATGGGATGGAGTGTGACGGTCGCCTACCTGCGTGGGCTGTTGTCCCTCGGCGGTGGAGCGGTTACCCTGGGCACTGCCACCCGCTTCGGAATGGTCGGCGTCCTGGGAATGCTGGTTGATCTCCTGACCTTCCGGATCTTGTACGCCGAGGGCTACGGACTCGCGTTGGCTCATCTGACGAGTTTTCTGGTGGCCACAGTGTTCAACTACATCCTCAATGCCCGATGGTCTTTCAGGAATGAGGCGAGACGTGGGCATGATAGAGAATGGTCGCGGTACCTGCGGTTCTTCGTTGTCGGCCTGATGGCGCTCTTTCTGAGAGGAGCTGTACTGGCCTTCCTCGTGGAGATCGTTCGATGCCCCCCTACGTGGGCGGTCGTGGGTGCGGTGGGAGCAGCTGCGGCAATAAACTACCTGGGCTCCTCATTTTATGTGTTCGCCTCGGAGGACGCGCCCCCGGTGGAACTGCGCTGGCGTATCGCGGCGCTGGGCATAGCCGGCTATCTCCTGGTGTTGCGGTTGTTCTATCTCGGCCTGCCCGACCTGCTGGGGCAAGAGGCATACTACTGGAACTATGCCCAGCACCTCGACCTGAGCTACTTGGATCATCCCCCCATGGTGGCTTGGATAATCTGGCTGGGTACCGGACTGTTCGGGGACAACTCGTTTGGGGTCCGCATCGGCGCATTTCTGTGCTGGCTCGTTACGGCGTTCTTCGGTTATCGATTGACGGCCAACCTGTTCGGCAAATCGGCGGCGTTCCGGGCGGTGCTGCTGCTGGCCGCACTGCCCCTCTTCTGCGCATTCGGATTCTTCATGACTCCCGATGCGCCCCTGATCGCCTGCTGGGCCGGAGCGATCTATTTCCTGGAGCGGGCGCTGCTGGGGGAACGCCGCCGCGCCTGGTGGGGAGCCGGAGTCTGCTTGGGGCTGGGCATGCTCTCGAAGTACACGATTGCTCTTCTGGGCCCCGCGACGTTGCTGTTCCTGTTCTCGGACCGTTCTTCCCGACACTGGCTGTCGAGACCCGAACCGTACGCTGCAGCGTCCGTGGCGCTGATGCTCTTTTCCCCGGTAATGGTATGGAACGCAGACCACCATTGGGCGTCTTTTGCTTTTCAAACCATCGATCGGCTTCGGAACCAGCCTATATTTTCGCTCCACCTCCTGATTGGATGGATGATGCTGCTCCTGACTCCGGTCGGGTTCGTGGGGATAATGAAATCGCTGCTTCCTTTCATGAATCGTTCCGGCGTGCCCACCGGGGATTTGCCTGCCCCGCGCCAGCGGCGGTTTCTCCTGTTTTTCACCCTCGTGCCGCTCTCCGTTTTCGTCGCCTTCAGTTTCCTCCACCAGCCCAAGCTCAACTGGGCGGGACCTCTTTGCCTGGCCGCACTGCCGTGGCTGGCCCGTGAGATGACCCCGATCGCCGTGCGGCTCACGCAGACTCCGAGCCGATGGGGACGCAACGCGTGGCCAACCACCGTCGTCGCGGCCATGCTTTTCTACGGCGCAGCTCTTCATTATCTCGTGCTCGGTTTCCCCGGCCTTCACTATCCGAAAGTACTTCACCTGGTCGGCTGGCACGACCTCGGGAGCCAAATCGAACGGATCGAGGATGACGTGAAGAGAGAGACCGGAAGCGAGCCGCTGGTCGTGGGGATGGACTCGTACAACATCGCCAGCGAGCTCGCGTTTTATCGCACACTTGCTGAAAGGGATTCGGGAACTCTATCGGAACGGGAGGCTATCGAAGGGACCGCCGGCCGTAATCTGTTCAGCAAGAACAGCCTCATGTACGAATATTGGTTTCCCCCGGACAAACAAAAGGGTCGAACCCTCATCCTGGTCAGCAACAGGACGGAGGACCTCGAAGGACCGGATATCACAAGCAGGTTCGACCGGCTCGAACCGGTCCTGCAACTGCTCGCCAGGCAGAACGACAGGCTTGTGGCCCGATTTTATTACCGCATCGGTTTTGGCTATCGCCCCCCGGGTCATTCCTGATCCTCCTGACCTTCCTTATTGGGTACATGCCAAGGCCCTTGGGGCTTTCCTTAGTGAGGCAGACGGAAGTAGGCGGATCCCGTTGATTCTCTTTCCCTGCTCTCTGATCGGAAGTGATTGATTGTGAATGGTGAGCCGGCTGGGACTCGAACCCAGGGCCCTCGCCTTAAAAGCTCGAAAAGATGGATTCACACAGGGGCTTGGTTTTGCGACGGTTTCCCCGTTTTTTCTTTGCTAACAAGGACTTGAGATGATTCTATACATTCCATTGATCCTGTAGAATACGATTCATTGTGCAGATTTTTAGCACAAACTTAGCTCAGCGGCATGGGGTGAACCCCTCTGGTGAGACACCAGAATTAGCACTGTGCTGCTCCGACGTTGGCCTTGGTGTAACAAAGGGGGAAAGGTCACCCTCTCCAGCAGGAATTGTCAGATATCTCTCACACGATGAAGTGAAAGGAGCCGCCATGTCCACGTCACATCTTCCCCGGGATAAAAAAGATCGATCGGTTCGAGCGCGGAAGCACGACCAGTACAAGGCAAAGGGGAAACCCCGGGAGCCATCCGTCTGCCGTGAATGCAAGGCGGTGTATCACAAGGGTCGGTGGACGTGGGCCCCTGTTCCAGCGAACAGTCACGAGCTCGTGTGCCCTGCTTGTGAACGGATACGCGACGGCGCACCGAGCGGAGTGCTGCTGCTTACCGGTGAGTTTGTCGCCAAGCATCGGGACGAAATTCTCGGGCTAGCCCGCAATGAAGAGACCCGTGTCAAAGCTGAACATCCTCTGGCTCGAATAATTAAAATCGAGGACCAAGCCGAAGTCCCCAAAGGTGTGGTCATCACCACGACCGATCCCCATCTCGCGCGCCGCATCGGCGAGGCGCTCCATCACGCACATCACGGCACATTTACCTGTCGCTATGAGGAGACCGAAGACCTGCTCCGGGCGAACTGGCAGAGCTAAGCGGCGAGACAAGAGACACGAGGAACTGTGCAAGTTCTTGTTTTTAGGTGGTGAGCCGGCTGGGACTCGAACCCAGGGCCCTCGCCTTAAAAGGGCGAAAGGACCAAAATATCAAGGGCTTGATTTTGCGAAGGTTTCCCCGTTTTTCTTTGGTAACAAGGGTTTGAGATGATTCTATCCATTCTATTGATTCTGTAGAGTGCAATCCATTGTGCTGATTTTTAGCACAATTATAGCACCGCTCTTCCTCGCCTCACTCAAACTGTCTCCGGAAACGCCACATGCCGAAACCGAACAACGCTGCGCCAAGCATCGCCATCGCAAGTATAGAGTCCCAGAGAATCTTCAGGCCCGCACCTTTGAGCAGAATGCCGTGCGTGATCTCAATAAAATAGCTCAGGGGCGACAGCATCATGAGGTGACGCACCCATTCCGGCATGGCCTCCATCGGCGCCATGAGGCCTGATAGCAGCAACATCGGACCGACCACAAGCAGCGTCATCAAACCCACTTGCGCTTGATTCCTCGCCAGCGTCGCGGCAGCCAACCCCATGCCGGCAGTGGTAAAGACGAACAGGGCCGTGAGGCCGAAAAACAACCCGATGCTTCCGTTGATCGGCACCCCAAACACCGGCTGCATGATCCCGAACAGGCCGACCGCCGTGGCGCAGAGAATCACCACCGTCGTCGACAGTACCTTGGGCAACATGATCTGCAACGGCGTCAATGGCGAGACCAATAGTTGCTCCACCGTGCCCCGCTCTTTCTCCCGAACCAAAGCTGCCGCGGGAAGCAGAATCGCAAAGATCGTAATCTGGCGGAGGAGATGTGAAATGGACTCGAACCAGGCCTCATTCTGATCCGGGTTGTACCAGACCCGATGGTCGCTCTCGATTACCGGCAAGTTCTGTGATGACTCCTCTGAACTTCCGACTCTCGCCAGGGCAGTCTCCTGTCCGAACCGCGCGACGATCCGCGCGGCGTAATTGGCGGCGGACAGGCCTTGCGGAGAGTTGGTCGTGTCCACGAGCAGTTGCACCGCCGTGGGTTCGCCCGCCACGAGCTGTTCGTGAAAACGTGGCGGGATCTCCAGGATCGCCATCGCTTTGCCCCGGTCCAGCCGGCGAAGACCTTCTTGAGGATCGGCGATCTCCCCTTCCAGGCGAAAGAAGGGAGCTTGGAACTTGTGGATGAGCTCACGCGACGAGAAGCTGTGGTCGGCGTCGTAGACCGCCAAACTCGCATTGTGCAGTTGTGACCGGAGGCCGTTCCCTGTGATGTAGATCGCCAGCGTGAAGGAGTACACGAGGAACAGGACGATCGGCACGTCCCGAAACAACTGAAGCATCTCCTTTCGGGTCATGACTACCAAACGACGCCACCAGATGACGGCGCGCTGTGAATTGGGTCCCGGCAGAGACTTCATGATCGTGGCCTCTTCGTAAAGAGCCGGTACCCGACGATTCCCAAGACGGCGGCATATACGGCCAGGGCGAGGACGTCCACCCATAACACCTCGGGACCCACCCCTTTCAGAAACGCTCCGCGGACGATGTTGGTGTAGTACATGCCCGGGAACAGGTGAGCCTGGATCTGCGAGCCGGGACTCAGGGAGGAGACGGGAACGATCAGGCCGGAGTACAGGATTGTCGGGAGGATGCTCACGATCATCGTTATGAGGAGGGCCGCTATCTGAGTGCGGACCAGCAGCGACACGAGCAAGCCGATACCGGTGCTGCTCAGCACGAACACCAACGAGGCTGCGAGAAAGAACGGCAGGTTACCTTTAAAGGGCACGCCGAACCACAGAGTGGCCATAACCCACAGGACCAGGGCGTTCACCCAGGAAATCACTACATAGGGGAGCAACTTGCCGGCGAGAAATTCGATTCGAGTCACCGTTGAGCTGTAAATGTTGTAGATGGAGCCGGTCTCTTTCTCTCGGACGATCCCCAGTGCGGTCAGCAAGGGAGATGAGAGCATCAAGGTAAACATCACGAGCGCCGGCACCATGGACCATGTGCTCCGAACCTCCTCGTTGTAGAGATAGCGCACCTCCAGCTTGATGGGCCGTACCCGAACCTCCGCCTGTGGGCGAGAAATTCCGCTCCGGCGGGAAAAGAAGTCAACGAGTAGCTCTTCGCTGAAGGCGCTGTTGATGGCGATCACATAACCTTTGGTGATGTCCGTCCGAAGCGGAAACGTTCCATCAATCAGTGTCTGGATACCGACCGGTTGCCCCGCCAGGAGGCGCTCCTCGAATTTCTCGGGAACAATGATGGCGGCTCTGATCTTGCCGCTCTGGAGCAGGGCATCGGCCTCCCTCTCACTCGGGAGATGACCCTGAAAACTGAAATAGCGCGACTCAGAAAAGCGATACAGATAATCACGGCTCAGGGCACTGCGATCCCGATCCACCATAGCGAATGGAATGTGCTCCACGTCCAGCACAAGCCCGTAGCCGAAGACCAGCATCCAGAGGATCGGCAGGAGGAAGGCCAGAAGAAAAAACATCCGGTCTCGAATGGTCTCCCGCCATTCCTTGGAGGCCACTGCGGCTATTCGGCGCAGGTTCATACGCTGTTCCCTGGTCTGGATATGCGCTCCTGCTCTTCCAGGGCCATCACTTTGTACACGAAGACGTCCTCGAGGCCGAGCGGCCGTACTGTCACCGACTTGATTGTCACCCCACTCGTAGCCAGTGCCTGGGAGACGCATTCCACATCACGCACCGGATCACGGCAAAAGAAATGGATTCTCGTCCCGAAGAGGGCTGCCCCGTGAAAGCCCGCCCGCTGCAAACAGACCAGCGCCTTGCCGGGTTGATCGGCAATGACTTCCAAGAGCTGCCCGGCTTCCTGCTCAACTTGACGCTTCATTTCACCGGGAGAGCCCTCGGTGACTACCCGACCTGCATACATGAGCGCGAGGCGATCGCAATGTTCCGCCTCGCTCATGTAATGGGTGGTGATAAGAATCGCCACTCCCTCCTCCCGCGAGAGTCGGGACAAAATATCCCAGAAGTGCCGACGGCCAAGCGGATCCACACCGGAGGTCGGCTCGTCCAGGAACAGCACGCGTGGGCGATGCACCAGCGCACAGCCTAGCGCAAGACGCTGGCGCACGCCCATCGGAAGACGGCCAGTCAGGTCGGACTCGTATCCAGCCAACCTCGCCATGCGAATGATCCACTCGAGCCGTTTACGTGTCTCTTGCTTGTCCAGGCCGTAGATGCCGGCAAAGAGCCGAATGTTCTCGACAACCGTGAGGTCGAGATAGAGCGAAAAGGCTTGCGACATGTAGCCAATCCGTTCCTTGATGACACCTCCGGCTCTGCGCATGTCCGCACCTGCGACCCAGCCTTCACCTCCCGTCGGCGGGAAAATACCGGTGAGCATTTTGATCACCGTCGTTTTCCCTGCACCGTTGGCTCCCAACAGGCCGAAGATCTCCCCTTGTTTGACCTGAAAACTGATTCGGTCGACCGCCCGAAAGGAATCAAAATCGCGGACAAGCCCTCTCGCTTCGATCGCCAGCCCATCACGGTCCAATCTCGCTGTTGAGGGAGGAGACACCTCGTCAGCCTCGTTGAGATGGCCCTGACGAAGCAAGAGCGCCACGAACACATCTTCGAGTTCGGGGTCGTCCACGCGGACATCGCCCGCCTCGATGTCGCCCAGACCGGCCGCAATGCGTTGCTTCGCTGTGGTGTGCTCAGTTTCTTCCATGAAGACATGGATGAATGGTCCCTTGGCCTCGACTTGGGAGAACACCTTCTTGAGTCTGGTCAGTGCTTCGATCTGCGGCGAGGCCTGGAACGTCACCACGCTGCCCAACACCAGTGACTGCACTTCAGACGGCGTGCCGGACGCGAGGACACGTCCGTTCGACAAGAACGACAGCCGATGGAACCGCGACGCTTCGTCCATGTAGGCGGTGGATACCAGTACGGTCATCCCGCGTTCCTGAACCAGTTCGGTAAGAATGGCCCAGAAGTCTCTACGGGACACCGGATCGACCCCTGTGGTGGGTTCGTCCAGAATCGCCAGTTCCGGTTCGTGAATCAGCGTGCAAATCAGTCCGAGCTTCTGCTTCATGCCACCCGAGAGGTGTTTCATGGGGCGATCCCGAAAGCGATCGAGGCGGGTCATGGCCAAGAGGCGGGCTTTCCGGTCAGTGAGGTCGCGTTCGGGCACGAGCCGTAGTCGGGCGAAGAAATCGACATTTTCTTCAACTGAAAGCTCGGGATACAGATTGAGGCCGAGCCCTTGCGGCAGAAAGCCGAGGCGGTGCTTGATCTTTTCCGCAGCCGACTCCGAGTCAACCTTGACCCCGAAGACCTCGACCGCTCCGGCCTCGTAGGACAGCACCCCGGCGATCACCTTCATCAGACTGCTCTTGCCCGCCCCATCGGGTCCGATCAAGCCATAAATCTCCCCCTGGCGAATCGACAGATCGATGCCTTGGACGGCCATGTGTTTGCGATACTGCTTCGTCAAGGCAGTGACCCGAATAAGGGGCTGAGTCGTGGTCGTCTGTACTGACACGCTCATGATCTAGGCTTGACCCATGCCACATCGTCCCGCCAGCGAATGACCGCATCGGAGGGCAGGCCTGGCGTCAGCCGATGGTCGGGATTGACTGTCAGGTACAGTTTCACGACATAAATGAGCTTTACGCGCTCATCCGGCGTCTGAACCTCTTTCGGCGTGAATTCGGCCTTGGACGCGATGTAACGAACAGTCGCATCGAACGGCTGATCCGGAAAGGCGTCAGTATAGATGCGTGCCGGCAAGTCGAGCCGCAGTTTTCCAATCTGCACCTCCGGCACGTAGACTTTTAAGTACAAATGATCCAAATCAACCAACTCCAATAAAGGAGCGCCGGCTATCACCACTTCTCCTGTATCCACCATACGGGTTGTGATCGTGCCACTCGTCGGCGCGACAATGGTCAGATCGGCCAGGATACTCTCCGCCTCGGCCAAGGCCGCCTCGGCCTGATCTCTCTGGCGCTCCCACGCTGCCACCTCGTTTTCCTTGGTTCGGATACGTTTCCAGCCCAGCTCCACCTGCGCCAGTTCCTTGACGGCCTGCGTGAGTCTCGATCGGGCGGTAGTGATCTCGCTCTTGGCCACGCTCCATCGGGCCTCGGCTTGGTCAAACTGCTGCCGCGAGACCGCCTGTTCTGCGATGAGCGGCCGCATCCGTTCCATATCGCGGCGTGCCTCGTCCTCAACAGCTCTGGCCTTGTCGATCGCGGCACGGGCGCTTGAGATGCCTGCATCCGCTGCCTCGATTGCCAGCGGCACTTCAAGGTTCAGTACGGCCAACGACGTGTGAGCGGCTTGGACCTGGGATTCAAGCGCCTCGAACCCTCGGCGAGCCTGCTCGACGCGCGTCCGAGTCTGCACATCGTCCAAACGGACAAGGACCTGGCCCGTATGGACGGTATCACCTTCTCGCGCGAGCAATTCCTGAACCCGCCCAGCAAACTTACTCGCGATCGTAATGTGGTCTCCCTCAATCCGGCCATTCGCCTGAATCAATCCCTCGGGCAGGCCATGCGAGACGACGAATCGCTGCACAGCATAGATGCCGGCGGCAACTACAATCAGGATAGGCGCGACGATCAAAACGGTTTTTCTGGGCATACCTGCGGTGGACAGCCTTGTGAGTACCCGAAGGATTCAGATCATTGACATCAGCTTCACTTGCTAGACTATTTCAGTCTTGGGGATATGGGCACGGCTCCATAAGCATGGATGGGAGACGGGGCAGAGGTTCACTTCATTGTAGTGCACCATACCCATACCGCCATATGCATTCAATAACAATATCGTAGAGAAAAGACAAAGCCCCGGATCAAGGTTGTTTATGGTATGAACAACTAGGATTTTTTGAACCAGGTCATGAATAGTCAAAGGATTAGGAAATCGACTTTCCTGTTATCGAGTATGATCAGGTCTTCGAACATCGTATGCGAATGGAATAGGCAGAGGGGAAAAGGCTGAAACTAGTTCTGAAGGTTCTGTCTACCGTACGAAGTGGTGAGCCGGCTGGGACTCGAACCCAGGGCCCTCGCCTTAAAAGGGCGATGCTCTACCGACTGAGCTACCGGCTCACCGAGCGGAGAGCGCGGAGTTTACCACCGACCATCGGCCTGTGACTAGCAGGTTGTTAAAAAGTTCAACAGCGACGTGCTCGACATCCGTGAAGCGTATCTCGTGAAGCGTCGTTTGTTTCCAGAATCGGACGTTTCACTAACGACGGGAACGGGTCTTGAGTGGGTTGCGAAGCATTATGGTTTCACTGCGCTTCGAGCCGGTTGAGATCATATCGATGGGACACTCGGAGAGATCCTCAAGGTACTGGAGATAGCGCTTGGCTTCCACGGGAAGCTGTTTATACGTGGTCGCGCCGGTGGTAGAGCCGGACCATCCCTTGAACGTCTTGTACATCGGCTCACAGTCGGTCAGCGCTTGAAGATCGGCCGGCATGTCTCGATAGAGCTTCCCCTGATACCGATAGCCGGTGCAGACTTTGAGTACCTTGCAGCCGTCGAGCACATCCAGTTTCGTGACGGCCAGTGAAGCGAGTCCGTTCACTTTGGTGGCGTATCGCACAACGACGCCGTCGAACCAGCCGCAGCGGCGCGCACGTCCCGTCGTTGATCCGAATTCTTTCCCCCGTGCTTGGAGCCCGTCTCCCACCGCATCGGTCAATTCCGTGGGGAACGGCCCGCTGCCGACACGTGTGGTATAGGCTTTGGCGACCCCGAGCACCGCGTCGATCTTCGTCGGTCCCACGCCCGTTCCCGTTGAGGCACCACCAGCCGTTGAACTGGAGGATGTGACGTAGGGATAGGTGCCGAAGTCCACATCCAGATGTGTCCCTTGTGCCCCTTCGAACAACACGGTTTTCCCTCCCTCGATCATTTTATTGACGAGCATGGCGGTATCGACGATATGGCTCTTCAGGCGGTCGGCATAGCTCATATACTGCCGGAACACTTTATCGACATCGAAACGTTCCAGCTTGTACAGTTGCTCGAGAAACCAATTGATCTCGACCACGTTCTCTTCGAGTTTGGTTCGAAACGCCTTCGGATTGAGCAGATCCCCCATTCGGATACCGATCCGCGACATCTTATCGGCATAGGACGGGCCAATTCCCCGCCCCGTCGTTCCAATTCGGCGAGAGCCCTTCGACTGTTCAGACGCTTTGTCGATGGCCTTGTGATACGGCAGGATGAGATGGGCGCGCTGACTCACGACAAAATTCTTTCCGATCTTCACGCCTTGAGTCTGGAGATGGTCCAGCTCCTCGATCAACGAGGCTGGGTCCACGACGACCCCGTTCCCGATCACACAGAGCGTCCCGCGATAGAGGATACCTGAGGGGATGAGGTGAAACACGAAGGTGCCTCGTTCATTAATCACGGTGTGTCCCGCGTTGGACCCTCCCTGGTAGCGAACCACTGCATCGACGTCGCTGGCTAAGATATCCACGATCTTGCCCTTGCCTTCGTCGCCCCACTGCGCCCCGATCACAACGAGATTTCCCATCGCACGACATGCTCCCAAAAAAAGAGCCCTGGCTGGACTCATGGCCAGGGCCGGAGCGTTATGGTAGGAGCGCCTCTGTAGTTTGTCAAGAACCGGGAGAGCAGGTCTAACCCGTCATTAATTACGCGCGTCGAACGAGGGGAGACTTCGACCGTACGTCCGCGAGCACATGAGACGGATGGGGCCTGCCCAGCCCCACTTTTCTTGACTGTCTCGGGAGGGCCGTGTTAGCATGACCGCGGTTTCACAAGGATTTTCGCGTATTTCCAAGTCAACCGACGTGGGGCTGTAGCGCAGTTGGGAGCGCGCGTGAATGGCATTCACGAGGTCGCCGGTTCAATCCCGGCCAGCTCCACCAAATTTCAACCGTGGGCAGGAGGCGAGCGGCAAGGGGCTAAAGGTAAGAGCAATTTTCGGATTTGGCTCCTGGTCTCACGCCGAACTGGTCTCTTCAATTCCTCGCCTCTAGCGTCGTACCGCTAGCCCCTAGCCTGTCCGAAAATACATGCTCCAAATCGAGTCGGTCAGTAAGCAATATTCCACAAAGATTCTGCTTGAGAATGCGACGGCGCATCTTCGCCCCGGTTCACGGGTCGGCTTGGTGGGACCCAACGGCGCCGGCAAGACCACGCTCTTCCGTATGATCCTTGGGGAGGAATCGCCGGACAAGGGAACCATCCGCAAGCGTCCGCGTCTCCGCATCGGCTATCTCCCGCAGGAACTCGAAACTATTACTGGCAAGACCGTCTTGGACGCCGCCCATCGCGATCTGTATCCCGAACATGAAGCGGAACGCATTCTGATGGGGTTGGGATTTACGAAGATCGATTTCGGTCGTCCGGTCGAGAAACTGTCCGGTGGCTATCGGATGCGCGTGGCGTTGGCGCATCTGCTTCTGTCCAACCCTGACGTCCTGCTGCTCGACGAGCCGACCAACCACTTGGATAAACCGACGCAGCGCTGGTTCGAGCAATTCCTCTTGAACTCGGAGATGACGCTCTTGATCATCAGCCACGACACGGCGTTTCTCGATCGTGTCGTCACCCATATTTGGGATCTCCGGCACCATCGAATCGAAGAATATCGAGGCAACTATTCCTCGTTCAAAAAGATCCGAGCAGAACGAGACAGCCAACGAGTGGCTGCCGCGGGGCGGCAGGCGAAAGAAGTCGCCAGAGTCCAAACATTTGTGGACCGGTTCCGCTACCAGGCGAACAAAGCCAGCCAGGTCCAGTCGCGCATCAAGCAGCTTGAGAAGGTCAAGATGATTGAGATCCAACGAGATCCCAAGCGGGTCAAGTTCAAGTTTCCCCTTCCCGCAGCGAGCGGTCGGCAAGTCCTGGAACTCCAGAGCGTGGCAAAGCGCTATGGGGAAAAAGTGGTCTATGAGAAAGTCGATTGTTTGATCGAACGTGGCCAGCGCGTGGCGCTTGTGGGAGAAAATGGTGCCGGGAAGAGCACCCTACTCAAGATGCTGGCCGGAACGTTGGCCTTCGAGAAAGGCACCAGGATGGTCGGCCATGGTGTCACCCTGCACTACTTCGCCCAACACCAGGCAGAGACCCTCAACCCCGAACATACCGTTCTCGACTCCCTCTCCGAGATTTCCAGCCAAGCAGAGACGAACTTCCTCCGCGGAATTGCCGGCGCCTTCCTGTTCTCCGGTGACGATCAAAAGAAACCGATCAAGGCGCTGAGCGGAGGGGAACGCAATCGCGTCGCTCTCGCGCGGATGCTTGTCGAACCGGCCAATACCCTCTTGCTTGACGAGCCGACCAACCATCTCGACCCGGCTTCGGTCGATGTGCTCACCGATGCCCTGACGGAGTTCCCCGGCACGATCGTCTTTATTTCCCACGACCCCACATTTTTGACCCGAATTTCTACGCGCGTCATTGAAATCGAAGAGGGCAAGGCCCGAAGCTTCTCCGGCGACTATGAGTACTATTTGTGGAAGAAAACGCAGGAAGTCGAATCCATCAAGGAAACGAGTGACGAACTGAAGGGAACGGATCGTGGGAAGACTGCCGCACCGACCAGGGCAATGGCCGCGCAAGCTCAGGCCAAACCATCAGCTGGAGATCGCCGCGATTTGAACAAGACACAGGCCCGTCTGGAAAAGCAGGTTGCCCGGGCCGAATCCGAGATCGCCGAATACGAAACCAAAATCAAAGCGCGAGATCTCGAACTGGCCGACCCCGCACTTTACAAAGATGAATCCACCAAGTGGAGCGCTCTGCACCTGGAACATGACGGGTGGAAGAAGGATCTTGTGCGGCTCACCGCCCGGTGGGAAACGCTCTCGGCAGAGCTGGAAGAGGTGAAACAGAAACTTACGGCATTTGCCTAGCAGACTACGGAAAAACTATTGTGGCACGACAGGAGAACATTCCAGCGGACGCTCAAAAAGATCATCCAACAAGGCCGCAGGAGAGAAATAACCGGAGGCGTACCCGCTCGGGTACGTTGAGGATTATTTCGATACGAGAACGAAGTTGGGGATCGTTTTCAGCTGTCCGCTAGACGGAGGACTTGACCGTTTCTTCCAGGTAGTAATACAGCCAGCGGTTCTTCTCTTTCGTGACCAGCTCGTCCCAGACCACGCCGATTAGAAACCCCTTCTCCCACGGCTTCACCCAGGCGACTTTCCCGTCGAGCTTTTCCATCTGTTCCGCGCGATCCGAATCGAGAAACGCCAACGACACGGTCACCGGCTGGACCATCGCCAACTTCTCTTTCGTGTGCAATCCTGCGCCGACTCTATTGACGTTATCCAACACAGCCGTAATCGCCTTGGCTCCGCTCTTCGGTGAAATCAGCGCAGAACCGACCAAGGTTGCCCGAACAAACTTGCGCCGTTCGTTCGTGGCGGCTATCGATGCAGGTGATTTCAGATTCTGCCGTTTCACAAGACTAAGTATAACCGATTAGAAATCTTTGTCCACCACCTTGTGGGGCCCCGATTAGGTGTCTTTAGGCCGGTAGTAGCGACGCCCCTTGAGCGATTCCGGGAGGTGCTCCTGCACCCTGGCCTGGGGATCGTCGTGGACATAGCGATACCCCTTCCCATACCCAAGCCCCTTCATCATCGAGGTCACGGCATTCCGTAAATGAAGCGGAACCCCGAGATTTCCATGGGTTTTTGCGTCTTCCATGGCCTCAAGAAGTCCGATATAGGAGGCATTATCTTTTTGCCTGGTCGCGAGATAGGTCGTCCCCTGGGCCAAATTGATCTGCGCCTCGGGGAGCCCCACAAACTGCACGGCCTGAGCGACCGCAGCCGCGACCACTAGCCCCATCGGATCGGCATTCCCCACGTCCTCGGAGGCAAAAATAACCAAACGTCGGGCGATAAATTTCGGGTCCTCCCCCCCTTCCAACATACGGGCGAGCCAGTAGAGGGCGCCGTCAGGATCGGAATCGCGCAGGCTCTTAATGTAGGCAGAGATGACGTTGTAATGCTCTTCACCGGATTTGTCGTACCTGATTGATTTCTTTATCAGCGCGGCTTCCAGCGCCGCTCCATCGATCAGGCGCGTGCCGTCAGGCCCAGCCGGTTGCTGTGTAACCACAAAATCCAACACCGTCAAGAGCGCCCTCGCATCGCCGTTGCCATACGCAATCAGTCGTTGCCTGGCATCGGGTGACAGGCGGGCATTCCACTTCCCTAACCCGATCGCAGGGTCCGCGAGCGCTCGGTCCAGAATATGCCCCAGTGCCTCATCAGAAAGGGGCTTCAGCACAATGACCAAGGAACGAGACAGGAGCGGTGAGATCACTTCAAATGAGGGATTTTCCGTTGTCGCGCCGACCAAGATGACCGTCCCCCGCTCGACATGAGGTAGAAAGGCATCCTGCTGCGCCTTGTTGAAGCGATGAATCTCGTCGACGAAAAGAATGGTCCGTTGACCGTTGATCGCCTGACGTTGCTCGGCTGTCTTGATGATGGCCCGCAGCTCGGGAACACCCCCTGTGACCGCCGAGAAAGGCACGAACTGCGCTTTGGTATGGCGCGCGATGAGATGCGCCAGCGTGGTCTTGCCCGAGCCTGGCGGGCCCCAAAAGATGACAGAGGAGAGTTGATCCGCCTGGATCGCCCGCCGCAACGGCCGATCCGGCGCAGTGATCTCCTCTTGACCGACAAAGTCCGCAAACTCTCGCGGCCGCAAGCGCTCGGCCAACGGAGCCTCAACGGATTTCCCTCCCTCTGGAGTGCCAAACAAATCGGGAGCCTGATCGCGTGAAATAGTCATCCGAGTCCTCAACAACAACGGCGTGAATTGTATACGCCGGTGCGCATGATCGCAAACGGACCCTAACCCAGAGTCAGGTGATGGAGTCATTGCCAGGAGAATGGGATACGTTGAGGGTTTGAGCGAATCGAGAATGAAGCCTGGGGAAAGGCGCGTCTCGGCGCGCCGGGGCTGGGCGGGTGAGAAGGACGGATTTTGCGCCGTTCTCCGCTAATCGGAGTCGCCTACGCTGCCTCGGTGGATGAGCTTCAGAAACTCCAGCCTGGTTTGCGGCTGACTGCGGAAGGCGCCCAACATGGAACTGCTGACCGCGACCGTGTTCTGCTTTTCGACGCCCCGCATCATCATGCAGAGGTGTCGCGCTTCGACGACCACGCCCACTCCGCGCGCGTTGAGCTTCGATTTCAGGGTTTCGGCGATCTGAACCGTCAACCGTTCTTGGACTTGCAGCCGGCGCGCAAAGACATCCACAATGCGCGGAATCTTGCTGAGCCCCACCACCTTCTTATTGGGCAAATAGCCCACATGAACTCTGCCGTAGAACGGCAAAAGGTGATGTTCACAGAGGCTGAAAAAGTCGATGTCTTTCACAATCACCATCTCGTCGTACTCAATCGGGAAAAGGGCGCCGTTCAGGAGATGATCGATGTCGCGGTGGTACCCCTGAGTCATGAAAGCGAAGGCCTTGGCCACTCGCTCGGGAGTCTTGAGAAGCCCGTTCCTGCCGGGCTTTTCGCCGATGGCCAGCAGCATCTCTGTGACCAGGGATTGCAGCACATCCACATTCGCCGTTCTGCGACTCCCCCCAACGTCTTCGACCTGCTGCTGACCCCGCCGCCTGATTCCCTGTTTAGCCATGCTGCCTCTCTCTATACCGTAATGCTCAATGTTTAATGTTGAATATTGAATGTTGGGAAATCATCAGATCGTCAGTCATCCTCCACCTCACGTTGTACGCCTCACCTTGAGGCCTCTTCCGATTCCGACAATTCAACATTCAACATTTACCATTCAACATTCCCAATGCCGCTTCACGAGGAACGCGGGCTAAGCACCGAAGCCCGGTTCACCGACCCCGCATACTCGAAGTAGTTGTCGCGTGTTTCAATCAACCCGACCTTTTCCAGTTGCCCGGCGGGGAGGCACTTCACTAACAGATCCCAGATCAGCAGCACCAGATTTTCTCCCGTCGTGGTGCGATCGGCAAACTCAGGATCTTGATTGAGATCGTGATGGTCAAATCGCGTGATTACTTGTTGTCCCACAGTCCGATCCAGCCGATCGAGGTCCATGCCTCGACCGGTCGTTGTCGGAACCGTACTCTTTACGGTCACCAACACGACATAGTTATGGCCGTGCCCATTGGCATTATTGCACTTCCCAAATGCAGCCAGATTTTCTTCGGGAGACAGATGATCCGTGTGCAGCCGGTGCGCCGCGCAGAACCGATATCGCCTCGTGATGCTTGCCTGTGCCATTGTGGATTCAGCTCACATCCAGCCCAAAAATAGAATAGCCAGGACTGGCCGCCATATTCGGACAATCCTGGCTTCTCCTGTCACGACCAGCTTGCGTCACTCCAGCGCAAATTCCTTTGCAGGATGCTGAAAAAGTCCGCCATCTTCGTTCTCGCCGCGCTCAGAGGCTCAACGTACCGAAGCGTACGCCTCACATCTTCGCTCGCTGCGGCCTTGCTGGGCGGCCATTTTGAGCATCCTGCGTTATGTTCTCCCGTTGTGCCACATGCGCGAACCTCGAAGCTCTCGCGTGCCACAATAGTCTTTCCGCAGCCTGTTAGACGCTGAAGGAGCTGCCGCAGCCACAAGTGGTCTTCGCTTGTGGACTCTTAATCGAGAATCCGGACCCTTGGAGGCTGTCCACGTAATCAACTTCGGCTCCCTGAAGGAGCGGAGTGCTCTGCGAATCCATGATGATCTTGACGTCACCCTTTTCAATTACGGTGTCGTCGTCGGCCATCTTCGACTCGAAGGCCATCCCGTATGTATACCCGTGGCACCCGCCGCCCTTCACGTAGACCCGCAGGCCGACGATATCCTTCTCTTCCACCATTAATTCCTTGATCTTCTGCTCTGCAATCGCTGTAATCGTAACCATCGTGTTCCTCCTCGTGTGACCAGGCCGTCCTTCGAAGACCTGCCTGGAATGATTTAGTGTAACACCTCTTTACTGGATTTCAATACCCTGCGACTCCGACTGTGGCATTGTGGGAGCAACCCACTTGCCCTCCGGCACCCGAACAACCACGTCTCCAAGCACTTTGGCCTGGCATCCAAGACGATGCCAGGGCTCACTGAGGGCTTCCCGATCGAGGAGATCTTGCTCCTCAAAGTCGATCTCCGACAGGTTCTCGGCACCGATCTGCACTTCGACCCGACAGGTGGTGCAGGAGGCGTTCCCACCACAATCGTGGTTCAACACAAACCCGAGAATCTTCGACGCCTCCAACAACGACGAATTGAACTCAACCTCTCCGCTCTTGCCCTCAGGATGGAGAAATGTCACGCGCGGCATCGTATGGTCACTTGTCATTGGTCATCGGTCATTCGCAGTCACAGCGCTGACTCTCATTCCGCTAGTGACAAATGACTATTGACTCATGACTCCTCTCTGCTCACACCGCCACAGGCGCCGGCTGATAGGGACAGCGCTGCAATCGGATATGTTCCTCAAACTCGTGACGGAACAGTTTCATGCTGCTCTGAACCAACACTGCAGCCCCGGTCACCAGCGTGCAATAGCCCGTCCCCTTCACAAATCCACAGACCTGGAGGAGACTCTCCATATCGTTCTCCGTCCCCTCTCCCTCCTCAATCTTGGTCATGAGCGCGGCGAGATTGATGGTCCCCATTCGACAGGGTGGGCACTGCCCGCAACTCTCGGCCTTGAAGAAATTGGAGAACTTGAGTGTCAGCGCCACCATGCACGTCGCATCATCGACCACGATCACGCCGGCCGACCCAAGCCCCGTGCCAGCTTTCTTCAACGAATCGAAGTCCATCGTCAGATCGAGCTGATCGGCGGTGACCATCGAAAACGCCGGTCCACCAGGGAACACCGCCTTGACCTTGCGCCCGTCTGGCACCCCCCCACCGCACTTGTCCACGAGTTCCCGGATCGTGGTACCCATCGGCATCTCGTACACGCCTGGGCGATTCACGGCACCGCTCAGGGAGAACATCATCGTGCCCGGACACTTTTCTGTGCCGACCTGCGTGAACCAGGCCACGCCTTTCAGGAGGATCCGCGGAATGTTGCACAAGGTTTCGACATTGTTGACCAACGTCGGCTTCCCGTAGAGGCCGAAGTCCGTCGGGTAGAAAGGCGGCTTCTGTCTCGGCATTGCCGGACGTCCTTGCATGGATTCGAGCATCGCTGTTTCTTCACCGGCCACGTAACTCCCGTGGCCTTCAAAGACTTGTAGATCGAGATCCACGCCACTCCCCAGGATATTCTTGCCCAAGAACCCTTGAGCCTTCGCCTGAGCCAAGGCTTTCTTCAGATTCTCCCGTTCTTCGTGATACTCATGATTCACATAGATGAACGCTGCCTTGGCTTGAACCGTGTAGGCCGCGATGAGGCAGCCTTCGATAAGCTGGTGTGGCGCCTGCTTGAGCAAGTACCGGTCTTTAAACGTCCCTGGCTCATGTTCGCCTGCGTTGCAGACGAAATAGTGTTCCTTCACCCGATGATTGAGGACCTTTTCCCACTTGATGCCGGTGGGAAAGCCAGCGCCCCCTCGCCCACGGAGCCCGGCTTTCTTCAGTTCATTGACGATATCGTTCGCGCTCAGCTCTTTGATGCACTTATTCCAGGCCTCGTAGCCCCCGATTTTCCGGTAGGCCTCGATATCCCAGGGAGCGCCATCAAGCGTTTGGAGAACTCGTGGTTCAATCGCAGTCGTCATGCGCCCTTCCTTACCCGTTTGGCTCAACGAATGGAGCGATACTATAAGGTGCCTAGCCGGTGTTCGTCAAGGCAATGTCACGATAATAGGCCTGAATCTCAACGACTTAGGGCCACTGCCCTATATAAGATTGGCCATATGGGCCATCGAGTCGCAAAAGGTAAGACCTGAAAGCTCTTTTCTTTGGACGAGAAATGAACGGGACTTGCCGGCGGGCTTTCCCACCGGCAGTCGTACGCCGTCTTACTTGAGGTGGCTGCCGGCTCCCATGAACAGCAGCATGGGAATCGACAACATAAAGTTAACCCGGGAAGCGAGAAGCGCGGTCCGACCCCACTGGGCCATTTCTGCCGGCGCAGGGGTCCCCTGGGCCGCTGCCGTCACCGCCGCAATAATCCTCCGTTGGTTCGGCCAAATAATTGCGTGGACGTTGGCCATCATGATGATGCCCAATAGCCCGCCGATTCCCAATGCAATCGCGCCGGTTCCACCTCTCTGATACAGGTAGAGGTACAACACAATTCCGGCAAGCACCGTGACCGTCGCGCCATGACGGAACCAGTTCAGCGCAGCGGGCATCAGCTTGGGAATCACAATGTTCTTAGTGGGGCCATCGAGGCTCTTCAAAAACGCCGCATTGATCAGGTTGAAGAAATACAACAACCCGATCCAAGTGATCCCGGCCAAGAAATGGGCCCAGCGTAACAGCAAGCCAAACCAGTCAGCATCACCGACCGCCATGCCGGTCATACCGAGATACCCCATAATCAAAACCACGGCGAGCGCGAATCCTACGCCCATGGTTTGCATCGGACTCTCAAGAAATTTCATAGTAGCTCCTCGCTCAGTGTACTGCTCAATGTATTGCTTAGTTGCTGTCTGTACTGTAGCCCTGCTCTGAATGTCAAGCAAGGAGCCGATCAGTCATAGGTCACTTGTCATTGGTCAATAGAGGGAAAGAGGGCCGCTGACCATTTCGTTACTCCATCAACCGATCGACTGTTACGCAGAGTTCGCGCACCGCGCTGGCAGAGGTCGCCAATGCCGCTCGCTCCTCCGCCGTCAGCTCATATTCGACCACCTGTTCCGCCCCACCTCGACCTAGTCGGACCGGCACACCAATGACGACATCCATTAATCCATACTCGCCCTCGCAAAGCACCGCACAGGGCAACACCCGCTTCTGGTCCTTCACGATCGCCTCAACCATATCGACCACTGAGGCCGACGGGGCATAGAACGCGCTGCCTGTTTTTAACAGACCCACGATTTCGGCTCCTCCCTCGCGTGTCCGCTTCACAATCGCCTCCAACCGGTCCTTCGACATCAGCTCCAAGACCGGTTTCCCCTTCACTGTCGTGTAGCGCGACAGCGGCACCATCGTGTCGCCGTGCCCCCCCAGCACCATCGCAGCCACGTCGGGAGCTGGCACACTCAGTTCAGCGGCGATGAAGGAACGCATGCGGGCGGAATCGAGCACCCCCGCCATACCCAAAACCCGCGACTTCGGCAACCCGCTCACACGACGCGCCACATGGACCATGGCATCCAACGGGTTGGTGACAAGAATCAGAATGACGTTCGGCGATCGAGACACCAGCGCAGAAACGACCGACTTCACGATTTTCGCGTTCGTGGTCAACAACTCGTCACGGCTCATCCCCGGCTTGCGAGGAATTCCGGAGGTAATCACCGCCACCGACGAGCCGGCCGTTTCATCATAGCCGTTGGTGCCCACCACGCGGGTGCTATAGCCAAAGACTGGCCCGGCCTGTGTGATATCGAGGGCCTTGCCTTGCGGGACGCCCTCGGCTATATCGACAAGCACCACCTCGTACTCGTTCTTCTCGGCCAGCCGCTGCGCCGTCGTGCCTCCGACGTTCCCCGCGCCGACCACCGTAATTTTCGGTCTCCCCATGATTCCTCCGGAAGTGCTGAGTATCGAGTACGAACATCGAGGAATTCCTCGGTTCCCGTCTCAGCACTCTCAACTCAGCACTGCTTATGTGTGTTCGTGTTCCGTCCAGCCTGCGACTTTAAAATTGATCGTGCAGACGAAATTGTCCCCGTCATAGAAATTTACTTTAATTTTCTTCTTGCCATAGGTCCTTGCCAGAAAGGCGTCCGGATCATCGACCAGTGCCTGATACCCTCCCGCCGGATATTCGCCGAGGTCGTGGAATACCACGATCATCCCCACTTTGACCTCTTGAAGAATCTTGGCCCAACAACGGGGATAAACTTCCCAAAACTTGGCCTCAATCAGGTCCTTCGTCGGCTCCTGGCGATCCTCCCCCGGCTTGATGGGCTGTGCAAACTTCGCCAACCGACGGACATAGGGATACTGATGCCCCGTAAACAGCTTGTATAGCCAGGGCGGCACAGTTGGTCTTTCTACTGAATTGGCCATCGATTCTCCGTACCCCTTACGCCTTACCCCTCGCCCCTGACCTCTTCTAGGTTGTCAGCCTTTGATAGATCCGCGGCAATCGTTTCGGCAAGGCTTCGAGATGATCAATGACTGCGAATTGCACGTCCCCGTACATTCTCCGGACATAGCCATCGGCCTCCCGATCGATCGTAATACAAAACGGATGCACCCCTCGTTGACGCGCCTCTCGTAACGCAGCCTTGGTGTCTTCCAGCGAGTACTCGTCTTTATAGCCGTCATCGAGCGGACGCCCGTCGCTGATGAGGACGAGCAGTCTCGTCCGCGCCTCTCGCGCCAGCAATTTGGCGGTGGCATGGCGAATGGCTGCCCCATCACGGTTTTGCCGCATGGGAACCAGTCCGCCCAAACGCTGCGCCGCTTGCCCTCCCAACTGATCGTCAAAATCTTTAATCACAAGAAAATCCACTTGCCCTCGGCCCTGGCCCGAATAGCCGTAGAGCGCATATTGGTCTCCGACCGCTTCAAGCGCTTCACACAAGAGCACCAGCCCTTCTTTCTCCAGATCGATCACGCGACGGCCGTTGTCCAACTGGCGACTGGTTGACCCACTCGCGTCGACAAGAAATGCAGCCGCGACATCCCGTTCTTTTCTCTCCCGCCTGACGTAGATCCGATCCGACAGGTCTGCCCCCGCCGCCCGGTCCGCGCACATACGGACCGCCCCATCCACATCGAGCTCGTCGCCGTCGGCTTGTCCCGGCACGCGCCGCAACCCCGGAGGCCGCAGAATTTCGAAGAATCGCCGAAGGGCCGAGACCTCAGTCCCGTGCGCGCTCAACATGGCACCCACGATATCCCCGCTCCCCTCCTCCGCGGCACGCTCTACGACGCGACACCAATTGAGGCGGTAGTCATCGATCTCCTGATCCCATTCCGGATAGCGCACCTCACGATCACCCGACCCGGCGTGATCAAGCAGCGCCGGCTGCTCGACCTTCAAGGCCAGGAGTTCTTCCACATGGGAAGGCAACTGCCTCCCTCCGGCAAGCCTGTCACTCTCGGTCGCCGTGGTCATTTCCTCTCGATTCCGTTGACCCTGCGCTGACGACTCCTGTGCCCCGCCGGCGGCGCTCGCCATTCGTTCGATGTCCTCTGACTGTTTCTGATCGTCCGATGCACGTTCATCCTGGTCCTGCTGACGAATGAACTCGGGATTCATCGCCCCACGATATACCCAGTTAGTGACGGGGCGATAGTCCTCACCCGTCCGTTCGGACGCGGATGGACCCACACCCAGATCTTCTGACACGTCATAGGCCTGATCGGCCCGTATCATCGCCCCCTTCGGAGCCAACAGCTCTTCGAGCCGCACATAGAGTGCATGGGCTATGCGCACAGCCTCTTCCGCCGTCGCCGTTGGAGCCTGAATAGCCTGGCACAGCGGCCAGAGTATGGCGATCTCGGCCTTGATGGCTTCGTGAATTGCGACAGGCTGCGACGCACCGGTCGACAACTGGAGCAATTGATCGACGACGAGTTCTTTGACGGTCAGCCCATGTGTCAGCGACCGCGTCGTGACTGCCTCCCGCGCGAACTCTTGTAGATCACGCTGGAGACCCGGGTACTCCCGCTGCAGTAGAAACTCCACCCGCGCATCCTCCATGAGCATCCACAAATCCTGGATCAGTCCCGGATGAGGATACAGACGAAATAGCGCCGCCAAGGTGTCCGGCGCAGCCTGTTTTATCAGGCCATACTTCTGCCGCACAGCCATAACCAAGTCTGCGAGCGGCTCAAGGGTCAGCCGGTACGTCCCAAACTCAACGTGCCCCGCTTCATGAGCCGCCATCACCAGATACAAGCGCGTATTCTCCTTGACAGTGGGATAACGACGGAGGAGCGCCGGCAGCGAGATGATGCGCCCGTCTTGGCTCACCATGGCCCGCGCAGACGTGTCCTGTCTCAGCGAATCGGGAAGCGCCTGAATTGTCAAATCGGTTCCACAAAGCCCTTGCACGAACAACTTTACGGTACGAGCCACTTGCCGAAGCGGCACACCGCTTAATGCCGCTTCCACCGACGTGAGCGCCTTCTGCGACTCCAGGGCAAAATAGGCCCTGGCTCCTTCGACACTGTACGCCAGGACTTCCATGCCAGTTGTGAGCCAGGCCTCGAAGCGAGCCGTGGACTCAGCAGTCTCGCCAATCACGCTCACCAGTTCCGGCGCGCGCCGCAAATAGGCCAGCGCTGTTTCTGCGTCACGCTCTGCCACCAAGGCCCCGTATTGCAATACTTTGAGCCGCCATCCCTCATTCGGCACGGCACGCAACAGACGTGGCGATTCCGATAACCAGGCAATGCCTGCCCCAGGATCACGTTCAGCCAGCAACGACCCGACCGTGACGACCTTGGCCCGCACCGACGGGTCTTCGAGATCGCCGAGGATGAGCGGACTGGTGCGGAGGAATTCGATGGTCCCGAAATAGTCCGTCCTGCCGAAACTATTCCGGGAAATGAGTTTCAGTCCGAACGTCGTCCAGGCTCTGGCGTCCTGGATCGGCAACACGCGGGCGACCGCTGGAATCTGGCGGATGTACTCCAGCGCGACGACAAAATCGACCTGCGTGAGTTCGAGCCCGATCTCTAACCAATCCTCCAGCTGATCCGGCGAGAGGACCGTCACCACTTCCGTTGACACACGGAGAAATTCCAGCGCGACATTTGCATCCTGCTCGGCCAGTTCCAGGGCGGTTTTCAGCACCAACGAGCGAACCGAGGGTTGCTCGATCAGGCCGAGAACCAGCGGGCTCTCCTTGAAAAACTTCAATCCGATCGCACCGGACGATTCCGCTAACGCAATCCCAAGATCCAGCCAGGCCACCGCATCGCTGAGCCGACCTCGCTGTTGCAAATCAAGGAACGATTCGATTGCGGCACAAGCGACCTTCGGCGATACCTCATGCAACTCGTCGAGCAAGAGCAGGACGCCATCCGCCTGGTTCGGTTTCGCGGTGGAGTCGGCGAGAGAAGAAACCAGATGCTGGGCCGTGGCTGGTCCTAACTCCTCCGCCAGTTTGGCAATCAATTGCTTATGGGTATCCGACATCTCCATCCTCGATCCAATCTTAAGGAATTTGCAGGAAGTGTTGGATTGTAAAGGACGCCCTAGCGCTTGTAAACTACGCCCCTGCGGTGCGGGCATGGGGCGATTAGCCTATTGAAAGGATTTCGGAATGGCCGAGCCCAAGCAAGAGAGTCTCGACAAAATGTGGAAGTATGTGAAGGGATTCGCGGAGAAGAGCGGGACGACCATGCATCCCACGCCTGCAGTCACCGAAGCCGTGGTCAACGGCCTCGCGATGCACATGGACGAGCTGGGCAAACCCCTCTGCCCCTGTAACTTCTACAAGGATAAACAAGCAGAAGCCAAACTCCGCCGCTGGATGTGCGCCTGCGACGAAATGCAGATCTACAAATACTGCCACTGCCTGTTATTTGTGCGGGAAGACGGCCTGCCGATCACGGAATATCTCCCCGAAGGCCACGAAGGCCGGGAGGTCTATGGCATCGTCACAGACCCGACTCCTGACAAAGGCCGGGCACTAAAACACAAAGCGGCACAGTCATCTTCTCTTCCATCCGACACAGATACAACGTAGACACACACTCACCAACCTGCCCCTGCATCATGCGACCACCATATTTTCTTCACACCCATCCTTAGATCTGGATGGCTGGGCAGTTTCTGCGGTTACGCTTCTTAAGCCTGTAACTCTCTCAGGTTTCGCAGCCAGAGCAATCCCGACTGCGCGCCACATTCTCACCCGCCCGCCCGAGCGCGCCGAGACGCGCTCCTAACCCAAGCGAGGGCCTTCTGACTCCCTTCACCTCACTTTAGGGGAGTGGCCAAGGCTGCCCTGTACTGCGCGCATCGACCGAGCACCACATTACCTCAACCTCTTCACGCCTCATATCACACTCTCAGCGAGGTGGCCTGGTCAATCTCTACTGCGCGCCTGCATCGAGCACCTTCTTAGCGTGCGCGATGGGCGAGCAAGGAGATGACCAGGCTATCTCGCATCTTTCTCATTGCCAGCCACTCACGTCATACCCCTTCTCAAACAAACACCGCACCACCGCATCGCCGTAAGGAGGGTCCGGATCGAGCGGTTTGTATGCACCGCCAACTGAACCGATGATCACTCCGAGCGCGCCTCCGGCTGCCGCCCCAATCGTCACACCCGGTACTCCACCGATGAGTCCGCTCGATGCCCCTACCGCGGCGCCAACAATCAGACCCAGCGTGGCTCCCGCAGCTACGTTGCCACTTCGATTGCTGGTACCAGGCTTCAACCCGGCCGCCTCTGCCTTTTTTTGACAATCGGCAACATCAAGCTTCGCCGCCTCCCGCCCCTGCAACTGGAACTTCGCATTCGGCCGCAGAATCGGCTCCGGCCCCCCCGCACAGGCCACGAAACTCAAGACAGACACAGCCAGAACAATTTGATAGACGGATATACAAGTCTTCTTCCACGCCCCCCTCCAGTCACAGGAGGCATATCTCCTCCTCATCGTGGGATGGCTCGGTTGGGCTTCACTGCGCGCCCCATTCTCACCCACCCATTTTTTCTCCCACCTCGCGACGGGATGGAAGGGGGTGACCTCCAGTGCGCGCGTCGAACGAGCACCTTCTGAGCGTGCGCGTTCCGCGAGCACGGAGGTCCCCCCTCCGTCCCGCCCTATCCTTACTGCCATCCCGTCACCTCATATCCTTTTTCTTGCAAGCATCGATTCACGAAGTTCGTGTAGGCCTGATTCGGCTGCGACGATCTTGACTCACGAAACAACCCCATGAGGAATCCCCATACCGCCCCCGTCGCTGCTCCGATCATGGAACCGTAACCTGCTGAGCCTGAGATGGCTCCGCCCACCGCCCCCGCTGCCGCGCCGGCTCCAGCCCCCACCGCGGTGCTGGTTGCCACACGACCGGCTTTCCCGGTGCTTCCCTCAGCTCCTGCCGATTCCGCCAGTTTCCGGCAAGCTTCAATATCCTGCGCTGCAATCTCCTTCCCCACTGACTGCAGATGCGCATTGGGATATAAAATAGGTTGCGCCGTCGAACAGGCGACCAGCATCAGCGATCCCCCGACGATGGACAGACCTCTGTGCCTCATGGCTTCGCCGGCTCTTTCCGCTCTCCAAGGTTCAAGCGAGTCATCACCAGTTGCGCAGTAGCCCCTTTGATGAGGACACGTTTGTGCCGTCCTCCTGCACCAGAATGAATCCGCACTGACGTAGAAGGAATCGATAATTGGCGGGCTAAAAACCGGATCAATTCATCATTGGCTGCGCCATCGACCGGTGGAGCGGCCACTCTGATTTTGATCGCGTCGCCGTAAATGCCCACACACTCTGTGGTGGAGGCTTTAGGCTGGATATGAACGGAGAGGACCGCTCCGGCTTTGGTGTCCTGCACAATCAGCGCATTCATCCGCGACGGGGGCCCCCAGCCATGCGATCAGAAAATGGCCTTCACCAATTCCAGAATGCTGCGCTGCATATCGGGATCGTCGGTGATCGGACGGGCAATCGCGACATCGCAGGCTCGATCGGTCGCCACGCCTTGCCGAATGAGTGTCCCGGCATAGATCAGTAATCTGGTGCTGACCCCTTCTTCCAAGCCATGATTCTTGAGGTTCCGCACCTTTCCGCCGAGTTTGACCAAGCTGGCCGCAAGGTCACGGCTAACCCCCGCTTCCCGCTCGACCACGGTGGTTTCCACGTCAGGCGCCGGATAGTCGAACTCAATCGCCATGAAGCGCTGCTTCGTGCTTTGCTTCAAATCCTTGAGCACACTCTGGTACCCGGGGTTATAGGAAATCACCAGGAGGAAGTCGTCGGCCGCTTCGAGAATTTGGCCTTTCTTTTCAATCGGCAGGAAGCGGCGATCGTCGCTCAGGGGGTGGATGATGACCGTCGTGTCCTTCCGCGCCTCGACGACTTCGTCCAAATAGACGATCGCGCCATGCTTCACGCCGAGCGTCAACGGCCCATCGACCCAGACCGTCTCTTGGCCCTTGAGCAGATACCGCCCCACTAAATCGGAGGCGGTGAGATCTTCGTGGCAGGCCACCGTGATCAAGGGACGACCAAGCCGGTAGGCCATATGCTGGACGAATCGGGTCTTGCCGCACCCGGTTGGCCCCTTGAGCATGACCGGCATCTTGCTGTTCGCTGCGACTGTAAACAAACCGATCTCGCCACGGACCTCCGCGTAGAATGGCTCTCGCTCGATCCGATACTGTCCGACGTCGACTTCGCGTCCTTGTTTTGTCATCTCACGCTTAACCAGTCAGGTGTTCTTCGTTTCACGTTTCACGTCTTACGTTTCACACATGTTGGGAGCACGATAAACGGAACCGAGGCTGAAGATCAAGCGATCAGGCAGGGATATCAGAACACTGACAAGCAGGTGGCCTTCCGATTCGCTACTCCTCTATTATTAAGGGAGCGGCCGAGGTTGCCCTTTTACTGCGCGCATCGAACGAGGCTACAGATGATCCCTCCAAGCTCGCTCGTTATCTCTTAAGGGATGGGGCCTGATTGATCTTCCACTGCGCGCGTCCAACGAGGGCCTTCGGAGGCCGCGCGTTGCGCGAGCACAGAGATCATCAGGCTCCATCCCCTCCTCTGTTCCGGGAGCAAAGGGATGCCCTGGCTGTGAGACCGCCCCCCCCTGCTAGGCGGCTTTCACGCCGTCCAGAACTTCGCGCACTTTTTGCGCCAGCACGTGGGGTGAGAAGGGCTTCGGCAGGAACCCGGTCTGGCGGCTCACGCCGCCTTGGTCAAACATCGGATGGTCCGGATATCCCGACATGTAGAGCACTTTGATCCCTGGTCGAACGGTCAGGATCTTTTCCGCGACTTCAGGCCCGCTCATCTGTGGCATGACGACATCCGTCAACAACAGATGGATTGGTTCCACGTATTTTGCGCTGGTGAGGAGGGCTTCGATGCCATGGCGCGCCTCCAGCACCCTATAGCCATGGAGCCGCAACGTCTCGTGCACGAGACCACGAACCGCCGGCTCGTCCTCAACTAAGAGGATCGTTTCGCGGCCACGTGCCGGATCAATCGCTTCGACCGCTCCCGTCGGCCCCGGTACCTCTTGTTCGACCCGTGGGAAGTAGATCCGGAACGTCGTGCCTCGATCAGGAGCACTCTCCACGATGATGCTTCCACCGCTCTGCTTGACGATGCCATAGACGGTCGAAAGTCCCAATCCCGTCCCTTTCCCTTTTTCCTTTGTCGTGAAGAACGGCTCGAACAGGTGCGACCGGGTCTCCGCATCCATCCCATGGCCGTTATCACGAACCGCCAGCATCACATACGATCCCGGCGCCACTCCTACGGCATCCAGGCTTGCCTCTTTCCCAATCGTCACATTCGTGGTTTCGATCGTCAGACACCCGCCCTTGGGCATCGCATCGCGCGCATTGACTACGAGGTTCATGATGACCTGCTCAACCTGTCCGGGATCCGCCTTGATGGCGCCGGTCGAAGCATCGAGTTCTGCATTGAGTTCGATGAGGTCTTCCCCGATAAGACGCCGCAACATGCCGTCCATATTGGCCACAAGGGCATTGAGATCGAGGACTTTCGCCGCGATGAACTGACGGCGGCTGAACGCCAGCAATTGACGGGTCAGTCCGGAGGCCCGGTCCGCCGCCTTCTTCACCTCCTCCATGTCCTTCCGCATGTCATCGGTGGTCCCCAGGCGGCCCAGGAGCAGCTCGCTGTACCCTCGAATCACCGTGAGGAGATTATTGAAATCGTGCGCCATGCCGCCGGCCAATCGCCCCACCGCCTCCATCTTCTGCGCCTGTCGCAATTGCGCCTCGGTTTCCCGTAACACCACTTCCGTTCGAGCCCGCTCCCCAAATTGGCCAATCTTGAGACCGATGTCTTCCACCATCCTCAACAACTCGTCATCGGGCTGCCGCACCTGGCGGCTGAAGAATTCGATGACGCCTTCAATCTCACTCCCTACCAGAATAGGCAATCCAAACGCCCCGTGAAACCCAACTTGTCGCGCCTGCGCTCCACGAGAGAAACTAGCATCCATCGTGACGTCCGTCACCCAGGCCGACTTGCCACTGGCCCAAATACGTCCAGGCAAACCCTCGCCGCGTGTAAACGTATGCTGCCAGGAGTCCAGGGTAAACGGATCGGCCTGCACGGACGGCGCCTTCCACTGATCAAGACAGCGCAGCACCCCTGTCGCCTTATCCACCCGCCAGAACACGCCCAGATCCCATTCCAAGCTCTCCCCGATTGCCTGGATGATTTTCGGAACAGCCTCTTCCAGGGTCGTCGCCTCGGAGAGGACTCGGGTCACCGCATACTGAGATGCGAGACGCCATTCAGCCCGGCGGCGGTTGGTGATGTCCCTGATAAAGGCGCTGAAGATGTACGTATCCCCAATCTTTGCCGGTGACACCGCAAGCTCAACGGGAAGCTCCCGCCCATCCCTGTGCCGGGCGACAATTTCAATCCGGCGGTTCAAGATCGGTCCAGTCCCTGTTCGAAGAAATTCACGGATGCCATGTTCGTGCGCCTCACGATCCCGCTCAGGAATGATGGTTTCGGAAAGGGCCCGTCCAAGCGCTTCCTCACGGGACCATCCGAAAATCGCCGTGGCCTGCGCATTCCAATCGGTCACAACCCCAGTCGAATCGATGGTAATCACCCCGTCAAGCGCGGTATCAACGACGGCGCGATTTCGTTCCTGACTCTGGAGCAACGCGGCTTCAGCGGCTTTCGCCCAGGCACTTTCCTGCTGTGCCTGTCGATGCTCCGTGCGCAATCGTGCCGTGGCCCAGAACAACAACCCCAGCATTGAAATCCAGACCACCCCACCTGCGATCCCGACCTTCCACAAGAAGGTGCGAATAGGTGCCAGGATGTCCTGCCTGTCCATTCGCACAAGGACCGACCAGCCCAGCCCAGGAAATTCCCCAAAGCCTTTGGTCTGCGCGTAGCCAGTCACCACCTGGACATGCCGGCGCAGATGTTCTTCCTCGATAAACCCCGGTACACCGGCCTCGCTCAGCAGCGCCGAAGGGAGCCCGAGCTCTTTGAGATTGATGCCCCCCTTGTGGGGCAGATTCGAGTCGACAAACGCCCTGCCCCGCCGCGTCAACATTTGGTACTCGACTCGCCCGCCAGCTCCTGGTCGAGCTTCAAGTGAACGTATGGTCCTGGTGGTAACTTCCTCCAAAAATGGGACACCCACCTGCGAAGTCACGACACCCAGGAACGTTCCTTGTGTGTCGAGAATTGGGGCCGTAAACGTGACCATGTCGACGCCACTCTCCGCTGTTTCCTGCACAGCGATGTCGGCAATGTCGAGTTGTCGCGTCGAACGCGCAGCGATAAATGATTCGGCACGGCTATAGTCGCGTCCTACCAGCGAGGGCTCCGTCGCCGCCACGACCGTACCTTGAACATCCACGACCGCTAACGACAGGTAGATCGGGGAATACTCTTTCTTCATCCACTTCAGATACTCGGAGAGATATCTTGGATCGGAAGTTCGCGACCCCAAGGCTCGGGCCATCATGAGGGCGTCGCCTTGGCGTTCGAACAACATCCGGTCGAGTTTCTCGGCAACTTCTTCCGCAGCCAGCGTGAGTTCTCCTCCCGTCGCCTCCACGACGCGATGTTCGACGAACCGAATCAGACCGATACCGGCTAGGACCGCGAATATGGTCATGCCGATAAGGAGATAGGGCAACCACCGATAGCGGCGAAGATCGATGAATGATGAGGCCATTGAGTTCTTCATGATTCACGCGCCGGGGAGGCAACAAAGTTGGGAATCAGCATGGCGGGATGATAGGCCTGTTTCGATGCGCGCAATCCTGGGAGACCTGCATCATCCATTGCATTGATGTATTTGGCCCCTTCCGCCACGGCAGTCCGACAGGTCTCCCGAAATAGATACTGCGCCAGACCTGGAAGAGTCCGATCCGTCACCTCTAAGAGGACACAGAATGTTGCGCTCGTCAACCAATAGCCAAAGGTATACGCGCACAGCCGTCCATCAGTCCTAACGACCCTCCCCGTGACTCGAAGGGCCGACGCCTGCGACCAGATGACTTCGTGAGCCGGCGCCGCATCAGTCAACAGCATGACCCCGAATGCCTCGAGTCCTTCCGCTTGCTTCTGCCGTGACCAATCCCCTAGGAGGGCACGACAGTCCTGACGGTCGCTGACCTGATAGGAGTTCATCTCAAAAGACTGCTCTCGTTCGAATCGATTGCACAGTGCGCGTTGAGATTTATACCGGTCGCCCGCCAAGGATGCGAGGTCAGCCGCGTGATACAGATAGTCGGGTTCTTTGGGCGTCAAACGATATCCCAGCCTCTCCAGCTCTGGTACCAACTGGGAGGGCACGTTCTCAACTCGGCTGACCGGCGAGTCACCGTTCCAGCGCCGCAGCAGCCCCATCGCGTCCGATAGGGGCGCGTCAATCGAGCCGGCCCCGATCGGAGGCAGGGGCATGAACCAGCCGTCCGGCGATTGCGCGAACAGGCAAAAGACCCCCTGAAGCTCCATCCACCAATAGGCCAGTAATCCATTCCACATGTAGTGATAGACCGGCGAATAGGCCGCGAGCGACTGATCGCGGCACCACCCCGACCGATTCAACGCCGTCGTCATGCGCGGAATATCGTCCAGCGTAAGCCGATGCAGCGGCGCAGGCCCCCACTGACCAGCCACGGCTTTAGTGATGCGCGGAAGGCGGGCGAGCACGACCACGTCCTCTTGAAACCGCCCGATAAGGGAAGGGTGCGCAACTACTTGGCCATGGATGTCCGGTTGATCGAGCAAGGCTATCACCCGATCGGCATGACGCTGAATCTCCCCCGGAATCTCCTCTCGCATGAACGGGCATTTCGTATCCCACCCCAACAGTACCTGGTCGTGCGGCTCATCCCACATCAGCGCCAGTGGATAGAGCTGACAATCGAGCGGACGCTGCTCATAGATGCGGCAGGTTGAGGTCGCTGCGTCAAATGCCGGGCAGAGATACCCGTCTCCATGGGGGGCGGGAACCAGGATGACTTGCGACCCTCGCCGATTGGGAAAGGCCGCTTCCTCAACGCCCCCAGCCAGGGCCCGGGCGATTTCGCTTTCGGTAAAATACGGACGGAGGGCGCTATCGGAGTCCGGGAATCGACAACAGACATCGCACTGGAGACAGGTGCGGCTCGGCACGAGTTGTGGCAGCACGATCGGTGGTGTCACAAAAGCACCCACCAGTTCATCGGTGTATGCGGACATGGAAGGATTCCAATCGGTGTGCGGCCCATACTAGCACCATATTCCATAGAAATGCCCAAGGCATGTCACTTTTTTCACCGCTCTCCTCGCCCCTTGTACGGTCCTAAAGCCCGTGGTACAGTTCTCAGTCCGCATTATTCATGACGATTCGTCGCGAAATCGCTCAAAAGCGCGTTCCTCGTGAAGCGTATCTCGGTTTCGCATGCAACGATACAGACGTGCTCCTTCCGTCCTGCGATTCACGCTTCACGAACGACGCTTCACGCGCAAGAGCAGCGGATAGGCGAATGCAGCAGAAGCATTCATGAATAATGCGGGTTAGGCCTCGTATGAGAGGCTCTCATTGACACGGAAACTGCCTCTGTCTGACTTGGCTACCTCCGACCTCCTTCACCGCTGCGCAATCATCCGTGACCAGCTGAGCCAAGCTGGTCTCTTTCCATCTCTGCCAGGGCAGGCTTCTACTCCCGGAATAGTCACCGCCACGACGACCTGGCGAATTGCCCCCACACCGTTCCCTCTCAAGAAAGACCAGCTAGACTATTTCCACCAACTAGGACCGCAGCTCTTATCCTTTTATCGAGCCCTGAACCGCCTCTATATCGATAGTGTACGCGGCCTCCAACCAGCTTGGGTAGCGGGATACCTTGACCAAGGAAAACCGGATGGATTAGTCACATACAGCCGGATGAAACGGTTTCGTGACCAGCTTCCCGCGGTCATCCGACCGGACATCATCCCCACCCAGGACGGCATGGTGATCACCGAGCTCGACTCAGTCCCCGGAGGAATCGGTATAACCGGAGCGTTAACTGAGATATACAGTCAATGGTCATTGGTCAATGGTCACGTAAGCGAAAACAAAGCCGCCTCTCCAACCCCTTACCCCTTGGAGATCGTGGGAGGCCCCGAGGGGATCGTACGGGGATTTGCGGCCATGGTGCAAACCCAGCTTGCCCAGCATACAGGATGCGTCGCGATTCTGATGTCAGAGGAAGCCAAAGACTATCAGCCTGAAATGACGTGGCTCGCGGCCAAGCTTCGAGCTATCGGTCTCGATGCCTACTGCGTGGAACCTCGTCACATTCGATTCACCGAAGAAGGCCTCCGAATCGCCAATGATGAAATGGACCAGCCCATCGGCTTGATTTATCGCTTCTATGAATTATTCGATCTCCTGAACATTCCCAAATCCGAACTCGTCCAATATGCGATCAAGAAGGACTGGGTCGCCGTCACGCCTCCGTACAAGCCGGCGCTGGAAGAAAAGCTCGCCTTTGCCCTCCTCCATCACCCAGCCTTGCGACTCTTCTGGGAGCAGGCATTAGACCGCGAGGTCTTCCTGCACCTGGCCACCATCATGCCTCGTACGTGGATTCTCGATCCTGCGCCGATCCCTCCGTCCGCTACAATCCCGGGTTTGGCGATCGGCGGACGGGCCGTGATGAACTGGCACGATCTGGCCACGGCAACCCAGAAAGAACGGCACTTCGTGATCAAGCCATCGGGATTTTCTGAACTCGCATGGGGCAGCCGTGGCGTATCGGTCGGACACGATATGCCGCAGAGCGAATGGGCCGGTGCCATCGACAAGGCCCTGGCCGCCTTTCCTCGAACCCCCTATATCCTGCAGGAATTTCACAAGGGCCGCCTGTATGAACTCGACTACTTCGATCCGGTGACCGGTGAAATGAACCGGATGTCCGGTCGCGCCAGGCTCTCTCCCTATTATTTCGTGAGTGGCGAAAAGACCGAGCTGGCTGGTATCCTGGCTACCATCTGCCCAGCAGATAAGAAAGTGATCCACGGGATGAAGGACGCCGTCATGGTGCCGTGCGCTATTGCAGGGGGCGCGAGTACTGAGTGCTGAGTGCTATGTTTTGATTGTAGACTCGGAAGGCGTAATTCAGAATTCAATGCTCAGCACTCAGAACTCAGCACTATGTCGTTAACCCTCTATTACGTGGCCTGGTGTCCCGACTGTGAGGAGGTGCGTCAGAAACTGGCGGACCTCCACGTCGAATACGAGCACGTCGTCGTGCCCGACGTTCGCCCGATGCGCAAAGTGGTCCAAGAAGTCTCAGGCCAGTACTATGTTCCTGTCCTCAAGGATGGGGATATGGTGTTGACGGAAACCGACGATATCCTCAATCATCTGGACAGGACGTACGGTCAGGAACGGATCGCCGGCAGCTAATCGCGCCGACAGGCCCGTTGATCCACTCGACAGTAAAGGAGACCGCATGGAAGCATGGAGGCGCATACTCGCTGACAGCATTGTAAAACCAAAAGACTTGGCGGACCGGCTCGGTGTCGACGCGAAAGAAATCGAAGCCATTGTGGGCGACTATCCGATGCGCATTACCCCCACGGTGATGGCGACGATGAAAGAAAAGGGCGACGCCATTTGGAAACAGGTGGTCCCGGACATCGCCGAAATGGACGACTTCGAAGCGGAAGATGATCCGCTCGAGGAAGACCTCATGAGTCCGGTCCCACATCTTGTCCATCGTTATCCAGACCGCGTCCTGTTGATGGTGACGAACCAGTGCCCGATTTACTGTCGGTTTTGCACGAGAAAACGGCTGGTCGGGAAACCAGGATTCCTTAAGAAAGGCGAACTTGACCAAGCCATCGCCTACTTGCGCGAGCATACCGAAGTGCGCGACGTTATTCTCTCCGGCGGCGACCCCTTGCTCCTACCGGATCATGTATTAGAACGAATCCTCAAGGCTCTGCGTGCCATCCCGCATCTGGAACTGATTCGCCTCGGCTCCCGGGTGCCCGGCACGTTACCGGAACGGATCACGCCGGAACTCTGCGCGATTGTGAAGAAGTACCACCCTGTGTATATGAACCTGCATTTCAATCACCCGGACGAGCTGACGTCCGAAGTCAAAACGGCCTGCGGGATGTTGGCCGATGCCGGCGTGCCGCTCGGCGCGCAGACCGTGCTGCTCAAAGGCGTCAACGACAATCCGGACATCATGAAACGGTTGATGCATCAGCTCCTGCTCGCACGCATCAAACCCTACTATCTCTACCAGGCGGACCTGACCAAGGGCACGAACCACTTCCGCACCACGGTCGAAACGGGGCTGAATATCATTAAGTCGTTGCAGGGGCACACAAGCGGGATGGCGGTCCCGCACTTCGTGATTGATGCGCCAGGCGGGGGCGGCAAGATTCCCTTGCTCCCCGGCGACTACATGGTACACATGGATGCTGCGGGGGTCCTCTTGAAGAACTATGAGAACAAGGCATTCCACTATCCGCAACCGCAGCAAGAATCTGCGCGAGAGCTGCCGATGGTCAGCGCAGCGCCTGCACTGGGAGCGTGCAGTCATGGAGATCACGACGACCTGTGAGCACCCGCACCACGCAGGGCATTTTGCCCTACCAACAGATTAAGCAGCTGATCTCTACCCGTGCCATCCACGCCGATGTGCCGATCGAAGACCGGCAGATCCAGCCGGCCAGTCTCGATCTGCGGCTCGGGCGCAAGGCCTATCGGTTGATCAGCAGCTTTCTGCCGGAGTTGTCCGAGATCACGAGCCGACTCAACGTTCTGGACTTCTACCAGTCCGACCTCGTGATGTACGAGATGGACCTGATCGAAGGGGCCATGCTCGAAAAAGGCCACGTCTATTTAGTGCCGCTGCTGGAACGTCTGGCGCTACCCAAGACTCTCCGGGCGCGAACCAATCCCAAAAGTACGACCGGACGGCTGGACGTCTTTACCCGCGTTGTGACGGATCTCAACACCGGATTCGATGAGATCCGAGCCGGCTATTCCGGGCCCCTCTATCTGGAAATTGTCCCACGCTCGTTCGCAATCAAGGTGAAGACCGGGTACTCCCTCAATCAAATTCGCTTCGTACGCGGCCACGCCACCGTGTCAGACCGGTCGCTTCAGACGCTCCACAAGCGAGAGCCCTTGCTCTACCACAATCTGCCCACAAAGAACGCGCTGGACACCCGTGATCTCCGTACGGATCGCGGACTGTTTCTCCGCATCGATCTGAAGGGAGACGACCGAAGTGGCTCGCCGATTATCGGCTATCGGGCGAAGAAAAATAGTCACGTCATCGATCTGTCAAAGGTCGGCCACTATGCGGCGCTCGATTTTTGGGAGCCCCTGTACCGCCACCGCCAGGACAGTCTCCTCTTGGAACCGGAGGAGTTTTACATTCTCGCGTCGAAAGAACGGATTCGCGTTCCCGCCGGCTACGCGGCCGAGATGGTCGCCTTCGAAGCAGCCTGTGGCGAGTTACGGACCCACTACGCCGGGTTTTTTGATCCGGGATTTGGGTACGGCCGCGGCGAGCTGCACGGCACACAAGTGGTCCTGGAGGTCCGCCCCCACGACGTACCCTTCCTGATCCATGATGGACAAACATTTTTTAAGGTTGTATACGACAGGATGCTCGCACGGCCCAGTCAGCTCTATGGCACGGCCCTCGGATCCTCGTATCAGCGCCAAGGTCTTACCCTGAGCAAACATTTTAAGGTCTAGCAGGATGCTGAAAAAGTCCGCCAGCTTTGTTCTCGCATCGCTCAGAGGCTCAACGTACCGAAGCGTACGCCTTCGCCTCTTCGCTCGCTGCGGCCGCGCTGGACGTCCATTTTGAGCATCCTGCGAGCCGTGCTTGCGCTATCACCATTCGAAAGATCACAGTGGATTTTGAGCACACACTGAGTTTTTTCGCAGCCTGCTAGACACAGGACTCCAGCACGGAGAAGGCCGAACCTCGCTCGCTCAGGATTCTGACGTTTCACGCTTTACGTTTCACGAACAGATAGGAACCAGCTGACCATGCCGCCAGAACCGACCAACGAGCCGGAGCGCCGCGAGCCAGAAGAGGATTCCGGGGGCGACAACCAGATGCGTGTCGCCGGGATGATCGTGGGCACCGCCCTCATTTTCATCGGCTTCCTCGACATATTTCTCTCGATCAGTGGGGGATTCGAGATCGACGTCATTCCCCTCTTGATTTACTTCGGTGGGGTCGCGGTATGGGCGAATGCCGTCGTCCAAAACACGACCCTCCGCTACAGCCTCATCGGCGGCGCCCTCTTGCTCGCAGCCGTCTTCTTCCACTATGGGGAAGTCCTCTTCTGGCACAAGCAAGTCATATTTTGGGGTACAGTGGTTGTCGTCATGTATTTTATGTTCAACGAACCAAAGAAACACGCGTAATGTGTCATGGCGATGCCGATTTCCGTCATCATCCCCACACTGAACGAAGAACGGACAATCATGGCCACACTAGTGCACACCGCTTCGCTCGGCTTCGATGAACTCATCGTGGTGGATGGAGGGAGCACCGATGAGACTCCCGCACTCGTCGAATCATACCGGCTCAGCACTCAATCCTCAGGACTCAGTCCTGTACAATGGGTGACCGCTCCCTGCGGACGCGCCCGGCAGATGAACGAAGGCGCAAAGGTCAGTCGCGGAGAAATCTTATTGTTTCTCCATGCCGACGCGCAGCTTCCAGACGATGCCAAAACGATGATCGACAGGACACTGTCCGATCAACGGATGGTGGGCGGACGGTTCGATGTCCGATTCGATCGACCATCGATGTGGGGAACCATCATTAGCAGGATGATGAACTGGCGATCGAGACTGAGCAGCATCGCCACCGGCGATCAGGCCCTGTTCGTGCGTCGCCCTATCTTCGAACAGATGGGAGGCTTCGCCGACATGCCGTTGATGGAGGATATCGAATTCTCCCGCAGACTCAAACGAAAGGGAGCGACCGCGGCCCTCACCGCGACCGTGACCACCTCCTTCCGCCGCTGGGAGCGGCATGGACCGTTGCGGACGATTCTCTTGATGTGGACGTTACGGTTCCTGTATTGGATCGGTATCAGTCCATCGCATTTGGTTGAATGGTACAAAGCCGTCCGATAGATCGTACGGGGTAAGGGGTGGCGAGCTTAAAGAGTAGACCATCACATTTCGCAAGACCGGCATCCATGTCATCGCCTGACGCCTCACGCCTGACGCCTCACGCTGCTCTAGTGATCTTTGCCAAGGCCCCGATTCCGGGCGAGGTGAATACGCGGCTCTGCCCGCCGCTGACTCCTGACGAGGCGGCCACCCTGCACGGCAGCTTCATCCTCGACATGCTGGAACGGACCAAACTCGCTGTCGCAACACTTCAACTCCCGTTTCATCGGTATATGGCCTGTGCTCCTTCCTCTGATCTGGTGTTCTTCAAAATTATGGAAGCACGACAGGGTGTCCGCCTGTTGGATCAAGTAGGAGAGGATCTGGGCCAACGGTTGCATCGCACCTCTGTCGACTTATTCGCCAAAAGCTATAAGCAAGTGATCATCGTGGGGACCGATGTCCCGACCTTGCCTCTGTCGGTGTATCAAGAGGCGTTTGCGATGCTGGGTCGCTCGGACGTGGTCTTGGGGCCAGCCCTGGATGGCGGGTACTACCTCATCGGCCTCAAGCAGCCGACGGAAAAACTCTTTACCGGGGTGCCCTGGTCCACCGATCAAGTCCTTGCCGTCACACAACAGCGGGCCAAGACACTGGGTTTATCCGTCGGGCTCACCACCGCATGGCGCGACGTGGATACGATCGCGGACTTGCAGGCGCTCATCACAGAGTGCCGAGAGGACAATAAGAAGCCCAAACAAGACCGGACCTTCTCCATGCGAACAGCCGGCACTTTGCAGCTGCTCGCAACCAGACTCAAGACTCGGTAAGTTACAGGATCGGCCACACCGACCACGGAAGGGATCAACTATGGCAGAGCGAGTGGCACTCATCACAGGCGGGGCCAAAGGCATTGGACGGGGGATCGCGCTCGACCTGGCGGCACAACAATGGTCGGTCGCCATCTGCTACCGCACGAGTGAAGCGGAGGCCGTTGCCACAGCCGATGCGATCACCAGTCGGGGAGGTCGTGCGCTCTCGATTCGCTGCAACGTGTCGGACCCCCAGGCGGCCAAAGGCCTCGTGGCCCAAGTGGAACAGCAGTGGGGACGGATCGATGCGCTGATCAACGGCGCAGGCCCCTACCATCGTGTGAACCTGTTCGACGAAACGGTCGAGGGCTGGAACGAGATGTTCGACGGCAATCTCCATTCCATTTTCTATCTCGCCCAGGCAGTCGCACCAGGCATGAAAGCTCACAAATCAGGTCGAATCATCAGCTTCAGTATGGCCAACGCCGATCAGATGATTTCTCAACCGGACGTCACGGCCCATTACATCGCCAAGGCCGGCGTCTTGATTCTGACTCGCACGCTGGCCAAACTGCTGGCGCCCCACGGTATTACCGTCAATGCGATCTCGCCCGGCTTCATCAATTCAGGCAGTGCGCCGCAGGAAGAACTCGCCGGCATGACAAAACGCATCCCAGCCGGATACATCGGAACTATACACGATACCGTGGCTGCCGTACGATATCTGCTCTCCGATGATGCACGGTATGTGAATGGCGCGAATATTCAGATCAGCGGGGCATGGGGGATATGACGGGTAGCCTGGTCGTCCTCCTGCTCGCGGAACAGCGGAGGGGATGGAGCCTGATGATCTTCTTTGCTCGCGCAACGCGCGGCCTCAGAAGGATGGGGAGGGAGCGGCCAGGTGCCCTTCGTGCTCGCAGAACGCGCACGGTGAAAGGGGTGGAATGACATCCGTGCTGATCCCTTGCTCCCGGAGCGCGCACGATCAGAATGTGCTCGCTCGACGGCCGCAGTGGGATCAACACGGGTGCCATTCCAATAGAGAGGTACGAGCAAGCTTGGAAGGATCATTGAAAAGGATGAGGGGCGATCGATGCGCGCAGTAAAGGGCAGCCTTGGCCACTCCCTTAACGAGAGATGAAGATTTGAAGGCCCTCGCCCGGGCTGATGGCACGCCTCAACGTGCCAGAGGGTGGGCGGGTGAGAAGGCTGCGCGCAGTTGAGCCAAGGCCGTCCAGCCTTCTTGGAATGACGAAGAAGAAGGATATGAGGGAGGTCTTATGAAATCAGAACAAGAACGGATAGCGCACGGTCGATTTGTTCAGGCCTTACAGCATGAACATCTCACCTGTCCCAAGCCCGGATGCGGTGGAGCGATGAATATCACCGACCACACCCCTCATCTTGCCCGTATCAAGACGTACGAAGCCGAATGCAAACAATGTCATACGAAGGAGCAAATTACCGGCAAAGAACTGCCAACCCCACCGTGGGACGGCGCCTCGATCACCATGATGGCTGAGGTGCATCTCCTACACGATCAACCCACTTGCCCTTTCGACGACACCCCCATCACCTTTACCTCCATGCCGAATCCCCGACGCAAAGCCCGCTACCGCCTCTCCTGCTTCTACTGCGGCCGGCACGCGGAGTTGAATTGGCCGCCGGCGGAAGCCAAGAGATGAAGAACGACACCCATGTTGGTTCTTTGCTCCCGGAACGCGCGCCCTCGGAAGGGCCTCGCTCGACGCGCGCAGTTGAACCAAACATGAGTGCCGCCCCTAGAGAGGACGTACACGAGCACGCTTGGAAGGGCTATTGGAATGACAAAACTACCGACGCCTCAAGCAGGCCGAGCAGGCAAATGTATGATTGCAAGACCCGACCCTGTTTTCTCGGGGGCTGCAACAAGCGCAGACGTATACTTCAATGGATCAGTGAACGGATGCGGTTGCCAGTAACTTGGGTTCCGTTTTCCTTTCACGGGAGAAAGCCGTATGCCGACCGTTGATATTCTTGCAAAAGCCGTAGTCGAGGAAATCTGCAATGCGTTACCAAAGGGTGTGGTGACGCTAAAAACCATACCCGAAGGAGAAACTATTGAGCCAGGATATGACGTGAAGGGCTACGATGTAGAGATTATTCCGTCGTCGGCTAAGGCGCCGCGAATTTTAGTTCATGCGCCAGCTGACTCATGGGAGGCCAATGTTGGATTTGGAAACCATGGCAACATTGGGGTTTGGTACAAGAAGGGATGTGATGCGGACAGTGTTTTTATGCAAGACTTAAAAACCGTCATAACGACAATAATGACATCCCGCTGGGAAGAACGGGTAGTTTTGCTCGGTAGCTCCTGGGTGTGGTCTATAGCAAAACTTCCCGCCCCAATTGGAAATGTTCGCTCTCCTTTGGGACTTAAAGGACTGCTAGCTCCGCTTTGTCCCAACCGCATTAAAAACAGAACTAATGTCGTAATCTGGGAACCATAGCATCCCGAACATCGCTTAGATACTGCTTCAATGTATCTCCTCACAAACTTGGCCAGCCGCTTACCATCACCGATCCCGCTCAGCAACGTGACCAGCCTTGCAACCTAAGAAGAAGCGGTGGTCAACAGAAGAAGCGGGGTCAGGTCTTGCAATCCTATACGCTGTCCGCAGAGTGCCTGAGGGTCGTTGCTTGACTTGGCACCTGAGATTCCCTGCTGCTTTGAAGCATGTTGATGTCGGTAGCATGGTGCAGTTATCACTGCCAGCCAACAGAACCACGACCTCGCGCCCGTGCTTCGTGTAATACACACGGTGGCCTGGCTTGGTCACCATCTGCGCACGTCGAACGACAATCATCTTTCCGAATGATTCTCCCAAGCTTGCTCGTTTTCCATCTATCGGAAGGCATCCACGTTGGTCTAAGTGCGGCCGTCGAACGAGGCCCTTCTGAGGGCGCGCGTTCCGGGAGCACAGGACCAACGTGGGTGTTCTTCCTCTCCCCTTCCTCAAGCCGCTGAATGCAACAAGTAGGAAGGGCGTCTGTCGAACTCTCGATTGCGCGCGTCGAACGAGCACATTCTGATTGTGCGGGTTCGTGAGCGAGAGGTTGGCGGAAGCCTGCCCGCCGTGCTTCAGCATGCACCACGTCAGCATACATCTTCACCTTGATTTTTTTGGACCGTTCTTCCACCTGAGCCGCATCATACTGAAACTGCAACCGCATCCAGCGCTCCGGTGTACCAACGCCTTGGCCAAGCGATGGCCATGTCGAAGTCAGGGCTCCGCTCACCGGAATGCGACAGGCTTTCGCGCGATAGACCGGCATCCTGCGCAACCTGGGCCATGCCCTTGGCGCGGGCAATATCGCCCAGCGCCTTGGCGATAAATGCTGCGTCGCCATCGGCCTCTTCCAGGCACGCCTCCAAATACGCCGCCATTTCCTCCGGAGTGCGAAGATGCTCGGCAACATCGTAACGAGTGGTCGTGGTTTTGCTCATCATGCGCTCCTATAGATTGCGTGCGAGGCGCAAGGCAGTTTTGATGTCGGTGACCTGTGTGCGTTTATCACCACCGGCCAGCAGAACCACCACCTCGCGCCCGCGCTGTGTGTAATACACGCGGTAGCCTGGCCCGTAATCGATTCGATTCTCTTCGATCTGAGACGCCCTCTCCCACGGCCTCCATCTCCCGGGTTTCCTGCGCCAGGCGCTCACCCGTACCTGTACGCGTGCCCTTGCGCGAATGTCGCGCAACCCGTCAAGCCACCGGGCATACGTCTCGAGTCTTGCGAATCGCAAGCATGAACTACTGTATCCATGGGTGGCTACAGCTTGTCAAGGGCACGCAAGGCCTGGCTCGGTCGCCACCTGCGCACGTCGAACGAACTTCATCCTTCTAAATGTTCCTTCCAAGCTCGCTCGTTATCTCTTCAGGGATGGGGGCTGATTGATCTTCCACTGCGCGCTACTTTCTCACCCGCCCACCCTCTGGCACGTTGAGGCGTGCCATCAGCCCGGGCGAGGGCCTTCAAATCTTCATCTCTCGTTAAGGGAGTGGCCAAGGCTGCCCTTTACTGCGCGCATCGAACGAGCACAGTTTCACCGTGCGCGTTCTGCGAGCACGAAGGGCACCTGGCCGCTCCCTCCCCATCCTTCCGAGGCCGCGCGTTGCGCGAGCAGACCTCTTCTCTCTTCTCTTTCCACAACCGCTGCTGAAACTGCAATACCAGGCGGTCGGGCGGGTGCTGACGCCGCCATCGCCGGAGGGGGCGGGACACAACTTGCCGCAGCTCGCGGCCGTTGCTCTTCGTGAGCAACGGCGGAGCGCGTACTGTTTGAGTCGCTTTGGACGAGTTTACGGGATTCGAGCGAGCCAGGCTAGTTGGGTGCCCTCGAAGGGGTGGGCGGCGTCAGCTCCCGCCCGGCTGCCTACTTCCCAAAAGCTTTTTTCAGCAGCGGCTCTATCTCGCCTTTGGCTGCCATCGGATCGAGGATGTCGGTGTCGCCGTAAAACTGCCCGTCGATGAACACCTTGGGGAGGGTCGGCCAGTTGGTCATTTTTACGAGCGCCTCTCGTTTGGTGGGTTGAGACAGGACGTCGATGAGTTCATACGGGTATCCGTACTTGTCGAAAAACTGCATCGTCTCTTTCGTGAACCCACACATCGGCATTTGTTTGGTGCCCTTGCCGTAGATCAAAATCTTGTGCGTGGCGACTTCTTTATTAATTTCTTCTTGAATGGGATCTGCCATGGTCGGCCTCCTAGCAGGTTGTGGAAAATATACGTTGGCACGCGAGAACTTCGATGGTCTGCACATGTAGGACAACTACTGCGCGCATCGAACGGTATACATGCTCCCTCCAAGCTTGCTCGTTATCTCTCTAGGGATGGGGGCTGATTGATCTTCCACTGCGCGCGACTTCCCACTTCCTCATTTCATTTTCAAGGGTAGCCTGGTTGATCCTCGATTGCGCGCGTCGAACGAGCACATTCTGATCGTGCGCGTTCCGCGAGCAGGAGGACGGCCAGGCTACCCTTCCCATCCTTCTGAGGCCGCGCGTTGCGCGAGCAAAGAAGATCATCAGGCTCCATCCCCTCCGTTGTTCTGCGAGCACGAAGGGCACCTGGCCACTCCCTCCCCTGCTGGCGGACTTTTTCAGCAACCTGCTAGGCTTCTTCTGACGTACGGGCTGTAAGTTCTAGAGCATGAATCCGCCCATCTTTCAATGGAACATCCAACGCCTGATAGATCAGACGATGCCGATCCAGCAGATTCTTCCCTGCGAAGGCTGCCGAGATCACCAGCACTTTGAGATGATCCATCGTCCCGGTCCGATCCGAAACCGTGACCGCGGCATCCGGCATCATACGGCGCAGGTATGCTGTCAAAACATCCGGCGTAATCATACCCTCTCCAATCTCCTGCTTTTAACAATACCTCAGCGCTAGACCCAAAGGCAATTCGGTTCGGACCAACTAGCCAGCATTATTCATAAACGTTTCTGCTGCAATCGCAAATCCGCTGCTCTTACGCGTGAAGCGTCGTTCGTGAAGCGTGAAGCGCAGGACGGAAAGAGCGTATCTATATCGTCGCATGCGAGATCCGAGATACGCTTCACGAGGAACGCGCTTTCGGGCGAATTCGCCACGATCCGTGATGAAGTGTGCGGGCTAGTCCTATTCACGTTTCACCGGTGGTGGATTTCAGCACATGCTGGTGGATATCAACCACGCCCCTGTACGTCACTTGCCCATAAGACTCCACTTTGCAAGGAAATCCAGACCGTTTCCTATGACCATGCTGGCACGCGCATTGCGCTTCAGGTGGGACGAGAACACGTAAGTCGACCATCATGATGCAACCATATCTACCTATCAACCAAGGAGGGTGCCATGGATGAGTTCAAGTCTGGGTTTTTTGTCGGTGGAGAGGCCTGCGAGGGACGGGTGCTCGTGGTAGACGACGAGCCCGATATCCGCAAAGTTGTGAAGATGACTCTGCAGAAGGCCGGCTATGAAGTTCTTGAAGCGGAAAACGGCGAGAAGGCGATCGAGGTCATCAATTCGGGCGAAAATCGGCTCCTCCTCGACGTCGTCATCTGCGACATTCGTATGCCAAAGATCAATGGAGCCGAAGCCGTTGCCTACTTCCGGAGCAACTACCCTCGCGTCCCGCTCATCGTGCTGACCGGCTTCCCGGATGCCGATATGGCGACATCCTTCCTCCGACAGGGCGTAGTGGATTATCTCGTCAAGCCGGTCGAAGGAGAGAAACTGAGATCAGCCGTGGCGCGAGCCATAGAACAGCGGGAACTTGCACGGCTATGACATGGAAAGCTCTGACCATACCAAGATTGCCATTTTGGGAGCAGGTCGCGGCGGTCGCGCGCTGTTAGATCTGCTGCACCAAATCCCGTCGATTGAGATCGTCGGCATTGCAGACCGTGATCCTGCTGCACCTGGGCTGCAGCGCGCGCGTGAGCTTCAGGTTCCCGTGACCACCAATATGCAGGACCTGATCAGCAACCATGGCGTGAGCCTGATTATGGATGTCACGGGCGATCCAGAGATGGAGACGTATCTGCATGCCCACAAACCTCCTGCCGCAGACATCCTCAGTGGATCAGCCTCCCGACTGCTGTGGGAACTGGTCCAGCATGAATCCAGGCTCGAAGCCGAACTCCTCCAGTCAGAAAAGCTGGCAGGAATCGGCTCATTTGCTGCGGGAATCGCGCATGATATGAACAACCCCCTGCAACTCATTTTGGGCCTGGCGGAAAACCTCGCAGAGGAACGCGATCTGACCGCCGTCCACGAACAAGCCCGGGACATTATTGAAGCTGCCAAACAAACAAGTGCCATCTGTCGGGACCTCACCCGCTACTCACGGCGTGCATCGCCCCACGAGGATGTGCTGGTGTCTGTAAACGGAAAGCTGGACGAGGCGCTGAAAATCGCACGCTACGCATCAAAATTTCACGACATTGAGATGCTCAAACAGTACCAGCCCGGCGTCGCCGTCAAAGGCAATCCGGATGAGTTACTTCACGTCCTCGTCAACCTCATCACCAATGCGGTGCATGCCATGGAGCGTGTTGGCGGCACACTGACGCTCGAGACCAGACTCCTTGACGGACAGGCCGGCGTCCGAATCTCCGATACAGGATGCGGCATCGCCCCGGACAAAATTCCCCAGATCTTCGAGCCATTTTTCACGACGAAAGACCTTGGCAAAGGCACGGGGCTGGGACTCTATAACGTCAAAACCATCGTCAACAAAATGCGCGGCACGATTGCTGTCGACAGTCAGATCGATAAGGGAACGACCTTTACCTTGACCTTCCCCAACGCCGAGCCGGCCGGACAAGGACGTCTGTCATGAATCCCGCACGTCCCGCGTCTCGCTCTGGAACGAGGTGGGGGCTTCAACTCAAACTGATTCTGTCCATGTTGCTCGTGGGAGTGGTTCCCCTCATCGTGGGTCTCGGTCTCGCCTTTTGGCAAGGATCTCGCGAGATCCAGGTCGTCCACGGCGAAAGCTTCAAGGCCCTTGCCGAGGAGACTGCACGAAAAGTTGATCTCTTGATGTCAGATGAAGTCGGCCGGACCTCACGGATTGCGGCAGACCCTTCGATTGTCCTTGAACTTGAGCAACGGCGCGATGCCCTGCTGGACATGACGGAAGATGAGCGTCGCCATGCGGTGGACCGGCTCAAAGAAGGCTGGGAGGCCAAAGACCCAGCGGCAGTCCGGGCCATCACGCAAAACAAAATAGCCGGCATCATTCAGGAATATCTCTCGGGAGCCAAGAGCGAAGCGGATCAACTGATACCGCAAGTGGTCCGGTCTGCCACCAAGATGCTGTACATCACCGACATTGAGGGCAACCTGGTTGCCGCGTTGACCACGATGCCTCCCTTTGCCAATAAAGAAACGGCCTGGTGGAAAGGCGCCTCCCATCGCGGAATCGGCCAGCTCTTCATCGAAGATGTGCACTTCGACGAACGTGCCCAGAGCTATGTCATCAGCATCTCGCTGCCCATTATGGATCGCATCCAATATGGCGCAGTCGGCGTGCTCCATCGCGTGATCGACGCCAAAGAGTTGATCTCGCCCTCGATCTCTCCCATTCGCTTCGGCAAGACCGGACATGTGATGCTAATCGATCATCGCGGCATCGTCATGAGCTGTCCCATTCTGCCGACCGGCGTCCGACTCTCCGATCCACAGCTCATTCCCCTCGTCACGCCTTTTCAGCCGGGCTGGGTCAGTGCGCCGAGCGATGGCCACGGCGGACAGTCGACCTCGCTAATCGGATTCGCCCCGGTGCCGGAAATCAGCCGTGCCACCAATAGTGATCTAGACAAAGGCTCCTGGCACACCTTCGTGTGGCAAGCCTCCGACGAACTCTTTGCCCCGATTCGTCACTTCCTCACCTGGATGGCCGTATTCAGTCTCATCGCCGTCGGATTGATGACGTCCCTCGGCTATCTTGCGGCCAATCGTATTGTCATGCCGGTGCGCCGATTACAGGCAGCGGCACAATTGATCGGGCGCGGTGAGCTTCGGGAGCCCATCGACATTCAGACCGGCGATGAACTACAAGATTTGGCCGACGAATTCAATCGAATGAATCGCCAATTGGAAGCCGCCTTTGCAGGCCTGAACAATCAAGTGACCGTCAAAACGCAACAAGTGGAGTCCCTGATTCATTCGACGGACCAGATCCTGGATGCAGTCCCAACCCCGATCATCATGGTCAATCAAGACGAACAGGTGCAGTACATCAACCGGGTCGGACGCGACTCCTTTCAGGCCATACTTGATTCGACCAAACCAATCCCGTTGTTCGATATACTCCCCGTCGATGCCGCTGTACGAGAGCACCTGCGAAAAGAATTCAGACGTGCACGGAGCGGAGAAAATGTCGCGACAGCATCCGAGGCAGAGGATGCTGCTGTCCTCAAACGCGCCCGTGACCCGTTGGCTCCCGAGATGGGAGCGGCGGAACCAAGCAACCGACAGGAGATTCAGATTGGGTCCCGACGATATCACTATCAGTGGTTCCATATGGCAGGGAGAAACCAGGGAGAGGATCGGATCGGTCTTGTCTTCAGGGACACGACCGACGACAGCCTCCTCCAAGACCAGCTCATCCAGGCCGAGAAATCAGGCAGCCTTGGGACCCTCACCGCCGGAATCGGACATGAGTTGAACAATCCGCTCTTCGGAATTCTCGGACTGGGAGAAGCCATCGGAGAAGAAGCCAGCCTCGACCGCGTCAGATCCTATGCCCGCGACATCGTCCAGCATGGTCGTCGAATGGCCGCAATTATTCGAGACTTCACCGGCGTCACGGCCCGCGAGACATCGGACCAACGGCAACCGGTTCACCTCGAACGGGAACTCGATCAGGCCATCGCGACACTCACGGGCAGCATGGACGCTTCAGGACTTGCAATCCAGAGAACGTACGCGGGAGATACCTGTGTGCCGGCCCTCCCCGACCAACTCAGGCAGGCCTTCACGAACGTGTTGATGAATGCCATTCAGGCGATGAAGGGCCGGGGCATCTTGCGTCTCTCGACATCCCTGACCGACACATCCGTCGTGACTACGATCGCGGATTCAGGCCCCGGCATTCCGAAACAGTATCTGTCAAAAATTTTCGATCCATTCTTTACCACGAAGGGACAGGGCGAAGGATCTGGACTCGGCCTGACCGTCGCGCGCCGGATCATCAAGAAATTTGGAGGGGACATCAGAATTGAGAGCCAGGAGGGGAGCGGCACCTCGTGCATCGTGACCCTCCCGGTGTTTCCTCTTCTGCCGCCCACACAGGAGGCTTCATGCACCGATTCAACGTCTCGCTCTACGCCGCAGCCCTCACCATCTTAATCTCAGGGCTGTGGTGGGGGCCCTACGCCCTATCCGCAAAGGAACGATCTGGATCGTCCGGCATCCCGCCGGAGAAAGCGGCGGCCTATATCTATGACGTCATCAAGGCCGACCGCACGCTCTACACGACAGAAATCGTCAATAGACTTCAGGCGAAAGGCGTCACCACGGCGTCCGAACATTGGGAGCAGGAAAACGCCCTCATGTTGCCGGCCCAGTTTCTCCAGCATTCAGGCAAGCTGGCAGCCGAGAACGGAAGCGGGATCCGGTATCGACTGATCGGTCTCTGGCCTATTTATAAGCGCAACGCTCCGGCGAGCGACCTGGAGCGCAACGCGTTGGAGTCTCTCCGGAAGAATCCCGAGCTGCCGGTCACCGGAATCGTGACCAGTGGGCACAAACAATATTTTCAGGCGATCTATCCCGACCTCGCCGTCTCACCGGCCTGTATCGACTGCCACAACGGTCATCTGCTCAGCCCGAAACGGGACTTTAAGCTCAACGATGTGATGGGCGGGATCGCCATCACCATTCCGCTGGAATAACGAAGGCACGGCGAGAGGCGTGTGGCTAGGAGCCTGTCCGACATTGCCTTCGTGGCGAGGCGAAGGAGGTGCGGCCAGATGCGAGGAAGCGGTGCGGCTTCGTCATTGATTTGGATACGAACAGGAGAGAACCGGCAGACCTATCGGTGCGCTTCGCCGCTGGACTCTTGATCAAGCACCACGACCTGCTTGGCCCGGTGTGCGGAGAGATCATGGACGCTGCCAGGCAATTTCTGAAGTTCATCGGGCCAGGCGGTTACCCCCATGTCTGTCGTACCTTGGAGCTTGGCACCTTCTTCCATGATGAGCACCGGGGTAAGGACTTCTCCGATGAGCATCGCCTTCTTCATCAAGTGGACTCGCTCAATGGCTGTCACCTTCGCCTTGATGCGACCGCTGCTGATCACCGTGCCGGCCGTAATCGTTCCCTGCACCAGCCCATCCTCGCCGATGATGACTTGCCCCTTGGTCTGAATTTCGCCATCGAGGCAGCCGTCGATCCGCACCGTCCCTTCAACATGGATCTCTCCTTTCAACACCACCCCTTTGGCCAAGAGGGTAATGTTGTCATCTCCAGCAAAGCTATTATTCTTCATGCGTCATTCCCCCTTCACACCAGATGGTTGACGTCAGCTTACACTATTCTTCCCAGCGAGGACTAGGAGAATCCAAAAGTATGCCTGAGCCGTTCCCATATTCCCTCTCCATGCACCTCACAATAGACGCTGGGCTCCGTGCCCTCGATGAACACCTCCGATACCTGCTCGGGACACTGAGACGTAGCCAACTGTCCGGTCTTCGGATCGATGTCTCGGGTGACCACGCCAGGCGGCATCACGAATGCGGGGACATTGGGCGGGATTACCCGGCGCGCGAGATCCATCCAAATCGGTAAGGCCGCCTGCGATCCCGTGAGACGTAGAGGTCGTTCATCGTCGAATCCCACCCAGACCCCGATCACCACATCAGACGTGTAGCCCACGAACCAGGCGTCGCGATAGCCGTCGGTTGTGCCGGTTTTCCCGGCCACCATGCCTTGGAGTCCGAGCACTTTGGCTTTGCTCGCAGTGCCCCGCTGGATGACGCCTTCGAGGAGAGACGTCAACACATAGGCCCCTTGAGGCGAGGTCGCCTGCTGCCGATCCGGTACACCATTCCAAACAATGTCTCCCTGTCGATCCCTAGTCGATCGCACCGCAGTCGGCTTGACAGCGATCCCTCCGTTGGCGACCGTTCCATACGCGGCAGTGATCTCCATCAACGACACCGACGAACTGCCCAAGGCCACCGACGAAAGATCATTACCGATAGCACTCGTCACGCCAAGACGGTGCAGCAGCTGCACGATCGGCTTGGTCCCCACGGTCTTGGCCGCCTGCACCGCCGGCACATTGAGCGACTGTTCCAACGCGCTTCGCAAGCTGATAGGCCCATGGAATTGTTTGTCGTAGTTCTGCGGAGACCAGGGACCGGTCTCTGACTCAAAGGTCACCGGCTCATCCGACAACAAGCTCGCCGCGGTCAACTGACCGGCTTGACCCTCACGGGCCGCTTCCAACGCCGCAAGATAGACGAAGGGTTTGAAGAGAGAGCCCGGTTGCCGCTGCGCCTGAACCGCGCGGTTGAATTGACTCCGTCGGTAGTCCCGCCCTCCCACCAACGCCAGCACAGACCCGGTCTTGGGATCGAGCACCACCACCGCCCCTTGCAGCGGTTCCAGTGGACTGTTGAGATGGGGATGCGTCGCCTCTAACTTGGCCAGTCCCTTCTCCAGCGATTCGGTGGCCGCTTGCTGGATCATCGTGTCGAGCGTGCTGTCAATCCGCAAGCCCTCCGGCAAGGGGACCACGCCGGCCTCCTCCACCTGCCGAAGCACGGCATCGACGAAGTAGGGCGCATCGGTCAGCACGTCTTCTGACGGAGTCACGCGCACCGGTCCATGGACGGCACGATTCCAGGCTTCTTCCGTCAGGAGACCTGTCTCCCGCAGCCGCCGTAACACGACGTCACGCCTCTGCTTCGCCAGCTCAGGATGTTTCGTCGGCGCATAGCTATTGGGCCCCTTGATCAGGCCTGCGATCATTGCGATCTCTTCGACCGTCAATTCCTGAAGGGTCTTGCCGAAATAGCGATGGGCTGCCTCGCTCACCCCATAGATTGAGACGAATCCCGCCTGCCCGAGATAGATTTCATTCAGATAGCTTTCCAGGATGCTCTGTTTCGTATACTTCACCTCCAGCACCAGCGCCGCCAGGGCCTCCTTGAATTTTCGTCCCATCGTCCGCTGCGGCGAGTAAAACAAATTCTTCGCCAGCTGCTGCGTGATCGTGCTGCCGCCCTGCACCACACCGCCCTTCGTGAGATTGGTCCAGATCGCCCGTCCTACGGCAACCGGATCGATACCCAAATGGGAATAGAATCGGCGATCTTCGATAGTCAGAACCGTCTCAATGATCCGTGGAGGAATCTGCGCCAACGGAATCCATTCGCGCACTTGGCGTGACTCACCGCGCACACCGCTCAGGAGTTCCGGTTCCAAAAAGATGGGAAAGAGCGTGGTACCTTCAAGCGGAGACAGGACATCCGTTACTCGCCCCTGATCCAACGGCATTGTCACCATGGTCGCGGTGACATGGGCCTCCGGCTGCGGATGGAGATAGACTGTCAAGGCCTCCTCGGTCAGCTGATAGTCGCCAGGAGACTGCACGGGGACTGTCACTCGTCGATAGCCCAAACGTTGCAGCCGCTCAAGAAGGTGGCTGTGCGCAATCGTGAGATCGGGTTGCAACAGGAAGGGCCCACTGTATAGACGCAGCGGAGGATGCTCGTCGCTCTTGGGCAGTTCTAGAAAGGTTGCCAAATACGCGCCATAGACCACAACGCCGAGGCCGAGCGCGGCAACGAGGATTGCCAGGACTATGCTCGCATATGTCACCCATCGGGCAGGTCTATTCACAATCGAGTTCCGATCTTCTGAGGCAGAAGCGAGCCGACAACCATCCCCGTTGCCGCCACGAGAAACCCGACCAGTTGCGGAGGCCAGATCGAATCGGACGGACCGAACAGTTCCAGCCCCATCCAGGTCATCAGCCCAGCCACGAAGGCACACAAGGCCCCTTGCGTCGTCGCTTGGGACCAAAAAAGCCCGGCACAGAGTGGAACGAAAGCCGCCACCAGCGTCACCTTGTAGGTGTTCACCACAAGCATGTAGATGCTGGAGCTGGAGCTGAGTGCGACGGTCAGGACCAGGGCGGCAAAGACCACCACAACGAGCCGCATGACCCGAAGAAACTCCCGGTCACTGAGGTGAGGCAGCGCCCCCTTGATCACGTTCTCGCTCAGCATCACCGACGGCGCCAACAACGTCGCGCTGGCACAGCTCATCACTGCCGAAAGAACGGCCCCGAAAAACACGATCTGCGCGAAGACCGGTGTGTGGCGCAGGATCAAGGTCGGCAGCACAAGTTGAGAGTCCTGATCAAGGAGCTTAGTGAACATAGCCGGATCGACCAGCGTCGCCGCGTAGGCCAGAAACATCGGCACAAAACAGAAACAGAAGTAGAGAGTACCACCCAGCATCGACCCGCGTATGGCCGTGCGTTCGTCCTTCGCCGAGGTGATGCGTTGAAATACGTCTTGTTGGGGAATCGACCCCAACATCATTGTCATCCAGGCCCCGACGAAGGGAATCCAAGCCGCGAACGTAGCCGGCGGGAAAAAGTCTAACTTGCCGGCGGCAGCTGCGTGATCGATCACAGCACCCACTCCCCCCACCAACCCGCTGACGACAGTTGCAATATAGAGCAGCCCCCCCATGATCACAGAAATTTGGACAAAGTCCAGAATGGCGATGGAAAACATGCCACCGAAGGTCGTATAGGCCAGGACGATCACCGCGCCGATCACCATCCCGACGGACTGACTCACTGCGCCCCCCGTGACCACGTTCAGAACTAATCCGAACACTTTGAACTGCGCGGCCACCCAGCCGAGATAGGACGCTGCAATGCATAAGGCACAGAGGACCTCGACTCCGCGGTTATACCGTAGACGATAGAAGTCGCCGACGGTCAGGAGGTTCAGCCGATAGAAACGGGGGGCAAAGAATAACCCAACCAGGATCAAGCAGAGGCTCGACCCGAAGGGATCGGCGACGACGCCGCGTAACCCTTCCTTCACAAACGTGGCCGAAATTCCGAGTACGGCCTCCGCGCCAAACCAGGTCGCAAAGACCGTGGCAATCACGACCGGCAGCGGCAAGCTCCGACCGGCCACCGCAAAATCCTTCGCGGTATGGACCCGCCTGGCGGCAGCCAGTCCGATCCCCACCGACAGGAGCAAATAGAGAATGACGAATCCCAGAATCATGGAGGAGGCTTAGGCATACGTGTGGACGGATTCTAGCGAGGCTTCGGCAATGGCGCAACGGTAGAGAGGATGAGGCGCATCGAAGTAGTCGGAGAGTTTTCAGCCCTGGCCGCTCTAACACGCTGTGGGAAAACTATGTTAGTACGCAAGAATTTTGATGGCCCGCACGTGTGCCTGCGACGAGCTCCGTCGAGCGGCACAACAGGAGAACGCTCCCGCAGGGTGCTCAAAAAGGCCAGACTTCACACCCGCCCGCCCTTGGCGCGCCAAGACGCGCCTTGTCCCAAGCAAGGCCGCAGCGAACTATCACTTTATAAGGGGTGGCTGGGATGATCCCAACTGCGCGCGTCCAACGAGGGTCTTCTGAGACCGCGCGTTGCGCGAGCACGGGGATCGTCCCAGCCATCCCGCCCCCTTTTTCAGCATCCTGCTGCATCCCCCTGTTCCCTTGGTTAATTGCATGGTAGGCTTATATCAGTTGCTACCAAGTGGGATACCTATGAACCATCACAACTTCCATCGGCTAGACTCCTCTTGGAAGACAGCAGGGCTGTGGCCACGGCTCCTCATCGGAGCGATCGGAATAGGAACCGTGCTGGCCGGGCAACCGGCCCAGGCGAGCGAGTCGCAGATACCGTGGGAATGTTCGAGTTATACCGGCGACGCCCACACCCGTTGCTTGGAGGCCTTCGCAGAGTCGCAGCGCAACCAGATCGCAGCACTCCAAGGAAAGTTGCAAGCCCAACAAGAGACCGTCAATCTCTTAAAAGATCAGCTCGACCGCCAGACTTCCACGAATGCCGACCTGCAACGCCAGCTGGCACAATCACCCGCCGTCGTGCAAGCAGTCCCTCCCCTCTATGCCTATCCCCCTGTGGGACTCGGCCTCTACTTGGGTCGCCACGGGATCTACGGGTCGCCGTTTTTCCCCCTCCCGTACGTCTACGGGCCACACTTCTATGGACTACGCCACCGGGGCCACCGTTGGTAACGAGGTCTTCCTGAGACCGGTTCGGTTTCTTGCATTTAGCAGGTTGCGAAAAACTATTGTGTCACGCAGGATGCTCAAAAAGGCCGTTCAGCACGGCCGCAGCGAGCGACCCAAAATGGTCTTTCAAGCTTGCTCCTGTACGTTTTCCAATGATGGCCCGGATGAGTTCCCCACTGCGCGCAACGGTCTCACCCTCCCACCCACTGGCACGTCGAGACGTGCCATGCGCCCGGGCGAGGGTCTTTCAATTCTCTTCACCTCTCGTAAGGGAGTGGCCGAGGCTGCCCTTTACTGCGCGCATCGAACGCCCCTCATCCTTCTCAATGATCCTTCCAAGCTTGCTCGCATCTCTCCCTTGGAATGGCACCCGTGTTGATCCCACTGCGGCCGTCGAGCGAGGTTACAGATGCTCCCTCCAAGCTCGCTCGTTCTCTCTCAGGGATGGGGCTGATTGATCTTCCACTGCGCGCGTCCAACGAGGGTCTTCTCAGACCGCGCGTTGCGCGAGCACAGGGGACTCACCGGGCCATCACACCCCCTGCTGGCGGACTTTTTCAGCATCCTATTAGGCATAATTGTCTTGAGCCTTACCGCGACATCGCATACCCTACACAGGGCCAGGACTTGTGATGTCAGGTCCGTCGCAGTCATATATAAAGAAAGGACAGCTCATGCGTTTCATTGTCTCCTGTTTGGTGACGGTGCTCTGCCTTGGAACCACTGTGGCATTCGCTGCAGCCCCAGAGCCCACGACCGATGAACAAAAAACCCTCTATGCCTTGGGATTAGCCATCAGCCAATCGCTCGGCTCCTTCAGCCTGAGCGAGTCTGAACTTGATCTCGTGAAGTCCGGCATCGCCGATGGGGTCCTCAAGAAGACCCCCAAGGTAGACCTCCAGACATTCGGACCGAAGATTCAACAACTGCAACAGGCCCGTGCCTCGGTCGTCGCAGAAGCCGAGAAGAAAGCGGGGGCCGCGTTCCTCGCGAAAGCCGCGGCAGAATCCGGCGCCAAGAAAACCGAGTCTGGCGCAATCCTCACGACCATCAAGGAAGGGAACGGCCCGACTCCGAAAGTCACGGATACGGTGAAGGTGCACTATCACGGGACCCTGACCGACGGAACGGTGTTCGATAGTTCCGTCAAGCGGGGTGAGCCGGCCACGTTCGGATTGAATCAAGTGATCAAATGCTGGACCGAAGGGGTGCAGCAGATGAAAGTCGGCAGCAAGAACAGGTTGGTCTGCCCGTCCAATCTCGCCTATGGCGACAAAGGCGCGCCCCCCACGATCAAGCCCGGCGCGACGTTAGTGTTCGAGGTCGAACTCCTTGAGATCGTGAGCAAGCCGTCCACTCCGTAATCCTCGCGAAGTCGAGCGGGAGAGTATCCCGCTCGACTTAGGAGCCTGTCCAACATTGACCGTTCTGCTGCGGCGAAGGATCCACGACCATCTGCGTCGTGCTCGGCCCGAAAAAATCCTCAACGTATTCCAGCGAATACGCCTCCGGTTTTTCCGGGCCTGCGGCCTCGCATCTGGCCGCACCTCCTTCGCCTCGTCACGAAGGTAATGTCGGACAGGCTCCTCGCGTTGCCACCCATTCAACGAAAGATTTGTCGGGTAGCGCGAACGCTACGCCAATGAGGGGAACTTCTCTTGTGAGACGAACCCAAGCAGGAATATTTGTCTTGAACCCCATGCGCGACATCGCATAACTTACACGGGTTCAGGTCTTGCGATATCAGATCCGTCGCAGCCACACCTGAAGAAAGGACAGCTCATGCGCTTCGTTGTCTCCTGTTTGGTGACCGTGCTCTGTCTTGGAACCACTGCGGCATTCGCTGCGGCCCCAGAACCCACAACCGATGAACAAAAAACCCTCTATGCCTTGGGGTTAGCCATCAACCAATCGCTCGGGAACTTCGCCTTGAGCGAGCCTGAATTTGAGATGGTGAAGTCCGGCATCACCGATGGATTCTTTAAACGGGCCAAAGTGGACCTCCAGACGTTCGGTCTGAAGATTTCAGAGCTGCAACAGGCCCGCGCCTCGGTCATTGCAGAAGCGGAAAAGAAAGTGGGAGCCGCGTTCCTTGCGAAAGTCGCGGCAGAATCTGGCGCCAAGAAAACCGAGTCCGGCGCAATCCTCAAGACCATCAAGGAAGGGAACGGTGCCATTCCAAAAATGACGGACATGGTGAAGGTGCAATATCAAGGAACCCTGATCGACGGGACAGTGTTCGATAGCTCAGCCAAGATGGGCGAGCCGGCCATGCTCAGAGTGAACGAAATGAGCAAGTGTTGGGTGGAAGGGATGCAGCAGATCAAAGTCGGCGGCAAGAGCAAGTTGGTCTGCCCATCGAGTCTCGCCTATCGCGACAAAGGTCTGCCCCCCCTTATTAAACCCGGCGCGACGTTAGTGTTCGAGATCGAACTCCTCGAGATCGTGGCCAAGTAGCCCGCACTGTCATCTTCACGACGTCGAACAGGACACTCTCCCGCTCGACGTCGTGTCCTTCACCGCGCGCAGCGTTCTTACCCGCCCACCCAAAGGGTAGCCTGGTCGATCCTCGAGTGCGCGCGTCGAACGAGCACCTTCTGAGCGTGCGCGTTCCGCGAGCAGGAGGACGACCAGGCTACCCTCCCATCCCCACTTGCAGTTCTCTCGTCCAACCCGTACACTGATATTGTCGCGATCCAGCCTGGCCTGAACAGTCCTGCCCGATCGTCCATCTGCTGATCAATAATTTATTCATTCGTTCGGTAGCGCTATGCCATCTACAATTCTCTTGAGCTGCGAGTCCATCAGCAAAAGCTACGGGGTAAAACCATTGTTTGTCGATTTATCGGTCGGGTTGGCCGAGGGCGATCATGTCGGATTGGTCGGGCCTAACGGCTCCGGCAAATCGACCTTGCTGAAGATCATGGCAGGGCTTGAAGAACCGGATGAGGGCACCAGATCGATGCGCCGACAACTCCGCGTCGGCTACGTTCCGCAAGAACCGTCCCTTGACGGAGCGCATACGATCGAGGACGTGCTCGCACAGATCCTTATCGACGAAGGTCTGGACCCCCATGATTATCATGGTCGCATCTCCGCGGCGCTCAGTCTGGGGGAGTTTCCCGCAACCAATCAGTCCACGGCTACGCTCTCCGGAGGATGGAAGAAACGCCTGGCCATCGTCCGGTCATTGATGCTGGAGCCGGACGTCCTTTTGATGGACGAGCCGACCAACCATTTGGATGTTGAAGGCATACTGTGGTTGGAGAGATTGTTACGGGCCGAAGCCCGCGCCTTTCTCGTCGTCAGCCATGATCGGCGCTTTCTAGAAGCGGTGACGTCGCGGATGATCGAGCTGAATCGCAGTTATCCCAACGGAATATTCGAAGCCAAAGGACACTACAGCGATTTCCTGGAACAGCGGGATGCCGCGCTGCACGCGCAAGCTAACTATGAAGCGTCATTAGCCAATCGTGTCAGACGCGAAGTGGAGTGGCTCCGGCGTGGCCCCAAAGCCCGCACGACGAAGGCCAAATCACGGATCGACTCAGCCGGCCGCTTGATCGAAGAACTGAACAGCGCCGACGCTCGGAAAGACCAAGGCACGGCGGGCATCAATTTCACTTCATCGGGACGCAGGTCGAAACAGTTGGTCGAGGCCACCCAACTCTGCAAATCGCTCGGCGGGCGGCAGATCGTGAAGGATCTCGACCTCCTGCTCGGACCTGGACAGCGGCTTGGGTTGCTGGGTCCGAATGGAAGCGGAAAGAGCACGCTCTTGAAGCTGATAGCCGGGACACTCAAGCCGGACGCAGGCACCATCACCTGCGCGGACAAGCTGCGCGTGGTCACGTTCGAGCAGCACCGCGAATCACTGGACCAATCCTCCTCGCTCCGTCGAGCCCTCGCCCCGCACGGCGACGCGGTCGTCTATCAAGACCGTTCGGTGCATCTCGTCTCCTGGGCGAAACGGTTTCTCTTCCGGCCGGAGCAGTTGGATCTCCCGGTCTCCCGCCTCTCTGGAGGCGAACAGGCACGTCTCCTCATCGCACAGCTGATGCTACAACCGGCCGACCTCTTAATCCTCGACGAACCGACGAACGACTTGGATATTCCGACGCTCGATGTGTTGGAAGACAGTCTGGTGGAATTCCCTGGCGCGTTGATGCTGGTGACGCACGACCGATGGCTCTTAGACCGCGTCTCCACCATGCTGCTTGCGCTGGATGGTACAGGGCGGATCGAATGGTTCGCCGACTATGCGCAATGGGAGTCTGCGCAAGAATGCAAGGCGGCAGAACAGACTTGTGCTTCGACGTCACGACCCTCCAAGCCAGCCCGCGTCGAATCGGGATCAACTCCAACGACAAAACGAACAGGCCTGTCCTATCGGGAGCAAAAGGAGTGGGCGAAGATGGAGGATAGAATTCTCCAGGCCGAGGAGACCATCGCCGCTTGTCAGGCCGCAGTGGAAGATCCCACCGTCGCCTCCAATGCGGCGGCGTTACAAGAAAGATCCGAGGCGCTGGACGCAGCCCGCACAGCCGCGGAGCGGCTCTACAACCGCTGGACCGAACTCGAGGGAAAACAGACACAGTCCGCCGGCCAACCTTAGCACCTATAGTTCATTTGGTTTGTTTGGTTTGTCTTGTTTATTTGGTTGAACCAGAAAGACCAAATAAACCAAATTAACCAGAGCAACCAGCCGGTTGCCTTGTAAGCCACGGCAAAATCTGTACAATGCACCCATGCGTCCATTGGTCTTGCTCTCCTCATTGGTGATCCTCACCTTCGCCTTGCTCACCACCGGCTGTGAAACGACTGATCGAGCCCTCACAGCGGCTGGACGAGTCGCCAGGGGTCAATCCGGACAGGCCATCATCGATCTCGCTTCGGGAAAAGATCCGGCACAGATCGCCAAGAAGCGTCTCGATCAATACGCGCGCGATCCCGATGCGCTGCTTAGAGATCTGCGCGAGGCCAAGAAAGACTTTGAGACCATCCTCGCCGTCCTTGGGGTGAACGTCGGAAAGACCTGGGGGAAGAAGGAAGTCCAACTGCCCGAACGCAAAAAATATGTGAAGTACACGCAAAACTATAAGAGCCGGGCGATCGTCAACTTTGATTCAGGCGAGATTCTGGTCGAGACGCTGGATGAACAAGATCCCCCACGCAGTCTCAAGAATGCCGTGATCACGACGATCCTGACCCCGGAAGATCCGAGAGCAGTCGATTTGTTTTCCGACAAAGAAATCGTTCTGACGGACGACAAGCAGCCCTACCTGTTCGGCCTCGTCCTCGATCAGCAGAATAAACCAATGCGCACGCCGGAGGAAGCCGAGCCGTTTGCCGCCTATCTCCTTGAAAAGAAATCCGGCACACGGACAGTCGATCAAGACGGAACCAAGAAGACGGTCCACTACGTCACGATGGCGATGGTGTCCAACCTTGCGGTGAAGCAAGCCGACAAATACCGGCCGCTGGTTCACCAGTTTGCGCAAGAATATCGCATCAGCCCAAGCCTGGTCTTCGCCGTCATCCGCACAGAGAGCAACTTCAACCCCTATGCCGTCAGCTCGGCCCCAGCCTATGGACTCATGCAACTGGTGCCCACCAGCGGTGGTCGCGAAGCCTACCGGCGGGCAAAAGGTAAGGACGTGGCCCCCTCGCGGGATTATCTTTTCGATCCCGCCAACAATGTCGAGTTGGGAACCGCCTATTTGAATGTGTTGATGTTTAATCAGCTGGAAGACGTGGCGCACAATGTGTCACGCGAATACTGTGTGATTGCGGCCTACAATACCGGCCCGAGCAACGTCTTCCGCACGTTTTCGCGCGACCGTGTGGCGGCCGTCAACCAGATCAACAGCCTCCAGCCGGCCGGCGTCTATGACCAGTTGCGCCAAAATCTGCCCTACCAGGAAACCCGCCAATATTTGGAAAAGGTGACCGGCTACCGCAAATCCTTCGTCAGTTCGTCAGAGAGCTCCAACCAATAAGAAACGAAATGGAGGAGAACCCCTACAGCGCGCCCGCATGATCACCATAGATTACACGACAGAGGGAGAGAGGAATCTGACTACGAAATACTATCGCGATACCACTGCCGCTGACGTGTGCGCAGTCATTGCAGCAGACGTATGCACATGCTCCGGTCGGAATCCGAGTCCGATCATCCGGGCGGGAATTCGGCGGAGGAACGGAACCAACGACAGCAGCCGGATCGCGAATGGCGGCGAGAACTTGTCCGAGCCGCTGAGGGCGCGCCTGATGACGCGATTCTGAATTGCGAGTTGCACCCGTTGCGTCATGCGAGTCGGCCACTCACGCCGCTGCTGTACCCGGCATAAATCTTCGGTCGTAAGCCGGCCGTCACGCAGCGGAGCCGCCAAGAGATTCGATGAAGCCACCGCATCCTGAATGGCCAGGTTGATCCCCACACCACCGACCGGAGACATCGCATGAGCCGCATCGCCGATGCAGAGGAGACCAGGACGATACCACCGGCGCAACCGGTCGACCTGAACCGTCAATAACTTGATCGGCTCCCAGTCGTGGAGTTCACCGACGCGGTCGGTCATGAACGGCGCGAGCTGTGCGACAGCATCACGAAATGCCGGTAGCCCTCGCCCCTGAAGTTGATCTCGCGATCCCTTTGGGATCACGAAGCCGCACTGCCAATAGTCGCCCCTGTTCAGCATGATGAAGATCCGACCCGCGTCGAAACGGCCTATGGGATCTCCTGGATCGCTTGGCCGCCGAGACAGACGGAACCACAGGACATCCATGGGCGCGCCGAATTCTTCCACCGACAAGCCGGCGTGGGAACGAACGGTCGAATGGCGCCCGTCCGCCCCCACGACAAGACTCGCGCGCACCTCGAGCGGACCATCTGGGGTGTTCGCCCGGAGTCCCATCACAGAGTCCGGCTCTTCGATAAGGTCCGTCACGTCAGCTTGCCTCCGCAGCTGAAACGTCGAATAATGCGCCGCCTCTTCGGCGAGAAAGTTCAAAAAGTCCCATTGCGGCATGAAGGCGACAAAGCGACACTGCGTCGAGAGAGACGAGAAATCCGCGACCGTCAGCGCCAGGTCGCCGAACTGCCCGTTGATCCGCGACACTTTCTGATGCGGCAACGTCAGCAACCGCTCCAGCAATCCCAGTTCATACAGGACCTCCAGGGTGGAGGGGTGGATGGTGTCGCCACGGAAATCACGGAGAAAATCGGCGTGTTTCTCTAACACGACAACGTCAACGCCTGCACGTGCCAGGAGCAGCCCCAGCATCATCCCGGCCGGGCCACCTCCCGCAATGCAGCACCGCACCGACATCGTTTTCATGATCGGGCTGCCTCCCTGTGCTGACGGGAAACAACGACTACTGCCATGCGTCAACTGCTAGCAGGGTGTCGAAAAACCATTCTGGCCACGAACAAACATAGGGCTGAAGGAAGTCATGCACGGCTCCAGCAGAACCCGCAGGCTGTTCAAAAAGGCCGTCCAGCAAGGCCGCAGCGAGCGAAGAGGCGAATCGTACTTCGTCCCGTACGTTGAGCCTCTGAGCGATGCGAGAACGATGCTGGCGGGCTTTTTCAACAGCCTGCTAGCGACGAGCACGGATGAAGCACTCCGTCGTGTGATCGTTCACCAGCCCAACCGCCTGCATGTAGGCATAGGCGATCGTGCTGCCGACAAACCGGAAACCGCGCTTCTTGAGATCCTTCGACAATGCGTCGCTGACCGCGCTCGTCGCTGGCACCTGAGCCATCCTGGCCCAGCAATTCACGATCGGTTTCCCTCCCACGAACTGCCAGACGTAGCGATCGAACGAACCGAACTCCTCCTGTACAGTGAGAAACGCCTGCGCGTTGGTCACCGCCGAGTCGATTTTGAGCCGGTTGCGGATGATGCCGGGATTCTTCAGCAGCACGGCTTTCTTCTTCGTCGTGAATCGCGCCACCTTCTTCGGATCGAACTCCGCAAACGCTCGACGATAGCCATCCCGCCGCAGCAAGATTGTTTCCCACGTGAGACCCGCCTGTGCGCCTTCCAACAACAACATCTCGAAATGCTTCCGGTCATCGTGAATCGGCACCCCCCACTCACGGTCATGATAGGCGATGAAATGCGGCTTGCCACCGACCCATCCGCAGCGAGGCTTACCATCAGAGATTGGACGGAGATGCTTGGTCATCAGCAGAGCAATCGGCTCAAGGATGCAGCCGCTTTCTATACTAGGCCATGAATCGTTGAAGAAGCATATACCCCTCGCTCCATTCACCATACCCACTGTCGGCATTGATATGCCCCGCCTGGCCGATATCGACGAAAGTGCTCCCCCAAGCAATCGCGCAATGTTTGGCATGGGTCAGCGATCCGAGCGAGTCATTCGCGCTGGCGACCACGAGACTCCGAAAAGCGAACGGCGCCATCGGCACCGGCACAAATCCACGCGCCGTGGCAGGGAAGCTTGTGCTCTGCGGATCGGGCACCGCCACCAGAAATGCGCCCTTCAGAACTATCGCTGAACGATGAGCCCAATGAGCCACCAAGAGACAGGCGAGGCTATGAGCCACCAGCACGGGCGGATCAGGACAGGCCTGCACGGCAACATCCAACGAACGAACCCAATCCTCGCATACCGGACCGTCCCAATCTCCCAGATTCACGCGCTGCCACTGGGGATGGCGCAGCTCCCAGAGTGTTTGCCAATGTTGCGGACCGGAGTTGCCAATACCGGGCAGGATTAGAACCGGAATGTCCATCTGCACGCAGGGCCCTCTCTAGCAGGCTGCGGAAAACTATTGTGGTACGCGAGAACTTCGATGGTCTTGACATGTGGCAAAACAGCAGAACACTCTCGCAGGATGCTCAAAAAGTCCAGACTTCTCACCCGCCCAACCCCGGCGGCTACTTCACCTGCCCGCCCTGAGTCTGCCAAGACAGCCTCTTCACCCAGGGACGTGACTTTTCCCAAACAAGGCCGACGCGAGCGATCAACGATGGTCCGTCCAAGCTTACTCGTTGACGTTCCCCCAGGATGGTCCGGATGAGTCCCCCACTGCGCGCAACGGTCTCACCCTCCCACCCACTGGCACGCCGAGACGTGCCATGCGCCCGGGCGAGGGTCTTCCAGTTCGCCAAACCTCAATTTAAGGGAGTGGCCAAGGTTGCCCTTTACTGCGCGCATCGAACGCCCCTCATCCTACTCAATGATCCTTCCAAGCTTGCTCGCATCTCTCCCTTGGAATGGCACCCGTGTTGATCCCACTGCGGCCGTCGAGCGAGGTTACAGATGCTCCCTCCAAGCTCGCTTGTTTTCTCTCAGGGATGGGGGCTGATTGATCTTCCACTGCGCGCGACTTCCCACTTCCTCATTTCATTTTCAAGGGTAGCCTGGTTGATCCTCGATTGCGCGCGTCGAACGAGCACATTCTGATCGTGCGCGTTCCGCGAGCAGGAGGACGGCCAGGCTACCCTTCCCATCCTTCTGAGACCGCGCGTTGCGCGAGCACAGGGGACTCACCGGGCCATCCCATCCCCTGCTGGCGGACTTTTTCAGCATCCTGCTCTAGCAAGGAATATTCACGGCCGGGTCGCAAGATAACGATGGAATCACCGGGGGGCTCATGTACCGGCTTGAGGGGTCCTGGGACCCCATCGATCCCTTAATCGGCGGTCCGCCTGGCATCCCGGGAAGTCCCTGTCCGGCGGAGCCAAACCTCTTCCCGGCACTTGAACTCGTCGAGGAGCCAACCCCGGGAGTCGGCACTGACGTGGGTCCGACGTTGGCCTGACCGGAAACCCCGGCACTCGGCTCGGCTTGTGGAGGCTGTACGGCTTGACTCTGAACCGGAGCCACTGATGATGGCGTTTGCGCGCCACAGGGATTCGCCACAGCGCCAACGACAAGTAGAGCGGATACCACTAGCCCGCATAGTTCATGACGGTTCGTCGAGAAATTGCTGAGCCGCGTCGCGAGACCGGCGCGCGGAGCCGTGAGGACCCGATGCGTACTCGTGCAGTACGGTGAGGGTTCGAGGGGCGAGCCCGCCGGCCGGAGGTTCGTCGTAGCAGCGGATCGGCGATTGCAGCAGAAGCGCTCATGAATAATGCGGGCTGAATAGTGCCTCAACTCAATTGGCCGACGATTCATATTTGATGTGCCTGCGAAATACCACACTGTATCAACCAGTCTCGGACACAAGATCAACTTGGCAGGCTGCGGAAAAACTATTTTGGCACGTTAGAACTCGATGGTCCCACATGTGGCACTACAGAAGAACACTCCCGCAGGATGCTCAAAAAGGCCGTCCAGCAAGGCCGCAGCGAGTGAAGGGCCGAGGCGTACCCTCTGGGGTACGTTGAGGGTCTGAACGATGCGAGAACGCTGCTGGCGGACTTTTTCAGCATCCTGTTAGAGGGATTGTAACGAGGCACAGGTAACCACGCAATGCCGCTTTTCGTTATCGGTTTCTGCTATAGTATCCCGCTCGCGTGCGGCAGCGCCGACGCACCGAGCAACGTACAATGGCTGTTGGTCGCCGACAAACGTGCGAAGAATCGCATCGAGCGGAAAGACTGTCGTCAATAACCAGATGAGAAGGTTGCGGAAAAACTCGGTTTATACATAAACACCGTTGGAATCTCACAGAATGGCGCTGATGCCACAATAGCCTCAGGATGCTCAAAAAGGCAGTCCAGCAAGGCCGCAGCAAGCGAAGAGGCGAGGAGGTACAAACCGCACTTCGTGTGGGCCGTTCGCCCATATAATAGATCTTGGCGAACGGAAAAGCCCCTCAAGTGATTCCGATATCCGAGGGGTTTAACTCTATACGTTGAGCCTCTGAGAGAAGCGAGAACGATGCTGGCGAACTTTTTCAGCATCCTGTTAGATGAGGGCTGTTCGATGGAGACCGAGAAAAGGGATGAGCTTCTTGGGACGCTCACTTGGTGGGGCTTTCACGGTCTCCTCCTTTGGATGGGGGCCTGGCATTTTTTGTCTAGAGATATTACCGATGGTGCCCTCTTCGCGTCAGATTTGTTCGCCGGCTCTCTCATAGGAGCCACGGTGCTATCTCTTCTTCGGCTGTCGGTGGGCAGCCATCTACTTCGCCTCGTTGCCCTCATAGGCATTTTTTTAGTGCTGTATCATGTGTGGCAGGGAAAGGCTGAATGGGGCAGCCTGACTGATGTGGCCATCTGGGCATACACGTTTTATTCCTTTGGCCCATCGAGTTGGCGGCATTCCCTCTATACCCCACTAGGCGTCTTCGGGAAGATGAAGACATAACGACATTATAAGGGGATTCCTTTGTTTCCTGACGAGGGGGCTAACGGAGTCTTCGCACAGCGGTACCCGAAGTGATCGTACCGGTACCCCGGTTGGCTGTTGCGCCGGTACGCCGAGCGCACACCCAGCGGCCCGTTGTGCCAGGACCCGCCCCGAAGGACCTTGTACTTGCCGCTGAAGGGCCCGGTCGGATTCCGCTCCGGGCTGTTTTGGTAATAGTCCTCGGCGAACCAGTCCGCCGTCCATTCCGATACATTTCCGATCATATCGTGCAGACCCCAGGGATTCGGGTCAAACGACCCCACCGGCGCCGAGCGTTCATAGCCGTCGTCATAACCCACCATGATCGGCAAGTCGGGAAATTGCCGTTTGGCAGATTCATCCGCGATGTTCGCAACCCGTTGCGGGCCGGGGTTCCCGTCCCCCCACCAATAGATCGTTCGAGTGCCGGCCCGGCCGGCATATTCAAACTCCGCCTCCGTCGGCAGCCGCTTGTCCGCCCAACGGCAGTAGGCCTCCGCATCGTACCAGGAAACGGAGACGACGGGATGCTCCTCGCGATTCGACTCGAAGACCGTCTCTCCGCCCTCCGGCTTGCGCCAGTTCGCTCCAGGGATCACCTCCCATTGGCCGCCGGACGTCACAGCAGCGGCCCTGCCTTCCTTCTCGGCCGTTGTCTCGTAGCCGGTCTCACGCACGAACTTCTGAAACAACTTGTTCGTGACTTCGTACTTGTCCAAATAGAACGCATCCAGCGAGACGTGGTGCACCGGCTCCTCATCCGCGCGCCCTTCGGTACTGCTGCCCATCATAAAGTCCCCTGCCGGAATCAGGAGCATTTTCGCGCCGTCTTTGCCGATAATCTCGCGGTCGGCCTGCTTGGACATGTCGTTGGCCGTGGCTAACTCGATCTCCTGCTTCTTGGCCTCGCTCATTTGCTCGGCACAAGCTGAAAGAAACAGTGCCATGATTAAACAACAGGGCAGCATGTATCTCCCATGTCGCAGCAATTCATAACGGCTTTTCATGGATACCCTCCTACTTTGGGTATAGTTGGCCTCTCTCCCATGGCGGAGAAGCGCGTCATTGCCAACTTTCTTATGAGCCACCACCATCCAAGCACAGAGCAATTCGCTATTTCTGCTTCACCACAATTTTATACTTGATCTGCTCATACGTGGCGCGCGGAAGAATCTTCTTCTGCACCAGCTCATCCTTCCGCTGGTACGGACGCCCCTTGATGATCTGCTCTGAGTACGCATCACTAATACCAGGGAGCGCCTTGAGTTGATCGGCTGTTGCCGTATTAATGTCGAGCAGGTCGGCCTGCTCGGCAGCTTGGGCCACTAGGGAATCGGTCACGGACAAGGGAAACAACGGGAGCGAAATCAGGAGTGCGCTTCCAAATCCTAAATGAAGTGTCCTTCTCACCAGCGTTGATCCCATAGCAACCTCCTTGTTAGCAGGATGCTGAAAAAGTCCGCCAGCGGCGTTCTCGCATCGCTCAGAGGCTCAACGTACCGAAGCGTACGCCTTCGCCTCTTCGCTCGCTGCGGCCTTGCTGGACAGCCTTTTTGAGCATCCTGCGCGATGTTCTCTTGTTGTCCTAGACGTGCGGACCATTGAATTTCTACCATGCCACAATAGTTTTTCCGCAGCCTGTTAGTGCGTCGTCCCCTCCAGGATTTACATGATGCCGACAATCGCGTGTGGGGCGGTTCTCGCTTATTGCGCAACCTTGTCTATGCCGAAGGTTGCCTGTGACTGTGCGGTCACTCCTTACCGCAGGCAACCTCCCACAGAGCGTAACTAATACTCTCTGGTTCAACTGGTAGCCAGTTGTCTTTGTCTACATATCCATTAGCCGCTTTACCGGTTCCCATACGGCGTGAGAACTCCGTGAACGCAAGCAACCGAACGCGCTTTCCTGCGCAGTCAAACTGCTTATGGGTCTTCGTCGACAAAAATCGGTGGGGTCCAAATCCGAGGGGTCCCATCCCCGCATTCCCTTGCATTGTCTTAAAGTCAATTAATTGCCACAGCGTCACCAGATTCCCTTCTCTGCGAATGGTGTCTGGATCGACGTACACAGTCTGGAGTCCTGGTACTAGATAGTCTTTCTCAACCGCCACCCACTCCGCATAGGCTGGAACCGTACTCAGAAACAAGAGTGTGATCAGTGACCAGAAACCCGAGAAGGAGGCCAACGGCAGCGTAAGGAAAGGTCCCGCTTGGTACGTGACAGAGCATGGCAGGGGAACGCGACGGTAGGGACGCAGGACGAAAGGCATAGGGAGCCTCGCAGGGAAGACTATTCTAGCAGGATGCTGAAAAAGTCGCTCTTCTCACCCGCCCGACCCCGGCGGCTATTTCACCCACCCGCCCCGAGTCTGCCAAGACAGCCTCTTTACCCAGAGACGCGCCTTTTCCCTGCGGCGTTCTCGCCACCCGTGAAGCGTATCTCGCATGCGATGATTCAGACACACTCATTCCGTCCTGCGCTTCACACTTCACGAACGACGCTTCACGCGCAAGAGCAGCGGATCGGCAATTGCAGCAGAAGTGTTCATGAATAATCCCGGCTAAGGACATGCTCTCGCGTGTGGGGCGGTTCTCGCTTATTGCGTAACCTTGTCTATGCGGTCACTCCTTACCGCACGTAACCTCCCACAGAGCGTAACTAATACTCTCTGGTTCAACTGGTAGCCAGTTGTCTTTGTCTACATATCCATTAGCCGCTTTACCGGTTCCCATACGGCGTGAGAACTCCGTGAACTGCAAGCAACCGAACGCGCTTTCCTGCGCAGTCGAATTCCTTGTGGGTCTTCGTAGACAAAAATCGGGTGGGGCTCCTATTCCCTTGCATTGTCTTAAAGTCAATTAATTGCCACAGCGTCACCAGATTCCCTTCTCTGCGAATGGTGCCTGGATCGACGTACACAGTCTGGAGTCCTGGTACTAGATAGTCTTTCTCAACCGCCACCCACTCCGCATAGGCTGGAACCGTACTCAGAAACAAGAATGTGATCAGTGACCAGAAACCCGAGAAGGAGGCCAACGGCAGCTGTATGGCAGTTCTCCTTCAATTTGCGACGATTCATATGTGATGCGTCTGCGAAATACCACATTAGTTCAACCAATCTCGGATAGAAGATCAACTTGGAGGGATTCTTTGGATTAAAAGACTTGAGGACTACCTGGTAGTCTCTCAAGCTTCATCTTCGCGGAAGATATAACCAGCTCTCTCCAGTGCCCGCTGTACAGCAGGCATCACGGCGGGGCTATCGGAGCACGGCAACACAGCCAGCTCCGGTGCAGCCTGAAGTTTGGCCAGAAGCTGTGCCGATTCTGAGCCGGCCAGCTCGTCGCAGGTTTCATACAAGCCCCCCGAGCCTTCTTCTATTGTATTGTGGACCTTGAGAACGGCCCGGATCGTCGCAATGATGGCAGCCGTGGGAGGCGGCATGAGCAACGAAGCGATGGCCCCATGATCGAGCCGGAGCTTGGACGCGATAGGAAGTGGCTCCCCGCCTCGGAGTCGCTGGGCGGCAGGCAGGAGAATCTTTTCTTCCATGCCGATGTGGCGGAGAAGTCCGGCTCGAAATTGAGTCATACGCTCCCTGATCAACATGGCCGGCATCAGCCACCGCCAATTGAAGCAGCGTATCAAGTCGCCGGTGGTCTTCCATAAGAAAGTCTGTGACAGGCCCTGCTCTTTCGTTATCTCGTAGTCTCATCCGTTGCCTTCGATTATGTCCTCCACAGGCGAATATCCCGAGAAGTGTGACACAATTGACATCGCCGCGCGCAGACGAGCGACGCAAATTGGATTGCAAACCTCGCTTCCATCTACCTCCACGTTGCCGGAGTAGCGTATGTGCGTAGCTAACTCAGTCCGATGCCGAAGACTTTGGCTGCTTTTTTCACATCCCTGGGCTTAACCCACAGGATGGCGCCGAAGCGTCCCTGGCCGGCACAGAGGCCGGTCACCGCGGTCAAGTTGATCCTGGCTGAACCAAGTCGATCAGTCAGATCGGCCAGCGCTCCCGGGCGATCATCGCCATCCAGCAGCAAACACATTTTCGGTCCCTGTATTTTCAACTTATGCGCCTTCGCTATATTCTTGAACGCGATAGGATCTTCCGGCACCACATCCACCTGTGTGCGGCGACTCCGAGGAAACGCATGCACGGCCAGCAGATTCACTCCGGCCTCACGCAGTGGAGCAAGCGCACCGGCTAATGTCCCGGGTTTATCCGCAATCTGCACCTTGAAATACTGCGCAGTTCGAATCAGATCAGCCATCATACCCTCCTCTACCCGCCCGAACTAGCGGGTATCATCCGACAAGAAATGCTTCACGCGAAAACAATGTGTGATGGAATCATCATCACGGGGACTGACCTCTTGCGCAATGATGAGATGGAAGTTGACGTGGTATAGCCTAGGCGCCTAACCGAGCGGAATGCAACAGATAAAGTCCACTTTCAGGTATAGAATTGCGGCTTCCGACGGACTATCTTAAAGATGGTCCCCTGTCCTTCTAGTCAGCTCCCACTGATCCTCGCTTCGATCAAGGTGCTGTCCCCCGCGCCACGGGGGGATGAGTCGATCGACAGCAGCTTCAGCCTCATCGTCCACCCGCACGCGAAGAGCGGGCCCTTCGCGTCGTGTGTGCCTCACATTGCCCCTGAGATAACTACAGGGGGAGGTCACGGGGATTTATCTACTTGTGATTATTTTCGCTTTATGTCCCTGGCGGATTCGCGCGCCTCTTGCTTGGTATCTCGCTTTTCCTGCCGACATTCTGCACGACTTTTATCATCTCCCGCCTTGCATTCGGCCTTCTGCTCCCTTGATTCCTCACGGCCGGTCTGCTTCGTATCCCGCGCATCCTTCCGTTCCTCACCCCGCTCGGTTGCATAGGCCGGTACCAAGGTCCATTGCAGGCCAGCAGTGATGACCAGAACCGCCACGGCAAACACCGTGGCTACCAAACCCATTCCATGCATCCAATCAAAGTTTCGTCGCATCATAAATCACTCCTTTCGTGAAGGGCCGATGTAGGGGCGAAAGCGTAAGCGTTTGATATGTTGGAGTCAATGGCGTGAGAAGTCTTAGTGGGTGCTGGTTTCCTCGTCTGGCTACCAGCGAGGAGCAGATGAAGCTTCACTGCCTTCAAGAAATGCCACCAGTCTCACAAACGGTCTTAACCCTACCACTTCACTGTGGTCGCGGCTTTGACCTGCGGTTTGTTAGAACTCTGGTCTGGACACGCATGTGACCTGTGTCAATCCTTGTACACCCTGAATGTTAGTCATGGGCTTCAGACGGTCCAAAATCCTTGTTCGGGTCCGGTTCCTAGACATCGATTTTTCAGTGCTTTGTCCCACTTATTGTGAGTGTTCAAAAAGAGCTGTCTTTGGCAAGCATTTTGGCGCTGGATGAATTTGTTCGGTGTGACTACAGTGCTTGAAATGCACACGTCTTACTTATGGTTTAGCAGCCAAACATTCTCTTTGGCAGGACATTTCCCCTTCAATCCCCCAGAGACATCTGTGCTCGCAAGGAGGGTCACATCATAATTCACTGCGTAATGTCGCTTGACTTCGTCGTTACGAACTGAAAAGGGAGGACCTTCCATCAAGCTTTGATCGTAGTCATAGCAAATGAGCAACTGCGGCGCCTTACCTGTAATCTCTGTGAGGTGGGCTGTATATCGCTTGCGCATTTCTTCGGGGAAGGCCACTAACGCAGCCCGGTCATATATTCCATCAACTGGACCAAGTATCTTTCTGGACAAAGCAAATAGATCGCCAACAAATATATCGAGATTGTTTGCGCTCCACTGCTCCACTTCGCCAACTGGTGATGTTTCTGGTTGCACTCCAAGTTCCATGAATAATTGCTCAATGGCGATTTGACTCAATTCAGCTCCCGCGACACGATAGCCCTTGGATAGCAGCCAAGAAATATCAAGAGTTTTACCGCACAATGGTACAAAGATACGCCTGCCTTTTGCTAAAGACAGCTCGGTGAAATGTTTGACCAGTAGTGGGTTTGCCTTGCTTTCGTGGAAAGCAATTTCATTGTTCTCCCACCTTTGGTGCCAAAAACCTGCCTCCATAATAAAACCTGTTTAGTAGTTTAAACTTCGCAGACCTTGCCAGAATCGTTTGTATGTGAAGCACGCGGAAGGATACGTCAAAGCCCTAGGAAAATCGACCTCTCCGCTCTCGACCATAAGAGAGGTTTTTGAACACGGTGCCCCGGACGACTAGGCAGGCTGCAAGAGGTTGAAAGACGTTTTGAAGGTTCTGTCTATTGAGCGATGTGGTAAGCCGCCTGAGACTCGAACAAGAAAAAGCTTTCGTTTAGCAGATCGATTTCCCGCTCGTTCTAACGGTTCATCTTCCGCCACTCCCACGGCGGCACCGACTGCGGATCAGCCCACAACCCTTTCCGTGCCTCTCGGGCGTCACGCTCTAGCCCTTTCGGCACCCGTATCCCCAGGCGCATATCTGCGATACCACCAGCACCAGCCGCTTTCACCAGCGTGTGGTTGACGTTAGTCCCATCGGGGAGGAGCACATCGGCAATGGTGCGCTTGTACTTGTCGAGGCCATAGATCTGGAGTGCGACTTCCTTTCCAAAGACCAACTCTGAGGCGGCTTGCTTGTCCTTCTTGCCGAAAGCTTGGCCTTTCTCGGAGCAATCGAAGCCGCTGAGACGGATGCGCTCCAGGTGTTGGTTGTGCAGAACTTGGATGGTGTCGCCGTCGAGGACGGAGACGACGGGCCGGAGAAGTCGGCAAAAGAGGAATAGGGACAAACATGGAGGACGAAACATGTCAGTAGTAGTCGTGTCACCATGCCCAGCTTGGAAGTACGAAGAGACCGAGACATTCTACTTTTTCGAGGCGGTCCGGTCCATGCCTTCGTCGTGCATCGAACAACTCATGCTGTCTTGTGGGAGTCTTGTTTGAGGTGAGAGGGAGGTGAGGAAGGAGCAGGCGGGGCGCAGCCACTACTGCGCCCCGAAGCAGTGGTTTACTTTCCGCCCATGTCTTTCTTCTCGTCCTTCTTCTGCCCGTCATCGGCCTTGCCGCTGGTCGTATCCTTCTTTTCCTTCTGCTCGGCAGGCGCCGGCTCATCGGCGAAGACCATGGGCACGCCGAATCCAACGGCGAGAAATGCGGCTAAGACCACCATGTGTACAAAGCGATTCATGATAAAACCTCCTTGATGAGTAAAAAATGGGTGTCATCCCTGACACGCCACCAGATGAAACTCTCGCTGTGCGAGGCAGCTAGTAAGAGCAATACGCAAGTGTGGTGCCGGGAGATAAATTGCTCCAAAGAACCTACACCCCCACGAAAATTCCAGGCTTTTCAGTGATTGGGAAGATGCAGGAGTGGATGAGAGGCGTCGGAGAAAACTACGTATCCCGTTGAAGAGAGTGTAACCTGTAGGGAAATACGTACACTCATACAGTCGCAACATTAAAAACGCGTGTGGGAACCGTGCGGAATGTTGAGCAGGATGCTGAAAAAGTCGGGAGCGTGATGATGAGCGAGAGTGTTTCCCCTGGTCACATCGGCAGACTCACCCTAGAGTCGCCAGCCGGTACATGACAGATTCCACACGATGCCCTGACCGTGGAATGGCCATGCGCTGGTGGTTGCTCAAGACAATACAAAGGCCCGGGTCCTTTTGGGAGCCGAGCCTTTCCTTCATATCGCGGAGGCTGTCACCCCGTCACGCGGTCTGAAGTGTCTTCACTCTACTACGTCCCTCGGAACAGTGCCTATGAGGGGAAACCCTAGTCCTGTTTAGGAGGGCGATCAGGGCGATGTGATTGTCTACTGGCTCCCTGGTCCCGTTGATGGAGGGATCGGCCCGTGCCAGCAGCCAGTCAGATCGGCGACAGGTTTGTCCTGGGTGGGCCACCACACTGTTAACTCTTCATTCATCATGCGGACTTCCACCATGAGTGCCTTAGCCATGTTCTCGCTCTGAAACCAATAGATACCCGGCTTCGTCGGAGATTTGGTACCGCTCCTAATATCCGCCTCTGAGAATGAGGCTGAGTTGCTCTTAGATGGGACAGACAGAGAGTACCTCACATGGCAGTCGCAAGATCCTTCACTCTGGCCACTGAGCAGGCGAGTAATCTTTGGGGTGAGTTTAGACGGATGCAAATTCGGTAGAAGACAAACTCCGAAGGCGTCACAGGGGCGATGCCAATCTGACAGATCACCTTGCCATTATGGATGTCGGCCGGCGTCATGGTCGTCTGGTCGCATGTCACCACAAAGGCTTCGCTCGGTTTCTTTCCGCGCAGTTCCCCGCACAACCACAAGACTCCCAGGTACCCGCGAACGTGTCGACTGACTTGGCCCCAGAGTGAAGGGGCATTGTGGTTGTCACACCCGACCCATCGGAGTTCGTAGTCACACCACTGTTCGAGCAACGCCTTCGTGGCATTCGAAGTCACGGTCTGCATGGATGGCCGCCATGCATCGATCTCCTCGATGGACACGTGTGCACCATGACAGGCTGGCATTTACGTCTCCAAGTGGAATTCGAGCTGATCTCCACAGAGTCGATGAAGCTCTTGGTTCTGAGGAATCACACCAAGGAATTCAACCCCGGCCCATTCCCCTTCGACCCAATTCACTCTCGCCAAATCAATTCGAACCGCCGCAGTCCGGTCATTCGGGTACACCATGAGCGTAATGTACTGACCGCATCTCAGGCGTTTCGTCAGCCGCAGCCCGCACCCTCCAGGGGAAATATTTGTAACCTCTCCACTGGCAAGGCCTAGTTTGTCCGCAATGATCGCACGGAGTCCCACCACCTTCCGAGCATCCCTGCGTGGGTCTCTTGCATGAAGTTGGCACTCCTGTTCTGAACGAGCCGGCAATGTACCCTGCATGGCGACGTCCTCCTTCACATGAGCACTGTGAGTTCAATATGAGCAATGAGCAATCCTCGTGCCCCGAAAATGCCGCTATCAACATGCGCAAGTTCGTGAATTCTGAGTGGGAACAATCTGTCTGAGCGACCAGGCTGTACTAAAACCCATACGGAGGGGAAAGAATCGATACAGGCGTGAGCCTAGGGGGTGGTTTTCCACCACCAGCATCAGCCGTCTTTGAACAGGGCGTGATTGACGTGAATGCCATCAGGCAGGAGCACATCGGCAAGGGTGCGCCCGTACTTGTCGAGGCCGTGCGTCTGGAGCGTGACTTCAATCCCAAGCACAAGCTCAGACACGGCTTGCTTAACTCGCTTGCCAAAAGCTTGGCCTTTTTCAGGGCAGTCGATGCCGCTGAGACGGATACGTTCGGGATGGTGGTTGTGCAGGACTTCGAGGGTGTCGCCGTTGGCCGTGTGACGGACGCGTTTCCCCAGCGAGCCCGTGCTCGTACATTCACACCGAATGATTTTCGCAATCACGCCCCCCTCTTCGTTTTCTAGCTAGGAAGAATTACTCATTCGGTCCGTGTCTGCCGATAATCCAAGACCAAGATTTCAGCGGGCTTGGCGACAAGATACTCTTGAATCTCTGGCTGAATCTCCTGGCCCACGCTAGTTTGCTCGATGCTCTTGCGTGCATAGAAGGCAGCAATCATGGGTGGTCCTCCTGACTCCCCGGTTGTTCGTTAATGCTAATTCGGAAAGGCATCATCGAGTCTTCCATGGAAATACACACACTATTTCAGTGGGGGAGCCGTGAGTGCGCCATCGCTGAAAATCGCCACCGGCACACAGACCGGACACGGGATGCGATAGAGGGACTGCTGCATGCCTCCCCACTCCGAGAGATCGGCGGGTGGATTGGTAAAGGGGGTCGAGTCCAGTAGGTCAAACGTCAGGTGCAGCAGCAGCCCGGCGTCGTTCAGAAAACTCAACTCAATCACCGGCGCAGCGGAAAACACACACGTCCCGAGGCAGAACTCTGCAGAGTGACCGGGCACCCCGTTCATGAACGTGCTCGACGGCAGGATGGCACCTCCGGTGACCGTGAAGGTCCACGACGTAAGGGGATAAGTTGCGTTTGGGGCGAGCCCGCGCACGTCAGTCGCCAGCGACATCGCCGTCTTGTCATAGGTGAACGAGCCCGTGGCCGTCCCGCCGCCCCCGAACGTGCCCGAAAAATCCAACACTACTGGGACGGGAGGCGGGGGAATCGGCTCGGGCACCTGGGAAGGGGTGGGCTCGCTCCCGTCCCCTCCACACCCGGCTACAAAGAAGAGCCCCGCGAGGACATAACGCATGGCGTGCATACTCATCTCCTCTACAAAATGTTGAGCCTGTTGACGGAATTCTAGGAGGGTACGAACGACGGTGCAAGGGTCTAGGCGTGGTTGCCCTTCAGGTTAATGCCAAGGGTACTTCTATGCCACCCCACCGGCTGAACCGATACATCAGTCGCATCCCGATTCATCGGACTCGCCGGGTTCCTCGGTCTCAAGACAACACAAAGGCCCGGGTCCTTTTGGGAGCCGAGCCTTTCCTTCATATCGCGGAGGCTGTCACCCCGTCACGCGGTCTGAAGTGTCTTCAGTCTACTACGTGCCTCGGAACAGTGCCTATGAGGGGAAACCCTAGTCCCGTTCAGGAGGGACTGGGCTCCTCGGATCGTACCGATTCACACCAATCTGTTTGATTGTCCGCCACTGCCACGGCGGCACCGGCGCAGGATCAACCCACAAGCCTATCCTCGCGTCTCCTTCCTCAGTTTGGCAAGGATCTGTTCGACAGTTTGACAAAGAAGCGGCATGCAGCCCTCCTTTCGGCCCGACCCTAACATAAGATCTGGACCCGTTTAAGGGGGCTAGGTCACGGCCTCGGGGAAGATTGTTTGGGCGTGGTTTCGGGGGAATTCCTGCCGTGATGATCGGTTTATTTGCCCCTTGCTGATTTTCAGTTTCTCTCGGAATTCGCGGGCTGCTCAGACGAGCGGCCCGCGTGGGTTACAACCAATTTGTCAGACAGAGCCTTCTTCACGCCGGCCATGTGCTGGCCCGTGTCCGCCTCTGCCTTGACCGCGGCTCCGATTGGCTTCACATCCACAGTGACCTTGAGGATCTTGCCTGTGAAGGCGTTGTCGCGTTCCTTGTAGTCCGTCGTCACCGGCGTTCAGTCTTCCACGCCCACGCCGATCACGATGAGAACCGCATAGTCCTGCTTCGTGCAGCCCTCGACTGGAGGCATCGCTCCCCCTGGCGCAACTGGAAACGCAGTCTTCTGCGCGTTTGCCGGCGAGCACGATCCACCAACCGCCGCCGGTGTATAGCGCGCGGAGCGGCAGGCCAGATGCGTCACGTCGTAGAGCGTCGCGCCTTTATCGAGTTCCCAGCGCCTGTCGCCATTCCTGTCGGCGGGATGAATGGTCAGCACAGCCGTCACCTCGCGGTTACCCGTGACCACGTATTTGCCGGGAGGGAGCGGAAAGGTCGGCTGCTCCATGATCAAGCCGTGTTCCTCCAGCCACCAGTCCGTGCCGTCGAATTTCCAGCGAGCTGGGGCGACGCCACCTGCATCCTTCAACGGTTTATAGCTGTTCAGCTCGACGCCCCGAGGACCCGGGTCCAGAGGCCACAGACCCCACGATTGCGCGCCGCTCCCAGAGGTCGCACCTGGATCGCCCAACGCCGCGATGAACTGCGTCGATATGCGCTGGAACTTCGTCTGACCTCCGCCTGCGGCGTGAACCGGCTGAGCCACGGCGGCTATCGTCACCAGCAAAGCCGTCGCAAGGCATGCGCGGCGAATTAGGCGCTGCGTTCTCCTCGTTAGCGCCAACACGGCACCTCGCTGTAAATGGGTTCGCACCCCGATCGTTCTGAGTTCTGAAATCATCTCTCGACTTTCCTTTCAGGACGGGTAAGCAACAACTCGATCACCGCCGTGTCCTCAATGGACCGCAAATCTACACCGCAAATGACCGTTTTGGGTCGAAAGCAGACGTTGAGTGCCGCGTTTACACGGGTGCCGTATAACATGCGGGTCTCTGGCTTTCTTCCGTATAACACGCCTTGGGATTTCTTGCAGAAGACCTGGAAAGCCCTTTACATTCAATTATTTATTCCCTGCCACGCGGTTTACCACGACATCTTATGCGGATCAGCATCAGCCCCCCTCTGTGAATGGATTCGAAGCCCGTCTCCCGAACTACGAACGCCCGCAGGGTGGCGTATTGTATGAGGGATGTGAACGACGGCGCAAGGGTCTAGGCGCGGCTGTCCTTCAGGATCGTTCCAAGTGCATATTGATCCTGCTCGGACAGCGTGGCATTCACTCGGCGAACCTGCTTCTTGATTTCTAGGGCTAGAGCCTTGCTCCGCCGACTAAGCGACACACACGACACGGTCATCCTTAACCGAGCGATGCCTGGTGACCCAACGCTTGCGCACAGATCCTTCACCACCACACTCAATGTCGGTACCCTCACGCGGAGCGCGGCTGCGGTGTCCGTCAGTTTGGCATCCATGTACCGTTGCAGATAGATGATCAGACCAGCTTGGAGTGGGGTTACGCGGATCGGCTCCTAACGTCTTCTGAACTCGCCTACCAACCGTAACACCAGTTCCAGGAGTGTCAGCTCCTCATCGCCATTGTGCTCAACACCTCGCAATGTCAGTGTGTCGTCCCCTTCGCCACCCGCTGCCCCATCTCAATGATGCCACCCAACATCATTTGTCCTCTTCAAGATCAGCAAGAATCGGGGTCGCTGGATTAGCACATCTAGGGGAGTTTCCATACAAGGTTGCGACGTTCATCATCTTCCCATCTTGAGATTTGACCCTTGTTCCTACCGTTGTGTTTAAGGCTACGCAATGTGAACCTTGCGAGTCACTCTGTTCGGTCACCGTATATCCTCGCGCCTCCAGGCACTCCTTCCATATCCGAACATCCGGGTCGGATCCTCCTACGATACCCCCACCAACCGGCACATGATACGGCTGGCGAGAAATCTGCCTGCACTCAACGCCATCTTGTTTTGCTTGTTGCAGAGATGCGCCAGGTTTAGCCCATTGCAAATATGAGCCGCCGCACCCAGCCATAACTATGGCCAAGAAGACTAATCCTCCTCTTTGCAGTCGCCCAAGTTGTTTCACCTGAGGTTCCTCTCAGTAGTGTGTGTGCGTTGCTTGGTGCAGAGGCCCTTCCGTTCCAGCAGTTCGACAATGGCGGCCATCTCCCACATGTTGGAGATCGTGGCTTCTTCGTGTGACATGCTGTCGCGTTTGGGGCGGTCGGTGCTCATTCGATGTTCTCAGCTGATTCCTCTACGAGTCGTTTGATTACGTGCTCCACCCGACTATGCGTCTGCTTCTCAATCGACACGGTTTCCAGACCGAACTCCTGGCCCCGGACCCAGCGCACGATCGCAGCAGTCACAACGATGCTTTCTTCGAACGGCAAATTGACGGTCAAGGAACACGTCTCCCCAACTTGCAGCGGAACATTTCCCGAGAGTTTCCACCCGTACAGCGAAAGATTCCAAATCGTGCCATGGCCCCGGAATGACCCCGCGTTGTACGTGACAGCGCAGTGCACGGGAATGCGACGGTGAGGGCGAATTATGAACGGCATAGGGGCCGCCTCGCAGGAGGCGTATTGTAGGAGGGGATAGAGGAAACCGCAAGGCGGGGCGTGGGGAAATGGTGGTATTATGGCGCGGAACTCACATCTACCCTTACTGAACCCTCGCGCTTCTTCTGCTTCGCCGGCTCTTGGGATGACGGCCTTTCGGGTCCCTTCTCTGTGATCTTCTTGACCGCGTTTCCGATCGCAGACCCCACCTTGGGAATCTCTTTCTCGATATTCTGGGCCGCGCTCTTCAGCCCTCGTCCGAGGTCGTCTACGGTGATGCCTGTGCTCTTCTCTGTCTTACGATTGTCGGCGGAGGTCGATGCGTCGGTGGCGGCGGCGGCCTGTGCAAGTCCTACGACCAATAGGGGGGCGATGATGATGACCATCCTGTGCATGAGACACCTCTCTATTTCAGAAATTGTACCATGCGCGGTGCGGCACAGTATAAGGGGGGGGGCCTTGTTCGACAGGCTGGGGCCTGTTTGGTGACTCCCACGCCTAGCCTTGCATAGGCCATGTACTCATAGATTCATTGGATAGTGCATTTGCCATAAAACTGAGATCGAATGAGCTTCCCTACCATAGTCCCGTTTCGGTTATGCACCGCTTCACCGGAACGTATATTATTTCACCCCGACAATCAGGGTCCCATTGAGAGCGACGCAGGCTGATGCCAGGCGCACCGATGCCAAAACATAAGCCTGCCCGCTTCCGCCACTATCACGGGGGTACATGAACGGGAGTGACCTTCCTCCGTTTGTTGCACCAGCGATCCTGTCCATCGCTGCCGTCGCTTGCCTTGACCGGATTATGTCAGCTCCAGAACTGCATTGAATTAGAGCTGAGAGTCTCCTGCCGCGACTGTGCAAGGGTGTGCACTGACTGATGGGCACAGAATACAGCAGCACATCTCAATGTGAATAGCGTGACGATGGCTCGAAATGCGGCCCATCGCTAAATCTCATGGACTGACCACCTCATTGGGATCACGGGGTCCTTGAAGACTGCTGTGGCATCGTAGTTGCTCATACGTATCACCGCGTGTCGAGGGACCACCGACTACCCTCTAATTATGAGTCGAGTGAGATAAATCTCCCACGACTCTTGAAGGACTGCAGATGGCGCTATCTCAGATGTGGCGACGATTACGGAATTTTCAGCGTTGGAAGAAAGCAACCACCCCCATGCTGCTCAATGCTGACACGGGGGAATTGATCCCATTCTCCAGCGACACCGCGCCCCCGACAGGGAAGTGGATGCTTCGCCGTCCACTCACGCTGCCCGGGAGTACGCTGCCTCTTTTTCTCGAAACTCCCCTCATTCCTAGTGGCCTCGCTGGGCTGAAAAGTGCAGGGGCCTCCAACCCGCCACCCCATCAGGTTGGACTCCAGCACAAAATAGAAACCCCACTTCCTCACCCGCCCCCGCAGTAGTCCATTTAACTTTTCCCCTTCGGCAGCAGCGCTTCCGCCACTCCCATGGCAGCGCCTGAACTGGAGCAGCCTACAACCCTTTCTTGGCCTCTCGTGCTTCCTTCTCTACCCCTTCCAGCACCGTATCTGCCGGCGCATACTTCCTGTACCACCAGCACCAGCCGTCTTTGACGAGTGTGTGGTTGACTTGGGTGCCATCGAGTAGGTGACCCCAATACAGAGCGCTGGGTCACCAAGAACTTGGGGAACTGATTCGGCGGTGACCTGCGTGGTCGCTTTCCGCCTGCCATTCTCAACCGATGTCTATCAGACCGCAGGCCGTCGCCCGCGTGCACTTCCGGCTCAGAGGTCCTTCTTGTTCCGCACGCCGTTGTGTTACGGCGTCAAGGCAAAGTCCTGGCTTGTCGCATCCCCCCCCAGAAATATCCACAGGAGAGAGGGAATCAGCTGATGGTTATCAACGCGAAAAAAGCTATGCTAAGTCGTTGCCCACAATAGGAGACTCTATGAACGAGGAGAAGAATTCGGAATGTCCAGACGGTCATGGGGAAATGGTGCCCGCAATGGGAGAGGTGAAGAAAGGCGAGATAAGGAGGATCGAGCAGAACTGGGAGTGCGAGACCTGCGGGAAAATTGCTACGTTACCCTTCCCCTAAACACACGGTGTGCTTCACCGCCACCAGTTTGGATGGTGACATTGCCGGACCCGCCGGAGAGATTGACTGGTTCTTCACCGAGCCGGATGATCAGAACAAGAACCGCCGCGGGTGACTTTTCAACAGCCTGCTAGGAGGATGACATGTTTGGTCCAATTACAGTCCCGTTCGGAGCCAAAATGCTGTTCAACACCGTCAAGCTCAAGCCCGGAGTCACGTTCGAGGACGTTGAAATGGCCGTCGGTGAACTCTGCAGCGTCGTCAAAGGAACCTACGGAGGCGACAAGGGCGGATTCCTCGCCGGACAAGTGTTCAAGTTCTCCGGCTTCGTCTCGAACGAGGGATCCCTCACTGACTCCAGAACCGCCGACGACCATTATGTCATCGTCACCTATTGGCGCTCGTTCGAGGAGCACGAGCGATCCCATGCAGACGAGATCTTCACCAACAAGTTCGCCGCACTGGCTGCCATGTGTTCCGACACCAAAGAACTGGGGTACGACATGCTTTGGCAAGGCGCGGCAGGCAGCTGATAACGAAGGCGATCACCCCTCAGACTAACTGATCGGAAGCTGGAAGAGCGCACCCGTCGCGTGCGGGCATGCCCCGCAACGTTGGTTTGCAAGACCCGACCCAAAATCCATGACCGTGGTTGATCGGCTTACTTCTCAGGGCTTGGCAGTTCCGGAACGGTCGTATCCATGACTCTGATAACGTGTGCCTGATCATCCAGGCGGACGGCGATGCGTTCTCCTACCGACAGTCCCTTAAACAAGTCGGGCCTCGTCATCGTGAACACGACCGTCTGTCCTAGATCTGTTTTAATCTTTCCACTCATCTTGGACGTATCAAGTTCCTCGAGTGTACCGATGACGACATGCGTGCCCTGGCCCGTATGCTCAGGCGACTCTGCCATTGTCGTCGCCACAGAAGGAGCACTGAGTAGCAGGGCGAGCAGGACGATAATCTTCACGGTCAAATGTCTCCTCAAGTACGCGGCAGAATTTGGTTCGGCGGCTTCGGCTCAGGGGGCCCCGGTGACGGTGGAGGGGGAAAAGGTTTGGGTGGCAGAGGATCTGTCGGGCCTGATACAGGCTGGATGAACTGGTTCGTCTTCATACTGTTGGCGATAGGGCCCTGGAGAAAAAGTGCCGACAATACCATCAACTCGATCATTCCGAGTTTCATGATTGCTCCTTACCCCGACGGCTAGGCCGCCGCAAGTATCATTTTTTGGCACTGTTCTGCACAACGACGACATTCTTTGGCGCAAGGTCCGCACAAAGCATGATGTGGGGCGTGCTGTTCACAGACCTCGGCACATTTGTCGCAGATGTCGGCGCAGAGGCCGCACAGTCGATCGGTCATCGCGGAACCTCGACTCATCCATTGACCGGCCAGCACACAGATATCCGCACACTCGCGGCACAACCGAATACATTGTGCGATGAGTTTCTGATCACCATGATGGTCCATGCCGATCATGTCGTCGCTGCAGGTCTCGCAAGTCTGGGCACAGGCGAAACAGGCGGCAATACATTCCCGATTATGCTTGATCTGGGTCAGGCGATCTTGAGACATACATACCTCCGTTTCTGGTGTTGAACTCCGATGTGTGCTACCCATTGTCTTGGCGAACTCGATCCCACGCGAAATGCACGGTACCCTTGTAACGCTTCCACAAACCCATCTTGGCCGGGTCCCAATTGCGGCGAGCCTCTTCTTCTACCTCATCCCATTCCATCTCTTCCCTGTAAGAAAAAATGGTCGGCAGTTCCTGTCGCGGCTTGCATTGTGACATCATCATAAGTGTGTACGTCCCTCCTGCCTGTTCAATATTGCTCACTGTAGGAATGGATTATGTGGTTATCCCATGACGCGCACCCAGCCGACTGTCGCGAAATGGTCACAGACTGACACCTTTTCATTTTGCGGGAGACAGACTCAAACAGTCCGTGACAAGATGACAGGCTCAGGAAACAATTCCAGAGGATGGTTGTGCTCGCACGGATTGCACGAGTACACCAACGCCGAGAACGGCCGATGTCTGTCTGGATGAGAGGGGATCCGCATGGAACAGCGAAAGTATACGAGATTTCCCATCAACTGTACGGTCACTTTCACAAGCGATGCGGCGAAGGGGGAAGGACGTGTCCTGAATCTCTCCCTGGCGGCGGCGCCATCGAGAGTGTGGTGGCAGTCTCTCGCGGTGAGTACCTGAAACTCCAAATCAACCTGCCTGATCAAGCGACGCTACTTGGGATCGACCTGGCACCAGTCCGATGGGTAGATGGGAAGGCCTTCGGAGTCGAGTTTATCAGCATGCAGCCTTCAGCAAAAGACACGTTGAATCGATGTGTTGCCGAGCTAGACGAACTGCTCCGAAAAGCCCGCCTCTCAGAACCAATAATCCATATGCTCTTATTCAAACCTCCCCAACCTCGATTCCCCAAAGTAGATTGAAACGCCACGCCTCAGCACTTAGGCCCTCAACATAGAGGATTTCGTTCTCTTGAATCGACTGGAATTCTTCAAAACTGGTCAGTATTGACCAGGCGCGTTCGGTCTCAGCAGGCATAATGTGGCTCTCAGCTGAAAATGTTGAACAGTATCACCTGAGATCACAATTCTTCATACTTTTAACAGGGAGGTTCTCATGCGGACATTCACGATTCTCGCAATGGCGTTTCTGTTCGTGTTCGTTGGAATGCAGCGGTTTGCTCAAGCCGATGAGGTGAAAGCCAAGGTTGAGGACATGAAGGGAAAAGCGAACGCGAATGCTGAGAAGACCAAGGGGGAAGCGAAGGCCTTAACTGAAGAGGCGAAAGGGAATAACGTGAGCGCCACGGTGGAGCGTGCGAAGGGGCAAACAAAAGCAGCCGGAGCGCGAATCGAGGGCGAGGCGAAAGAACTCAAAGCCAAAACAGAGTAAATCAGCCGAGGGTTTATCTGCTAACACCCTGTGGAGAGGCGCCTCTCCACAGGGTGTTTCTTTTGGAGAGGGCTGTACTGCCCCACTTAATTTCTGGACAGTTGGTTGAACATTGTGAACTATCCTTTCTGCAAAGAATTCAGCCCACTTCGAGTCTCCGCTTCCTAAGGGACAGTCAGGCACACTCGCACGTGACTCTGTGGAAAGGGTCTCGGCTGTCTTCTGCGGCGATGGATTTAGAATAAATTCAGTGGGTTTCCTGCATCCAGCTGACTAAGCCACCTGCACACAATTTAGGTGGGGCACAACAGAAACTGATCGAGTGGCTACGCGCAGCACACTCAGCAGCATGGCCGCTTCGTAGGGTTTACGAATACAGGCTGCCACGTCGACTTCATCCGCATAGTCCATCACGGAGGTAAGATCTCCAGAAAGGAGAATGACTGGAGTGTTAGGCCACGCGATCCCGCAAATCCCGGCGAACTCGTGGCTGATGAATCCGGACATGTGACCATCTGCGATGACGGCATCAAAACGTCCTTTCCGCATCTCATCCAACCCTGCTATGCCATCACAGGCCGTTTGCACGGCATATCCTTCTTGCTCCAGCTGGGCCTCCACGAGGGCTCGGCAACCAGCATCCTCGTCAACGACTAATATTCGCTTCCCATATCCGTCCATTAGCCCTCCTTCTCTCGTCCATGGTTCATGTCCTCACGAGCAATCTCAACAGCCGCCAAATTCAGTGGAAGTCTGCCGGCCCAATATGCTTCCACTTCCACCGTTAATAGGCCATCTGCAAGACTAAGAAATGGTTGTCCATGAACAAGAATTCCACTTCATTTAGTGGCCTGTCCTGATACAGCACATTGCGCAAGGCCACGGCGCATTTCCCAAATTCCCTGAGGGTGTTGTCCGTTTGGTTTTTATCCTTCACGTCACCTACCTTATCAGCTGTATGAGCCAACAGGGGTTCAACAGTCAGATGAGCCATATACCACCTCTTTCTTTGATTGTTGATTTACCAGGGAACAGCCACGTGGCGATGTGCTGATCCTGATGACGCGCAGAATTGTTTCGGCGCGTCAGCGCCGAAGCATTCGCGAACGAACTCTTTCAGTCGCACTTCCTCTCCGCCTGCCAACACGATTCCCCACAGAGACGACTGTGTGGTACTCATGCGCACCCCCTTTGGGTCTGTATGATCGGGGTGGGTCGTTCGATGTGTGAGGGTTCGAGCGTCCTTATGTTGGCGGAAGGGGCCGCTACAGGAAGACGAGGGCCACGACCGCGGGGGCGTTCAACGATGACACCTTCCGTTTGTATGGCTCCCTCCAACGAGTGTGGCTGAGTCGCGCTCAGCCTTCTGCTTCCCACTGTGTGTGACGCAACATGTCTCGGCAAATGAGAAATAACTCTGTTGGTGCGAATGATCGTATCCTCAAAGTTGCCACAGTTCAGGCACCGTGTCGTATCGATCCCCGTGCGGGATTCTTCCTCCCTGAGATCACAAAAAGTTTCGATGACCATCAATCCACCACACCGTTCACACCACATGTCGTTTCCTCCGGACGTTCGTCGCTCGTATTCTTGTGCCAAGCCATGGTGGCCGTGACCGATTCGACGAGTGCGTCCTTATGGACATCCGCCTGCACAGTTTCCTTCATGCAACGACTGAATCGTCGTCAGGTTCATACGAAGGGACTCGTTGTCCGGCAGTTGCCGAGCACTCTGGAATGGGTTCACAGCAACGAAGGGCTGACCTCCGAACAGGGAAGGGGATTCGACTGTGGAAGGTAGCGCGGCGACAACCTGACTCATCCTGCGCTCATCGGGCAGAGCGGGTTTCTGGATTTCCTGAACCGGTCCGATGATTGTGGGGGTCTTATAGCGCGCAGCGGTTCCGATCTCCGACGGATTCGTTCGTATCGTGAGGACTTGTCTCTTCCCGTTGTAAGGGAGAGCGGAACCTTTCAAGACCTGCGTGTGAGCTTTGGCCTGGGTCTTGCCGACGGATTTGATCATGGCTTGATTGAAGAGTGCACTCTTGCGAATATCCTGGCTCAAACAAGCACCAAATGTGGCAATTTCCTGATTTTCCGTATTGTCCAGGACGATTCGGCTACTTTTCATATACGGTGCGACCTCTAGCACCGGAGAATGTACAAGTCCCCCGTAAATATCCCGCTTCACGGTGATGGTGAGTGGCAGAATATTTGACGTGGTATCCTTCCATGACGGCATACCTTGGATCGTGCCACTGTCTTCGGTGACCTGGCATTCTGCAGCCGCGGTCAGACTTGCGTGGTCAACGGTCGCAATGAAGCTCACGGCGGCCAAGATAGACAGGAGCAGGGGCGACAGCCACCTGTTTCCCTCCTGCTGTGCGTTCTGAGCGAAGTGAGGCATCATAGAGTCCTCCTTTCTCTTCTGATCGTATAGCGGCATTACACACGACATCGGCATGGTGCACGATCAGACAGCAACCAATCCTGATGTCAGATGTTCAGCGGTCTTGGTGTAGGACATTCCCTACGTATCTGCCGAGGGCCCCCGGAAGGAGAGAATGGGAAGGAAGGGAGGAGGAAAGACAATGGGTTATACGATCACACGATGTTCGAGTACATACCTGGTTAGGTCCGCGGTTGATATGAGATGTGTTTCTCCACAATGCATGCTCGAAAGGTACTGACACGTTTCACGCTGAATGTGAGGGCTTCAACAATGTGGATGACGCTATTGCTATGGGCAATCAAGCCCAACACAGTGTGCCTGAATACGTATTCAGGCATCGTTTTGATATCCTGAGTCGCATGATGATGCCGAATATCATGTCGGCTCCTTTCCTTTCTGACTGTGCCCTCTGGCTCAATCGCTCCATCATCCTAGAATCCAGACACAATTTCGCATAAGTCTGCAGGTCATCGATGATGAACAGCCGATTCTTCATGATGTTGCCCCTGGTCGATGGCCCACTCTTGGTTCATCGGGCAAATTTGATAGCTCAGGCCCACTCGACGCAGTGCAATCATGTTCTTTCTGCTAAGCCGGTCAATTGCGAGAAACAATTGCGCCCAACTGAAGTCTGGTCGCCCAATGATGAGGTCTTCCATCATGAGCACCTCATATCGTCGAAGTATGTTCAGAATGGCCTGTTCTGCGTCCGCATTTGCTGTGCCCATGACGTGTTCCTCCTTTGCCATCCCATTTCTGATCCCCGGTCGATTCCCGGTTTCGTTCCATCAAAGATCGCTATTCCTTCCTATGCACCGACCCGCTGTATTGCGTGCGTGGATTCCCACCCCACGCCTTGCTCCACAGCCATGGCCAGCATACTCAAAAGCACTCTGGGGTCAGATGATTTACGAATCCAGCCAAAGGCTCCTCGTGACGCCGCCATTTCACTCATATACCGTGTCTCCGAGAAGATGATGACCGGGATGTCGGGCCAGATGACCCGGCTCTGCGCCAAGAAATCAAGCCCATTCAGGTGGGGCATGAGGCAATCGGTCACCACGACATCAAATCGTCGCTTTTGCATTTCGTTCAACGCGTGCAGACCGTCACAGGCCTGAACAGCGGCAAAGCCGGCCCGTTCCAACACAAGAGCAGTTTCCTGCCGCCCTCTCTCATCGTCATCAACCACCAACACTCTTTTCCCATAGCTAATCATTGCACCCTCCATTCCGGTATAGTCGTTTCACGCCTCTCCCCAGCAGGCAGCGTGCTCATATCACCGATGGGCTCAATGACGAGAGATCCTCCGCTGCGTCGGCAACTCATTTTTCGTCCTCCTTTCCATCCAGTGGGCTCCGACCCCATGAACTGCGGACGCTTACCCTGTCAGGCCCGTCACAGCGTGCCGAGGCCATTCTCGTCGATGGCCCACAAGCTGTAGTAAACAACATAGGCTCATCGAGAAGGATAAGAATGCGCCTCTCCTATTTGTAAGAACTGGCCGTGGCCGTTTGTCAGAATTGTCCTACAGAAAAGCGGGAGAGCACGGTGGGAAGGCAGGGTGTATATGGCCTCGGGCAGGGAACTACCGTAGGAAATCACATGACGGATCACCTGTTGTGATCATTCAACGATGCCATGCTGAACAGCATAGCGCGCCAGATCTGCATTCGTTTTGAGATCCAGTTTCACCAGGATGCGCGAACGGTAGGTGCTGATAGTTTTGACGCTGAGAGAGAGTTGATCAGAAATGTCAGTAAGCGTGCCTCCTGCGGCGATCAAACAGAACACCTGGTATTCACGATCAGACAGGGAACGGTGAAGTGGCTGCTCGCTGTCGCCGTGTTGATGAAGGTGTGCCGCGAGGAGTTCAGCAGCTTTGGGCGTGATATATTTCCCTCCCTTCCAGATTGCCTTGATGGCATGGACCAATTCCTGCGGAGCACTTTCCTTCGTTAGGTACCCAGCTCCCCCGGCGCGTAATACGCGCACGGCAAACTGGTCCTCCGGATGCATGCTCAACACCAACACGGGAAGGCTCGGGAAGAGCCGTTTCAGTTCGTGTAAGGCCTCCAGCCCGCCACGTCCCGGCATATTTAGATCCAGCACTACCACGTCCCATCGCTGTTTCTGAGCTTGCTCAAGCAACTCGGGGACATTCGACGCTTCGCCGATCACGGCCCCGGGGAATTCATCGGTTAAAATCTGGACGAGCCCTCGGCGCAGATAGGGGTGATCGTCTGCCAGGAGAATGTTAATCATCAGTTGGCCGATACAGCGGGATCCGAACGGTGACCGTCGTTCCATTTCCCGACGCTCCCTGAATGTCGAACGTACCGCCCTGCTGTTGGGCGCGCAGGCGCATCCCCAGTAGACCGAACGCGTTCGGCCCGGACTGCTCTTCGTCCGTGATTCCCCTGCCGTTATCCCTGACTTGCAAGGACACATGCTCACCAGATTGTTCCAATCTGATGTGGACGTTGGTGGCTTTGGCATGCCGCGCCACGTTGGTCAAGATCTCTTGGAGAATACGGAACAGCGTGGTTGATTGCTCAGGCTCCAAAACTATTTTGTGAGGCCAAGTGGTTGTTTCACATGAAATCCCAGTCCGAGTATGAAACTCTCGCGCCTGCCATTCGACCGCAGCCTCCAGGCCGAGCTGGTCCAAGACACCGGGCCTCAAGGTCGTCGCGATCTCCCGCACCGATTGAATGGTCGAGTCAAGGAGTTCCAGCGCCGAGGCCAATCTTGCAAGCACAGCGGCAAGCTGGACCGGTTCGATCGATTCTGTGATCCGCTTGCAGACCCATGACACATCCAGTTTGAGCGCCGACAATGCCTGCCCCAACACATCATGAACTTCCAGCGCGATTCTCGTTCGCTCTTCTTCTCGGACCGATTCTAGACGTACAGCGAGCGCCTCGAGTTGGTTGCGAGAATTGATGAGCGCCTCTTGCACGCGCTTCCGATCGGTGATGTCCATCGAATACCCGATGATCCCAATTGGAGTATTTGTGTCATCCCTCAGCAACGTGAGGGAAAGCTGGGCAAAGCGTAGTTCTCCGGACTTGGTCCGCCTGCGAACCTCGACCTGGTGGGTTCCTTTGGTTTTCACAGGGCCGATGACCTCACGCTCTAGGAACTCACGGTCTTCCACCGGGTAGACGAATGAGATATGTTTGCCAAGTGCCTCTTCCGTCGGATATCCAAGCAACTTCTCCGCCCCTTTATTCCAGCTCTTCACGTAGCCGTTCAGATCGATGGTGATGACGGTTTCCTGGATCTGATTGATAATGTCGGCCTGCCTTCGTAGCACCTCACTCACTTGTCTTTGTGCGGTGACGTCGGTCCAGAGGCCGATGATTTCCTGTGGGGTTCCGTCCGCTCGCCGAATCAACATCGCCTCGTCTCGAAACCAGCGGTACTCGCCGTTGCCTGTCTGCCAACGGTATTCTGTCGCCAGAGTGCCCGCTTGTGGTAGTTTTTCAAATTCATTCAGGGCCCTCTCCCGGTCGTGGGGATGAAGCCGCGAGGCCCAGAGGGATGTGTCATCCACGAAGAGACGTGGAGAGAAACCGGTCAGCACCTCGATGTTCTCACTCACCCACAATGCACCGTAGTCCCCCGAGGGCTTGGCAGAGTACATCACAACAGGCAAGGTGCGCAAAATCAATGCTTGGCGAGCCTGGCCCGCAAGCAATTCTCTCTCGACCTGCCTGAGCTTCGACAGGTCGTAATAGATCAGCGCTCCTCCTCCGATAGCAAGCACAAGGGTCACGAAGGTTCCGCTTATAATGAGCGCATACGTGAACGAGGCCGCCCCGTCTGCCTGCTTCGACCAGTTGATCAACAGAACCTGCTCCTGGTCCCGCATCTTACCGAGCACCATTTTGATTTTGCCCATGGTCTCCGTGCCAGTGCGCAATCGGACCATTTGCTCACTCTCTTTAATCCTTCCGGCATTTCTTGAGTCGATCTCCTCTTTGAGTTGTATCAATTGCAGATTGATCAGGGGACGCAAGGCCAGCAGTTGTTCTTGCTGGGTTCGATTATCCCGAGTCAGGTCAGCAAGGTTGTCCAGCACTGCTTCCATGCTGTGGCTCGCCTCGCGATACGATTCCAAATATTGCTTTTCACCGGTAAGAAGGTCGGTCCGCTGCTTGGCTTCTAAGTCCTCCATCAGGGACTGCAGGTGCTCGATCGCTTCGCGCACCGCATGGGCATGCGCCACCCGGGTCTCACGGTCTATAAGGTTGGTCGTGCTTCGATAGGAGACGAACCCGATTCCAAGCAGCAGGATAAATGCGGCCGCGAGGCCCACCGTAATCTTCTTCTCTAGCGAAACGTTCATGCTGAACCCCGTTGCCTAGTGGAACAGCATACCACGTGGCGAAACGCGTAGAGGCCGCTGCACATCAGCACGAGCACGGCGAGGCAGACCAAGAGCCGCGGCGTGAGCGAAACGTTGGTCAGACGTTCAAGCATCGATGCGCTTCATTCTTCCTGTCCAAATTTTAAGTGGGGTACAATATTATCCTGCCTCACGAACTTCGTTACAGTTGAGGAGTGGAATCGGAGTCTTAAACGGTCTAGGTAGAGATAGACGACCGGTGTTGTGTAAAGCGTGAGGAGTTGGCTGACAAGCAGGCCACCCACGATTGCAATGCCGAGCGGCCGCCGTAACTCCGATCCCACGCCCATCCCGACTGCCAGAGGCAGCGCCCCCAGCAGCGCCGCCATGGTCGTCATCATGATCGGCCGAAAGCGCATCAGACAAGCTTCATAGATCGCCTCCTCCGGCGGTTTCCCTTCCTTCCGCTCCGCGTCCAGGGCAAAGTCGATCATCATGATGGCGTTCTTCTTCACAATCCCGATCAACAGAATGATGCCGATCAGGGCAATCATGCTCAGTTCCGTCTTGAAGAGAAGCAGCGCGAGCAACGCGCCGACTCCCGCGGAGGGGAGCGTGGAGAGAATCGTCAGCGGATGAATATAGCTCTCGTAGAGGATCCCCAGCACAATGTAGACCGTGACCAATGCCGCGAGAATCAACAGCGGCTGATTCTCCAGCGAAGCTTGGAAGGCCTTGGCCGTGCCTTGGAAGCTGCCCCGGATGTCGCTCGGCAGGCCGATCTCCCGCATGGATTTCTCAATCGCCTGCACCGCCTCGCCGAGCGAGGCGCCAGGCGCCATATTGAACGACAGTGTGATCCCCGGAAACTGTCCCTGGTGGTTGACGGACAGCAGCGTGGCGGTGGGCTCGTACCGCGCCACCGCACTCAATGGCACCTGCATCCCCATCGGCGCACGTACATAAATGTCTTGCAATGTGGATGGATTTTGCCAAAACTGCGGCGCAACCTCCATCACAACGTGATACTGGTTAAGGGGGGTATACATGATCGAGACCTGCCGTTGGCCGAAGGCATCGTAGAGGGTGTCGTCGATGAGCTGGGGGCTGAGGCCCAGCCGCGAGGCCGTGCCTCGGTCGAATACGACCAACGATTGCAGGCCCTTGTCCTGCTGATCGCTGTTCACATCCACGATCTCCGGCAAGGTTCGGAGCTTCCGCTCGACTTTTGGCGCCCACGTGTTGAGCTCGGCCAGGTCGACGCTCTGCAGCGTGTACTGATATTGCGCGCTGCTGACACGCCCGCCGATCCGCAAATCCTGGACCGCCTGCAAATACGTCGGCGCACCCGGCACGTTGGCCAGCTTGGGGCGCAGCCTGGCGATCACCTGGTCGGCGCTGAACTTCCCCTCCTCATGCGGTTTCAATGAGATGAACATACGCCCGGTGTTGGTCGTGCTCCCTCCCCCGCCACCTGAGAACCCCATCACGGTCTCCACGGCGGGATCGCTCTGGATGATCTCCACCACCTCGGTGAGCTTCTGGCTCATGGCCTGAAACGAAATATCCTGCGAGGCTTGGATGTTCCCGCTGAGGCGACCGGTATCCTGTTGCGGAAAGAACCCTTTGGGGATGATGACGTAGAGGTAGATGCTGAGTCCCATGGTTGCCAGCGTTAGGGCGAGCATGCTTCGCGGATGTCGCAGCACCCAGGCCAGACTCGTCGCATAGCCGCCACGCATGCCCTCGAAGAACTGCTCGCTAACCCGGTACCACCATCCATGGGATGTGCCCTGTTCCGGCTTCAGCAGTCTGGCGCACATCATGGGCGTCGTGGTCAACGACACGAGGAGCGAGACGATGATGGCCACGGAAAGCGTCACCGCAAATTCGCGGAACAGCCGCCCGACCATTCCACCCATCAATAAGATAGGGGTAAATACCGCCACGAGCGAGAGGCTCATCGAGAGCACGGTGAAGGTGATCTCCTTCGCCCCGCGCAACGCCGCCTGGAACGGCGGGACGCCCTGTTCACGGTACCGACTGATGTTCTCCAGGACGACGATCGCGTCATCCACGACGAAGCCGGTTGCGACCGTGAGGGCCATGAGCGAGAGGTTGTCGAGACTGTACCCGCAGAGGTACATGACGCCGAACGTCGAGATCAACGAAACCGACACCGCCACGATGGGAACGAGGGTCGCGCGGGCGCTCCGGAGGAAGATGAACACTACCAGGATCACGAGGAGCACGGAGATGGTCAGCGCCCGTTCGACGTCGTGCAGCGAGGCGCGGATGACCGGCGTCCGGTCCATCACCACCGAGAGCGTCATGCTGCCGGGAATGGATGCTTCCAGTTGCGGGAGCAGCGCACGGACCCGATCCACCGTCTCGATGATGTTCGCCCCCGGCTGCCGGTAGATGATGACGAGCACCGCCGGCTTGCCGTTGGCCATTCCCGTCGCCCGCAGATCTTCCACCGAGTTTTCGACGGTTGCCACGTCCGACAGCTGCACGGCCCGGCCGCCCCGGTAGGCCACGACCAAGGGCAAATAGTCCTCGGCGGCGTGGAGTTGATCATTGGTTCTGATCTCCCAGGTGCGAGTCCCATCCGCCAGCTGACCTTTCGGCCGATTCACGTTGGCTGCTGCTCAGCATCCGGCGGACGTCGCCCAGCCCGATCCCGTACTTGTTCAGCGCGGTGGGATTCAGATCGACGCGGACAGCCGGCAGCGAGCCGCCGCCCACGTTCACCTGCCCCACCCCCTCGACCTGTGAGAGCTTCTGCTGCAGAATGCTGGACGCAGCGTCGTACATTCTGCCCCGGCCGACGATCTCCGAGGTCACTGCGAGGATCAGTATGGGGGCATCGGCTGGATTGACCTTGCGATACTTGGGATTGCTCGGAAGAATCGCCGGGAGGTCGGCGCGCGCCGCATTAATCGCCGCCTGGACGTCACGGGCGGCGCCGTCGATGTCGCGACTCAGTTCAAACTGTAACGTGACGCTCGTGGCCCCGAGTGTGCTGTTGGAGGTCATTTCGGTCACGCCCGCAATGCGGGTGAACTGGCGCTCCAGCGGGGCCGCGACCGAAGTGGCCATGGTCTCGGGGCTGGCGCCCGGCAGATTCGCCGAGACGTTGATCGTCGGAAATTCCACTTGCGGGAGGGCGGCCACGGGAAGGAACCGAAAGGCGACCGCCCCGACGAGCGTGACGCCGATCGTCAGCAACGTGGTGGCGACCGGCCGCTGGATGAACGTGGCCGAGATATTCATGCCGGGCTCGTGTCTATGGCATCACGACTCGCTGTCGGGGATCGGCGTTCCCCGATCCGTCGCGCCAATCGGTCGAACGCGAGGTACACCACCGGTGTCGTATAAAGGGTCAATATCTGGCTGACGATCAAGCCGCCGACAATGGCAATGCCGAGTGGCCGTCGCAATTCCGATCCGACACCCGTACTCATTGCCAGCGGCAACGCGCCGAGCATCGCCGCCATCGTCGTCATCATGATCGGACGGAACCGGAGCAGGCAGGCCTCGATAGATCGCCTCCTCCGGCCGTTTCCCTTCCTTCCGTTCCGCCTCCAGCGCAAAGTCGATCATCATGATGGCGTTTTTCTTCACGATGCCGATTAACAGAATGATCCCGATCAAGGCGATCACGCTAAACTCCGTTCGGAAGAGCATCAGCGCGAGTAGCGCCCCGACTCCCGCAGACGGCAGCGTGGAGAGGATCGTCAGCGGATGGATATAGCTCTCGTACAGAATTCCGAGCACGATGTAGACGGTGACGAGCGCCGCGAGAATCAACCAGGCTTCGTTGGCCAGCGCAGTCTGGAAGGCTTGGGCGGTGCCCTGAAAACTTCCTCGTATGCTGGGCGGCAGGCCGATCTCGCTGAGTGACCCGCTCGATCGCCGCCACCGCGTCGCCGAGCGAGTCGCCCGGCGCGAGATTGAACGAAAGCGTGACGGCAGGGAACTGTCCTTGACGGCTCACGACCAGCGGTGTGGTCGTTTCCGTGACCTGCGTGAACACGTTCAGCGGGACCTGGCCGCCGCTGAGGGACCGGACATCGAGGAACTGCAACGATTGTGGCCCCTGCTGAAACTCCGGCATCACTTCCAGGACAACGCGATACTGGTTCAACTGGGTGAACATCGTGGATACTTGCCGCTGGCCGAAGGCGTTGTACAGGGTATCGACAATGACTTGTGGAGTGATGCCCATGCGCGATGCCGTATTGCGGTCGATGACCAGCATGGACGCCAGTCCCTGGTCCTGCTGGTCGCTGCTCACGTCACGCAGCGCGGGAAGCGCCTGTAAGGCCTCGACGAGTTTGGGCGCCCACCGGTTCAGCTCCTCGGGGTCTGCGTCTTCGAGAGTGTACTGGTATTGCGTGCGGCTCACGCGATCCTCCACCGTGAGATCCTGCACCGGCTGCATGAACAAGGCGATCCCTTCGACCCTCGCCAGTTGCGCTTGCAGGCGGTGGATGACGTCGCTTGCACTGATCCTCCGCTCGCCGATGGGCTTCAAGTTGATCTGGATACGCCCGCTGTTGAGCGTGCTGTTCGTGCCGTCCACCCCAATGAACGAGGAGAGGCTTGCGACGGCCGGATCGGTCAGGATCGCTCCGGCCAAGGCCTGCTGCCGCTCGACCATCGCCGGGAATGAGATCGACTGGGGCGCTTCGGAGATTCCCAGGATCACACCTGTATCCTGAATCGGGAAGAAGCCCTTGGGCACGACGACGTAGAGCAGCACGGTGAGGATCAGCGTGCCAACCGCCACGACCAGTGTGACCTGCTGATGATTCAGCACCCATCGCAACGTCCTGCCGTAGGTCGCGATGGTCCGATCGAACAGCTCTTGTGATGCGCGGTAGAACCTGCCTTGCTCTGCCTTCTTGGTGTGGCGCAGCAGCCTGGCGCACATCATCGGCGTCAACGTCAGCGAAACCACGGCCGAGATGAGGATCGTGACACTGAGTGTGATCGCGAACTCGCGGAACAACCGGCCCACCACGTCGCCCATGAACAGGAGCGGAATCAAGACGGCGATGAGCGAGATGGTCAGGGACAAGATGGTGAAGGCGATCTGCTTCGACCCCTTGAGTGCGGCCTCCAGCGGCGAGTCGCCTTTTTCGATGTACCGCGCAATGTTTTCGATCATCACGATCGCATCGTCCACCACGAAGCCTGTCGAGATCGTAAGCGCCATCAAGGTCAGGTTGTTCAGGCTGAAATCCATCAGATACATGACGCCGAAGGTGCCCACGAGCGACAACGGCACCGCGGCGGCAGGAATGACGGTCGCGGACAGGGTGCGGAGGAACAGAAAGATCACCATGATCACCAGCGCGACCGCCAGCATCAACTCGAACTGCACGTCCCGGACCGATGCACGAATGGAAATCGTGCGGTCGGTCAGCACCGTGACCTGGACGGACGAGGGCAGGGCACTTTGCAACTGCGGCAGCAGCTTCTTGATGCGGTCCACCACGTCGATGACGTTGGCACCCGGCTGCCGCTGGATGTTGACGATCACCGCCGGGACCTCATTCATCCAGGCCGCTTGCTTGACGTTCTCCACATCGTCGATCACGTCGGCGACGTCGGACAAATGCACCGGCGCGCCGTTGCGATAGGTCACGATCAGCGGCTGATATTCTTTGCTCGAGAGCAGCTGATCCGTCGCATTGATGATGGATGACCGCTTCGGGCCGTCGAAGCCGCCCTTCGCCTGATTGACGTTCGCCGCGGCCACGACGACGCGCAGATCCTCCAGCGTGAGCCCGTAGGCCGACAAGGCTCTCGGGTTGGCTTGAATCCGCACGGCCGGCCGCTGCCCGCCGCTGATGCTGACCAGCCCCACGCCGGACAATTGCGAAATCTTCTGGGCAAACCGAGTTTCAGCGAGATCTTCCACCTGAGACAGAGTCAGGGTGCGGGACGTTAACGCCAGTGTCAGGATCGGCGCGTCCGCCGGATTGACCTTGCTGTAGACGGGCGGGCTCGGCAGATCGCGAGGCAAAAATGTGGTGGCCGCGTTGATGGCGGCCTGCACTTCCTGCTCGGCGACGTCCAGGTTGAGTTCCAGACTGAACTGCAGCGTCACAACCGAACTGCCGCCGGAACTGGTGGAGGTCATCTGGTTCAGCCCGGGCATCTGCCCGAACTGGCGCTCCAACGGCGCGGTGACGGAGGAGGCCATCACATCTGGGCTTGCACCCGGATAGAAGGTGAGCACCTGAATGGTTGGGTAATCGACTTGGGGAAGGGCGGAGACCGGTAACTGGCGATACGCGATGAAACCGGCGAGCAGAATGGCGGCCATCGACAGGGCCGTCGCGACCGGACGCAGGATGAATAGGCGGGACGGATTCACGACCGCGTCTCTCTTCGTGGCTTCTCGGCCCCTTGGGGCGGCTGATCTGTTCCGCTTGTTGCGGGCTGGCCGTTCTGGCTCTGGACTTCTACCTTGCTTCCCTCTCGCAATTTCTCCGTGCCATCGACCACGACGAGCTCCTCGGGAGACAGGCCCGTATCAATGGACGCCTCCTCTCCATGGCTGACCCCCACCGTGACGGGGCGCACGCCCACCGTCCGGTCGGCGTTCACCACATACACGAATGTCCCCTTCGGCCCTCGTTGCACGGCGGCAGACGGCACGACCGTGGTTCCCCGCTTGACATCCAACAGCAAACGCGCGTTGACGAACTGATTGGGGAACAACTCACTGTCGTCGTTCGGAAAGACCGCTTTTAGCCGCACCGTCCCGGTGTTCGGATCGATCTGGTTGTCCACTGTCAGCAACGTGCCTGTGGCCAGCTTTCGCTTCTGTTCCCGATCGAACGCCTCAACCGTCAACGGTTCCCCAGTCTTGAGCTTATCGAGCACGGCGGGGAGACTATCTTCGGCGATGGTAAATACCACGGTAATCGGTTGAAGTTGCGTGATGACCAGCAGTCCGTTGGCGTCGTTCGCACGGACCAGGTTGCCCTGATCCACGAGGCGCAACCCGATGCGCCCGGTAATGGGAGCAGTGATGCGGGAGTACGTGATCTGCAGCTTGGCGTTGTCGATCTGCCCCTGATCGGCCTGGACCATCCCTTCAAGCTGGCGGACCAACGCCTCCTGGGTATCGAGTTGTTGCTTGGGAATAAATCCCTGCTGCAATAGTCCACGGTATCGTTCGAGGTCGAGTTGGGCATTTTTCAACTGCGACCGGTCGCGCGCCATCTGTCCCTCGGCCTGAGTCAACTGCACCTGAAATGGACGCGGATCGATTTCGGCCAGCAGGTCTCCGCTGCGGACAGACTGGCCTTCTTTGAACCGTATCTGCATGAGCTGCCCGTCTACACGACTCCTCACCGTCACGGTATTGAGCGGAATGACCGACCCGAGTCCGTTGAGATAGACGCTGATGTTGCCCGTTTTCGCAGCTGCGGTCACGACCGGCACGGTCCGCCCTGCCTGGAGATTCTGTCCTTGGCCGGCGGCACGCGATTGCGTCTCGTCGGACTTGGTCAGCAGGGCGTACCCGCCGACGGCAAGGACACAGGCCACGAAAAGCCCGAGCACCCAACGCTTGAGCGACTTGGCGAAACCAACAGACTCTGACATCTCGTTCTTCCTGGGTTCCTGGGTAAACGTCGCCATCATGATCCTACGAAACGAGCCTCACACCGGACAGCCACAGCCCTACTTCATCAATTTCAGTCGTTCCCGGGTGGTCTGCAAGTAGTCGCGCGAAACCTGCCAGCGTCGTTGGAGTTTGGCATAAAGCCCATCCAACTCTTCTTGCTGCTTCACAGACAACTTGGTCTTGATCTCGGCCATCCCTTGGGTCAGAGCCTGTTCGACCTCAGGCTGATGCGAGAAGCGCAATTGTAAGATTTCCACATGAGTCCGGCTGATAATCGGCTCGATGTCGGTTTGTTGTGCCGGCGTCAAGGCCAATTCGTGGGTCAGACGCTTCATGATGCGCTCGTGTTTCGCGGCCGGGCCTCGATCCCACTGATGTTCCTGTTCGTATTGGTGGTAGAGGGTGGTCCCGGCGATGCCCATCAGCGCACCCGCGCAGAACAAGACGACGAGTGCACCCCACAATTTCCCTGGTGTCATGACAGGTTTCTCCTCCATACGTCCGACTTACTCGCTGAGCGGCACCATCACATCGACCTCATTCGACAGCAACGCGGTGAGATCGACTGCATCCCGGCTGGTATAGAACAACACGGAACCGGTGAAGACCAGAGCCAGGACGGCGGCCACTGCGGCCGTTCTCCACACGAGCCGATCGAGCCCCGGAAACATCATCGATTGCCCGTGCCCTGCGGCTTCCAGGCGGATGTCCCGCATGACACGGAGGGTCCAGTCGGCACCGAGCGAAGGCTCCTGGCGCGATCGATGAGCTTCCGTCAACGCGCGCTCTACTTTCTTGAGGTGTTCATCGTTGAGTCGTGTCATCTTCCTGCCTCTTCCTTTCGAGTAATAGTGTGCGGAGCAGCTGTCGGGCTCGATGCGCTCGCACCTTCACGTTGACCACGCTCCACCCCAGCAGGCCTGCCGCCTCGCGAACGGAATAGCCATCGAGATGGACCAGGGTGAGCACGAGGCGATTTTCGGCTGAAAGATGACCCAACGCCCATTGCAGCAACTCCGCCGCCTCCTGCCGCCTGGCCTGTTCACGAAATTGGTCATCGGATTCCGCCGCCAGCACATGGTCCATCCATGCCTGATGCTCCGTGGTCAACGCGCTCACCGGTAGTTCCTCCCGCCGCCTCGCTCGCCAGAAGTCATAGCACGTCCGGACGGCGATACCGGACAACCAGTGTTCGAACGGGGTCTGCCCCGAAAAGCTCGACAAACTGGTGTAGGCCCGGACGAAAACGTCATGAGCGACCTCCGCCACGCGATCGGACGGCACATGCCGATTCGTGATTTTTGCGACGTGCTGCTGATACCGCGCGATCAGCTCCGCAAAAGAGTCGATCTCTCCGTGCAATACCCGCCGGATAATCTCAAGATCATCGGACACCAGAGTCTGCACTCCAATGAGGTCGAGGCACCCCGCCGCCACGTGCCCAGGCATTGCATCATACCTCTCATCCGCGGACGTGACCACACCAGATCACGGGTGAACACTCGTCGTGTAGTCACGCTACCCCGTGGCTTAACTGGGCTGCAGACTTTTCTCAGCATCACGTGGCGTACTCTCCGATGCCGGAGTCATCCCATCGGCCATCTGTTCCGAGTCTGCCGCGTCCATTCCCTGACGGCTGAACATGCGTGCACGATGCATCTGCCGCATCTGGTCACGAGAGGCTTTCTGTTTCTCACGCTGTTCGGGGGTCAGCACTGCGTAGAGATCGCGCTTGGCTTTGATCCCCATGAAACTCAGCTTGGCTTCGAACGATTCGCGCTCTTTGATCTTGGCTTCGATGACGGACAGCTCCGTTTTCTCATCCGCTACGAGCGCCCTGAGCTCCCGCTCCGCCACCTGCACATCCGCGTGAGCCCGAATCCGTGCGCGATCCTGGTCAAGAGCGAGGACCTTCAGCTTGGTGACTTGGTCGTCCGTCAGGCCGAGGTCCTGCTGATGCCTCAGGAGATTGCGAAGGACATGTGACGTCATGCCTCCGTGACCCGACATGCCGTGCCGAACCATGCCGAACCCATGGCCGCCATCCCTGCAGGCTGCTCCCCCGTCCGCCCAGGCGAATGGAATTGTTATTCCCAACAGAACCGTTCCCGCCGCGACCCCGAGAAGCACTTTCATTCCGCTATTCATAGGAACCTCCTTGTGAAAGAGAGTGCCGTTTGGACCAACTCGTCAGTGTTGCCACTCCACCGCTTCATCCATCAAGTCGCTCCGACAGGGAAAAAGGTTACACTGGCCAGGCGGAACAGGGGCGGCGAAGGGGGAAGGACGTGTCCTGAATCTCTCCCTGGGCGGCGGCGCCATCGAGAGTGAGGTGGCGGTCTCTCGCGGGAGTACCTGAAGCTCCAGATCAAACTGCCTGATTAAGCGACGCTGCTTGAGATCGACCTGGCACCAGTCGATGGGGAGATGGGAAGGCCTTCGGAATCGAGTTTATCAGCATGCAGCCTTCTGCAAAAGACACGTTGAATCGATGTGTTGCCGAGCTAGACGAACTGCGCCAAAAGCACGCCTCTCAGAACCAATAATCCATACGCTCTTACAATCCACGCCGCCGCGCGGGGACGAGGGTCTTCAATGGAACACTTCTTTAAACAGCTCCAGCATCGCCGCCCAAGACTTTTTGTCGGCCTCCGCATTGTACTCGAGGGCATCCATCCCCGCCTTGCCGGCATCCGGATTGGTGAATCCGTGTTTGACGCCCGGATAGGTGATCACCTGGAACTTCGCCCCCGCCGCCTTCATTTCCTGAGTAAAGGCCTCCACTTGCTCTTTCGGAACAAACGGATCGGCTGCGCCTGTGAGCACGAGAACCCGAGCCCGGACCCTGCCCGGTTCCGCAGGACTCTGCGTCGCGAGCGCGCCGTGGAAGGTGACCACCGCATCCAAATCGGCCCCGGAACGCGCCTCGCCAAGGACCACAGCCCCGCCGAAGCAGTATCCGATGGCGGCGATGTGGTCCGCCGAGACGTGGGGATCCTGCTTGAGCTGCTCTAGTGCCGCGTGAAATCTCGCCGGGATCACCGCCGGATCCTTTTTGACCTCGGCCATGAAACCCTGGGCATCCTTCGGATGCGTGGTCACCTTGCCCTTCCCATACATATCCAGCGCAAAGCCGACGTAGCCGGCCTCCGCGAGTCGCTTGGCCTGATACCGCGCGTGCTCGTTGTGGCCCCACCACTCGTGGACGACCAGCACGCCGGGACGTTGACCTTTCGACGCGTCATTCCAGGCAATGAGTCCCTGTAGAACCGCCTCGCCCTCTTTGTATTCGATTTCTCTAGTTTGAACTTCAGCCGCAGCCGCCGACGCAACCAAGAGCACCGCTGCAGCCACCGCCACGATGTGTGTCCTATTCATAGATCCCTCTCACAGCTTAAAGCGCGCACAAGGAACCCTCAAGGTATTCGACGATCGCAACGCGCGCGCGGACGAGGCGAAAACCGTTCCTGACACCATTTTCTACTTCCAGCCCGACTAAGGGATGGCCAGTGTGAAACCTGAGCGAGATAGATGATCAATCAGCGCATGAATATCAGAATAAAGAACGTTTATGCGTTGCCTGTCTGTTGAGCTTGGCCAATTCATATGCCCAACTATGTTCCGTGGAAGCCTGATCTGCTCGATCCTAGCCATCCATTGATCTATGTCATGAATCGCAGGGAAAAACAGGTTACTGTTCGCTCGGATTATCTCGTTTAAGTCCGAAAGATGAGTGAAATATATGTCGTGGACACCGGGAGAACTATGCCAGGGTTTTTTTGCGTATGCTGATTTGAAGCGTTGAACCTCTTTCTGAATTGTACTGTCAACAGCTGTTCCCCACCAATTACTCCCAATTTGTGCACTCAAGACCGAGTGAATTATTACTCGGACAAGATTCTCTATTGCATAGAGCTTCCAATAAACTCTCTTGCCAATATCTTTCCCGGACGAGTCAATGCTCAATGCGCTAAAGGGGACGATTCTGAAGTCAACAGGAGCAGACATTCGACAAGCTTATCTTTTCGCTCGGCTTCGAGAAGACTTCTTCGTTATCCCGCTCCTACGACCTTTCCCTTGACGAGCCTCGTAAAGAGATTGAGAAACAACAGCAGCGGTAGTTTGCAGTAGATCGGCAATTTCGAGGTTAGAAAATCCCGCGACGTTCAATTGTAGAATTTTGTCTCTTTGGGGTTCATCTTTCATCATATGCAAAAGGACTAAAGCCAATAAATGCTCACTACGATCTATCTTTTCCATTTACCTCCTCCTTCCCTTCTTGTTTCCTGTGGCCCTATTCCTCGTACGGAGGTTGGAGGTCAATGTTCGGACAGTTGCGTCAGACGTATTCAGCACGTCAGCAATGGTACGATTATCCATCCCTGCCATCTTGAGCAACCTCGCTCGTTCCGTGATGCTCTTGTCGGCACCTACCTGAAGGGCCATCACTCGAAGAATTTGTTCCAGACGCTCAAGTATCTTGTCATTTACAGCTTGGGGCATGTTTGCCTCCTGAAGAGTTTTATTAACATCCCTCAGTTGTGTTTTTTGCAAAAACAGAGGGGTAAGCCTTTATTATTCGATTGGAATCTTGGCCGTCAATCACTCCGTAATAAATCTTCTTATCTCCTGCAAGAGACTTTAGTTTGGCTGAATCGGCCATCTGGTCAATGACGCTTTCATCAATCTGATCCCAATATTGCACTAAATATACCTATGCCGGACTTCGGAACAATCTTAGAATCTGATCCCCATTTTTCCCCATAGACGCAGGAGTAAGCTTTCCGCGATGACCACGCCCCTTAAAAGCAAACGCAGTTGCTCTCCGTTTCCCCCCTAGTCGAAGACGGGTCGTAAGGAGATCGTTCCGTTCGCCACCCCAATCCTTAAAACGCCCTCGCTCATTGAGAATTTCCTTAATCCCTTCAATCCCTTCCTTGAATTTAGCCTCGAGCATTGGAGTCGGCCGTTCGGCAGCGTTGGGATACCTTCGAACCCTGGAGAACGAATCTATATCGTCTATTGTTATTTGCCCTACATTTATGCGCTGTCGATGGACACGGATGGTAATCCACGAGCCGGATGCTCGATGTTGTGGTCTTGTTTTTGTAGGCATCGAGGCCCGCTTCTTCGAGTCTTTTGCCATAGCGAGTATCTTCGATTTCTGGTCACTGTAAAAATCGTCTTTCTTGTATGCGGTCTGACCATCAATCTTAGCTTGCTGGACAATGTGGTTGACGAATAGCTTTCTACCCTCTTGCAGTATCCTAATTTTAGACAGTCCGGTTGCCTCGTGAATCTCTTCCACTGTCTTAAAGCTTTTCTTGCCATAACAGATGGCTTCAAAAACAGTTGCTCGGTCTTTTGATCTGCCAATGATCTTTGCCGCATGGTCAATCTGGTCATTCGGATTGGATCGCACATCGGAAACAGGTTGAACCATTTTCTTGTATCGTTACTTACGAATTGAATGGTTTAATCTTGCTTGACGGTAACATCCTGCTGACACCACTTCGATCAAGCTGGAGTGCAATCCCCAGCTCATCTTGCGAGGCGCCTGCCTTGATCAACATCAGGGCCAGGAGCCTCTTGATTGTTTCGAATTCCTTCAAAATTTGATCGGATGAGGAAACATCCTTCTACGCATGATGAATCTCCTCTCGACGAGAAAAACTTAACGTTACTTTTTACCAGGACTTCTATTTTTTGTCTTCCTCATATTAGCCAGAGTTACATTAACTGTATTCCTAGTCGTTGCGAGAATCTCTGCAATAGCCTTAGGCTTAAAGCCCGCAGTTGACAGCAATCGGATCTGGTCCTTCTGGCTCTTTCCTTCAGTCATGCGAAGCACCATTAGCTTGATAATCGCATCAAGTTTCCCAGAAAGATTGCGTAACTCATCGCTCTCCATATGCTTCCCTCTTTTCAATCGCCTAGGAAGGTTGTTTAATCGAATGGTAGGATGTGCCCTGCTTGTGCGAAACGGCTCTGCTTCATTCGCTGAGGAATCAAATGTGAATAATCTACGATTTGTTAATCGTGGAGTCAACTCAGCGAAATGGCGAAATACAACCATTTACAGGGCTTCGGGGTAGACGACTTCTTCTACAGGGGGTAGCCCAACCGCTTTTGCCTGCGCGCGTCCAACGAAGGCGAACTCGTTACCGCATTCAGCGAGGCGGCTGGTGTGGTCTCCATTGCGCGCATCGAGCGACCACCGCTTCATCGTGGGGGCTATGCGAGCACAGAAACCATTTCAGCTGTCTCGCCACTCCCCCTCCAAGCTCGCTCGTGCTTTCTTCACAGGAAGGTGACCT